>NZ_AP018227.1:3195562-3697627 GCF_002368095.1 Calothrix parasitica NIES-267 | reverse complement strand
GGGGAGATGGGGAGATGGGGAGATGGGGAGATTGGGAGACAAGTTAGGAGTTAAGAGTTAGGAATTAAAAACTCAGAAATATTAACTTTAACCTTTGACCTTTGACCTTTGACCTGAATTTAGGAAAATACCACAAACTCAGGGGTGAACACCGACCCTGTAAACTGCACGCTTATTTTTAGAATGTTTTATAGAAATATTTGTTTATTTTTCATTTTTTTGTGGTAATACGTTTGTAAACTTTTTTACAAAGACTATGCAACCTACTAATCCA
Source organism: Calothrix parasitica NIES-267 (assembly GCF_002368095.1). GTDB lineage: Bacteria > Cyanobacteriota > Cyanobacteriia > Cyanobacteriales > Nostocaceae > Rivularia > Rivularia parasitica. The sequence continues at coordinate 3,697,353 of NZ_AP018227.1, read as the reverse complement.
AATCAATTTACTGAAAAGGCTTGGGAGGCTATCACTCATACTCCCGAGACTGCAAAACAATATCAACAGCAGCAGATTGAAAGCGAGCATTTGATGAAAGCTCTGCTGGAACAGGATGGATTGACTGCACCGACTTTTACTAAGGTGGGTGCGAATCCTCAGAAAATTAAAGAGCGCACTGAAGATTTTATCAAAAGTCAACCGAAGGTGTCTGGTAGTAGCAGTTCTGTATACTTGGGACGCAGCTTAGATACTCTTTTAGACCGAGCGGATGGATACCGTAAGGAATTTGGTGACGAATATATTTCTATTGAACATCTATTGCTAGCTTATGCTAGGGATGACCGCTTCGGTAAAAACTTATTTAAAGAATTCGGCATAGACGAAAGGAAATTAAAAGATACCATCAAGCAAATAAGAGGGAGTCAAAAAGTGACTGACCAAAATCCAGAAGGTAAATATCAATCTCTGGAAAAGTATGGACGGGATTTAACTGAAGCTGCTAGTGAAGGTAAGCTTGACCCGGTGATTGGAAGAGATGACGAAATTCGTCGTACCATTCAAATTTTGTCGCGACGTACTAAGAATAACCCGGTTTTAATCGGCGAACCTGGTGTTGGTAAAACAGCAATTGCTGAAGGTTTAGCTCAACGAATTATCGCGGGTGATGTACCCCAATCGCTCAAAGACCGCAAGCTGATAGCTTTGGATATGGGTGCTTTGATTGCGGGTGCGAAGTTCCGAGGAGAATTCGAGGAGCGTCTCAAAGCTGTATTGAAAGAAGTTACTGAGTCTCAAGGTAATATCGTTCTATTTATTGATGAAATCCATACCGTAGTTGGGGCTGGTGCTACTCAAGGTGCGATGGATGCTGGTAATTTACTCAAACCGATGTTGGCTCGGGGTGAATTACGCTGTATTGGTGCGACTACTTTAGATGAATATCGTAAATATATTGAAAAAGATGCAGCTTTAGAAAGACGCTTTCAACAGGTTTACGTTGACCAACCTACCGTGGAAGATACTGTTTCGATTCTTCGCGGTTTGAAGGAACGGTATGAAGTTCACCACGGGGTAAGGATTGCGGATAGTTCTTTGGTTGCGGCTGCTACTTTATCTAATCGCTATATCACCGACCGCTTTTTACCGGACAAAGCGATTGATTTAGTTGATGAAGCAGCTGCACGGTTGAAGATGGAAATTACTTCTAAACCAGAAGAATTAGACGAAATCGACCGCAAGATTTTGCAGTTAGAAATGGAGAAGCTATCGCTGCAAAAAGAAAGCGATGTAGCTTCAAGGGAACGTTTGGAAAGGTTAGAAAAAGAACTCGCCGATTTTAAAGAAGAGCAGCGTGCTTTAAGCGGTCAATGGCAGTCGGAAAAAGATGTGATTACTAAAATTCAGTCGGTAAAAGAAGAAATTGACAGAATTAATGTAGAAATTCAGCAAGCAGAACGGGATTATGATTTAAATCGGGCTGCTGAGTTGAAATATGGTAAGTTAACCGATTTACATCGTCAGTTAGAAACTGCTGAAACAGAACTTTCTCAAGCACAGCATAGCGGTAAATCTCTTTTACGGGAAGAAGTGACAGAAGCTGATATTGCTGAAGTAATTTCTAAATGGACGGGTATTCCTATTAGTAAGTTAGTGGAATCCGAAAAAGAGAAATTATTGCATCTTGAAGATGAATTACACAATCGGGTGATTGGTCAAAATGAAGCTGTTACAGCCGTCGCTGATGCAATTCAGCGTTCTCGTGCGGGACTTGCTGACCCCAATCGTCCCATCGCTAGCTTTATTTTCCTCGGTCCTACTGGTGTTGGTAAAACCGAATTGGGTAAAGCTTTGGCTTCTTACATGTTCGATACAGAAGAAGCTATGGTGCGGATTGACATGTCCGAATACATGGAAAAACATGCAGTTTCTCGTTTAATCGGCGCTCCTCCGGGATACGTTGGTTATGAGGAAGGTGGTCAATTAACCGAAGCTATTCGTCGTCGTCCTTATGCGGTAATTTTGTTTGACGAAATCGAGAAAGCACATCCCGATGTATTTAACATCATGCTGCAAATTCTTGATGACGGACGAGTTACTGATTCACAAGGAAGAACTATAGACTTCAAAAATACGATTATCATCATGACGAGCAACATCGGTTCTCAGTTTATTCTTGATGTGGCTGGGGATGATTCTCGTTATGAAGAAATGCGTACTAGAGTTATGGAAGTAATGCGAAGCAGTTTCCGTCCGGAGTTCCTCAACCGGATTGATGAAATTATCTTCTTCCATGCTTTACTGAAATCCGAATTACGCAATATCGTTAAGCTACAAGTAGAAAGATTGCGTCACAGATTGGCAGACCGCAAAATGTCTTTGAAACTTGCCGATGCTGCTTTAGATTTCTTGGCTGAGGTGGGATACGACCCGGTATTCGGTGCGCGTCCGTTAAAACGTGCGATTCAACGCGAGCTAGAAACTCAAATCGCGAAGTCAATCTTACGCGGTGAATTCAACGACGGGGATACCATCTTTGTAGATGTAGAAAATGAGCGTCTCATTTTCAAACGAGTACCTTCGGAATTAGTGACAATGTAATATTGGTTAAAGTTGATTAATTTTTAATAATGTGTTTTAAACCCGGTTTATATCAAGAAGCCGGGTTTTTTATGTTGTTAGTGATTAGGAATAGGAAACAGCGATTAATAAATAGTATTAGTTTTGTGACTTTAATTTATCAAGTCGGATTGCTATCTTTTTTTTATTTTATTGAAAATAGACATAAAGTTATCTAAAATGCTAATTACTAATTAATCAAGCTTATTTTATCTGTTTTACGCTCTGTTTAATCGCTTTTTGATAATAAATATAGCTAGGATTAAAGTGATTTATTAGTAACAGTAACAAAGATTATCTATTTAATTTGTTAACTAGATAACTAAATTGACATATTACTAATTACTGAGCTAAAACTTGAAGAGTCTAACTACTCTTGTATAATTTCCAAATGAGTATTAATTATACTGAGAAAGGTAAAATAAATTGGCGCTGTATTGGTTATTTTACTTGCTCTAAATGTAACAATATTTTTAAATCAGTACGTTTAAAGCAAATTTATTGATTCTGTAAATAACTGCCAAACTGGCAACAAGCTACCTTATAATTTGTTATTCATTTACTTACCAGCTTGATTAAATTGATTTCTAGAAGCATGAAAACACAGTGTGATTGATTCAAGCTGTCATCAGGATAACAAATTAAAGTGTTGAAGAATTATTTACGGTTGAACTCAACAAAACGAAAATAACCCGGTATTCTTAATCCTTTTTTGTATAGATTAATCGCATCTACATTTGAGCTTTTGATTAGCTTATTCGTCAGATATTTTTTGTAACTAAGTCAACAATTGGATACTAGCAAGGAAAGAGAATTGTGATAGATAAAATAAAATTTCCCCAAAACGGGTGTTTTATTATGCAAATCAACTCACTTGCTTTCTTGTGTGGTTATAAAATCCAACTCAGGATATTTGGTAAAGTTACAAATAAGACAAGGAAGTGCAAAAATTATTTTATTAAAACACCGTACTAGCATGATTGGTCAGTTACTAGCAGGACGTTACAAAGTACTCCAAATATTGGCTGAAGGTGGCTTTGGACAAACTTATATATGTTCGGATATTCACCTTCCGGGAAAACCTAAATGCGTTCTCAAGCATTTAAAGACTACTAGTACCTTACCGGAAAATTTAGAAGCAGCTAGAAGATTATTTCAAAAAGAAGCCGATACGCTGCAACAGTTGGGAAATCACGACCAAATTCCGAGACTTTTAGCTTATTTTGATGACAATAACCAATTTTATCTGGTACAAGAATTAATCGAAGGACATTCTCTAAGCAGAGAATTACCCAAAGGAAGAAAGTTAAGTCAAACTCAAGTCATAGACCTTTTGACTGAAATACTGTCAATTTTGCAGTTTGTTCATAGTCAAGGAGTAATTCACCGCGACATCAAACCCGATAATCTCATTAGACGTGCTTCCGATAATAAATTAGTATTAATTGATTTCGGCGCAATCAAGCAACTACGCAATCAAACAGCAACTAATTCATCCAAACAAAATGTTACATTAGTTGTAGGAACTCGCGGCTACATGCCTTCCGAACAAATTAGACGTTTACCGCGTCAGGGAAGCGATATTTACGCTCTGGGAATGATAGCTATTCAAGCGTTAACAGGTGTATATCCTTACGAACTTCAAGACGACCCGAATACCGGAGAAATACTTTGGGAGCATCTGAGAAAAGTAGACCCAGCATTTTCCGAAGTTATAAATAAGATGACGCGCTATCATTTCAAAGAGCGCTATCAAACTGTAGACGAAGTAATAGAAGCATTAAAAGAATTACCAACTCTATCCGAACCCGACTCATTAGAAAGCCAGACTAATAAGGGTTTATACGAACTTACTTTAGAGTGGGTTGAAGGGAGCAATATTAATACTTATAAAATTACCAGCAATCAATTTAGTAAAATACCAGGAAAAATTCGTATCGGTCGCGACCCCCAAGATTGCGATATTGTTTTATCTGAATCAACAGTTTCTGCACTACATGTAGAAATCTTTTTCAACCCAGAAAAAGAAAAATTTTATTTACGGAATCTTCGTCAAAAAAATCCACCAATTCTTGACGGTCAATTACTTTTAGCTGGAGAAATGCCACTTTCTACCTCTAGCGTGCTGCGCTTAGGACAGCAGCATATAAAAGTAAAAGATATTACTTCCACGGAGTATGCACATGATGTTATTCCTGCTTACTATAAAAGTAAAAATTTTGCAGTTGAACCACAGCAACCCATAGCTAAAACTGCTCGACTCCCAAAAATCAATGTTAAATTAGAAGAACCTTCAACTACGACACCTTTAAAATCAATTCCGAAAATGCCAAAGTTTAAGAACGTAATTCCTCTAGGTGTAAAAAGTATAGGAGTTGCAACTGTACTAGCTAGTGTTGGGGGATTTGCTTTAGTTAATGCTGGTAATTTAGGTAAAACAAATTCGCAACACAGTAATTTGCTATCGCAAATACCTGGGAAATGTTGGATTGTTAAAAAAGATTTGAATAAATCTCCACAATTACGCGACCTCCCTCATAGGGATGCTCAAGCATTCAAAGCATTAAATCGAGGGGAAACAATGTTAAAACTTGATGATAAAGGTGATTTTTTGAAAGTTAAACTTTCTGATGATACTGAAGGTTGGATTTTCTACGACCAAGTACAACTTTGTGATTAACAGGGTAAGAGAGTTAAAAGTTAGGAGTTGTTAATTATTTGATATTAAATCTCAGACCTAAAATATTTAACCTTAAACCTTAAACCTTAAACCTTAAACCTTTGACCTTTGACCTTGAATCTTAAATCAGTAGTCAAGAATACGTAATTTCCTCATAGCGTGACAAGCAATACGTAAATAAAATAATACATATTGTCAGGGTTTTGTTCCGGACTGCTTCAAAGGTTGGTTTGATGTCAATATATCGGAGCAAGATTTTTAATGAGCATCTGTCCGTTTTATCCGTATAACTACTCCCAACCACTGAATAAGAAGTTATCTGAAACTAAATCTACTACTTCAAGCATGTAGTTTTTAATCAAGAAGTCACGCGCGTGAGGAGATAAGCTTTTATGTCACTTGAGCAGGTTGATGCTTTCTACGATAATTTGATGCAAAATCAGGAAGTTTACGAACAATATTATAAAAGTTGTTCTATTAAAGGCGTTTTTGGTGTGTGGAATTGGGACAAGAAAAAGATAGTTAATTTTGCTGCGACTTTAGGTTTTGAATTTACAGAACCAGAGTTAGATGAAGTGTTGTTTGATGCGGGAGCTAGAGATTCTAATCAGACTTTGAATATACACTGATAAATTGATTGGCTCAACTGTTTCAGTTAAAGAAATAAAATTTATTTTAAAGGTTAAATACCTTTTTTCAGCGTTGTTATTTACTAGCGTGAATAATATATTTTTGTGTAGTAAATAGCAATATTAAAGATATTTAATTGAGGGCTTACCTTAGCCTTTATTGCTTTAGCATATGATTCAGTAAAACGCGGTTGTATTATTATTCTCACAATACTGTGTTAATGGATGAAACTACAAGCCTTATTATTACCTTAGAATTTATTGAAGTATTGAAAAGTTTATAAACCCGGTTTTTTACAGAAATCGGGTTTATAGCTAATGAAAATTTTAGATGATTTGTAAAATCAGTATTGTTATATCTAAACTCTAAATATAAATTATTAAAATAAATAATTAAGACACAAAGACGCTACTTTTTTATTTAATTATATTAAATTAGGACTTACGCAAAAGTAACGTAATTGCGTCATTACGAGCGACAGCGACGTAATCTCTCGAAACCTTGGGATTGCTTCCCTACACTCCGTTTCGGTTCGCAATGACAATTTTGCTTTGCGTAAGTCCTGTAAATGTCTTTGTGTCTTCAAAAATTATATTAAAATCGTGCCCCCGGTTGTTTCAAAAATTCTTTTTCTTCAGGGTTTGAAGGTCGTCCTAAAATTATATTGCGATGGGGAAAACGACCGAAACGTTCAATTACCGACCGGTGACGGATTGCATTTTCAATCGCGCTTGCACTATCTCTATCTCCACTGAGTTTCTGGAATAACTTCACCGCTTGACGTTGATGTTCAATATTTTCACTATGTACAAAAGGTAAATACACAAACCAACGCTGTACATTTAATAATTGACCGTCGAAACCTTGTGCTATAGCTTGATGTGCTGTTGATAGTGCTTCCCAGTCAGTAGCAAAAGCTTGGGGGTCTTCACGAAAGATATTCCTAGGAAATTGGTCTAGTAGCAAAACTAAAGCCAAACAGTTATCAGGTGAATCCTTCCATTCATCTAAGTTACCTGCTGCTGCTTTTTCATAGTCTGTAAGAAAACGCTTTCGTATTTCTTCGTCAAACTCTGGTTCTTTTGCAAACCAAGCTTTTTTGGGCTTACCATAATCCGGTTCATCCCGGCTACCAAACCAAAAATCAAGAATCTCATTTGCCTGTGACATCGCTCTTACATTTCCTTACATAGGACTTGTCGCATTTTACGCATATTTGCGGGCAATTCAAAATTCATTGCTTGTTGAATAAACATCGAAGGGATGGGAATTATAGGAGTAGCCTGTACTGAGTAAGTTAATAAAGTACCGTTATCGTAGTCTCGTAAATCTATGTCCGCACTAAAATCGTGAAATGTACCTTTATCTAATTTAAATTGGACTTTATGCCCAAAATCTTCGACTACATTTAGATAAATATCTACTTGTGCAGTAAAAAACATAAAAGCCTTTTGTGCTGCCTGATACAGACGTTTAACTTCACCCTTGTGTACAATCTCACTCTTGGTTATATCGGGGAAGTACTGTACCCAGCGCGGATAATCTGTTATGTCTTGCCAAACTTGCGAACGTACCAGTGGTAAATACATTTTTGCACTAACACATCCACCCCAAGCATTGTGAGACCGCGTTTCTACGAAAATTTCGCCTTTCAAGAACGCTTCTTGCTTGTTCTGACTCCAATGCATATCCGAACCTGTATTGATTAAGTCTGAGAAAAAAGACGCAGACATAATGTTTCGCTCGCTCCTGATTTTTCCACACTACACTAAAAAAGAATAAAGACTTTACAATTGCAGTCTAGTCTTATTCAATAATTCTAATTCCACTACAATACAAAAGCATTCCGGAATTAGTTCTTACTACAGTTTATTATTCCCAAAAATTACCCAAAAATATGTCAGCATTATCACGAATATTGTGAATTATTAGTGTTATGGCAGGAAGTAGGGAGTATGAGTAATGAGTAATGAGTAATGAGTTAGGAGTTAGGAGTTAGGAGTTAGGAGTTAGGAGTAATGAGTAATGAGTAATGAGTTAGGAGTTAGGAGTTAGGAGTTAGGAGTTAAGAATTTATTATTGGTCACTGGTTACTGTTCGCTGTTCGCTGACCACTGCTTCAACCGTTAGAATATCAGAGATACCATGTATTTAAGAGGGATATGAGGTGAGTCAATCTTCTAAGCTGAATCAAAAATTAACCCAGGGTTTTGGAATGTTTCTTGGTATCGCAATAGCTGTATGGGTTCTTAGGGGTTTGGGTATTCTTACTTTTATTCCTGGAGGTATTATTTTAATGTTATTTTTTATTGCTATTGCTTTCGGAATTCTTGGCTATGCCCAAAAAACTTGGCTGCGCTTTTAAATCGTCATCCCGAATATGTAATATAAAGATAATAAAATAAAAACTCTATAAATAGTTCGGAATTTGCAACCATTGAGAATTGTGATTGTTGGTGGTGGAGCAGCGGGTTTTTTTGCGGCTTGTTCGGCTGCTAAAGCTAACCGAAGTGCTTCTGTTATCTTACTTGAAGCAAGTCGCCAGCTACTGGCTAAAGTTCGTATTTCTGGTGGGGGACGCTGTAACGTCACTCATGCTCTTTTTGATACGAAGGGTTTTATTCAAAATTATCCCAGGGGTTCAAAAGCTTTGCTGGGTGCTTTTTCTCGTTTTCAAGCTCAAGATACTGTTAAGTGGTTTGCTTCTGCTGGAGTACAGTTAAAAACTGAAGCTGACGGAAGAATGTTTCCCGTTACAGATAATTCGGAAACTATTGTAGATTGTTTGATAAAGACCGCTTTAGCCTACAACGTCCAGATTCGCACAAGTTCACCTGTAGTTTGGGTAAAGTCTGAAGAATGTGAAGAGGATTTAGTTGAAGATAATTCCCATAGTTCTTCAGCAGATGAAAATGATAAATCTAAATTCGAGATTTTACTCAAGTCTGGGGAAATACTACCATGCGATAAACTATTGCTGGCAACGGGTAGTAATCCTGTAGGTTATAGAATCGCTAAAAAATTTGGTCATCAAGTTGAACCAACAGTTCCTTCTTTATTTACCTTCAACGTTTTAGATAAAGAATTGCGTGAATTAGCTGGTGTGAGCGTTAATCCTGTAAAACTACGTTTATCAGTACCGGGAAAACCTCAACTAGAACAAACTGGCCCATTATTGATTACTCATTGGGGTTTAAGCGGTCCAGCGGTATTAAAACTTTCGGCTTGGGGTGCAAGAATATTTAATGAATCCCGCTACCAAGGAACAGTCACCGTTAATTGGTTACCAAATTCTAATCAAGATGAAGTGCGAAAAGAATTGCAGCAGGTCAAAAATGATTATGGGAAAAGGGCTGTATTTTTACATCGAGGAATAAAATTACCACATCGTTTATGGCAATATCTTATATCCCGTGCTGGTATTGATAAAGATACTCGTTGGGCTGAATTACCAAAAAAAGCTTTTAATAAATTAGTCCAAGAAATAACTCAAGGACAATACACTATTAGCGGAAAAGGAGTTTTCAAAGACGAATTTGTTACCTGTGGTGGAATCAAACTCAAAGAAGTTAATTTCAAAACAATGGAAAGCCGTTTGGTTAAAGGATTACACTTTGCTGGGGAAATTCTCGATATCGACGGGGTGACCGGCGGTTTTAACTTTCAAAGCGCTTGGACAACAGCGTATTTAGCTGGTTTGGCTATGGGGAGTGAGGAGTAGAGGGGGAGACAAGGAGACAAGGGGACAAGGGGACAAGGTGATTGGTGGAGATTGTGAGAGAAAAATAGTAGTGCGTTAGCGAAGCATATCCTTACGGACACGCTTCGCTAACGCACTACTTTCAATTTTTAAATCCTCACTCATAACTCCTAACTATTTTCATTCTCCCCATCTCCCCATCTCCCCATCTCCCCATCTCCCCATCTCCCCATCTCCCCATCTCCCCATCACCCCATCTCCCCATCACCTCGTCTTCTAATAAGGTGGATACCCAAAATCGTCTTCGTCTGGGTAAACGTAGGAACTGGAAACTCCAGCTGTAGCCATCATTGGACGAGGTGTTTCTGTTTTTACAGGTTCCTTAGCAAAATCTTTGTATTCTTCAAAGTTTTTGGAGATTAATTCTGACTCTTTTGAGTCCGAAGCAATTAAGTAGTTAGTTAATGTGGAAACTGTAGGGTGCTTGTAGTCTACAGTCGCAGCAACTAAAACGGTATTTGTGGCAATTCCTCTTTCTTCACATTCAATAATTGGTGAGAAAATACCGTGAGCGTGAAATAATGGGCCTTTCGGAGTAGCAGCTTGTCTGCGATATCCTGCATAAGCTCTTTCTAATTCAGCAACAAATCCCCCTATTGCTCTTCCTTGCTGATATTCACAATAAGACTTACTAAAACTTGCTCCAGCCGCACCATTCAAAGTTAATTGTAAAGGTAATTCATGTAAAAAATTCTTGTCTTGTCCTGCCAAAAAAATAAGATAGCGAGTAAAAGTTTTAAATTTAAGTTTGTCTGCTAAAAAAGCATCATAATTATCTCTGAGAGTTCCTAACTTTGCACCTGTCTCTCGGTCTTTGACCGATAAAGGTCCTCGACGTACTATTACTATATTTGGAGTTGTACTAATATAAACTGTTTCAACTCCAGAACTAAAGTGATGTTCCACCTGTTGCCAATTGTCATCCGGTACAAAGCCAACAGCACGGGCATTTTCTAGCTTAATCGCCAAACCGTAGGAGCTTACACCCTCGGTGTCATTCATGTCGTACTTCGGGTTAATCATTTGACACCAAGGAACAATACGAGAAGGTGGTGCATTGAATTTCTCGTCTTCAAAGTCGAATTTTGCAGATGCTTTCATCACTATAAGCGCGGTTTTCGATTTGTACTTTTAAAGCTGATTCGGTTGGGTCTAGATTGAGTGCGAGGAGTAAAGTTAAATTTTTAAGCAAGCTAAAGCTAATGCCAAGCTTCAGGTGAAGTCTGGGGGAAGAATTATCTTTCGCCGAGCTTCACCGCAACCGAGAATCAATTAAATTGATTTAATAAACTCAATGATTATTTATTTATCATTTTGATGGGGCATTACGCATCTACCTGACGCAGTTTTTAACAAGAACTTTACGTTTACCGTGGTATTGGAAGAATAATTTTATAGTTAATAATTCAAGACAAAGGATAAAACTGGTAATTTAAGTTACTACGCTTATTGATAAATAATCGGCTCCGTTAATATCCTCTAAAGATTGAAATTCCTTTTCTAGTAGCCTCTGAGATTGAAAAGGTACTAGAAAGTAATTATCAAAGAATAGTAAAATTATTTACAATCTACTTCTTCTTTAATTATTCATGTATAAAAGGTTTTTTTATAAAAATTAATAGTAAAATACACTAATATTTTTCAGCATCATCATCTGATAACATTTTTTGACTGCTGATATCTTGAGTCTTACATCAAAACGCAAAATTTTATTTTGTCCTTGTCTTTCAACAAGTGAGGACAACTATTTACAAAAAAAACCAGCGTACACCAAATACGCAGGTAGACAAAAATATTTGTGTCATTGCGAGCGATAGCGTTAGCGGAGCGTGTCCGATAGGACATAGCAATCTCAGAGTGTTGCGATGATCCACAGCTGAGCCGCACCTAGCGGTGAACGCTGAATGCTTCGTTTCACGTAGTGACCCTCGCAATGACAAATATACAATTAATTTTGTCTAAGTACTTATACTGGAGATTTCATAGAGTATTTACTCTTCTTCATTCTCAGTTTGAGTACTGGTAATTGCTGCACTACTTCAACTGCTAAACCAGTGTTTTTTGCAACTAATTCAGTGGAAAGTCCTTCTTTCAAAAGATTTACAGCAATTTTTCGACTTTTTTCTTCAGCACTAGGAATGACCGCAACTAGCATATTTTCCTTGTAGGGTGCTGTGACACTTGATTAAAATTTGAACCTAATAATAAGGATTGTAGTGTCACGCACCATCCTAGTTTTGTGACACTTGCGGCCATTCCTATTTGTTTATTTTAGTAAAAATTAATTAACCGCAATATTATTTTTTCTGTAAACAAAATAATATTTGTGGACGATTGAGCACGACTAATTATTTTAAATCGGCTTGTTTATAGCGTTTTTCGGTTGGGTGAAATACACCTTGATAGACCTCACCCCCAGCCCCTCTCCCGCAATTGCTATCTCCTTACGGAGACGCTCCGCTAACAACGGTCGTGTTCCTCCCTCCGGGTTCGCTAGTTTGGGGGACGGAAACCGACACCCCCAACTAGACTCACCGCAACGCATTGCTCTCCAAGTCAGCGGAGAGGGGTGTATTCTATCCAACTGAGAACTGATATATAAAACTAGATTTATTCATTTGAGAAATAAGCAATACGAAGACTCTGTACTAAAAGAAAAACTGATACAACTGTTATCAAAATTCCCCAAAACCAATGGGGTAATATCAATATTTTAGCAATTTTGGCAGTATCAGAATGACCATTATAGTAACGAAAAACATAATCAAAATCACGAAATGTGCTGATACAAGCTTGAACTCCAAGAAACTGAATTGCAAATACTTTTATTTCTGGAGATGCTTCTAATCCAATTGCCAATATTATTAAACCAAGTAGAGTAATTAATAAAATACCAACTCCAGTTCTTACCCAAATTAGAACCGAAATTAACATAAAGCTGCCCAAAATAACTAAAAGTTGCTGTGATGTTTGCCAACTACGGGAGGCCAAAATAAAACCAGCACCAATAATTGGAGGTCCCATCGGACCAGCAGCAGAAACAAGTACTTTACCAATTGGTCCGAGAAATAACGAACCACGATATTCATACATCGCTAATCCACTACCATTAGCAAAAATTTCTAACTTTTTAAAATTTGCTCCTAGCAACACAGCCATTAACCCATGTGCCATTTCATGGTACCAAGTCGATAGCAAAGTTAAGGGATAGAGAATTATTTTACCGCTGGGAATTTGCCACATAATTCCGGTAATAATAGCAATCCCAACTAATAAGATTAATCCCATGCGTTCATTTTGCATCAAATTTTGACTTTGAGATAAATTAGCAAACATATTCAAATATTGATTCATATTTTTTAGCTAGATTCTTAATTTACGTATTATCATTAATCAATTTATAATATTGTTTGTAAAGCGATGAAAGTTAGCAGGATTACCACGCTCATAGGGAGCTAAAGTCGCAGTTAGCAAGTAATATAGCTCCGAAATTAGTATAAAGCCTCTTCTTTTAAGGAGAAAAAACAACATATTTAATATTAAAGAGAGAACTGTTGCGCGAATCCTCTTTCTTTAGGAAGAGGTAAAACTTGCTACTTACTATTTGAGCGTAGCGGTACTTGCTACTTGTGAAATTGTATTAAAGTTTTACCATGTTATTTAACCTCTTTTCACAATGAATTATCTAGCTCATCTATTTTTATCTGATGGTACACCAGAGTCTTTGATAGGAAATCTTCTGGGAGATTTTGTTAAAGGTTCAATAGAAAATATTTATTCGCTTAAAGTAATAGAAGGAATTTACTTGCATCGAAAAGTTGATAGCTTTACCGATTCTCATCCAATATTTCGCTCAAGTAAAAGGCTTATCGGTGTAGATAGACGGAGATTTTCTGGAATAATGATTGATGTATTTTACGACCATTTTTTAGCAAATAATTGGTCTAGCTATTCATCTGTTCCGCTTTCTGATTTTACAAATAATGTTTATCAAGTATTGCAAGATAACCAAAAAATACTTCCCGAGCGATTAAAACATATACTCCCTGATATGATTGCTCATGATTGGCTGGCTTCATATAGAGAAACATCTACAATCAATAGAGCTATAAACGGAATTTCTCATAGAATAAAAAGAAAAAATAATTTATTCGGTGGAGTCGAAGAACTATTTTTTAATTATCAGCAGCTTCAAGCTGATTTTTCAAAGTTTTTTCCCGAACTTATTGATTACACTTTAACAGTTAGCAGTTAACAGTTAGCAGTTAACAGTTAGCAGTTAACAATAAAATAAAATTGTGTGTGATTACTAAGAAACCCGGTTTTATGATAATCGTGAATGATTTTAAAGCGCTGTAGATTTTCTATTTTGTTGTGATAATAAAGTAAACTATTACCGGCTCAAACCCATTATTATGAGCAATTTACAAACAAAAATACCAACCGAAACCTGGGTAACAGCATCCTGGGATGAGTATATCCAAATAATCAAAAACCCTGCCTATGAAAAAGCTAAGGGTTACTACTACAACGGTAGAATGAGGATTGAAATGTCAGCAGTAGGAAATGACCATTCACAAGATCGTTCGTTAGTTATCTTAACTGCTAGCAACTACGCAGCTATCAGAGGTATTCCGATGAATGTAAAAGATAATTGTACCTACCGTAAAACCGGGTACAGAGAAGCTCAACCCGATGTTTCTTATTATATTGGTGACAATGCTGATGCAATTCCTTACGGAACTTCTATTGTTAGCCTTGACGAGTTTCCAGCACCAAATTTAGTTATTGAGGTTGCGAATACTTCTTTAGCTGATGATAAAGGTGAAAAACGCCTACTCTATGAAGAGCTAGGTGTAAATGAATACTGGATTATAGATGTTAAAAACGTTCAAGTTACAGCTTTTTTGATAGAAAATCAAGGTAGTAGAAGAATTACTCAATCTCAAATGCTGCCAGGTTTAGATATTTTAATGCTTGAAGAAGCTTTCCGTCGTTCTCGTAAAATGAATCACAGCCAAGTTGTTTCTTGGTTATTATCAGAATTTCAAAAATAAGATTAATTAGATAGCTGAAAGTTGTTAGTTGGTAATTCTAGTTACTAACAACCCTTCGGATATCTCCTCGGAGATGCTATGTCCTAGCACGGACACGCTAACACTAACGGCTCACATGGGGAGAACCCCACGTTTTGCGCGCTGTCTCACCAACTAATAAATACTAATACTAACTACTTATAACCGTTCGAGTAAGGTTAAACCGTGGCTATCCGTACCGCAAGTACTATACAATCCGTATTCGGTGGCCAATCGCTGCACCTGTTGCGTTTGGGTGACACTTGGTTTCCAGGGTTTGCGACTACTGTAAGCGTAGAAGCTTTCCACACCATCGATTCCTAATTCAGCAGCAGCAGGAATTAAATCAAAGTGGCTTTTTCTATAACGTGCTGGATGAGCAAGTACTGCTAATCCTCCAGCTTCATGAATCGCAGCAATTACGTTGACAGCTTCGTACTCGGAACCTGTAACCTGTTGTCCCTGGGTATAGGGTTGTATGCTGGGATGTTCTGGGTCAAAAGCATAACCTAAAATGTGGACTTGTACGTTTAGAAGATTGGCATTGATTTCAACACCACTCCATAAATAAGGTGTATCAGCATCGGGATTACTGCATTTCCAATCCTCTAACCATTTTTGAGCAGCTTGATAACCACCTGTATTGTGGTGGTCGGTAATTGCAAGTCCTTTTAAACCATTGTCAATTGCTTGCTGCATTAATTCCGAAGGCTCCATTTGACCATCAGAATATACGGTATGCATATGAAAATTATAATTATTCGGACAACTTTGCGCGTCTAAGTTCTGGAATACTTCTTTTAAAAGCGTCTTAGAAGCACAAGTAAGGGTAAAATTTACAACCATAGCCTTTTCTTGTGTAAAATTATTTATTCTTAACACTGCACTAAGTCACACCTGTAGTCCGGAAAACATTAATGTTCCGGATTTGTTTTAGTGCTAACTTTTTGCACGTCCTTAGCAAACTTTCTCAATATATTAAGACTAACTTAGCAAATTTTAACGTTTATGGTCATGAGTATTTTCTATGTTAACTCAGTAGAAAAGTAATAAATGATTCATTCAAATAAGTAATTACTATCTTAAGCCTTGCTGATGTGATAACTCAAAAGACCCTTAGCACAAGCGATAGACATTGTTTTACATTGCAATAAAACTCAAAAGGCTTAATGGTTAAGTATAATATAATGCCTATATTCCTATAAACCAATTAATTCTTTATTGCCAGAAACTACTTCACCAATGTTACAAGCAGCAATATTGTGAGACTCAAAAAAGCTGATTGTTTGTTGTGCTTGATTAGCTGGAACTATGACAACGAAGCCAATTCCCATATTGAAGGTGTTATACATTGCTTGAGTATTAACAGAACCCGTTTGTGCTAACCACTCGAATATGGGTGGAACTATCCAGCTACCAGTTTCAATCTTGAAAGATTGTCCTTCCCCGAGACATCTGGGCAGATTTTCTGGCAATCCACCACCTGTAATATGCGCCATTGCGTGGATTTCTAAGCCTTTCTTCTGGGCTGCTAATACTGGTTTAACGTAGAGTTGTGTGGGAGTAAGCAAAGTTTCACCTAAAGACTTACCGTCAAATAGACTTGGGGTCTCGTCCCAACTTAATTTTTTATCGCTAATTATTTTTCTTACTAAACTAAAGCCATTACTGTGTACTCCAGAACTGGCTAAACCAATTGCAACATCTCCTACTTTTACCTTTGTTCCATCAAGCATCTGACTTTTTTCGACAATCCCTACACAAAAGCCAGCTAAGTCATATTCTCCTGCTTGATAAAAACCCGGCATTTCGGCAGTTTCCCCACCGAGTAAAGCGCAACCAGATTGTTTACAACCAGAAGCGATACCTGCAACCACCTGAGTTAACTGCTCTTGATTAAGCTTACCCGTTGCTAAATAATCTAAAAAAAATAAAGGTTCTGCGCCAGATGTCAGCACGTCGTTGACGCACATCGCGACCAAATCAATACCAACGGTATCGTGACGGTTAATAGTATTAGCAATTTTCAACTTTGTTCCAACACCGTCAGTTCCTGAAATTAAAACAGGTTGTTTATAGCCTGCGGGTAACTCAAAGCAACCCCCAAAGCCACCTAATCCCCCAATTACTTCCTTTCTAAAAGTGCTGTGAACCAAATTGCGAATTTGACCAACAAAATCGCGTCCAGCTTCAACATCAACTCCTGCATCCCGATAATCCATTTCAATTTCCACTATCCAGTCGCCAGTGACTAGTTAACAAAGAACAGTCATCAGTTACTAGTTATTTATTCTCTATATCTATAATTATTTATGATCTGTTGGTCGCTTGTCAAAATAGTTTTTTGTCAAAATACCTTATCTTCTATCCCAATCCACCATTCGCCTAAATTCATTAAATCTTCATGGATATCTTGGAGATTTTCAGCATATTCGTTTTCTGAAATATCGGCTCGCTTTTCTTCTAACTTTAGAAGACGTAACTGTATCAACAGCCAAGGTTTTGAAATACTCTCAGTCGCTTCAATATATTGTCCTAATTCCGTACTATTCATATATTTATATTTATATTTATTTAATTACTGATGCTCCACATTATCTTACGCTACGGGAATATCTGACGGTGAACGGATGAACAACTGGTCACTGATTACTGGTCACTGATTACGGGAATTTCGATGTAACTTTTCCCAGAATTTTGTTTAAAGGGATAAAACCGTAAGAGCGACTGTCAGTACTTGAAGAAGTATTATCTCCTATCAAAAAACAAGAACCATCTTCAAGTATTACAGCCACTCTTTTAATTATTTGTATTGGTTGGTAGGGATGACGTGCAACTACGATATCTCCTACCTGTGGTAATTTTCGTCGATAAGCTCTTGGGTCAAATAATATTTCTTCCCCCGGCTGAAGCTCGGGAAGCATTGAAGAACCACTGACGCGCATTCTTTTTTGCATTCCTACAAGCAACTGAAGCAATTTAATGAGTGTTCTAAATTCCTCGTTCATTGCTTCCACAGCTAGTTTGAGAGCTTTTTCGACATTTTGGCAATTATTGGCTTAAAAAAAACTAAGTTTAATTAATTATTAATTCTGTCTTAGCTAGCTTTGTACCAAGCAACATTGCGGTCTTTGGTAGCCCAGAACATGTTGTGAATTTTTTCAACCGCTGCCATCAATTCGTTTGCATGGTCGAGGTTAACTTCTACTTTACAAGCAGAACAAAGTTTTGTTGCTTTCCAGAAGGTGTCGTGCAAGTCAGGATACTTTTCGAGGTGTACTGGCTTGAAATAATCTGTCCAAAGAATTAGTAAATCTTCTTTAGTTTTTTGAGCTTGTTCTTCTTTGATCGCAACAAAGCGAGAAAAGGTGTTGTTGTAAGCAATCGTTGCTGCTTTATCACCAGCAGGTGGATGCTCTAAGTCCATGAGTTTTTTGGTCATGGAGACTACTGCTTCTGCTGTGATTCTAGCGGAAGAAGGGTCATAAACTCCGCAAGGTCCGTCACAGTGAGCTTGTACTTCTGGTGCGGGGAAATTAGTTTTTAGCTTAGCAGCAATTTTTTTGAACATGATATCTAGAGAGAAGGCTTATCTTTTATATGTTTGGTAGGAAGTATGGGGAAGCATCTTGCCTGTCAGTGAATTAATCATGAAACATGGATATAAAACTCCAGTCTTCACTCAAAATCCCCCCCTACCCCATATAGCTTAGTGCTATTGCGTAACTCAAGCAACCCTCCTTTTTGGGTAAGTTACTCCATAAAAAGATATTTTTTCCTTTTCAATTCTATTAGATATCCAAATGATATTCTTCTGTCACCATCAAAAGCGCTAACAGAAGATTTTTTAGCTGTAATTATAAGAAGGAGAACTCTATCCCCCTAAAAGGATGACAGAGTTTCTTTATGATGCCAAAATAGAAAGTGGTCTCTCTAATTTCTCTAAGCAAAAAATAAATGCTAAATGTCCACACCCACTTGAAAAGCGAGACGGTACTTAAAAGTACTGTATCGCTTTCCTCTTCCACATAGAATGTGAGAGTTTCCAGCTTCTAACATTTTTTATGAATGGGTCAAGCATTGCTTATAAAGATTCACTATTCCTGTTGTTACTTCATCAATCGTTAAACCATCGGAGACTACTTCTATGGCATCCGCTGCTTTCATTAGTGGTGAAACCAGTCGGGTACTGTCTTGACCGTCGCGTTCTTTAATGCTAGCTTCGAGTTCCTCAAGGCTGACTTCGGGTTGTCCTTGTTTTTTGTAGTCTTGCTGACGACGACGCGCGCGTTCTGAAACTGTTGCAGTTAAGAAGATTTTGACTTCAGCATCGGGAAAAACTTGAGTCCCAATATCACGTCCTTCTGCAACCAAACCTCCTTCTTTACCCCACCTTTGCTGTTGTTTTACTAAAGCTTGGCGTACTGCACTTTGCGCTGCAATTGCCGATACTTTTGATGTTACTTCGGCTGTCCGAATTTTTGTTGTAACGTCATTATCATTAATCCAAACCCGCACTGGGGATTTCAAATCTTCGCTGGGAGTCAATCTTATCGAGCAACTGTTAGCCAACTCGGCAATCGCACATTCATCATCCATGGGAATTCCCTTTTGCAATACCAGCCAAGTAAGGGCACGGTACATAGCGCCTGTATCTAAAAATACAAGCC
Source organism: Calothrix parasitica NIES-267 (assembly GCF_002368095.1). GTDB lineage: Bacteria > Cyanobacteriota > Cyanobacteriia > Cyanobacteriales > Nostocaceae > Rivularia > Rivularia parasitica. The sequence continues at coordinate 3,677,919 of NZ_AP018227.1, read as the reverse complement.
CTAATTTAGCTGCAACTTGACGAGCTACGGTAGATTTACCAGCACCTGCGGGTCCATCAATGGCGATTATCGGTTGGCGATCGCGTAAAACAATATTATCAATCAATCGTGTAGAGCCAAGATGAGCGGCGATCGCAATCATACCTTCCTCCTTAATTTCATCTAACGGTATTAACGTAGTAGGTTCAATCAATTCAATATATTCCACAGATACAGTAGTGACCATTGCTATTTCTTTATAAACAGCTTCAATCAGGATGCTGCTTTTACGAATTCCATCGTGAAAAACAGCCGTAGCTCTTTGCAAGCCACGATATAAAACAGCAGCTTGCTGTTTTTGACTAGCAGTTAAATATTGGTTACGGGAACTTAAAGCAAGGCCATTCGCTTCCCTGACGATTGGGCAAGCGACGATTTCTATGGGAAAATTAAGATCCTTAACTAGCCGTTTAATGATTGCTAGTTGTTGACCATCCTTTTGACCAAAGTAAGCCCGGTCTGGCTGCACCAAATTAAAAAGTTTGGTGACGATAGTAGCCACACCCTGAAAATGTCCTAGCCGAGTACGACCACACAAGCCTGATATCATATCAGATGAGGGAGTCACTTGTGTAACAATTGAATCTTGTATATTCTTCCGGGCAACCCCAATCTCTTCCGGATTTGGTACAAACATAGCATTTACCCCGGCTTCTTTGCAGAACTTTTCATCCTGTTCCAAAGTACGGGGATAATCTTCGTAATCTTCGTTAGGACCAAATTGCAGGGGATTGACAAAAATACTGACTATGACAATGGCATTTTCCTGCCGCGCCCGTTCAATCAAGCTTAAATGTCCCTGATGCAAAGCTCCCATTGTGGGAACCAAGCCTACTGCTGTTTGGAAACGAGTTGTCATTTCAAGGGGTAGCGGTTCCTCAGAATGCTTTGACTCGCTTTGCCAAGGTCGTCTATCCAAATAGCAACGTAAAGCTACAACCGTTGTCAACAGGCGCACAAAAAATCCTCTATCTACACTAGCTTTCCCCCGTTAGTGTATATCCGAATTTGGGGAAAGGGAGTGATTAGATAGAGGATTATCAAGATTATTAATGATTTAGGGGATTGGGTAATTGGTAATTGGTAATCGGTAATTGGTAATCGGGAGATATAGCAATCCTATATGAGTCGTGAGAAAGATAGATGTCAGAAACCCGGTTTTTTGGAAAAACCGGGTTTCTCAAATCTCACAAATGATTTAGGAATGCTATAGAGAGAAAAACTATGATTCACAGCTTATTGTGAGAAGGGAGCGAGACGCTCCCACTACATTCTTAACTCCTAACTCCTAACTTCTCACCTTTGACTTTTGACCTTTGACCTTAATTCTTATCTTCCTAATACTTCAACTCTAACTGGTGCAATACCTCTACCAATCATTCCGATAACTCCGGCTGCACCTCTAGAAAGGTCGATGACACGACCGCGAATAAAAGGTCCTCTATCGTTGATTCTTACTACCACGGAACGTCCGTTACGCATGTTGGTAACGCGAACTCTGGTTCCGAAGGGTAAGGTCTTATGGGCTGCCGTCATTTTTGATGGATTGAATCTTTCACCGGAAGCGGTCTTTCTACCAGCAAAATAAGCACCGTAGAAGGAAGCAATTCCTCTAAAACGTCTTCCCCCTCTTGCTGCAACTCTTCTTTTTCTCCATTTTTTTGTATGGTGCTTGTTGGAGGCTATCTTTGCGGGTTTGGTTAACTCTGGAGGTAAGCCAGCAATTGTTTTTAGAGGAGATGCTTTACCTACTAATCTCCGCAAACGATTAGTTGCTTGAAGTGCATCTTGTCTGAGATTTTTTGTTGCGTCGGGAAGTATTGTATCGCTATTGATTTCAACTAGTTGGGAGCCGTCAACTTTGATTGCGTAGCGTTCGTCAAGAGTTTTTTCTCCGGATTTGTTAGCGGTCGTTCCGTTCCAGCTAACGGTAATTTGAGAGGCATCAACTTTGTTGTTGACTAAATCATTTATTTTAGCAGCTACTAAATTTGCTTTCTCCACAGGGTCGCTATAGTTGCTATCTGTTTTGACTGCAGCCTTAGAAGTTGCAGTAGTTACAGAACTCAAAAATGTAAAAACAGGGATATTACGAACATAAAGAGTTGCTGCCTGACGGTCTGCTAACTTGTGTGCGTGAACCTTGGTAACGGCAGTATTCGAGCCGTTGTTTTTTTCTGTTAATGTCTCTTTTTCAAAACTTCTTTGAGAGGTAATTAATGGCTCATTTATTGCCTGAGCGCGACTAATGGATGGTGTTCCAACGACGGTAGAAACTACAGCTACAACAGTCAACAGAAGTCTTTGATTCATGTGTCTAATACTAAATTAAAGTTACCTAAGAACTGAGGTTGGATTACTCACGAAACGAATATACGGTTCGGTCAGTACATGTCCCCAAATCTTGATTTCTTTGCTTTCACTTTTTTTTATTAACTGCAACAGACTAACACGAACTTTTTCACTTTGGTAACCGAGTTTTGGGCTAGATTATTGTCAAATTACCAAATTTTCAATTGACTTTGCAAGGTAAAAGCTTTGTCAAATCTTGATTTTGCCCTTGTAGCAATTTTTTGATAAATTACAAATTTTGTTTTTTATGATTTAACTTATTTAAAAATTAAATGAATCAAATCAATTCCGCTAATTAACTAATATTTTATACAAGCGCAAGTGTTATTAAAGTATTTAATTGGACATTTTTTTTAGCCAAATAATACTTAGGCAATGTCTCATTAGTTTAGTTATTAAAATCATAACTACTTAAACAGTTGAGTTATTTTAATGACTTACAATTTAGAGAATATTCTTCTAAGTAGCTCTAAAATGAGTGTAAACACTGAGGATTTTTGAATAAATCGATGACATTCAAACCGAGCACTTAAGTCTAAATAGATACTGACAATCAATTTAAATATGTCGTAGTACAAACCAGTTTTTGAATAGATAAATAATAAGCAACAATTTATGTATGAATAAATTTATTACATCTCGCCAAGTATAAATAGTTGAAACAATTTTATTTTTCTGTTTTATATTTTGTTATTAAAGAATAACAAACTATGAAATAATATTCTTCAATAATATGAAGGTTAATGCAAAAAGTTCTTAATATTGTTAATTTTAAAAACCATTAAAGTGTTATTTGTCAAGCTCCAAGAATATTGACTTCTGTTCCGTTAGGAAATTATTTGTGTTTACACAGAGGGGAAGAGCCGAAAAAAGAGTGATAGAGGAGAAAGAAAGTTGGAATTTTGATAAGTAATTCTAAAGCAAAAAGGGATTAATATAATTTCTTCCTAAACGATTGATAACTCCAAATTCGGCATTGCTGTTAGCGCAGCGTGGGGTTAGCCATATTGAAATATGAATTTACTTTTCTGCGGAGAGTTAAGCTCCCTAAATCCCCCTTGCATTGGGGGAATTATAATTATCTTTTCCCCCGTAATTGGGGGTTAGGGGGCTATTCATACTTTTAATCAGCAAGGTCCCAAATTCACTCAGCTAAAACCCTCTCCAAGATTTTGGAGAGGGTGGTTTTACTTAGGCACGTTTAAGGATTCCGAACTCTGTTAGATTGTTACAACTATCCCAGCACTTTGATTCGCCATTCTATCAATAGCGCATACAGCATAAGTTCCCGGTTCGACTGTAGTTTCAGTTTTCTCTTCCGGTAAAACTTGCTCAAGTATCCAGTTGCTGCCACTCTTTTTGTAAAGTGTCCACGAACGAATTTCACCACCACCAGTAGCCCAGGTAATTTTACGATTTTCAGTTTCTACTGCAACTGGTGATGCTGGTGGTATTGTATCTTTCCAGGACATTGTAGGAACTAATGCTGGTTCTTTGTATAGTAATGACTTGAATTTGTCAGCAATACCCTGACGATTTTCTTGGATACCACTAGCGCTAAAGAAAATATTCCCCAATGACAGCTGGTCTTGCAAATTACGACTGATGGTTACTTGCTTGACGATTTCTTTTTGTTTCCAAGCTTTCCCGTCCAAACGTGCGACTGAGTTACCTGCATAAACATGTCGCTGCTTGGAATTAATACTCGTCCACCAGCGCAGCAATACGGGATAACTTTGCGCGGTTTGGTCGATACGCCAATATAGTTGCGGTGCGATATAATCAAGCCAACCTTGCTCTAACCATTTTTTAGCATCGGCGTAAAGTGCTTCGTAAGCGTCTAAACCTTTAATTCCAGCAGGTTGTCCCGGACGATAAATTCCGAAAGGACTGATACCGAATTTGACATGAGATTTAACTGAATTAATACCTTTCCACAGACGCTGCATCATAATATTCACATTATTTCTGCGCCAGTCACTTAAACTTAATCTACCACCAGCATTCCGATAAGCTGCATAGGTTTTGCTATCGGGGAAAGATAGATTGTTGATGGGATAAGGATAGAAATAATCGTCGAGATGAATACCATCAACATCATAGCGCTGCACCACGTCCATGATGACACTGAAAATTCTATCCTGTACTACCTTTGCACCGGGGTCCATCCATAGCTGAGTTCCCCAACGGTAAACCACTTCTGGATTAGTTTCTGCTATGTGAGGAGAAACATTCTTGACTCTCCGGTAAGAAGTACTTGCGCGGTAAGGATTGAACCAAGCGTGAAACTCAATATTACGCTTATGACATTCAGAAATTGCAAATTCTAAAGGGTCGTATCCGGGGGATTTTCCTTGAATTCCCGTTAACCAAGCGCTCCAAGGTTCGTATTTGGATTGATATAAAGCATCTCCTTCGGGACGAACCTGCAATATTAAAGCGTTGAAGTTTAGCTCTTGTAATTTATCAAGAATTTGAATTAACTCAGCCTTTTGTTGTGCTGCTTCTAATCCAGCACGACTCGGCCAGTCACTGTTCCAAACCGATGCAACCCAAGCACCACGGAATTCTCGTTTCGTTTTAATTTGAACGCTTCCGGGTGGTGGTGTTGGTACGTCAAATTTAGATGGGTCAACTATATATTGTGAAGGAATCGGTTCTTCTTCACCCAACCAAACTAAAGCTTGATAAACAAAAGCTGAAACATCGGCACGAGTAGCAGCTAAAGTTGGGTTGAGTAACTTCGGATTCGGATAACTGACAACCATACCCGCACGAGTGGTGATTGCTGCGGTTGGCTTCGCATAATCGGGAATCTTGTCAGCATCTTGATAGATTTGTCCAAGTACCGGTAGTAAATCGGTTGACACCTTTGATGTCATTCCCAAGCCACTGATAATACTTAAAAGTGCATTTATTCTCTGTATTCTATCTTTAGGACGAAAATAATTGTTAGGAAACCCAGTAATAAATACTGTTTCATAAGCTTTTTTAATCGCAGAAGCAGCCCAATAGTTATCCGGAACATCTACAAATGGAACATATTCGCGTTTTTTTGGAATCTTAGAAAATGTAGTAGTAATAATTGCTGCGAATTCAGCACGAGTAACAGAATTATTCGGGCGAAATTTACCATCGGGATAGCCATTTAAAATACCGCGACGCGCCAAAGCTTCAATAAACGGACGCGCCCAGTGATTCGTAATATCTGGGAAGCGGGCAGATGATGAAGTCATAATTATACTCAGTTACCTTGTATTTAAATTGACTTTTTCTGCCACTGATTATCCTATCGTTACCTAGAAAAAATAAAGTAAAACAGGTACCAAATATTACATTTGTATAGGTGAAAACTTTTTTAATTTGTGAATCGGGGATGGGGAATAGTTAGGAGTTAGGAATTGAGAGTTAAATATTACCAATTACCAATTACCAATTCTCTATGCCCCATCCCCAATCCCCTATTCCCTTAAAAAGAAATTTAATTAAAGAAATTGAGTGCAATATCACTTGATATCCCGATTTAGGCTTCATAAACTGTAAAAGTAATTTAACTGTTAATATATTTAGTTTTGCTATCAATCTTGCGTAAATTTACTTATTTATTATTATTGTCTACTTTAATTTGTATAGTTGGCTTTTCCTACGTTAAGGAAAAATCGCCACCTGTAGCTTGTCGCGATTGGGGATTTTCCTCCAAAGCTGAAAAATATTACACCTATCCAGAAAAGATAATATTAGAACCCTGGAAAGGACAGCATAATGTATATGGTGTTTTTCAAATTCCCGGCGGCCATCTTAACGATAAAATGTTAAAAATACAAATACCGGGTAGTAAAACTTACTGCGGTATACTTGCTTATGGCGGTACAGTTGCACTTGATGGTGTCAAAGCGAAACCCGGACATTATTTAATGAAAGGAATGTTGAATACTCGCTTTGCTTTAAAGTTGATTTTCCAAGGTAAAGAAGAAGAGTTGAAACAACCACAGAATTGGAAATTGGGGTATACGAAGATTGAACAGTGAGCAGTGAGCAGTGAGCAGTTAGGAATTTTTAGATTTTGGATTTGAAGATTTAGGAGTTAGTAATTACTTCTTACTTCTTACTTCTTACTTCTTACTTCTTCACAACAACATCCCCGCAATACAGGCTGTCATAAAACAAGCAATTGCACCACCAATCATTGCTCGAAGTCCCATTTGTGCTAGGTCTGATTGACGGTTGGGGGCTATTGCTCCGATTCCACCAATTTGAATTCCGATTGCTCCAATATTAGAAAATCCACATAGGGCATAAGTAGCAATTGTTCGCGCTCTTTCGGAAATCGCTTGGTCTGCTACCATTTTTTGCAGGTCTTGATAGGCGACAAATTCGTTTAAAAATGTCTTTTTACCAAGCAAAATAGCTACTTGTCCGCAGTCTGACCAGGGTATACCCATTAACCAGGCTACGGGAGCAAGTAGGTAAGAAAATATCCACTCTAGTGAAAGCTGTGGTAAACCAATTATGGAACCAACATAGCCCAAAACGCCGTTTACTAAAGCTAATAACCCTAAAAAAGCAATCAACATTGCAGCAACGTTTAATGCTAATTTCATTCCTTCGCTAGCACCAGTTGCTGCTGCGTCGATACCGTTGGAGTAAGGACTTTCGACCTTGATTTTCACTTCACCGGAAGTGGGAGATTCTTCGGTTTCGGGATAAAGAACTTTGGAAATTGCTAATGCTGCTGGTGCAGACATTACGGAAGCAGCAATTAAATGTTCTGCTGATACTCCAAAGGATATATAAGCAGCCATTACACCACCTGCTATGGTGGCAAATCCTCCTGTCATAATCGCATGTAATTCGGAACGGGTCATTGTTGGGACATAAGGTTTGATTAGTAAAGGTGCTTCGGATTGTCCGACAAAAATATTTGCAGCAGCGCTGAGGGATTCGGAACCTGATGTTTTCATCGTTTTTGTCATTGCTGATGCGACGATTTGAATTACTCTTTGCAAGATACCGTAGTGGTACAAGATGGTGATAAAGGAAGAGAAAAATATAATTGTTGGTAATACTTTGAAAGCAATGTAGTGTTCTTCAAAGTTATCCCCAAATACAAATTTTGCTCCAGCATCGGAATAGTTTAAAAATTGACTTACTACATCTCCGAGAAATTTAAATACCGCAAAACCAGGTTTTGTTCTCAAAATTAATATTCCGAAAATTAGCTGTAAAGCAATCCCCCACAGCACTGGAACCCAGCGAATAGCTCTACGGTTGACGGATAAACCGTAAGAAATTCCCACAAATACGAATATCCCGAGCAGCGATACTAATTGCATAGTCAGTTATCAGTGAACAGTTATCAGTGTTAGCGAAGCGTGTCGCGACAGCGACATACAGTGAACAGGGAATAGTTATCAGTTAGTTTCTCCTTGTCTCCCCATCTCCCCATCTCCTTGTCTCTTTCCTCACTCCCAGTCAAATGATAGAAACACCGACTAACGGGGAACTCTAATTTAAGAACTTTATTAAACGAGCATATAAAAATGGTTGTTATTACGGGTTATGAGATTCTCGAACAAATTTATGAAAGCTCTAATTCTGTGGTTTATCGGGGAAGACGTGAGGAAGATAATCAACCAATTATTCTTAAGGTTCTTAAGCAGGATTGTCTAAATTCTAATCAGTTGACTCGCTATAAGCAGGAATATGAAATCACTTCTAATCTTGAATCCCAAGGAATTATCAAGGTTTATGATTTACAAAATGATAATTATTTGACGATGATTTTGGAGGATTTCGGGGGAGAGTCGTTGAGGAATTTACTCTCTCAAAGGAAATTTAATTTGGTCGAATGTTTGGAAATTGCTTGTCAAATTACTGATAGTTTGGCTCAAATTCATGCAGCACAAGTTATTCATAAGGATATTAATCCTAGCAATATTGTTTTTAATCCCGTTACAAAGCAACTGAAAATTATTGATTTTGGAATTTCCACAAGATTGGGAAGCGAACATACTGTTTTATCTAGTCCGAATGCTTTAGAGGGCACTTTAGCATATATTTCTCCGGAACAAACTGGAAGAATGAATCGTTCTCTGGATTACCGAGCAGATTTTTACTCTTTGGGTGTAACTTTATATGAATTATTTACCCATGAGTTACCTTTTACTGCTGACGATGCAATGGAATTGATTCATTGTCATCTCGCTAAAGAACCTGTTTCTCCTCACGAATTTAATCCAAAAATTCCTCGGATGGTTTCAGAAATTATTATGAAGTTGATGGCAAAAACGGCTGAAGAGCGCTATCAAAGTATTTGGGGAATTAAAGCGGATTTGGAAACTTGTTTGCTTCAGTTACAAAGTTATAACTGTATTATTGATTTTGATTTAGGTCAGGAAGATATTTCTCATCAGTTTAATATTCCTCAAAAGCTTTATGGAAGGGAGCAAGAAATTTCTACTTTGTTAACTGCTTTTGAAAGAGTTGTAAATGCAGTTAGTAAAGCTGAAATAATTTTGGTTAAGGGTTATTCGGGTATTGGTAAATCTGCTCTGGTAAAAGAAATTTATCAACCGATTACTCGTCAGCGCGGTTATTTTATTTCGGGTAAATTCGACCAGTTTCAACGAAATATTCCCTATTCTGCTGTGGTTAAAGCTTTAAGTGGATTGGTAAAACAGCTTTTAACTGAAAGTGAAGTACAACTGCAAGAATGGAAGCAAAAGCTGTTAGCTGCTATTGAGTCAAATGCTCAAATAATTATTGATGTAATTCCGGAAGTAGAATTAATTATTGGGAAACAAGCAGCTGTAGAAGAATTAAGTGGAAGTGAAGCTCAAAATCGTTTTAATTCTGTTTTCAAAAGTTTTATTCGCGTTTTGTGTCAACCAGAACATCCTCTAGTTTTGTTTCTCGATGATTTGCAGTGGGCAGATTCGGCTAGCTTACAGTTAATTGAGTTGATGATGACGGATGATAAAATCCATCATCTGCTATTAATTGGTAGCTATCGAGATAATGAAGTTGATGCTGCTCATCCTTTGGCTCTTTTACTTGAAAGATTAGAAGTTAAGGTCTCTATTAACCAAATTAATTTAACTCCTCTTAATCAAGTCAATGTTACAGAATTAATCGCCGAGACTTTACATAGAGATATTGATGATGTGAAATCATTAGCAAGGTTAGTTAGTGATAAAACCGCTGGTAATCCTTTCTTTATAAATCAATCTCTCTACAATCTATATTCCGAAAATTTGATTTATTTTCACGTATCACAGGGTGTGAATAAACCGAGATGGGAATGGGATATTTCTCAAATCGAAGCGATGGATATCACTGATAATGTTGTAGATTTGATGGTATCTAAATTAATTAAACTGCCTAAATCAACTCAAAAAATGTTGCGTTTAGCAGCCTGTATCGGAAATCGCTTTAGCTTGAATACTTTAGCAATTGTCGGCGAACTTAGTGTAATAGAAACCTTTGAACATCTTACAAATGCTATTAAAGAAGGTTTTATTTTACCAACTTCTGGATTAGAGTTTGTTGATGAGAAAATTTTTGAGTCGCAGCTTGTTATTTACAATTTCATATTTTTACACGATAGAGTTCAGCAAGCTGCTTATTCTTTGATTGCGGAATACGAAAAACAAGCAGTTCATTTACAAATTGGTTGGTTGTTGTATTCTAACTTTTCTCAGCAAGAAAGGATAGATAATATTTTTGAATTGGTAGACCATTTAAATTTAGGTCGGGAATTAATTATAGATGATAGTGAGAAAATAGAGTTAATCAAACTAAATATATTTGCTGCTAAAAAGGCTAGAGATGCTATTGCTTATGGTGCTGCGGAAACTTATTTAAAGATTTGTGTTGAAGAATTACCTGCTGATAGTTGGTTGAGATTTTACGAATTAACTTTAGATATCTATAAACTGCTTGCTGAAGTTGAATATTTAAACGGTAATTTTATAGGTTCGGAATCTTTAATTAATTTAATTATCGAAAAAGCCAAAACGGATGAAGATAAAGCAGATATCCACATTTTGTTAACTGCTCAGTATACGATGCTGGGTAAATTCAGTGAAGCGATAGCATCAGCTAGAAAAGGATTGCAATACCTCGGAGTTGATTTACCCGAACAGAATTTAGAATCAGCTTTAGAAGTAGAAGTTATTAAAGCAAACAAACTTCTTGAAGGAAAAGAAATTGCTTCATTGATAAATCAACCGGATATGATAATACCAGATAAAATTATTTCAACTAAATTGTTAATAAGTATAGAGCAAGCCTGCTATTTATCTAACCAAAAACTTTATCGTTTAGTTGTTATTAAAACACTTAATTTATCTTTAGAATATGGTAGTTTAGCAGAATCGGTAAACAGCTATAGTACTTATGGTACTTTATTAGGTTCGATTTGGGGAGAATATCAGAAAGGTTACGAATTTGGAAAATTGGCTTTAAGTATCAGTGAAAAATACCATAATTTAAATCAAAAATGTAAAGGATGTTTTCTGTCTATAGCTTTTCAGATAGCTTGGGTAAAGTATATTAAATTCACGAATAAAATTTCTGAAGAGGGATTTAAAGCAGGTATAGAATCTGGTGATTTACAGTATTGCGGTTATATTTTAGCTTTTCAGTCGTTTAACATTTTTCATGAAGGCATCAATATTGAAAAACAAATTTATAAAGTAGATAAAGTTTTACAATTTGTTAGCACAAATGTAAGTGAATTAGGAAAAGATATTGCTTGGGCTGCGAAACTATGTTTAATGAACCTAAATGCTGAAACAAAGGAATTACTTGGTTTTGATAGTCCCGAGTTGAGCGAAGCAGAATATCTTCAAAGTTGTTGGGAACGCAAAAGCTATATGCCTTTGTTTGATTACTATACTCTTAAGTCTTTCATACTGTATCTTTATAATAAACCAGTTGAAGCTTTAGAAGCAGTAATTGAAGCAGAAAAATTGCAAGAATTTGGTATTGGCTTGATTACAATTGCCGACCATAATTTCTATCAATCTTTAATTTTAACTGCATTATACTCATCTGCAACTTTTGTGGAACAAAAACAATATTGGCAGCAATTAGAACGCAATCAAACACAAATGAAAATTTGGGCTGATAATTGCGAAGCTAACTTTTTACATAAATATTTAATCATAGAAGCAGAAATCGCGAGAATTTCCGGTAATAAATTAGAAGCAATGGAGCTATATGATTTGGCTATTGCTTCTGCAAGTACATATGGATTTATCCAAAATGAAGCTTTAGCAAATGAATTAGCTGCAAATTTTTGGCTAGGAATGAACAAGGAAGATTTTGCTCAAATTTATCTTCGTAAAGCTTACAACGGCTATCAAAACTGGGGTGCTAAATTTAAAGTGGCTGATTTAGAAAATCAATATTCTTTCTGGTTAAATCCTCAACTGGCTAAAACCATAAATAATCAAAATGCAAATAAACATATTTCTCAAACAACTATAAATCAAAATTCTACAACTACCAATTTTGGAGAAACTTTAGATATTCATACTGTTCTCAAAGCATCCCAAACTATTTCTAACGAAATTCTATTAGCTGAGTTAATTGACCAATTAATGAAAATAGTGATTGAAAATGCAGGAGCGCAAACAGGGTCTTTAATTTTTGTAAGTAATGGGGAATTAATTATTGAAGCGGTAATGAGTATTAATGTAAATGAACAAGTTGAAGCAAAACATTCTCTTCCCATTACAGCTTTCAAGAATTTACCAATTTCAGTTATCAATTACGTTGCTAGAACTCATAGTGATGTTCTGCTCGATGAAGCAAACCAGACGAGTGAATTTGAGTCGGATTCCTATTTTATAAAACAGAAACCGAAGTCAGTTTTATGTATTCCGATTCTGCATCAAGGTCAATTAATCGCTATTCTTTACTTAGAAAATAATCTAATCTCCGCAGCTTTCCCCTCAGAACGCTTAAAATTACTCAAACTTATTTGTTCTCAAGCAGCTATTTCTATCAAAAATGCTAGTCTTTACAATACCCTCGAACAAAAAGTAGCAGAAAGAACTCAACAACTTTCTCAAGCTTTAGAAAATTTACGAGCTGCTCAAAAACAACTTGTAGAATCCGAGAAAATGGCTGCATTAGGTATTCTTGTAGCGGGGGTTGCTCATGAAATCAATACTCCTGTAGGTACTAGTATCACCGCTGCTTCTACTTTAAAAGATGAAACTACGACCTTTAATAACGCTCTTATAGAAGGAAAATTAAAGCGTTCTTCTTTAAATAATTATCTTGAAACTGCTAGCGAAAGCACTGATTTAATTTTGAATAATCTCAATCGAGCTTCCGATTTAATTCAAAGCTTTAAACAGGTAGCTGTTGATTCTTCCCATTTAGAAAAGCGTGAATTTGCTATCAAACCATATATCGAGGAAATTTCAAATAGTCTTGCACCTAAACTTAAAAATACCGCTCTATCTTTAACGGTAGAAGGTGAAAATGATATCGACTTGGAAACTTATCCCGGAGCTTTAGCGCAAATTGTCACAAATTTAGTGATTAATTCTTTAAACCATGCTTATCAACCGGGAGAAAAAGGACAGTTACGTTTTCAAATTACCCAGGAACAGGGTAAAGTCACTATTCAATACAGCGATGACGGTTGCGGTATTCCCCCAGAAAATTTAAGTAAAATCTTTGAACCCTTCTTTACCACCGCTCGAAACCAAGGTGGTACGGGATTGGGGTTACATATAGTCTATAACCTAGTTACTCAAAAACTTCAAGGCAAGATTGATGTTAAAAGTGAAGCGAATTTGGGAACAATATTTATAATCGCATTACCTAAAGTAGGTTTTGATGATTAACCATTTCCCATATTAACTAGATTTAGAGGCATTTTAATAAGTGTCTCTATCTTTCTTCATCTAACGAATAGGGAATAGGGAACAGAGTCATCTGCTAGTAAATTTATTTATTGTTAACAAGCTTAAGTATTTACTATTAAGGGAATAGGGAAAATTTTGAGTATAAAGTGATGCGAAAAAATACTCAGAAAAAATAAATGATAAAAAATACTAAAAAGCTTGAAATACAAATACGACTATAAACTTAATAATTTAGAATCAGGATTGTAAATATATGACACTTGAAAATAAATCCAGCTTTGCTGAGACAGATGATGATGTTTTAGTATTTGAGGAAGAAGAAATCGATGATGTCACGGAAAATATTGCTTTAGACAAGTCTTGGAAAATAGTTATTGTGGATGATGAACCCACAGTACATCAAGTAACTAAATTAGCTCTAAAGAACTTAGTTTTCGAGAATAAACCTGTAACCTTTATTTCTGGTTACTCTACTCAAGAAGCGAAGGAATTAATTACTGCACATCCTGATACTGCTTTAATTCTACTTGATGTGGTGATGGATCTTAATGATGCAGGTTTACAAATAGTTCAATATATCCGAGAAGAACTAAAAAACAAACGAGTCAGAATTATTTTACGTACCGGACAACCGGGAGAAGCACCAGAAGAATCGGTGATTATTAACTATGATATCAATGATTATAAACTCAAGGTAGAACTGACCAGACAAAAGTTACTGACTACCACTATCGCGGCTTTACGCTCCTATCGCGATTTTACGATTATGGAAGAACAATCTATTAAATTAACTCAAACTTTAGAAACTTTGCAGGATGCTCAGTTTCAATTAGTTCAAAGTGAAAAAATGTCCGCACTAGGTAATTTAGTAGCAGGTATTGCACACGAAATTAATAACCCGATTGGCTTTGTTACGGGTAATTTAAAAATGGCAAGAGAGTATATAGGTGATTTATTCAAATTAATTGAACTATATCAAAAATATTATCCAAATCCAGAGCCAGAAATTGAGGAAGAAATAGAGAAAATGGATTTAGAATATTTGCGAGATGACTTACCTAAACTATTTGATTCTTTAAAAATTGGTTCCGAACGCATTCGCAATATTAGTATTAGCTTACGTACTTTTTCGAGAGGAGATACCGAGCAAAAAATATCATCTAATATTCACGAAGGTATTGATAGTACTATTTTGATTCTTAGACATCGTTTAAAGGCTAGTGAATCAAATCCTGGAATTCAAGTGATAAAAAATTATGGAAACTTGCCTTTTATTGATTGCTATTCAGGACAACTCAATCAAGTTTTTATGAATTTATTAGCGAACGCTATTGATAGCTTAGAAGAATCTAATATAGGCAAAAGTTTTGAGGAAATTGAAGAAAATTTAAATAAGATTGAAATTACTACAAGTTTAACCGAAGACGAAAAGTCTATATTAATCAAAATAGCTGATAATGGTTTAGGAATTTCTGAAGAAGTTCAACAGAAAATTTTTGACCACTTATTTACAACTAAAGCAGTAGGTAAAGGTACGGGATTAGGTTTATCTATCGCACGTGAAATTATTGTAGATAAACATGGTGGTACTTTAAGCTTTAATTCTAAAATTGGCAAAGGAACAGAATTTGTGATTGAAATACCAAATAACAGTTAACAGTTATCAGTTATCAGTTAACAGTTATCAGTTATCAGTTATCAGTTATCAGTTATCAGTTATCAGTGAGCAGTTATCAGTTATCAGTTATCAATAAATAGATTAATAATTAAAGAGTTTTATCTATGATTAATAATCGTTTGACTTATGATAAAGCTTATAGTTTTGCTATTCGCATAGTTAATGCTTATAAGTACTTATCTATTAATCAGAAAGAATATGTTTTGTCTAAGCAAGTTCTCAGAAGTGGGACTAGTATTGGAGCAAATATTGCAGAAGCTAATGGTGCTATTTCAAATTCAGATTTTTCTGCAAAAATGTCAATTGCTTATAAAGAGTGTTTAGAAACTAAATATTGGCTGAATCTACTTAAAGATACTAATTACATTTCCTTAAAAGCATTTAATAGCATTCATGCAGATGCAGATGAAATATCAAAAATTCTGTTCTCAATCCTCAAATCATCCCGCTTAACAAAATAAAATAATCAGAAAATTATCTTAATCACTGATAACTGATAACTGATAACTGTTAACTGATTCAAATTCCCATCACCTTACGATAATGCGTTTCGATTTCTTTGACTGTTTTTGATTTACGCCCTTTTTGCCATTCACTATGTTTAAATAGTTCTTGTCGTAAGTTATCAAGGTCAATATTTTTAACTGTACCGCTACTTGCTATTTGTTGACCATTTACCCAAACGCTATCGACCACATTTGTAGGTCTTCCTAATACTAATAATCCAACTGGGTCGGTACGGGGTAATAATGACAAACTGGTTAAATCATACATAACTAAATCTGCTTTTTTCCCAACCGTTAAAGAACCAATTTCTTCTCCTAAATCTAACCCCTTTGCACCTCCTAAAGATGCCATTTTGATTGATTCTCTGGGTGTAATCCAGTGCTGATAGTCTAAATCGGTGACGTTATGTAATATAGAACCAATTTTTATCGCTTCTAATAAATCTTGAGAGTCATTACTCGATGCTCCATCACAACCAAAAGATACATTTACTCCTGCTTGACGATATTTTAAAATCGGTGCTATTCCACTTCCCAAACGTAAATTACTCAAGGGATTATGAACTACTGTAGATTTAGTTTCCGCGAGAATATTAATATCGCTGTCTGTTAAATGAACGCAATGGGCTAAAGAAGTGCGATGATTTAAATAACCAATTTTATTTAAATGCTCGACAGCGGTACAACCGTACTTTTCTTGAGCTAATTTTTCCTGTGCTTTGGTTTCTAATAAATGCGAATGACGACAAAGATTGTATTTATCACTTAACTCAATACATCCTTTAAATAAGTTATCGCTGCAAAGTTGAATTCCCGTTGGTGCTAAAGCGAAATAAATTCCATCTTCCGGTTTATGAAACTTATTTATCGCTGATTCCATAATTTCCAACGTAGCTTGAGTCGAACGAAAATAATCCTCATGAGTTACTTCCGACTCACCCGAAGGTATCCCATTAGTGATGGATTCATCCTGAATCAAAGGTGCGATAACTGCTCTTATCCCAACTTTTCGATAAGCTTCAACTGCTACGGTGATAGTTTCAAGTTCTTTACCGGGAATCAATACTAAATGGTCAACGACAGTTGTACCACCCGAGAGTAAAGTTTCTACCGCTGTTCCCAAAGCAGTTAAATAGACTTGTTCCGTATCTAGAGGTGCAAAATCGTAAAGTTCGGCCAACCATAACTCTAAAGGATAAATCGACATTATCCCCCGCTGCCACATTTCCGAAGAGTGAGTGTGAGCGTTGACAAATCCCGGTAACAGTAACTTGTTTTTACCATCTATCGCTTCGCCAATGATATCTAAATCAGAAGAAATTTGAGCGATTTTTCCATCTTGGATTTGTACGTCCACTGTAGCGTAATCATCTTCTGTGGGAATTAAAACGTTTTGAATTGTAAAGTTCATGAGTCAGTTGTTAGTGATTAGTTGTTAGTTGTTAGTTGCTAGTGGTTAGTTGTTAGGGAATGGAGCATAGAATATGGGAAGATATTTATAAACTATTAATTCTTAACTCCTAACTCATAACTCATAACTCTTATCCCCTTGTCTTTTGATTATGAAACCATTAAAACCCTTGGGAGTTGAACCGAATGCTTGGATGGTAAATGAGACTATCGCAGACATTACTCGTCCTCAATTAGACCCACAACCCGTTATTGTAGCCACAGAAACAAAAAATGTGCGCTTTGATTTGGCTAAAACCGCTATTATTGTCATCGATATGCAGAACGATTTCTGCCATCCCGATGGTTGGTTGGCGCATATCGGAGTTGATGTAACCCCCGCGCGACAACCTATTCAGCCTTTGCAAAATTTGCTCCCACTAATGCGATCGCAAGATGTACCGGTGATTTGGCTCAACTGGGGAAACCGACCCGATTTACTAAATATCAGTGCGGGTTTGCGTCACGTTTACAATCCTACTGGTGAAGGAGTCGGTTTGGGAGATGCTTTACCCAGCAACAACGCAGAAGTTCTGACAAAAGATAGTTGGGCTGCTGCGGTGGTGGATGAATTAGAACAGCTACCTAATGATATTTACATAGATAAATTTCGGATGAGCGGGTTTTGGGATACGCCATTAGATAGCATTTTAAAAAACTTAGGTAAAACAACATTATTATTTACAGGTGTCAACGCCGACCAATGCGTTCTCTGTACGTTACAAGATGCTAATTTTTTAGGATATGACTGCTTTTTTATCAAAGACTGTAGCGCTACAACTTCACCAGAATATTGCTGGTTAGCAACCCTTTACAACATTAAACAATTGTTTGGATTTGTTACAGACTCGCAAGCGATTGTTGAAGGAATTCGAGGAGGAGGATAGGGTAAGGGGAGATGGGGAGACAAGGTGACAAGGAGATAATTATTAACTCCTAATTTATAATTCCTAATTCCTAACTCCTAACTCCTAATTCCTAACTCCTAACTCTTAACTCTTAAAATGATTAACAGTTGCGTAATTCCGGTTATTAAGTCTCCTAGTGATTATCAAGCTTATCGGATTAGTCCTGGTGATTCTAACCGTTTAGCGATTGTTTTTGACCCAGCAATTGCTAATTCGTCGTTAACTTGTTGTGTCGAAATTTTCGATGTCGGTGGTAAGACTCCCCCTAATCGTCATTCCCTTGCTTTGGAGATGTTTTTTGTTCTCAAAGGTGAAGGGAAAGCAACTTGTGACGGTAAAACTATAAATATTAAAGCTGGGGATAGTCTACTGGTTCCCGCTACTGGTACTCATTTAATTGAAAACATTGGGTTGGGACGTTTATACACTTTAACTATTATGGTTCCCAATGAAGATTTTGCCGAACTAATTCGTAGCGGTACACCGGTGGAACTGGATGAAGAAGATATGGCTGTTTTGGGAAGACAATATCAGTGAGCAGTTAGCAGTTAACAGTGAAAAATAAATACTCCAAACTCTCAGGAATGGCATTTAGTAGTTATAAAAGCTAATAAAAGCTAATAAAAGCTAATAAAAATCTCGAAATAAACCGTAGTATCTAAACCGAATTGCTTACTGACAAATGCTTTAAGAGCTTAATTTGTCAGCATTAGGTGGAACCTGGAAACAAACAAAACGCAAACAGAGCAAGGTAATTCACTTGCTCTGCACTAGATACTTACTTTTAAGAAGGGCGGCTGATGGGACTCGAACCCACGAATGGAGATACCACAAACCTCTGCCTTAACCACTTGGCTACAACCGCCATATTTTTCGTTATTAAGTAGTATAGCAGCTTATAAATGATTTGATCAAGCATTTTTTTGGAACGGAGTCATATAATCTAGAGTCTAGTAGTAAAATAGTTAATTTTTATATTTCAAGATAATGAAAGTTGTAAGTATTGCTGCATATGCTGGAGTTGCTGCATTAGTTGCTTTAGGGGTTGCAATGACTGGTACTAATCCATCGCGAGCCGAGTATGAGGAATACGCTACGCTCAGATTGAGCGAGTATCTAAAGGAACAGGGATGTAGCAAGACTCCAAGTTTTTTGGATAATATTATTAAATTTGACTGTGGAAAGGTGATAGATTCAGCTAGTCCCCAAATTAAACAGATAATTAAGGCATCTACTCAAAAGCATGATTATGTGTTGTTCAGTGTTTATCGCACGAATTTAGAAATAAATTCTTTGTTACCTACCTATCAATTCGAGACCCTGGGAGCATTAGATAACTTCTTTATCTATAAAGCGCAAAGGGAATGATGATAGTTAAGAATTAAGAGTTAGGAGTTAGGAGTTATTTTCTCCCCTTCTCCCCTTCTCCCCTTCTCCCCCTCTCCTCATCGCAATACAGTAACTAAAACTGGGAATACTTAGATATAAGCATTCCCTTTTTAAAGCGCTGATATAACAATGAGTTACTGTACAAATATTAATTGCTTGTCTCCGCAAAATTACGACGGAGCAATTTTTTGTATGAGTTGTGGTAAGCAACTTTTACTTAAAGAACGTTATCGTCCGCTGCGTTTAATCGGACATGGTGGTTTTGGGAGAACTTTTTTATCTACGGATGAATATATTCCTTCCAGACCTAAATGCGTTATTAAACAACTTTGCGTTCCTCAGACAGAACCAAAAACAAATAATCACAAATTCATAGAGTTATTTCGTCAAGAAGCGATTCGTTTGGATGAATTGGGACTGCATCCACAAATTCCGAAACTTTTGGCACATTTTGAGCAAGACGAAGATTTTTACTTGGTGCAAGAATGGATTGCTGGCAATTCTCTGATGCAAGAAATAGATGATAAAGGAGTTTTGAATGAATATCAAATAAGGCAAATACTACAGGAATTATTACCAGTACTGCAATTCATTCATTCTCGAAACATCATTCATAGAGATATAAAACCAGCAAATATTATGCAGGAATCTCTTGCACAGAATGCAAATACTAAAACACAAAAATCAAGACTATTTTTAATTGATTTTGGAATTGCAAAACATATTAGTAACGTAAAATTTCAGCAGACTGGAACAAAAATAGGAACTCCAGAATATATGGCTCCCGAACAACTACGGGGTAAAGTATTCCCAGCCAGCGATATTTATAGTTTAGGAGTGACATGCATTTATTTATTAACAGGTATTTCCCCTTTTGATTTATTCGATGTTTCTCAAGATGCTTGGGTATGGAGAGATTATTTATTGCCAGAAAATAAAGTCAGTACTGGTTTGGGTAAAATATTGGATAAAATGCTCAAAAATTCAGTACCTCAACGTTTTAAAGAAGCAAATGAAATTTTATCGGCACTATCGATTAATCAAGAATCACGGGTAAAAGACGTTGATTTTGCCGTAATTGACAATGAAAGTCTGAGTAATTATGAAAATATCAATAAAACTGAAATAGATTATACCCATTTAAAAGATTTACTAAAAAAGCGTAAATGGCAACGAGCAGATATAGAAAGCTGGAAAATTATGTGTATGTCTCTATCAAAACCAATAGGGACTTATTTATTTAAAAGTGATATTGAAAATCTACCAAACAATAATCTAAAAATCATTGATAAATTATGGATGACATACAGCAAAGGTCGCTTTGGTTTTAGTATCCAAAAAAGAATATATGACAGAGTTGAAGCCGATTATTTTAAATTTTGTGCTGCGATTGGTTGGCCAACTTATAATTCTTTAGATTCAGCTAATTCTGATTATCATTACAGCTTAAAAGCACCAGTCGGACATTTACCTACACGCATCTGGATGGGTGGTTCCCAATGGTGGAGACATGCTGATACATTTGCTGCGAAGTTAGAAAATCTTCTGTAGAAACGTAACAGTGTTACGTCTCCTGCAATGTAAAATGATAATTTCAGATTGCGATTCATTAGCACCGCTTGTTTTCTGTCAAACCTCGGGAGACCTAGCAGTGCTACGTCTCTACATCCTCCCAAATCGCTTTTTTCAAGGCTATAACATAATTAAAGTTTCTGTAAAAAAGTTGACTAGTCTTTGAAAAACATGCGGTTATTACATAGATTAATTTCAAGTTACGTGACTTCTCTGAGGAGAAGGAATAAGTTCTTTAGACGCTTTAGTTTAGGAATAATTTTTATTTTATCGACCGTGATGGTAAGCCATCTCGATTTGTCTTTAGGGGTGGGGATATCGTCAGCTACAGCAGTTGAAGCTCGACAAATATCTTTCAAAGCTTTGGTAGAAAAGGGAAAGCAATATTACCAAGCAGGAGAGTTTACAAAAGCTATCGAAAAATGGAGGGAAGCTGAAGGAGTTTTTCGCTCTAAGGGTGATGTTCTCAATCAAAGTGCTGTGCTGAGCAATTTAGCTCTTGCTTATCAACAGTTGGGAAACTGGTCTGAAGCTAATTTATCAATAGAAAATAGCCTTAAATTATTAAATAATCTGTCTGCTTCTCACGTAAAGTCTTTACGTGCTGAGGCTTTTAATATTCAAGGTAGTATTTTAATCTCTCAAGGAAAGACTCAGCAAGCTTTGGATTCTTGGATTGCAGCTGGTAATATTTATCAAAAAGTAAAGAATAATGCCGGTTATATCCGTAGTTTGCTCAATCAATCTCAAGCTTTGAGAGCAATGGGACTTTATCCCCGTGCTAAGTCTTCTTTGGAACAAGTAAATCAAAGTTTGCAACAGGAACCACCATCTTTACTTAAAGCTGCTAGTTTATTGAATTTTGGCGATACTCTGCGATTAATGGGAGATTTGCAAACATCCCACAAAGTCTTATTAGAAAGTTTAGCTATAGCAGAAAAATTAGATTCTCAAAATGATATTGCTTCAGCATCCCTTAGCTTAGGAAACAATGCTCGCGATAGAGAATTACCGGAAGAAGCATTTAAATATTATCAGCGAGCAATTATCTCAGCAACATCTCCAATTGATAAAGTTCGGTCACAACTGAATCAATTACGTTTGCTGATTGATATGCAAAAATGGCAGGAAGCTGAAGATTTAGCAGCCCAAATAAAACCCCAAATCCAAAGTTTACCTATCAGTCGTACAGCTATATATACAAAAGTAAACTTTGTCCAAAGTTTGACAAGAATCAAAGATAATAAACAAGATACTAAGCAACACAATAACTGGGAAAATAATTACAGTGCAAAACTGCTTGGCTTAGCTGTTCGAGAAGCTCAAACAATCGAAGATTCAAGGGCTGAATCTTATGCTTTGGGTTACTTGGGAGAACTTTACGAAAAATCGCAGCAGCTATCAGATGCACGGAAACTTACAGAAAAGGCATTGATATTAGCTCAAATAACTAATGCAAATGATATTGCTTATCGTTGGCAATGGCAATTGGGAAGGTTATTAAAAAAGCAAAACCAAATAGATGAAGCGATAACTGCATATAGTGAATCTGTGAAAACTTTGGATTTGATTCGTAATGATTTAGTTGCTAATAATGTTGATGTGCAGTTTTCTTTTCGCGAAAGTGTAGAACCTGTTTATCGCGAATTAGTTGGTTTATTGCTGCAACCCCAATCTACGGAAAACTCAAAATCTGGAAAACAGCAAGAAAAAGTAAATCAAAGCAATCTCCAAAAAGCTCGTAAAATCATAGAGTCTTTGCAGCTAGCGGAACTAGACAATTATTTTCGAGAAGCTTGCTTAACTAACAGCCCAACTCAAATTGATAAAATAGACCCGCAAGCAGCAGTTATTTATCCGATTATTTTACCAGACCGTTTAGAAATAGTTCTTTCTTTACCCAATCAAACTTTACATCACTACAGCAGCGCGATTCCTCAAGGTCAATTGGAAAAGAATATTCAGCAAATGCGACGGTCCTTAAGACGTACATCTTTGAAAAAAGAAAGGCTTACTACTGCACAAAATTTGTACAATTTACTTATCAAACCAGCAGAAGCAGAATTACAAAAAAACGACATCAAAACTCTAGCATTTGTACTTGATGGTTCAATCAAAAATCTGCCAATGGCAGCCCTTTTTGACGGTCAACAATACTTAATAGAAAAGTACAACTTAGCACTAACTCCAGGACTGCAACTATTTGCTCCTCGACCTTTAGAAGATAAAAATTTAAAAGTATTAGTTGGTGGTTTAAGCGAATCTCGACAAGGATTTAGTTCGCTTCCTGGAGTAAAGACAGAAATTAATCAAATTAAATCCGAAATTGCTTCTAAGGTACTAATAAATCAAACATTCACAACTAAATTGTTGGAAAAACAAATCACCAAAACACCATTTCCAGTAGTGCATTTAGCAACACACGGACAATTTAGTTCCAACGCAAAAGACACCTTTGTTCTTACTTGGGATAACCGGATTAACGTCAAACAATTAGGTCAACTACTGCAAAATCGGGACACATATAGTAAAAATCCCATCGAACTATTAGTATTAAGCGCTTGTCAGACAGCAGAAGGAGATAAACGTGCAGCACTAGGATTAGCAGGAGTCGCTGTCAGGTCTGGTGCAAGAAGTACTTTAGCTAGCTTGTGGGCCGTAGACGACCAATCAACATCAGCATTTATGGTGGAATTTTACAAACAACTTTCACAACCGAATATGTCCAAAGCACAAGCATTACGTAAAGCCCAAATTTCATTAATTAAACAAAGCGGATTTAAGCATCCTTTTTATTGGGCACCTTTTGTACTGATTGGGAATTGGTTGTAAAGATGGGAATTGGGGATTGGTAATTGGTAATTGGTAATTGGTAATTAGTAATGGGTAAGAGGTAATTACTAATATAAAAATCCCCTTTGTATCTCTTTTTTAGAGTCTTTTACAACAGGGGATTAAAAATAAATATGCAGTAATAGTTAATAGTTAACTGTTCACTGTTAACTGATAACTGTTCACTGATTCAAAGGTGCTTGAGCAATACCACTTAAACCAACTGATGAGAGCAAATCTTTCCATGCTGTCTCTATCTCGGAATTAAAAGGTTGAGAAGCTTTGAGTTCGGCGAGATTTGAAACAGCTTCAAACCAATATCCTGATTCGCTAAAAGCTATTACTTGCTCTAAAGATTTTGGCTGATTTAGCTGGTTTCTCAATGCGGAAGCTGGCGCAACTCGACGTACTAATCCTTCTACAAATGGGTTTTGAGGCCCCGATTGTTGGCAAATTATTGATACTACAAATCGATAATCTTTGCCTATTTCTAGTCCTGGTTCTGATGTTGGTAACCTAAGATTAACGATTCCTGGAGTATTTCCTAGGTTTACTTGTTTCTGATAAATTCCTTCTTCTTGTTCGTTGTAAATCGTAAACTCTAGAGATTTAGCTGAAGTTGAAGGGACATATACCATCATATTTGGATGAGAAGACGCTGTTAATCCCAATTTTGAGGATGGTAATAATGGAACTAGAGTCTTATCAATAGTTTTATTTTGAATACCAAGAGAAGCAATTCCTGATTGCTCGCACATTCCGTTGTTTCTTCTACCTCCCCCTACTGCATTTTTTGGTGCTCGCTGACCCTGGGGAGGTACAAACTTGACTCTCGAACGTTTTCGAGTGGGAGTAGTTTTCTTGGGAGCGTTACTTTGTGCTTGAACTCTTGTCGTCATAGCAACAATTGAAGTTCCTTGAAGTACAATTGTGACGAGAAGTATCCAAAAACGAGCGATTTTATTCGATTTCATGTTAAAAAAAGTTGTTATATAGTCATATAACAATATGATTCCCTAAATAGCTTCCGAACTAACAGGCTTATTTTTTATTTGCTCAGACCAGAAAACTTCTGACAGGATGTTGAAGAAGCTTTAGAATTTTGCGAAGTTGTTTGATGTGCTTTTGCAACGAATATAACGTTACCTTTATTGTCTGTAATCCAACCTGTAGCTTCTATGATTTGATTTTTTTGATTATCTGTAGTGATACTACTAGGGTTTTTAGAATTAATAGAACTATTAGATGCTGCTGCTGCTTCTGAAACTACTAAATCAACTAATCCAACTAAGATTGCATTTCTACTAAATAGATTATTAGGACTTTGTGGTAATCCACCTCTTCCGCTGATAATAAACTCATTCCCCCCAGAAGCAGCACACCCAGGCTGAATTTTAGCTTCTTGAGATAAAGTTGATGGTAAATTTATCACAGAAAAAGTTGGGTCTAGATTCAATTGATTAAGGGTTACTTGTCCGCTAACACCAAATTTAGAGCTTGCTGTAATATCGTTTTTTGGCGTTAATTTTTCGCGAAATGTTAAACCAATAATATTCTGAGTAATAATATCGATATTACCACCATTTCCTTTCTCTGCATTGGCGATAATATCGCTATTCTCAAATAGTAACCCAACCACAAAACCATCGGAGTTATTAATAGTAATATTGCCGCCATTAGCATTATCAAAAGCTTTGGCAGAAATTAAACTGTTATTTCTCAAAGTTAATAAGTCTCGAATATTAAGGGTAATGTTTCCACTCTCTAATCCTTCTCCAATTCCTGTCTCAGCAGTCAAACTACCTTGATTCAAAAATAGGTTATTAGCTGTTATTTCTAAAAACCCTGCTTGTCCTGATTTACTGCTAAGATTGATTTCAGATTTATCCCGTACATCAAATTGATTTGTATTAGCGACTATAAAACCTGCTGTTCCACCATTATTTGCTTGTACTGATAAACCACCTTTACCAGTTAAATTTATATATTCTGTAGCGTTAATAGTTAAATTACCTGCTATACCATCAGTTGTAGATGCAGTAATTTTACTATCATTAACTGCAAGACTATTGTTTATATTTAATGTGATATCTCCACCATCACCAGATTCTGTAGTTGCAGAGATATTGGCGTTTTGAAAAAGATTTACATCATTTGCATTGATTAAAATATCACCGGAAACTCCATCATTTCTACTGCTAACATTTGCTTGAGAATTAGTCATAGTCAAATTATTAGTAGTAATTATTAATTCTCCTGCAATTCCATTCCCTTTTGCTTCTGATGCAATCATACTATTATCTGAAAGTTTGACTGAATCTGTGGCATTAATATTTATATCCCCGGCTTCTCCATTAATCGTAGATGCTGAGATTATGCTATTCGATAATTCTAGAATATTTAAACTATCAAAGGTAATATTACCATCAGTTCCCGATTCTTTAGTTTTCGCAGCTATTTCTGCATTGTTGCTGAGTAATACATTATTTGCTTCAACGTAAAAACTACCAGCGTTTCCATTACCTTGACTGCTAACATTTGCTTGGGAATTATTAGTTATATTTAATTGATTGGTAATAACTTCAATATTTCCAGCTATACCATTTCCAGTTGCTTCGGATGCTAGTTTACTATTATTTTCAACTGTAATTGCATCTTTCGCGTCAATTTCTATATTCCCAGCAGTACCATCAACTGTAGTAGCACTAATAAAACTATTTTGACTTAAATATAAAGTTTTGAGATTATCTAACTCAATATCTCCACCATCACCAGAAACAGTATTGGCAGATATTTTTGCTTTGTTAGTTAAATTAACATTGCTAGCTTTGATTGAAATTAAACCCGCATCTCCTTGTTCTGCGCTACTTACTACTACATTGGAATTATCGCTGATATCCAAATTATTGGTGATAATTTCTAAAAATCCAGCTTCACCTTTACCAACTGCTCCGGAAGCAATTTTACTATCTTGTTCAATTTTTACCCCACCGGTAGCATTAATAGTAATATTACCAGCTTCACCATCAATTGTAGTTGCAGAAATCAAACTTTCTTTGCTGATTTTTAAATTTTGTAAGTTATTGAATTCAATATCTCCACTAACACCAGATTTTGTTTCTGCGGTTACTCTTGATAGGTTGTTAATAGTAATATCATCAGCATTTACTAATATATAACCTGCTTCTTGTGTACTATTTACACTAACAACTGAAGCGTCAGTAATATTTATATTTTTAGTATTAATATCTATAAAACCTGCTACTCCTGTACCTTTTGCTTCCGATGCAATTTTGCTATTATCTGATATTTGAACAAAATCTTTAGCGTTAACTATGATATCTCCAGCTTCTCCATCAATACTCGAAGCAGATATTTCACCGTTACGTAGTTCTAAGCTATTTAATCCTTGAAGAATGATTTCTCCACCTTGATTAGATTCTGTGGAAGCAGATATTTGCGCTCCATCAGCGATAATTAATTTTTTAGTATCAACTATCAATTCTCCAGCATTTCCTGTTGCACCTGATTCTGCTGTAGTAGTAATTTTACTAGGAACTTTCTTACCATCACTAGCATTAGAATTACCAGTTATTTCCACTGAATCTAAAGCAGTAATCGAAACTGTTCCTCCTTGTCCTTCATTTAATGTTCCTGCTCCAATTAATGAACCACTATTAACAATTAGTTTGTCTGTAGTAACTTGTAAATCACCAGCATTTCCAGTACTAAAGGTACTAGTTGAAACTATAGCTCCATCTTTTAGTGTAAATTGGTCGGTATTATTAATTATCAAATTACCTGCATTACCGGAGCTAAATGTACCAGTTGTTAAACCCGAGCGACCAACTATTTCGATTTTGTTCGCATCAATAAATAATTCTCCGCTTTCTCCAGCATCGGTAATTTGAGCTAACTTATCATTAATTGTTTGAAGGATAGCATTAGCTTCTAGATTGGGGATTTCTCTGTCTACTAATGAAGAAACTAAATCTGGAAATACTGTTGTTAGTGAAGCTGGAGATATTGATGATGTGCTAATTCCTGCTCCATTTTTAATTATCAATTGTCCGGTATTAATATTTGTATTACCAGCCTTACCACTACCAATTGTTCCAGAGACAATACCCGTATCCAGCTTTATAGATGCTAGTGATTCTTTCTCAAGTGTGGGGCTAAATGTTCCAGGTTTATTACCAGTTAATTTAATAAATTCTGAAGCATTTATATTTATATCTCCTGCTTCTCCACTTTTAAAAATGTCTGAATTGAATGAAGCATCTTTTGGGAGTATAGAAACAAAAGTACTGATTCCAGTACGATAGGTATTGAAGTTGTTGATAGTAATAGTATCTGGCTCGGGAAGGCTATTTTGTATAAATAAACGCTTTGTTTTAATATTAATATCTCCGCTATCTCCGATTCCGTTAGTAACAGAAGATAAAGCGCTAGCATCAAATATTTTTATATCGTCTGTCTCTAAAACTAAATCTCCACCAGTTCCTAAACCTGTGATACCAACTGTTACTCGACTAGCATCTTCTAAAATAATCTCCGGAGCAATCAGGCTAATATCTCCACCTTCAATTAGATTTGTATTGACATCACCAACATTAGATTGACTATCAATATCTGCTCCAATCATGGAGATAGTCGCTGCACTCATTAAAGAAATACTACCACCTGCTGCTGTTAGTGAATCAGCATTGATTTTGCTGCTAACTTCAAGGTTTCCTGAAGCATCAGCAATAATTTCTCCAGCATTTCCCGAGTCACTGTTAGTTTTAATGTTTCCTATAATTTGAATATTTCCACCACTCAAATTAGCATTGGTATTATACTGATTCGTGAGAAAAACTAAACCATCTGGTTCATCAATTTTAATATTTCCCTCAAGTACTATATTGCTAGTATTTCTAACTTCTTCCGTCCCATTATCGTCTATATTAATTCCAGCACGAATATCTAGAGTTGCTTGATTTTTTCCATCAATTTCTAACTCTTCCCCATTAGAAAGAATAACTTTCTCTTGCAAACCATTTTCCTCATCCTTACCCGTAATCGTCACATCACCGGTAATATTTACACTTCCCCCAGCCAAAATATGCAGCGAAGCACCTGTGTAACTATCAAAACTAACATCACCACCAGTTCGGATAATAGGGTCATTAGGACTTTGTAAACTTCCCAAATTCCCATTTGGTTGCTCAATCCGAAAATTTCCATCGCTAAAATAATCAATATCACCAAGTACTGGATTTGCACTTTGTAAGATTAAATCATTTCCAGAAAATAAACCACTATCTGGATGGTTTGACGCAAAAATATCTAAAGTTTCAATACCTTGTAAAAATAAATTATTACCTGCATCAGCGATAAAAGGAATTTCAGAATCATCTCTAATTTTTAAATTATTTTCTGCTCTTACATTTAAATCCCTACCCGCTGTCAAATTACCAGTTAAATTAATATTTTTTCCTATCAAATTCAAGTCTTCTCCAACGGTTAAATTAGCTTTACTACTAATGTCTCCTTGTGGAGGACGGGGATATTGTAAACCGGGAGTTATATTGACTTTTAGTAGAGGTGATTCTTCAAGATTAGTTGCGCTAAATTCAAAACCATTCTCAAAGAAAATACTTGGTGAAGTAGTTGCTATAAATGAACCAGAAACATCTAAACTTGCATTTTCACCGAAAATAATTCCATTAGGATTGATTAAAAATAAATTAGCATTTCCCAATACTCCTAATTTTCCAAAAATTGCAGAGGCATTTTTTCCCGTCACCCGAGTTAAAATATTTTGGATTGCAGTGGGATTACTAAAATAAACGCTTTTACCATTATCAATATTGAATTCTTGAAAACTATGAAATAAATTAGAGCCGCGAATCGCACCTCCATCAATCCTTTGAAGTAAATCAACATCATTAATGACAGAATTTTCTACTCCGAGAGTATTATCTGGTATTAACTGTGCCTCAACTTTGATAATTGGAATAATTGATAGTGCAACTGATAAACTCCATGATAAATAGTCGCGATTCTGCATTTATATCTCCGTATTAAGCCCTGTATGAAATTGATTTACTTCAGAATCATGTTTATATAATTCCCAAATATTTAGAAAAAGTAACATGTATCACAAAATATATAAATACGGCTAATTCTGATAAATTAATAAAATGATAAGAGAAGATATCTAATATTTAAGCTGAAAATATCCTATTTATTTGTTGATAAAAATAATATATGCAAGCTATTTTTTGTTATTTTTTAGCAACTATTGGGAATTATATAAATAAATATCTACTTAAAATCCGCTAAATCAGGTATTTATCTATATATTCCAACTCTTCAACCAATAATCCTAGCCAAGCTGAAAACCAAATTGTTGAAGCACAAGGATGGATTGTAGATTCAGCAGGTAATATTGAATTTGTCGCAAAAGTACTAAAGGTAGAAACAAACCCTGGAATAGCATCTCAAGCTAATTGTCAATCTTTGAGTTAAAATGAAATATTAAAAATTCAAAGATTGATAAAAAAAATAAAAAAATAAAATTATCCTGCTGGTAATTTTATAGGTATTTCTGGGAATTCTATAGATAAATGCATTTGCTGTTGTAATTAAAATATTTATAGATTTATCAGGAATAATGTATAATCACAAACCAGTATTATTCAGTTTATCGCTAACCTTTATATGTTTACCTGTTGCTTCAGTTCAAGCACAATTATTACCCGATAATACTTTAGGAAAAGAAAATTCTGTAATTAATTCTATCAACTCTCTTGAAGACAGAATCGATGGTGGTGCAATTCGCGGAAGTAATTTATTTCACAGTTTTAAAGAATTTAATATCGGTAATAATAGAAGCGTTTATTTTAATAACCCAACTGCAATCCAAAATATACTAACTCGGGTAACAGGAAAGAATCAATCTAATATTCTGGGTAAATTAGGAGTATTGGGAAATGCAAATTTATTTTTAATTAATCCCAACGGAATTATTTTTGGTAAAGATGCTAGTTTAGATATTAATGGTTCATTTGTTGGTAGTACTGCTAGTTTTATTGATTTTGCAGATGGAACTGAATTTAGTGCTGTTTCACCAGATAAACCATTATTAACAATTAGCACACCTATTGGTTTAGGTTTAGATAATCCAGGAGAAATTAAAGTTCAAGGTGATGGACATAAATTATCTGCGAATAGATTTGGTTCTCCTCTGAAGGATAATCTTACAGAAGGTTTAGAAGTAGCACCGGGAAAGACTATTGCTTTAATTGGTGGGAATATTATCTTAGAAGGAGGTTCCCTCAAAACTAATTCTGGAAGAATTGAATTGGGTAGTGTTGGTTCTGGGAAAGTTAATTTTACTTTCACTCCCCAAACTATGGAGTTTAGCTATGATAAAATCGAAACTTTTCAAGATATTCAATTATTAAAACAGTCATCCCTCCAATCTAACAGTTTATCTGCAATTTCAAATATAGAAAATCCTGGTTATATTCAACTAAGAGGAAAGAAAATTTATATTAAAGATGGCTCAATTATCTTCAATAGTAACCAAATAAACTTAACTTCTAAAGGAATAGATATTAATGCTACCGAGTCCTTAGAAA
This sequence comes from Calothrix parasitica NIES-267, assembly GCF_002368095.1. GTDB lineage: Bacteria > Cyanobacteriota > Cyanobacteriia > Cyanobacteriales > Nostocaceae > Rivularia > Rivularia parasitica. Next base: position 3,646,680 of record NZ_AP018227.1, on the reverse strand, counting down.
TTATCGGTAGTAATATTCAAGAAAGTCAATTCAGCAGTTTGCAAACTCAAACATTATCAGAAGCTGTGGGTGGTGATATCAAAATTGCTACCGGTAAATTAGTTATTAAAGATGGTGGTGCTATATCAGGTTATAATTTTGGTTCCAAACTTGGTCCTAATATTAAAATAAAAGCTTCAGATTCTGTTGAAAATATTGGTAGTTCAGCACAGAGAAATTTTTCTAGTTTAATTATGACTAACACTTTTAATTCCGGAAATGGAGGAAATGTTGATATATCAACAAACCGATTCGCTTCCCTGGATGGTTCTACTGTTAGTTCTTCAACTTTTTCTAGTGGAAATGCTGGAAATTTGACAATAGATGCTCGCGAATCTGTAGAAGTAATCGGTTTTGACCAAACTAACCTTAAAGAAAGTATTTTAACCTCTTTAACTTTTAATAGTGGTAAAGGTGGTAATTTAATCTTAAATACAAAAAAACTAATAGTTGCAGATAGTGGGAGGGTAGATGCTTCTACTGTTAATAGCGGAGCAGCAGGAAGCATTACTATTAATGCTTCTGAGAAAGTAGAAATCATTGGTTCTGTTCCAATATCGTCCAATGTCAGTCGAATTACATCTTCTGCTGACATCGAAGACAAATCATTACAAGAAGTATTTGGAATTCCGCTAGTTCTTACTGGAGAATCGGGAGAAATAACTATGAATACCAATCAATTAAATATTGCAGACGGTGCTTTTTTAGCAGTGAAAAATGATGGTTCTGGTAATGCTGGAAAATTACAAGTAAATGCTGATTCTATTAATATTAATAATCAAGGAAGTATCAGCGCAACTACAACATCAGGTGGAGGTGGTGATATTGATTTAAATACCCAAATTTTACTACTACGACGCAACAGTAATATTTCTGCAACTGCTGGTGCTGGTGACGGAGGAAATATAAATATTGATACTAAAATTCTTACAGCTTTGGAGAATAGCGATATTACAGCTAACTCGGAAGGTAGTTTCGGAGGTCAAGTAACTATCAATGCAAAAGGTGTTTTGGGCACTCAATTTAAAGAATTTCTAACCCCAGAAAGCGATATTACTGCAACTTCTGGTAGAGGAGCAGAATTTAACGGTGTTGTTGATATTAATACTATTACAATTAATCCTAAATTTGGATTACCTGAACTACCAACAGGACTAACTGATTCTAGTAATAAAATAAAGGCTGGTTGTAGTGCTAATTCAGGTAACAATTTTACCGCAACCGGACGTGGTGGTAACCCAGGAAATCCCAATCAATTATTTAATTTAAACAATCCGATAGTTAATTTAATTGATTTTGTTTCTACATCTGACGATAAATTAACCTCTATATCTTCTAATTCTTCGACACGTAATCATAACCGAACTAAAACAGAAATTATTGAAGCTAAAGGATGGATTGTAAACCCACAAGGTAAAATTGAATTTGTCGCAGAAATTCCCGAGGTGTCAAACTATTCTGGAGGAGTACAGACTGCTGATTGTCATCTGCTTAGCTTAAATTAATATTTCTTAGATTATGTGCAATTTCTCGAATTTGTGGGAACTCTATAAATACAAATATAATTATTAGTTCTACAACTTTTAATAGTGGTAACGCAGGAAATTTAACTATAAACGCTCGCGAATTTATAGAAGTAATTGGTTTTGGGTCGAGCTTTACTGGTGCTAGTTTTTTATCTTCTTTAACTTTAGGTAGCGGTGATGGTGGAAATTTAACTTTGAATACCCGACGATTAACTGTTAAAGATGGAGGAAGGGTAGATGCTTCCACTGCTAATAGTGGAGCAGCGGGAAGTATTATAATTAATGGTTTTGACAAAGTAGAGCTAGTTGGTTCTGGTACTATTCAAGAAGTTGTTATTCCCAGTTTAATTACATCTTCTGCTGATATTGCAGATAAATCACTACAAGAAATTTTAGGAATTCCAATAATTCTGACCGGAGATTCGGGAACAGTTACTATTAATACGAATCAATTGGATATTGCTGATGGTGCTTTATTAGCTGTAAAAAATGACGGGTCTGGTAATGCTGGAAAATTACAAGTAAATGCTGATTCTATTAATATGAATAATCAAGGAACTATTAGCGCTACGACTGCTTCGGGTAGGGGTGGTGGTATTAATTTACAAGCTCATAATTTAATACTAAGACGTAAGAGCAGTATTTCTGCTGCTTCTGGTGCTGGAGATGGAGGAAATATTGATATCGATACTCAAATTCTTGCAGCTTTTGAAAATAGCGATATTTCGGCTAATTCAGAAGGTAGTTTCGGGGGTAAAGTAAGTATAAATACAAAAGGTGTTTTAGGTACAGAATTTAGAGAATTTTCGACCTCAGAAAGCGATATTACAGCTACTTCTGCTAAAGGAGCAGAATTTAATGGTGTTGTTGATATTAATACTATTACAATTAACCCTAATTTTGATTTAGCAGAACTACCAATAAGACTGACTGACGCTAGTAAAAAAATAGTGGCTGGATGTAGTGCAAATTCAGGTAATAATTTTGTAATAACCGGACGTGCTGGAATCCCAGAAAATCCCAATCAATTATTTACAGCGAACAATCCAATATTTGATTTAGTAAATTTAGTTCCTAGGTCTGAAATAGATTTAAACTCTATATCTTCTAATTCAATAAATAATCATAACCAAGCTAAAAAACAGATTATTGAAGCTCAAGGATGGATTGTAGATTCAGCAGGTAATATTGAATTTGTCGCAGAAGTTCCGGGAGCTATATCCAAATCGAAACAAATATCTCAAGCTAATTGTCAATCCTTGAGTTAAAACTACTATTTATTATTTATTATTTATTATTTCTTATTTCTCATTCCCCATTCCCCATTCCTCATTCTCTAATACATAAATCTTCAAACCAAGCTTTTATTTCTGTAGGTAATACGGTAAAACGAAGTCGGTAATTATTTTGGTTGTCACTCAATATTTTGACTACCTTAGCGTGAATAATCTGCTGATTTAATTGTTCGTTTTCTATATATAGCTGTATCTGGATATTGCTGAAAACTTCTAGAGTTTCTGCTGTTGATAACTCAGCACCATCTAAAGATAATTTGACAAAGAAACCTTTGAATTCTTCATCAGAAATATGTTTACCTTTTGCAACTCTATATTTTACAGGTATTTGATTTGCTAAAGAAACAAAAGAGATATTTTCTTCAGGTAAAAACAAATTATATTTACCACCAATTCCTGCTATTTCAAAAATTGAAATTGGTTTACTAAATCCTTTCGGCTGTACTTCCATTTCTCCAGAAGTTTGGATAATTTCTCCTACTGCTTCAAGCATTTCTTGGGACACAAGTATTTGTCCTCCTACGGTATAAGTTTCAATCCGAGCCGCAAGGTTTACATTGCTTCCCAAAATAGTATACTTTGCCCTCTGTTTAGAGCCAATACTACCTGCAATTACTTCCCCACAATGAATACCAATACCCATTTCTAAAGGTGTTATATCCATTTTGACTAACTTTTGATTGATTCCATCCATAGCTAATTGCATGGCAACTGCACAAGCTACAGCCCGTTCTTCGTTGTCTACAAACGAAACCGGGGCACCAAACATCACAAAAATACCATCACCCATAAACTCATTAATTGTACCTTTATAATGAGTAATAGTGTCAGTCATGTCCGCTAAATAAAGATTGATAATTTCCACCATTTTTTCTGGAGGAACCTTTTCTGACATCGCGGAAAATCCCCGTAAATCAGAAAATAGAATTGCCACATTTCTTTTCTCTCCACCAATCTTTGAACCTTCTGGTGTTTCTAATAAAGTTGTCACGACTTCCGAAGTAAGATAACGACCAAAAGTTTGACGCATTTTTGATGTATCGCGAGCAATAATTCCCGTAACTGAAATTGCAGAACCGAATAAAGCCAAAATTCCCGGTACCACAGGAACCCACCATGCTTCTAATAGGAAAGCTAAATAACTCGCACCTATCAAACCAAATCCTAAAAGCAGAACAACCAAACTTGACGAATAGAACAAACTAGTATTTTTCCTACTCCGTCGCATCCAAATTAATATTGCTCCGACAAATGACCACCCACAAATCCACAGATATTCATAGGTTTCCGACCATACCTTAATTTGCGGACGACCTTCTAATGCTGCACTAATTAATTGACTAGCAATATCTCCATGAATCGAAACTCCACTACTTCTATCGCGGTAAGGAGTAAAAAAAAAGTCATCCAAACTTGCTGCTGTTGGGCCAATCAAAACAATGCGATCGCGAACAAAATCAGGCGGCATTTTTCCCTCTAATACCTGACTTACAGAGATTGTGGGAAAACCAGAACGGAGATTGCGAAAGTTAGCTAATATCTGATAACCACCTAGAATATCTGTGCTAACATAGCTACCATCATTTTTTTTAAGACCGACAAAAGTAGCTTTACCAAGTTTGTATTTCAGAGCTTGTTGGTCAACAACTTCTAAATCAATATCTTCCGATTCCAGATAACTCAAAGCCATCTGAGTTCCTAAACCCGCTAAAATCTCGCCATCTTTATTTGCCAAAGTTAATAAACTTCGTCTTACCCTACCATCTTCGTCTAACACTACATCCGAAGCAGCGACCTGACCCAATTCTTTTAATTGAGGTGATGGATTCACGGAATTAGAATTACCACCAGTCACCTTCTGAACTCCAAATAAATTTGGTGTAGAAGCGAAAACCTCTTCCAACTGTTTAGAACCAGGTGCTACAGGTAAATCGCGGTAAATATCAAGTCCAATAACTCTAGGTTGATTTTTGTTCAGAATTGATATTACACGAGCCAGTTTTCCATCAGATAAAGGATATCCCTGCTTTCGTATATCCAACTCATTCAACTCAACAACCACAATCCGCGAATCAACCGCTTCCGACGGACGCAAACGTATAAAATAGTCCCAAGCAGCTAATTCCAAAGATTGTAACGACCCAACAGAGCGCAATCCAATCAACAAAATAGCAACACCAGGACAAGCAATTAAAACACCACGAAATTTCCATACTAACTTCTTCAACAACACCCACATCACCCAATCCCCACTTGTCCGCTACAGTTCCAGAATTCCCAAAATCTTGGAATAACTAACAGGGAGAGAGGGGGAGATGGGGAGATGGGGAGACAAGGGGACAAGGGGACAAGGGGACAAGGAGATTTAACTGCTCACTGTTCACTGCTCACTGTTCACTGTTCCACAAACTTACCTCTTGCTTGTTGGGTTGAATGCAAAATTTGCTCCAAACTTGTCCAATCTTCTCGCTCAATCAATTTAATTAATTCATCAAGGTTCGAGCGATAGTTTTGTAGCGACATCAACAAAGCTTCTCGATTGTATTTTGCCATCATCACTCCCAATTCCGGATTTCCTCCACCGACGCGAGATGTATCGCGAAAGCCAGAACTAGCAAACTTTTGAGCTAGCAGACGCACTTGAGAATCGGCTTCTTTTTCGCAAGCTGCAATTAATGAAGCACTAGACATTACTGGTAAATGAGAAATTAAACTAACTGCTTTATCGTGTTCCTCTGGGGAACAGTAATGAATATTGACACCCAACTGACTAATAAGATTTTCAACAACTGTAATTGCTGTTGTCGGAGTTGTATTTATAGGTGTTAGTACGTAAGGCTTATCGTTAAATAAATTTTTACACGCAGCTTCTATTCCAGAATCGTTACTACCAGCCATTGGGTGTCCCCCAACAAAATTTTCCCACACGGGTGAAATCCCTTTCACAATGGGAGTTTTCACCGAACCGACATCAGTTATTACACAAGAACTTGGTAAATGAGCAATCAATTGCTCAAGTGTGGGAATAATAAATCCTAGAGGTGTACAAATAAATACGACCTCCGCATCCGATAGCAAGCTCATATTTACCGATGCTTGGGAAACAATTCCTAAAGATATTGCTCTTTGAGTAGTTGAATCGCGGTGACTAACTCCCAAAACGTGATGTCCTTGCTTTTTCAAATCTAAAGCTAAAGAACCACCTATTAATCCAAGACCAACTATGCCAATTATCATACTTAATTTTTATAAGAGAAGGGGGAAGAGGGGGAGAAAAAGTTAGGAGTTAGGAATTAGGAATTAAGAATTAGGAGTTAGAACTTAAAAATTCACCACCTTTAACCTTTGACCTTTAACCTTTAACCTCCCAACCGAATTAGATATTACTTAATTTCCGCATAATTTACCAACTAAAAAAAAATCAGAGGTAGCATCAATGAATGTAGAAGAATTGTTGGAAAAATACGCTCTTGGATTTAGAGACTTTAGCGGTATTGTTATCCCTGAAGCTAATTTAGCTGGGATAAAGCTTAGCGGTGTGGATTTAAGTTATGCCGATTTAAGCATAGTAAATCTTAGTGGTTCTAATCTTACGAAAGCTAATTTAAGTTATGCTCAACTCAATGTAGCAAGACTTAGTGGTGCCCATCTTGAAGGAGCTAATCTCAATAAAGCTAGTTTAAATGTAGCTAATTTGATTCGAGCTAATTTAAACAATGCTCAGCTAGTTCGAGCTTCTTTGATCAGAGGTGAATTAATTCGGGCTGATTTCAGTCGTGCTAATTTATTAGAAGCAAATTTGAGCAATGCTGATTTGCGCGAAGCTACACTGCGTCATGCTGTTCTACGAGGTGCAAATCTCAACCAAGCTTGTTTTAAAGGTGCGTCCTTAGTTGCTGCAAATCTAGAACAAGCGACTTTAAATAGTACTAATTTAACTCGTGCTGACTTGAGCGGTGCTAATTTAAGAGAAGCCGAACTCCGTCAAGTGAATATGTTTCGTGCTAATCTTAGCGGTGCTAACCTCAGCGATGCAAATCTCCGATGGGCTGATTTAAGAGGTGCAAATCTATCTTGGGCTGATTTAAGCGGTGCTAAATTAAGCGGTGCGAATTTGGCTGGAGCCGATTTAAGTAATGCTAATTTAACTAATACAAGTTTCGTACATGCCGATTTAACTTATGCAAAACTAATTCAAGCTGAATGGGTTGGTGCTGATTTAACAGGTGCATCTTTAACCGGAGCTAAACTTTATGCTACCTCTCGATTTGGCTTAAAAACCGATATGTTGATTTGTGAATGGGTGGACTTGAGCAAAAAAGGAGACAGGTCTATCATTCACCATTTAAATGCTGAAGATTCGGGAGAATTTTTCAACGAAACTCCTCCAACTATTCGGATTATTATTGATAGACCTTTAGATCCAGAAGCTAATTTTGCTTTAGCTGGCGCATTTTTCCAAATTACTCAAAAATATCGAGAATTAAAACAACCTCCTAGCATGGAAATAGGTCGTCGTCGCACTGTTTTTACCTTCCGTGTAGATAGCGACGAAAGTTTATTTCCCATTGCTTACATGGCAATTATTCCTTTCAGAGATGCTACTGCTACCCAAAAAAATATATATAGAGCTATAGAAATGATTACTGCTCAAGAAAATAATCATGAACTTATCAATAGCCAACAAATGCGGCAACTAACTACTTCATTCGAGCAAGTAATAGAGAATGAAAATATTATCAAAAATGCCACAAAAATTTTAGAAATCGCAGCAAAGCTAAACTTTTTTAAAGCCCCTACCCAAACAATCTTAACAAATTCTAGTGCAACAAATTTGATGATTTATGATAATCAGCATTTTGGCAAAAGACTAATTGACCATCCCCAGATTGAAACAGATTTATACGATAATGAGTTAAGCGAACTTTCTAAATCTAGACATCCTTCTTTAAATACCGTTATTGATTTCTTTAAAGGTTTTCATTATTTTAATTAAATAGGGTATTGGGTATTGGGTATTGGGTATTGGGCATTGGGCATTGGAAATTAGTTAATTCCCTGTTTTATTAGCAAATAATCTTTTTATTTTAATGTTCTTATTTTTTGATTGAGCGCATTTATTTCAAAATAACTTTAAAATAACTTTATTAATATATAAATTAAATATTTATAAAATAACGAGAAAATAATTATCCATGCCCAATCCCCAATCCTTGATTATTAATTCATAATATTATTAATTAAACTTTCATAAAAAGGAGCAGTTAGGAATGTTCAATAAAATGATGGGTCGTACTCGGTATGTAGTTTGTCGTATCATGCTACATCTGAGCGGTTCGGAAGTTGCACCTATTTTAGGAGCATTAAACCATAGCGCTAGGGAAGCAGTTAGTTCCGATGGTGATATGGAAGTTATGGGAGAGGAATTGGTTTCTATTTGCGAATCTTTGCTGCAATATGATGAATCATGGATGTCTGCTGCGAATGAAGGGGATGTTTTTTTCAATGAAGGAGAAGCAGGAGACTACGTTCAAGAACTATTTACCGATTCAGCACAACGCTATTTAAGCCAACCATTGGAAGAACTCTCGGATAATAGCGATGATTTTTCCGTTCCCGTCACCCGCAATATTGTTGTGATGATTACGGTTGCTTATGAAGGAGAAGTAGCCCAACTAGAAGATGATTTATCAAATATTGCTGCTCTCCAAGATGCTTTAAAGGCTTTAATTGACTTAAATTACAAAAATAAATTACGAGCAGTTCAAGTACACTGGTCACCAGCACAATTAGGTGATGAATTGACTAACGACCAATTATTACAGCATTTTACAGATTTGATTCCTTTGTAAAGGTTTGAGGTTAAAGGTCAAAGGCTTGAGGTTAAAGGTTTATCAATACAGGTTCAAAAATTTAAACGGACAGGGAGGATATCTATCCCAAAGGAATATACTTGACTCAAATTAAATTTCCTATAAATTCTTTATTCATTCACTACCTTTGACCTTTGACCTCAAACCTTTGACCTACCCCTTAATAGTCGGTTCTCCGTACCTATCCCACCCCTAAAGAAGTTGTTAAGCTCAAAGATAGAAGAGTAATTATCAAATCATGACAATTTTGCGTAAATTTACAGCGATTTTTTTAGCCTTGAGTTTGTGTTTTACAACGGTAGCTTGCGGTGGTGACGCTACAACCAGCAGCACCCCGCAAGCTAGAAATGTCAGCCGAACTACAACAAATACCAGAATCAGCGACGGTGAGTATCCCGTACAGCAAGCAAGCTATAACGATGCTGATGGACAATATACGCTATTTTTGTTAAATAGCCCTAGTCCAACTTTTAAAACCAATCAGTTACAAATGGCTCGTCTTACCGAAGAACAAATTAAAGAAGGTAAAAATAGCTATTTAAAAGTTGAAAACGGACAGCCCGCACTTTATTTAACACCAGATTTTAAAATTGAATATACTCAAAACGTTACCGAAACCAGAACTGACCCCAACACCGGACAACAGAGAACTGTTGTAGTTCAACGAAACAACGGCTTTTGGGCACCTTTTGCTGGTGCAGTAGCCGGTCAAGCAATTGGTAGTTTATTATTTAGACCCCAGTATTACGTACCACCCGCATATCAGCCGGGAAGAACTAGCTACACCGGTTTTGGTGGATATGGTAGTAGCTATGATGGAGCAGTCAATAGATATCGCGAGCGCTACAACGAACCACCAGCAGCAGTGAGAAACCGTACCAATTTCCGCACCACAGGAAACGTGAGAAGGAACAATCGCAATAATTCAAACGTTAGACGCACAACCCCTAGTAGAAATACTGGTAACAGTCGCTCTACAGGTTCCGGATTTGGCAGCAGTACCCTAAAGCAATCCGGTAAATCCGGGTCAGTAAGAAACCGTCCTTCCAACAGAAGCTTCGGTAGCGGAACCCGCTCTCGTTCCACCAGAACCCGCAGTCGTGGTAGCTTCGGTAGCGGACGTAGAAGACGGTAAAGCAGGTCAAAGGTTAAAGGTTAAAGGTCAAAGGTGGAGAGTTAGGAGTTAGGAATGAGTAGCAAGTAGCAAGTAGCAAGTAGCAAGTAAATTACCTTCTTGGTCTATTTGTACCTCTGCTACTCAACTTTCTATCTCTACTCATTACTCATTACTCATTACTCATTACTCATTACTCTCTACTCCCTTACGCAACAGCAGCAACCTGCTCCCAACGTCCCACAGCTTTACCAATAACCGATAGCTCTTGCATCAAGCTGTCAAAACGTTCTGGTGGTAAAGATTGAGGCCCATCGGATAAAGCTTTAGCAGGATTCGGATGAACTTCTATCATTAAGGAATCGCATCCCGCTGCAATTGCAGCCATAGCCATGCTCGGAACTAGTTCGGATAAACCCGTACCGTGTGAAGGGTCAATCATAATTGGTAGGTGAGTTAGTTTTCGTAAAACTGGTACTACTGATAAATCTAAAGTATTGCGAGTATACTGACGGTCGAAGGAACGAATACCGCGCTCGCATAAAATTACGTTAGGATTTCCCGAAGCAAGAACGTATTCAGCAGCCATTAACCATTCTTCAATAGTTGCAGACATTCCCCGCTTGAGTAAAACAGGCTTGGGTTGCGCTCCCACTTTCTTGAGCAATGCGAAATTCTGCATGTTTCTCGCACCCACCTGAACAACATCTGCAACCTCTGCAATTTTGTCCAAATCAGCAGCGTCCATCACTTCGGTAATAATTCCCAATCCGCTGACTTCTCTGGCTTTCGCTAACAATTCCAAAGCGCTTTCACCATGTCCTTGGAAAGCATAAGGTGAAGTCCGAGGTTTGTAAGCACCACCGCGCAGAAACTTAGCTCCAGCAGCTTTGACACGCTGCGCTGTCTCTACAATCATTTCTTCATTTTCTACCGAACAAGGGCCAGCTACAACTACCAAAGGATGATTTTCACCAAAAGTAACATCACCATCGGGAGTATTAACTACAATTCCCGAAGCTTCCCCGTGACGAAATTGACGACTAGCGCGTTTGTAAGGCTTTTCTACCCGTAATACCTGCTCAATCCAAGGACTAACCTCTTGAAGTTGCATCGGGTCTAAACTTGCCGTTTCTCCAACTAAACCAATCACAACCTTATGCTGACCAACAATTTTTTCAGGAGTCAATCCCCGATTAGTCATTTCTTCACTAATACGCTCAACTTCCTGCTCGGGGGAACCGACTTTCATTACAATAATCATCTAAATACCTCTGGGAGTTTGGAAACTTCGTCTCTTTAGAGCGAAGAGGAAAAACGACACGGGTGAACGCCACTTGCTACAAGTCGGCGGCAGTTGCTCATGGGGGAGACCCCCAAGACCGTGCTGCCGCTGCGTTCTTGCCCAACGCAGTGGCTCATTTATTCGCCTTGAATAAATATCAAAATGCATAAGAGTATCCGTCTTTTTTATGAATAGTTTTACAGTATTTATAAGAAATTCCTTGCACAAGTTTTTCACGGGTCGAAATATTAAAGCTACCAGTACTTCTAGTTGCTATTCTCCCTACGTATTCACCAACTTTTTTACCTGTTTTTATAACAGCTTTTACAATGTCTCCTGTCTGAAAACCTTTAACAAACTTTATCTTGGGCACATATCTTGTAGGGAATCCATACTTATCTGTTCTGCACATTTGGCGTGTTCCGTGACCATTACATTTTATTTTCAATGGTTGGTTAGTTAGTAGTTTTAAATTGTCAACATCGCCAACACAAGCTGCATCAATCCAATGTTGTTTGTCAAGATTTAATCTCGTTCTATTAAATTTTGTTTGCGCTCCTGTTGCCGTTTTAGTAGGTAATAAATTATATAAGACTTTGACTAACTTATTCCTAGTTGCGTTTACTGCGGCTGCATCTAAAAGCGGTTTCTTAGCTTTAGATTTAATTTTTTTAAGTAAATCTGGTTTCTTTTTCAAAAATTCTTCTACTAGTTTGTTACCTTTCTTTTTGTTACATTTTTCGCAAGCTAGACACAAATTGCTTACTCTGTTACTACCTCCTTTTGACTTAGGATAAATATGCTCAATTTGAAGAGGAACATCTTTTTTACCGCAGTAAGTACATTCTCTACTCCATTTTTCAAGTAGATATTCACGTACTTGATAACCTTGTAGTTCCCCTTGCTGATATTCAATTGCAGATACTTCTGGGTTTTCCATTTGCTGCATATCAAATTTAACTTTTTCAATGCATAATTCAGTTATTGGTGCGTAACGCATTAAACGCTTTACCCAAGTTTGAGTCGTTAAAATACGATGTTCTAAGCTTGGTGGTAGCCAGTCTTCACTACGTGTACGATTGTTAAAACGTGGTTTTCTGTACCAATTTTTTCTGTTTCTACGACTACTTCTTAATTGCCTGCGTGAGAATAAAGCGTCTTTTATTTGATAACCTCGATGCTCCAATTCGGCACACCAAATAACATTTTCTCCGGATAGTATTACAATACCTGTAACTTTCGAGCCGGGGTCTAGCTTTAGTGTTAATGGTCTAATCGTTGGGTTATCTATTGCAGTTTTCAGAATTAAGATAAAAGGGTATTGGCGAAATACAGCAGCTTTTCCTTTTTCTAGTAATCTACGCGCTTGTTTTGGCGTAACTAGGTTTAATGGTTGTTTATTTGTGTCAATCAAAAATACATAATTTTGTTGCATTGTTAGTGCCTCAATTGGTAATGTCAGCTTTCTCCCAAAGGGAGACGCTGCGCTAACGACATTGTTAGTAGTCGGTAACTATTCAAGTAGCACTGCCTTAACCCCTTAAAGCTGTTTAACTACCCGATTCTAGAGCAAGGAACTAGCTACGCATTCCTTGGTAGGTTCTTTAACACTTACCACTAACTAAAGTCTGGTCAACTTAAGAGCTTTCAACTAAAAGCTGGAAGCTTCCGACTTATAGCCGGGGGTCGTTGACGGAGAAGCTTCCCTGTATTCACTTAACTACTTCTTCAAATCTAACGTAATAGTAAAAGGGAATGGGGAGTAGGGAGTAATGAATAATTAGTAGGGAATAGGGAACAGGGATTTCTATCGTGTCCGTTTAATGTTTTTTGAGAACACCACTAAGTCTCAAAAGCGATTACGCTTTTGAGCATGTTTTTGAAGCAAAAAGAAACCAAAACCCATTGTAGTACGCCCCCACTTTAAATATCCACGTTGCCAGTCGTGTATCCGTTTAAACGCTATCTGGTCATCACTTTGCATTGCAGCAACATAGCGCTTATAAGCGTGTCTACCCTCAAAATCATCCCACTCGTCCTCACTGCTTCGACACAGATAAAGCGGGATGAATCCCTCCTCAATGGCGATATCCACAGTCGTTAAGTAGTCTACGTGTGGATTCTCTCCTGCCATTAACTCCAAATATTGTGCGGTCGGCTCCTTTTTCCAAAAAACTGTGCCAACTAGCAATCTTCCTGCATCACTCAAAGCATCGTAGCAATTTTGGAGCGTTTGACGATAACCACCTAAAATAAATTCTGAGCCAATGCAAATAATTAAGTCTACTTTGCGTGCTTCCCAATTAAACAATCGTGGATCTTGGCAAACAAAGGATAAATTTTCGTCTCGAACTCGCAAGCGTGCTTTTTCATTGGCTAATTCAATACATTCTGGATTGCTGTCGAGTCCAACCCCACTAATTTTATATCGCTCCGTAATTTGAATCAAAAACTCCCCTTCACCGCAACCAATATCTACAACACAACTATCATCAGCAATAGCAAGTTGCTTTATAAGACGGTTAGCTTTCTCGTTGCTCAATGGACAGTTAAACAAATACACCTCACAAATAAATTTAAAAACACGTCTTTACCCACAATTCATGTGACATAACTGTATATTATGCCGCGTACACTGGTCTAACACGATGCATGACTGTAGTTTTTAGCCATTTGCTCCCCCTCTTCTTGCTTATACAAAAAATCTTCTTTTCCCCTCCTATTTTTCAACTGTTCACTGTTCCCTGTTTCCTAAAAATAAAGAATGAAGAACGAAAACTATGTTTCATCCTTCATTCTTCATCGATTTTCATTGTTATTAAAATTAGCAATTAAAAGCTAAAATCATACTTTTTTTTGCCGAGTCTCGCGCCAACCTGCTACCATTCGTCCAAAGTTAGTAGTGAATTCACTCCAACCGAACAGAGAACCTGGTTTTTGTTCGTCCCAAGAAGCCGAAAGAACTCCGTAAGTAATTCCTAGGACTCCCAAACCAAATAGCCCCATATTGACAAGCAGTACCAGCACCGGAGGAAGCTTGATATCAGCATAAACTATCAATAAATAGCTGACAATCAAAGTCAGAATACCCAATACAGTTGGTACTCCACACATCCAAGCTACACGTCTAACCATCCGCTGGCTAACAGCTTGGGGAATTGCCATTTCTTGTTTAGTAAAAGGAGGTTTATTAGAATCCCCCTTTTCAGCATTTTCCTTAACAATTGGAGCTTGAGCGTTAGCCTTTTGAGGCTTTTGGCGTTTTTTATTCGGTTCAAAGGGTAAGCGGTTGCGTTCGGATTCGGCAGACATAATCAGCAGCTCTTATTTTTATCCACGTATACCGAGACTACGAATCAAAGTTTTATAACGTTCGCGGTCTCCACTTTGAATATAAGACAAAAGACGCTTACGTTGTCCAATCATCTTCAATAATCCGCGACGGGAGGAATGGTCTTTCTTATTCGCTTGCAAATGTTTGCTCAAACGATTAATCCGCTCGGTGAGCATCGCAACTTGCACTTCAGAAGAACCAGTATCGGTCTCGTGGACTTGATATTGGGTGATTAACTCTTGCTTTTTTTCTTGTGTTAGCATAAACCAACTTTTTTTCTTTAATCTAGGCAGCAGTTTCTAATATTATCACAGGCGTTTGGCTGTGGGATGAATTGAAGGGAAGATGGGGAGATAGGGAGAGGGGGAGATGGGGAGATGGAGAGATGGGGAGATAGGGAGACAAGGAGAGGGGGAGATTAAAATGTAATAAGCAATTTTATAAACTACTTTGTATATGGGTAATCGTTACGCAAATCTTACTTTGTACGGTGTTAAGCAAGATGATTTGGTAGATTATCTATCGAGGCTAGGTTTTGATAGTTATGTCTCTCCTACCGAAAATAAATTTACAACAATGTATGATTCCAGTTTTGAAGTAAATGCTGATAGCTTTGGAAATGATGCGGATATAGAGAGACAGTTGCAGGCTTATGAAAAAAATTTTAGACGCTCGGGGATGCCAGAGGAATACGTCCGTGAAAATTTACGAATAGTTAGAATTGGTCTTTCTCAAGCACAATCGGACGTAGGTAAAGTTAGTAATTTAGACGCACGCTCCAAGAAGATTTTCAAGCAATATTCTGGAACAGTAGAAGGTGCTTTGGTATGCTGGACTACTCATCTGAGTAAGAGATTTTCCTGTCCGGCTTTTGCAGTAATTTTGCGGGATGATTCACAGATGTGGTACCACTTATCGGTAAATAGTTCGATGATTGATGAGTATACTACTTATGCAGACCATACTTGGCAGCCTGGACGAGGAATTACTACAGAAGATGGAACGGAAATAAAAGGTGGTGATGCTAATAAGGTTTGCGGTGCTTTCGGGCTTGAAGCAAAAACTAACCAACTAAAAATTATCTTGAGTAAACCACATGGTAGGGATAGAAATTATAGATTTACAGAAACTATATTAAATTGCGAAGCACTAATTAATTTACAAAGTTTTCCCGATTCAATAATTCGACATCATGCTTTAGCTTTATCTTTAGGAATGACACCTTGGTGGGTTTTGCATTTAAGTTATTCTGCTATCAATAAAGGGGAAGCAAAAGAATATATTGAGGATTATCTACCTCATGCTCCTTCAGCAGAAGAAGCCATGAAACTATTGAAACAAGCTCAACCCCACCAAACTTAATCCCACCTTCGTTTTAGTTTTACTGAAAGTAGAGAATTATAAATTAGCTGTAATTCTGAATTCAGGACTGATGCAATTGTCACAATACCTGGCTGGTGCGTGACACTATAAAGGTTATTACTACGTTCGGAATTACTCAAAGTGTCACAGCACCCTACAAAAAATGTACCTCCCAACTGTTAACTGTTAACTGTTGACTGTTGACTGTTAACTGTTAACTGATTAAAAATCGGTTTACGAGTTTCTAAGTCGAATTCATATCCTTTGGTCAAAATATGCAATTTTGCATTGCAAATGGCTAATCCTTCGTCTTTCAAAATATTCTCAATATTGCTGTGACTCATATCTGACTCGTCAATGATAGTAACTGCGTTTTCTCCAATTACTTGAATTTTGTTACCGATAACCAATATTGCGGTATTTTCATCTATCCCGAATCCTAAAACAGCTTTTCTGTGTTGGGTTAAAGCTGAAATCAAACGTCCTATGCGAGCGCGTTGCAAAAAATGCTGGTCTATAATTACTCCTGGGAAAAAACCCATTCCAGGAGACATTTTGACGATTTCCATCCGAGGGTTGGTTTCGGAATCTCCATCAACAATCATAATATCCGGCATTATCGCAGCTCCAGCACTGGTACCTGCTACTATTATTCCTTCAGCAAATCGTCGGTGAATCGCTGCGTCTAAATCGGTATCTTTGATAGTATCGATAACTTTCGCTTGGTCTCCTCCTGTAAAAAAGACCCCGGTAGCTTTTTCTACGTTTTCCAACACCTCATAAGAATATGCATCTTCTTTGCTTCTGGTATCGATGACACGAGCATCTTCTGCACCTAAACGCTCAAATATACCAATGTATTGTTGTCCTACTTCTAAAGGTAAATCTGTCGCAGCGGTGATAATCACAATTTTTGCTTTTGTCCCACCTGCATAGCGAACAAATTCTCGCAGAATCTCGCATTCCCCTTGCCTATCTTCCGCACCACCGATAATTAACAGCGGCCCACGGATGCTATTCTGCGTCATGTAATCTCCGAATATATATTGAAAAATAAAAGCTCGAATTATAAGCTTGAATGATTAATTTGAATTTGAATTTGAATTTGAATTTGAATTTGAATTATTTTAGGAATGGTCGCAACTGGCATATTTTTCTTGTAGGGTGCTGTGACACTTTGAGCAACTGCGAACTTAGTAACAATGTTTTCAGTGTCACGCACCAGCAGGGTCTTGTGACAATTACGTAAGTCCTATATTTAAATAAAAATTATCTCATAATTAGCAGGGATATTTCATAACTAGCAGGGAGCGAGATGCTCCCACTATGGATAAATTTCCCAAAGAATATAATTAGCGTTTCATTCAACCCACTCTACTAACAACTGATTACTAACAACTAACAACTAATTAGAACCTTGATAAATGCGATTCATTTGTTCCCTTGATAAACGTGTCATGGGAAAACCGAGATTTTCGTAATTGCTCTGGTCTATTACTGGTTCGCTTACTTCCTCAGTTTCATATTCGTTTACCTGACTTTGAGGTGTAGTGTAAGCATGACTTTCTGGGTCGTATGCTAAAACTTCTCCAGTTTCAATTTGATAAATCCAAGCGTAAATCTTAATCTGCTTTTGATAAAGTTTGGAGTGAATTGTTGGATAGGTACGTAAATTATCAATTTGCGTCAAGACGTTTTCAGCAACCATTATTTCTAATAAATCTTCCCCTTCGTATTCGCTGTAATGGTCTAAAACTAAACGTCTGGTAGCTTCAGCATATTTAAGCCAATCAAACACTAAAGGCATGTCTGACTGTAATTTATTTAACTTCATTAGCCCCTTCATCGCACCGCAATGAGAATGACCGCAGATAATAATTTGGTTAATACATAAAGCCTGTACCGCATACTCAATAGTCGCCCCTTCACCGCCATTTGTGGCTCCATAGGGAGGAATAATATTACCAGCATTACGGATGACAAATAATTCACCGACTCCAGCTTGAGTAATTAGATTGGGGTCTACGCGAGAGTCGGAACAAGTAATAAATAAAACTCTAGGTTTTTGACCGTGAGAAAGTTGTTCAAATAATTCTCTATGGGTACTGTAATAATTCGCTTTAAATTCGCGCAGACCCTTTACTAGTTTTTTCATATCTAGATTGATTTACATATTTACGGAAGAGTGAGAAAGCAAGCGTGGGAATGGAGAACGGAGGAGTCATTTTTTATTCCTAACTCCTAACTCCTAACTTTTTATATTCCCACCTTTAACCTTTACTTACCTTCTCACATTTGGGGTATATTCCACTCTCAATTTTTTTAATTTTTTTCGTTCGGATTAAAATCTCACAGCACATCCTAAATAATCTATTTTCATATCCACAACTGGACGGGCCATTTTTTCAGGATAAATTACTGGCTGACAGTCAGTTATTTGCAATGATTCTTCGACTGTTGCTAAATCTATACCAAAGTGCTGTTGAAATAATTTTTGAGTTTCTCTAAAAGCCGTATATAGATTTTTTTTATCTACTTTCCCCCGTTTACCAAAATAAGGAAAATGATGGATAAATCGACCAAATAACATTTGGCAGTCTTCTGCATATTTCATTGTATCGAGAATATGATAATGCCAAACTCTATCAATTTCCTGAGTTGGAACTAATTTACGGTCGGGGTAGAGATTAATTAACCACAAAAACATTGAATAATGATTTAGAGCTTGTTTTGTCTGTTCAAAAGACCATTTTTCCTTTTCTGAAGCATGCATTAATTCATGAGCAATAGTTCTTAAATCTAGCTGGTTGAGTTTGTTTATAAACAATTGACTATCCTGATATAAACCTGTTTGAGTTGATAACATAATTGCAATTATTACGATTAATAAAGTTGTTAGAAACGCAATTCCATCAACAAAGCAGGTAGACGCACTCAAACCATAATCGCGATACGTAATTTTAATTTGTAGAAACCCTGTTACTGACTACCATCATCTGTTTGGTTTGTTTCTATAATTAAATACCAATCAGAATCTGCTATTTCCGATTCCATTATCAAAACTGGCACATATATTATTTTACAATATTGTAGTTTTTACTGTTGACAAAATTTGCATTAATAGTGTTTTGCTTTACCAATAGTGATTATTTTATTGATTTTGTATAATATGTACATGTATTTTCATGAATAAAGACTCTTTGACACGCATTAGGGATAGTCAAGGTAAGAAAAATACTAATTTCAGCTTTGGTTCCAGTTCTAAAAGTGTTACATCAAAAACTTTCCTTCATTCGAGTATCAATCAAGTTTTTAAGTGATATTATTGCGGTACATTAGGCATAAATGTTGCGTATACAGCAGTATAAAATATGTATGGGCTTATCTAATATCGCACTGCTATTATTCAAAACAACTTCACAAGGTCAAAAATATCCCCCTGTAGCCTTGGGATCTGGTTACGCGACCGAACAATTGGGAAAGGATGGGGAAAATAAGTTATACAACCTTTTATTTTGGATAATCGCTCTTGAAATTATTGAATCGGATTTACAGATAATTTTGCACGATTTGATTAATCTAGATAATCCGAATAGTGAAGAGAAAAAACAGTCGGCTGAAACAATACCTACGTACTACATAGAAAAAATATCGCTTGAGAAGAAAGATAAAAATATAGATAGCACCTTACTAAAAATTATTGCTCTATATAGTTATCAAGAATTAATCAAAAACCAAAATATAAGTAAGCTTGATAAGCTAGAAAAAAGACAGCCAATTTATCATAATTTACCAGCTCGCGATTGCAGTGCTTTTATTGGCAGAGACGCAGAAATCAAAAAATTGCTGCAATTACTTTCGTTTGAACAACCGACTCCCCGTATAAGCATTGAAGGTTTGGGGGGTGTGGGAAAGACTACTTTAGTGTTAGATATTGCTTATCGTTATTTACAAGCAAATAAGGATTCAAATTCTCCTTTTGAAGCTATAGTCTTTACTTCAGCTAAAACTCAACACTTTACCAGTAAAGGTATTCTAACTCGACTATGGCGAGAGCGGACTTTACAAGATATTTTACGAGCCATAGCACGCACTATCAAATGTCCGGATACTGCAACGACCAACTTTAGAGATACCTACGAACAAGTTTATAGTCGTTTGGCAGATATGCCGACTTTACTAATAATAGATAATTTAGATGCTTTGGAAGAAGAGCAAGAAGTTCTCAGTTTTTTATACGAATTACCTCCAACGATCAAAGTTATCATAACCAGTCGAGAAATAACTCCCTTTACTCGAATTTGTTTACAACCTTTAACACCAACTGAAGGATTAACGTTAATTCAAAGTCAAGCGGAAGAAAAAAATGTAGAATTAACTTTGGATAAATCGCGACAGCTTTATCAAACTACTGGAGGAATACCCGCAGCTATTGTTTATGCTGTAAGTCAGCTAGCATTTGGATATCGATTTGTCGATGTTTCTCCTTTGATTATGCGCCATCAAGGCGACTTTTCGCGCTTTTACTTTGATAATTCAATGCAATCGTTGAAAGGACATTCGTCTTACTTTATGTTGATGGCTTTAGCGCTTTTTCCTAAACCCGCGCTATTTGAATCAATTTGTAATGTTGCAGGAGTAGAAGATAATAATATAGCAGTAGATGCTTTTGGGAGATTGCAGCAACTTTCCTTAATTAGTTGCCAACAAGGGCGTTATCATATATTACCTTTAACACGCGAATTTGCTCTCTCGGAATTACATGCGAACCCCGAGTTTGAATCAGCAGCACGCAATAGTTGGGTAAATTTTTATCTTGAATTTACTCAAAAATATGGTGGTAAATACGAGAAAGAGTGGAACGATTATCACGAATTAGAAGCAGAATGGGATAACATTTGTGAGGTCATGGAATGGTGTATTGCCGAAGATAAATACAGTATTGTGTGTAGTTTGTGGCAGTATATCAATTGTTATACTTATTCGCAAAGATATCGGCAAAACCGCTTGAATTACTGGGACACTCCTCTACATTGGCTGTCATGGTTGATTGAAGTAGCCCAAAAACGGGAAGATTCATTTAATACTGCACGAATGATGAGCGATTATGCTTGGAAACTAATATTAATTGGACAACCACAACATTTAAAACAAGCAGATAATTTACTTTCCCAAGCTTGGAAACTACGTCACTATTTAACAGCTAAGGAGCAAGCAGATTTAGGAATTCGGATTGTGGTTTGGTACATTCAACTTAAACAATTTGGATTTGCAAGATTTTGGATTAAGCAAGTTCAAACTATTTTGGATGATTCGTTTATTGAAGAATCCGTAAGAATTCACCTTTCTCTGCAAGTTCTCTACTATAAAGGAGAAATTTATTATAAAAACGGCGATTATCAAAGGAGTCAACTATTATTTCAAGAAATTGTCCAGCAATCTCGTAAAATTGGCTGGGAAAGAATGATATTTCTTGCTAAAGACTTTTTAGCAGATATTTCTATCAAGCAAGGAAAGATAGAACAAGCGCAGAAATTTTTAATGGAAGGAATGCAAACAGCCTATGAAAATAAAGATGATTGCAGTAGAGCTTATGTAATGCGTTCTTTAGCGAGATTAGAACTTCGTCAAGGTAATTTCAATGTAGCTCAAGCTTGGGCAAATCAAGCTAAAGCTGGTTTTGATAATTTAGGTATGGTTTCCGAAGCGCAGGAAACTCAAGCTTTGTTGTATGGGGAATAGGTAATGGGGAATAGGTAATTGGTAGTTGGTAATGGGTAATAGGGAAATACTTTTTTAATTCTAAGTTTAATATGGGAACTAGCATTGAGATACTTTTTGTTCTGCATTCTCCATGACCGTTGATAAATTAAAAATATAAATTTAAACGAGCTTTAAAACCTTTGTGAAATAAGGGATATTCTTAATTCGCATTAAGTATAAGTAATCTTCTACCAGGAAAAAAGTAAGAAAACTATAACTACCAATTACCCATTACCCATTACCCATTACCCATTACCCATTACCATTATTATCTTCTCAATTTTTGGGAATACTTGATATATCTCAAGATTTCTGAGAATTATGATAACTATAGATAAGCAACAAAAATCCCCTACCCATCGTTTAACAATCCGCTATATTTCCTCTTTAGCTGTAATAGCTTGTTTATCAATTACGGGACAAGTTATAATTCAGCGCTTGCTATCTCAGCAGCGAGTAGATGTTGAGGTGGTTAGTAATGTTCAACGTCAGCAGCTACTCAGCCAAAGGTTGGCTAAGTTGGCTTTAGCTCTTAAGGTTACCGAGTATAAACAAGATAATACAAATACTCAAAGTATAGTTAAAGATTTTGAAGAAACTATCGTTGAGTGGGAAACTATAGAACGAAATTTACAGCAATTAGAAACTTCAATGAATGTTTCTGCGGGTAGAAGCACAAACATTAGAAACATTATTGAGGAGATTCATCCTAATTGTAAGAAAATGCTCGATGCTGCGAAGGAGTTACTCTCAACAAGACAGTCGGGAAGAACTCAACCTCGTTTAATGCTTTCCCAACCTTTAAGACAAATTACAGCGAGCGAACGACAGTTTGAAAAACAAGTTGATAAAGCAATTCTTGAGTATAACCAATATACAACAGCAGCAGTTACGGAATTAAAGCATATTGAAATAGCATTGCTAGCTTTAACTTTGTTAGTACTAATATTAGAGGGAGTATTAATATTTCGCCCCGCAGTAGAGAAACTTCGGACTACTTTTAATCAATTAACGGAAGAACAGAAAAAATCTGAGCATTTACTGCTCAATATATTACCGGAAACCGTAGCCAATCGCTTGAAGGAACAACCAACGACTATCGCTGAAGCTTTTGCTGAAGCTACGGTTTTATTTGCTGATATAGTCGGTTTTACCCAGCTTTCGACTCAAGTTTCACCTCAAGAATTAGTCGCATTACTTAATCGGATTTTTTCAGCTTTTGACGAATTAGCAGAAAAACATGGTTTAGAAAAAATCAAGACAATCGGCGATGCTTATATGGTAGTTGGTGGTTTACCATCACCTCGGGAAGACCATGCTGAAGCTATCATTGAAATGGCTTTAGATATGCAGCAAGCTATTAATCAATTTAATATTGAGACAAATTATAACTGCAGTATTCGGATTGGAATCAATACCGGTCCAGTTGTTGCGGGAGTCATCGGAATTAAAAAGTTTATTTATGATTTATGGGGCGACACTGTTAATATTGCCAGTCGCATGGAATCACATGGAATACCCGGAAATATTCAACTTTCTCAAAGTACCTACGAACAAGTTAAAGATATATTTCAAGATAAATTCAAAGATGAATACAAATTGGAATCGCGAGGCTTGATTGAAGTAAAAGGCAAAGGAGAAATGCAAACTTATTTAGTAAAACAAATTTAGGAACTGGGACTTATCAATCAGGGTGCAATCTACATATTCTCACGAAGAGTGTTTTTACCTAAAATTATTTATCTATATATTAACAAAACTTAATCATAGACTTAAATTAATTATTATCATTGCATTCAATTGATTGTTGAATAAGTATAACTATTATTATTTAACAATCATAAAGTTTTACTTATACATCTAATATAATATTTATTTAAGAAATACTGGCTTAGGGTATGTTTTTTTTATATGAAAAGCTGTATTGTAGTTTTTATACATGTTAAGGCTGTAGAGAGGAAACCCGCAAGCGGATTCTTTTTGTTTTAATAAGCTTTTTAAAACACGCTTTATTGAAATTTTCTGGTGTTTACCTACTGTTTACAGCGGTAGCCTATACATCTATTCATATCAGCATTATCAAGTAGTTATTACTCAATTTTGTGTTCTAAAAATATCAATTCATCTAAGGTATAAGGAGGAATTAAAACGTGGATTTTTTGTCCGAATTCTTGACGCTCTTCTTGGCGAAGTTGCAGTCCCCGACACTCGGCTTTTTGATTGGTGGGATGATTGTTGCTGCGGTAAATAGCCGACTACAAATTCCAGATCCGGCCTATAAGTTTATCGTCTTCATGCTGCTCATAAAAGTCGGTCTGAGCGGCGGTATTGCGATTCGCAATGCCAACCTGGTGCAGATGGTATTGCCTGCGTTGTTTGCCATGGTAGTAGGTATTCTTATCGTGTTCATCGGGCGCTACACATTGGCCAAGCTGCCAAACGTCAAAACCGTGGATGGCATTGCGACTGCGGGCTTGTTCGGTGCCGTGAGCGGCTCTACCCTCGCCGCCGCTCTGACGCTGCTCGAAAGTGAGAACATCACATACGAACCTTGGGCCGCCGCACTCTATCCCTTCATGGATATCCCAGCCCTCGTGACTGCGATTGTCTTGGCCAGCGTTTATGTCACCAAGAAGCGTAGTACCGCAGACGAGGCTCTCAGCAAGCAGGAGTATCTTAGCAGGAAGCAGGAGTATGTCGGTGGCAGCCAGGGCGGTAACATAGTCGAGTATCGCAGCCAGCAGCGCAGTGCACCAAGCAAGCGGGTCGAGATATGGCCCATCGTCAAGGAAAGTCTCCAGGGTTCTGCCTTATCAGCATTGCTGCTTGGTCTCGCTCTAGGTATACTAACCCAGCCGGAAAGAGTCTATGATAGCTTTTTCAACCCCCTCTTCCGCGGTCTGCTTTCGATACTGATGTTGGTAATGGGTATGGAGGCTACGGAAAGAATCGGCGAGCTACGCAAAGTGGGTCAGTGGTACGCCTTATATGCCGCAGTAGCGCCGCTAGTGCATGGGTTAATAGCCTTTGGTTTCGGTATGATTGCCCACGAAGTTACCGGATTCAGCCCCGGCGGTGTTGTAATCCTGGCAGTCATTGCCGCTTCCAGTTCGGATATCTCTGGACCGCCTACTTTAAGAGCGGGTATCCCGTCGGCCAATCCCTCTGCTTACATCGGCTCGTCCACAGCCGTCGGCACGCCGGTTGCGCTTGCTATAGGAATACCGCTCTTCATCGGTCTCGCCCAGGCGCTGATGCCCGCCGGCTGAACCCACACGAGTCGCGGTCTGCTGGTGTCCCCCCGAACCGGCGACCAAGGCGACTAGAAAGGCACTATACGCGCGGTGTTGACCTTTGCCTAAGTTTCTATATAGTTTAATGAATATACACGTAAGGAGGTAACCAACATGACCCAGGAAGCCAGCAAGCTCGTCATCGTTACGGAAAAGTTGTTGGAGAGAAAGATAGCCAAGATCATCGACGAAGCCGGGGCTACCGGTTATACGGTGGTACCCGCTGGCGGTAAAGGCAGTCGTAATATGCCCTCGTCGGGACGGCCCGCCGTTTCCGCCGACAATTACTCGAATATAAAGTTCGAGGTGCTTACCCCCAATCGGGATATGGCAGTGAAGATTTCGGATGAGGTCGCAGCACAGTTTTTCGAGGATTATTCGGGTATTATCTATCTCTGTGACGTGATGGAGGTACTGTACGCGCACAAGTTCTAACTCAAAACCCAGGGCATATGACCCCAGCTTTTGGTGGCAGACCTTGTATAAATTAAAATGTAGAGACGCATTAGCGAAGGGTGCCCGTTCACCGAAGGTGTTCCCAAAAGGTAGGGCATTATATAGCGTCTCTACAAGGTTTTTGGCAATCGAATAAATTCATTGTGGTCTTGCGATCGCGCTACGCTAATATACATCAAATTGGCAACGCCCAATTGTCAATCTATCTAAATATATAGTTAATTAAAAAGTTAATTAAAATCTGATAAATATTTTATCTTTCACGCATATATATGTTTAATAATCGGCGTTGCTGTTAGCGCAGCGTGGCGTTAGTCATATTGAAATATGAATTTACTTTTCTGCGGAGAGTTAAGCCCCTAAATCACTCAAAATTGTGGGACTTATAATTATCTTTTCCCCCAGAATTGGGGGTTAGGGCGCTATTCATACTTTTAATCAGCAGCGCCTAATAATCAATTTTATATGTGCCACTTTAAGGTGCGTTTTTTCTAATATGGCAGCCTTAACCGCAGATATTTGGAAGAATCATCTAGGGGGATATTTTATTTAGCCATGGGAGCCGATTGAGCAGATAAGAATCCCAAAGCAACCAAAGCAATGTTCAAAGGGGTAGGGAAACGGAAGCTCAACATTGATGCGATAATTTCGATTCTACACATTTTCAAATTCAATGCCCAGCTAAGTTAAATTAGTATAATTAGTACATATAGACTACTAAATTCTGTAATTCATAAACCTTAATTTATTCGGTTATCCTCATAAATTATGCGGTTATTGTAAAGCAAAATAAGATTGCATGGTGTTGAAGGAGTGAAGATTATGTATACTCAGGCTGCAAGGTTGACTCGCAATCAAGTTCAACGTTTGTTAGGTGGGGTTATGCTCTGCTTGACCTTGAGTTTGACAGTTGCTTGTCAGCAAACTGATAAAAAATCATCTAATAATTCTCAAGAAGAAACGGTTCAATCTGCCAATCCTAAAAATAGTCAAGGTATTCCAGCGCTACCACAAAGAAGACCGGGGGAAATTACGGTAAATCTACCAACACCTTTCCCTTCTGTGGAAACACAAGTAACTCCACCTTCTGTTGCTAGGGTACCGCAAAATCCTTCAGTACCTCAGACCCCGGTTCAGAAGGAACCTGAAAATTCAATTCCCAAAGCTCTAACCCAAAAGCTTTCTCCTCAAGCTGCTAATCCACAAAATATTCCCGAAGCACAACCCCAAGTAGAGAATCGTACTACACCGAGTTCTCCTAAACCAGTTGTTCAAGCTTTGAGAAAAGCTGCTAAAGACCCCGGTAGAAAAATTGCTGCTGCTAGCAATACAAATGTATATCGAAGTCGTAGATTAGGTGTTAATTTTAAGTATCCTAAAGGTTTTGTGATTAAAGAACCGCAGGATAATTCTAATTCATCTTCATCAAATGTTCTAGAATTATGGAGTCTTAAAGATTATCAAGCAATTGAATCTGGAAAATTTAAAAATACGTTTACTCCAGGAAATATGAGTATTTCTGTAGAGAATAATCCTCAAGGTTTGTCTTTGGTTCAATGGGTAACTAACAATGATGAACTTGGAGATATCATCCCAGAAAGCTACGATACTCATATTGTTGCTGGACAGGAAGCGATGTCCTTTCGTACTGATGGTTTATATAATTTCCAAAATCTGGTATTACCTACTAGTGACCGTAAAAAGGTCATTTTAATTAGTTTTGCTCAGGGTGATAGGAGTTATCAACAGGTATTTGAGCAAGTTGTTTCTACTTTACAGGTGAATTAGGAATTAGGGAATTGGTAATTGGTAATTGGTAATTGGTGAACCATTGCGTTGCGAAGGAACACAACCGTTGTAGCAATTGGTGTTAGCGGTCTTCGTAGGGTGTCCGCTAGGACATAGCGTCTCCCGGAGGGAGATACATGAAGGGTAATTAGTAAATAGTAATAACCTCTTACCTCTTATATCGAATTCGATAGTAGTTTAATTAGAGAAAGCCTTTTTGTAGGCTGAGGAAGAGAACAGAAGGATAAGCACGCATGATTTTAATGCAAACTCAAACGATATTACCTATTACCTATTACCTATTACCTATTACCCGTTACCGCGAGTAATGTATGGTGAATCAATTACTGATACTTTTCCAATTAAGACTAATGTTTGATAAACCATTACTGCTACTTCTGCACGGGTTGCTGATTGGTTGGGGTTAAGTTTTTCTATTTTAGGATAATTGACGATAAGTCTATTTTGAGTAGCTGCTATTACTTCGTCTCTAGCATAGTTAGGAATTTTATTGCTGTCCTGATACATATTTAAGTCTGCTTCTATTTCATTTGTTAATCCTAATCCGTTTACTAGGGAAATAATAACTTGTATCCGAGGAATATTTTGGTTGGGGAGAAATTTTCTACCTGGGTACCCGGAGATTAATTTACTCTGATATGCTTGTTGAATTACTTGATAGCCCCAATGGTTTTCCTTTATATCCTCGAATTGAATCGGTTCGCGCAAAGCATTGGGGTTAAAGGCTTGTACTATTAATGAAGCATATTGCGATCGCGTGATTGTTGCATCCGGTCTAAAGGTTCGGTTAGGAAACCCTTTGACTATCCCCAATTGAATTAATTCTTGTATAAAATTTGCCGCCCAATGTCCGTCAACGTCAGTTAATTTCCTTACTTTTAGCTGCGGTTTTGCTTCCGGGTTAACTTCAATTTTTGAATTTTGTTCTAGTTCTGTTTCTAATTCTAATTCTGGTTCTGGTTCTAGTTCTATTTCTGGTTCTGGTTCCGGGTCAGCAAAAAATTGTATTTTTCCGTTTACAGATTGTAATTCTACTTGATTATCAACAGAAATCAATTTGTTGATGCTGGCATTTTGGATATCAAATTGAGCATTATCGCGAAAAATATTATTTCCCGGACTTTTATTGTTACCAATATCGGGTAATGCATTTGCGACGACAGTTAAACCGTCCTGAGTGTTATTTTCACAAACATTTTCCCGCAAGAATGGACGAGCATCACCTGATACAACCACTCCAGAATGGTTATCGTAAATTTTGTTATCTATAACTTTGCTGGTAGCACTATCCCCAATGGATATACCAAAACCTGTTTGAAAACAGCTATTACCCCTAATTTCACCTTGGGAGTTTCTGGTAATTGAAATACCATTTGCAGAATTTTGAGTAAATATATTGTCTTTGATTACCGGATTCGCATTACCAGTAATCAAAACTCCTTCACGTTGAGAATTAATAAAAGTGCAATTTGCAACAGTTGGTGAAGATGATTCAATCCAGACAGCGGTACCGCGACTAGCTGAATTTGTTACAGTTATTCCTTGCAGTTTAACGCCGCTATTTAATACAAAAGTAACATTCTGACTACCAAATATACGGCTGAAATGTTTGCCACTACCGTTAATTACAATACCGGTTCCTTTGTCTTGCTCGTTACCTATAATTGTGACTCCAAAGGGAACTACTAAAGGAAATATTTCTCCGGTGCTAGCATTGTAATTATCGGGTACAAGCTGAATTTTTGTCCCAGATGCAGATTGTTTGAGAGCTTGAGTAATGGTTTTTAACGGTGCTTGTTGACTACCAGAATTACTATCGCTACCGATAGTCGGATTCACGTAAATTAATTTCAGCATATTAATACTTTTTTACTGACGTTGAAATACTACCGCGAAAAATCTCAGTATGTAGGTAGCGTTGATAGCATAAGTTAAATAAAAGGGACGTAGTTTTATCGTCTTAAGTTTAGTATTTATTAAAGCTTGACTGACAAAAATACTGATTACACAACTAAATATTCTGGAATACCGTTGATGTCTATTTATTCAACCTTGAATCTCGTACCATTCGAGTAGAAGCCCAAATAAACCCGGTCTCTTTCTCATTTCACAAGGACAGGTCAGATGCTTTCACCACTAGAAACCCTGTTTCTGTCAGCGATACAAGATGTCAGTTCAATTAAACTTCTTCTACAGACTTTGCAATACTAACTATCTTGATTTTGGACATCTGAATTAGGGTCGCAACTATCACTGACTTTGTTAGCACTTTGAATTAATTGCTTAATTGAATCACCTACTTGTGGAAGAATCAGTACGCTACCAAATAAAATCATTAAGATTGTCAAAAAACGGCCCAATTCGGAATTAGGAGTAACATCGCCGAAGCCCACAGTTGTAATAGTGACTATAGAGAAATAAACTGTATCAATAAAGCTACTAAATAGTTCATTATTTGGATGTTCAACCTGATAAATCACTCCTGAAAAAATAAATATAATTGCAAAAAATGTATATACAAGTCTTGAAAATATTAACGCTTCATCTGGAATACGAATAAAAAGAAACTGTTTGTGTATAAATCTGAGCAATTTTAAAATCCTTAGCCACCCTAACCAGTAAATAAGTATAGGATTAATTGCTGCTAAAGAATATGGCAAAATCGCAATTAAATCTAAAATTAGGTAATAGGTATTTTCATCTTTAATGGTACTATTTACAATCCATAAATAAAAACGAAAGTGATATTCAACTACGAAAATTAATAATATTGTGATATTAATAACGTCAATTATCAAGTTTATATTATCTGGAATTTGGTAAGTTGCTGCAACTAAAATTCCCGACCATATAATAATTAACCCTATAATGATACGATTAATTACTCTTGTGATTGGTGTGTCTAAATCATTCAGAAAAAAATTAATATTTTCTCTATTTAGCTGCATATGTATTAGTTCCTATTTGTATGTATTTTGCAGAAATACCGGAACAAAAATAAAGCATAAAATAGACTCTTTCTCAGTGAGAATTATATCTTTAAGATAATTTTATACCTTTAATATTGATTGACAACAAGCTAGTTCAATACATATTGCGAGATACGAGCAAGATTATTGTAAGTTTTTTATTAATTAAAAGTTAATTAAAAGAGCGGATACAAAAAAATCACATTGTTACAATACTTTTTACATCAATTTTGTTCCGCATAACTTACAAAACTTAGCATCTTCATCATGTAAATCTAAACCGCATTTAGAACAAATTGTTTCTACTTCATTTGTAGTTTTTATTATTCGCTTAATCAAATCGCCAATTTGCCAGGGAATTAGTGCAATACCTGTTAAAATCATCAAAACCGTTAGCAGACGACCCATTTCTGAAACTGGAGTCACGTCACCAAAACCAACAGTTGTCATTGTGACAACAGCAAAATACATTGCATCTATAAAAGTGGTAAAAACCTCTGGATTAACCGGGTGTTCTACTTGATAAATTAAGCCTGAGTAAACAAATATAATTGCGAATAAAGTAAATAGTATTCGTATAAAAATGGCTCCGTCTTCGGTAGTAATATTGCCGAACAAGAATTTTCTGTCAATAAATCTAATTAATCGCAAAATTCGGAACCATCGTAATAAACGAATATAGCCCAAATCAATAGCTCCCATAAAGAAAGGCAAAATTGCGATTAAATCAATAATAGAATAAAAACTAAAAATATACTGAATGCGATTTTCCGCACTCCATAGTCTTAATAAATATTCTACTGCGAAAATATTTAAAATTAAAACATCAATAGCATTGAGAACTAAAGAAATTGATTTAGGAATATAGTACGTTTCTGCTACAAATATACTTGATGACAGCATCACCAAAATAACAATAGTCAGATTGATTACTTTACCTAATGGTGTTTGCAAGTCTTTTAAATAAAATGCTGTATTTTCTCTAGTGATTGACATAGCAAACTGAATTTTAATTATTTACAAAACACTACTCATATTTTAATTCTATTAATATTAGATGCAACACAATATTAGCGAGTAAGTATAATTCGTAATTAGTTCCC
The DNA here is from genome assembly GCF_002368095.1 of Calothrix parasitica NIES-267. Lineage (GTDB taxonomy): Bacteria > Cyanobacteriota > Cyanobacteriia > Cyanobacteriales > Nostocaceae > Rivularia > Rivularia parasitica. The sequence continues at coordinate 3,615,459 of NZ_AP018227.1, read as the reverse complement.
CATAAATAAATTTAGGGGCTTTGACTAGAGTACGATCCACGGATGAATCTGGGGGGCTTTAAACCTAAAAAGGTACTTGGTAAGATGCTCTCTAATAGTAATTTATATTTATATTCAAGATTTAGCTTAGAAACTTATTCGATAAGAATTAATGAAAATATAGTATGTATTTATACGCAAAATATTGACAGCAATCTGCTGGTTGAGCTATACCCTTATATAATACTTTTTCTTTAAATATAATATCTTTTAAATATGTCAAAAATTATTGGTTTAGATAATCTAACGGTAGAAAATGTTAATAAAGAGCTAGCTAATGGTGCGAGATTTGTAGTTTTTATCTACTGTTTTTCTTTAGTTATAGTTACTTTTAAACGTAGTTCTAATATCCACTTTATTCAAGCTGGTGAAAGTACTCTTAAACATAGTATTAAATTTACTTTAATATCAGTCCTATTAGGCTGGTGGGGAATACCCTGGGGAATAATTTACACAATTCAAGCACTTGTGACTAACTTCCAAGGTGGAAGAGACATGACCGAACAAGTAATGTCAGCTTTGAGACAAGAACCTGGGAATGAGTAAGTATAATTCGTAATTCGTAATTCGTAAGAAGTTATAATTCCTAACTCCTAACTCCTAACTCCTAACTCTTAACTTCTAATTTTAATCTTCTAAATAAGATAAAAACGAATTAGCGAAAATTGCTGCTTGAGTTCTATCTCTTAATTCCAAACGGTTTAAGATATTGGTAACGTGATTTTTCACTGTACCTTCGGAAATATACAGCTTTTGGGCGATTTCTCGATTATTTGCACCAGTTGCAATTAAGCGTAATACTTCTTTCTCTCTTTTTGTCAGTTCTCCTAAACTTGCTGGTGGGGAAGATGGTTGGTTTGCTGTAACTGGAGGAAATTGAGTTAAAAGTTTTTTGACAATTCCCGGTCCTAATTGAGTGTATCCTCTGTATACTGCACGAATAGCAACAGCTAATTCTTCTGAAGGTGTATCTTTGAGTAAATAACCCATTGCTCCATGTTGCAATGCTGCTTTAATATACTCATCATCGTCAAACGTGGTTAATACCAATATTTTTGTTTGAGCAAATCTACTTTTTATTTCTCTGGTTGCAGCGACACCATCCATAACAGGCATTCTGATATCCATTAATACCACATCCGGCTCTAGTTTTTCGACCATTTCAACCGCTTCCCGACCGTTTTCTGCTTCTCCAACAACTTCTAAGTCTGGTTCTAATTCTAATAAAGTCTTTAAACCTTGACGAATTAAATGTTGGTCATCTACAAGTACTACGTTAATCATTTTTTATAAAGGGAGTAGGGGGTAGGGATTAGTAAGTAGCAAGTAGTAAGTAGTAAGTAGTAAGCTGATGTGCGGCTAATTTGTATGATAGGAAAATTTCAAAATACTGTAGCGCGTTAACGCAGTGTGTCCGACAGGACATGCATCTTGCTAGCTAGTAGTATACAAATTAAATGTGTAATAACTTAGTAATTGAAATAGCAACTTTCAAACAAAAATATTTTTACTTGTTACTTGCTACTTATTACTTGCTACTTGCTACTTGCTACTTACTACTTGCTACTTACTACTTATTACTTGCTGCTTACAAAATATCTATTCTATTCACAATCTGTTGATGAAAATTTTGATAAGGGAATATCAATTTTAATTTTAGTACCTTTTCCGATAAAGCTTTCAATATTAAAATCGCCTTCTAATGCTAAAGTTCGGTCTCGCATACTTTGCAGTCCGAAACCTGTGGTATTTTTGGTTAGGTCAAAGCCTTTTCCATTATCCTCAATTATTAAGTGCAAATTTGTCGCTACGGTAGTTATTTCCAAGTTAACTTCTGTAGCTTCCGCATATTTAGAAATATTTGTCAATGACTCTTGAATAATCCGATAAATAGCAGTGCTAACATCCCGAGGAATGGGATAAAATAAGTTAATTTGATAGTTTGGCTGAATGTTTGTGGAATGATGAAAATTTTCTACAAGTGTATTAATAGATGTTTCTAAAAATTTCTCTTGTAAAGGGTCAGAGCGCATAGTCGAAACGGATTCTCGGACATCTTTTAATGCTTGAGAGCCTAATCCTTTGGCTCTAACTAAAAAATCTTTGGCTTTCTCTGGATTAGAATTTAATAATTTTGTACCGGTTTCAAGTTGTAAATTTAAAGCTGTTAAAGAATGTCCTAAAGAATCGTGAATTTCTCGTGCAATACGGTTTCTTTCCTCTAAGGTAGCTTGATTTTCAATTTTTAAGGCATATTGGCGAAGTTTTTTGTTTGCAGCCGCTAATTTTTCGCGACTTTTCCGTTCTGAGAGTACTGCATTCATTAGGAGCAGAACAAAAACTAAAGCTAATACAAATAACAGCACAAAGCTAAATTGGAAAAAAAAGAATTTTCCGTGAAATAAAGGAGGACGCGCTTGCCTTAATCCTCTGAGCGGTAAACGATGAAATCGTTTTCTAAATGTAAATAAAAATAATGAAAAAGAAAGCGCAGCTACAACTAAACGTCCGGGAAGTTTAAAAATTAAGCAGCTACGAGTTACTAATATTAAATTAAGAAACGGAAATAGCCGTGATGTTCGACCACCAAAAGAATTAGTGATTAAAATCAAAAAGATTTCACAAGCTGTATAGATAATTTTACTACTTCGACGATTAGTGGGTATTCTTAAACCCATTAACCCGAAAATAGCTAAACTGATAACCGTTAATTCAGGAAATTTTGTTGGAAATCGCTGTAAGGGAATAGGTACAATTGAAGCAATCGCAGCAAATCCGAGCAATACCCATTCTAAATAAAGTAAAAATTTGAAAGGATGATTTTTAACGTTAATAGCACTATTCATAAATCAATTTTCCTTAATTATTAGTTATAAATTTAAGCTTTATTATTACTATCACCTACTTCCGACTCCCTACTCCTTTCAAAATTTTTACCATAACTATCTAATTCCGCAGCCATGACCAAAGTCATGGTTTGGTACATGACTTTATCTAGATATTTTTACATGATTACTCGTTACTTTTTACTCATGCAAATACTGAGACTAGGATTTTATGATGGTGACATCGAACAAAACAAAACCAGGAAACATTACTCAAATGAAACTCAACAAATTATCTTTCTTAGTCGGTGCTGTTGCTTTAACTTTGACTGCAATTCCTTTTGCTGCTGAAGCTGAAATTAATTCTTCTTCACCAACTATTGTTGCTCAGCGTCAAAAGAGGGGTGGATGGAAGGACAAGTTGAATTTGACTGAAGACCAAAAAGCCCAAATGCAGCAAATTAAACAAAGCGCTCGCGCACAAATGCAGGAAATTTTAACTCCCGAGCAATTGCAAAAATTAGAAGCAGCAAAAGCAAACGGACAGAAGAAACGTGGAGTATTTCGTACTTTAAATCTGACTGATGCTCAAAAAGCAGAAATGAAGAAAGTTAGAGAATCCAAAAAAGCTCAATTTGAAGCGATTTTAACCGACGAACAAAAAGCTCAATTGCAAGAAATGAAGCAAAATCGTCAAAATCGCCGCCAAAGTCGTCGTCAAAACGCTAATTAATATTCAACCTATCTCGAATAAGGCAGGTATCTTATCCTGCCGAAACTATTAAACTAACCAATTTATTTTACATAGGAACAAACCAACATGTTGAATCTCAAACGTACATCCTTAATCCTTGCTGCAATTGTGACTGTAGGTACCGCAGGTGCTGCATTTGCCAATATCGAAACCGATTCAAATAATTCTGTAGTGGTTGCTAGAGCGAAAGGACAAAAAGGACAAGGTAAGTTTAAGCGCTTAAATTTGACTGACGCACAAAAAGCCCAAATGCAGCAAATTAAACAAAGCGCTCGCGCACAAATGCAGGAAATTTTAACTCCCGAGCAATTGCAAAAATTAGAAGCAGCAAAAGCAAGCGGACAGAAGAAGCGTGGAGTATTTCGTACTTTAAATCTAACTGATGCTCAAAAAGCAGAAATGAAGAAAATTAAAGAATCCAAGAAAGCTCAATTTGAAGCGATTCTAACCGACGAACAAAAAGCTCAACTGCAAGAAATGAAGCAAAATCGTCAGAATCGCCGTAATAGCCGCACAAGCTCTACTTAAATCACGAACTGATTCATTGACCCTTGTTTAAATCTATTTAAACCGAAAAATTAGTCTCCTCATGTTTCTTGAAGAAAAAGGGATTGTCTGAACCCCTTTTTCTTTTTCTGTTAGAATTTTGCTAAGGTCAAAAAAACTAGGATAGAAAATTTGGTATCCCCCGGATTATACTCATGGGCTTAGGGCGATGAGTTTCTATAATGGTTAAATCAAAAAGGATAAATCCACGAGGAATTTAATGAAGCTTAAAAAATTATCCATACTAGCTGGTGCTGTCGCAGTCGCTTTTAGTATCACTCCCTTAGCAGTAAACGCCCAGGTGAACTCTAATGCACCACAAAGAGTTTCTCAAGCGAATCGTCAAAGTCCTCCCGATTTAAAGCTATCTCAGCAGCAAATTAGTAAAATTACTCAAATCCGCTCCAAAACTCGCGACCAAATCCAAGCGGTTCTCACAAAACAACAACGCGATAAAATTCAATCCGATTTACAAGCAGGTAAGAATCCTCAGCAGGTTTTTGCATCCATCCAGTTCACCCAAAAACAACAGGAAGAACTACGTAATATCATGGTAGGCTCCCAAAAACAGATGGAAGGAGTCCTAGATGCTAAACAGAAGAAAATTCTAAATGAATGGCGTGCAAGCCAACGCGGTCAAAGGAAAAAATAGTAAACCAATAGCTTGGCTTGGATAGCAGCATTTGGGGTGGGCAATTTTGTCCACCTTATTTATTTATTTATTTATTTAATTTATTTATTTTTCAAATTCTAGGAAATTCGGTTATAGAGACGTAAGTAAGTCGGTACCAATAAACCAAGCTATGTAACAATATATAAATTTACCTCAAACCCTTATCGCTACTTACTACTTGCTACTTCCTGGTCTTAACTACGATTTTCAACGCCGACCTACTTAGCAGTAATCGTAGGTTGAGTTAAAGGTCGCTAACCAAACACTTAGTCTAACTGAGTAATCCTTCAAAATCCAAGCTATTTTCACAAATTATGATTAATACAAAAAGCTGGATACTTGCTGTTTTTATCTCAATAAGCCTAACTAACTCAAGCTGTGATGTAATATCGGCTTCGCAGTTTACCGCAGATAATCAAATAATTTCTCAAACTCAAAATACCGAACTTCAAAATACTGAAGTTGAGAATTCAAAAATACTCCACATCATAAACCGTCTCAGTTTCGGTGCTACTCCGGGTGATGTCGCAAAAGTTCGAGAAATTGGCATCGATAAATATATCCAACAGCAGTTAAGTGAATCTATTCCCGAACCTCAAAGCTTAAAAAATAAACTTTCTCAACTCCAAACTCTGGGTTTAACTCCCGCACAGCTACATTCGCAATACAGCGTCAGACGTTTACCAAAACCAACTCCTGAAATCAGGAAACAGAGACGCAAAAAACAAAGATTAATTCTCCAGCAAGCAGTAAAAGCGCGATTGCTCCGCAGCTCCGAAAGTCCGCAGCAATTACAAGAAGTGATGGTAGATTTTTGGTACAACCACTTCAACGTATATCAAAATAAAGGACTTACCCGTTTGTGGATAGGTGCTTACGAAGAACAAGCAATTAGACCCCATGTTTTTGGTAAATTCCGGGACTTATTAGGTGCAACTGCTCGTCATCCAGCCATGTTGTTTTACCTGGATAACTGGCAAAATACCGCTCCTAACAATCGTCCTAGAGGAAGATTCAAAGGCTTAAACGAAAATTACGCTCGCGAATTAATGGAATTACATACCTTGGGTGTCGATGGTGGTTACACTCAAGCAGACGTTATAAACTTGGCAAAAATATTTACTGGCTGGGGTTTTCGTCGTCCCGGAGTCAAATTTAAAGATGGCTATGATTTTTACTTTAATTCCAAACGTCACGACTTCACGGATAAAGTATTTTTAAATCAAGAAATCAAGGGAAGCGGTATCGCGGAAGGAGAACAAGCTCTAAATATTTTGGCAAAGCATCCAGCAACAGCACGTCATATTAGTTACAAACTGGCCCAGTATTTCGTAGCGGATAAACCACCAAAGACTCTAGTAGACAAATTATCAAAGCGCTATTTAGCAACAGACGGCGACATTCGAGCCGTATTAGAAACCCTATTCAAGAGTCCCGAATTTTGGGATAAAAAATACTACAAAGCCAAATTTAAAACACCATATCAATACGTAATTTCCAGTATTAGAGCCACCGACACACCAATCAACGACTTTCCCAGAATAAATAGCGTATTGCACAGAATGGGAATGCCATTATACGGAAATCAAAGTCCGGACGGGTATAAAAACACCCAAGAAGCTTGGTTAAACCCCAACGGCATTAATTGGAGATTAAGCTTTGCAAATACTATAGGTAGAGGGGGATTAAAAAACAGAAATAGAAATAATAAACAAAATCAACCCCGTCGTCCTAATAAACCAGTTGATTCCATGGAATTGACAAACACTCTAGGAAATAACTTCTCACCCAAAACCCAAGAAGTGATAAACAGCAGTCCCCCCAATCAACGAGCTGTTATTATCCTGGGTAGTCCAGAATTTATGTACCGCTAAGTCCTGTAATCAAAAAAAGCCAGCGATATTTAATTTATTATATTTTTCTTTCTATCTCCGAATCTTTCAGTCCATTAACAGTAACTATGGTATTGTAAGTTTCTACTTGAGTAATCGGTGCGGGTTTCATTTCTCCTCGAAAGTCGAGGATTTGCACCACTACAAGATAGGCAACAGCTAAAAGTATAGAAATTACACCTGTAATAACTGCAACTATTTTTCCTCTATCCATAAACTCGTCCTAAAATAGAGATATTTTAACATTTTTATCGCAATCGATGGAGTTTAACTGTGAAATTTTGAGGTGCGGGGATTGATTTTATAATCTATATATGCCTTTAAAAGTAATATACAACTAACAATTTTCTCGCAAAGCCTAAACCCACAAATATCTTGGACTAACTTATACATAGGTATTTTAGTTTTACGTTTAAATTCGGGAAATAAGGTTAAGGATTTCTTTGAAAATCGTAAGTATTCCGGATAATCTATATACATGTAATCTCTAGCTAATTCAAAGTAGCCATGTGCTAATGCACGACGATAATTAATTGGAATTTTCTGTTGGTACTTTTCAACTAATTTTTTTTCTACTTTTTGCAAAACTTTACAGTGATTTTCTACCCAGCGTAGTTTTGAACAAGTGGATACTGTAATATTGCCGTATCTTCTATATATTGAATAACAGCCGGGTTGATAAACCACTTTTGCACCAGCCATTACTACTGAAATTAAAAAATCTCTATCTTGTGCAGCCAAGAAATCTTCATCCCATCCACCACTTTTCTCTACAGCAGTTCTTCTATAAAATAAGGATGCAACGGCAGTCCACCAGTTGAATATTAAAGACTCAAGGAGATTTGCTTGCTCTCCAGGCTTTTCTATTTGTTCGAGGAATATTACCCCATTAGATTGATGTCCTTGAAATCTCCAATCACCGTAAACAGCGTCTGCTCCTGTTTCTTCTAAAAAATTTATTTGTCTTTCTATTTTCTTTGGTAATATAAAATCATCCGCATCTAAAAATTGAATATACTCTCCTTTTGATAAAGCAAAGCCTCGATTTCTTGCGTAGCATCCACCCTTATTTTCAGGTAAACGTTCCCAAATAATTTTATCTCCGTAGCTTTTAATAATTTCCACAGAGTTATCTGTAGAACAATCATCAATTACAATAATTTCTATATCAGGATAGGTTTGTTGTAAGCAGCTATCAATAGCCTCTGCTATCCACCTTTCAGCATTAAAACAAGGAATAATTACGGAAACCAGTTTTTGCATTTTGTATGTACCCATTTTTTATTTTAATCGCTTTTTAAATTGATATATATGTTAAGCTATATTTTTTTATACGAAGTGCCTTTTCATAAGTAATTATTGCCTGATATATGCAGTATTTTATTAATATTTGAATATTGAGTAAAAAGACTTTTAAATTAGTATTAACAACTACAGATGTGGTCATATTTATCATATTATATATACCTCTAATTTAAGCTTGCCCAAAATGTTTATTGCATTTTTAGTAAAGGATTAAAGCGGATAGAAAATTTGGTTTTAAAATTGGCAATTAAGAAGCGATAAAAACTTTGTCAATAAATTAATTAGAAGCAGATTGATGCCAAATTTCGGTAAATACTGTCTTCAGTAACTGGCTTACTAGTGATATTAATTACTTCTTCTTTAATCGCGTCCTTTTCAGTTAAATGGCGATCGGGATAGTGATTCCTCTAAGAGGATGTTTTAAAAGTATCCGGCGCTCTATTACCGCACGCCAGTTGCTACAACGCCGGGAACCCGCGCAACGCACTGGCTCTACTACACAGACTTTCCTCCGGGAGACGCTCCGCTAACGCGCTTTTTGGGGGACGGAAACCGACACCTCTTTCCTTGTCTCACCACCTACGTGGAATAGTTTGTTTTTACACACGCTGGTGGGTTTTGCTTGTGTAGCCGCGACTTACAGTCGCCAAGTCAAGTATTAAAAAACTATCAAACCCGACTTTTAAAACATCCTCCAAGGAACATCTGAAGGTTTGCCAAAAGCAATAGTAATACCGCAGTCCTTATAGAGTGCTTCAAGCTCATTCCTAAGATAGGTTTGATAAATTTGAGGATACCCTCGGATAATGTAAATGACAGACAGTTTTTTTCATCAATCTAGTTAGATAATTACCAAATTCTGTGAACGATTTCAGTTTCTATTGAAAGCTTCTTAAAATCACTTGCTTGGTGTAGCATCGCACCGTATATCCTAATAGTGATTTAACTCGAACTAAAGTTGGCTTGAAATTCACTTTCATGGCCCGTAATACACTCAAAATCGCAGCTTTTGGCTGACCAAGTTCTAATGACCTTTCTGCATGGTCGCATAAGAAACTAGCAAAGGTTTTAGGGTGTAGTTTAAAAAGAGATTCGTGCTTATTAACCAAGCGCTCGAAATTCACTTGACGTAAGGCTGGATTGCGAGAAATTCTCTCTCCTTCATGAGCGGTAAGCTGATAAGTAACGGTTGGTAAACCTAAAATTGAGCAGACTGGATTGAGTCTTAAAAACATCTCGGTATGAACCCGAGAAGTGAAGGTTTCGTCGTAACCTCCAATTTCCAGCAGCAGTTCTCTTCCTACAACTAATGTCTGTTTGGAGAAATAAGACTTTTCAGGTTCAAGGTCTTCGAGAAAGAAATGAGAACCGAGCGGTAAAGTTGGAGGTAAGCGTCTGTCAATCAATTCACCATCAGGTTTGATGACTTCTAAACCAGAGAGGGCTGCAACTGGTTGAGGTAATGTAGTATTTTTCAACGCATCTAGAGATACTTGCGCCATATTAGGCAATAATTGGTCATCGTCATCAAGATAGGTCACATATTGACCCTTTGCAGCTTTTAAACCTACGTTTCGGGCTACTGCATTACCGCTATTTTGAGATAGTCTAATTACTTTCAATTGAGAATGTTCTGGTAGAGTCACTGGCTCGTCGGAACCATCGTCAACTACAATTACCTCTACTTCTTCTACAGTTTGCTGCAAAGCACTTTCAACTGCACGAGGTAAAAAATGAGGTCTATTGTAAGTGGGAATAATGATGCTAAGTAAGATGTTGTTCATTTCGAGACACCCAAATGAAAAGTTTGAGATTGAAAAAGTGTAAATGCTGTTGAATTAAAATATATTGTATTTAAGTAGTTAAATATAATTAAAATACAAATATATTTGAGACTAAATTAGTCAACAGGTATATTTTATTGATGAAACTGTGTTTATATCTAATACTTTAGATATATTCTTCTTTGCTTCTATCTATGTTTTCTAATTCTATCTTTTCTTGGCTGACAACCTGCCATTGTCTTGGCTGGTAAAACTGGCATCTACTAATAGTTTTATTAGCTTTAACTGTGAATCTAAAAGACTCAACTATGTCATAGGAATATACGCCATTGCGAATATAAATTCTAGCGCTATATACGCCAGGAATCATGGAACAATAGGGCATATACATGCGTATTTCTGATTTTCCTATAGGAATTTCTAATTCTTGATTATCGCTAGTGGAGGTCATATATAAAACCAGACCTTCTCCTCCCGATAATGCCGTGACTAACATGCCTAGATTCGCGGTTTTAATATGCTCGTAAGATTTACATCCTACACTTAAATATGCTGGGTCGCCAGTAAATAAGGTTTCTAGATTATTATCTTGCTCATCTTTAAAACACAATGAAACTATATCTAGACCATTGCTTTTTTCTTTCGGCTTAGGAGGTAAAATCATGCTTCCCAAAGCATTTTCTTTTCCACTCAAGCAAAGGTCTTCTTCGTATTTACGAATTACTTTCTCGGTATCTCCGGAAGCAATTAATTGACCTTTTTTTAAGTAAATAGAACTTTCACATATATTTAAAATACTGTGAGAATTATGGGTAACTAAAATAAATGCCGTACCTTTTTGGCGTAATTCAGATAGCTTGCGATGGCATTTCATTTTAAATTTTACATCGCCTACTGCCAGCACTTCATCAATTAATAAAATGTCAGGTTCTATATGAACAGCACAAGCAAATCCCAATCTTGCAGCCATTCCCGAACTATAAGTTTGAACTGGTGCATCAATTGCGTCGGCAATTTCGGCGAACTCTACAACTTCATCAAATCTCTTTTCAATTTCAGCAGTTTCTAAACCGAGAATTGACATATTAGCGTAAATATTTTCTCGACCCGATAAAATAGGATTAAAACCGGCTCCCAAAGCAATTAAAGGAGCAACCCTACCTTTTACTCTTACGATTCCAGTATCGGGTTTAATTAAACCGCTAATAATTCTTAGTATGGTGCTTTTTCCGGCTCCATTAGAACCGACTAAACCGAGAGCTTCACCTCGATGCAATTTAAAGCTAACATTATCAATTGCCCAAAACTCATTTTTACGTAAAGTATCGCTTTTTCTTTTACCAGCAGTAACTTCTGAAGCAATGTCTCTTAAACCGTAAAATAAAGAGCGTTTTAAATCTCTACAAAACTTTTTAGAAACATTTTCAATGGAAACAACTGCTTCACGTTCTTCGGGCTGGATATCAATTTCTCTTTCTTTTAAACTTGTCATAATGTAGGAACTAAGAACTTACTCTTTCAACCACAAAAGGCATTGCTAAACGAAAACCAACCCAGGTGACAAATAATCCAATGATAGTAATAATACTGACTATCCAAAATCCTATGGGTTCCGATATAATTCCCGTGGTTGCAAGTTCTCGCGTTGTTACAAGTAAGGGAGTAACGGGATTTAGCTTTACTATATTACCGAAAACTCCTTCAGTTGGAACTGGATAAACCACAGGGGTTAAAAACAGCCAAAAGCTCGTTAGTAAAGTTAATCCTTTCGAGACATCTTGATATAAAACTCCTAAAGGTGATAGTAAAACACCGATAAAGGTACCTAAGAAAATTAAATGAATTAAAGCTACCGGTGCTAAGATTACCGTCCAAGTAACGGGAACGCGAAACCAAATAAATAAGCCGATAATTAAAATTAACTTCATAGCAAAATTAAAAAAAACTTCGCCTAATTTAGCTAATATTAATGCTTCTCTAGGGAAATTAACTCTCGCTAGCATCGGTTTAGCTACCGTTACCGCTTTTACTGGGCCGTTAATTGCTTCTACAAAAGTTTGCCATAAAGCGGTGCTAAACATTACATAAGCAGCATAAGGTAAATCAGTTTCTCCAATATTAATTACCTTAGCTTGACTAGCAAGGGTGAATCCAGCGGCCATAACTATGGGTGGAATAAAAGCCCAAATTACACCTAAGAATGACTGACGATATTGAGCGCTGATATCCCTTACTAAAAGTCTCCAAGCAAGTTCCCGAGAGCTTAGCAAGTCATACCACATTTGTTTAAACAATCTTAAAGGATGTCTCAACAAACTGTCTGGGGTGTAAATTGCTTCTTGTGGTTGATATTTCCTCTTATTTCTTTTCGATTTTCTTTTCAATATTTTTCACCCTTGGTTTTAAAGGTTTTTGTTATTAAGTTTGTTGGAACCTCACCCCCTTACCCTTTCCTTAATAAGAGAGAGGGGTGTCCGGATTTCTTCCTTCCTCTTTCCTTAATAAGAGAGAGGGGTTTCCGGATTTCTTCCTTCCTCTTTCCTTAATAAGGGAAAGGGGTTTTCGGATTTCTTCTTTCCCCTCTCCTTAATCGGTCGAGGGTTGTCCGTAAGGACGGGGTGAGGTAAATCATTAACCCTGAGATGCTGTAACCGCAGAAGGTGGTTGAGTGGGAGGGTTTTGGTTGGAAGAATTATTTTGCAGGTGTTTGCGAGCGTAGCTGCTGGTAATGTAGTGGTTGAGCAATCTATCTGCTTTACCGACTATTTTACCGATTACTTTAGATAAGAAACGATTTCCGAAGCTGAGATTTTTGCTAATTGGGTCGATAATCGTCATTTTTCTGCGCCATCCCAATCGCTTATACTTATTTTGGAAATACTTGTCTTCGCTCAAATTCCATTTTTCGCGCAATCTTTTCAAACTAGCCATTTCCCAACCGTCGCTCCAACGTAACATATAATACCCTACATCAGACCATTCTAGAGGTGGTCCTGGGACATAAGTTACTAATGAATCGGGTTCTAAGTAAACAGTACCACCAGCTTCGGCGACTAAAATACACAGGTCCACATGTTCTTTAGTATTTAGTAAACCTTCATCGAGTAAGCCGATTTTATCGAAGATTTCTGTACGTACTATCATGCAGTGAAATTCAGCCAATCCGGTTTCTTGACGTTGTAATTGAGGACGGACATCTGCAACTTTTCGTCCTTGCTTGAAAATCTTTTCAATAAACCGTCTTCTTGTGGTGTCGTTTTTAGTTTCTACTTTGATTCCCGACTCACCACCAGCGCAGTGAACTTCTTCGTGCAGGGGTAAATACTGACATACAAGAGGACTTACCACTGTTGCATTAGTTTCTTCGGCACAGTCTACTGCAGTTTTTAACCAACCGGGAGTAACAACTACATCGTTGTCAATGAAAACGACATATTTGGTATCAACTTGACGCAAACCAAGGTTTCTCGCATGATTGGGAGAAAGATAATGTTCGGTACGAATTACTTGAAATTGCTTTTCTAAAGCTTGGTTTTCTAAGTATTTCTTAATATGAGAAGGAGAACCACCATCAACATAAATTAACTTGAATGGTACCTGTGTATGCTCGTAAAGACTTTCTAAAGATTCGCGAGTATAGCTAAATCGTTCTCTTGGTGCAACAATGATAGTTACTTCTGGCTTGGAACTCATGTTTTAATCCTCGACTTTTATACTAATTCAGAAATAAAACAGCAGACAAAAAGAAAATAATATCGGCTGTTTGAATGCTTTATATGTATTCCGGACTTACAGAAGAAAGGGGAGTTTGTTCTTCTTTTGAATACAAATTTTCACCCAATATATGTTGATACATTTCCACTAATTCGGAATTAAGTTTGTCTGTATCATAGCTAGTTTCCACTTTTTTGCGACCGGATAAACCCATTTGTTGCCATATTTCTGGATGCTCTATTAAATAAATTAATTTCTGAGCAATAGCTTTCTCATCTCGTTCGGGAACGAGGAATCCAGAAACGCTATCTTCAACTAACTCGGGAATACCACCATGGAGAGTACCGATAACTGGTAAACCCATAGCCATTGCTTCTTTCAAAGTATTAACTGGAGCATCTTGATTCCCATCGCTAGCAGTGACACTTGGTGCGACAAAGATATGGGTTTCATCCAGAATAGATATAATTTCTTTTTGGTTTCTCCATCCTTTTAAATGAACTTTATCCTCAATATTCAATTCTTGAATAATTTGAAGAAAACGTTCTTTTAATTCTCCATCTCCAATAATATTGAATTCAACTTTGGGATAGACTTTTGCGACTTCAGCTATTGCACGAATCGCATATTCGATGCCTTTTTTTTCTATTAAACGTCCTGTGGTAGCTATACGGATTAACCCAGAAGCATCCGGATATCTCGCTTTAAATGTAAATCTATCGCAATTTATTCCCGAACCGTGAACGACAATCTTTTCTTCATCACATCCGAGTTCAATTACTCGCTGTCGGAAAAATTCACAATTGGTGTAGAAAAAGTCTCCTTTTTTAAATAATCCGTCGTAAACATTTTCACCATACTTGTGTAAGTACCAACTGATATCGTATCCGCGAAAAGTCGTTAGTAATTTTCCTTCAACTGCACCAATTTCGCGAAGCACTAAACCTTCGTAACTGTAGGGACCGAATTTACAAATTGCTTGTCTGCCAAATTGACAGTGAATAATATCGTATTTAGGTGCGTCGAGAAAAGGTAAGGTTGAATAAAATAATCTTAAACAAGCTGCTCGTTTACCGTACTTAAATATATTTAGAGAACGTAGTAAAACTAACGGAGCTTGAGAAAAGTTCTTTGCGAACAGATACAGAACATTAAATAAACGTGCTAGATAGTTTTTAGGAATTTCAGGTAAGTAGTGCGTGCGTTCAATTAATTTATATTTTTCTACATCTGGATGCAGTTTATTATCATAAGTCTCTCTTCCATAAATATGCACCTCATTTCCTCGCTCTATTAAGCCTGTAATTTGATTAATTACAAATGTCTCTGATAAAACTGGAAATCTATCTACTATAAAAGCTATTTTCATAAATATAAAAACAGGTATAAATTAGTGCTTTTTAGATATACATCAAACTACTAATATATTCTTTTCTGCGTTCGCTTTATACAATAATCGTTTTTATTTTTTAATCACACCTTTTCCGGATAACTTCACTGTTTCTTTATTTGCTATTGCAAATAATTAATTTTATCTAAAGTAGGTTCAATCGCTACTTAAAGTGGAAATACAGACAAAAAACGGTCAAAAAAGCTTAAATGCATCATATTACTAGTATAAAACTTGAATAATATTAGGAAAATACTCTAAAAAATACTATCCATCTGTATATTGACCTACAGCTTTATGTAATTATACTTTCTGTAAATTTATGGTCAAGCGTATATGTCAAAAATAATACCTAAATGATGTTAATTTACTTTGTATAAGCAATCAAAATAATTTATTGTCAGGAAAATTTTCATAGAAAGTAAGAGAATTAAATATATACAGATTTGACAACTCAACGGAAGTGATAATTATGTCTTTAACACAGAAGATTCTCTCGCAATTACCTGGTGATGTTTTAGGAGGATTGCGTCGTGCAGACGATATTTTGACATCTTTAAAATATGGAAATATACCCTTACCAACGGTAATCAAAGAAACTCAAGAATCTCTAGGTAATGTGGATTGGGACGTAATTATTTCTGGTGGAACTTTAGGTATTTTAATTGGCTGTGCTTTAGTTTCACGAGGTGTAAAAGTCGCGTTAATTGAAAGGGAAATTTTAAAAGGTAGAGAGCAAGAGTGGAACATATCTCGGAATGAATTACAAGTACTTTTAGAATTAGATTTACTTACGTCTGAAGAGTTAGAAAAAGCCATAGCTACTGAATATAATCCAGCTAGAGTAAGTTTTGGTTCGGGTACAGAAGTTTGGGTCGAAAATGTTCTTAATATCGGTGTATATCCGGTTTATTTGCTCGAAACTTTGAAACAGCGATTCTTGGAGAGAGGAGGAAAGCTGTTTGAGAATACACCTTTTACCGAAGCTGTAGTACATCCCGATGGAGTGATGGTAAACAATCAGTTTAAAAGTAGATTGTTGATTGATGCTATGGGAAACTTTTCTCCCATCACTCAGCAAATCCGTCAGGGAGTCAAACCAGATGCATTATGTATGGTTGTAGGAACTTGTGCTTCAGGTTTTCCGGAAAACAATACCGGTGACTTGTTGTTATCCTTCACTGAAATTGAAAAGCAGTGTCAGTACTTCTGGGAAGCTTTTCCAGCAAAGGATGGTAGAACAACTTATATGTTTACCTATATGGATGCAAATCCCGAACATATTGGTTTGGAAGCATTTTTTGAAGAGTATCTACGTTTGATGCCAGAATATCAAGGTGTGGAATTAGAGCAGCTTGACTTTAAACGAGCGCTATTTGGTTTCTTCCCTTCCTACCGTGAAAGTCCTCTGAAAACGCCATTCCCTCGCATTTTACCAGTAGGTGATAGTAGCGGAAATCAATCTCCCCTAAGTTTTGGTGGTTTCGGAGCGATGATACGAAATCTTAAGCGTTTAACTTTAGGTGTTGATGAAGCTTTACAAACCAATCAATTATCATCTACATCCTTATCATTGCTGCAACCATATCAACCGAGTTTAACAGTTACTTGGTTATTCCAAAAAGCGATGAGTGTAGGTGTAAATCAGAAAATTGCATCAAATCAAATTAATGAGTTGTTATCAGTTGTATTTGCTCAAATGGAGAAACTGGGTGAACCAGTGCTTAAACCATTTTTGCAAGACGTAGTGCAGTTTGGAGGTTTAACAAAAACGCTTTTCAAAACAAGTTTAGCCAATCCAGTTTTAATTTTTAAGATTATCCCTCAAGTTGGAATGCTAACTTTAGTAGATTGGATGATTCATTATATTAATTTAGGTGTTTATTCTGTTTTATTCGATATCGGTCTAATGCTAGAACCTTGGAATCAAAAGTTGCCAGAAAATTATCAATATTATTGGCATCGATGGGTTGATGCTTGGAAATATGGTTCTGGGAATGACTACGAGGAATAAGTTAGGAGTTAAGAGTTAGGAGTTAGGAGTAGCAAGTAGCAAGTAGCAAGTAATTAAACAATAAAATTACCAATCCCCAATTACCAATTACCAATTACCAATCCCCTATTCCCTTCTTAAATAATATGCTTCAAAAGCAATCTACAAATAATAAATATTTTTTCGTTTTAAGTAATTTACTGAGAGAAAGACAAGTTTTTCTCCAAGAAATTCGCGAAGGAGTTAAATTACAAAATAAAGTTATTTCTTTATTAGTTTGTAGCTCTTTATTTCTGGCAATTTATGGTGCAATAATTGGTGCTTATCATAGCTGGATGCAGGCTTTATCTTCTGCGATTAAATTACCAGCGCTTTATTTAATAACACTGTTGATTTGTTTGCCGACCTTGTACTTTGCCAATATAATTTTTGGTGATAAAAGAACTTTCTCTCAGTATTTTGCTTTAGTGTTAACTGCTGTTTCAGTAATAAGTGTATTGCTTTTCAGCTTTGCACCAATTACTTTATTTTTCATGCTTAGTACCGGAAACTATCAGTTTCTGATTTTACTAAATGTAATGATTTTTGGTGCAACAGGAATTATCGGTATTTCTTCTTTATATAAAGCTGCGAAAGTGGTGCTAGAGCAAGATGGTGAAAATAGTACAACCCGTCGTAAAATTTTACGTGCTTGGTTATTTTTATATGCTTTTGTCGGAAGTCAATTGGGATGGACTCTCAGACCTTTTTTCGGAACTCCAACTTCTCCTTTTACATTATTTAGAGAAAGAGAAGGAAATTTTTATCTAAGCATTATTCAATCTTTAGCTCACCTTTTAGGTTTAAGTTAGGAGTTAGGAATTAGGAGTTAGGAGTTAAGAGTTAAGATTTAGAGAATTAAATTTACAAACTTGACCTTTGACCTCTAACATTTCCCTATTCATAAAATCGATAAAAATTCCTGATAAATATAAGATAATAATAAATACAAAAAATGAATCAAGAAGATAAAGCGCTGGAAAAAAAGGTTCAATTTGAAGGAAACCAGCATTTTAATGTTTTACTTAGCTTGTTGCGCGATAGACAGGGTTTTTTACAAGAAATTCGTCAAGAAATTAGATTGCAAAGTAAAACTAATTCTCTATTAGTTTGTAGTTCTATTTTCTTTGCAATTTATGGTGGAATTATTGGTTCTTCTCATGGTTGGATGCAAGCATTAACCAGCACTATCAAACTTCCTGCATTCTATCTGCTGTCGATAATGATTTGCTTCCCAACTTTGTTCTTTTTCAATGTGTTATTTGGTTCTCGTAGTACTTTAAAACAACATTTTGTAGTACTACTTACTGCTGTATCTGTAATTAGCGTATTGCTTTTCAGCTTTGCACCAATAACGTTATTCTTCCTAATTACTACACCCGATTCTTACCAATTTTTCAAAATCCTTAACGTATCCATTTTTGGTATTACGGGTTCATTTGGAGTTAAATTTCTGTACGATGGAATGCAGCTTCTTTCACAAGAAAACGAAACTGGGAAGGGTACCCGAACTACTATTTTAAGGTCTTGGTTGCTGCTTTATGGCTTTGTCGGTATGCAGTTAGGATGGTTTTTAAGACCGTTTTTTGGCTCTCCCGGTTCTGATTTTGAATTATTCCGCAAAGTACAGGGAAACTTTTACCTTGATATCGTAGCTGCATTTTCGGAAATTTTTGGATTTAGATAAATCAGTTAGCAGTTAACAATTATTAGTTAGCAATTCATGTGTAGTGGGAGCATCTTGCTCCCTATTTCTATATTTATGCATAGGCTTTGTTAACTCATTCTATAGCGCTGCTGAATCGTAATATAAAATTATGATTTCACATTGTCGGAGACGTAACACTGTTACGTCTCTACACAGGTTTTATGTTTTTCACAAAATCTATACTACAGAAGAGAAAATGGTTAGCTTTTTAGATTTTGATATGAATGAATCTGTATTCTGTCAAAATATTTATCACTTTCACTCGTTAACTCTTAATTCCTAACTCCTAACTCCTAACTCTTTACTCCTCATCCCAATAATTCATCAACTTCGACGCTAAAACCGTTCAATAGTCTTTGGGTATAAACAATATCTCCGGAACCAAATATTAGTTTTTGGTTTTCAGTAATGATAATAATCCAGCGATTTTCGGGGAAAATTAACCAAACTTCTTCGCTACCGGAACGTAGATACTCGTGAGATTTCGCAATTAATTCTTCTGCTAAATCAGCAGGAGAAGCGACTTCAGCGATTAATGGGAAACTTTGGGGAAATATTTCGAGGTCACCAAAATGCTCTACTAATTGGGGAGTGATATATGCAACGTCTGGAGAGCGTCCTTTAATTTTAGTACGGCAAGGTACGTGATTATAAATTTCTCCTCCTTGTCCGCTAGAATCTTTATAACTTCTCCAGTGATAGTAGAGGTTTCCTAAAATTCTTCTTTGTTTGAGGGTTAAAGTTCTTTGTTCTGTGAATTCTTCATTCACCCATTCGATTTCATAGGATTCATCAACTTCTTCATAAATCTCATCTATTTTATTCAGAGATTTTGATTTATCTTCAGAATTTTCCATCCAATCTATTTCTAAAATATCTTCTGTAATTTCTACATCTTTGAGTGGATTCTTAATCCATTCATCTAATGAAAAATGTGATGGAACTGCTGTAGAATCTTTCATTTACTTCTCTCTTTGTACCAGTGAATATGTTTTTTGTTTTTCTATAAACACACCCTACAGTCAGGAATTTTCCAAGATTTATAGCGATAAAAAGCTATAGATAACATCAAGCTTTTATTCTAATTTTGGTAGTATGTATTGAAATATCTACCGCTACCACTATTAATATGATACGGCTGAAATATTGTATAACCCGGAAGAAGTTTATCTAATATCTGTGTAATATTTCGCAGTGAGTTTTTGAAACGAAACCCATTTACTTCTAGTGGTTTATCAAGCAAAAAGTGAGGGTAGGGAGGGGGAGAAGGGGAAGAGGGGGGAGAAAATAATTTTTGGTATTTACAACAAACTATCGGGATTTATATTGTAAAGTATTGAGACTATTTTTATTATTCATAGTTCCCTACCCAAGACAATGTAGAGACGTAGCACTGCTACGTCTCCAAAATTTAGCGTGCAAACAAATAATCTTACAATAACAATAGTTGATTACATAAATTTCGATTGGTTTGTTTTCGACCTAACGTCGGGAGACGTAGCACTGCTACGTCTCTACAACCCGTCGGAATAAATGAAATATACTGCTAATTTGTTTACTGCTTGATTTGACTAAATCCCCAATCCAGCCATTGAGTTAAAGCTTCCATATCCTTGGATTCTACCGTCGCACCACCCCAAATACGCAACCCTGGAGGTGCATCCCGATAGGAACCAATATCATAAGCAACTTCTTCTTTAGCCATCAAAGAAACCAATTCTTTGGCTTTAGCAGCTTGTTCTTCTTTTGATAAAGACTGGTACCATTTATCGGTAATTTTCAAACAAATAGAAGTGTTGGAACGAATCGATTTATCTTCTACAAGAAAATCAATCCAGTCAGATTTGGCAGCCCAATCTTCTAAAACTTTTAAATTGTTATTGGAACGCTCAATTAACTTTGATAAACCACCGATTGATTTCGCCCATTTTAAACCATCGATTGCATCTTCAACACATATCATTGATGGTGTATTAATGGTTGAACCTTCAAAGATTCCTTCGATTAATTTACCACCTTTAGTTAACCGAAAAATCTTAGGTAAGGGTCTATCAGGAGTGTAGCTTTCTAATCTTTCAACCGCTCTTGGTGATAAAATAATTACACCGTGGGCTGCTTCTCCACCCATAACTTTCTGCCAAGAATAAGTTAAAACATCAATCTTCTGCCATGGAATTTCCATTGCAAAAGCAGCAGAAGTTGCATCACAAATTGTTAATCCCTGACGGTCATCTTTTATCCAATCACCGTTAGGAACTTTAGCCCCCGATGTCGTACCGTTCCAGGTAAATACCACATCTCTATCAGTATCAATTGTTGAAAGGTCGGGAATTTGACCGTAATCGGCTTCATAAGTATTGATATCTTCGAGCTTCAACTGCTTGAGTGCATCAGTCACCCAGCCTTTACCAAAACTTTCCCAAGCAGCAACATCAACACCGCGCTGTCCTAACATAGTCCACATCGCCATTTCCACCGCACCAGTATCGGAAGCGGGGACAATACCCAATCGATAGTCGCTGGGAATTTGCAGAACTTCTTTAGATAACTCGATAGCTTCCGCTAACTTTGCCTTACCTAACTTAGAGCGGTGAGAGCGTCCGACAGTTGCATCACTTAAAGCTGATAAAGACCAACCAGGACGTTTAGAACATGGACCTGAAGAGAAATTAGGATTTTGAGGACGAATGCTTGGCTTTTGCGCCGATTTTTGTTGTGTTTGCATCAATTTACCACGGAATATTGAATAGGATTGCTGATGCTGTAAAGCTGATTATTTGCTCATCATATCTGATTGTGGTTCATTGAGTGAATGAATAATTATTATGAATTATTTACAAATTAATGTAGAGACGTTGCAATGCAACGTCTCCTTGAAGCTACCGCACAAGACAAAAAAACCTGTCTATAAAAACTAATTAAAGGCTAGTATCCGCCTAATGTTGGCAAAATACCCAGGTAGGTTGATACGTAGAAACCTACAATCAACACAATCGCAGTTGCAAATAGCCAAGGTACTACTGCTCCATTAGAACCTGCCATGAATTTTCTCAAATTGAAAGGTTTACGCACTCTTAATGGAGTGGGTAACTTATCGCGATAATCCGTACCATAACGAGCGGTGCGAGCAAAAGGTAACTCACCTCGACTGCGCTGGGGTAAAATCCGTCGTCGCTGGAAAGGTACGACATACTCGCCAAAGTTATCTAGATATTCTTCGGTATTGAGCAAGTCATCTACAAAACCCTGCAAACCCTTTGTTGCAAGCACAATAGACCAAGCTAATTTCTCTCGTTCGCTATAAACATTACGTCCCAATACCCGCTGAATACATAACTCTACAAAGCGGTAATTGTTATTGCACTCGTAATTTAATCGTCGGAATGAATCTGAAAGAAGTAATCCCCGAATAAAGTCTCGGACTGTAATCTGTCGAGCTTGTAACTTGGATTCTAGAGCTAATTGTCGGTTGCTAGCTAACATCTGTTGTTCGTGGAATATCTGGTAATAAGCAGCCCATATCAACTCATTTATTTCCTTCGAGCCAGTCATAAACTCGGGAGAATAAATTCTCGGTTGTTCTTCCCCCGGTTTTTCAAATCCAGCGACACGCTGATTTTGACTTGATGGAGCGTAATCTAATAGAGGAATTGCCACTTTTAAAACCAAATTCTACAACTTTAAGAATATTTTGAATGGGTTTGGTTAAGTACTATTGCTTAATATTTTCAAATAAATAATCGTTATGATTTCACGTTAGGTTAAATTTTCTCAGGAAATACAAACGATTGAAAATCTTAATAATCTTTGTTAGGTAAAGCTTTTAGGGTTCTATTTGAGGCTTTCTGTTATTCTGATAAATATTAAAGTATATGAAGTTTGTTGAAGCAATTACCATGAAATATTGAGAAATATTTTGATTTAATTTTTTATATCTCAGGGTGGTTGATTTTTTAATTGGCTTAGAAATTACGCAAGCGGCACATTTTTCTTGTAGGTCGTAGGTTGGGTTAGACGCACGACAATATTTAATGATTAACTAATATTCATATTGCGTCGTAACCCAACACCAGTATTTTGAGTTCATACGCAATTACCAACACAGAGATGAAGCGAATTGTTTGGTTAGATATTTAATATTTATTTTAATTTGAATTATTTCGTTGAGTTTTTTAGATTGTGTTGGGTTATGTCCTATCGGACACGCTCCGCTAACACTTTGTTCAACCCAACCTACGAACTAAGGGTATGAATAGCGGCAATAACCAGCAAATATTTGGCTAAAATCCGGAATATTCACGATATATTTGTATAAAAATCTCAGTGCAATCACTTAATATACTTCTTGTATTGGTGTCTCAATTACAAAGCTATGCCACCAGACTATTCCGGTCAAAATCTACGCGGACGCTCTTTTAAAGGTAAAAATCTTGCTGGTGCTAACTGTGTAGTTTTGCCTGAGTACCTAGCTTAAATTCCAATTTCCAAATCCACCAAACTCTCAGCATGACTGCCAAAATCACCAACTCGGTATAAGGTAATTCTCTCAAACCTACCGCTAATATTTATTTGTTGGGCTGGAAGCGATTTCATCCATGAATCTATCTTTTCTGAAGCAGAACGATTGATAGTTTGACCTAATGTAAGATGCGGGTAGAAATCTTTTTCAATATATCGATAGCCGTATTGCTTATAATTACTTGTTTCTGAGGTGGTATACCCGACCATATTTTTTTGGCGATCGCACTCTAAAAGCACCATGATATTTTTGAGAGCATCAAAACAGATTTGATGTGCTTGATGACCGATGGTATCGGGATTTGGTTGGAGAAAATACCAGCCAGGAGCTTTATAGATACATTTAAGTTGATGAAAAGTGAAGACTTCTGGTTGTTGGGAATATATCTGTTGTAAATGTTGTTTTAAGTCGTGTATCAACTGACGCACCGCAGCCAGATTGCTAAATCTTCCTTGTAATAAAGTCATGTGAGGTAAGTTAGTATTTTCTGCCAAAGTTGGTTGTAATGGGCAGATAACACTAACTTGCTGTTGTAATTTAATTATTTTTTGCAGAGTTTGACTGTCGGGAATCATAGCGATTCCCAGTTTTACAGGATTCATTTCAAATAATGACATTGATAAACAATCCGTCCCTCAACCCAAGTTGTTGTCACTTGAGGAAAGCTATTACTATGTTTGACAGCGATTAAATCGGCTCGTTTACCGGTAGCAATTTCACCTCTATCCATCAAATTTGCAGCTTCCGCAGGATTGCTGGTCACAAGTTTTATAGCTTCGGGTAATGACCAATCTTCTAACTCTGGAATGCGAAACGCTGCTGCTAGTAAACTCGCAGGGGAATAATCACCACAAAGAATATCCCCGACTTGATGTTTAATTGCATCAATAGCTTTTATGGAACCACTTTGGCTTTGACCTCTTAGTAAATTAGGTGCGCCAAATACAGTCATTAAACCGCTTTTTTGGGCTGCAATTGCGGTTTCCAAATTAATCGGAAACTCGCTGATATGTACTCCTAATTCTTCCATGCTGATAATTCTTTCTGGATTATCATCGTCATGGCTAGCAATTTGAATACCTTTAGATAAAGCTTTGGATATCAAGGTTTTGACACGTTCGAGAGCGTGAACTCCTTGGTCAACTTTTCTAGCAGCTATTGTCTGGGCTTCTACAATTGTTTTGCTATGGTTTTTAGTCAAATAATCTTGAAATGCTTGCAAACTTTTAAACTGTCCTTGTCCGGGAGTATGGTCCATCAAGGAAATTAAATGAATTGCGTTTTCTTCTAATAAATTGAGCAGAATTGGTAAGCCTGTAGGGTCAGTAATTTCATAGCGACAATGGACTTGATTATTTACTAATTGTTGAGGTTGATAATCATGTAGAGCGCGTACAATTTTAGTTGCTATTTCATTGTTACGAACCCCAAATTCTTCATGAGCAAAAGAAATTGCATGAAAAGGAGTAGTAATTCCCACAGCAGCATTAATTCGGTCTGTTTGAGCAACTGCAAAGTCAACAGGAAAGAAAGCATTAGAACGCGGTTCGATTTCTGTTTCAATCGCATCGCAATGTAAGTCTACCAATCCCGGTAATAGATATTCATTGTTTAGGGAAATCGATTCAACATTGCTCGTAGATTCGGGATTTATAGCAGCAATATGTCCGTCTTCAATTAATAATGCTGCATCGTCAATTACTGCGTCAGTTGTAATTAAGCGAGCGTTGGTTAGATAGGTTTTCATCTTAAAGGTTAAAGGTTAGAGGTCAAAGGTCAATAAGTCTAAACAAATCCGGTTGATTCATGATTTTGCAACGATAAAAATATATTTTCACGACAAATAACCGGTTTTCTGACACTGCTATAAGATTTGATAAATTTTAAAAAATTCTAGTTTCTAGTTACTTTATGAATTGTTAAAATCCAATTTTTATATGACTTTATGCCAAGAAATATGATAATAAAAATCATTTAATTTAACTCAACCGTAACAACATCATCTGCAAGAATTGCAATTAATTCTGGGTCATGAAATACTGCGATTATTGCAGTACCTGCTTTTTTAATACTTTGGATTAACTCAATAACTGATTTACTCGTATTTGTATCTAAACTAGCTGTCGGCTCGTCGAGCAATAACAAACGCGGATTCATAATCATTCCCCGAGCTAAATTTACCCGTTGTTTCTCTCCTCCTGAGAAAGTTGCTGGAGAAATCTTCCACAGTCGCTCTGGTAACTGCATTTTTTGTAAAAGTATCGCTGCTTTTTCTAGAGCTTGATTGCGTTCGCATCCTGAATCAAACAGCGGTTTAGCTACTACATCTAAGGTAGTTTGACGCGGTAAACAGTGAAGAAATTGAGTAACAAAGCTGATTTCTTTACGTCTTAAATTTAATATTTCATATTCGTTCGCATTAGCAAGGTCGAGCCAAGTTCCTGCTGCTGTAAGATAATTAATTTCTCCGCTTTCAGATAAATAAGTACGATAAATACATTTCAATAAGCTTGATTTACCCGCTCCAGAAGTTCCGATTAAAGCAGTGAGTTTTCCAAATTTGACGTTAAACGAAATATTTTGAAAACCCGGTAAAACTTTATTTTGCTCGTGCAAGGTAAACTCTTTTGTTAGTTCTTGTACTTGCAGAATAATGTCTGAATCAGAATTGTTTTTACTTGATGAAATTGGTTTTTGATGAATTTGTTCGAGCATAAAATTTTATATTTGGTAATTGGTAATTGGTAGTTGGTAGTTGGTAATTGGTAATTGGTAATTAATTCTTATAAATTCAAAGTGCTGACGCGACTAACTGTTGGGTATAAGCATGTTGGGGGTCTTCTAAAACCTGGTCTGTTAATCCAGTCTCTACTACTTGTCCGTACTTCATTACCAAAGTCCGCGATGCTAACAGCCGAATTACTCCTAAATCGTGGGTGACAACTATCATCGCAACCTGTAACTGTTGCTGAATTTCCATGATTAAATCGAGAATTTTGGCTTGTACGGACAAATCCAACCCCGTCGTCACTTCATCTAGAAACAACAAAGGTGGGTCAGTAGCTAAAGCACGAGCAATTTGGACTCGCTGCTGCATCCCTCCAGAAAAATTTGATGGTAACTCGTCCATTCTTTCCGGTAAAACTTCAGTTCGAGTCAAAAGATTACGAGCGCGATCGCGAATTTGTTTGTAGTTGAGAATGTCCGACATCAGCAGCCTTTCAGCGATATTACCACCTGCCGAAACTCGAAAATTTAACCCAACATGGGGATTTTGATATACCATGCCAAAACGGTGATTTTTCAACCTGCGCTGTTGAGCAGCATTGAGTTGAAACATATTTTGAGATTTACCTTCGTCCGATTTGTCATAAAATATCGCTTCACCATCCGTTGGTGTTTCGTCAAAATAAAGACATTTGACTAAAGTAGATTTACCGCTTCCAGATTCCCCCATAATCCCCAGAATTTCTCCCGGATAAAGGTCAAAGGAAACTCGCTGCATAGCTACAACAGTTCCGCAATCAGGACAGATATTTGTATTAGCTTTAGCACCAGTATTATCCAGACAGGATGGACAACCTTTACCGTAAATCTTTGTCAGTTCCCGTACCTTAAGAATTGGCTGCATTAGGATTTTAGATTTTAGATTTTAGATTTCGGATTTAAAAAACGGATGAGTTTGGCAACGGATGAATTTTGACAACAGATGAGTTTGTTTTGGATTGTTGAAGGAATAGCCACAATTGTCACAATTTATTCCCAATCCCCAATTCCCAATTATTTACTCAACATACTGTTGCAGTAATCACTATCAGAACACTGATAAACCCGACAACCTTCTTCATCCAGAAACTCATCTAGATAACTGTCGGTAGAACCGCAGCGATTGCAGGAACGACGATTACCGTCAGCGTCGTTGAAATCTTCTACTCGAAAAGGAACATCATCAAACGTTAGCGGTTGAGCGTCGGTAAATGGAGGTACCGCATAGATTTTCTTTTCCCTTCCCGCTCCAAATAAATGCAACCCTGGAACTTGATGAAGTTTGGGTACATCAAAACGCGGAATGGGAGAAGGGTCGATAACGTAATGACCGTTGATTCGGGTAGGATAGCGGTGAGAAATAGTGATTTCAGAAAACTTAACCATGTCTTCATAGAGTTTGACCCACAATCGTGCATAGTCACCTTCACCATGCATTTGTTTGCGCTTGGCTTCGCTGTTTTCTACAATCACTAATGGGTCGGGATAAGGCACTTGAAATACTAAAATTTGCCCTAGCTTCAAGGGAAATTCAGGTATTCTATGGCGAGTTTGAATTATCGTTGCTTCTGGAGTGTGTTTAGTTAGAGATACCCCCGGACAGGTTTTAGAAATAAAGTTGCGAATATTAACCGCATTTACCGATTCATCGCTGCCCTGGTCGATAACTTTTAATACATCATCTTGACCTAATAAAGATAAAGTGATTTGCAGACCACCAGTACCAAAACCGCGAGCAATCGGCATTTCTCGGGAAGAGTAAGGTACTTGATAACCCGGAATTGCTACCGCTTTAAATAAGGTGCGGCGAATTTCCTTTTTAGCAAAGCTATCGAGAAAGCCAAATTGTTTGTTAGTAATATCTTCTTTTGAATTTTCCTGAGAATCTAATTCCTGAGAATCTACCGATAATACAGCTTGTGGGTCAGGAAGAGATTTTTGCAGCATGGGATTCACGATTTTTCTCCTTGCTGTTGCGTGGTTCTTAACCTATCGAGGTCGGATTGAAATGTAACGTAGTGTGGCATTTTATAGTGAGAAGCAAAACCCATCGATTCGATACCGTCAATATGAAGTAAAACAAATTCTGAATCTTCCGAAGGATTTTCAACTCCTTGCTGTTCTCCCTTTTGTAAAGCTCTATCGAGAATTGCCATCGAAATTGCTTTAACTTCGTTATGACCGAAACAAGCACCATAACCCAAACCAAAAGTAGGTTTAGTATCGTCATCAGATGCTCGATACATCGCGACAATTTCGCATTCAGTCATCAACACATTACCAGCTTCCATTAATTCCCCAGATATAGGATGGGGAAGCATTACAGGTAAATATCCCACGCGCAACTCAGCCACCGTAGGATGAATATTACCGTAACCCCGCATATTAGAATAAGCAATTGCTAATAGCGAACCAGTTTCAGCACGAGACATAGTAGATAAAGCAGCCGAACGCGGAACTGGAAATACCAATGGTTCGCGGGTAATATCAAAAGGCTGACTGGGTTTAGTTTCTACAGACGGTAATAAACCCTCCGCTCGCAAACTATCTAGAACTTTAGGAAAGCTGTCCGGAAGTTGTTCTTCAGGAATATTTTCCAGCCAATTTTTAGCTATCTCGCGAAAGCGCTCCGGAGATTCCTTGAGTAAATCAAATTTAAATAATCGTTGTAAATAGTCAGAAGTGGGACCTAACATTTGTCCCCCAGGAATTTCCTTAAAAGCAGCAGAAATCCGCCGAATCAAACGCATCTGCTCGGTTTTCTGCACCGGTGTAATGCCAATACGCGGACAGGTAGAGCGGTAAGCTCGCAAATAAAAAGCAGCTTCCAAAGTATCTCCCGCACTTTGTTTAATCGCAAGCCCAGCCAATTCCGGATGATATATTCCTCCTTCCGATAACACTCGACTATGCAGTGCATGTAATTGATGTTGAATACTATTAATAGATAAAGGAGGGTCAGCTTGATTATTTACCCGCAAAAACTCTAATAGAGCAGTCGCTTCAGAAATCGCGTTTTCTCCACCTTTGATAGCAACATATCCCATTTGGTTAGCCTCAATTGGTAATTGGTAATTGGTAGTTGGTAGTTGGTAATTGGTAGTTGGTAATGGGTAATTGGGGGAGAAGGAGTGAGGGAGGGAGAGAGTGAGAGAGGGAGGGAAATTAATAATTAATAATTCATAACTCCTAACTCCTAACTCTCAATCTACAATCAAAAATCCAAAATCTAAAATCTAAAATCCAAAATCAATTGTGTTGTTCGCGGAATCACCGTTACCCTAACAGCATCGACCAAAATCAAATCAATTCCCAAAGAAAAATTACTTACCCATTCTTGACGACGAATAAACCAATCTTGGTGAAATCCCATCAAAGAAAGCTTATTCTGTTTTCCCTCTTGAGTTGAAATTCCTGGCCCAGTTAAATTTAAAATTAATTCACCACTACCAACTTGCTGTCCTTTGAGAATTACCGTCGCTCCAAATTCCGGACTGTCAAGAGTTCCCAAAGCAGGAGTAAAATCTTGAGCGGGAGGGATAGCACCATCTGCGACAATAAACCGTGCTTCTGATATTGCTGCATCTGGACTATTCAAAAAACGACGATTGCCATCGCTAACCAATCCATCAATATCATGTAGAGTTACCGTATTATCTAAAAATGTCGCTAAAACCCCAATCAAAGCGGTACTTTCTCCGAGATGTATACTCAAATCGGTAATAGTTCCAGGTAAGCTAGTACAGCTAAGTAGCTGACGAAAAATCCGCTGCTGTACTTCATCTTGCCAAATCAAAGGTAAATCAACCTGAAGCATTGCTTTACTCTCCATCCAGCAAAGAAAAATCAACTCGTGTTTTTGCCAACATAGCACCCCGCAGACGGTCTTCTTCTTGTCGAACTGCTCGTCCTCGGTCGATTAACTCAGCAACTTGTTCCCATCCCATTATTTTGTTAGAGAAAATAGCATCGCAAATTGCTAATGATGTCGCAAAATCTGGTACATCACTCATCACTTGCACACCTCCCTGATAACTCTGCCCATCGGCATTTTCTAACCTGACCCGAGCAGTAGAAAGAGGGATTTCTCCTAGATAATAAGGCTCTTTGAAGACACTATCTTGTAGTTGTAATAGTGATAAACCCTGTTGAGGAATAGCTTCATAGCTTACCTTCCAGCCTTGAGTTAATTGGGATGCCAGTTGAATAACTGTTTCCGGAGTAAGTGCCGTGAGCGACCGCAGCCATTGATTATCAACTTTTTCCATCAGGTCAAAATACCTAATTGGTAATCAATGGTCACAATACTATTAAGAATGACAAAAATCAATGTTAGTAGTTGCGCTTTAGCGCCAAATATTTGGCGGTATGAGCGGAGCTTTCTCGCAGAGTAGCGCAACTACAAACCTATATATATACTTTTATTTAAAAAATATAAGAGTTATTAACTATAAAAGTTTTGATAAATTCGTATTAAAATCAAATAATACTTATCATGTCCTTAAAATATGTATTTTTACAATAAAAATTAAAGTGATAATTCCTTGCAGATAATTTCTTTTTAACTAAGAAACCTTAAATTAAAAACGTCTGGATTTAAAGTTTATAGCTAATTCAGAACAAGCTGTTTTAAACACAACAGCTAAGGTAAACTGTCAAGTGTTATAAACACAAATTATTTTTTGAGTAACTTTACTTGCTCTAAACGCATTGCAGCCTTACTAATAGTTAGTGGCTATATCTAGGTTCGATACATCTCAAATTGCAAAAAATGACTACTACGGTTGCAATCGAAGTTACTAATTTGTCGAAAAGTTTCAAAGGTAAACCCGCACTAAAAAGCGTATCTTGCACCATAGATGAGGGTGAAATGATTGCTCTTGTTGGTGCTTCTGGCTCTGGAAAATCCACATTAATACGCCATATGAATGGTTTACACAGTGGAGATTCTGGTAGTATTGCTATCTTTGGCGCGAATTTACAAAACGACGGACATTTTCATTCCAAAATTAGGTCTTTAAGAAGTCAGATTGGCTGCATTTTTCAGCAGTTCAATTTAGTTAATCGCTTAACAGTAATTGAAAATGTTCTGGTTGGAAATCTATCGCGATTATCCCCATTTAGGTCAACATTTCATTTATTTACTAAAGCGGAAAAACTGCAAGCACTCGCAGCACTAGAACGAGTTGGAATCCTCGAACAAGCTTATAAAAGAGCTTCAATGTTATCGGGAGGACAGCAGCAGCGAGTAGCAATCGCTCGTTGTTTGGTACAAGGTGCAAAAATTATTCTTGCAGATGAACCCATCGCTTCTTTAGACCCCGAATCTTCCCGTAAGGTGATGGAATTATTGGTTGAACTAAATCGACAAAGTGGAATTACGGTAGTAACTTCTTTACATCAAATTCAAGTAGTTCGTAATTATTGCGACCGTGCTATTGCTTTGAAAGCTGGTAATGTAATGTTTGATGGTGCAACCGTAGAACTGAACAACGAGAAACTCGAAGCTATTTATGGCTCCGCAGCGGACGAACTGGTAATGAGAGGACACGGTGAGTTGGCATAGTTTTATCCAACTTAAACAATATTTTTACGTAAAATACTTAGAACATTAGGAATAAACAATGAAGAGACGTTCTTTAATGCAGCGTGCTGGTCTATTCGCGCTAGCTATTACAGGTTCGATGGTTTTCGCTGCTTGTAGTTCTTCCGGTGATTCTTCTTCTGATAGTCAAAAACCTTTAGAAGTTAGCGAAATCAAATTTGGTATCATCTCCACAGAATCCCAGGCTAATCAAAAGCCTCTTTGGGAACCTTTCATTAAAGACATGGAAAAGCAAATCGGCGTTCCTGTAAAGCCTTTCTACGTTACCCAGTACGCTGGTGTAATTGAAGCAATGAAAGCTGGAGACGTGCAAATTGCTTGGTATGGTGGTAAATCCTACGTTGAAGCTGCAAAGCGTTCCAATGCAGAAGTATTTGCTCAAACCGTTAACGATGATGGCAGTAAAGGTTATGTTTCTCACCTAATTACTAACAAAAACAATGATGTTGCTAAAGGAGCAAAAGCATTAGGTGAAAACAAAGGTGACGAGTATGTAATTGAGAACTCCGAGAAGCTCACTTTTGCATTCAACGACCCCAACTCCACCTCTGGTTTCTTAGTTCCTAGCTTCTATGTATTTGCTAAGAATTCAGTTAATCCCAAAGAAGCATTCAAACGCTTAATATTTTCTGGTAGTCACGAAGCAACTGCTTTAGCTGTAGCTAACAAGCAAGTAGATGTTGCAACCAACAACAGCGAATCTTTGTCTCGTTTAGAAAAAACCAACCCCGAAGCTCGTAAGAATATCGAAGTAATCTGGACATCAGAATTGATTCCTAGCGACCCCATCGCTTATCGTAAGGATTTACCAGAAGAACTCAAGACCAAAATTAAAGACTTCTTCCACAACTATAAAAACGAACAAGTTCTCAAGCCATTAGAATGGCAAGGATTTGTTCCCGCAGAAGATAAAACTTGGGATACAATTCGCGAACTCGAAGTTGCTAAGAAAATGGCAGAAGTTGAGTCAAACAAAGACTTAAGCGAAGAAGACAAGAAGAAGCAAATTGATGAACTCAACCAAGAGCTTGAAGCTATCAAGAAGTAATTCCTAATTCAACTGGTTCCTAGACGACCGCTGGGAATCAATTTCCTAAAGTCTCTGCCTGCAATAAGAATAAGAGACAAAGCCTCTTAAAATGCATTACAAGGTAGAAAGAACCTTGTAAAGAGAAAAAAACACCCCTCTCCTTAATAAGGAGAGGGGCTGGGGGTGAGGTCTAATCTCGTAACAAGAAATGAGAAATAATATATAAGATAAAAATTTCGCTCAATCTACTTTAATCAGCAATGAACCAACAAAAACCAGCCTCAAATCTTTCTCAAAATATGAATATCTCTCCTGCTGTAGCAGCAATGTTAGAGCAAGAAGCAAAACTAGTAACTAATAGTAGAGTTTTATTTTTAATTGCGATTGTTGTAATTTTATTTTTATCCGCCGTACAAAGCGAACTCAAGTTTTTCTTATTCCTTGAACCAGAACGTCTGGAAAGAATAGCTAATTATATTCCCCAATACTTTCCCCCAGATTTTACCAATTGGAAAATTTATTTAGTAGATACGCTCATCACTATAGCAATGGGAATTTGGGGAACACTATTAGCAGCGATAGCAGCAGTTCCTTTATCAATTATGGCATCAAATAATGTCTTTCCAGCTTGGGTAGTTCAACCAACCCGGCGGGTTTTAGATGCGATGCGAGCTATTAACGAATTGGTATTTGCTTTAATATTTATAGTCGCCGTTGGTTTAGGGCCATTTGCAGGCGTTTTAGCATTATTTTTACATACTGCTGGAACTCTAGGTAAATTATTTTCTGAAGCAGTTGAAGCAATAGAAACCGGTCCAGTAGAAGGAATTCGTGCAACCGGTGCGAGTAAATTACAAGAAGTTATTTATGGAATAATTCCTCAAGTAATTCCCTTATGGACTTCATTTACCTTGTATCGTTTTGAGTCAAATGTTCGTTCCGCTTCTGTATTAGGAATAGTTGGTGCTGGTGGTATTGGTGTTTCCTTGTACCAAAGTTTTGGTTCTTTTGAATATCAAAAAGTTTGTGCAATTTTAATTATTTTGATATTAGCAACAAGTCTGATTGATTTAGTTTCTGCAAGAATTAGAAATTGGTTGGTTTGATAGCAATTTTAATGGTTTTTGTCGGCTTCCCTCTCCTTAATAAGGAGAGGGATTGAGGAGCCACTGCGTTGCGGAGGTTCCCTCCGTTGTAGCAAGTGGCGTGGTGAGGTTTTATATTTGATGTGACCTATAGCATTCCTAAATTATTTGTGATATTTGAGAAACCCGGTTTTTTGAAAAAACCGGGTTTTTGGCACCTATTTTTCTCGCTACTCATACAGGATTACTATAGTTACTTAAATATTCTTCCTGCTTTATTCTCTTTGTATTCTAGTATGACGCAACATGTAGAATAATTTAATGATTATTAAATAAAAATGTCCATCTGGAACGGTGTAAGGTAAAATTTGTATTGCTCAACAGTGACCGCTATATTTATCTAAATAAAAACTTGGTGGTAAATTATGCAGCAAGCAAAAAGCGAAGTACTAATTCTAGAAGACGGACAAACCCCACCACCACAAACCCAAGTTCCTAAAAGAAAGCCTCACTGGTACGATACTTTGAGCTATATTGCGAACCCCGATAAATTTTGTCGTCATAATTTAGAAAAGTACGGAGCAATTTTTCAAACCGGTGTTTTTGGGGGTACAACTATTTTTGTTGGTGAATCCAAAGCCATTCAGATGGTATTTAATGGCGATTCCAACTATACAGAAATAGCCTTGCCACCGACTACAATGGATATGTTTGGCGAACATAGTTTATTCCAACGTCCCGATTTACATCGTCAACGTAAAAATTCTTTGGGACCGGGGTTAAGTGGACGTTTTTTAGAAGGATATATACCGCATATAAATAATGAAATAAAAAAGGGATTACAAAAGTGGAATGCTCCTGGAAAAATAGCAGTTTATCCAGAAGTTGAAAAAATATGTTTTGATGTTTTAACTCCTATACTATGGGGAATAAAGTTAGATGATGATAATCCCGAAAGTTTTAATGGTTTACCGATAAAAAATAAATACGAAGTTAAAGCTTTATATAAAACTTATTTCGACGGTTTCTATGGTTTATTAAAATGGAAATCGCCTTTAACAGCTTATGGTAGAGGAATCAAAGCACGTAAAAAATTAATAGAATTTATGCGTGTAGTTATTAAGCTAAGAAAAGAAACAGAAATAAATCCTACATCTGATTTTTTAGCAATGATGCTAGCCAATCAGCAGGAAAACCCAGAAGGTGTGTTTAGCGATGATTTGATAGAAAATCAATGTCTTTTACAATTATGGGCTTCTCACTATGAAATTTCTGGTTTAGTTTCTTCCTTAATTTATCAATTGGGAAAATATCCGCAGGTTTTTGAAAAGCTACGTCAAGAACAATCTGAATTAATCAAAGAAAAAGATATTTCATCAGAGTTGCTCAAGCAAATGATATTTCTAGAAGCAACTATAAAAGAAACTCTACGAACTTTACCACCTAGCTCTACTGCTAACCGTCGCTTTCTCAAATCAGTAGTTTTAGATGGAATACTTTATAACAAAGGTTGTGCAGTAATTGCAGAACCGCGACTAGCTCATATTAGAAAAGAATATTTTACTGACCCAGAAAAATTTGAACCAGAGCGCTTTTTAGCACCTCGTAATGAAGGTAAAATGTACGAATTTATCCCCTTTGGTGGAGGTGTACATGCTTGTTTAGGGGCGCAAATGGCAATGGTTATCACAAAGATATTCGCTTCTTATTTACTAAATTTATTTGATTGGAAATCAACCGGAAAAGCTGATTTTGTGCAGTTTCCTTTAAAGAAAATCAAAGATAGTTATCAAGTTAATTTACGAAGTTCTCAAATTTAATTGATAATAAATAAATCAAAATTACTCGTAACCTCTCCGCTGACTTAGAGAGGGGAAAGAGAAGTAAGTTTAATAAAATACACCCCTCTCCTTAATAAGGAGAGGGGAAGGGGGTGAGGTTCAAATCAATATCAAATGGTGCGTTACGGCATTATTTAAATTGTAGTTCCAAATTAAAGTTATTCGAGCCGTAGCACACCCTACAATTAATTGATAACTGTTAACTGTTCACTGTTAACTGTCAACTCCTGCAATTACAAAAGCAGCCCAATAATAAGGATGATTGTACAGTTTTGAATCTGCTTCCATTTGACTGGTTCGATACAACTGCGTTGCTAACTGGGCTTTCATTCTTAATCCTTCAGGAGGAAGTTGATTTAACAAGCTTTCGTACCATTTTGTTAGTTCTCCTGCTGTCAATTCTCTTAACCATTCAACGGCTTCTGTTAAAGCAATTATTGGTGTTTTCCCTGACTGCAATCGACGGTAAAACTCTATCATTACTAAAGCATTAGCTGTTGATTCTACTCTCCACAAGCTATTTACTACGTTACTAACCCCTTGACTTAACAAACCGCTGGCTAAACCACTATATTCGGTAGTAATGTTTTTCTTGTTTGGCTCAATTTCGCAAGCTGAAAGGGTAAATAAGTTATAGCGGTTAAGAGGTTTTGTAGAAATTTCTTCTAAGGTAATTTTATCTTCCCCTTCTAACAATATTTCTGATTCTGAAGGATTCAATTTATCGGCTGCATAACCGTAAAAGTTTAATATATTGTAGTTTCCTATGAGAGCATTTTCGACTTCGGCTTTTGTTGCTTTTAACCCCTGAATACGCTGGGGATTATCGAACATTTGACTGGTAGCTAATGCTGCTAATTTAGCCGATTTAAAAGGAGGATAGTCTTTTGTTTCGGGATGTTCAACACTCAGCAGTTTTGCTTCAGATTCTAAGGTAGAAGAATTTTCTTGCTTACGATTTAATCCGATTTGAATACTGGGTAAATAACTGATAGCAAATTTTGAGGAAAATAATCCGTGCAAAGGAAATCGATGTAAATCACGGTGAGGAATCAAGATAATATTTTTGATTCCTTGCAGTTCCCGCTCGATGCTGCCGATACTCAGTATTTCTTTGAGTTTTGCTAGCCGCTGTTCCATATCGCTGCGCCAGGAATGGTTTATTTTACTTTGTTTATTCCTGGTTTCGCCGCGATAGTCGCTGTATTCCCGATTCCAATCTTCTAACCAGTCTTCAAATTCTACTAAACGGCTTACTGCTTCTGGCAAAGGGAATTCATCTGGCGCTACATTCAGCATTGGTGTAAATACTGGAATGGGTTCGGGCGCGTTGGGTTTGATAATGAAGGTACGTAAGCTTGATGGGCTGAGGTGCCAGTAAATTGCGGCGGTTGTAGGATTGAGTAACTGTAAAATCGAATTGTAATTTGGGGATTCAATTTTATCTGTCCAACCGTACTGCAACCAAGTTAAACAAGCATTTTTACCATGTTCGGCGATTTCTAGACCTTGAACTATTTCACCATATTGGATGGCGATTTCAACCGCTAGCTGTTCAAAAGCAATATTTTTTAAGGTTAATTTTTTTCTTGATTCATCGCTGCGATTTGCTTGAGTTAATAATTCCTGTAAGAAATCGGTGCTGTATTGATGCAATTCCTGGGCCTGTGTGGTTTCTCTCAAACCAACCAGAACTTTGATAAAGTTTTGTAATAACTCTAAATGCAATTCGGGGTAATCATCTGCGGTAATCGTGGCTAATGCTTGATTGTATTCTTCTACCGCTTGATACCAATAATCGCGGGGGTTGGAATATCTTCTACCTATGTCGTAATAGCAGTTACCAATTGCTAAATGCATTCGTCCCCAACCTTCTGGCTGAGTTTCGTAACTTGTGTATTTTAAAGCTTCTGAATAACTAGCTAATTTTCCTTCTAGACCCCGAGTATTCAAAGCGGGATTTGTTTCAGCAACGGGACTTGATAAACTTAATTCCCAATCTAAATTCTGGGATTTCTCCGCTGCACTTCCTCTACCGAGCCAAGCTTCCCAATAATCGGCTTTAATTTGTAAAGCGCGGTCGTAACAAAGGATTGCTTGTTCGTATTGCTCTAAATAGAATAGCGCTACCGCTCGATTGTACCAAGCAAGGTAGAAGTTGGGTTCAATTTCTAAAGCATTGTCATAAGATGCAACGGCTTCTTCCCTACGTCCTAAATTATCAAAAGCTACAGCCCGATTAAACCAAGTTAAGTAGAAATCCGGTCTAATTTCTAAAGCTTTATCCCAAGAACTTATAGCTTGCTCCCATTCTCCCAATTGTCCTTGAGCTACACCTCTATCAATCCAAGAATCGTGTAAGAATGGTTCAATTTCTAATGCTTTATCGTAGGAATCAACCGCTAAATCATATTGTCCGTTACTAGATAGGGTGACACCACGGTAATACCAGTTTTCTGCATCTAGCGGTTCTAACTCCAACGACTTGTCGTAACTGAAAATAGCTTCATCAAAACGTCCTAACTTCAGTAACGCCAAACCGTTGCTAGACCATGCTTCCTGGTAATTGGGTCGGATTTCCAGTGCTGTATTAAAGGAAAAAATCGCATCTTCTAAAAATCCTAATTCACCTAATGCTCGACCCCGGTTATACCATCCTTTGTAAAAATCGTTTTTAATTTCAATTGCTTTGTCGTAGGAAGCAATTGCACCTTCTAAATCTTCTAAATGAAATAGGGTCAAGCCTCGATTAAACCAATATTCGTGAACATCTGGTTTAATTTGTATCGCTTGTTCGTAGAGTTCAACTGCTGCTTCCAAGTTACCTGATCTAGCTTGTGCAAGTCCTTGGTAATACCAAGCTTCGGCTTGTTGTGCGACTGTTTGATTATCAATAGGTATCCCACTGACAACCAAAGCTGAAGATTGTTGATTTCCTAATCCAGAAGAAAGTTGACGAACTAAACTAGCACTTTCATCCAACCTGACCATCAGCTCGTCTACAGATGTTGCTTCACTTGGTTCGGTATTAGTTATTGGTTTGTCAAATATTTCTGTTATTTCTTCTGTTTCTTCATCTTCTTCTACTTCCGAACCTAATTCTAATAGAGCATTAAAGTTTTCTAATGATTCTTCATCTTCGCAGTCATCTTCAACCCTGCTATCTTGAATTGGTACAAAAGTAGTATTTATCGGTTCGTCTTGTTGAACATAATCTTGAGTTGGTAAAAGAACTGTATCATCAGCATCTTGCTCCGGATAATCATATACCAAGTCGCTCAAATTATTGATAAACTCTTGTTCCGAGTTATCAGAAGAACTTTTTTCCGGAACTGCTTGTGCTTCATCTTCCCATAATAGTTCTCCCAAATTGCGAACCAAATCTTGTCCGGGAGTAGCTTGTTCAGAAATAGCTTGTTCGGATGCAGTTTCTATGACAGCTCGTTCTTCTAGCTGCTGTTCTAGAGTTGACGGTAATTCTTCAGATACTCGTGTATCAGTAGTATCAGTATTCTCAGAACTTATTGTTTCTTCTTGCTGCTCTGCAACTAAATCTTCTTCTAACTCAAATACCTGTTCGTATAAATGAGATAACTCGTCTTCTAATGCTTGTTTATTACTATCTTCAGGGGTTAGTGCAAATTCGTTGTACTCAAATACTTGTTCGTACAAAATCTCGGGAAACTGTGCTTGAGATGCGGGTATATTATTCGCAGGTGAATTTGCTGTTTCAGACGGTTCGTAATCTTCCCACAATAATTCCCCGAATTCCTTAATCAGTTCTTGTCCGGGAGATTCTGTGAAAGATTCAGGTACATCAAATTCACCATCTATCGCAACTGATTCAATTATCGGTTCCTTAGATGGAAAATTAAAATCTTCTTCTTCACCATTAACCCCAACTGAATTAATGATTAACTCTTCGGATACAGGAAATTCGGGAATTAACCCTTCAGATTCATCATATTCAGTAGATATGGGAATAGAATAGGCTGGCTGATGCTTAGAATTGCGCGTTAACAACTGCACCCCGATATCGTAAGAAACATCTCCTATTTCCCCGATTTCGAGTTCACCCAATTCCACCATCCTCGAAGCCAACTCATAATTCGGAGCCGATGAGGCCAATACTTTGTTACCAAAGTGACCCAACCAATCCAACCAACGCCGTTCAGAAACACGGTGTTCGATATTTTGCAACCACCTTTGTGCCCAATGCTGCCCTCGGGCTTGATGTACACCTTCTAGAAGTTGGGTAAACAAAAATTCCAGGTCTGAATTCGTCAGCTCTGGTAAGTCCCTAACAGCGTGCATCTCCTTGTCTTTCATCGAAGGAGTCTGCTTGCCACCAAAAATGTCCTGAATAAACTTTATGAACCTCTGCACTAGCCGCCTGAGCATCTGCTGCATTGTAAATATAGTTCACATAGATTTTAACGAGTGCGATATCAAAAAAATTAATAATTACGTAATAGGCTACTGCATTTTGTGAACTTTTCTACAAATGCAGCCAATTACGTCCCTCAAAAACCAGCATTATAAAAAACTAATACCAATTTTTCGGAACACTCGGTAAAAATTAAATCTACGTTCTGAGATAACTTAACAAACTTCCCTGAAAATAGCTTGCTAGACAAGATACGCTTTCCAAACAAAATAAAATGCTCCAAAAATTTCGTATATAGGAGAACAATATTGACAACAAATAGACCATCGAATCATCAACATATAAGAGTCAAAAAGTCAAATATATAGGTCTTAAAATAGAGTAATATTTGTACTCATGTCATTGGGCTGTATGATACTGATTAACTAAAGCCTGAATAATGGTTTCTGGGTCATCTGTTTCAATTCCCAGTTGCTCTGCAATTTGCGCTCTTAAATTTACATCTTGTTGCATTAAGTCCATCAACTCTTCGAGAGTAATGGTTTGATATTCACCTTCTGCTTCTGTATCGCTTGGAGCAGTTTCTAACTGTTCTTCTTGAACCAAAGCTGTTTGAGTTTGGGCAGAAGCTTGTGAAGCTTGAGCATCTTCTATTGCAGCATCAGGGCCTTCATACTCCCATATCGGTTCCGCTTGATTGCGTGTTAGCAATCGCATGCCAATATCGTAAGCAACATTAGAAACCTCACCAACACCTAGTTCTCCTAGCTGTACTAATCGAGAAGCCAATTCATTATTTGGTGTTGGTGCGGCTAACAACTTATCACCAAATTTTTTCAGCCATTCCACCCAACGTTGCTCGGGGACTCGATGTTCAATATTTATCAACCATTTTTCAGCCCAAGCTTGTCCCCTTGCTTGATGAACTCCTTCCAAGAGTTCTGCAAACAAAAACTCCAAATCGGTATCATTTAAAGGTGGTGGTGGCGAAGAAGGAGAATTACTTGCAGAACTACGCAAATTCTGCGAACTTTGCTGGTTTGTACCAAATAAACCTTGAAAAAACCTTTTAACCCAATTGACCAACCGTTTTAGCATAAAGGCACCCAAACCATATTAATTACCATAAGATTGTAGCTACTTGTAACGCATTTTCTCTAAGTATTGGTTTTTTTTAAGATGCAAATTTGACAAAAAGTAATTGGGCATTGGGCATTGCGGAAAGTGCGGTCTTGGGGGTTTCCACACCACTTCCTACAACGGAACGCCATTTGCTACAAAGCGCTTGTTTCCGAGCCATTGGGTTGCTCGGGAACCGTGCCGCAGGGGTTTCTCCCCAAGAGCAACTTTTCAAGACAGAGAATTGGGCATTGGGAATTGAAATAGTTACAGTTAGGAATTCTTTATATTCATGCCCTATGCCCCATGCCCCATGCCCTATTCACTTAAATTACAAATTAAGAATTAAAATAATTAAACCCCTTTAAGTGGGAAGCTTTCACAGCGCTGTCTCCTCCATGTCTTACGAACCGCTACATCATAAGTATCGCCCAAAAACCTTTGCCGAATTAGTTGGACAAGAGGCAATAGCCACTACTCTGACCAATGCAATTCTTAGTCTGAAAATTGCTCCGGCTTACCTATTTACCGGTCCTCGGGGAACTGGTAAAACTTCTAGTGCCCGCATTTTAGCCAAGTCGCTCAATTGCCTCAGCAGCGATAAGCCTACACCACAACCATGCGGAAAGTGTAATGTTTGTCAAGAAATTAGTAAAGGTGCCACTTTAGATGTAA
This sequence comes from Calothrix parasitica NIES-267, assembly GCF_002368095.1. Taxonomy (GTDB): domain Bacteria; phylum Cyanobacteriota; class Cyanobacteriia; order Cyanobacteriales; family Nostocaceae; genus Rivularia; species Rivularia parasitica. Next base: position 3,573,770 of record NZ_AP018227.1, on the reverse strand, counting down.
TTGAAATTGATGCTGCTAGTAACACGGGTGTTGATAATATTCGAGAAATTATTGAGAGAGCGCAATTTGCCCCGGTTCAGTGTCGCTATAAGGTTTATGTGGTTGATGAATGCCATATGCTCAGCACCCAGGCATTTAATGCTTTACTCAAGACACTAGAAGAACCGCCCAAACATGTGGTGTTTGTTTTAGCAACAACCGACCCACAAAGAGTATTAGCGACTATTATTTCACGCTGTCAAAGGTTTGATTTTAGGCGCATTCCCATGAATGGAATGGTAGAGCATTTAACTCAAATCGCTGCAAATGAAAATATTAACATTACGCAAGAAGCCGTTACTTTAGTCGCTCAGGTTTCCCAAGGAGGATTGCGAGACGCTGAAAGTCTTCTTGACCAGCTAGGTTTATTGTCAGGAGAAGTAACACCTGAGAAAGTTTGGGATTTAGTTGGGTCGGTAAGCGAACAAGATTTATTAGATTTATTAAAAGCAATAGTTTCCGATAACTCCGAAGCTGTAATAGATTCTACCCGCCAAATATTAGACCGTGGTAGGGAGCCTTTAATCATTCTGCAAAACCTCGCTTCCTTCTACCGCGATTTACTCATCGCGAAAACAGCACCCAATCGTAATGATTTAGTGGCTTGTACTCAGTCTATGTGGGGAGTACTTGTAGACATTGCTATGAATCTGGAAATAAGCATGATTTTACAGGGACAGCAGCATCTGCGTACTGCTGAAGTACAAATCAAAAACACAACTCAACCGCGCTTGTGGCTGGAAGTCACTTTACTCGGATTATTGCCATCAGCCACAATTATTCAAGCACCAGCTATAAGCAATACCAATCAACAAAACTTGCCAAAATTTCCCCCAACCCCAGTAAAAACAAACCATCAACCCCCAACACCGACAGCAACACCTCAAGCACAGCAAACACCACCTACAGTCCCCCCAGTTGCACCATCTCCTCCACCAGTTTCCAACAATACAGAAGCTCAAATCCCCAAACAACAAAACGCAGCTAAAACGCAACATCCGACATCACAACCAGCTGCTTCTACCCCCTCTACCCCCTCTCCCCCCTCCAACTCTTCCCCACCAGCTAACCTGACCCAAATTTGGCAACAGGTACTTGCTAATCTAATACCAGTTTCCAGAAGAGAACTACTGCGTCAAATGTGTCATGTCGCCGATTTTGATGGTGCTGTAGCTCGCGTTGGAGTCAAACAAGCATGGTATGAAAGAGTCAAACAAGACCAGCCTAAAATTGCAGCTGCATTTCAAGTAACTTTCAATAGCGAAATCAAAGTAAATTTAGAAATAGCTAACTCTGCTCCACCTGCAAACTCAAATTCTTCCGCTGCAACGACCGCAGTACAGCAACAACAGAACATTCCACCCGCACAAGTAGCGCGACAAACTGCACCACAAGCAGTACCACAAGTTGCACCACAAGCTGCACAACCCGCACCTTCATCCCCACCACCTCAAACATCAACCCCAAGAACTCAACCACAACCAGCAGCAGTAAAACACACCGCTCCTCCCGCTCAAGCACCTCCAAGACCACCTCAACCAACCGCAATCGCAGAAAATCCAGAAATGGATGAAGTAATGAAAGCTGCTAGACGTTTAGCCGATGCGCTAGACGGAGAAATTATTGAGCTTAGCGAAGAAAATACAGAAATTTCCGACGAATCAATTGATTCACCGGAATTAGAAGTTCCTGAAGAGGATGATGTTGAGTTTTGACAGTTATCAGCTAGGGGTTAGGAGTTAGGAGTTAGGAGTTAGGAGTTAGGAGTTAATAATAAATATTTACCCATTACCAATTACCAATTACCAATTACCAATTACCAATTACCAACTACCAATTACCCATTACCTTGACGCAGGGTTTTCACCCACTTCAACCGCTTGGGAAGTACTGACATTCGAGCGGTAGTGCTGCTTATGACTATTATCCAGTGGAACATATATACAATTCCCCGGAGGCTTTGAAATAGCAGCATCAAGTTTGTATGGGTTCTAACTGTTTTATTTTTGTTTATCCGCTTGAGTCCGGCAAACATTCCTAAAAATGATATTGTTACCGTGATTCCGGTTAATGGACTCAAAATGGGGAGACGATGACGTGCGATCGCCATTAATAAATCGGGTATTGCTGCGGTTGGAATGATGTACTGAACCAGGACAAAGTTAACAAACAGTTCAAAGGTTTTCCACGTACCCATGCGGTTACGAAGAATTAAGTCCCAGTAGTCGAGATAGCGCTGATACCCACCTTCAGCCCAACGGTTACGCTGATGCCAAAGTGCTATCCCACTGGTAACTCCTTCTTCTTTAACTACCGGATAAAATCCGCATTCAATATCCCATTTATCAAGATGAAGACGCAGGGTTAAATCTAAATCATCGGTGATGGTTTCTTCATTCCATCCACCACAACTATATAAAGCTTTACGCCTTACAAATTGACCGTTACCCCGCAACTCGCCAATACCACCTCTCAAACTTCGTCCTTGCTGAAAAAAGGTATCAACAGCCATTTCTGCCATTTGACCTTTAGTCCAGAAATTAGTTGGAGCATTGGCAATTTCTTTTCGTAACTGCACTGCTCCAACTTTATCTCGCTGAAATAAAGGTATAGTTTGCAGCAAGACATCTGACGAAACTTGAGCATCAGCATCGAATACAGCAATGACTTCACCTTTTGTCAGCGGTAGAACTTGGTTCAATGCTCCCGATTTACCACCACTAGCGCCAGCTTTTCGCCGGAATACTTTTAAATTTTCGTATTTATCTTTGAGTTCGCTGAGTAATTGTGGTGTACTGTCGCTGCTGTTATCGTCAACTATCCAAACTTCATATCCGTAAGGGTAATCGAGATTACAAAGATTATTTACTAAATTGCTAATTACTAACTCTTCGTTTTTTGCTGCAACTATTAAGGATACAAAAGGTAAATCCCCAACATTATCTTCATCTATAGTTATAGGCTTCGCGAAGACAACCACCATAGAGTGAAGACCAACAACAGTAGCTAACCCTAATACAATAAAAGACCCCCAAGAAATTAGGTGCAAAGCAATTGTACCGCTCCAGACCATTGTCAAAAACAGAGCGGCTTTGCGCCTACGACCTTGAAACCGGGAAGGAACACACAATTCTTGCGATTTTTGTTCTTCTAACTCTACATTTACTGACATATCGGCAAGTATAGAGTTGAGGGAATCAAGTTCGTTGTAATCTTCGTCGGGCCAGGAATTCGCTGGCATAGTTTACTTAATTTGAGTGCAAATATTTTTATACAAAAATGCTGTGAAGCTAGCTTTGGATAACACTTCACCTCCATCATCTTCATCAATCTAAAAGATAAAGATATTAGATATTGAAGGTATTCATCCACCGAACAATATCTTGCAATAAAACTGATGAATTTTTCCAGTAATATCGCAATCCAACCTTCTAGATATCAAGATAATCTTGTTATACAGTAGTTATCGCTTAAAAAAATAATCATGACTCCATTTACCTTACTTAAGTAAAATAGTCCGCCATTTTACCCCAGCTTCATAAAATCAGTGCAGCCTTATTGTAACTGACATTTTCACATTTCTTAGCATAAGCTTTTATGGCGAGCAATAATCACTTATAGAGTTAAAAATTATTCTCGTACCCATTTACCCACACAAATTGCTACAACGGTCGTGTTCTTCCCTTCGGATATCTCTCTCCGAGAGACGCTCTGAGAACGCACTTTTTTGGGGAACGCCATTTGCTCTACTTGGAGTCTCCCCAAGTAAAGCAATAGCTCTTTAACCTCTCTCCCTATTTTCCAAAAAAGTAAGTGTAATTTTGACATACAACTTGGGAACACTATGTATATCTACCAAGATTTCAACATCTCAAGTAAAAACAAGGAATATATTGTATGTCAGCATTTGAGCAACTTCAGCCTGCTACTCCTCAACAAGCGAGCGTGTACTTGCCTTACATTCAAAGTGGTAAGCGGAATTTTCTACCTTATGCTATAGGTCTATATCAGAAAGGGGTTCTAGAAGGAAATCGAAAAATAGAAAGCAGTGAAAATATTCCTTTTATAGCCACTTGGAATATTACTACCTTGCCTTCAGACCTAACTCGTTGTCGAATGCAGTTCGATGGAAATGCCGAACTGAGTTATGAAGTAATGTTGGCAAGTTTTGAGTTTATAAATTTTTTAATCGAAATACTGGAAAACTACAAGCGTCAACGTTTGACTGATTTCTCCCAATCTTTCTACCGTAAGCTGCTGCGTCTGGAAGATTAAATTTTGTTTGTATTAGAGTAGCTATCTATAAATCGTAAAATCGTATAAAAAACAACCATTACAGGGAAAAGATTTTTTATTCTTTTCCCCATTTTTTTATGAGACCCCTGGCTTGTTTGTATTTCTTTTATCTGTTTAATACAGCTTTGAGTCAATAGATTTATTTAATTAATGATGTTACGGACTCTAACTATTAACTAATTTATAGATAAATAACTCTAATGAAGAAGGTTCGACCTAAAATTAGAAAACGCCCAAACAGTTTTTTTAGGCTATTTAGTAATCAATTGTTCAAAAAGTGCCAGGAGCCAGTTTGCTGGCTGATGGTTGAGATACCAAGCACTTAATGAACAAGAATTTCGATACCGTTTGAATTAGGAGTGCGTGCGTGCCAAAATCACCTAAGTATTTACTGATTGGGTCAATCGAGGCTTCCAGCGGTAAATCCGCAATTATTTTAGGCTTGTCTAATCAGCTGCATCAAACTGGACTTAATGTTGCTTATGGTAAACCTCTTGGTAAGTCCTTGAGAGAATCTGAAGGAAGCTTGATTGAGGAAGATGTTGAGTTTATTACTCAAAGCCTCAATTTATCTCCTAACCAAATAGTGCCCACATTACTTGGTTTAAACGAAACTACACTACAACAACGTCTTTCAGGTAAAGACACAACAGATTATCAAAAATCCCTAAAAAGTGAATATTTGCAGGATGGTTTGGGTGATTTAGTTGTGCTAGAAGGTCCAGGTAATTTATCTGAAGGAAATTTGTTCGATTTGTCTTTGATGCAAGTCGCTGAGACTGTGGATGCTGGAATTATTCTAGTATGTCGCTACAAATCTTTGCTTGCTATTGAAGCCTTATTGGCTGCAAAACAGTTGGTTGGGGAACGTTTGATTGGTGTTGTCATCAATGATGTACCTCCAGAACATTTGCAAGCCGTTGGTAACACAATGTCTCCCTTTCTAGAACAGCAAGGTATCCCTGTATTAGGAGTATTACCTAACAGCAAATTGCTCCGCAGCGTTACCGTGCGTGAATTATTTCAGCAGCTAAATGCAGAAGTTTTATGTCGCAAAGACCGGCTTAATTTACTAGTTGAAAGTTTGGCAATTGGTGCGATGAATGTAAATGCTGCGGTCAAGTATTTTCGCAAACGCCAGAATATGGCAGTAGTTACGGGTGGAGATAGAGTCGAAATTCAGCAGGCCGCGTTGGAAACTTCCACTCAATGTCTGATTCTTACAGGACAGTTACCACCTCCATCTTTCATTCTCAGTCGCGCTGAGGAATTGGAAATTCCGATTCTATCAGTAGATTTAGATACTCTTAGTACCGTAGAAATAATTGAGCGTGCTTTCGGACAGGTTCGCGTCCACGAACCTATCAAAGTCGAATGCGTTCGTCATTTGATGACCGAACATTTTGACATCAACCGCTTACTATCTTTAATGGATTTGAGTCCGGCAACTACGTTATCTTAACTGTAAATAATTTATTGCTAATTTCAAGAATCAGAAAGCCCGGTTTTTAAAATCGGGTTTTTCAATATCTCAATTTTTTACAATTCATTTTTACAGCCTATATAAGATTGCTGCATATAGTACTACGCAATAAGATTAGGATATTAATAAAGACAAAAACTAATGGTTATTAAACATTTAGACCTTTGACCTTTAACCTCTAACCTCTAACCTCTGACCTCTAACCTTTAACCTTTAACCTTTAACCTTTAACCTCTAACCTTTAACCTTTGACCTTCGCTTAGGGCTATATCTTGAGGATTTTCTTCCACACGAGCAACTTTCAAATGATGCATGAACAGCCCCAATCCCCAACCGGAAATAGGATAAATTGCCCAAAAATCGCTGGGAGTGGTGCTTAAATTCAGTATTACCAAAAATACATTTACCGCTACAAATGAAATTAAGTGCGCTTTGAATCCTCTCCGCATAATTTTACGACGAGCTTGTTGTTCTTTGCTTGCTTTAGCTTGAATCAACCATTCTTGTTCCGCTGTCTTCAACAATTCAGAAGAAATTCCTAACTCTGCTGCCATGTCTGAAAGCTGCTTCCCAGAAAAGGATTCCTCTTCCTTGCGTTTCATTGCTAGTTGAAGGATTTTTTGTACGTCATCTGAACTATAAGTCATCTCAAATACCTGCCTTTAGTTATTCATTAATTTTTACGAGGCTCAAGCTTCATACTTAATGCTGACTTGAAATGCTTGAAAAAGCGGTAAGCAGCGAACGAATTAGATATCTATGTCGGATTAGTCACGCGCTGACGTGCAGTTTCTCTTATCCCCGTCACAGGTACATGTTTGGTTGCAGCAGCTAATCCAAAAATCGGCATATTTCCATAAATTGCTTCATAATTTCCAGGATTAACTAAATAGCTTTCGTGCCAAATCCCAACGCTACCATCAGCACCCACAACTCGATTAAACCGCTGCCAAGCTGAAAGATGAGGTTCTTCTGGACTCCGAGCAAAACGTTCTAAATCCTCAAAAGAACGCCAATATTGAATTAATCCCGCTCCTCGCGAATAAAGAAAACTTTCTCCACCCAAAAAACCTTTTTCAGGATGCTTATACAAGGTCTGTAGCATAGGTCTCATAGCCATTGCAGTCGGCAGCCATTTATTCAAAGCAAAGATTTTGTTTATACGCATTCCAATCAAAAACACTACAAACGGTTCGCTGGTTTGAGCCGTGTATCTTCCTGGCATTACTTTGGACATAATAAATTCAATATTCCTTACAGCTTTAAGCTAATATGCAACTAATTGCATAATAACGGATATGCACTAAATTGCATATAAAAGAAGGTTAAGAATTATGTCTTTAGCACACGCGATATTGGCATCTTTGATTGATAAATCTTGTAGTGGGTATGATTTAGCCAAGCAATTTGATGGTTCGGTCGGTTTTTTCTGGCAAGCATCTCACCAGCAGATTTACCGCGAACTATCCAAATTAAACAAACTTGGCTGGATAACTTCTGAGATAATTATTCAAGAAGGAAAACCGGATAAAAAGATTTATAGCGTTACACAAGCAGGGACAGTTCAATTAAAACAATGGATTGCTCAAACTTCCGAGCCAGCGGCAATTAAAGATGATTTGCTAGTAAAAATATTCAGCGGATATATCGTATCAGAGCAAATAATTTTGCAAGAATTAGAACATCATCGTCAAGTTCATATTGAGAAATTATCTGTATATAGAGATTTAGAACGGAAGTATTTTCAAGACCTGCAACAACTAAATCAAGCTGCAAAGTTTCAGTACCTAACTCTTCGTAAAGGAATTCGCTATGAAGCAGATTGGGTTGAATGGTGTAACGAAGCAATTAAACTGTTAAACAAAAAGTAAGATAAAAGTAAACTAAAAAATTCACGCTCTAACCATAAGTAGGTTCCCGACAACTCTTTCACCTGCTAAAATATCTTGGTCGTTTAATAGCAGTTAAAATCGTCTTTGAGCCAGTCAACAGACCTAGTAAATAACATTGATACGTTAGCGCAAGAATTAGCGACTATCCAGCAAATGGGTTCCAAGCGAATCGCCGTGCTGGGTTCTCGTCACGTCCCTATCACCCATCAGAATCTTATTGAGATGATGACTTATGCCCTGGTTTTATCGGGAAATAGAGTTATTACCTCTGGTGCTACTGGTACAAATTCAGCCGCTATAAAAGGCGCGATGCGAGCCGACCCTAACTTTCTGACGGTAATTTTACCCCAAAGTTTAGACCGTCAGCCTGTAGAATCGCGTCAGCAATTAGAACAAGTGATGCATCTGGTAGAAAATTCCAGTAACGACCATTTATCCCTCGCTGAAGCTAGTTACTCATGTAACAAAGAGATTATCTCGCGCTGTCAGCAACTTGTATGTTTTGCATTCCACGATAGTCGTACTTTGCTACAAACCTGTAAGGATGCAGAAGAGCAGAGAAAAGTGGTAACTTTGTTCTATTTTGATTAATTGGCAAGTTATTCCAGTCGCTTTCTTATTAGTCATTAGTCACTTTTTTCGAGATACAATCCTTCAATATATTTTGAATGGTGTATGGATTTTAATTAACGCTTAGACTAATGACTAGTGAATTTATAAAGCTAGCAGTTGCTGTATGTAGTCTGATGTCAAGGATGTCAGTCTGGGAAGTTAACATGTAACTTTTTACGTAAATTAAGCTATAAAGTGTAAGAATAACCCGCAGAAAAATGGTTCGCTTCCTCAACCATTTAATTTGATAAAAGCTATTTGTTCCAGTATTTATCTTCTATATCTGTATCCAATACCTACCTATCTATTTGTTTGTTTATGTTGATTTCTGTTTCACAATTGCCAGTACCAGTTTTATTTTTATACTGTATTGTTATAGCTTTCCTGCTCATTTATTTACCATTTCTAGCAGTAGCTTATGCTCGTTTAAGTCTTGGTTACGATTACTTTGCACCACGTGCGATGTTTGATAAACTTCCATCTTACGCGCAGCGTGCTACTTGGGCGCATCAAAACTCATTTGAAACCTTTATGATTTTTGCTGTTGCGGCTTTGATGGCTTATGCAACTGGGGTTACTTCCGAATTAGCAGCGTGGGCGGCATTAAGTTTCATTACAGCCCGTTTATTTTATTCAGTGTTTTATATTTTTAACATCCCTATTTTACGTTCGCTTATGTATGCTATTGGTTTAGCTAGTTCTTGTACTTTATTCGTGTTGAGTATAATTCAAGCAAGTTGAGTGATGGTGATAGATAGTTGAAAATAAATAGAAACTAATAACTATCCACCAACAACTAAAAACTATTAAAATGTAAAATTACTAATAAAGAGAACTGATATTTGTTTTATGGCTTCTACTTATTCTTTTGATGTTGTTAGCGACTTTGATAGACAAGAACTGGTTAACGCTGTTGACCAAGTGACGCGAGAGATTAAAGGTCGCTACGATTTAAAAGATACTAAAACTACAGTGGAATTGGGAGAAGATAATATTAAAGTAAATACAGATAGCGAGTTTACTTTAGACACTGTAGACGGAATATTGCGAGAAAAAGCAGCGAAACGTAAACTTTCTCAGAAAATCTTTGAATTTGGCGAACCTGAATCCGCTGGTGGTAATCGAATCAATCAAGAAATCAAATTGAAAAAAGGGATTAGTCAGGAGATTGCAAAGAAGATTTCTAAAATGATTCGCGATGAATTCAAAAAAATACAGGCTTCCATTCAGGGAGATGCAGTAAGAGTTACCAGCAAAAATAAAGATGACTTGCAAACCGTAATGCAGCGGTTAAAAGAAGAAGATTTGCCTTGTGCTTTGCAGTTTACAAACTATCGGTAGTTAGTAGTTAAGTAGGTTGGGTTAGTCGCACGAAAAGAATGGTCTTTAACGTAAATTATTCAAAGCGACGTAACCCAACATCTTTTATTGTCGGCATTTTGAAATATCTCAATTTCTTCAAGTTGTTAATGTTGGGTTACGACACGAGAATATAGCGCTTTTCTTTTGAGTCCAATACACTTCGATAAACCTCACCCCCTTCCCCTCTCCTTATTAAGGATACTGCTGGTCATTCAGGGGTGACACCCCTGAATGACCAAAAAACAAGGGTTTCAAGAGTGCGATCGCACTCTTGGTGATAACTCAGAATCCCTATTGATTCGTTGGGATAAGGGGTTAGACCCACTATTCGCCAGCAGTATCCTTATTAAGGAGAGGGGTGTATTATATTCAACTGAAAACTGCTATATACATTATCGTGACAAATTCAATTCCCTGCTCGTGTCTAATCCAACCTACTAGCTACGGTTTTACGATTTAATATTTAAATAATTGAAAAAATTTAAAATTAAAACAAAAAACGAAAATTAAAAATCAACCCCTCGAACCCATAACCTTCTGAAAAGCAGGACGTTCGGAAAGTTTTTTCATGTAATTAGTAGCGTTTGGATATTCGCTTAAATCCAACTTGAGCATTATCGGAATATAGTTGAGCATAGAACCTACTGCTACATCAGCAACAGTAAATTCATTACCAATTAAATAAGGCTGTTTTTCTAAAATTTCGTTTAAAGGATTCATTAATTTAGGCATTTCTTTATCTCGGGTAGCTTCAACAAAAACACCTGGGCCAAGAGTTGCATTTGCAAATAAAGACCACTGAGAATAAATACCGCGTTCCTCTGGTGAAAGAGTTTTTTTACCGTATTTGTCGGCAAGATATAGCAATATTGCGCCGGATTCCCAAAGTATAAAATCACCATCGACAATTGCTGGAACTTTACCCATCGGGTTAATAGCTAAAAATTCAGGTTGACGATGTTCTCCTGCTTGCATATCCAGTTTGATGAATTCGTAGGGAATTTCTAATTCTTCTAGATACCAATGAACGATTGAAGCGCGGCTGAAGGTTCCACCGTAGAGTTTTATCATGGGTTTTGATTTTTTGGGAAGGTTTAATTGTATTTTACCTGGCGGTTGAAACCACACGCCATTTGCTACAACGGAGGGAACCTCCGCAACGCAATGGCTCTGCTACACGGGCAAAACCCACCTGCGTGGGTTAGGAATGGGCAGAGGATAAAGAATATAGTGTAGGGTGCTGTGACGGTTTCGATAAATTGAAATGAAAACGATTAATAATCCGAATTACCGTCACGCACCATCAGGATATTATGACAGACCAAATAAAGTTTTACGACCATGTTTGTTTTCGTTATTTATAATAATTGCTTGGTGCGTGACGGTGATATCAAATTATTTGGTTAATGTTGAAATTTGGTCGTGACCGTCACAGCACCCTACAAATATTGAAGAATTGGTGCGTGACGGTAATATCAAATTATTTAGTTAACGTTGAAATTTCTCCGTGACCGTCACAGCACCCTACAATTGTATTTTTTAATACGTGATTTTAATGTGAAAATAATTCATAAAACACTTAACAATGCTTGTTTAAACTCTTTGGCGCTTTTGAAATGAATTTCTGGTTCTTCTATTAAGGCTAAATCTATTATTTCTGCTAATTTAGAAGAAATATTTATATCCCGTTGAAGAATGGGTACGGGTTTATTTCTTAATACTTCTAACCATACATTGTTGCTGAAAAAATCGCGGGGAGAATACCCAGTTAGCATATAGTACAAAGAAGCAGCAGCAGCCCAAACGTCAACCTCTGGTTTAGAATCTCTAAACTTAAGTACTTGCTGTCGCGGGACAAACAACGGAGTACCGCAAGGTTCAGAACCAGTTAAAGTTTGACCGCTTAAACCGGCTAAGTCAAAGGCTTTTGATAAACCATAATCGCCAATTTTCACGATAACTTCGTCATCAACTTCTGTGAGAAAAATATTTGCAGGTTTTAAATCGCGGTGAACTAAACCTTTACCTTTACCAAAGTTACCATCATTGAGTTTGACATAAGGAATTTCTGCATTATGGGTATATTCCAAACCATCGAGAACTTGGAGAATAATTGGTATGGCAATCTTCGCAGGTAATTGTCCTCGGTGTTTTCGGATTAAATCTTCAACAGTTCCATGCTGACAATATTCCATTGTGAAGAAGAAAATTCCCTCAGAGTAACCATAATCAATTAAGTTAACGACATTAGGGTGACTTAAAACTTTGATATTTTCTGTTTCTCTTAAAAACGAATTTACAGCATATTCATTAGCTGCAACTTGAGGTAACATTACCTTGAGAGCAATAAATTTTTGTGAATTACTGTGTTGGGCTAAATAAACTTCACCAAATCCGCCTTTACCTAAAAGTTGAATGATATCGTATCCTTTAATAGCTAATAACTTTCTATTTCCTGCTTTTGCTAATTTTAAAAATTTTTGGATATATCCCAGTAAGTTTGGTTCTTCAATAACACGATTATTAAAATCAATTGTGCCAGGTGAAAAGTTATTAATTTTAATTTCTTCTGGCTTACTTTCAGTGCTGACAACAAATACCGTATTACTCAACTTAATTTCATCATTATCTTTTAAATCAAATTCAGGAAAAATTTCCTTTGCAGCTTCTTCCGGTGTTTGATTTTCTTGTCTTTGTCCAATTTTTTTACCGTTTATATAAGTTCCATTTTTACTACCAAAATCTCTAATCCGAATATCGGGAGGATTGATATCTAATAAGCAGTGATACCGAGAAATTGTAGAATGGTCTTTATCATTTGGTAATTGAATATTGCAGTCTTCTGCTCTACCTATAATAGAACTAGTGCGGGAATCGAAAACATATTGTCTTCCCGGTGATTTACCTTTAATTATGGTGAGAGTTACTGTAGCTGGCATAGCATAAGATAGTTGAATGATTATAGATTTTTAATTTATAGCTATAGAATATTATTAATGATTTTCGCAGATAAAGATATAATTTAATTGAAAGATTAGGTGTAGTTAATAAAAATCTTTATTTATGGTCATAATGCTCAATGTAACGCCAGAAATGGAATTGTATTTGAATCGGGAAGCACAAAAGAAAGGTGTATCTGTAGAAGCTTATGCTTTGGAAATGTTGACAGAGCAAATATCAAATAAAGAAAAGCAAAGCAGCTTAGTTGATGTACTTGATTCTTGGTTGGATGAAGATGATGTTCAGGAACAAGAAAGTACGGGTGAGTTTTTAATTAATGCTTTGGATGAGGACAGGTTATCCGAACGGAAATTATTTCCTCCGGAAATGAAAGGTGTGTCTTGGTGAGTCAAGTTGTAATTTTAGATGCTGGACCAATTGGTTTAGTGACAAATCCAAAATTATCTTTACAAAGTACTGCTTGTACGCGCTGGTTGCAAGACTTAGTGTCATCAAATGTTCGAGTTATAATCCCAGAAATTGCAGATTATGAAGTTCGTCGAGAACTATTACGTGCTAATAAAACAAAGGGTTTAGCTCGATTAGATGAGTTAGTAAAACTACTAGAATATTTACCTATTACAACTGCTGCAATGCGTCAAGCTGCATTATTCTGGGCACAAGCTAGACAGCAAGGACAACCAACAGCAGGCGATAAAACAATTGATGGCGATGTTATTTTAGTAGCGCAAGCCATAACTTTAGGAATTCCGAATGTTGTGATTGCAACAACGAATGTTGGTCATTTATCCAGGTTTACTGTTGCTGATATATGGGAAAATATTTCCTTTGATTAGCTTAAAAATATCAAAAAATTCGACCGCCTAACGGCGGAGGGTAAGGAAAAAAAAGAAAGAGCATAGGAGAAAAGGAGAAAAGAAAAAAGGGCTACTTAAGTTCTCCCAACCGCACACACCACACGAAAACCAATATTGATGTAGTCGTAAGCGCGCGAACAGTAGTTGACGTTGAGGCGAGACGCGGAACGGCAGAAAGCAGGACGGTCGAGCCAGGAACCGCCCCGCAGAATTGCATTACCAGATTTTTGAGAAAGATTATTATTCTCATCTTTAAACCAAGCACTACCATCAGTCGGCGCACCCTGATAATTTCTGTGCCAATCATTAAGGCACCATTCCCAAACATTGCCATGCATATCGTACAACCCAAAAGAGTTAGCTGGAAAGCTTCCTACAGGTGTTGTTTCATTACGGCAAATACCTTTAGGACCTCGACCATAAGAACCCGACCATCCGTATTCTTCGTTGTCTGTGCCTTCATAATTTGCTAAATCAGTTGTTATGGTTTCGCCAAAATGGAAAGGAGTAGTTGTACCAGCCCGACAAGCATATTCCCACTCGGCTTCACTGGGTAATCGATATTGTTTTCCTGTTAGTTTAGATAACTTGGTACAAAATTCAGCAGCATTATACCAAGTCACTTTTTCTACAGGTCGTTTTTGACCTTGAAAGCGGGAAAGATTCTGATTCTCCCCCATAATTACCTGATACTGTTCCTGGGTAACTTGGAATCTACCCATGAAAAAAGGTTGAATATTTACTTTGTGTTGAGGACGTTCGTTATCTCTACTTTTCTCTTCATTTTCTGGCGCACCCATGATAAAGCTACCACCGGGTATTGATACCATTTCTAAAGTTACACCGTTACCTAAGTTTTCTGTAAAACCTCCTGCTTGTCCAGGATATTTGGTAATTTTGAGGTTTTTGTCTATTTTGGCGTACTCAAATTTGAATTTTTGAAGTGGAATAGAGAACTTTACCTGACTTGGTACGAATAATTCCAGCCATTCCCGCACCGTTTGAGTTCTCTCATGTGGTTCCAATCCCATCCCTTTCATAATTCCATCATTCACCACATCGCTAATATTAGGATTTCGCTGTTTCGGTGCTGGTAAAGAAATACCAGTTTGACGAAAGCTCGCAGGTAAAGGAGTTTCCCCTGTTACCAAAGCGTACAAAGTCGCAGCTAAAGCATAAACATCTGTATAAGGACCAAATTTACCATGTCTTTCATCCTGTTCAATCGGTGCATAACCTTCTGTTCTTGCATTTGTCATGCTTCCAGTTTTATTCAGGTCAAATTCTCGCGCTAACCCAAAGTCAATTAATACCGCTTCCTGCTTTCCATCACGCAGCATTATATTATTCGGCTTCACATCCCGATGCAACATTCCTTGTTGATGGACGTATTCTAAAGCTGTTCCAATTTGGTTAATGTATTTGAGAGCTTCTGCTTCAGATAATTTACCCCTCTTATCAATACGCTCATATAAATCCTCACCTCGGATATATTCCATCACCATTCCCCAAAGTCCGTTTTCGTTTATTACTTCATGAACTTTGACGATGTGAGGATGGCTGCACTGTACCAAACGAAAAGCTTCTTGAACAAACTTTATCTGCTCTTGTTCAAAATTTGGCTTGCTTCGATGAATATCGTTTAGGATTTTGATTACAACAGTTTTATTTGTATTTGTATCTATAGCGCTATAGGTTTCACCATAACCACCTCCACCTAAATATTTTTGAATGGTGAATTTACCGTTTTGTAGTTCTTGTCCGGGTTGCCAGAATTGCATTTTCCTGATGACATTGTAGGGGATTTGAGGTTAATCCATTATATTCACTACAGGAAACTGCTTAGGTTTTTGATGAGATATGTGTTTATTGTTGTGGGGGATAGGTTGGAATTTTTATGATTTACTGGTTGGTGCGTGACGGTAATATCAAATTATTTGGTTAATGTTGAAATTTGGTCGTGACCGTCACAGCACCCTACAAATATTGAAGAATTGCTGCGTGACGGTAATACCAATTTATTTGGTTAAGGTTGAAATTTTATCGTAACCGTCACAGTACCCTACAGATATTGAAGAATTGCTGCGTGACGGTAATACCAATTTATTTGGTTAAGGTTGAAATTTGGTCGTAACCGTCACAGCACCCTACAGATATTGAAGAATTGGTGCGTGACGGTATAACCAAATTAATTGGTTACGTTTAGTCATTTGTCGTGACCGTCACAGCACCCTACAAATAATAATGCCCAATTCGCAATTGTTAATTACAAAACTTTATGAGTATGGGAATGCTGTTTCACGTTGTCGTCTTTACTAACTACTCTTTGAGCGTTTAATACTCGTTTTTTCTCTGTGGAGTATGTAAATTCGCTGTAGGTTTGACCGATAGGAATTAAGTTTTTTGCTTCTTCTTTACGCTTGTAGGTGCGTGCTGCGGCAAAAATTCTTTCGCTAAAATCGTTGACTATTTGGGCGGATTTATCTAATTCTGGTGGTTTATGGGCTGTTTCACCGTCGAATACTTTTCCTAATGTGGTGGCTACTGCTGATTTGTAGGATGTGGGAATTCCTTTGAAGAGTGATTCTAGTGATGCGCTGGGAATGGGTTCGATTACGTCAACTTGATGCACTTCACCATCTTCTTTGACGAAGCAAGTTGCTAAACCGATGACTATGTAATCATCTGCGGCTAAATCGGGAGCGTCGGGATAAGAGGTTATGTTTACCATTTGATTTCCTAAAATCAGTTGTTCACCCGGAGGGTGTGGATCATCAGTTAGCAGTTATCAGTCACCAGTTGTTCACCCGTTCACCGCAAGGTGTTCCCGTAGGGTAGGGTGTGGATCATCAGTGAGCAATTTTTAAGTGGCTAGATTTCTAAAAGGGAGTTTGGTTATTAGTTAACGTATTCACTGTTCACTGTTCACTGATGACTGCTCACTGTTGAAGGCATTCTACCAGTTGCAACCGTTGAGAAGATGGGGAGCGCTTGAAATTGCAATTATTTGTTATTTTCTGGAATTGCTTATGAAGCTTTGGTATGTATTATTAATTCCAAAATGCAGAGCATATTGACTGGCTCGGATTTTGGAGTTGATGGATGATAAATCCAAAGACAGGGGCACAACCAAAAGCGGACGTACTAACCAACTCAGGCAAGGATGATATGAAGATTCACTTATTTTCAACATTCGGTGACAAGCACAATAATATCGGCAGAATCGAAGCTGCGAAGTTTACTGCTCGCGACCATAGCTATGAGGATAGTAATTGTCAATTATACGCTTATGGAGATAAAGATTTACGCTCGACTGCTTTGGAATCTGCTAAAACTGGTGATTACCCCACTGCAATAGCAGCTTTTAATCAGTTAATTGAGCGTCATCCTGACAATGCGATTGATTACAATAATCGGGGTTTGGTTTATTTTCAGAGCGGTGAAGAGCAAAAAGCTGTTCGCGATTTCGATAAAGCAATACAAATAAATCCCGAATTGCCTAGTGCTTATAATAACCGAGCAAATTATTACGCGGGTATTGGCGATTTAGAAACAGCACTAATGGATTATGAAAAAGCTTTAGATTTAAATCCCGGTCACGTGAGAGCATGGATTAATAGAGGTATAACTTTGCGGGAATTGGGAGAATATAACGAAGCTATTGAAAATTTTGAGACGGCTCTATTTTTTGGGAAATTAGAAAATCATATTTTGGCTGAGAAAGCTAGAACCTATCATCTTTGGGGAGAATGGAATGCTGCGATTGCTAACTATAATCGTGCTTTAAAAAATCTATCAGCTCGTTACTCTAGAATGGATAAACAAACCACGCGTTTACGCTTACAAGTGGAAAATTGGTTAAACGAGCTACTACTTCCCATGCATCCTGAATGGAAAATTGGCGAATAATATTTAGAAGAATTTTCAAAGTTTTCCAAATTATTAAACGGTATTTTCAACAACTCACCGATTGATTTCAGATTTTATATTCTACTTCTACTTGTAGTTCGCAATCAGGATAGTTCCCACATCAAAAATATTCTTGCCTTTTCACCTACAAAAAGGACAATCTAGAATCGAAATCTACAATTCAATTAGTTTAACAGATGCTAATAGCTAATAGGTGATAACTAAATTACAATTAATATAGTTATTAACTACTAGCTGTTAGCTTTCTAACTTTAGAAAAAACAGTTATGTCTTGCAAAAAAATCAATAGCATTTATTCTACGCAAAAATAATATTTTATCTAATTATTAGGGTGTGGATTCTTGAATTTCACCCGGAGTTGTATTGTTAGTCAATACAATTCTTTTGTAGTTACGGGGTATGCGATTTCCATGCTGTTGCATAACACTATTTGCTTGACGAGAGTCAAAAGTATTATTAAATTCTGTCCTTAGAGTACTGACGCGTTCTTGAGTGGTTTTCACCTCAGTACGTATTTGTCGTAACTTTTCTTGTCCCGACCAGTGATGAGGTAAAAGTTGAGTTAAAGCAGATACTGCTGCTGCGGAAATCGCGAGGTTAACTCCTATTTTTACTGTTGTTTCCAGCGCCATAATTTGATAAGAGCGTTGGCGTAGATGACGCTTTGGTCGAGGAACAGTCCGCTTTGGTCGCTGTATCGGTTGAGCTTCTGGGATAGACGTTTGAATTGCGTTCATAATAGACTCAATCTCCTCAAAAAACGGATACTTCGTAAATATTTAAGATAAGGCTATTTACGGTTTTCATTTGCTGCCATCTTACTTCATTTTTCTCAAACTGCTACACCTAGAAAGTAAGTAAAAAATAATCCTAGCTTTTCTAAGTGCATTCTCTTAAATAACTTACAACTAATAGCTACAAGCTTCCGGAACACACACTTAGTTTTACTAGGATTACAGACTCTACATTGGTTTCAAAAAATATTAACGATTAATTTAATGATTTACTTGTAGAGTTCGGTAGCCAAACGCCAAGCCAAAACACCTGGAATCAAAGCTACAGCTAAAGCGATATAAACTTGAGTGTCTGAAATAGACATAATTGAAATCTCCTATTCTCACTGAACGACAGAAAGCTTCGTTTTCTACTTTTCACTGTTTTACCCGAATTGGGAAATAAGTTGTTACAAGATGCAACAATTAAGATGGGGAATTGGGGGTTAGAAGAGGGAGATGGGGAGATGGGGGAAGAGAGAGATGGGGAGATGGGGAGATGGGGAGATGGGGGGACAAAAAGAAAAAATCATTAACTAATTCCTAACTCCTAACTCATAATTCGTAGTTTCTAACTCCTAACTCCTAACTCCTAACTTAAAACCTTTAACCTTTAACCTTCAAAAATGTATTTAGGGATAGATTTCGGAACTTCTGGTGCTAGGGGTGTGGTGATTGACTCATTTGGGAGTATTCTGGCTGAGGTGCGATACCCCTTTGAGATGTCGTTGGAGAGTGATTTAATCAAATGTTGGCGTAATGCTTTATTTAGCCTTCTAGAACAGCTTAGTAAGGGATTACGGGGGGAAATTACCCGCATTGCTATTAACGGTACTTCGTCTACTGTTTTGCTGTGCGATGCTGCGGGGAATCCCGTTGATGCTCCTTTGCTTTACAATGATGCGCGAGGAGCGGGGATGCGCGAGCAATTGAAAAATGTTGCTCCACCTAATCATACTGTATTAAGTGCTACATCTAGCTTGGTAAAACTGTTATGGATGATGCAGTTACCTTCTGTTAGCAAAGCTAAATATTTTTTACATCAAGCAGATTGGTTGGGGTTTCTTTTGCATGGAAAGTTAGGTGTTAGCGACTATCACAATGCTTTGAAGCTTGGTTACGATGTCGAAGCGTTGCAATACCCTGAGTGGCTTAACAGGTTGCAACTATCAATTCAACTACCAGAAGTAGTAATTCCAGGAAGTTCTGTGGGAGAATTGCGTTCGGATATTGCTGGTAAATACAATTTTCCTAAAAATTGCGTAGTTTGTGCGGGTACGACTGATAGTATTGCTGCATTTATAGCTAGTGGAGCAAGTTCGACTGGGGAAGCGGTAACGTCTTTGGGTTCGACGTTGGTTTTAAAGTTGTTGAGTCGGACTCGTGTAGATAATTCGCAATACGGAATTTACAGCCATCGCTTTGGCAATTTATGGTTGACTGGGGGTGCTTCTAATACGGGAGGTGCGGTTTTAAAGCAATTTTTTAGTAACGAAGAATTAGAAAATTTTAGTCAAGAAATAGATTTAAATGAATCAAGCGGGTTGGATTACTATCCGTTATTGGAAGCAGGAGAGCGTTTTCCAATTAATGACCCGAATTTACTTCCTAAATTAGAACCACGTCCCGATAATTCTGTCGAATTTCTACATGGTTTATTAGAAAGTATGAGTCGAATTGAAGCCAAGGGATACAAGTTATTACAAGAATTTGGTGCTGATAAATTGCAGAAGGTTTATACCGCTGGTGGTGGTGCAAAAAATCAAGTTTGGAGTGAAATTAGGAAGAGATATTTAGGAGTGAATGTAGTTTCTTCTAGTAATACAGAGGCTGCTTATGGTAGTGCTTTGTTAGCAATGAATGGACTTAACCGCGAACAGTGTCAGAAACCCGGTTTTTCCAAAAAACCGGGTTTCTAAAATCTCACAAATGATTTAAGAATGCTATAAAATTTTGTAGGGTGCTGTGACACTTTTACTAATTTCAAACGTAGTTTAATGGCTATTCAGTGTCACGCACCAGCCGAGTATTATGACAATTGCGTAAGTCCTACAATAGCTAAAAGTTAGTAATTAATATTTTAAAGGTATTCTGAGGAATCTTGATATAGTCTTAGCGATTGCAAATGATTTTTCTGAGGTAGGAAAATAACCTATATCAATATATTTTTTAGATTTGAAATATAATCTGACTCGATAGTTTTTAGCATCATCGCTATTAAGATTGATTCTCTTAATTCCAACAAATTTAATGCTTTTTAATGAGTATTTATTTCTGTATATATGGTTTTTAAATAATTCTCGACGTTCATGAATAATTTTATTACCGCTCAGATTGATTTTAAAATAATTAGATTCGCTGGTATCAAAACGAATTAATAAGATACCGGGAATCAATAATAATAAAGTAAATCCTAATAAAAATAATTTGATTCTCAGATTGCTGGAACTAGACAGGAACCACAAAAATCCTGCCATTAGAAATAAATTTATAACTAATAAACGAAAAGAAAACTTTCTACGATTTCTTACATCCTTTAAATCACTTAATACAAGTAGACTAACCGTTCTTTTTACAACTTTCATTCATAATTAGTCCGTTTCTACTCGTAAGTATTTTTATCAGCGAACAGTTAACAATTCATTTATATCAACTCAGTCACTGTTATTACTTAAAATGATACCCAAGATTATAATGTTAATTTGATACTAGCAATACCTAAATAGTAATTTTTGAATTGATAAGTATTTTCTTCCTCCTCTACCCTTTCTTCCCCCCTCCCTGTTCTAACCCATCATATTCAATGAGATAAAACAGTAATCGGTCATAAATGGGTAATTCTTATAGAATAACTGTAATGTATATCTCAGTACTATCTGATGACCGAGGAAGAACTGCTACAGGTAATCGAACAAGCAGCAGCAGAGGGATGGACGGAGTTAGACCTTGGTGGTAACCAGCTGACTAACTTAAAAACACTCACTCTCAACTTTAGTTTAATAAGTAATTTTCCAGAAAGCATTAACAAACTAATCAAACTTGGAAAACTAAATTTGCGTGAGAATCTAGTTCCCAATTAAGATGATTTTCTGAAGATATTTCCTCGCTTCAATAAGGTGGAAACAATCTTCTAAACCCATGAAAAATAACTATCAGCAAGAATAAAATATTCCGTAAAAATATTCCATAAACTGGAAGTGGTAGCGAAGATTGCTTTGTATTGTGTTGACAAACTTCTGCTAATCTAATTGCTAAAAATTCCATCCACTTAATATTTCTGGGATATTCCCATAAATTATCCAGCCATTTTTGTGGAATTCCATCTTTACCTACAGAAGCACCAATAATACCCCCTAAAATAGCTGCGGTTGTGTCGGTGTCTCCTCCACAGCAAACTATTTCTAAAATTGCTGTTTTGTAATCTTGCTGATATCTCAACCAAGTTTGAATAACTACGGGGACTGTATGATAAATATATCCGGTAATACCTTTACTTAGTCCTATTTTTGCAGCGAAGGATTGAGTGTTTTCTTGTAATTCTGCGCTATCACAAGCTTGTTTAATTAAAGAAAGAAATTCAACTTGTTCTAAACCAATTAAAATTTCAAGTTTTTCGTAATATACTTGTGGAGAAATAACTAATTTTTGAGTTGATAAATAAGCAGCCAAAGCAACAGCTAAAGCTCCATATTCTGCTTTAATATCGCTATGAGTTAAACGAGTGGATGCTCTGACTAATTCTTTTAATTTTTGAATATCATCACCGTAACAAACACCAATAATAGTACTTCTCATAGCTGCACCATTTCCAGCAGAAAAAACACCAGATTTGTGAGGAGGAAAACCCAGCCATAATTTAATAATTGATTTCAAAGTCGCGGAACCAATTCCAGCAGGTAATCCGAGCATCCAAAATTTTAAACGAAAAGCTAATTGTTTGGTAAATATCGATGTATTTCCAGCGGAAACTATAAGAGATTGACCGACCATACAGGTATGTTCTGTATCGTCCGAAATCATACCTTTATTGAAGATAAAATTATGGTTTTTTGGGTTTGGATAAAGTTTCTTTTGACGTTGTTTTGATAAACCTTCGTAAGGTAATCCGAAAGCGTCACCTATTGCTGTTCCGAGTAAACAACCGATAATTGATATTGCTTTTTGAGATTGCTGCATCTTTTATTTAAGATTAACATGCAGCAGTTTTAAGACAAGAGTTGCTTCAAGAAGGTTTTACCAGCTTTATCAAGGTTTTTATCTAGAGAAAATGTTAGACTCCTAACTCGAATATTTCCAACGAATTTATCGAGGGGATGAGTTAATGTAGTTGGATAAATCAAAATTACTTCCGAGCATTTTTGTGAAACAGCATAAGTAACTACTTGAGCTACGTCATCAGATGATGGACTCTCGGGATTTTTATATTTAGTATCGAGAATATAACGATGTTTATTAGTTGAAATATCGTATAGAACTAAATCTATTTTAAAATTGAGGTTTTTTGCTATATTGACTCTTTTTTGAGATTGAATAATCAAGTTTGAAGGTAAATTTATTTTTAACCACTCAGCTACGAAAAGTTCGTACAATTTTGCCATATTGACAAGAAATGGTAATGTATTTCGATTACCGTTGTTGTAAATTGGTGCGGTATTCTCTAAAAAAAATCGACATAAGTAATGCAATAATTGATACTCTT
This sequence comes from Calothrix parasitica NIES-267, assembly GCF_002368095.1. Lineage (GTDB taxonomy): Bacteria > Cyanobacteriota > Cyanobacteriia > Cyanobacteriales > Nostocaceae > Rivularia > Rivularia parasitica. The sequence continues at coordinate 3,550,866 of NZ_AP018227.1, read as the reverse complement.
GATTTAAGCGATTATAGTTAAATTTAAAGCAATCTTCGGAACTAAAAGGTTTTAGAGTTACTAGTGATTGTAATGTATGATAAGCTTTGCGGATAATAGTTGATACTTCTTCCGAGCATAAGCTATTACGACTGATGATAAACAGCGTCCATAAAAGAATTTGATTATCTTCGATATCAATGGTTTGTTCTTGATAATGAGATTTGAGTTTAATGTTCCACGGTTGTTTAATGGTTTCTAATATATCGAGTCTTCCCCGGACATAATTAAGGTGTTGTGTTTTGGGTATATAAATTCGATATAATCCTTTACGAACTCGGTTTAAAATCAGTTGAGCTACTTTATAGGCTAAATTATTATAAAATCCCTGTAGGGAATCACAGTTCATTAATCCTTTTATAAATCTGAAACTTTTTATTTTGTAAGCATATTCCAGCATTACAAAGATATTCTCGATTGACACTTTGGGATTTATTTTTACAGCAAGTTGATGATTTAAAGGTATATAACCTACCCATCCTTTAGCTTTAAGCTGCCATTGATTTTCTGTTTTATAATTAGGAAATTCGATATCTATTTGTTTTGTATATTTCTGATATAGTTCTATTCCAATTGATTCTGGTATTTTATATTTTGCAAATGATTCTGTTTTATACTCTATTAATTCAATAATTTTAATTTTATCTAAACTATTATCCATACATAAAATTCAAATTATAGTAACTGCAATTTATTCCAGCGAAACTCCTCTACAGTTTCGGGTTGATTAAAGAAATATTCTTCTAAATAAGGTTCAATTTCCATACACCAAATATCTTCAATATCTTCAAAGAGATTATTAGTAATAAAAAATGAAATTCCAAGCTCATAATTTTTATCGTTAATTACTTGATTGATTTTATGTAGAATATTTATCAGTTTATCGATAGGAAAGTTAGTATCTTGATAGATTTTATTCAAAATTTCGTAATTAGACCGTAATTGAATAAAAGCAAAACGACGACGAAGAGCATAATCGAATTCAGCAATTGACCTATCTGCTGTATTCATAGTACCGATAATTCTGACATTTTCTGGTATCTGAAAAGTATTTCCAGCAGCTAAAGGTATCTTCTGATTTCGATATTCGAGCAAATACATCAATTCACCGAAAATTTGAGCAATATTCCCACGGTTAATTTCATCAATTATAAAAATACAAGTACCTTGACGATTTTCTGCTTCTCGACAAAATTTGACGAAACAACCGGGAACCAGAGGATATATTAATTTATCGTTTTCAGTTTGAGGACGAATTCCTTGAATAAAGTCTTCATAGGTATAAGCTGGGTGAAATTGTACTAATTCCGAGAAACCATCGCTATCACTAATAAAAAGTTTGGCAATTTTCTCAGCGACAAATGTTTTACCCGTTCCAGGTGAACCGTAGATAATAGCTTGTTTTTTACGGTGGATTGAGCGTATCCAACGCTGTAATTCACTTTCATTTATTCCTATTTCTTCAGCACATTCGGATAAAGTATATTTTGGTTGTAATCCTATAATTTGTAAATCAGAATTATTCGGAAATTTGTTAATAGATGAATCTGGATGAGAAAAATTATATTTTTTAATTCCAACTAACCAGTGAGAAAACATATCAAATAAATCATCATCTCGTAAAGCTGGTACACCAGGAGGATGCATATATTGAGATAATTCTTGAACCAGCTTTTTTCCGATATCGTTTAAATTAGGATAATCAATCAGTTTACTACTATAGTTAGTATTAGCAAAATAGTTAATAACATTTTTTGATTTATTGGTAACTAATAAAAATTTATCTGGTTGTAATGCGTTCAAAATAGGTGTAAGAATACCGACTTGAAAGCCTTTTGAGTAACGTAATTCTGTAAATTCTTTACAAGCTGTTGATAATTCATCTGGATTTTGATTGCAGCGACGGATAAAATTAAAAATACGATTAGAGACTTTTTCCCAGTCTTCTGATTTTGTCCATCTTGCTCCTTCAAACCATTCTTTTATATCCTTTTTGACTGCTGGAGCAATGTGAATCCAAGCTTTTCGTTGATGATTATTAGTAGTATTGTTATGAGGTAATAGTTTTACTAAAACAGAGTCAGTTACATCCTCTCCCGAATCCACAGCTTTGGCGATCGCACTATAATTTCTAAATGCAATTTCGCGCTGTTGAGCGTAAGCAGCAGTATGAGTTATCCCTTGAGACGTGCTTGGATATGAATCAACAAATTCTGCAAAAAGCGCAATAAATTCATCTATTTTACTAATTATCATGTTTTTAGATACTAAAGCCAATTAATTTACATGAAACACTTAAATTTTTCAAATTCTAGTTGTTTCAAATATCGATAACTTTGTGGAGGTGTAAATTCGGGAATTTGTTTTCTTAAATTTTCAAGGTTAATTGAAACGTCGAATTTTCTCGGGTTTATCAAAAATATTCCCACAAAAAAAGAAGCACCTTGATAATATTTTTCAAAATCTTGATAACTGATACCAGCTTTTTGGTAAACAAGATTCCAATAAGTTTTAATATCTTGTTGTAACCCTATTTTCTCCTGAATAATATTTTCTACTTCAAATAATCCTACCAAAGCTTTTGTCGGAGATGAAACATATACAAAAACGATGTCATCTTGAGTTAAACGAGTACGTACACGACGCAACTCTACAGTTTTCTCTCCTGAAAATATTTTTGATGCATATTCAGGTTTGATTGACAATAATAATATATTAGCAGGCATTTTCAGACTGTTTTCATATTTGGTTATTTTGTACTATTATTATATAATTGCTTGAATACATTATTGTCAACTCTATATAGTGATTGAAATGTGATTTTAGGCTTATTTAGTATCTTTTGAATAGTACGGAGTTCTATTTCATTTAGAAGTTCTGTATAACTAAAACGAATAGCCATGATATTTCCTTCTTTATCTTGGTTTATAGATGAAATATCGCTTAATTTGTAAACACCCAAACGTTGAAAAATTTGAAAAAGATTTTCTGGTTTATCGATAATTACTTCATCAGCTAAAGAACAAGCTCGAATCGCTCCTACATAAACATAACTTGGGTCTATACTGACATACCAAAGAATTCTGAAAGGAGCTTTGAGTTTTCCATTCGTTTTCGCTGAACGATAGTAAACTGCTTCTTTATTAAAAGCAAGTTCGCTCTTAGCTGCAAATAAAGACAAATGTTGATTTGCTAATCCTTCATCAAATAAATCCTTAGCCCATTTCGCTTGAATAGGAATAATATAAGTTGGAATTTCTGCATCAATAATTTTTGCAGGAAATAAAAAACGTTCAATATTTGCTGATTCTTGGACGTTATGAATAAAACTTTCTTGTTTAATACTTTTAGCTAATTTATTAAAAAAATTATATTGCTTTTCAGAATTAGACGCTATCTTTTTTAAACGTTTTGATAACTGATCGGCGGTTTCTACAACTGCTAAATTTAGTCTTATAAAATTATCATTAACCTGAATAAATTGGTATTCCTGAATAGCTTGATTAACTTGTTCTTGTAAAAAACAGTCATTAATAATTGTAGATTGACGATTTTCACCAGCCGAATGTAATATTGATTTAAATATCAAATGCTGTGCAAGAGTTGCAGATAAAGGATTGTCCGCAACTCGAATTATAGGTATTTCTAATTCATAATCATTATGCTTACCATAGACGATTAAAGCTAATGGCTTATTTTCTGCATCGACAACTTTGAAACATGTAAAATTTTCGGGGTTAGTTAGAAAACGACGTAATTTTTGTTGAAATTGAGCTTTGGTTTCATTTTGGTCGGGACAATAAAAATAATTAGTTATTGCTTCTTCTTCTCCTTTTTTTATTATTACTTGTTCTAAAGAGGTTCCAGATAAACGTGTTGGTTGATATTCCGGATTTCTTGTAAACTCGCTGAATTGAACAATTAGATTTTTTGGTCGAATAACTGATAATTTAAAATTCTCGTAAATTTCGTTAGCTATATTTAATAATCGCGAGTCTGTAGTCACAAAAATATGAGAATCTGAAACAATAGCTCTAACTAAATGATGGAAGTTTATTTCCGATTTTAAAATGTTCTTCTGAGACAAAAATTTTTGCAATGTTTCTTGATAATCATCTAAATTATCTGATTTACTAGGTAAAACAGTAAATTGTTGACTTTCAGCAAATTGACGATAGAGTTTTCTTTTTTCTTTGTTCTCAATACTATTTATCTGAATGAATAATCCATCAGTTAAACATAACTCTAATTCATACTCCAACCAATCAAGTAAAAGCAATTTCGATTCTTCATTATCTAAAGACTCATCAGCATATAAATCGAAAAAAACCTGACTATCAATAACAACACAAAGTTTTGATTCTAACTTTTGATTAACAACAATAGATAAGAGATTGGGATGACCGTAATCAAACCACCAATAAGTAAGTGTTTTCCCATTCTTACCTCTACCAGATTTCTCCCATTTAGGGATAAAACCATTACCAGACCACATATTGTCCAATCCGTAATCATTACGACAGCTTAAACCTATACCTTCATGTGTATCTTTAGTAATTTTTTTAAGTTTATCGATTAGCTTTTTGGTAATACCTTTACCTCGATGTAACGGTGCTATACAAAGATGAACGATAGTAATACGATTAAAAGATGTACGAAATAATAAATAACCAGCAAACTCCGCTTCAGAATCGACAGCTATAAGTATTTCCTGCTTTGTAGCTCGTTCTTTAAAAGCATCTTTGGGAAACAAACCCAGAGTTTTACGATTTTGACCCCATAATTGTATTACGTCTTGTAGATACCGAGATTTATTATCAATAGATTGAATTTTCAATGATTCTTCCCTTTGAATTTTCAATAATTTTCCCTCTGGGAAACAAGTCAGATGATTTTAAAAGCGTGATTAAAATTCACTTAGTCAGTATTTCTCTAACTTAATAGTCTGAAGCTGTTTATCCAATTTTGCAAGAGTTGACATCAATTATTTACTTTTTTCTTCCAAACTCCCCAACCCCAATAAACCAGCACCATAAGCAGGTTCAAATCTCGGAAAAATCACATTAATATTCGCAAAATCTCGATTAATACAGCTTACAAATCTTTCCCAAATTTTAGATTTACCTTTCCAAACACTTCCAGTAGTTACAACTTCAAAAAACTCTCTCTCAACAAAAATCTCATTAATCACGGTAACAGTTGCTTTCACCAATTCATCAACAGCATCATCAATAATTTGATTTGCAACTTTATCACCTAAAAAAGCAGCATTATCAACAATAGGAGCTAAACCAGCAATTTCCTTAACACCCAACCCGCTCCGATAAACTACTTCAATTAATTCTTCTATATTATTTAAACCAAAATGACCTTTAAAATCTTCCACCAAACTGGTAGAAATTCCTCTCCCATCATAAGCTTTGAAAACAGATTTCATTCCCGCAACTGCAATCTGATAAGCTCCACCTTCATCACCTAAAATATATCCCCAACCACCGACCCTTTTAGTATCACCTCGATGATTTCTACCGAAAACTATCGAACCAGTTCCAGCAGAAACCACAATCCCTATATCACGACCAACTCCACCAACCAAAGCAATTAAAGCATCGTGAGAGATAATTATATTTTCTGATTTTATATTTCTAGTAACTTGTATTTCTTGAACTATATTTTTAACTAATTCAATATCTCTCGAACGTCCTACCCCAGCTAAACCCAAACAAATCGCGTCTATTTTAATGTTCTTATATTGAATAAGTGCTTGATTAATAGCTGATTCTATAGAATACTTTGCAGCTTCAATTCCTACACTCTGATGATTTGCAGAACCAGCTTCACCACGTCCTAAAATTTCACATTTATCATTTATTAAAATACAAACTGTCTTACTTCCACCACCATCAATTCCTATAACGAAAGACATAGTTTTAAAGTATAAATTAACTTCTACTTCCCTCTCCTTAATAAGGAGAGGGATTGAGGGTGAGGTCTTTAATTATATCCAAATAAAAAGGTGAGTTAGAATAGCTCAAACCCACCTTTATTTAATATTTAATTCATTCAACTAGCTTTACTTTCCGCTTCCTCATCTATAGGAATAAAGAAGATAGTCGCCATACCGGGAAGAGTTAACAAGCAAACTATAACAAAGAATAATGGATATCCCAGCGCATCTTTAATTACACCACTAATTGCACCGGGAAGCATTAAACCAAACGCCATTAATCCCGTCGAAATAGCAAAGTGAGAAGTCTTATATTGTCCTTTACAGATGTGAATTAAATACACCATAAAAGCTGTAGTTCCTAAACCATATCCAAATTGTTCTAAAGAAACTAAAGGATAAACGAATTCTAACGGTGGTTTAGCATAAGCCATATAAACATAGAATAAATCAGGTAAATTCAATGCTAAAGCCATTGGTAGCAAGCATTTTCTTAAACCATATTTAGCTATAATCAACCCACCTAAAATACCGCCTACTATCAAAGAAATATAGCCAAAAGTTCCGTATACAAGTCCATATTGCGTATTGCTTAAACCAAAACCACCTTCAGCAACATCAGCTTTTAAAAATAATGTCGCCATTTTTAACAACATTGCCTCGCCCAATCGATAAAGTAAGATAAATGCTAATATTGCTCCTATTCTTCGTTGAGAAATATAACTACGAATAACTTCTAAAAATGGAATATTAGTTGTAGTATTTTCTTCACTTGGTTTATTTATAGCTTCTGGAGCAGGTAAGAATATATTATGTAAAATAAATAGTATGACAAATATTGCAGCAGCTAAACCCAGAGTGATTGACCAACTCAAAGAGAAACTGTTGATATTTTTGTTTAAATTACCAGCAATAATTGGTAAAGCTCCCGTACTAAAAATCATCGCCATTCGATAACAAAAAGCGCGAATACCAACAAAAAATGCTTGTTGTTCCGTGCTTAAAGCCAACATATAATAGCCATCCGTAGCAATATCATAAGTTGCCGATACAAATGCACCAACAGCTAAAATAGCAAGGGAAATATAAAAGAAATTTTCTAGCTGCAATGACAAAGCTAATAAACCCAAACAAAAGAACATTGTCCCTTGCATTGCTAAGAGCCATCTTCTTTTTGTAGAGTAAATATCAACAATAGGTCCCCAGAACATTTTGAGAACCCAAGGAAGATTTATCAAACTCGTCCAGGCTGCAATTTGAGCATCGCTGATTCCTAAATCATCATAGAAAACTACCGATAAGACATTAATAATCATATACGGTATCCCTTGAGCAAAATAAAGGGTCGGAACGTAAGCCCAAGGTGAAATTGATTTAGTTTTCGGTTTATCAGTTTGAATAGTCATTCGATTTTAGATTTTAGATTTTGAGTACACTGCGTTGCGGAGGTTCCCTCCGTTGTAGCAAGTGTACGGGATTTTGGATTTTAACAACGGATGCATTTATGTAAGGATTAATTCTTTATTTAACCCAGAAGCTTTAAATAATCATGGATAAATCCGGAGGCTTATATTTATTGTCTTTAATTTGCTGTTTGGTCATAATTGCAATTAACTAATTTTGGTTACTATTTGACTACTATGTATATATGTAAATAGAACAGAACTGATGTGATTGTAGTCAGACGTAATATTGTTACAGCTTGTGCCACGAACTTATAAAAAATACAGCGAATTAAATACGGCAAGTCTAAATTACAAAATTCGCTTACTAGAATCAAATTCAGATAATCTTTATAATTTATGACATTCACTACTTAGATGATGATGGTATTGTCTGCATAATCATATTTTTAAGTCAATATTTGTTTATACATCTATAGACAGTTATCAATTAATAATTAACAGTTATCAGTTAGGAATCTCCCCTTGTCTCCCAATCTCCCCATCTCCCAATCTCCCCATCCCCCAATCTCCCCATCCCCCAATCTCCCCCATCTCCTCATTCAATCACGAAAAATAAGTTAGATTTTTAATGATTCTGTTGAGCTTCTGCAAGGTTGTGGCAAAATTTATTAAGTTTATAGAGTCCTCCGAGTAATTAGAGTTTTCCCAGCATGACTACCAACCTTCCGAGCGTTTACGAACCTTTTTCCACTGAAGCTAAATGGCAGAAATTTTGGGAAGAGAAGCTTTTGTATAAAGCTGACCCCAGTAAAAGCGGTGAACCTTATTCGATTATGATTCCTCCACCGAATGTAACTGGTAAGTTACACATGGGACATGCTTTTGACAATACTTTGATTGATTGTCTCGTCCGCTATCACCGGATGAAGGGAGATAATGCTTTGTATCTTCCCGGAACCGACCATGCGAGTATTGCGGTACAAACAATTATTGAAAAGCAGCTTAAGGAAGAAGGTAAGACTCGCTACGACTTGGGACGTGAGAAATTTTTGGAACGTGCTTGGGAGTGGAAAGCCGAATCTGGAGGGACGATTGTCAATCAATTACGCCGTTTGGGTGTCTCGGTGGACTGGACGCGAGAACGGTTTACGATGGATGAAGGTTTATCGAAAGCTGTTCTGGAAGCTTTTGTCCGTCTTTATGATGAAGGTAAGATTTACCGAGGAAATTACTTAGTTAACTGGTGTCCTGCTTCTCAATCGGCGGTTTCCGAAATAGAAGTAGACCAGAAGGAAGTTGACGGTAAACTCTGGCATTTCCGCTACCCCCTCACCGACGGTTCCGGTTACGTAGAAGTAGCTACAACCCGCCCGGAAACTATGCTCGGAGATACTGGAGTTGCCGTAAATCCCAGCGACGAACGTTACAATAAATTGATTGGTAGAACTTTGACTTTACCAATTATGAACCGTCAAATCCCCATCATTGGCGATGAATTGGTAGACCCGAGCTTCGGTACTGGTTGTGTAAAAGTTACTCCCGCTCACGACCCCAATGACTTTGAAATGGGTAAGCGTCACGATTTACCGTTTATCAATATTATGAATAAAGACGGTACCTTGAATGAAAATGCTGGGGAATTTCAAGGACAAGACCGTTTTGTGGCTCGGAAGAATGTAATTGCAAGGTTAGAAGCTGACGGATTTTTAGTCAAAATTGAGAATTATAAGCATACCGTTCCCTACAGCGAACGCGGTAAAGTTCCTGTAGAACCCTTGCTTTCTACTCAATGGTTTGTCAAAATTCGTCCGATGGCTGACAAAGCTTTGGAATTTTTCGAGCAGAAGTCTCCAGAATTTTACCCAGAACGTTGGGGAAAGGTTTATAAAGATTGGCTGGTAAAGTTAAAGGATTGGTGTATTTCTCGTCAGCTATGGTGGGGACATCAAATTCCCGCTTGGTATGCGGTTAGCGAAACAAATGGCGAAATTACCGACAATACCCCGTTTGTAGTTGCAAAAACTGAAGAGGAAGCTTGGGAAAAAGCTAAATCGCAATTTGGTGAAGAAGTTAAATTAGAAAGAGATGCGGACGTTCTCGATACCTGGTTTTCTTCTGGATTATGGCCGTTTTCTACCTTGGGTTGGCCGGAAGAAACGGAGGACTTACAGAAATATTATCCTACCAGCGTTTTGATAACTGGCTTCGATATCATATTCTTTTGGGTAGCCAGAATGACTATGATGGCAGGTGAATTTACTGGAGAAATGCCATTCAAAGACGTTTACATCCACGGTTTAGTACTCGATGAAAACGGCAAAAAAATGTCCAAATCCAAAGGAAATGGTATCGACCCGTTAATCTTAATTGATAAATACGGAACCGATGCCGTCCGCTACACCTTAGTTAAAGAAGTAATTGGTGTCGGACAAGATATCCGTTTTGACTACAACCGTAAAACCGATGAATCTCCCTCGGTAGAAGCATCGCGCAACTTTGCCAACAAGTTATGGAATGCAGCCAGATTCGTGATGATGAATTTGGACGAACAAACACCGCAGCAGTTAGGAATACCCGAAGCTACAGAATTAAGCGATAAATGGATATTGTCCCGCTTCCATAAAACTGTTCAAGAAACTAACAGTTACATGGAAAAGTATGGCATGGGAGAAGCAGCGAAGGGACTTTACGAATTTATTTGGGGTGATTTTTGTGACTGGTACATCGAATTAGCAAAATCTCGATTACAGGAAGACGCAGAACCAAATTCCAGAAAAGTTGCACAACAAACTTTAGCTTATGTCCTAGAAGGGATTTTAAAACTTTTGAGTCCGTTTATGCCTCACATTACCGAAGAAATTTGGCATACTTTAACTCAACAACCAGAAGATTCAGCTGAAAGTTTATCGCTGCAAAAATATCCAGAAGCAGATACAAAATTAATTGATTCCGAATTAGAATCTGAATTTGAATTGTTAATTGGGACAATCCGCACAATTCGCAACCTACGAGCAGAAGCAGACGTTAAACCTTCCGTTAAAGTTACCGTAAATTTACAAAGCGAAAGCGTCAGAGAGTGTCAAATTCTTAATACAGGTGAACCATATATTAAAGATTTGGCAAAAGTTGAGAATTTAACCATAGCCAACAAACAAAAGAACGATACAGTAACTAAGAAGAAATCTCAAAGTGGTTTAAAACTTATTTTCTTAGGTTTTCTAGCCCTTACCCTAGCCAGAGTCGCTTATGTAGTAGCAACTACCGTAAATAACATTCCTTTCTTTGGAACATTTTTCCAACTCGTAGGTTTTGGTTATTCCTTATGGTTTATCAGAGTATATTTACTTTCCAACAACAAAAGACAAGAATTACGCGAAAGATTCTTCAAATCATCTTCCGAAACCGAGCTTCCCCAAGCAGAAGAACCGGAAACCGAGGATTTAGGAGAAGTTGCGACAGGTGTAGTTGGTACCGTACAAGTACTACTTCCCCTCGAAGGAGTAATAGACATGCAAGCACTGCGTAGCAAACTCGAAAAAAACCTCAGTAAAATAGAAGCGGAAGCAACATCTCTTAGTGGTAGATTGAGTAACTCCAAATTTGTTGATAAAGCACCAGCAGAAGTAGTACAAGGAGCTAGAGACTCTTTAGCAGAAGCCGAAAAACAAGCCGAAATTTTGCGGAATCGTCTCCAACGGATTAAGTAAAAGAATTAGGAGTTAGGAGTTAGGAGTTATGAGTTGTGAATTAGTAGTTAGGGAGCAAGATGCTCCCACTACGAAAATTAATTGGAATAAATTGTCTGTACTCAAATCAAATATCTAACTCCTAACAACTAACCACTAACAACTAACAACCAACAACTAACCTCTATCAACCAACCTTAAATCATGCTTTATTTAGCCAAGGTGCATAAAAATGAATTTTTAGTTCAATTAGAATTAAGATTATTAGCCCGTCAAGAAGCAGAAAACATGTGGGTGATGATTCCAGAAGAAGCAGTAATTCTTTTGGGTAAAGGTAAGCATTTTACAGAAAATTTGCTCGTCTTAGTAGAACTTTCTCCCACTGGTGAAATAGAAAGAATAGAAGACGCTACAAGTTGGGTATTAGAATTAGTGCAAAAATATCTCACCACCGGAATATCGCCAGAATTTCTGCGTCAAGAAGCCGAAAGAGCCGAAGATTGGCGACAAAATTTAACCTTACAAAATCAAGATTTAGCCCGTAGAACCTTAGAATTAGAAGCACGTAGAGAACAAATTCAAGCTTTAGAAGAAGCATTGCAGCGTGATAAAAGCGAAGGTCATCATCAGGATGAAAATGTTGATGGTTAATAGTTCATGTAGGGTGTGTTACGGCTTGAATTAATTTGACAGGACTTACGCAACGAAGATTTGTCATTGCGAACGGAACGCAGTGTAGGGAAGCAATCGCAGAGTTTTTGCGATTACTTCGCTGTCGCTCGTAATGACGTAATTACGTTACTTTTGCGTAAGTCCTATTTGATTCAAAACTACTATTTAGATAATGCCGTAACGCACCATTTTACGTTTGATAAATGAGGACAATGGTGCGTTGCGCTGTTGCGACAACACACCCTGATATAGCGATTTTCGTATGAGTAAAACATGTTTTGATAGACCTCACCCCCAGCCCCTCTCCTTATCAAGGAGAGGGGTGTATTTTATTTATTTGAAAACTGGTATGCTTAATATTATAAATAAAACCAAAATTTAATATCAACTTATTTAAAATGACTGAAGAATTAACTCCACAACAAGAAGCTTTATTTTTAAAATATTTAGAAAAGTGGCGAAAAGTTGCTCTTTCAACCGAGCCAATTAACCGCGAAAAAGCAGAATCAGCAATTAAAAAAGCATATACATTAATTGACGAACCCGAACCACAAGTATTCATTTTTGATAGTCCTTATGCTGCTGTTATTTCGCTTGATAAATTAGAAGACGAGATAGGCTGTTCAGAGCTTTATGATGATGATATGATTGATAGGCTTTGGGAAAAGTTAATAGAAAGTTTAACTCCTACTCCTTCATTAAAAGATAAAAATGACTATCAATTATGGCTGCAAACTTGTGATATTCATGAAACAATTAGAAAAGACTTAAATGAGCGCTATCACCAACCTGATGAACCATTTTATTGGATTCCTTCTAAATTTGAAGAAGGAACTTTTCAACCAGATAGCGTCTGTAGCGAAATGGCTCGGTTAGATTTTTGTATTTCTGAATTAAAGTGCGATGACGACTCCGAAATCTGGCAAAATTTTCAAGCAATTGTCAATAACTGCTGGTGGATAGCTTCTTATCAAGAACTTTGTGTAGTGTGCGATAGACCTTCTATACTTACTTTTGACGAACAAAACAAATTACACGGTGAAGATAAACCCGCGATTCAGTTTGTGGATGGATATAGTGTTTATGCTTGTCATGGTGAAAGAATATCGAAGTTTGAATAAATTTTACATCTTTCACCATTCTCAACATCGCTCGGGGTTGCAAACCCCGAGCTAATAGCAAAAGTCCTATGAATAGGACTAAATAAGGATTTTAGTCTACTTTCAGTAGACTTGAGCTATTAGCCTGGGATTTGCAATCCCAGGTGGTTTTAAGCGCTAATCAATATTGCTGCAACATCTGAAATTAATTAAATAAACATACCAGCATCTATATTAAAAAAATTTCCTAAAGCCTTAGCTTGAGCTTTGCTAATTTCTCGTTTACCATTTACCACTTCCGAAACAACACCTTTAGAACCAATAATTCCTACCAAATCAGATTGCTTAATATCTTTTTGTTCCATTAAAAAAAGTAGGAGAGAATGAGGTGTAGTTGCTTGATTAGCACTATAATATTCTTGTTCAAATTTTTCGATTAAAGTAACTAGCAATTCATAAAGTTCATTTTCTTCGAGAGTACGGTTATTGCGATGCATTAACTCTTCGACAATTGCCAAAGCTTTCTCGTTCTCAACTTGAGTTTTAATCAATTTTGGCTGGTATTTTAGCAATAATTATTTGTATTTTTCGGAATTAAAATAAATGCGTATTTAAAAATACTAATGGTGCGTTTCGCTGTCACGATAACACACCATAAATTTGACATTTAACCTTTAACCTTTAACCTTTGACCTTTAACCTACTTAGTAGATTTCGCTATCGTTCCTAATTGCAATCCAGGTGGATAACTTCCTTCTTCCTTGACTCTCTTGATATCAGCATCAGCGATACGTAAATTTAATTTCTGCGCTAATGACCGTATAATATCTCCCCTATCAATCAAACCCGCTATCGCACCAGCAGGTGAAAGTACGGTAACGCGCTGTAATCCTTCTGTCTCTAATCTGGTAATGATTTCTACTAAATTTGTCGATTCTTCAACCGTGGGAATTTCATCTAAAGGACGAACCATATTCTGTACGGTCTGAGTTTCCCACAAACTTCTTTCTATGACCCGTAAGTCATCAGTACAAACCATTCCTTGATAGCGACCGTCTCTATCAGCAAAATAAGCTTGTGGTTGATTGCTTGCTAATAAATACTCATCTGCAAAGGAGCGTAAACTTTTATCCGCATCAACAACGCGAAAATCTCTGGTCATAGCATCGCTAGCAACCATTTTTAACAGGGTTTCCTGTAACTGACTGACACGAATGTAAGTTGTTGCATTGCGGATACCAAACCAACCCAACAAAGCAATCCACAAACCAGTTACTAGTTGACCCGTCGCGTAATCCACTGCAAAACCCAAAGCTATTGCAGCATAACCTAAGATTTGTCCCGCTCTTGCAGCCATACGTACCGCTTGGAAACGGTTCCCCGTCACTTTCCACAGTGCTGCTTTTAAAACTTGTCCACCATCAAGGGGTAAACCAGGAATTAAATTAAATAACGCTAAAACTAAATTAATTCTTCCTAAATCCCTTAACATCATGTGTAGAGCAATGTTATCGGGTATCGCTTCGGAACCTAAACGTAATAAAACGAACAGTGCAATACTTACCAATGGTCCGGCGATCGCCACTTGGAATGCTTGTCCCGGAGTCTTTGATTCTTCTTCAATAGCAGCTATTCCACCGAACAAAAATAGAGTTATTGAATTAACTTTAATTCCTTGTTTTTGCGCTACCAGGCTATGACCCAACTCATGTAAAATTACTGAGCCAAACAGCAACAACGCCATTATTATCCCAATACTCCAAGATTGAGCGCTTCCGAACTCCCGATAAGATACTCCAAAATTGAGGGTTGCTAAACCTAAAATTAAAAACCACAAAGGGTCTAAAAACAACGGAATTCCAAATAAGGAGCCGATTCGCCAATTTGAACTTGTCTGCATAAGAATTTACCTAAAACCTATCCTAAAACCTAACTTTCTTGCCTAGTTCAAAACGCAGTTGAAATCAATAAACTTTAATATTCTTAAATATTCTTCTAAAAATACAAATTACAGAACACGCTTTTTGAACCGCTCTTTCTTTTAGGATAAACAATTAATGCAACGCAATATTATGTCCCGTTATTCGGTAAACTTCACTTTCATGGTTCGGTTTGAAAAATTAGCAGTGAGGAGTGAGGAGTGAGTAGCAAGTAGCAAGTAGCAAGTAGCAAGTAGAAAGTAAATTACCAACTCCGGTTTTATTGTCAGTTGCTAAACCTTCTATTTCCAACTCGTTACTCGTTACTTTTGACTCGCTACTTCAAGAATCCCCCCATATTCCAAAAGTGTCTACAGACGACCGATATTAGTCAATCCCAACACAATACCTATACCGATAGCGTGACCAAAACACATAGCACCAACAAAAGCAGGTGCGCTTAAAGGTAAAGGTCCGGGAAATTTAGGCCCTACTTGAGGATAGCTAATAATCTTGGGAGCTAATAGAACTGCTACCAGAGAGCAAAGGCTAATAATGATACCTACAGTAGGTGTCCAACTAGGTGTAGGGGGAACTGTTGGCTGAACTGCGAATAATATTGATGAAATCAAAACTTTTCTCCTGAAATGAAGAGACAAATAATCTAGACCACCAAAATTATAAAAATTGCTGAGAAAATAACCTAAATATGTCTTAATAATTTACAATTTTTTCAAGTTTCGCTACAAATATTAATAATATTCATATATCCTATGCGAGTCAAAATCTGCGGAATCACTAAACCTATTCAGGGTAAAACCATTGCTTCTCTTGGTGCGACAGCATTAGGATTTATTTGCGTCAGAGCATCACCAAGATACGTTACACCAGAACAAATTAGAGCGGTAATAGACGAGTTACCCCAGCAAATCGATAAAATCGGCGTTTTTGCTAACTCTAGCAAAGAAGAAATAGCTCAAACCGTAGCGGAATCTGGATTAACAGGGGTACAACTCCACGGAGACGAATCCATTGAATTTTGCCAGCAGTTGCGCGAATCCTTACCGAAAGTAGAAATTATTAAAGCTTTAAGAATCAAGAATACTGATGATTTCACCAAAGCAAAAACCTATACGAAATATGTAGATACCCTACTGCTCGACGCTTATCACCCTCAACAACTCGGAGGTACTGGTAAAACATTAAATTGGGACACCTTACAAAAATTCGACCCCGACTGTCCCTGGTTCCTAGCCGGAGGATTAACACCCCAAAACGTTTCAGAAGCCCTTGAGAAAGTAAAACCAAGCGGAATTGATTTATCAAGCGGAGTTGAAACAGCACCAGGGGATAAGGATTTGGATAAGGTTAGGGATTTATTTGAGAAATTGAAGAATTAGGTAATGGGTAATAGGTAATGGAAAGAGAGGGGGTAGAGGGGGGAGAGGTGGTAGAAAGGGAATTAATTATTAACTAACTCCTAACTCCTAACTATTCCCTATTCCCTACTTATTAAAAGAAAGCTGGTTGGTGACGAATTAAGTTAAAGAATTCTTCGCGGGTTTTTTGTTCTTGCTCGAATACTCCTAACATGGCGCTGGTTACAGTCCATGAACCAGGTTTTTGCACTCCCCGCATTGCCATGCACATATGTGTAGCTTCCATGACAACGGCAACACCTTGTGGTTCGAGAATTTCTTGAACTGCTTCGGCTATCTGACGGTTTAATCTTTCTTGAACTTGCAAGCGACGAGAATACATTTCTACGATTCTAGCCAATTTACTTAGTCCTACAACTTTCTGATTGGGAATATAAGCAACGTGGGCTTTACCCATGAATGGCAGCATATGATGTTCGCACAAACTGAAAAAGTTGATATCGCGAACTAACACCATTTCGTTGTGACCTTCGTCAAATATCGCACCGTTAACCAGTTCGTCCAAAGATTGGCTGTAGCCGCTCGTGAGAAACCGCATTGCTTCTGCTACGCGCTTTGGTGTTTTGAGTAACCCTTCTCTTTCTGGGTCTTCTCCTACCCCTACAAGCATTGTTCTGACGGCATCCTTCATTTGCTCCATCTGTTCCTCTGAAGGAGGATATAAATTAGGTTGAGAACCATCTTTAGTATTTCTATCTGGTCTAGGATTTACGGCATCTTCTAAGTTTGGAATCAGAGGAGATTGAGAATAATTGGAACCGTTAGAACTAGCAATAGTCATGATTTCAGTCTGAATGAAAATTAGACGGATGAGTGATTTTGAAGGCAATAGTTGACAGTGACCTTTAGGATTTGTAATGTACCTTGTTGCAAGACTGATGTATATCCAATCAATAAGGGCAAACTTCAAGCTCAATATTATGTCTGATAATCAAAAATATTGATTGAGATATTAATTGGGCAAGAAGTATGCTCATCAGCATTTGCGATAATGCTGAGTGGAAAATTACAGTTACAATGCAATTACAAATATTTAGATGACTGACATTTATTGAATTTAAGAGCAGTCGGAAACTGATAACTTATAAAACTCCCGCGCTGGGCATTAAAGTTAGTTCATCTACAACTGCTTGTTTTGGTAACAATACGGTATGAAGAATCGACTGAGCAACAATTTCTGGTGTAAGCATATTTGAACGGTCAAAGTCCGCATTCACGGTTTTCGTATCCCAAATTTCTGTATTGACCGCACCGGGGCAAATTGCAGTCACGCGAATTCCATTAGCGCGTTCTTCTTGAGCAAGGGCTTGAGAAAGAGCAATTACGCCTGCTTTGCTAACGCTATAAGCTCCCCAATTCGCAAATGCTTGTTTACCTGCAATTGAAGCTACGTTAATGATTGTGCCTCTGTTTTGTTGGCGCATTGAGGGTAAAATCCCCTTAATACATTCAAATACGCTGGTAAGGTTCAAATCGATTACTTGTTGCCAATCCGATAAAGGTGTTTCGCTCAATGTGGCAGTATAACCCATGCCAGCATTGTTAACCAGAATATCTATGTTACCAAAGTCAAGCACTATTTGGCGCATCTTTTCTTGAACCTGTGATAGATTTGCCAAATCTACGACATAAGTTTTTGCTTTGACTCCAGTTTTAGTCACAGTATTTTCTACTGCTGCTAGTTTTTCGACAGAACGACTTACTAATGCAACTTCTATTCCTGAAGATGCAAATGCCAAAGCTGTTTCCTTGCCGATACCGCTACTTGCACCCGTGATTAAAGCGCGTTTTTTTTGTTCGGTCATACGGTTTTATCAAAATACATGGTTCGGATTACTTCACACTAAAACCAGAATGAAATATAAAACAAATCCAAAAACACAGAAAAAATCTTGTATAGCTGCTATGGTTAACTCTCAAGATAGAGATTATCTGACGAAGTTTTTCACTACAGCTTTTGTTCTTAAACAGCGTAATCATTTAGAACTTGATGATAGAGCTTCTAAATATCTAAATCTGATAAATTTTCTAATCAACAGTAGAAGGTCTAAATACATCAGAAGGATGACTAGTATTTAGCCATCAATTACAAATGCCTATGGCAGAAATAGTTATTTCTAGCGATAAACTATTAAGAACTATTAAGTACCACAGGCAATTATATCATTGCGGAGCAGCGATAATATTTTATTACCGATATTACCGATATTGCAGAAGCTATTGTTGAGCAGCTTCGGTAAAAACTCCCATTTTGCGGAATCTTTGATAGCGCATTTCTTTTCTTTCCTGAGGTGTCAAAGCGTTAAGTACTTCAAGGTTTTCTATTAGCGCTCCTTTAAGGCTGTTAGCGGCTTGTAGGGGGTCAGAATGAGCGCCACCAACTGGTTCTGTTAATATTTGGTCGATAATACCTAATTTCTTGAGGTCATGAGAAATAATTTTCAAAGCTGATGTTGCTTGAGGGGCTTTACCTGCATCTTTCCATAAAATCGCCGCACAAGCTTCGGGTGTTGCAACGGTGTATACGGCATGTTCAAACATCATCACCCTATCGCCGATACCAATACCGAGAGCACCACCAGAACCACCTTCACCGATTACGGTACAAATAATTGGCACATCATAGGAAAACATTTCCCTTAAGTTGTAAGCAATTGCTTCCCCTTGACCTTCTTGCTCGGCTATAACGGTAGGTAAAGCACCAGGAGTGTCAATAAAAGTAATTATTGGCATGCCAAACTTATTAGCATGATCCATCAGCCGCAAAGCTTTGCGATATCCACCGGGAGAAGCCATCCCAAAATTACGAGCAATATTATCTTTGGTGTCTCGTCCTTTTTGGTGACCTAAAATGACTACAGGTTGATTTCCTAAACGTGCTACTCCACCAACTAAAGCTGGGTCATCGGAACCACATCTATCCCCATGTAATTCAATCCATTCATCTGTAATTGCTTGAATATAGTCCAAAGTGCTGGGACGACGGGGATGACGAGCAACTTGCAATCGTTGGGTAGGAGATAAACTACTAAAAATCTCTTCGCGTAGCTGCATCGCTCGCGCTTCTAGCTGATGTATTTGATTAGTTACATCTACACCATTTTCTTCTGCAAGTTTGCGAATCTGCTCAATCCGGTTAGCCAGTTCTGCTAGGGGCTTTTCAAAGTCCAAAAGTAGCGGTTTACGCTCTTGTGTAGCCATTGTTTGAATAATGAGTTTTGAGTTACAAGTTACGAGCGTTATGAGCTACGAGTTGAGAAACTGTATTAACAATTCCTGACCCTTCACTCATAACATTTAATCGTTAACCGTTAACTACTAGAGAACTGTTTTGTTAAAAATATCCCTTGTTTAAATTTGTCTAAATTCAGGATTATTTTTTCTAAGCCCCTTTGTTAACTGTTAACTATCACACTAGCAGCGGTCGGAATCCGTGTTTAACGGACACTTCACCAATCTGCTCCATTTTCTCTACGGTAATCTGATTGCGTCCCCAAGAAAAGTTAGTGTGCAACTTTTCAAATTCAAGCAGCATTGATTCAGCAAAACAAGCAAAAAGTTGACGTGCTGGAACATCCATCCGAACAATGTCCATAATCTTCCAGTCAATATCGAGAGAATGCTCTACAATACCACCGTTGAGTACGCATACGTCTGGATGTACAACCTTGGTTCCTAAATTTTTGGGATAACCACCATCAATTAGCAAACAAGGTTTCTTTAAGGTATTGGAGTCAATTTCCACACCTTTAGGCATGCTGGCAACCCAAACAATAATATCGGCTTGGGGTAACGCTTCCTCTAAACCCATTATTTTTCCACGCCCCAGGTCAGATTGCAAGGATGTCAGTCGTTCGGTATTGCGTGCTATTAGCAACATTTCCTTGACATTCGTCTTTGCATCTAGCCAGCGACAGACGGCACTTCCGATGTCTCCCGTCGCTCCACATACTGCCACCGTTGCTTTCTCAAGCTCAATTCCCAGTTTTTTGGAGGCTTGCTCTACTTGCCGACAAATAATGTAGGCAGTGTGAGTATTTCCTGTAGTAAAACGTTCAAATTCTAACTTGATATTACGGATTTGAGGAATTTGCTCTAACTTAAAATTCTCAAAAATAATCGAAGAAAAGCCGCCTAAAGCAGTAATATTGATACCATGCTTCTGGGCATGAGCCATCGCATTAAGTACCTTACGAGTAGCGGCTTTCATGCGGCGAGTTGCCAGCATTTCCGGTAAAAAGCATGATTCGAGATACCGGCCTTCGATTTTTTGTCCGGTTACACTTGTCACCGTAAAATCTTCGACTAATATAGGTGGAGCGCTACACCAAAAATCTAAACCTTGTTCGGCATATTCTGGGTAACCTAACTTTCCAGCTACTTCTTGTGCGTGTTGTAAATTTGTAAGATGTCCGATTAGACCAAACATGAACTATTAAATGAGGGCGTATTCTTTATTAAATGATTCAAGGCGTGGAATATAAATAGAGGCATGAGACTATCGCTCCTATCCGAAAAAATACGGTTAAGTACTTTTAAAGGGAGAAGAAAGGAGCGATGTCAGCTGGATTTTATCCCAATTTAAGCAGCTCTAAGTCCGTATGCAGAAAGACGCATAATATCGCGAGTGGTGAAGCCGATGTTACTCAAAGCATCTCCATACTGAATCATGAAGTCTTCTATTAAAGCATCTTTAGGCATTGCCATTACTTCAGCATCTTCCGCTACTTCATTAAGCATCTTCCAGATGATGGGAAGATTTTGAGCGTTAGCTTCTTCTAATTCAGCTTTGGATTCTTCAAAATGCGCTTTTAACCATTCTTCTCCAAAGTTGAGGTGAGTATATTCATCCTTAACTACACCTTCGGTAATTTTCTTGGAGAAATCATCCGCTACTGGGATAAAGATGTGGTAAGCAGCAATAGCAAAACATTCAATAATCAAAGATTGAATTAGCAAGCAAGTAACAATCTTACCTTCTGCTTCTGCGTCTTTGAAGTTTTGATGCAATTGAGCAAACAACTTCTTTCCAAATTCCATATCCGCAGTTACTTCCAGATTTTTAGCGCAAGCCATAAAACCTTTTTTATGACGCATTTCCATCTTAGAAAGACGTACTAAATCATCTTTACTGTCTGGAAGTAATTCTGCTAACGATAAATAATTCTCGTATGCTTCTTGTTCTCCTTCAACCACAATTGCATTAACACGACTGAAAGCGTCTTTATATGTGTCACTGCGATAATCAAGTTCAGATGTGGCTATAAGCTCCTGCATCTTGGATTCCCTCCCGATATGAAAGTATGTATTACTGCGCTACAAGTGATGAACTTGGAATGAATTTTAACTAAACCGATGGAGTTAGAAGAAAGCTTTATTTACTACAGCCATCAAACCGATTACAGTCCAAAGTCCGAAGTATAAATTACGTGCCCTTAATAACTAACATCGTCGATATTTAGCTTTATGCTTCATTATTTATCCTTCACCATCAACAGCTTGGGTAAGTGGTTTAATTTTACTTAACAAGCCACTATGTTATAGATTAGCTCTTGCTGGGGGCGATTGCTCTAGTAACAGAAAAACTAATGCTTATACAAAGCTTTATTTATGCTTAAACTAGACCGGATGCGAAACTACGGTAACTTTTTTACTAGTGGGTTGCTATTAATATTGGCAGCTATTATCCTATTGCCGCTACTGGTGGTTTTCCTAACATCATTCGCTTCGGATGGAACAACTCAAAGCGTGTTACCGAAGAATGGCTGGTCTTTGTCTAATTACCGCGATGCTTGGGGACGAGGTAAATTTTTACTAGCAT
This sequence comes from Calothrix parasitica NIES-267, assembly GCF_002368095.1. Classification (GTDB taxonomy): domain Bacteria; phylum Cyanobacteriota; class Cyanobacteriia; order Cyanobacteriales; family Nostocaceae; genus Rivularia; species Rivularia parasitica. Next base: position 3,528,837 of record NZ_AP018227.1, on the reverse strand, counting down.
TTGCTAACTCTACCTTGGTAGCACTAACGGTAACCTCTTTTCAAATTATAACTTCGGCATTGGCCGGTTATGCATTAGCAAGATTAAAGTTTAAAGGACGTGAATTATTACTGTTGATAGTATTAGCGACGTTAGTTATCCCATTTCAGTTGCTGGTAATTCCCGTATTTTTAGTACTTAAGTGGGGAAATTTAATAAATACCTATTGGGCAATTATTTTACCTACTGCTGCCAACGGATTCGGTATTTTCTTGTTAAGGCAGTATTTTCAAAGTATTCCCATAGAACTAGAAGAAGCAGCAGCCATAGATGGAGCAAACAGGCTGCAAATATTATTGCAAGTGATGTTACCTTTAGCTCGTCCGGCATTAGTAACATTATTTTTATTTACTTTTATTGGTGAATGGAATGATTTATTTAAACCTTTAGTATTTACAACCAGACCCGAACTGAGAACAGTACAGCTAGCCTTAGCCGAGTTTCAAGAGCAATTTACCAACAACTGGCCCTTACTAATGGCAGCAGTCACAATAGCCACACTACCCATAATATTACTATTCCTAATTGGTCAGCGACAATTCATACGCGGTATCGCCACAACTGGAATTAAGAATTAGGAAATTGGGAATTAGGGAATTGGGGATTGCGAATAGGTAATGGGTAATGGGTAATGGGTAATGGGTAATTGTAAAATTTTTCTTCCCCCTGTCTCCCCCCTACGGGTTGCGCCACTCCCCTCAACCGAGGGAACCTCGGCACGGGGGTGGCTTACCATCTCCCCCTCTCCCCATCTCCCCATCTCCCCATCTCCCCATCTCCCCATCTCCCCCATCTCCCCATCTCCCCCATCTCCCCCATCTCCCCCATCTTCCCCTCTCTCCCCCAAGTTATGCCACTAAGTAAACTGTCATACATCCGTAATAATTCGGTACAAGAACAATTGCATTTCAAGGTAATGATTTTTGGACAATGAAATAAAGTGTCATCAATAAGTACTAGTAGGTAAAGGCTTTTAGCTTAAGCTTAAATTGAAATAAGCGCATCTATTGCAACATGAATTCATTGGATGATAAGAGACTACCTGCTGTGTTAATGGCATCAAGTTCAAGCGAACTACTTCAACGTTATGCATTAGGAGAGAGAGATTTTCCTGGTAGCAGATTAGATGACGCGAATTTAACTCGTGCTGACCTTAGTGGTGCGGATCTAAGTCGAGTTCATCTGCAATATGCTTATTTGGCAGGTGCAAAACTTAAAGGTGCTAATCTCAGCCAAGCTTTGCTCAACGGTGTTCAATTAGTAGGTGCTGATTTACGCGATGCTAATTTAAGTATTTCTAATTTGAGTGAAGCTGAATTATCTGGTGCTGACTTGCGAGATGCTGTGATGAAAACAGCTGATTTACGCGGTGCTGACATAAGTAATGCCAATCTTAGCTGTGTCAATTTATCTGGTGCTGACTTACGCTATGCTAATTTGGTCAATTCTAATTTTAGCTATACCAATTTCAAGAATGCATTTTTAGCCACAGCAAACTTGAGTAATGCTTATTTGGTTGGTGCTAATTTAAGTTATACAGACCTCAATGGTGCAAACGTAGAGAATGCTTTATTCGGATACAATAAAGGACTTTCCAAAACTATTAAGCTTGATTTACAAATGCGCGGAGCAATCTTCATAATTGACGGCGAACTTTAATCAGTTATCAGTTAACAGTTAACAGTGAGCAAATTATCAATACTTACCTCGATGACGGATTTTACAAGTAATTAATTATTTAAGTCTTGAATCATCTATATGTTGATTTGTAGCCCGTTCAAACGGGCTTAGTTTTTATAACACCAGGCTTATATATAGCCTGAGTGAGGAATGTACCTAAAAAATATGATAAATTCGCCTCATTTTTATTTTCAGTTTTAATCAAAGCTTTACAGTCAACAGAGCAACTTGTTCACTGCTCGCTGATGAACCGTACCCGACCGGTGAACAACTGTTAACTGATAACTGTTAACTGTTAACTGATTATTCGCTTTCCTGAATTTGCAAGCGTACCGTGCGTTCGTTTGTACCGCTAATTTGTAATTCCATGACTTCTCCACCGAGAGGTTCTAGACAATCGAGTAGCGACCTTAAATGTGGTGTGGAAGCACCTGTATCTACGTAAAGTCTATCTGATAAATTGGCGATGCGCTTCCATGTCATATATAGCTTGGCTATGGTTTGTTCTATCTGGGATGCTTGATTAACTAAATCGGCTGCTACATTCATGCATCCGACTCTTTGGGCTTCTTCCAAAGCTGTTTCAATATCTACTTCTTCATTAGATAAAGCTTGTACTTGTACTGCTGCTTTCAAATATTTTGCTAAATAACGTGCTTCGGAAGTAGCATTTTTGAGGGTGTCAACATCTGGATTAGCGGTAATTTCATCTTGAATTACTGCTTGATGGGGTTCTGGTAGTTTTTCCATTTCTTTTACCAATGGTGCAATATAACGAGGGGGAAGAGTGTTATCTGCTACCTTTTGTTTCACTGGTTGGGGTAATAAGTCTGAGGACATTGCCGTCCATTCTTCTGAGAGTTGCTTTACTTCTCTTCTGGTGATTCTATCGCCATTTTGTGCTGCTTCACTTACCATGACTTGAACTTCGGGTGAAGATTTGGCAGTTTCTACAAATGCTCGTTTACTAAAGTTGTTGATTGAGCTTGGCTCTAGCTTTCCTTCTTCTAAGAGAGTATCGGCGCTATTTGCTAATTCAATCAAAGAATATGCATTACTTTTACTAATTTCTCGTTCCTTGAGCCATTTTAGAAACCCAGTACCGCGTCCATCTCCTCCTTTTTTTTCGCGATCGCGCACTACTCGTAAAATTCTTCCTCGCCAAATATCGGTCTGCAAATCAAATTTATCGCATACCTGCCAAGCGACATCTAGCTGTTGCAGAAACTCGTTTTCAGGAATCGCTTCATCTTCTGGATCTGGTAGCTCGAAGGTTAAATCGGCTGGCTGTTGTAAGGCTTCAACCAGTTCGTTCATATTATCGGTTGACTGCACGGTGATATTGGTTCCTTGGGGGAAAGCGAAAGGCTTGGTTATTATCACACAATCTGGGTGCCTTAATTGCTTCTAAATTCTTTTTATGGAGAATTGTAATAAATTTATCATGCGTTAGCTGATAGTGTATTTACTAGTATTTGAGTCAATTAAATCACTATATAAACAACAGTAGGACGAACAAAAATGCCCATCCTAGAAGATTGTTATTGAAATTTAGAGTTGTTGTTGTTTTCATAAATTTTGAGGGGTCGGGTTTTCTTTGGAACTGTTGGGAGACGTTATTTATAACGTCTCTACATTACGTCGGTAAAAAAACAAACCCGTCAAAAGACTTATAATTCCTAACTCCTAACTCTTAACTCCTAACTTTTTATTTTACTTTTCTTTATAAGTCCAAACTCCCTCATCCCAGTTATCGAGAGCATTGGGATTATCTAGCCAGTAGTGACAGCGCTTGAGATGGGATATCGCGGCTTTATCATCCTGGTCAATTTCCAAGACTTTAGCAAACTGCTGTTTGGCTGAGGTAAATTGACGGCTGATATAGTGTTCGCGTCCTTTGTGATAATGCTCGATAGCTATTAGTCTATCGCTACCTATATCATCGTTACGCAAACCGATTAATTCGTATATTGATACTGGCTCGTTACGACCTTTGACGCGAATAAAATCTAATTCTCTTGCCCACACCAAGTGTTTGCAAGGTTCGTAAGTATTATCGCTAATAATTATGTCGCAGCCGTACTGTTTGCTGACGCTTTCTAAACGGGAGCCAAGATTAACGCCGTCTCCAATTGCGGTAAATTCCATCCGTTTGCTCGAACCAATGTTTCCACTAATTACAACGTCAGAATTGATACCTATACCAATTTTAATTTGTGGTTTGTCATCTGCTTGACGACGACTATTAAATTCTTTCAAACGACGACGCATTTCTAAGGATGTTTGTACAGCCATCCAAGCATGATTTTGTAAAGGTAGCGGCGAACCATATACGGCCATGATGGCATCACCGATGTATTTATCTAGGGTACCTTTATGTTTGAAAACCGCTTCCACCATAGACTCGAAGTATTCATTAAGCATACCTACGACTTCTTCGGCTTCCAAGTTTTCCGTGAGAGTGGTATAGCCGCGAATATCGGAAAATAGTATGGAAACTTCTTTTCTGTCTCCTCCTAATTTTGCGTCGTCTAATTTGAGTAGTTCTTCGGCTAGTTCCTGAGTCATGTAGCGATACATGGTACTCTTGAGCCGTTTTTCATCGCTGATATCATCCATTACTACCAGCGCACCCCGAACTTGTTGATTGTCGCTAACGTCGGCGATGGTGTTAATTGACAAGTTGATGCTGTTTTCTAAGGATTGATGGCTAATAAGTGTCCGGTCTGGATAATATTGTTCGCGTAATTTATTATCGGCAGCATTTAAAGCATCGTTACACCATTTATCAAAGTCGTTTTCTTTGATATTGATGATGTCGTTGATTAATTTACCTTCTAAACGTTCTTCTTCCTCTAATCCCAACAGACGCAAAGCACTTTCGTTAGCAGCAAGAATTTGACCTTTGCTATCAGTAGAAATCACACCATTGGAAAGACTGCGAAGGATATCGCGCTGCATTTGCTCTTGTTGCTTGATTGTGGCAAATAATTGAGCATTTTGCAGTGCTACACCCGCTTGAATATTAAAAGCTTCCATAAACTGTTCGTCGTTACGGTCGAAACTAGCTTGGAAGCATTCGGGGGCTTTTGGCCAATCTTCAGGGTTATAAGCTGGAGATTGATTTTTATTCTTCTTGTTTACCAGTTGAGTGACACCAATTAATTCCTTGTCTCCGTTAAATACTGGCATACACAGCAAACTACAGGTACGATAACCGTTTGAACTGTCTATTTGTTTTGCTGTATCGGAGTCGGGATTGTCGTACAAATCGAAGGGAATATTTAATATCTTCCCGGTTGATGCAACTTGACCGACAAAACCTTTACCCATCGGTACTCGTAACTCTTTAGTCGAACCATTATCTAAGGTGATTTTTGTCCATAATTCTTGCTTATCGCGGTCTATTAGCCATAAGGTTGAACGGTCTGCGTTCATCAGTTGTTTTGCTTCGTCCATTACCCGCTTAAGCGTCTCTTCTAAATCAAGACTGCTTTGCGAAAGTGACTTAATCGCTTTCATTAAAGCTTCAGCCGCTCGTTGCTTCTGAGTCGCTACGTAAAATGAGCGCGATGATTCTAAAATTAATCTGATAGATGGCGCAAATTCTTGAAATAATTGCTCGTCAGCATCGGTAAAACCTTTATCATCAATACGTTCCGATAAAGGGGCTTCACTATCGCTAACTGGTTTTAGTTTGTTTAATAATTGCACTACCGCGACCAATTTACCTTGTTCGTTTAGTAAAGGTAAAGCCAACATGGTAAAGGTACGGTAATCAGTTCTTTTTTCATGCTCCCGTGCAAAAGAAGAACGATTATCGTTGTAAAAATCAAAGGGGATATTCACAACTTTTTTATGAGTCGCAACTTCACCAGCGATACCTTTATTTGCTGGTATGCGAATTTCTAAAGAACGCTTTCCTTCTCCCTCAGCGACTATTGTATATAGTTCCTGTTTCTCTTCATCTAGTAAAAATATTGTTGTTCTATCTGCACCTAGTAGCTCTCCAGTTTTCAAGGTGATAGATTGGAGCATTTCTTGCAAGATAGCTTCAAACCCTTTGGAATCGAGCATTGATAGGGTTTGATTAACAATCTGTAGCTTATGCTCTACATCTTTTACAACTTGTTTAAAAGTATCTTGAGTTAAAGGAGCTAGGAAAGTGGAAATAGTTCCTTGCTCTTGATGACCAAGAGCATCTAATCCAGCAGAATTTTGAATAAAGTCGCGCTCACCCTGATTGTTTCCACCAATAATTAAATCGGTGGTTTCATTGCGACTACGTTGGTAGACTGACATAGTTGCCTTATGATATAAGATTTGTTTTATTAATTGATTCGCTATGAACGATAAATCTGCCTTTTTTCAAAGCCAATCTCACTTAAACGCAAAATAGACTTTTTGAATAAATCGGCTTAAGGTCAAGAAATAAAGATATTCATGGTTAATTTTATGAAGCTCCTTTTTCTTCAACCTTCAATAAGGAAAAATATTATTACATTACTGTCTTATCGAATTCTAGTATTGTTCACAGTTTAATCTTTAGTGGAAGAAAACGTCACTGACAAAGATACGTAGACAATAAAACAAGAAAAAACAATATTCGTTTGATAAGCAATAAGTGGATAAACATGGATATTTCGGTACTTACTCATAACCAAAATATTGTCTTCTCCTATTTTTATTGCTAATTAACTATTAAAAAAAATACCTTAATTCAATTACGAACAAATTAACGTAAATATACTTACAAGTAGCAGATTAACAATTACTTAATTGCTTGTTTTCGTTTTATGGTCAAAGTGTTGTAAAAAGAATAATCGGCTCTACTATGATTCATTTATAACTATTTGCTCTCAAGATATTCGCAACATTGGGTATTGAATAGTAAAGTTGTAATTTTTACATCACCGTGTTGATATTATTCCCAATTTTTTTCTAAAATTAACAGGTGCAGCGTAATAAATTGCACCAACAACAATTAAACTTGACTTTGAAAATTATTTTCACGAGTATTTTAGCTATGGGAGATCCAAAAAATAAAATATCCAGCTTCTGAAAATACATTTCGGAGAAAACCTAGTGTAGTGGGGGTTTTGTCTGAAAGGCAGAACCCAAAGCTGGATATTTTATTACTTGCAAGTGCCTATTACTAAGTCTCTGTTAATTTTTGGTGTTTTTTATAGTTCATAAGAACTAGTATTTCTCAATCTGAAAGAAAGCATGCGAAAAACTATGGAAGTTTGATAAACCTGCTGACCTGTTACTTCATTTTGACGGTTTGTTTTCTTTCAAATGCAGCGAGAAGTTATGTATAACGTCTCTACAAACGGTCAAAATAAACCTAGTACCGCTTCGCGGAAGTAAGAAGTAAAAAGTAAGAAGTAGCGGAAATTGCGGTCTTGGGGGTTTCCCCCAAGAGCAAATTTCCAAGACAAAAAGTTTGATATCTGGGGCTTTTCAGCCATTTTTAATGGTTGCCTTATTTAAGCCCTGATGTACTAGTCAAGCATTAGGTAAAACCTCTCTAAATATTTTTCTATCAATAGGCTTTTGCGTTTTTTACTTAGTATATAAAAGAATGCGTATGAATACGGCAGTTGGATTGAATTTCGAGGCTTATAGGTTGATAGCTGTTGATATAAATATTTTTTTATACTTAATATGTCAGTATTAATTCTTATTCAATCAAAACTTTGCTTAAAAATATGAATTTACTTCGTACAAATATCGGCATTTCCCAGGATGCTATTAGGTAATTCACTAAGCTAAAACATGAGTTGTTTAAAACACGAATAGCTCAGTAATATTGCTGAAAAATATTAATGTCTTCCAATCAGCAACAAAATAATCAAGCAATTGGCTTGTTTACTGCAACTTGTATTGTGGTGGCCAATATGATAGGTACCGGTGTATTCACTAGCTTGGGTTTTCAAGTTGTGGATATAAAATCTGGTTTCACCCTATTATTCTTATGGATGGTGGGTGGAATTTTCGCTTTGTGCGGTGCTTTAAGCTACGGAGAATTAGGTGCTGCAATGCCTTATTCTGGTGGTGAATACTATTATTTATCTCGGATATATCATCCTGTAGTTGGTTTTTTATCTGGATGGGTGTCTGTAACTGTGGGTTTTGCTGCACCGATAGCAGCCGCTGCTATGGCTTTGGGAGCATATTTTAAAAGCGTGTTTCCATTGGTTTCTTCAATAGTTATTGCTTTAGGTGTAGTTATCGGAGTTTCCTTAATTCATGGTAAAAGCAAAACATTTGGTAGCTATTTTCAACAGATATTTACGATTTTGAAAGTTCTACTAATTGTAGTTTTAATTGTCTGCGGTTTGTTTTTGGCTGAACCTCAGCAATTAGGATTTTTACCTTCCACTGGAGACGTAAATTTAATATTCAGTTCTCCTTTTGCTATTTCTTTGGTTTACGTAACTTATTCATATTCGGGATGGAATGCAGCAGTTTATTTAGCTAGTGAAGTAGAAGAACCGGAAAAAAATCTACCTCGTTCTTTAATTGGTGGAACACTGATTGTAATGGGGTTATATCTACTATTAAATTTTATATTTTTACATACTACACCAATTAATAAGTTAGCAGGAGAATTGGAAATTGGATACATAGCAGCCAATCAGATATTTGGTGGTATGGGAGCAAAAATAATGGGTATTCTAATTTCATTAGGGCTAATCAGTTCAATCAGTTCAATGGTTTTAGCAGGTCCGAGAGTCACTCAAGCGATTGGTGAAGATATCCCATTATTTAAACTACTTGCAAAGAAGAATAGTAGTGGTATTCCATATTTAGCAATTTTGCTACAGCTATTTATCGTTACTGTATTGATACTGACATCTAGCTTTGAAGCAGTACTAACTTATTTAGGATTTACTCTCACATTATCTTCATTCATTACAGTTTTAGGAGTTTTTGTTTATCGTTTTCGATATCCCGAAGCACCCCGACCTTATCAAACTTGGGGCTATCCTTTTACACCACTTATCTTTTTAGGAATAAGTTCGTGGATGTTGGTGTTTCTTTTGATTGATAAACCTGCGGAATCATTGACAGGAATGCTCACTATGTTAGTTGGTTTGATTGTCTATTTTGTTGCTTCCAAAAACAAATTAGGCTGGTCTTCAGTTAATGAAGAAGCAAACTATGTTTCTGCATCTCAAAGCGAACAAAAACAAACCCGGTTTAACAAAAGATAATACTTCGCGACAATCATTTTCTTCTGGAAGCTGGACTGATAAATTACCTTAATTTTTTACCCTACAATCATGAAAAGCAATAAATTATTTACCGCTATTGTTGGTACTGGTATTAGTGCATTATTATTACTGCAAGGCTGTAGTTCTAATGAAAATGCTAAGAATGATATTAATAATAATGCGGCAAAAAAGGCTGAAACAACTAAACCTGTAGACCCTTTAGCTAAATTCAATAAAGCAAAATCTGCTAAATTAACCGATACCGCAAAATTACTTGCGGGGATGGAAGTTGATAGCCAAAGTTCTTTAGCTAAAGTACAGCAGGTGAGAGGTTGGAATTCTCACCAAAATTACTATAAAAATGCCTGGTCTAAATTAGAAAATAAACAGCTAGGGAAGGTAAGAAACTGGAGAGACAAGGAGTTACAAGCAATTAATGCTAAATCTCCAACTGTTTTCTATCCTTTCAGCGGCCCAGATTTTCTTTATTCTTTCTCTTTATTTCCTAAAGCTAAGAAATTAATTTTAGTTGGTTTAGAACCAGTAGGTAGCGTTCCAGATTTTGCTAAACTTTCTGCAAATCAAAGTAATGCTGCATTGAGTAAAGCCAGAAGTTCTTTATCAGAAATTTTGCAATTCAGCTTCTTCCGTACTAATGATATGAAAGTTGATTTGCGAAAGCAAGGAGTATTACCAATTTTGTACGTGTTTATGGCACGCACTAATAATCGTATCCTTGATTTACAATACATTGGTTTAGACCAAAATGCTCAGGTCAAACAATTTGAGAAAGGAATGGTTCCGGGAGTAAGAATTGCTTTTGTTCCTGAAGGGGAATCGGAACCTCGTACTTTGTATTATTTCTCTACAGATTTATCGAATTCAGGTTTAATTAAGCATCCTGAATTGACACAGTTTGTAAGTCAACTTAACGAACCAGTAACCTATCTGAAAGCTGCTTCCTACTTAATGCATAATAGTAGCTTTTCAGGTATTAAAAAGACAATTTTGGCTACCAGCAGTCATGTATTGCAAGATGACTCTGGAGTGCCTTTAAAATCCTTTGATAGTGCTAAATGGGATTTAGAATTTTATGGTAGCTACAGTCGTCCCATTGGTTTATTTAGCAGTCGCTATCAATCAGATTTGAGAAGGGCTTATGCAAGTAATAATGATATTAAGCCTTTGGATTTTGGTATTGGCTATAAATTCAATGTGAATCAGTCTAATATGATGTTGGCTAAGATTAAATAATTGCTTCGTATTTTCCCTCTCCTTGATAAGGCTACCGCGTACACACAAGTATTCTAAATTGCTTTCACAGCGTTTAGATCCCCCTATATCCCCCTTGAAAAGGGGGACTTTAATTCAGATTCCCCCCTTTTCAAGGGGGGTTAGGGGGGATCTAGGAGATGTGTGTACACCGTAGCCTTGATAAGGAGAGGGATTAAGGGTGAGGTTATTAAATGCTTTATGTCCGCAAGGACACGCTGCGCTAATGTTCCTCAACTCAACTACAATTGTTCGATAATTTTAGAGCGGAAAGAGAGTAAATAGCATCACATTTCTAAATATGATTTTGAATAGTGGTTTATTGCATTAATTTTGACAGTTTTATTTTCTACCGACGTAATGTAGAGACGTTATAAATAACGTCTCCCGACATTTCCAAAGAAAACGCAACCCTTCATAATTTATGAAAAGGACTAATGCTACGTCTCCCGACATTTCCAAAGAAAACGCAACCCTTCATAATTTATGAAAAGGACTAATGCTACGTCCCCCGACATTTCCAAAGAAAACGCAACCCTTCAGAAATTATGAAAAGGACTAATGCTACGTCTCCCGACGGTTGAAAGAAAACGCGACCCTTCATAATTTATGAAACGCACCAGTAGACTATTATCAACCCTAATTGATGGAGACGTAGCACTGCTACGTCTCTACATTAGTTTTTTATTTTTAACAAAATATAATTAATAATCAATCATCCAATATTTGAATGCTGGATGTTTACCACCGATGGCTTGATTGACAATTCTTTCGCAGATTTTTAAGCCGTTTTGACTGTTAGCTAAAATTACAATTCCCGTTCGTAAATCCTTAGAAGCGACAACGAAACTTTTAAAAGTAACTAAGTCTCCCCAATGCCAAAAAAACTTACCTTTATTGGTTCTTTCCAATCCCCAACCCAAACCCCAATCGAGGGAATAGCTAAGTTTTATCTGGGGAGTTAGCATTTGTTGTAAACTTGCTTCTGTTAAATAATTACTATCAACTGTTCCCGGTTTCATCATTGCAATAGGGAATTGAGCGTATTCAGCAGCAGTAGTACGTAAACTTCCCGCAGAAACCGCAGCTTTTGGTTTACTCATTGCTCTGGGTTTACCTTGACGATTGTGTCCGTAACTAGCAATATTGGCATATTCTGGTTGCCAAATTAAACTACTGCTATTCATTCCCCAAGGTTGCAATATTTGCCGTTGTAAATATTCTTCTAAAGGTTGTCCGGTAATTTTTTCAACTACGCTTTGTAAATATAGAAAACCTTCCCCAGAGTAACCAAATTTTGTCCCTGGATTATTCTTGAACCACACTGGTTTACTACCGCTCCAATTAGGAAAACCAGTGGTGTGAGACAGTACTCTTCGAGCAGTTACTTTTTGAATTCTAGAATCGGGGATTAATGGTTTATCAGTGTATTTTGTTAAAGGTGCATCTAAATCAATTTCTCCTCTTTCAGCCATTTTTAAAACAGCATAACCAAACAATGGTTTAGTCAAAGATGCAGCAGCAAAGATGGTTTCGTTGTTAACCGATGTTTTTCTATATTTGTGCTTGATCCCAAAGCTTTTATTCCAAAATAATTCTCCATCCCGAATCATTGCTATAGAAATTCCGGGGATTCGGTTGTTTCTCATCAACCTGGGGATTTGCGTTTCTAGATTCCCAGTTACTGTTTCAGCAGCGGAAACTGAGTCGGATAGTAATTTAAGTAAGCTGATGGAAGAAAGACTTATAAAAGCAGTTGTACTTTGTTTGATAAATTTTCTACGAGATATTTCGGACATTGTAGAGATATTTATGGTGCTATTTAATTAGAATTTAGATTAGGGGGAAAAGTTTCAGAAGAAAGGGAATAGGGGGAATAATAACTATATAATTTGATACGTCAGTTATAGCATTCTTGATTTTTTTTTGAGAATTAAGAAACCTCACCCTCGTTCCCTCTCCTTGTTAAGGCTACAGTGTACACACAAGTCTGAAAATCCTACCTGGAAGCGGGTTTTGGATTCAGATGAAAATAGCTCAAAACCTGTCATTGCGAGCGAAGCGAAGCAATCCCAGCACTTTGCGGTTGCTTCGTCGTTCCTCCTCGCAATGACGATTTAAGGGGATTAAAATCCCTGAAACGTATGCAGAGAGCACTTGTGTGTACACGGTAGCCTTGTTAAGGAGAGGGATGTGCAGTTCTGTCAGGGTAAGGTAGATTTGATTAGATATAACTGAAGAATTTTATGCTATTAAAGATTTTCTTGAAGTACATATAGATAATTAAATCAGTATTTTCAGTTGAATAAATACACCCCTCTCCGATATCTTGGAGAGGGGAAGGGGTGAGGTTTATCAAAGTGTATTGTACTCAAATGAAAAGTGCTATATCTAATTCTTAGGTAAATTACGCGGAGGTACTTCTTCTCCTCGGTACATTCGATGTTCTAATCTTCCCAAACCAAACCATACACCACCCAGTAAAAGAAATATCGCAGAAAATGATAATGGTAAAATTATTGATTCATTTTGGAATGAAGATGTTAAGGGTATCATTGCCCAAGTTACTGCTGCAAGAACCGTAATTGCAATCCTCAATTGTTTGATTCTCGCAAGTGCTTTTCTACAACTTCCACAATGTTTAGTATGGGAATGATATCTATCTAAAAGCTCTTCTGTTGATAATCTCGGTGGTAAACTCTCTCCAGGGAATGGATTTGCATTATAATCATTTACCCATTTTCGCAATTCGGAAACATAAGTATCAGCTTTGGTGGGTAGATAAAATGCTTTATTAAAATTAGGACTTCCCCCGGATTCTTCTAGGAAACGCTCTTGATAATGCAGAAAAATCTGGTCATCTTCTAAAATCCGATTGTTACTGATGTGAGAATACCACCGTGGAGTTAATTTAATAAAAAATGCGGGTAGTTTTGAAGCAAATTTGAAGGGGAAACGCGCAAATAAACGACATTCACCTTTACGGATTGGAGTAGCATAAACCACCGTCAAAGTTCTACCTAATTGCTTTGCAGTTAAATCATGACATACAAACCCCGGTGCAATAAAACTTGTATCTTGTTTTCCTAAAGTACCTTTTCTTGGCCCATCTTGCCAAATTCCTGTAAAACCATTTTTCCCCGATTCAACTAATTCTAATTCTACTGGTGAAACGCTATCTCTATTACCAACTGTAGCGTGATGAGTAAAAGGAATATGACTCGAATCGATAACGTTTTCTAATAATGTTAAAGCGTCGTAAGGTAAATCTCGAAAAGTATTTAAAACAACCCATTCATCTGGATTTTCTTCAATAGCTTCAATAATCGGAACTTCGATTTTTTCGGCATTTTCTGGATTTCCAGGAAAGATAAATAATAATCCTTGTTTAACAGATGTGGGAAAAGATTTAACACAAGCTCTTTGAGAAGTTTCGGCTTTTATACCTTCCGGTTGTTGAGGAATTCTTTCGCAATTACCATTACCAGAAAAAGCCCAACCGTGATAGGGACATTCTAATAATCCATCTTCAGCAATTCTTCCTTCAGATAAAGGTACCAGACGATGGGGACATTTATCTTCAAAAACTTTAAAAGCAGAAGTTTTTTTATCCCACCAAATTACAACGTCTTTGTTGAGGATAGTAAAACGGGTAAGTTTTGATTTGTCTAAGTCGTTAATATAGTGAATTGGGTACCAAGCTTCGAGTACGTCAAATTGATTTGGGTTTGTACCACCAGCAGGTAATTTCTCGGTTTGAATAGAGTTTTTGGTGAGGGTTGAGGTCATTTTTAGGTTATTTTTGTGGTATTTAAAATTTTATAATGAACCGCAGAGAGTGCGAGAGCGCAGAGGGAAAGAGTTTGGGTAAATCTATGAATATCCGTCAAACACTCCGAAACCGATACAAAATAATCAAAAAAATAGGAAGCGGGGGGTTTGGTGAAACTTATCTTGCTGAAGATTTGGGTATTCCTGTCGATTTAAAACCTAAATGCGTTGTTAAACGTCTGAAAACTCAAAATCTTAAAAATGAGCAATTGAAGTGGGTAAAACAAGCTTTTCGCAAAGAAGCTGCAACTCTTTATAATTTGGGTAATATGCATCCACAAATTCCCACACTATTAGAATATTTTCAGGAAAGGAATCGATTTTATTTAGTTCAAGAATTTATTGATGGGACGGATTTAACCGAAACAATCCCTCTTGGACAAAAAATTTCTGAAGTTACAGTTATTCAGATTTTAAAAGAAATTTTAGAAGTATTAGAATTCGTTCACCAGCAAAATATTATTCACCGCGATATCAATCCCAAAAACATTATGCGTCGTCGAGTTGACGGCAAAATTATCTTAATAGACTTTGGTACGGTAAAGCAAACAGTATTGGGAAATATCGAACAACCCAATTTTACCGCAGTAGTGGGGACACCGGGGTTTATACCATTCGAGCAATGTAATGGTAAACCGAAGTTAGCTAGCGATATCTATGCTGTGGGGATGCTCGGGATACAAGCGCTGACGGGAATACAACCCGATAAACTAGATTGTAATCAAGATGGAGAAGTAATTTGGCAGGATAAGGTTAGTGTTTCCGATGGTTTTGCGGAAGTATTAGCAAAAATGGTGAATCGTCGAGTTACTCAACGTTACCAAAATGCAGCAGAAGCTTTACAAGCAATTCAATTATCACAAAATTTAACAAGTCAACCTGTTATCCAAACAATCATCAAAAAACTATTTTCCAAAATTAAACCTACCATTAAAAAAAATCATAATTCCCAAATAAATCAACCAGCAAATCAAATACAAAATATATCTAGCTTAAAAACAGTTGCTTTACTCAAAGAACCCCTGTTACGGACATTTGAATTTACATCTGTAACTGTGAATAAAACAGGGAAAGTCATCAAGAAGGAAGGAGACGAAGCGAAATATTTTATTGAAAAATTGGGAAATGATATCACCTTAGAAATGGTACAGATAACGGGGGGAAAATTTGTTATGGGTTCCCCAGATAGTGAAGAGAAAAGGAAAAACAATGAAATTCCCCAGCATGAAGTTACAATACCAAGTTTCTTCATGAGTCGATATACAATTACCCAAGCGCAGTATAGAGCAATTACCGGGAAAAATCCTGCTAAATTTAAAGGTGAGAATTTACCTGTTGAATATGTATCTTGGAATGATGCTGTAAAATTCTGTCAGAAGCTAAGTCAAAAAACTGAACGCAATTACAGATTACCAACAGAAGCAGAATGGGAATATGCTTGTCGTGCTAATACTAATACACCATTTAATTTCGGAGAAAATATCACTACAGATTTAGCTAATTACGATGGAAATTATATTTATAATTCGTCACCACAAGGGATTTTTATCAAGGAAACTACAGAAGTAGGAACATATCCTCCCAATGCTTTTGGTTTATATGATATGCACGGAAATGTATGGGAGTGGTGTCAAGATAGTTGTCATAGTAATTATAAAAATGCACCTACTGATGGTAGTGCTTGGTTGAATAATCTTAACCCTTCTCGCATACTTCGTGGTGGTTCTTGGTATGTTATCCCAAGTAAATGTCGTAGTTCTTCTCGTTATTATGCTAATCGCGACCATCGCGACCTTGATATCGGTTTTCGATTAGTGATTTCTTCAAATAGTTGTTTTGGAGATTAACTAAAGAGAAAATCATAAATACCTTAAATTCTTCACCGTAAAAAGAGAATTTTTTTTGGGTTAGTTAAGAATTCAGTCAAGGTGAGTTGCGTGCAGAAAGAAACACACCCTACGTCTCGTTATTTGTTTATAAATAATTAATTCAATCTATGGTAAATCATTTATATAAAAACTTTTTGTCGAATATTGAAGAATACAAAGCTTCTGAAGATTTTTGGCGCGATTTATGCGAAAGTATTTTGATTAAAAAGTGTGGATGCGAACATGGATGGAAAGTTTGGCTGAATGTGGTATTTTTAGATGGTAATTCAATTTATAGCTTGATTTCGCCAGACAATAGAAAAGGTATTGATATTAATCAAGATAAACCTACTGAAGAAAAAATTAATATTGCAGCATGGATGGATAAATTTGGTCCTATTGATGTAATACAAGATTATGCAGAAGAAATAGTTATTAGCTGCGAACTTTCCGAAGAATCTGCACAAATAGTTAGGGAAATGATTGAAATATGGGTAGAAGGAAGTACTTCATACGAGGAAATGGAAAAAGTTATTGAAGAAAAAATTACATCAATCTAACCCATCGCGCATTATCCAGACTAAGATACCCAATAATCTTTCTACTGGTAAAATTGAATATTCGGTAAAATCAACCGTTACAATATCTTGTTCTAACTTCAAAAAGCTCCATAAATTTCCATTAGTGACGCTTCCATAAATAATTGATATCGATTCATCATTTATGGAATTAAATTTTTGGGCGGCAACCATTTGTGTAATACAATGCCCTAAAGAATATTTAATATTTTCTTTCCTTGCTTCTATAACTATCAATGCTGGCGCTTCAATAAACAATTGTTCGGGAGAAAGACTAACAATAAAATCGCAACAGCCTGTTAATCCTAAGTTTTCATCAACGTTGAATTCTTCTCCAGAAAAAAAGCTGATTTCTTTATTCAAAAGCTTTCTCAATGCAAACATAATTGGACTAATAATTAGTTCGGAATGAGCTTTACTAGAACCCATTGCAATTGCTAAAGGAATACTTTCTTTTAGATATTCCGCAATATAAGAGCTTGGTGAAACAGGTTCTATTTCTGGAAGAAAACACTCATCTTCTACTAATGTTAATTCAAACTTATCTTTTACTTTTGAAATATCGAAATCTTTGTAAGGCATAAACTATCTTTATTTATCTATCTCTATGGAGACGTTACACTGTAACGTCTCTACATTAGTTGCGGTAATTATGCTTTCTTCTTTCTCCCTTTTCCTTTCTCTTTTCCCTCTCGATGAGTCGCTGCTTTGGCTAACAACGAATCGGCAAAAGCCACTGCATCATTCGCGGATTTTCCACCAGCTAACTGTGCTAGTTCGTCTCGTCGTTTTGTCAGGTTATCTAAAGCTTTAATCCTAACTACTGTACGCTCTTCCCCATGTCCGTTATTTTCTTTTTTACCTTTTAACTGATTAATAACCTGTTTATTAACGTGAAAGTGTCTGTCAGCCATTGCTGCTACTAACGGTTGGTGAGTCACGCACAACACCTGAAGTTGCAAGCTTAATTGATGCAGTTTTTCCGCGATGGTTTGAGCTACCCTACCAGAAACACCCACATCGATTTCGTCAAATACCATTGTCCCCGGACTATCCGAAGCCGAGAAAGTAGCTTTCAATGCAAGTAAGAAACGGCTCATTTCACCACCGGAAGCGGTTTCTGAGAGCGGTTGCAGCGGTTCACCGGGGTTAGGGCTGAATAAAAAGCTGACTTTATCGCTACCGTTTGCAGTCGGAGCAATGGGTGCTAACTCAACTTTAAATTGCACTTTGTCCATTGCTAGGGGTTTTAATTCCCTGATAATTTCTGCTTCTAATAAAGCTGCTGTAGCGCTACGTAATTTGGTTAATTTGCTACATTCTGAAGTCAGCTTATCCAAACATTCCTGCTCTTGTTTCTCTAAACTTTCAATGGTTTTTTCACCATCGTTAAGTTCGTTTAACTGCTCTTGAATACCGTTGTAATGCTCGATAACTTCAGCGAGCGACGGCCCATATTTACGACAAATTTGCTTTAATTCCCGAATTCTTTCTTCTACCTCATCCAATCTTTCGGGGTCTGCTTCTAAAGCATCTCCATAAGCATTAATTTGTCGCGCTACTTCTGTAACTGCTGACTGAGCATCTCTAATTAATTCTAAAAGTGGCTGAAGTTCCTCAGTGTCGAACTCTACCATATTCATCAAGGTAGCTTCGCTATTTCCCAGCAAGTCCGTAGCTGTGGAACCTCCACCATCGCTTTGATATAAATCTTCGTAAACTTTGTAACTCATCTGTTGTAATTCAACAACATGATTGAGACGTTCTTGTTCTTGTAAAAGCTTTTCTAATTCATTAGGTTCGTTAAGATTAGCTTCTCCCAACTCTTTGGCTTGATAAGTCAGTAAATCAAGTTTTTGTAACCGTTCTCGTTCCGAAGTCCGACGACGTTCTAATAATAAATGCGCTTCGTGATAGCGACTAAAAGCAGCACCCACAACCGAACGCTGCTTCATCAAACCATCACCACCATAGGAATCGAGCCAGTTACGAACCTGTGTAGACTGTCCCACCAGTGCGTTTTGTCCTTGAGCGGTAATTTCTACCAGACGCTCCCGCAAATTGTTCATAAACTGGCGATTTACCAACACACCATTTACCCGCGAACGACTGCGGACACTACGGTCAGTTGCAGTAACTTCGCGACTTACAACTACGGAATTTTCATCAAGTAAATCAATTTCCTGCTCGGTTAACCAAGCAGCCAAAGCCGAATTAGAAGTAAAAGTACCTTCTATCATTGCTCGTTTGCTGCCAGTACGAATTACCCGACTGGAGACTTTTCCACCCAAAACAGCATCGATAGCATCAAGAATAATCGATTTACCAGCACCGGTTTCACCAGTAAGTACATTTAACCCAGCACCAAACTCCAAATCCAATTTGTCGATTAGAGCAAAGTTCTCTATAAAAAGGGAGAGCAACATTCAGCTAAATTCTCCGTTAAGGCAGACGCGGATAGTTCTACAGTTTGAGATACTAATTGAGGTAACAAAATAAAACCCAAAAAACCTCAAATAGCTACTAAATTTAAGATTAAAAAAATACTCGCGAACAAGTGTACCAAGTTTAGTTTAAAAGGTTAAAGGTTAAAGGTCAAAGGTTAAAGGTTAAAAAAGATTAAAGTTCAAAGGTTGGAGATGGGGAAACAAGGGGATGGGGAGACAAGGAGATGGGGAGACAAGGGGACAAGGGGATGGGGAGATATTTAAATTTTACAATTCCTAACTCCTAACTCCTAACTCATAACTCCTAACTTACAACCTTTGACCTCTAACCTTTAACCTTTGACCTCCACATCATGAGTTACACTTGTGAAAGCAATTGTTACAATACTTAACTTTTGAACTGCCGTGCGATAAGTTCATGAATTATGAAGACAGTTCCTCCAAAATCCACACCACAAGAGACAAAACTAGTGCTTGCAGAAAATAAAGTAGATACGACTACTGTTGAATTCCCGACGACCTTAGAGCGTCGAAAGAGTAGCCTGTTAGAAGAAACAACAAGCGAACATTTAGGGTTGCGTTACGATGCTTCGGGAATCGCAGCGCATTATCGAAAAAGACCTTTGCAGGTTTTGGGACGCATATTCACGGTTTTAGCTCCTGCTATCAGCTTTGCTTTTGGCGTGTGGTTTGATACTAAACTTGGGAAAAAAGTCAAAACCGACCGTCGTCGTGCCGTTCAATTACGAGAATTGTTAACAAGGTTGGGGCCAGCATATATTAAAATCGGACAGGCATTGTCCACTAGACCGGATTTAGTTCCTCCGGTATATTTAGAAGAATTTACTCAGCTACAAGATAAATTACCACCTTTTCCCAACGAGCTTGCTTATCAATTTATTGAAGAAGAAATTGGGGCGCGTCCGGAAGAAATTTATACAGATTTAACACCAGACCCAATCGCCGCTGCCTCTTTAGGGCAGGTTTATCGAGGCAGATTAAAAAGTACTGGTGAGGAAGTCGCGGTTAAAGTTCAACGTCCCGACTTACGCGAGCGTATAACCATTGATTTATATATCCTTCGCCGAGTTTCAGCTTGGGGACAAAAAGCTCTTAAGCAAGTACGCAGCGACTTGGTAGGTATTCTCGATGAATTAGGCGAGCGTATCTTTGAGGAGATGGATTATGTAAATGAAGGCGAAAATGCCGAGCGTTTCTTTGAGCTTTACGGTCATTTAAAAGACGTATACGTTCCCAAAATATACTGGGAATACACCAACCGTCGCGTATTGACGATGGAGTGGATTAACGGACTTAAATTAACTCAAGTAAAAGAAATCGCGGCTTTAGGTATAGATGCTCGTTATTTAGTAGAAGTAGGAGTTCAATGTTCCCTGCGTCAATTATTAGAACATGGATTTTTCCACGCTGACCCGCACCCCGGTAATTTACTAGCTACCTACGACGGAAAATTAGCTTATCTTGACTTCGGGATGATGAGCGAGATTCAACCACCACAACGTTACGGTTTAATTGAAGCAATTGTTCACGTAGTTAACCGCGATTTCGACTCTTTAGCTTCTGACTACGTTAAATTAGACTTTTTGACAGCAGATGTTGATTTAACGCCAATTATTCCAGCATTTGCTAACGTATTTGCCGACGCTCAAGGTGCTTCCGTTGCGGATTTAAATATCAAAACCATCACCGACGATTTATCGGAATTAATGTACGAATATCCTTTCCGGGTACCACCTTATTACGCTTTGATTATTCGTTCTTTAGTAACGTTAGAAGGTGTGGCAATATATATTGACCCCAACTTTAAAGTTCTTAGCGAAGCTTATCCCTACGTTTCCAAAAGATTATTAACCGACCCTTCACCAGAATTAAGAGCATCATTAAAAGACTTACTATTTAAAGACGGTCGTTTCCGTTGGAATCGTTTAGAAAACTTGTTGAAAAATGCTCGGAATTCACAAGATTATGATTCTAGTAACGCATTAGACCAAGGATTAGAATTTTTAGCATCCGAACGTGGTGCTTTTATTCGGATTAAGTTAGTAGATGAATTATTTAAAGGAGTCGATGCATTAAGTAGAAACGTAATGCACAACTTTACTCACTTATTAAGAGAAAGAGTTGGTGTTACTGCAATTACTGAAGTTCCTGGTGCATCTAGTGAAGAGAAAGAAACCTTGGAGCATATCAAGAATATCATCAAAATTCTCCAAGAAGGCGGTAACTTTGATTTATCGAAAACTATCGAACAAGTTAGTAAACTTGCAGTTAATCCCAACGTTCAAACTCTAGGACAAAAAATTGGTTCTCAAATTGCACAGAAAGCAGCAGCGAGAGTTTTGAGAGAATTGTTGGTGACTGAAGAAGTTGAGAGGAAGCAGTTACCTGCTGGAAGTTAGGAGTTAGGAATCAGAAAATCTGGCGGTTGAAACCGCTGCTACACAAGCAAAACCCCTTCGGGTTCGCTAGTTTTGGGGACGGAAACCGACACCCCAAACTAGTCTCACCACCTTCGTGGGTTATTTTTTTGTTTTTATTTATAGAAGAATATCTTATTTGTAGGTTGGGTTAGACGCACGAATATTTTTGATAGTTATTGAAAGGTAAAATGCGTCGTAACCCAACGTTTATATTTCGGTTTTGATTGAATTATTTTAAATATAGAACCTGGTTGTTATTTATTTTTAATTATTTATTTCAATCTATGTTTATAATGTTGGGTTGAGGAACGAAACCCAACCTACAAACTTTCCAAGACGGATTTTAGATTAATTAAAAATCTGGCGGTTGAAACCTTTGCTACACAAGCAAAACCCCTTCGGGTTCGCTAGTTTTGGGGACGGAAACCGACACCCCAAACTAGTCTCACCACCTTCGTGGGTTATTTTCTTGTTTTTATTTATAGAAGAATATCTTATTTGTAGGTTGGGTTAGACGCACGAATATTTTTGATTGTTATTGAAGCGTAAAAATGCGTCGTAACCCAACGTTTATATTTCG
The DNA here is from genome assembly GCF_002368095.1 of Calothrix parasitica NIES-267. Classification (GTDB taxonomy): domain Bacteria; phylum Cyanobacteriota; class Cyanobacteriia; order Cyanobacteriales; family Nostocaceae; genus Rivularia; species Rivularia parasitica. The sequence continues at coordinate 3,506,881 of NZ_AP018227.1, read as the reverse complement.
GTTTTGATTGAATTATTCCAAATATATAGAACCTGTTTGTTGTTTATTTTTAATTGTTTATTTCAATCTATGTTTATAGTGTTGGGTTAAGCGCATGAATCAATTTATGATTTATGAAGAGTTGAGATGCACTGAACCCAACATCATGATACCCAGCAGTTTCAGCTGCATTTACAAAAACAAAACGATTCTCTTCATCTAAATACGTGTTTGTTTAAGGAATTATCAATTTCTTGTAATCGCTGATTTAATATAGATAAAGTTTTCGTACAGATACAAATTAAATCTAACTAAGGCAGTTTTTCAAATTCTATTTAGTTAAACATACAAGGAAATAACGTCATAGCTAGCAAATGCAAGGTTTTCAAGACGTAATATTACTGCTACATAAAAGCTTAAATTAATATTAATTTTTATAATACAGATATAAACAAAATTGTCAATTCCTCTAGAGATATATAGATTTTGATTTCTGGCTATGTGATTATACGTAAATCCAATACTTATTCAGATGGATTTCTAAAGCATTGCTATATGAAATTACCTAATACTTTTAAAACTCCTTCTTTTTTGCAGAAGGTGCAGTGGGTGGCTGACCCAGTAGCATACATGGAAAAGGCGGCTCGGATATATCCTGATATTTATACAGCGGAAGTGGTTGGTTTTGGTAATACTTTGGTGTTTGTTAATCATCCCAAAGGAATAGAAAAAGTCTTTAGTAACGATTCAAAAGAGTTTGTCGCGGTAGGAGAAACTAATAAGACATTTGAGCCGATAATTGGGGAATATGGATTGGTGATTTTAGATGGCGATCGCCACAAACGACAGCGAAAGTTAATGATGCCATCTTTTCACGGAAAGCGGATGCACTCTTATGCAGAATTAATGCGCGACCATACAGAAAAGGTCTTTGCTAAATTGACTGCTAATCAAGTATTCTCAGCGAACGAAGCAACTTTAGATATTTCTTTAGAAGTGATTTTAGGGGCTGTCTTTGGTTTATCTGAGGGAGAGCGTTATCAACAAATTAAACATAAATTGGTTTCAATGTTGCACGTTGTTTCTTCACCTCTGACCGCTAGTTTTCTGCTTTTTCCCGCTTTACAAAAAGATTTAGGAGCTTGGAGTCTTTGGGGTAAGTTTGTGCGTTTGCGAAAGCAGCTTGATGATTTAATTTACGCTGAAATTGCCGAACGTCGTAATAATTCTGATGCAAACAGGGTTGATGTTCTTTCTATGCTTATGGAAGCTAGAGACGAAGACGGACAAGCAATGACCGATAAAGAATTGCGAGATGAATTGATAACTATGTTGCTCGCGGGACATGAAACCTCTGCAACGGCTATGGCTTGGTCGTTATATTGGGTTCACCATACACCCTACGTCCGAGAAAAATTGCTTGCAGAAATCGATAATTTGGGTGAAAATCCAGATCCAATGGAAGTTTTTCGACTTCCTTATTTAACGGCTGTATGTAACGAAACTTTAAGGATGTGTCCAGTATCTATGACCACATTTCCTAGAGTCGTGAAACAACCTGTGGAATTGCTGGGACATCAGTTGGAACCGGGGACGGTAGTGGTTGGTAATCTTTACAGTTTGCATCGTCGCGAAGATTTATATCCTCAGTCTGACAAATTTAGACCAGAACGTTTTTCAGAAAGACAGTATTCTCAATACGAGCTTTTCTCCTTTGGTGGAGGTTCACGTCGCTGTCTTGGAGAAGCCTTTGCAATGTTTGAAATGAAACTGGTTTTGGCAACAATACTTTCAAAATATCAACTGCAATTAGCAGATAATAAACCAGAAAAACTTCAACGTCATGGTGCTTTTAACCTTGCACCAGCAAACGGAGTCAAAATGTCAATTACAGGAATGCGTCAGCAAAAAGTTGCGGTAGCTGCGGCTAGTCAAGCTTGATTTTGGATTTTACTTTGTAGGTTGGGTTAAAGGCGCACTAATCAATTTATGATTAATGAAGAGTTTTAATGCGCTGTAACCCAACATCTAGGTTTTACTATTCTTATTCCAATGAAGCCGAATACTCTGCAATAACTTCTTCACCTGTCATATTTTTAGTTTTATTTGCCAAGTGATAAAAAGGTGGCTTCTCATCAATAAAAATCTGTTTTTCCAGCGTCAAACTTTCCTCATCATCGAGCAAACCAGCAGGAAGTGCATAGTGATTTGCTTCTTTTAAACGATAGAAAAGATGGGTTCCGCACTTGCTACAGAAGCCGCGTTCGGCCCATTCGGAAGAGTTGAATACAGATATATTATCATCACCTTCAAAATTCACCTCTTCACCGCATTCGATAGCAAATAAAGGACCACCAGTCCATTTTCGACACATATTGCAGTGACAAGCGTCTACGTGATTGCTTTCGATTTTAGCTGAAACTTTTACCGCACCACAAAGACAGCTTCCTTGTTTCTGAATTTCGTTTGTCATAATGTAATCCTCAAACTGCATAATTACATTATTATGAAAAGTCAGGGGATTGAATTCAAAATGTATGAATAATTCTTACAGTAAATCAAGGGAAGATATTTAAAATCTGGTGGATGAGTGAAATAATCTCCTGGCTTTTAGATTAATTTAAATGTATTGAACATAATAATTGTTTATCCGGTGTTGCTGATTAAAAGTATGATTTGTCCATCAAACTGTATTGCACTCAAATAAAAAGCGCTATTTTGATAACAAATAGTATAAAAGCGTCGTAACCTAATATTTACCTTTCGGTTTTATCAGACAATCTTAAATCGGTGTTGCTGAAGCGCGCAGCCGTTAGCCATATTGAGGTATGAATTTATTTTTACTCATCGAAGTTAGCCCCCTAAATCCCCCAATTATGGGGGAATTGGAGTTGCATTTCTCCCCCATAATTGGGGGTTGGGAGGCTATTCATACTTTTAATCAGCAATGACCTTAAATCAATATTCTAAATTTATTTCTGAAACCAAATCTACTTTCTTAAATCTCAACTAGTGTAATGCTGGGTTTCTCTCCTAACCCAACCTACAAACTATCGGGGAAATTGGATTCCCCGTTAAATTTTTATTGCTATTAATCTTGACGGACTTTTACATCATCCGATTTGTTAATCGAGAAAGCATCAAACTCTCCTCCATCAAATTCACCATTCACAGTAATGCGATCGCCTTTAGATAAGTTGCGTGCTGTGTTATCTCCATAGACATCCCAAGAATCTACTTTGACAGAACGTTCGCCAGTATTTAAGCGAAATCCATCTTCCCAAACTCGTTCAATGGTACCGGAAACAGAATTATTTCGTGCTTGAACAGCGGAAGAAATTCCTGTAACAGCGATAGCACAGAGTAAAGCAGAGCCTGTTATGAGTAGTTTCATCGTTTTATTACAAAATGTGTGTGAGGTTAACATCTTCTTTACATTTTCTACGATAGCTGATTTAGTGAAGCTCTAATATCGAAGTTTTTGATTGTGATGATTGATAGATTTGTTTCCGTTACACATCAAGCGAGAAATTACTAAGTCTCAAGCTAAAGCTTTAAGTGATTTTTGTCATCTTGACGCTGGTTTGTTGATTTGAAAAATATATTGATATTAGACGTAAATTATAATGACAGCGAAAAATGATAGCTGGCAATCTTCATTCGTTGTCTAAAATAAAATCTATGAGCATCAAACCGCTGAACACCAGAATCTAATCTTAGTACCTGACAATCTTTTGATTTAGCATAATCAATCAACCACTCAAATATATGCTTTCCATAACTTTTTGAACGGACATTTTTGTCTACAACTAAATCATAAACATACAGAAATTTTCCATGAGCTAAAGATTCAGAAATAAAAAAACCTGCTACAGCTACAACTTGATTGTCTACGTTTATAAAAGCAAGTTCATAGCCATCTTTTTGTTGACGACGGACTTGTTCTACGAAATTATCCTTGTTGAGATGGGGACGTAACTGAGACATCGTAGAAAAGCATTCAAGAATTTGTTCGTCGGATTCCGCTAAATTAACCAGCATAAATTAAGACCTGTGAATATCTCCAATCTAAGAATACAATTTGTAGTTGGTAGGTTGGGTTAGACGCATAAACAATTTATCTTGATAACGAAGAATATAAAAGCGTCGTAACCCAACATCCGAGATTTTGAATCATATGAGAAGACGCATAAACAATTTATCTTGATAACGAAGAATATAAAAGCGTCGTAACCCAACATCCGAGATTTTGAATCATATGAGATGATTTAAAATTATTTTTTTGAATTTACATTATGATATTGGGTTTCGTTCCTCAACCCAACCTACGAATTAACTGGCACATTTTTCTAGTAGGGTGCTGTGACACTTTGAACAAATTTGAACGTAGTCACAATGTTTTCAGTTGGTAGGTTGGGTTAGACGCATAAACAATTTATCTTGATAACGAAGAATATAAAAGCGTCGTAACCCAACATTTGAGATTGTGAATTATATGAGATGATTTAAAATTATTTTTTAGATTGTAAATTGATTTAAAAGCATATTATTTATTAATTGAATTATTGTTTTTTATCTATATAGCATTACAAATTCCACCCTTCCAATCTAGGGGTCGTATAAATTTCTCCATTAGGTAAAATAACCCTAACAGCATAATCATCAATATAAGGAATATATTCAGATTCAGTAAAATCAACGTCAGTGAATTGATTATCCCCTTCATCGCTATCAGGTTCATCAGCAATGTCAGCCCAATAAGTTTTTCTTAAACTTGTTTCCTGAAAAGAAGCCATTCTTATATCAGTATTTCGGAAAGAAGCTTCATCAGCATTACATTGGTAAAAATAAGTTCTAACTAGGATGCTGCTGTTAAAATTAGCTCGACGAAGGTTAGCGTTTTGAAATCTAGCTCCATCTAAGTTAGCTGCTTGGAAACAACATCCTTCCAAATTAGCATTATCAAACATAGTATCAACCAACCTACATCTACTGAGATTCGCACCAACCAATATAATTCCATTCAAATCCAAACTAGCTAATCTCACACCACTGAAATCGATTCCAGAAAAATCTCTTTCCCCACTTCTAAAACTTTCTCGCAACTCGTTTCTATCCATAATTCTTTATATTTTGCACCATATAAAACAAATGATTTAATATTATCAGCCCACGTTAGCAAAGCGTGTCCGACAGGACATAGGTGGGCTTTGTTTGTATAGCCCCAGACTTATAGTCTGAGGGCATCGATTAAGTTCTAAAATAAATAAAACCCTTCCCAAACAACAAGATGAATTTAATTCTATGCCACACAACAGCAGATTTTGATACTTTAGGTGCTGCGGTGGGGTTGACGCGGTTACTTGAAGGTAGCAAAATCGTTTTACCCGGTGGCTGTCATCCGACTGTTAAGGATTTTTTAGCTCTACATAAGGATGAATATCCGCTAATAGAACGACGTGCGGTAATTACTGAAGATATTCGCTGTTTGGCTGTAGTTGATACTCAGCAGCGGGAACGTGTTGGAAAAGCTGCTGAATGGTTTGATTTACCGCACATTGAGAGGATTATTGTTTACGACCATCATCTCGAACAAACTCTGGATATTCCCGCTACAGAATCTCATATTTATCCAGTTGGTGCTGCTACTACTTTGGTTGTCCAAGAATTACAAAAACAGAATATTTCTTTAACCCCTACCGAAGCTACTGTAATGGCTTTGGGTATTCATGTTGATACTGGTTCTCTGACTTACGACCAAACAACACCGGATGATGCTTTGGCTTTGGCTTGGTTGATGCAGCAGGGAGCTAGTTTGTCTGTGATAGCTGAATATGCTGAACCTGGCTTATCTCGACAGCTACAGCGTTTACTCAAAATTGCTTTAGAAGATATCGAAACGGAAAAAATACGCGGTTATAGGGTTGCTTGGGTAGTTATTAAGACAGAAGAATTTGTCGGTGGGTTGTCAGGTTTAGCGTCGGAGTTGATTGATTTGATGGAAATTGACGCTTTGATATTAGCTCATGAATATCAGAAAAAAAGCGGAAATCGTTTATCAATAATTGGTCGTTCTCAAATTCCTGAAACTAATTTAAACGAGATTTTAGAACCTTTTGGTGGTGGTGGTCATAGTAAAGCTGCTTCAGCAAGTTTGAAAGATGTAAATTCCCAGAGAATATTAAATCAAGTTGTTGAGGAATTAAAAAAATCAATTCCCTATCCCCCGACAGCAAGAGATTTAATGTCTTCACCGGTAAGGACTATTCCACCAGACACAACTATTGATGAAGCGCATCGGATTTTGTTACGTTACGGACATTCTGGTTTATCGGTGGTTGAGACTTCGGGGAATTTATCTGGTGTCATTTCGCGACGAGATTTAGATATTGCTTTGCATCACGGTTTTGCTCATTCTCCGGTAAAAGGCTATATGTCAAAGAATCTCAAGACCATTTCACCGGATACTACTTTACCGAAAATTGAATCTTTGATGGTTACTTATGATATCGGACGTTTACCAGTATTAGAAAACGGTAAGTTAATTGGGATTGTTACTCGTACCGATGTTTTAAGAGAGTTACACCAAGGGAAGGAAGAGAAGAAAAATAAACAAGAAGATAAAGAGGAAAATTCAGAAACTCCGACTTTGGATGATTTACGCAACCGATTAGAACCAGTGTTGTGGGAGTTTCTAGCAAAAGTATCTTCGGAAGCAGAACAAAGAGGTTGGCATTTATATATAGTAGGTGGTGCTGTACGAGATTTGTTATTAGCCAATCCCGACGAACCTTTGTTAATTCCCGATATTGATATGGTAGTTGATGGATTTCATAACTCTGCCGATGTCGGTGCTGGTGTAGAATTAGCTTCAGCAATACAGAAAATATATCCCGGTGGGCGTTTAGATGTCCATGGTGATTTTCAAACTGCTGCTCTGTTATGGCACAATGATGCAAAATTGGATTCACTCTGTATAGATATCGCGACAGCAAGAACCGAGTTTTATCCTTATCCAGCAGCGAATCCGGTAGTTGAAGCAAGTTCGATTCGTCAGGATTTATATCGACGGGATTTTAGTATTAATGCTTTGGCTTTGCGGTTAACTCCTCCGAATCCGGGTAAATTGTTGGATTTCTTTGGTGGGTTATTAGATTTACAAGCGAAACAGGTTCGGGTTTTACATGCGAATAGCTTTATTGAAGACCCAACAAGGATTTATCGAGCGGTACGTTTTGCGGTTCGGCTGGGTTTTCACTTAGAAAAGCAAACAGAAGAATATATTCGCTACGCAATTGAAAGCGGTGTTTATATTCGTACAGCGCAAGAGAATTCTAAAACACCAGCTTTACAAACTCGTTTGAAATCAGAACTAAAATACATTTTACAAACATCTTATTGGAAAAATGCTTTAAGAATGTTGGGTAAATTAGATGCTTTAGTCTGTATTCATCCGACTTTGAAATTAGATGAAGAGTTAATCAAACAATCGCATTTAATGGAGCGTTGTTTGCAAAAATTTGATTCTGAAGAGAAAATATTTACCCATTGGCAGATGCGTTTGGAAGTAATAATTGCTCATTTAGCTCCAGAATATCGGGGAAAAGTAGCGAAAAATCTGCAATTTCCAGATGACAGTATTAAAAGATTAGAAAATTTAGCTGAAGCTAGAAATACTGTTGTAGAAAATTTAGATAAATGTGTAAAACGTTCTGAAGTTGTTAAATTGTTGCGGAAGTACGATTTACCAATGTTGATTTTTGTAGCATTGCAAAGTCCGCGAAGTCTGAGACGAAAAATTTGGTATTATTTGACAGTATTATCAAATATAGAAGCGCCATTAAATGGCAATGACTTGAAGAAATTGGGATATAAACCTGGCCCGCAATATAAACTAATTTTAGATGATTTATTGACAGCTACTTTGGATAAAGAAGTGAGTGATAAAAGTAGTGCTGAGGAATTTTTGAATAATAATTATCCTAATCCTAAAAACTAACACAAAACTGGTGTAGAGACGTAGCAGTGCTACGTCTCCAACAATGCGAAATCACAACCTGATTTTTTATTTAACAACTCCATTTTTTTACATACAGGAATGCAGAGTTTTTATTAATAAATTCCTAAATCCGGTCGATTTTTAATATCTGGATTGTATCTACTAAAAATCAAGTTTGATTTTGCGGTGTCTTCCTCTAAATAACCTTTATTGTCAACGTAATAAGCACCTGTTTCATAGCAATCTGAAATCATTAATAATAGATTAGTCAAGCTTTCAAAGCACACTACAGGTTCATCTCCCATATGCATTACCCAAATAGGAGATAATTCTTGTTCTTCACAACTACTAACTGTAAAAAAGAATGATTTATCAATACTAAATAGAATAAGAGTATGTAGACTCATCGATTGTGCATCGTCCCAATAGTCTATTATATTGCTATTAAAACCCAAACATTCTTCTAAAGAGTAAAACACATGAAAAGGGAAAAAACCATGTCCATGTCGAGTTCCATTATGCCATTGATATAATTCTTGTACCTCTTTCGGTAGCTTGAAAGATAAGTTTTTAGTTAGCTCTTCAATTTGTTTGTTTGTTAAACCTGGGTAAGGAAATGAAGCTACAGAAGGTTGATTTAATTTCAACCATTTTTCTATTTTTTCTAAAGTTTGTATGACTAATGACATAGTAGAAAATAATTCCTCATCCCCAAGAGATATTTACTCATAAATCTAATTATATATCTACTAATTCCCCATCCCCTGGAAGAGGATTTTGTATTGTCCAAGATTGCGATACTATCTGAACGCAAGGAAGTTAAAGTAGTTTTTATTTTGACTGCTTTTAGAGTTTTTAATAAATAACCTTAACTTCTAAAACGTTCCAAGAGAGATATTAAGAGAGGACAATAAAATGGCATACGAATTACCATCTCTTCCATATGAATACACGGCTTTAGAACCTGCTATTTCTAAAAGTACCTTAGAATTTCATCACGATAAGCATCATGCGGCTTATGTTAATAAGTACAATGATGCAGTCAGAGGAACAGAATTAGATAAAAAATCGATTGAACAAGTAATCAAAGAAATTGCCGGAAATTCCGAAAAACAAGGACTTTTTAACAACGCTGCTCAAGCTTGGAATCATAGTTTTTATTGGCAATGTATGAAACCTAATGGTGGTGGTACTCCAGGGGGAGATTTAGCTAAAAAGATTGATGCTGACTTAGGGGGTTACGATAAATTTGTTGAAGCTTTTAAGTCTGCTGGAGCAACTCAGTTTGGTAGTGGTTGGGCTTGGTTGGTGCTGGATAACGGTACTTTAAAAGTTACAAAAACCCTCAATGCTGATAATCCTTTAACTAGCGGACAAACTCCCTTATTAACAATGGATGTATGGGAACACGCTTACTATTTAGATTATCAAAACAAGCGTCCCGCTTACATCGATGATTTTTTAGGTAAGTTAGTTAACTGGGATTTTGTTGCTCAAAATATGGCAGCAGCATAGTTTTTAATGAACTTTGGGTGGGTGAAAGCTCACCCGATTTAATCACTTTTTGATATTGCTAAATATAGAATATTATAAATGTGTTCCCAGCTTTATACTTCAAACAAAATTAGTCGCAGCATAAAAGCAATGATAGAACCTCATTACCCAAAAATTATTATGTCCTTTACTTATCGCGATTGCAAAATTCAAATTGAACGCGATAAGTTTAATAAGCAAGATATTTATGCTGCTTGGGTAAATTATGATAGAGGTTGTGCAATCGCAGTACCTTACGCTGTAACTCCGACTGAAGCTATCAAAAAATCCAAGCAGTGGATAGATAAAAGATTGAATTTAGACTAAATTATATATTCAGATATCAGGAAAAACGATATTTAAATCGGCACGTACTTCTTCTAAGGAATGCTCCCATAACTCATCCCATTTAATACCGAATAATGGCTTTGCTTGTTTAGCTATTAACCAACCTTTCGTAATCGCATCCATATATTGTGTTGAAACTTCAATATCTTCAACAGTTGATTTAAGTAAATTTTTTACTATTAGTCCTAAGAAAAAACGTGTAGCATATAGCTGATAAACACAGAAAGCTTCTATTTGTAATTCTCCGGGTATATCACTATCAGTACCCGTTACAACATGCCAAATATCATGTGTCTCGGTAAGATGTATGCTTAGATATTGAGCATCGTTATCAATTGTTAGGGTTTCTGACTTTAAAGGTTTTAAACCTCTATCTAACATATGTTTTGCATAACCATATCCCAAGGTGTTTGATGGCAAACAATATAACTTCTGTAAATCTATATCACCCAAAATATTACGCTCTTGAAATGCTTTTTTAGCTTGCGGAATTTGGTAAAGAAACTCAATTATTTTTTGGATAGCATATGGTTCGCTCGTAGTCTTAGCAAGTTTAGAAACATATTTACTCTTATCACCTTCTGGTGCTTTGACAAATTCGATAATGCATTCAATAACATTATCTTGGCATGTTTCATTTTTTTGTTGTATTGTATGCATCCAATATCGTCCCCTACACTATTTCAACAATATTTTACACCCCTCAGATGATAATATTCCGGTAACTTAATAAGTTAACTATACAAAACTTATCTGCAAAGAAAATAGTCAATATTTTATCTATATTCAATAAGTCTGGTTTTGAAGCAAAATAAACTAATTTGAGGATATTTTAGACAAATTGCTCCAAACCAATGTTTAAAAGAATTATTTCAAAATTTAATATAGGAAGAAAATATAATGTGTTGAACCGATGGTTCTACTCTATCTATTAAATAAGGATGCAAATTTTGTTGCGAGTTTATATCTATTTGATATTCTTCTGATTGAGAATCTTCTAATACTTGAGAATCTTGATTAGCCTTAGATTGGTTAAAAAAAGATATTTTTGACCATGCTTGAGAAAAAGAGTTTTGTATGCGTGTAGCTAAAAAATTATTGTTCGCATTCTTTGCCATTGTTCTTGCTCCTAAAACTATTAGATTTGATTATTTTAAAAAAAATAATCGCTTATATAGCTATCTTTTTATGTATAAATATGAATTTAAGTTAAGCAAATAATTTAAATAGATGCTTACAATAATATTTATAAATGTTTTCAATCTTCAATTAATAACTTAACACCAAATTACTATCTTATTTAACTAAAAGTATATTATTTTCATTGAAACATTTTTTATTAGCCATAGAGAATTGATAATTGACTAATACATAAATTTAATTACAATGTAGCAATTCTATTTTTTAACTAAAACATCCCTAAATCATTTGTAAGATTTTAGAAATCAGGTTTTTTCAAAAAATCAGGTTTCTGGCACCTACCTTTTTCACTACTTATTTAGGATTGCTATAAATATAGCTATCATCAATAAATACTATTAGTTTTAAAACATAGAGAAAATAGTAATTAAGTATCAAGACTTATTGTCTAATTTCACCGCTTGTTCTAAAGCAAATTTCTCTTTAGCCCTACGCTGATATGGTTCTAATTTTTGCAAATCCCAACCCGTAATTAAACTCATATTGTCTAAGCTTATTCCTTTCATAAGCATTTCTACACACCAGGTATTTCTAGCTTGTTCTATTCCTGGTTCTTTACCTTCAGGTGTTAATAAACTTTCAGTTAGTGTCTGCCAATATTCTCGTATTTCCGCTTCTGACATGGGCATTCCATCGTTATTCAGAAACAATGCAGAGTGTTCGTCTTTACGACTTTTCAAGTATTTAGTTAAGGGATTATTAGTATAGGAACCGTAACGCTTACCCACAATCCATTGATTGACAGGAACTTGACGAAATTCACCGTTAACTATCTGCAATAAGTGTTGATTTGTGTCGCAAATTTGATTATTTTTCTCTAAATTAGTAATTTCTGCTGTTGATAAACCTGCCGCAAATAAAATATATATTAAAGCATAATCTCGCAATCCAGATTTTTTCGCACGTTGCAAAATCAACTGAACTGTATTAGAAGGCAAATCTATTACTTTCTCTATCTTAACCAATTCCGAGGAAACTAAATTTGTAGAATTATTAGCTCCCATTAAAAACAGCGTTATCAAATCCTCTAAAAATTCATCTTTACCATGCCAAAGTTCGTGAAATTCACTCGTAAATTCCATCACGGCATACCCTAACAGCATAATATTAAGCAAGCTTGCTAATTTTTTAGGTGGTAAATGCACCTGTAATCGCTCCCTTTCCATCACCGTTGCTAAGAATTCAGCAACATAATGGTTTGCTTCCTTCAAGCTTCGTCCGAGTGCTTGACGATTTTCTAAAGGATAATTACCAGCTTCTCCCACCACGGAACGTACTAAGTTTGGTGATTGCTCTAGAGCTTCTAAGCGGTCTTGGGAATACTTTTTTAAAGCTTGATAAACGCTGGTAGTTTGAGTCGCTTGAATTTTTAAGTATTCGCTTAGTTCTTTAAATACTGGTGATTCAGAAATTACTGCTAAAAGCAATCCCTGCTTATTACCAAATTGTCTGAATAATGTAACTTCATTAACTTTAGCTAATTTTGCAACTGCTTTAGTTGTGGTTTCAGTAATTCCTTGAGTCGCGAATAATTCTACTGCTGCATTAATTATTCGCTGTCTAGTTGGGGTTGTTTGAGGATTAGACATTATTAAAGGTTAGAGGTATGTATGTATATTTTTATTCTTATCAATGACTCGACTAAATTGTATTAACTCATAAATATGACAATAGTCATGCAAGCGCTACTTGCATTTTTATTTTATCTTTGTTAACGTAAGAATGTAAGCGACACTTGCATATTCTAATCTACCGCGAACCGCAGTACTTTTCTCACCTTTGCTTTGAGTATAAGAATTGCGGAAAACAAGAATGCATCTAATCAGTTTTTATTAAAAATACTCACAGTCTAAGGAAATAATTATGACTACACGCTCTGCTGTTGCTGAGGGTAAGGAACCGCTTGCTCTGGGTTGGACTTTCACGTTATTTATAGCTTCGGTTCATGTATTGGCTTTATTGTCTCCCTGGTTTTTTTCTTGGTCTGCTTTGGGAGTAATGATATTTTTACATTGGTTGTTTGGTAGTATTGGCATTTGTTTGGGTTTTCACAGAATTTTAAGCCATCGTAGCTTACAAGTACCGAAATGGTTGGAATATACGATTGCCATTATTGGAGCAATGGCTATTCAAGGAGGTCCAATTTTTTGGGTAGCGGGACATAGATTGCACCATGCTCATACAGAGGATGAAGACAAAGACCCATATTCAGCAAAGCGTGGTTTTTGGTGGAGTCATATGTTGTGGATGTTTTATCCCCGTCCAGAATTTTTCGACTATGAAATGTACAAAAAATATGCTCCCGACTTAGTACGTCAGCCATTTTACCGCTGGTTAAATAGCTACTTTATATTTCTGCAAATTCCCTTAGTTGCCCTGCTGTATGCTTTGGGTGGATGGTCTTTTGTTATTTACGGTGTAGTGCTTAGAGCTGTATTACTTTGGCATTCAACCTGGTTAATTAATTCAGCAACTCATATCAGAGGTTATCGCACTTTTGAATGTGATGATAATTCCCGTAATCTTTGGTGGGCTGCTATTTTGACTTACGGTGAAGGTTGGCACAATAATCACCACGCTCATCCAAACGTAGCGAAAGCTGGATTGCGCTGGTATGAAATAGATATGACCTGGTGGGCTATTAAAGTATTGCAAACTCTGGGATTGGCTAAAAAGGTAGTTATGCCAGTTAATGAATAATTAAAGTTGATTTAATCTGATATCTTGCATCATTCTCGATAAGCCAAAAGAAACCCGGTTTCTAGTCGTGAAAACACTATTATCTCGTTTTGAAGTTAGAAATAAACCGGGTTTCTGCAACTGGTGCAAAATGTCAGTTTAATAGTATTAATTCGTAGGTTGGGTTAGACGCACTAGTAATTTTGATAGTTAACTAAAAATTGCTATGCGTCGTAACCCAACATTTAATTGTTTATTTTATATCAGATAGTAAGGTGTGTTGTCGCGGAGCGTAACGCACCAAAAACGTAAGAAAATAATGCTTATGTTTCTATCGAAATAGTATGAATACCAATCCAATTATCATTTATTGTTTGACCAACTAAATACACATGAACCCGTGTTTCTCCTAGTCTAAATATTTTTATATTAGTTAAATTATCTGTAACGACTTTAGCGAAATTTTTATAGCTTTTTAAGATAGCTTCATCCCACGTATCGCTTCCGCTACAAATAAATCCAAAAAAACGGTCGAATAAGCTGTTGCTATAATATATTTCACATTCTTCATACTCCATTAAATCGTCGTCTTGACAATCCAAATTATTTTGTAACTCTGAATTAATATTTTCTATTATCTCATATCCAATATTCTCAATAAAGTATGAGTATGGTTCTACGAATTGAGATTTGTTTTCGCGATGAAAAGCAATCTTTAAATCTTCTTTATCTGGTACTTCTTCAACAGTTTCAAGTGAATTATCTGAATAACCAACAATTTGTATTAGTTCGTCAATTGAAAAGTAACCTTGATTTTTAACATCCCATAAAAATACTTCGTAAGGATAATCTCCTTCGCTAATATAGTGAAGACCATGAGAAGATTCTTTTATAGAAGATAATAGTTCTAAATCCGGATTATCTTCGGAAGGTTGATAAAGATGAGCTATAGTTACAGCATTAATGGTATTCTTTAAATCAACTCTGGTTAAGTTAGCGTTAATTAATTCAGCATCAGTTAAATCAACCCCATCTAAATTAGCATTTTTTAAATTTGTGTTGTTTAGATTAGTACGCTTCAAATTAGCATATCTTAAATTAGCTTTTTCTAAATCCGCATGATGAAGTGTAGCTTTTTCTAAGTTAGCATCACTCAAATTAGCTTGCACTAAATTAGCACAACGCAAATTAACAAATTTTAAGTTAGCATTACTTAAATTTGTATTTTTAAGATTAGCATTATACAAATTTGCACTGCGTAAATTAGCATTACTAAAGTCAGCGTCACTTAAATCTATATACGTTAAAGATAATCGACTCAAATCGACACCGGAAAAATTTCTTTCACCCGATGCATACCTTTTCTTTAATTCTTCTCTATCCATAAAATTTCTATAGATTGTTTATAAAAAGTATTTTTATTATTTTAATTTTAAAACTACAAACTTTCATCAACCCAATTCTCCAAATCAATGGGAGCATCCCAATTTTGAACAAATATTTTACCCTATATTTTAAAGTTGAATATTCAGAACATTAATTAATCAGTTTTGAATTTTATCAGTTTCAATAAAACTTTCTCCTTTTTGGTGCAAAGCGCAACTACAAACCTCTAAAAAATGAAAAAGATGGGCTATATAAACCCACCTCAAAAAATTATTCAGTTATTCAATTAATCAATTATTCAACTACTAATTAACCCAAAAGTTTCTTCGCAGTTGCTACCACATTGTCAACGGTGAAACCGAATTTTTCCATAACGGTAGCACCGGGAGCGGAAGCACCGAATCTATCGATACATACAGCCGCACCTTCAGTACCAATGTACTTATGCCAGCCAAAGCTTGCAGCAGCTTCTACGGATACGCGCTTGGTAACAGCTTTAGGTAAAACTGATTCTTTGTAAGAATCATCTTGGTCTTCATATATTTCCAAACATGGCATGGAAACTACGCGGACTTTCTTGCCTTCAGCAGAAAGCTTTTCAGCAGCACCAACACAAAGCTGTACTTCGGAACCAGTACCCATCAAAATGATGTCTGGAGTTCCGTCGCAATCTACCAAAGTATAAGCACCTTTAGCTACTTTCTCGATGGAAGTACCTTTCAAGTTAGGTACACCTTGACGAGTAAATGCTAATAAGGTAGGGTCTTTTTTCTTAGCTCTTTCGATAGCTAACTTATAACAACCAGAAACTTCGTTTCCATCTGCTGGACGCATCACGTTTAAGTTAGGAATAGCTCTCAATGAAGCCAAGGTTTCAATTGGCTGGTGGGTAGGACCGTCTTCACCTTGTCCGATGGAGTCGTGAGTCATTACCCAAAGGGTTCCGGTGTGAGACAGTGCTGATAAACGGATAGCAGCACGCATGTAGTCTGTAAAGATTAAGAAGGTTGCACCATAAGGAATTAATCCCGAATCGTGCAAAGCCATACCGTTACAAATTGCGCCCATACCGTGTTCGCGCACGCCGAAGTGGACGTTACGGTTTTGGTATGCTCCTTTTTGGAAGTCTCCGGATTCCTTGATTTCGGTCAGGTTGGAGTGGGTTAAGTCAGCCGAACCACCGATTAACTCAGGTAAAACTCCTGCTATTTTGTTAAGACAAGCTTCGGAATGTTTACGAGTTGCTAAACCTTTGTCTTCTGGGGTGAATGTAGGTAATACTTTGTCCCAACCGTCGGGAAGCTCACCTGTTAAATAACGCTCAAATTCTGCCGCTTCTTTCGCGTATTTTGATTTATAGGTATCAAAGGTCTTTTTCCACTCATCTTCATAGCCAGCACCACGCTCTACTGCTTTACGCATGTGGTCTAGAGCATCTTGAGGTAATTCAAAAGGTTCGTGGCTCCAACCCAAGTTTTCGCGAGTTAATTTAATTTCATCAGCACCAAGAGCAGCACCGTGAATACCTGCTGTATCTTGCTTGTTGGGGGCACCATAACCGATAGTGGTTGTCACCTTAATCATGGTGGGTTTATCGGTAACAGATTTAGCTTCTTCGATAGCTTTAGCAATTGCGTCTAAATCGTTATTACCATCTTTTACATGAAGAACGTGCCAGCCGTAAGCTTCAAAACGCTTGGAAACATCTTCGGTAAATGCTACGTCGGTGGAACCATCAATGGAGATGTGGTTGTCGTCGTATAGCGCGATTAGTTTACCTAAACCTTGGTGTCCAGCAAAAGAGCAAGCTTCACCAGAAATACCTTCCATGTTGCAACCGTCACCCAAAATGCAGTAGGTGTAGTGGTCAACAATTTTTGCATCGGGTTTGTTGTACATTGCAGCAAGATGCGCTTCTGCCATTGCCAAACCAACTGCGTTTGCAATTCCCTGACCCAAAGGTCCGGTGGTAATTTCTACCCCTAATGTCATGAAGTTTTCGGGGTGTCCGGGAGTGCTTGATTCCCACTGACGGAAATTTTTAATGTCGTCCATGCTGACGCTATCAAAGCCCGCTAAATAAAGCAGAGCATACTGCAACATAGAGCCATGACCGGCGGACAAAACAAAACGGTCGCGATTAAACCACTTAGGATTTTTAGGGTTGTATCGCATGAATTTATCCCACAGCACAAACGCCATTGGCGCAGCGCCCATAGGTAGTCCGGGGTGTCCGGACTTTGCTTTCTCTACGGCATCAACTGCTAAAAAGCGAATTGAGTTGATACAAAGTTGTTCGAGAGTTTGGGTTTGGGTTGCAACAGCCATAATACGATTGTTTTTAACGATGTTAGCGTTCTGTTTAAGAGCTTCTATGTAGCTGGTAGGGTTATTTTTATTTTTTCCCTATCACTATATTCTCATCATCCCATTACAGCCTCTTGACACACAAGACGCACTTTTATCAGAATTTTATGAAGGGACTTGGGATTAATTGTATAGAGGATTGATACAGTTATTCCGTTTTTAATTAAACTAATTTTGTCAAGTAAGGTTTATCGGCATGCCAAAATAAAGCCTTAAAATGCAGGAGCAGGCTGGGTATAAAAGGGTGCCGCTCTTCACCAAACTAGGTTAACTTGTTTTAGAGCCAGCCCCTGCATTTTACAGAAATTATCTCCCCGCACAAAGCGCAAAAGGTAAGTATTAAAGATGAAGAATGAAGGATGAAGAATGAATTTTGTCAATGCTACTTCATACTTCATTATTCCTTCGTTAAACAAAATTCTTAAAGGCTAGGGTCACATTGTGGCCGCCAAAACCAAAAGAATTAGATAGCGCTATTTGAATATCTAGAGCGCGACTTTCGTGAGGAATATAATCCAAATCGCATTCGGGGTCAGGATTATCCAAATTGATAGTTGGTGGAACTCGATTGTTGGCAATAGCTAATACCGTTGCCACACCTTCGATACCTCCAGAACCGCCCAAAAGATGACCGGTCATAGATTTGGTAGAACTAATGGCGATTTTACGAGCATGTTCTCCCAAGGCTTCTTTCATGGCAGCAGTTTCGGTGGGGTCATTTACCGGAGTGCTAGTACCATGAGCGTTGATATAAGTAACCATTTCCGGAGTAATTCCGCCATCTTTAAGTGCCAACTGTATGGCTCTAGCGGCTCCTTTTCCACCGGGTACTGGTGAAGTCATATGATAGGCATCACAAGTCATCCCATAGCCAATCATTTCCGCGTAAATTTTGGCTCCACGACTCACAGCATGTTCGAGTTCTTCAAGAATCAAAATCCCTGCACCTTCCCCCATGACAAAACCACTGCGGTCTTTGTCAAACGGACGACTAGCTCTCTTAGGGTCATCATTAAGGAGCGAAAGCGTTCTAGCTGAAGCAAAACCAGCAATTGACAATGGTGTAATTGCCGCTTCACATCCGCCACAAATCATTGCTTGAGCATATCCGTCTTGAATAATCCGAAAAGCATCGCCGATAGCATTAGAACCCGCCGCACAAGCAGTCACCGGGCAAGAGTTAGGACCTTTAGCACCGACATGAATTGCTGTCAATCCAGCAGCCATATTAGCAATCATCATCGGCACCATAAACGGACTACAACGGCTAGGTCCGCGATTCATATAGACAACTTGCTGCTCCTCCATCACCTTGAGACCGCCAATACCAGAACCAAGCATAATACCTACTTGTTCGGCATTCAGGTCATTGATAACTAATTGCGCGTCCGCAAGAGCTTGTTTAGCTGCCGAAACTCCAAATTGAGCAAACCGAGCCATGCGCTTGGCTTCTTTACGGTCCATGTACTCGTGCGGGTCAAAGTCCTTCACCTCACCAGCGATGCGGCAATCATGGCGTGAGGCATCAAATAAAGTTATTTCACCAATACCATTACGACCGCTGCTTAATCCTTCCCAATATTCTTCTGGTGTATTACCAATCGGTGTAATCGCGCCAACACCAGTTACAACAACGCGCTTACGTTTAAATTCTGTCATGATGATAGTTATGGTGGCTCGACCAGGAAACCGCAGATCAACACATAGGAAATTGTAAATCGGAAATTAGGAACTAGGGATAAGAAAATTGTAATAGTTAGCGAGACAAAAAAGCTTTTTGTGCTAACTTTTTACCGTTCCTGTTCCCCAATCCCTAATTATCTATTATCTATATTCGCTATGCTAGGCAGATGCGGCGACTTTGCTATTAATGTAGTCAACAGCCTCTTGAACTGTAGTAATTTTTTCAGCGGCTTCGTCAGGAATTTCAATATCAAATTCTTCTTCCAAAGCCATTACCAGTTCTACCGTATCCAAAGAATCAGCCCCTAAGTCATTCGCGAAATTAGCATTGGGGGTGATTTTCTCATCCTCAACACCCAACTGTTCGGCAACGATTTTCTTGACTTTCTCAAAAATTTCCGCTTGGCTCATTGATTAAAATACCTCTAAAGGTTGCTTATTTTTGCTCTGTATGGATTTGACCTTTTTTGAGCATATACATCTTATCGGAAAGCGTGGTCTCATACACGATATATATGTTTCCATGACTGCAATTTTTACGCTTTTTTCCCTTGAATGCGAATAAAGACAAAGGTACATCCACGCTCAAATTGTCGCTTATTATGAGTAACTTTAGATAAAACGTTCCTGCTGCGACACCCCGAACTCAACAACAATTAAAAAACCAGGTTTTGCGTCTGGTTTAAGATATCAGATAAAGTAGATGCTCGGACGAAAGACATTTAACAATCATTAAGAATTAACAACTTCATACCATACCAGCATCCAGATTAATAGAGTAAGCTTAACTTCGTGCTTAATGCTTAAAGTTGTCCCTGGTCTTAGAATGTCTCGGGAGAAGAAAATCTCCTATTAAATTTCAACTTTTTTCAACTTTCCGTTTTTTGAATTAATCAAATCGCAATCAAACTGCAAATGCTCAAATACGCTTATTTTCCAGGTTGTGTCGCTCAAGGTGCTTGCCGAGAACTGCATTCTTCTACCATAGCTCTATCCGAAGCTTTGGATATTGAACTTATTGAACTAAAAAAAGCAGCTTGTTGCGGTTCCGGTACTTTTAAGGAAGATTCTCAATTATTAGAAGATACTGTCAATGCCAGAAACATTTCTTTAGCAGAAGAATTAAACCTGCCTTTATTAACTCATTGCAGCACCTGTCAAGGTGTTATCGGTCATGTCGATGAGCGTCTTAAAGCTTGTGAAAAAAGCAATCCTGATTACTTAAATAAAGTTAACAGTTTGTTGCAAAAAGAAAGCTGTTCGCCTTATCGCGGAAGTACCGAAGTTAGACATATTCTTTATGCTTTGGTAAACGATTATGGTTTGGAAGAAATTAAAAAACGGGTCACGAAAAAATTAACTAATCTTAAATGCGCTGCTTTCTATGGCTGCTATTTATTGCGCGGTCAAAACATGCCGCTTGATGACCCTTTTAAACCAGAAGCGATGGAAAATGTTTTTCGTACAGTAGGTGCAACACCTATTTATTATCAAGGTCGGACAAAATGTTGCGGGTGGCCTCTTTCTAGCTATGCTACTACCCAATCTTTTCAAATGGCAGGTAAAAATATTTCCGAGGCCATAGAAGCAGGTGCGGATTGTTTGGTTACACCTTGTCCTTTGTGTCACCTTAATTTAGATTCCCGTCAGCCAGAGGTGGAAAAAACTATCGGACGCAGTTTAGGTTTACCGGTATTGCATTTACCGCAATTAATCGCTTTAGCGTTGGGTGTGAGTCCTAAAGAACTAGGTTTACAAAGACATATTGTTTCTACAAAGCCAGTTTTGGAGAAATTAGGATTTTAAATCATGTAGAGACGCGATAAATCGCGTCTCAAATACATCGCATTTCAAATAAATCACGCCTCTACAAATTCATTTCATAATCAAATTATTATCTACGGAATTTAATTATTCTATATAAGACTACTAATAAAATACTTAAAGCGATTCCAAATACGAAAAAAAAGGTAAAAATTGAGATAAATGTAAGACCGAAAGCAGCTGATCCTCCCAGACCTCTGTAATCTGGCTGTAATGTCTCATAAAAATAATTAATCCAAAATCAACTTACAGGCAATCCAATTATTAAAACATAGGCTAAAAGTGCTTTCTACGACTATATTATTAATCCTAATGGAATGATAAATAAACTTATTCCAAAACTAATTGTATCCATTATTTATAAATCTAAAATATCATTTAATCATATAGCAATTTTAGATGATTCGTAAGAAAGCTAGGTGCCATAAACCCGGTTTTTCTAAAAAGCCGGGTTTATAAAATCTTATGAATAATTTAGGATTGCTATATACCTAGGACTTACGCAAAGCAAAATTGTCATTGCGACGGTCACTACGTGTAGGGAAGCAATCCCAAGGCTTCGAGAGATTACGTCGCTGTCGCTCGTAATGACGCAATTACGTTACTTTTGCGTAAGTCCTAATATCTTTAAAGTTTGATGCCTAATAAAATTTTCTACTAATTTATTCACAGAAATTTATATTTTTTCAGTATTAATATTTTTCTTTATCTTCCTGAATTTAAGATTATCCTGATTCCGGAAAACAATAGACTATTTATCAAAATATTTAGATAAAACTAATATGAATACAACTTTATTAAATATACAAATATACGAAATTAATAAGAAAATGTATTCAGATTTAATGAAAAAAATATAATAAACATAAGCATATTCAACAGCTGTCTAAATTAAAAAAAATATGCCATTGTAGAAATTACTCAGACACCATAATTGATTAAGAAATTCCACTAATAGTCCCTTGAATATGGTCGCTGAATCGCTGCGTAATTTATGCAGTGATAAATTCACCTATTTTAATTTTGAAAATAGCTATGACAGTTGCATTAATTCAGTTAAAAAAGCAAAAAAATCAACTTAAAGAAAACAATGATTTTGCGAAAAGAATTAATAAAAGCAAACGGTGGCAAGCTTTAGGAAGATTCAAAACTGTTCGTCGTGGATACAGCATATATCAAAATCAGTTGCAGCAATTTAACTCGCAGTTTTACCAAGAGCGATTAAATGTTAGTAGAATTTCAGCAGTTTTACCAGTTCAAGTTAATCAATGTGTAGATAATGTTCGTAAAACTGGAGTACATTTGGGATTAAGTTTAAAGGAAGATGCTGTAAAAACAATTCGCTCATTTGCTGATTATAATCTCTGCACCGAACCCAAACATGATGGCTTTTTCTTGGCTTCGGATATCAGAAACGGACGCTTAAATGGTAAAGATAGAAGAGTAATGCGCGGACTGGTCAGCAATATTGATAAATGTCCCATCGTGGATACAATTGTCTCGGATGAGATGTTGATTGAAATTGCTCGAAAATATCTCGGTTATTATCCAACTTTGATAACTCGTCATCTGACCTGGAGCTTTGCTTCCGATTTAGATGAACTTGAAATTCAGAAACTTTATCCACCTACTAATTTTCATTATGATGTGGCTGGATTGAATTTTGTAACTGTGAGTTTTTTTATCACCGACGTAGACGAAAATACAGGTCCTCATATCATGATAAAAAAGTCCCACAATCGCAAACCTTTAAAAATGCTTTTGCGGTCAAATATCCAAAAAGAAGCAGATGTATGGCGTTATTATGACCGTTCCGAACAACTGACGATTACAGGAAATGCTGGATTTGGATTCTTCCAAGACCCATCCTGTATTCATCGATTAAAGCTACCAACAAATAGCAACCGTTTAATTCTACAAATTCGTTATTCTTGAATAAAGAAAGTAGAAATTAGGAGTTAGGAGTTAGGAAGTATTAATTATTTGGGCTTGAAAACCCGACCTTGCATCAAAATCGGGTGTCATCAATTTATTGGGAAATAGAGACAATTAGGCAAATTCCAAAATCCCAAATCCAAAATCCAAAATTGAATTCTTCTATTCCTTAAATTTTCGCTGCAACTTCCTGATGTACTGATAAATTTCTGGTAATTTTTGAATAATCGCAGAGGATTTTAAATATATTTTGTAAGGTATTGCTGGGTTCCCGGAGACAATTTCTCCTGGTGAGACGTTAGTATGAACCCCAGCTTTTGCGGAAACAATCGCACCATCACCAATTTTGACTTGATTAGCAACTCCTGATTGTCCGGCTAAGATAACTCGGTTGCCGATTTTTACTCCTCCTGCTGTTGCTGATTGTCCCGCTATCGCACAACCAGAACCTATTTTCGTACCGTGTCCTATCTGTACTAAATTATCAATAACTGTATTGCTACCGATGCGGGTTTCTCCTACCGCTGGACGGTCAACTGCACTATTAGAGCCAATTTCTACTTTATCTTCTAAAACTGTATAGCCCGATTGCTCCATTTTGAACCAGCCTTCTGTTGTCGGAACAAAACCAAAACCTTCAGCACCAATCACCGTACCGCTGTGAATCACGCAATCCGAACCAATACGAGAGCGTTCGTGAATCGCACAGTTAGCATGTAAGATAGTGCGATCGCCAATTTTGACATCTGGGTAAATGGTGACGTTGGGGTGGATGCAGACGTTATCGCCAATTTCTACGTTTTGTTGAATTACAACATGGGCACCAATATAAACGTCCTTACCAATTTTTGCACTCTCGTGGATTACAGCGCTTTGATGAATTTCTGCAACGGGTTGCCAAGGTTGATAAAATATATTGATTGTTTTAGCGAATAACAATCGTGGTTCCTTTGCTGCTATCCAAGCAATTCCTTTTTCCCGTGCTTTTGAATGTAAGGATTCATCAGCAGGTAAAACCAAAGCATTAGCAGTGGTTGTATCTATTGCACTAGCAAATTTAGCACCTTCTATATAGCTAATAGTGCCAGGTGTTGCTTCATCAATCGCTGCTAATGCATTAATTTCTGGGTCGAGGTCTGGGAAGCTATTTAGGCTAGAATCAATGGCAGTTTCACCCAGTTTATTGACTATTTCGCTGAATTTCATTTTTTTGATTTAAGTGATAGATAATTATTTGCGGAGCTTTTTAAGTTGTCGTTTTTAATCGGGAATTTGTTCAATAGGGGAAGGGAATAGGGAATTCCTAGGAATTTTAAGCACATATACGAACAGAAACAACAAAAATTATAGTAAGTGGTTTTTCTATATACATTTACCTTCATTAATTAACCAGACATTTTATAAAGTGACAAATATAACGGTTTGAGAATATCGAAAAGTATTGCATAAATCATGCATAAAAATAAGGAGTGAGAAGTCACGAATTGACATGACTTCTCACTCCTAGCTTCAAAGGTAAGCTTATGTAAAGCTAAATTGGATTAGGCAAAATATAATTATAGTTAGGGTAATTAACCGCTTCCTGCATGCAAATTAGGGACTTAACAGTACACGGGTTGATATCGGCAGGCTTGGGGAAATGGTAATCTATAGACAATAGCCAATCCCCGATTCCCAATCCTCAATTTTTATCTCTTCAGCAACAAATAGTATAATGTCCCATTGCCACCCGTAACTCCAGCCCTATCACCGGCTACTTTTCCGGTACCCATGAAGTAATCAACTCTTCCAGGTGTTTTAATCGCACTACCAGTATCCTGGTCTAATACAAATCGGCTGACTCGACGGTACTCTAGTCTTCCACCACGTCCAACATAAGGAAATCTTGTGTTGACTAATGCTAACGCACCGGGAGGCATTAAAGATTTGTCTGTAGCGATGGAACGCTCTGGAGTCAGTGGTAGGTTAATACTACCGATAGCAGGTATATTACCTTTATCTCTAAAGAAAACAAAACGCTCCCAAACCGGTAAATAATCGTCCATAGCGCGGGGATTTTGCTCGAAAAAGTTGACGATACCCGGCATCGTGGTTTGTTTCTGGGTTATTTTTCCGTCATTGAGTAATGCTCTACCAATGCTTGTCCAAGGATAATCGGTTGCGCCAGCATAACCGACACCTGTAACGGTACCATCAGTTAACTTTAGTTGCGCGGAACCTTGGATATGAACTAAGTAGGCATCAAACCGGTTTTTGAACCAAAATAGTTCTGACCCACTTAAACGGCTATCTTTACCTAATAAACCATCTCTCCCTTCAAGTTCTAGCCTTGTGGGATGTGGTTTTTGCCATTGTTTAAAGTCAGGAGGTAGTCGATAAAGGGGATACTTGAACTCTTCGGTACGAACGCGGCTTGCTTCGTAAACCGGCTTATAATATGCGGTAAATTTAACGGTACCCTTGCCGTCGTTCCCGGTTGATTTGTAAAACGTAAACTCCCGTCTAACTGCATTTTGCAATTCTGCTGCGGATTTTGATGTACGCACCAATTGACGGAAACGTAACAAACTACGACGCACGCGGTTTAAGGTAATTCCCTTGATGGGATATTTTGCATACCTTCTAGCAGCGCTAGGTTTTTCCAGGTAACTCAAACTATTATTAATCGACCTAATTAACGCCCAGCGGTCACCCGGTTTACCCTTACCTTTTCCACCCCAAAAAATTTGCTCATCCCAACCCAAACATTTGGATTTAGGTTGACAGTTATTAGATAACCCAATTGGTTTTAGTGCAGGTACCGGAGTTATCCTCATTAGCGGTCGCGTTGGGGCTGTTCTGGGAGTGGTCGGGATTATGATAGGCCGCTGTTGAGGTACTGTTCTTCTAGGAGAACTGGGTACCGGGGGTGGTGGCATAATCGGCACCTGAGCAAAAACCGAACGCGTCGGGCTAACTAAAGCAATTCCCAGGCTCAAGGAAAACAAAGCAAGGGTTTTTCTCATAATTTATGTAAATCTATCTTTCAATACTGGAACTAAATAACGGTTCAACTCGAATCGCCACAACGCGAGACGGACGAAGCACCATGTATTCGCCGCTTATATTTTTTATTGGCACGTTTATAAAGTCATCAGAAGCAGATTTGGGCATAAGTTCGCCGCTATACCACTTCTGAAACTCTTGAATTGTCGGAAAACGCACTTCTTCACGGTGCCCACTTTCCATTAATAGGTATACTGCGTATTCACTTGCACTTCTAGGCATAACGTTTGAATCATTTGAAACACATACACCATATTGTTAACCCACCTATTGCCCTAATGGAAAGGGGAAAAAGCCGGAAGAAAGAAAAATATCTTAACATTTGCAGCATTAAATATGCTGAAATATCGTGATTGTCAATTTGCTTTTAGTCATTACAACTCAAAGACGGTAATCACTAGCTAGGAATTAATAACTACGAATAGTTTCGGAGCAATCTCCCCCTGGTATGGATGATTCTCTTTCCCCTGATGACGCAAAGTAAAGGAAAAACTGTTCCCATAAATTGACTGATTTCATCGATTTTTACAACTATCTCAAAATTACTCTGCGTTTTTAGCAACACTTGCTAACGTAGTGAATAAATAATTTCCAAATTACGATTTATGCTACCTTGCAGACGAGCATTAATTTTTCCAAGTTCCTAGTTTATTCGTACTTGCAAATTCTCTATGACTTTTGAAATTGCGATTTTAAAATTACCAGTATATTTTGGCTATTTTTTCTTGTCTGGAAACTACTAATATTCAAATATTTTGGTCTACTTGTAATTGTCTTAAATGTCAAGAGATGTAAATTACTTTTTAATTTATAATTTTGCGGATAATACTTAGGTGATTTTTTGAATGAATCTTATTAAGTTTGAATATAAGTTTAAATAATATATAAGTAAAAGGATTAATATATATGTAAAAGGATTAATAATTCACTAAGTTTGCCACGATATGTGATTAAGCAATTATCCTACAACCGAAAATAAGAGCAGAAAAGACAATCGCTACTTAAGTACCAATAAATGCTTGGGTTAAGCACAAATACGTAAATTTTATAGTTAAATACATCGTAAATATAAATAAAACTTTAATTCATAATTTACACAAATTTCTTACTTTCTGCTTAAACAAATAAAATATGTACAAAGGTAGATGCAACTCCTACCCAGGGGTAACATATCATACTATTGAAACTCTCTATACTATTCGTCAGAACTACCAAAATTTACTGCGCTAGGTAGATGCGGTGATTAAATAATCAATGTCATACATTAACCACTTAAGCCAAACTAATTCGGGTCAAGATATAGTGCGATCGCAATTTCTTAAAACTGCACGTATATTAGTATTCTTTATCGTTACTGCAATTTTCTGTGGAGCAGCTTGGTTATTTGTCCGGGATGAAAAATTTCTACTATCTGATTCGGCTTTTGTAATCCTAGCTGAAGCTCTGATGACAATAGCAGTTTGTGTCATATTGATTTGGAAAGGTAGCAAAATAATTGAAACTACTTGCATTCAACGCGATAAGGCTATAAATGCATTAAGAGAAAATGAAGCAAAGTTTAAAAATTTTGTAGATGGAAGCCTTATTGGTGTAGTGGAATTGGATGCGAATGGTCGTATTTGTGTAGCAAACGATGAATTTCTGCGAATCACAGGTTATACAGATTATTTTTTGCAAACTGGTAAATTAAATTGGTTTGATATTACACCGTTAGAGTATAAAGATTTAGATAACGAACGCTTTTCTCAAGCTAAAACCCTCTCAAGTTGCAAGCCTTATGAAAAGAAGTTAATTTGCGCTGATGGTAAGCTAGTCAAAGTTAAAGTTGGTTGTACTTATTTAGAAGAGGAATTCAATTCAAATAACCAGCCACAGAAATATATTGTTCATGTAAGTGAATGCAATAAAGTTGAACAAAATCCTGTTTTTGGGCAGCATTGGTTAGAGAATTTACTAAATATATTGCCAGCACCACTGTTATTGGTTGAACCAGGAACAGCTAAGGTGACTTTCGCAAATAGAGCAGCCAATCAAATGGCAGGTGGTCAATTTCCTTTAGCGCAGTCACAGGAAGAATGCAGCAAGCTGTATCGTTTCACCGACCTAGAGGGAAAGTTAGTTCCTTCATATCTTACACCCCCGATACGGGTTGCTCTAGGTGAAAAACTCGAAGGAGTTGAGATTAACTGGCATGAAAGAGATAATACTTACCCAGTAAAAGTATTTGCAGATACGTTAGCACCAGTAGATGGCTATCCTGCTATTTGTGTTGCTTTATTGCAAGATGTTAGTAAGCTAAAGCAGCTAGAAGAATCTTCCAGGTTGGTGAACGAAAGACTTGAATTAGTACTTAACACAACTAGCCATTTGATATCTTCCAAACAACCAGAAGAATTAATTGAAATCTTGTATAGTGGTATTGCAGAAAAATTAGGTTTAGATTGCTATTTATATTATTTGACCGATAAAAATTCTCAAGAGATAAAATTAACTTCTTATAGTGGGATTACTTCTTCTCAAGCAAAAGATTTAGAACTACAAAAATTTGGTCAAGGAATTTGCGGTACCGTAGCTAGCAAGCTTAGCGCTATAAATATAAATTTAGAAAACATAGAGCATTCAAAACAGTTAGATACAGAATATATTCGTATTAATGGTATATCAGCTTATTACTGTTGCCCCTTGATATCTCAAGGGCAGCTTCTAGGTACAATTAGTTTTGGAAGTCGGGTTCGTCGTTCTGGCTTTAACAATCATGAAATAGGTTTAATGCAGGCAGTCTGCAACCAAATTGCCATAGCGATTCAGCGAGCCAACCTAATCAATTCCCTGCAAAAAGCCAATTGCATTAAAGATGAATTTCTAGCTATTTTATCTCATGAATTGCGGTCGCCGTTAAATAGCATTCTAGGATGGTCGCAATACCTACAGGTTCGCAAGCTTGACGAAAACACCACATTCAGAGCCTTGGAATCCATAGAGCGTAATGCTAGAGAACTTCATACCACAATTGAAGAGTTGCTTGATATGTCGCGGACAATTCAAGGGAAAATGCAACTTAATATCAGGAATTGTAATTTAACTTCAATTATTGTCACAGCTATTGAAAACTTACGTTCGGCAAGTCTTGCTAAGCAAATAAGAGTAAAATTATCACTTCATAAAGGCTTAGAGATGAACGAGCATATGGAAAACGCAGAATTCCCAGACAGTTTTGAATCGTTAAACCATCTTTCATCTCTCGCTCAAATTTCTGGTTCTCATGATGCGATATTGAAAAATCGCAATTTCTTAGTTACCGGTGATAGTCAGCGTTTAAGTCAGGTGATCTGGAATTTACTTTCCAATGCAATTAAGTTTACTTCTTGTGGAGGTTGTATAGAAGTACGCTTGTTAGAAGAGAAAATAGACGATAATTCATTATCTTATGCCGTAATTCAAGTCAGCGATACGGGAATGGGTATAAATTCTGAGCTTATTCCTTATGTTTTTGACCGTTTTCGTCAAGGTGATAGTTCCACTACCAGAGCGCACAACGGACTAGGATTGGGATTATCGATTGTACGTCATATAGTAGAATTGCACGGTGGTAGCGTTTGTGTAGAAAGCCCAGGGGTTGGAGAAGGTTCTACATTTACAGTCAGATTACCACTTGTAACAACAACCCAATCGCAATTAAGCAAAAAAAAATCCTTTAAGAAATTTGTTGTAATTAATTAAGCTCTTAATTAACACGCGAACAGCGGAAAGTGCGGTCTTGGGGTCTCCCCCTTCGGCGGGTATCTCCTATGTCCTCCGGACAAGCTGCGCGAACGCTAACACCACTCTCCTCAAGCGAGGGAACCGAGCCGCAACTTCGGTGAACGGGACAGAGGTAGATTCACCAAGTGAAGCAACTTTGCAAGAGAGGGAAAGGAAAGTTCAATATCTTGTATTCGATTATGCGTAGTTTAACCAACTAGATAAAGCTTGAAAAATCGGATTTTTTATAATTTTTATTTATATATTTATTGAGTAGATTAAGTGTTGATTATTCCCTGTTCCCTGTTATTTACTCATGAGGATAATGCTCTCCAAGTTCTTGGACCAACAATACCATCTGCAACCAAACCTCGACGGCTTTGAAAAGCTTTGACAGCAGTTTCTGTTAAAACGCCAAAATCACCATCAACTGTAATCGGATAGCGTTTTGCAATTAAAAGTCGTTGCAGGATTCTGACAGAATTACCTCTATCCCCGAAACGTAAAGTTGGTAATCTATTCACGGCAGTAGCTTGTAATCTCATGGTTCGTTCTTGGCTTATATTTTCTCTCATAAAAAATCCTTACTTATAACTTATCTAGACAACCAAGCAATTACCTCTGTATGGAAATAGCTTTGATAGTCAACTAAATTTACCTCAATAACTAGTAGATATTATCCTATTTCAAAAAAAAACCACAGATAAAAATTTACCTGTGGTTAAAGTTCATACCTCCATGAACTACGATTTCATATTTACAGCCTATAAGAGAGTAATAACTCTTTGAAGTACCCGTTGGGGGGAGATTATTGGATAAGGAGTAATTGGTAATTGGTAATTGGTAATAGATTCGTAGATTGGGTTGTTAGCGTAAGTGTTGCGAAGCAATAGGTATAAAGCCTAATATCCATGTTGGCTTGCGCTTTGCTTAACCCAACCTAGGAAGTTGTTAACTTACTACTTATAACTGTTAACTGTTTACCCAATTCCTTCAATTACTGGATGGAAGTAAAAAGCAAATCCTAAGACAGCGTATGTTGCTAATAGTAAAGTTCCTTCTAACCAGTTTGATTTTCCATCGGAACTAATGCTGTTGGCAATTAATACAGATGCAGCAACTGCGACTAGTTCAAAAGGATTGAAATCTAAGTCCATTGGTTGTCCCATAAATTTACCTATTATCACCAATAGTGGAGCAACAAATAAAGCTATCTGCATGGTGGAACCGACTGCTACGGAAAGCGAAAGATCCATCTTGTTTTTCATTGCTACGGTAACTGCTGTAGCGTGTTCTGCTGCGTTACCGATGATGGGTACTACTACTACTCCCGTAAATAATGATGTTAAACCTAATTGAGATGTAGCTACTTCTAAAGAATCAACTAATAGTTCTGATTCAAAAGCGACACAAACGGTACATGCGAGTAATACTCCGACCCACAAAACCAGGTTGGGTGATTCTTGCTCGGATTCGATTAGTTCGGTTTCAGCTAAACCCACATCATATAAATATGAATGAGTTTTCATGGAGAATACCAAAGTCAAGATATAAACAATTATCAAAACTATTGCTACAGCAAGAGAGAGGTTTTGTAAAGTTGTTTCGCTAATTCCTTCTGAGGTATAGTTAACCGCTGTTGGTACCAAAATTGCAATTACTGCCAAGTTCATGGCTGCTGCATTCATCCGCGCTATTAACGATTGAAATGTTTGTTCTTTGTAGCGGATTCCCCCCAACAACATGGAAAATCCCATTACTAACAGCAAGTTACCAATAATTGAACCGGTGATACTGGCTTTGACTACGTTTACATAACCCGCTTTAAGGGCAATTAAAGCGATAATTAATTCTGTAGCATTACCAAAAGTCGCATTTAGCAACCCTCCAAGGTTAGGTCCTGCTACAACTGCAATTTCTTCTGTGGCTGTTCCCATCCAAGCTGCTAATGGGATTATTGCTAATCCAGCCGCAATGAATATAGTTAAGTCTCCCCATTCAAGAAACTTCGCTGCTAGAGAAACGGGAATGAAACCTAGTAGAACAAAAAATAAAATCTTTTTTCCAGACATTTGTCACCTGAAGTTGACGTGGGTTAGTCGCGTGCTGCATCTTGTTTTACAAGGAATGTGGGATCTAAGAATTAGTAATCTTCCCCGCAAATTTAACTGGAGCAATATTAAGATTAATCTCTTACTTGTTATTCAAACATCAATCCTTAGTATCACTTCGAGATTCAAGACAAAGCGACCACACTCCAAGATACTCTAAATAGTATGGTTAGGCGGTTCCGAGATTTTACTGTTTTGTTTTTTTTTCCGGATATATAAAATAAGATTACGTTTTAAATAGTGCGAGCAATCAAAAGAGCAAAAATAAACAATTCAAATTTCATCCTATACTGGTAATGAGTTTTAATATATTAAGAGAGAATTAAAATTACCCCGCTTATTACCGCTACGGTGTACACACATCTCGTCAGATCCCCCTAAATCCCCCTTTTAAAGGGGGACTTTAATTTCAGATTCCCCCTTTTTTTAGGGGGGTTAGGGGGGATAAAAACACTGTGAAAGCAAATTCTAATACTTCTGCGTACACCGTAGGCTTATTACCGGGGAAGACTTTGCTCGTAAGATTCGTGAGATTGAATGAAATTCAACAGTCAATTCTTTCTTGTCTTTTGTAAAAGGACTTCTTGATAAAAAATCTCGCAAGCATCTAGTATAGGTTTGATGCATCTGATAATTTAACAGCGCCTAAACAAACTCAAAATTTGATTATTTTTTAAGGTTTTCATCCACAATTTCTGAAAATACTATTCTGTAGGAAAACAAGATAGGTTTTGTTCGGCGCAATTGCAAGTTTACCTCTAAAAGGAATAACTCTACATGACTTCTGCTGCTGAGTTACCAGCTTCTGTTGGTGCTAAAAATTCGATTGACAATCAAACTAATGACGAACGCAATCTTGACCCTATAAAAACGGCTGCGGGAGTCTACGTGACGGTACACGGTCATTTTTACCAGCCTCCACGAGAGAACCCCTATTTAAACGCGATTGAGCGTCAGCCTGGAGCCGCACCATTCCACGATTGGAACGAACGAATTCATCATGAGTGCTATCGTCCCAATGCTTTTGCCAGAATCTTAAACGAACACGGTCAAGTCGTGGGGATCGAGAACAACTTCGAGTACATGAGCTTCAATATCGGTCCTACATTGATGTCATGGTTGCAAAACTACGATATTGACGTATATCAACGAATTATCGAGGCAGACAGGAAAAGCAGCCAGCGTTTGAACGGTCATGGTAATGCGATCGCACAGGTATACAACCACATTATTATGCCGTTGGCGAGCGAGCGCGATAAGTTAACCCAGATTCGCTGGGGTAAAGCAGATTTCCATTCTCGTTTCGGTCGCGATCCCGAAGGAATGTGGTTGGCTGAAGCTGCTGTGGACTATGCAACTTTAGAAGCTTTGGTAAGTGAAGATATCCGCTTTATTATCCTTGCACCTTCCCAAGCAGAGCGCTGTCGTTTGATTCCCACCCTTGACGATCCCGAATCTGAATGGCACGAAGTAGGAGGAAATCAAATTGATCCCACTCGTCCTTATCGCTGTTATTTACCAGGGAATGAGTCAGAACGTCGATATATCGACATATTTTTCTATGACGGCCCAATTTCAAGAGATATGGGCTTTAGCGATGTAGTTTACAATTCCAATCACTTTGCAGGACGTGTGGGTGCAGCAGTTCGTGGAGACCGTCGTCAGTCTCAAGTAATTTCTGTAGCTACAGACGGAGAGACTTTCGGACACCATAAAAAAGGTACCGAAAAAACTTTAGCTTATGCTTTCACCCAAGAATTTCCTAACTGGGGCTGGACTGTAACTAATTTTGCTCACTATCTCAGTTTAAATACTCCCACTTGGGAAGTAGAGTTAAAACCCGTAACCGCTTGGAGTTGCGCTCACGGTGTTGATAGATGGCAAGATGATTGCGGCTGTGGTGGTGCTCCCGGCTGGCATTTAAAATGGCGCAGACCATTGCGTGATTCTCTCAACTGGCTGCGCGATAAACTGGTTGAAGTATATGAGCAACAAGGTAGTAAATACTTTTCTGACCCTTGGAAAGCCAGGGATCAATATGTCGAAGTTTTATTAGACCGTAGTCCAAGCAATATTTCCAGCTTTTTAAATCAACATCAAAAGCATAAATTACAAGCATCCGAACAGGTAGACGCTTTGCGTTTATTAGAGATGCAGCGTCATTCATTATTAATGTTCACTAGTTGCGGGTGGTTTTTTGAAGAACTTTCCCGTCCCGAAGGAACCCAAATCCTCCGTTATGCAGCCCGTGCCATGGAATTAGCAGCAGAAGTTGCAGGGGTGCAATTAGAAAAAGATTTTCTACAATTATTAGAACAAGCTCCCAGCAACATTGATAGTTTTAGGAATGGTGCAGAAGTTTATCGTCAATTGGTGTTACCATCCCAAATAAGCTTCAAACAGGTAGCAGCCCACTACGCAATTACTTCTTTATTTAACGGACATCAACCCGTAGAAAAATGGTCTGGTCTTGCACAAAAAAATAATGTTCAAGATTCGCAGTTCCAGCAAAAACAGATTTACTGCTACACAGCAAACGAATTAGACCATCAACTACAGCGTTTAGGTTCCATAACCTTGGCAGTCGGACATTTAAAGTTAGTGTCCGAAGTAACTTGGGAAAGTCAGCAAGTCGCATTCGCCGTATTGCACTTAGGTGGCTGGGATTTCCACTGTTGTATCCAACCATTTGAAGGAAAACGTAGTTATACTCAACTCAAAGAAAAACTATTAAATGCTTTACAGCAAGGAAGCGCGGCTCATACCATATTGGTTATGACCCAGTTATTCGGTGAAGAATCCTTCAACCTACAAAATCTCTTTGCTGAAGAACGTCATAGATTGATGAGGTTATTGAGTAGAGAAACCCTAGCGAGAGTAGACCAACTTTATACTCAAACATACAGGGATAATTACGGAGTGCTAATGGCATTCCATCGAGACGGATTAGAAGCACCCAAAGAATTACAGGCAGCAGCCGAAATCGCCTTAGAATATCGGTGTATGATGACACTGAAAGCTCTAGAGCAAGATATTGAAGAGCCGCAGTTAAGCTGGAATCACCTGGTAGAATTAGAGACAATAGCAAACGAAGCTAAGCATTTACACTGTCACCTCAATCTTCCCGAAGGAAAGCAGTTGCTAGAGCGATTGAGCTTGCGATTATTATGGCAATTGTTATACGATACCAACGGTAGTTTTGAGTTTCAGATTCAGCGCTTGGAAAGATTGATTGAAGTAGAGCAGCATTTAAACTTGGGTATTTCCTTAGAACGTTCTCAAGAATTGTACTTCAACTGTCTGCACGCTGAAATACTACCAAAAACCGTCGCTGAGATTTTAAACGACAGCGACAGAAATCAACTGCGTCAACTTTTGAAATTGGGACAAAGGTTAAAGGTTGATGTTAGCTATTGGTTGAATCAGTTGGGTTAAAAAAGCTGTAGACAACGGTATTTTTTGAATAAAACTGATTAATAATGTAGAGACGTTGCAGTGCAACGTCTTTTTTTTGTTGTTTTATATTGTAACTTGTAGGGTGCGTTACGCTTCGCGATAACGCATCTAATTGTGTGGTTTTCATATACCAGAAAGTATACAACGAATTATTGGATACTTTATATATATAATATTGCCTGCAAGTTGCTCTATCAAAAGATTATAGGCGATTATTTCTAATATTTTAAAAAAGCATGTAGTCATAAATAGTACAATTTTTATTGTATAAAAAAACATATTTACTAAAGTTTATATATTTTTTATTGACAATAAAAAATTGCTGACCTATTGTTGGATTTACCAGTTTTTGTAAGTAACAATGTTTGAAGTAACATCGTTGGATAATACTTTCGATGCATCTACCAATCTGCCTTTTAATAATCCCACAGACACTACGCAAGTGGATTATAAAGAATTAAGTTCGTCACAGTTGATGGACTTAGCAGGTGAAGCGCTGATTGATGCGTGGCAATATCAAGCTAATATCAATCAAGCAGTAATTTATGGTGTTGCAAGTATTTTTAAGAATGACTTTACGGCTAATGCTGAAATAGCATTTGGAGAGTCATTTGATACTCACAAAGCACAAACGTTAGGCGATGAAATACTGGGTGGACAATATGGTGTTTTGCCCAATATAGAATTTCACTCTAATACTCAAATGAAGGGGGCTTCAGGTGCTTATTCTCAAAGTACAAATACGATTCTTTTTAATAGCGATTATCTGATAAATAATACAGGGAATCCTACATCTGTAGGTAAGACCGTAGTTGAGGAAACAGCACATTTCCTAGATGCTTCCGCTAATCCTGTGGATTCTCCTGGTGATGAAGGTAAGATATCGGCAGGACTAGTTGCAGGTGAGACATATACAGCAGATGAATTACAAAGGCTCAAAACAGAAAATGATTCAACAATTCTTGTTATTGATGGGCAAGAATTAAAAGTTGAACAATCATCTGGAAATGAACCTTATAACAACTTTGGCAGTCCTGGTGAAATAATTACCTCATGGGCAGCTACCTTCTATCACTTTAATGGTCAAGAGAATCCGAATTTTGATGATACTAACAAAATTGGCACAGTCAATTTAGGTTCAAATGTTCGTGATGATGGACAATGGGGAATGAATTCACAAAATTGGGGTAGTGGTTCACCTGCTCCTGACGTTCCTGATGACTTATTCGCTATGCAAGCTTATACCCGCAGGAATTTGATAAAAGATAATATCTATGAAGTTTGGGTACGTTCAGACGATGGTTATCAAGTCTTGGCACATAAGCTGGACGGTGAACCTTTTGATATTACTCCCAATGCATTAAATGGTGAATGGCAGCCAGGTGCTTATGGAGACCCAGTAAAATATGAGTTTGTTGCACCAGAAACAGGAACATTTGATTTCAAAATTAATATGTTTGAAACTTATGGAGATGCTTATGTTGATTTGGTGTTGAAAGATGTGACACCAAACCCAGCAATTCCTGATTATACTTACAAGGAATCTGACTATCTAAATGCGCTTTATCAAGATGATATTTACAATTCCATGACACGAACAGATCATAATGGGACTTCAGCGTTTGATTCCTATGATGCTCCCGCAGGTACTCCTGCCGATGGAAAAGTATACGCTTTAGTTGGTGGTGAAGTAATAGAAGCACAAAATGGTAAGGAAATAAAAAACTGGGCATATAACGGAACAATTGCTATATACAATGAAGAATTGGACAAGACCTTTATCTACTGGCATTTTGCCGAAGATTCAATTGATGAAAGC
Source organism: Calothrix parasitica NIES-267 (assembly GCF_002368095.1). Taxonomy (GTDB): domain Bacteria; phylum Cyanobacteriota; class Cyanobacteriia; order Cyanobacteriales; family Nostocaceae; genus Rivularia; species Rivularia parasitica. The sequence continues at coordinate 3,469,776 of NZ_AP018227.1, read as the reverse complement.
TTAGAAGGAGAAACGATTGCTGCTGGTTCTCTAATTGGAATAGAAGGTAATACAGGTTTATCTTATGGCTCTCATACTCATTTAGAAGTTCATGAAGGTAAGCAAACTGTAGATATGTCTAATGTTAATAGTCCTAAGTCACCTGCTAATAGTGGTAGACTCCAAGTCGCAGATGTATTTCAGGAGGCAGTAAGAAGGGGATTGGTTAAACTGTATAAATAATTTGATGTGTAAATTTTAGGTAGAGGGGTTTAGCATTGCTAAACCCCTACTTTTGTACAACTACCTGAACTGCGTTCGCAATCCCAAAACCCCACCACCCATCAAAAAAGCTAAACTATCAAAATCCCCTCTCCACTAAGAGCATGAGTCTCACAACCAGCCAGAAACTCAATCTAGAAGAATTTCTCAAACTTCCAGAAACCAAACCAGTAAGCGAATATATCAACGGTGAAATCATTCAAAAACCTATGCCAAAAGGAAGACACAGCCGCTTACAGGGAAAACTCTGCACTGCAATTAACCAAGTAGTTGAAGATAAAAAGATTGCTTATGCATTTCCTGAATTACGCTGTACTTTTGGAGGACGTTCAATAGTACCAGATATAGCAGTATTTAAATGGGATAATATTGCTTTTACTGCTGATGGTAATGTTCCCGATAACTTTGAAAATCCACCAGATTGGACAATCGAAATTCTTTCACCAGATCAAAAACCCAATAAAGTTATCGGTAATATTCTTTATTGTTTAGAACATGGTACTCGTTTGGGGTGGTTTCTTGACCCAGATGACTCAAGTATTTTAGTATTTGAACCGGGAAAACAACCCGTATTGTTTCAGGGAGAGGATGTCTTATTAGTATTACCAGAAATTGAATTAAGCCTTACTCCCAATCAAGTTTTTGACTGGTTAAAGATGAGTAGTGGGTAGAAGAATTGTGATGGATTACAGTAATTTTAAATTTATAAAAATATAAAGTTTTTCATTTAAACAAAATACAGATAAGTCTTTACTACTTCCCCTGTCCTTAATAAGGAGAGGGGAGTCGGTCGGACGGGGTGAGGTTAATAATTAGTGCATTACAGTAATTTTTAATCATAAAAAAAATGGTGCGTTACGACAATTCCACATTCATTTATTATTAATTAAATATTCATAGCCGTAACACACCCTACAATAAAGAATGGTTGTTTACGAAAATTTTAACTTTACAAAAAATAGTGCGTTACGTAATTTTAAAATTAATTTATTTAAATTAATTGAATTAACGTAGCTATAAAGTATCCAACAATAGAATCAATCAAATTTACGCCGAAACCGATTATCAATATTATCGCTCTTTTTACAATTACAACTAAAACACAAGGTTTGTAAATTGCTAATATCGTTTGAACCACCACGGGATAAAGGAATAATATGGTCAATTGTTAATGATGTTTCCTCATATCGTTTCCCGCAGTTTTGACATTGATATTTATTTCTTTCAAATACATATTTCCTCACCGCTGAAGGAATGGAAATACGTGGTGTTCTGCTCATATAGATTTTTCAAAGATACAGTTTCTATATTATCTATTTTAGGTGTTGTTTCAGGTTCTAATTCTTTACAAGCGAAATCTAACGAAATATCTAAATTTAAATATTCAGCATTTTTATTTTCTTGATGCTGTTGATTATCAGACGTATTGTCTATTGCTTTTAATGTCGATGAAAAATCTAATATGATTCTAAGCTGAAGTTGGTTTAGTGGTTTAATCGTATCAAAGGTGATTAATTCACACTGAACATCTTTTTTTAACCAAAACTTCCATTCGATGCGGTTGAAAATTGATTGGTTATTAATTTCTCTAAAATATAGTCTGAGAAACTTGTTTTTGCTACAAAAATTTAAATCACTATTTTTTGTTTTAAAACCATTAATAATATTCTCTTTAATTTGACTTGTATTAAAGACTATATTATTAAAAATAATAAACTCATTTTCTTCTGCTAAAGATTCAAATTTAGGATACATGCTCAGTATGAATTTTTGTATATTAGATAGTTAGATTTCTGCAAAGCTAATGTCATCGCATAATCAATTTTGATGCGGAAAAAGGTGACAATAATGTAGATTTCATTTGACGCGATGATGAAATCCTGAATTAATATAGTATCGACTTATTTATCCTTTAAATTTTGGATACAACAAGACGCATTATTATATGTATGTGAAATATTTTATTTTTTATGCAGCATAAGCTATGTCGTCAAAAGATAATTTAGACTGTTGAACTTGATGTTCTTGAACTGGATTTTCTTTAACTTGGTTTTCTCCAGATAAGAACTCTAAATTAAACTGAATATTAGCTATTTTGCTAGAATCTTTCTGATTGGGAAAGAAATCTATGGATGATTGAGTTCTTATCTTTCCTTTCTCCCAACTTGTAGCACCAAGTCTAAGAATTTCGCAATCATTACCTTCTTCTGAGGAAGATAAACTGACGCTGATATTACAGTAGCCAAAAGATGTATTTATTAATTCATATATTCTTTCTTTGCTATTGTAGGTATTATTCTCTTTGGTAAGAAGATAATTAACTTTTTGCCACAGTTCGTTTTCTAAATCTTGCTTAAATTGACTAAACTTAACTAGGCTGCCATTGTACGATAGAACATCATCATCGTTACAAGCTAAAGATTTGAATTTATTTTTCATATTCGTTGCGATACATGTAGTGTAATTTTCAATTAAGTTACCAATCTTTTTGCAGTTTCTCTGTTACCAAGACAACATCAATTATTAAGCTTCTACAGTTTCAGCTACATCTTTATTTTTAAACGATGCAGCATCAACTATTTCTAGCTCTGGTGACTCGATTACAGGTAATAAATAGTCATATAATTGCATGGCTGACAAACAACCGTTAATAGCAGACACGGATTGATTGAAACTAGCAATTTTCTTTCCAACAGTATTTGATAGTCGCTTGTTCTGAGCAACTTTCTCCTCAGCTTCTTTTGCTAAAGTTTGCTCTAAATAAGCCTTAGCTCTAGGATACTGTTGCAATATTTCGTCGCTCTTGATATCCACCATTGGTAAAAGCTGAGTTTTCAAGCTTTGATTAATGGTTTGTCGGAATGTAATACGAATAGTTCTGCTAACTTTAGGTTCAAAATCTAACTTTAGCAGTTGTTTAATTGCAGGTTCAGCTTCTACCATACTTTGACAATCAAAAGTTTGAGAAGTTTGCTGCAAAGTCTGGCGAAACTGATAAATTGAAAAAGTCCCTTCATCATAAAATCTAGGACTTTCTCTAACAAATCTATCGCATTCTACCCGCGCTGCATTCTGTAAAGCTAAAGAAATCAGCTTTTCTAATTTCTCTAATTCCTGTTCTAAACCTCCATCGTTACCTAATAAACGATATAATTGTTTATAATATTCAGCCTTCCGAATTCTGTCATTCAACCTTTGAAAGAAATTTATAACAATTTTCTCGGAATATTCGACTAAAATATCTTCCAATTGATTCGCAAGGTAGTAAAGTGCTTCTACCAAAATGGCAATTAGAGGTGCTGTTGCGTTGCGGGGATGATTCAATGTGGCACGTTTATAGGTTTCAGCAACGGAAAATGTATCCAGTAATTCATCTAAACGGTGAATCATTCTGGAGCGTAATTGATTAAAATCACTTTCAAATTTCTCGCAAGCATTAGTCACAATTTGGTTAACTTCTTCTGCAATATGCTCGCGAAAATCGTTTCCGACTTGTTGTAATTGCTGATTGAGACGTTGCAATTCTTGCGCTTTCATAGCCTCAATTTCTTGCGGTTGACTATCCAATTCGCGTCGAACTTTTTGATAATATTTTTTGATAGGAATACAAATATCTTTTAAATCTTCAGCCAGATTTTTAAATAACTCCGGACGTTTTTCTTGAGTTAGATAGCGAGTAATTGCTGTTTTGAAATTCTCGACACCGCTATCTTGAATTAGCTGGTTAACTAATAATGTCCCTTGTTCTGATAAAATTCTCACATAATTCTGATTTTGAGTTTCAAAATTATTTACTGATATGCGAAATTTATCAGCAGGTAGCTTACCCGACGCAGTACAGTAACGTAGAAATTCGTAGACAAACTGCGGTGTAGCTTCTTCTGCTTGATGATTATCAGTAATTTCATCGCTCGTTTTATCAACTACCGGATGAACTTTATCCGCAAAGACACTATCTAAACCAAACCTATCTTTTTGACTTGTTTGTTTAATCTGACTACCGTAAAACCCTAACAACCCACTGGTTTGAAAAACCCGATTACCATTATGAAACTGACTATTAATTAAACTATTCAGTCTTTGTTTTAAATCGTTGTTATACCAAGTTTCATCAATACGATTAAAAACGTAAAAAACTCTATCTCTAATTCCTGGATTATTCCGTATAACTTCCAAAAGTTGAGTTTCTGCTTTTGTCATGTCCCCCATCGAAGCAGGTTTCAATACACATACCACCGCAGAAGTATCGGGATGCTGAATTTTCTCATAAGTTAATTGTGCATCTTTTTCTACGGGTGCATCAATCCCTGGGGTGTCAATAATTACGTTTCCATCCTGCAAAAGCTGATGGTTGCAATAATATTCAATACGCTTTAGAACCGCGCTATTACTCCCTCGACGCGCATATCCAGCAGCTTCTTTGAGGTTATTAAAATTAAACTCTTCCATCGAGTAAGTAGCGTTATTTATCCTATGAATATGCTGACGGTTTGCTACATATCCCGACAATAGTAAAATTAATGCTTTAGCCTGTTTCGCACGTTCTGACTTACTTTCACCACCCTCTTGCTCGATGATAGCTTCGCTTCCTTGACGTAACAATTCAATTGCATCTTCTCGATTGATATTCTCAACTTTATGCAATCCCAAACGTTCGCATAGAGAAAACACCTGCTCTCTAACTTCTGTTTCGCTCAAAAATGTCAGAACAACCTTTTCATTCTCGGGATGAGCATATTCTATTTTGCATTCCGTACCCGTAGCGTGTCCTTCTGCGCTATAAAGCAATTCCCGCTCTAGAAGCGCATTAATCAACATCGATTTACCCGCACTAAAGGCTCCTGCAAATACAATTTCAAACCTCGGAGAGATTGCTTTTCTCAACGAAGTTTGAGTTGGATTAACATCACAAGAAGCCGCATAGGGTTCTTGCTGTAAAAATTGCGTTAGGTAGTCTACTTGTTCCTTTAGATTTTTGCATTGAGGCAGCAGTTCTGCCATATGTAGCATCCCGATAAAATAAAATAGAAACTTTAGGGTATATTCTAAAAATGTTTTTTTCTATACGCTTCCGTAATGTTACTGATAATAATTATAGTTTATCTGGATGTTCATTTTTCTATCCATGATTCTACTTTGCAAGTAGGACAAAGTTTAAAAGTAAATAATTATTGATAAAATTGTCGTAACATTAATTCATTAAGGGGTCTAACCCCTCCGAGCTTAAACATACTTCTAATATCAGAGTAGAGATGCTGGTATCAGAGATTGCGTAAGTCCTAAGAATCTGAAATACTGTGATGAAGGTAAGTAAGATTTTGGATTTTGGAAAATGAAATAGGTAAGTGATGAAAATATTTCCTATTAGACTTGAACCCAATGCAGATTTGAGACAAAGTTTAAAGAGCTTTGCAGTAGAACAGAAAATCCAAGCAGGGTTTATATTAACTGCGATTGGTAGTTTAAAACAGGCAACAATCCGCTTCGCTAACCAAGACAATACCACGCTCTTAAAGGATAAATTTGAAATACTTTCTCTTAGCGGTACTTTAGCCACTACAGGAATCCACGTTCATATTATGATTGCCGACGGACATGGTAAAGTCATCGGCGGACACCTCAGTGATGGTTGCATAATTTACACCACCGCCGAAATCGTGATTGGAATTGCTGACAATTTCAGCTTTCACAGAAGTTTTGACAAACAAACGGGATTTAATGAACTTGAAGTTTTATCGATAAAATAGTAATTGAATGGGGAATAGCAAGTAGCAAGTAGCAAGTAGCAAGTAGCAAGTAGTAAGTAGCAAGTAGGTAAAATAGTTGATGGTTATTAAAGGGAATAAAATTCAGGGAGCAAGATGCTTCTACTGTCATTTTTTCATTAATTCCTAACTCCTAACTCCTAACTCTTAATTCCTAACTATTAATTCCTAACTCCTAATTCTTAATTCCTAACTATTAATTCCTAACTCTTTTCATGAAACGTCGTAAATTTATCCAACAAGCCGGTATTTTTTCAGCTTCGAGTTTAGTTGCAGTCGGAACTAATGCTTGGGTAAGTAGAAATACTTCGTCAGCTAATAGTCCTAATTCAAAACGTTTGATAGTTATCTTCCTTCGGGGTGCGGTTGATGGACTTAGCGTTGTGGTTCCCTACACTGAAAACGCTTACTATCAAGCGAGAAAACGAATTGCTATTCCTCAACCAGGTAAAGCTGGTGGTGTATTAGATTTAGATGGAAAGTTTGGACTTCACCCCAGTCTTGCTGCTTTAATGCCTTTGTGGAAGCAGAAAAATCTAGCTTTTGTTCATGCTTGTGGTTCTCCGGAATCAACCCGTTCCCATTTCGATGCTCAAGAATATATGGAAACTGGTACTCCTGGAATTAAAACGACTAAAGATGGTTGGATGAATCGTCTTTTAGCTGCGATGACTGTAGAAGATAATCCCATTCAAGCTGTAAATGTAGGCTCGAATATTCCCAGAATTTTAGCCGGTAATGCTCCTGTTGCGACAATTCCCGCAGGTCGTAGGGTTGCAAAACGCTTACCTATCGATAATCCACAGTTAACAACAGCATTCGATAAATTATACAGCGGTGATGATGCGTTAAGTAAAACATACCGCGACGCAAGAGAATCCCGCGAAGCTTTGATGGAAACAGATGTAGAAATGAAATTGGCCAATAACGGCGCACCTTTACCCAAAGGTTTCTCTAGAGATGCTCAGCGTTTAGCAAGGTTGATGGTCAGAGATTCCAGAATTGAATTGGCATTTTTAGCTTTAGGTGGTTGGGACACTCATATCAATCAAGGGAACAGCAAAGGACAATTATCTCAACGCTTACAAAGATTGGGTGACGGTTTAGCGACTTTACAAAAAGAATTAGGCGAAGTTTATCAAAATACTAATATAGTCGTCATATCCGAATTCGGACGTACAGTCAAAGAAAATGGAAACGGTGGAACAGACCACGGACACGGTAATGTCATGTGGTTATTAGGGGGAAAGATTAGCGGTGGAAAAGTTTACGGAGACTTTCCTGGATTATCTAATAATCAACTCCATCAAGGGAGAGATTTAGCAATAACAACAGATTTTAGAGACGTTATCGCAACACTTTTACAAAATCACATGAATCTCGATAAAGCGAAAATCAATAAAATCTTTCCAAATCATAATTCAGTTAACAGCCACATTTTAACGATTAACAGTTAATGGTGACCTTGCAACAAATATTCTACTATTCAACCGTTAAAACACGGCTTTATTATTTTTAAATTAAGTATCAAAAAAAATTTGATTTATAAAACTCAATATTTCAAAATTCTATTTATTGATTTGAGGCTCTATATTGTAATGAAAAATAACAAAATTTTTGTTAATTGAGAATTGAATCATTAATATTGCAAATAATGTCATTTAATCAACGTAAATACGTCTTTAGAGTAGTTGTATAAAAAGTTTGTCAAAATTTGAATTTTTTTTTTGATATAATCCTTTGGGACTTGTACTTGCTATTTTTATTACTAATTCATTGATTTTAAATTAACATCCCCCCATCCAGCATTTCGTAATATACGCGGATTCGGCTAATATAACTAAACAAACGTGAACCGTAACAAATTAGGGAAACTCCGGTGAAATTCCGGGGCTGTGCCGCAGCTGTAAAAGAGTTATGAGTTAAGAGTTATGAGCTAAGAGTTATAAGAATGAGTGAAAAGTAGCCATAAATAAAGTTATGAATTTTGAATTGAATAATTTAATTTGATTAAATCAATCCAAAATTCTTGACTCATCACTTTTCATTCCTAACTCCTAACTCCGTCTTGGAAAGTTTTGGGGACGGAAACCGACACCCCAACGCCATTTGCTCTACTTGGGGAGACCCCAAGACCGCAATGGCTCAACTTTCCGCTAACTCCTAACTTATAATTCCTGAGCCAGAATGCCTATCTGTTATTCGCTCACTTTATATCCTGCGTTGCACGGGAAGGGAGCCTTTAAAAAATAATGCAAATTATCGATAGTTCAAATTCAAGTAATTTACAATATCCAAATCTACAGTTACCTCCTTTACCAATGAAGCGTCCTTTGCTGATGATTGGTCATGGTACAAGGAATGCACAAGGAAAACAGGCTTTATTAGACTTTGCTAGCGCTTATCAAGCTTTAGATAATTCTCGTCCGGTATTACCTTGTTTTCTGGAATTAACTGAACCAACAATTCAAGAAGGTGTGGACGAATGCATTAAAAACGGTTACACCGAACTTTCTGCTTTACCAATTTTATTATTCGCAGCACGACACAATAAATTTGATATTACAAACGAGTTAGACCGGGCTAGGGTGAGATATCCCGAATTAAAGTTTCACTACGGCAGACACTTCGGAATTACACCGACATTTATCGAATTATGGCGCAATCGTTTAGCCGAATTCGACAAACCAGAACATAATCCCCAACAAATTTCCCGTCAAGATACCGTACTTTTATTTGTCGGTAGAGGTTCGAGCGACCCCGACGCAAACGGTGATGTATACAAATTAGCCAGGATTATTTGGGAAGGTAGCGGTTATTCCACCGTTGAAACCTGCTTTATCGGCATCACCCACCCTCGATTAGAAGAAGGTTTCCAACGCGCTCGTTTATATAAACCGAAACGCATCATTGTTTTACCATACTTCTTGTTTATGGGTACTTTGATGAAAAAAATCTTTGATATTACAGCCCAGCAGCAAGAACAATATCCAGATATTTCCATCACAGCTTTACCAGAAATCGGTTTGCAGCCAGAATTATTAACCGTACTCCGAGAGCGAGAAATAGAAACCCAACTCGGGGAAGTGAAGATGAATTGCGAAATGTGTAAATTCCGCACTGCCGCAGTATCGGATAGTCACGGACACGGGCACGACCACGGACACCATCACCATCACGGCCACGACCATTCACACGCACCCGTAGACCCCTACGCAGATATTGATAATTACCATCAAAGGATTTGGCAGGTTCCTTAAGGGAGTTAAGAGTTGGGAGTTAGGAATTAAGAGTTGAGAGTTAGGAGTTGGGAATTAGGAATTAGGAGTTAGGAGTTAAAAATAAATATACAGCTTATCCTTCTAACTCCTTTAATTCCTTAACTTTTTGAAAATAAAATTCAGCAGTGGTAATTTCTCCCAATTCTACGTGAGCATTTGCTTTAGCATCATAAGCCCGAATATATTGAGGATCAATTTTAATTGCTGAGCTAAAATCATTTATAGCAGCTAGATAATCTTTCCTAGAAAAATTGCTACAGCCGCGATTATAATAAGCATCTAAATAATTAGGATTAATTTCTATAGCTTGAGTGAAATCTTGAATTGCATTTATGTAATCTTTTCGGAACAAATGACAATTCCCTCGGTAGTAATAGTACATTTCAAGATACTGGGGATTTAATAGAATGATTCGAGAATAATCAGCAATAGCTCCAATAAAATCGCCTAAATTAGTTTTAATTGCTGCACGATTAATATAAACATCAATATAATTTGGGTTGATAGCAATTGCTTGATTAAAATCCATAATTGCTTCTTGATTATTTCCTGTTGCGCTTTTAATAACTCCACAAAATGTATAAGCTAGAGCTTTTAAACTTGGCTCAAAATTACCTTCGATAATCAATTCATAATCTTCAATTGCTTCTTTATAATTACCTAAATCTGTATTTACCTGCGCTCTTCCTATATAAGAATGAGGATATGAATGGTCGATATTCATTGCTTCTGAGTAGTCTTTGATTGCTTGCTGATATTCTCCTAATTTGTGCCAGCAAAAACCACTATTATGATACGCTATCAATGAATTAGGTTGATAAATTATTGCATATAAATAATCATAAACTGCCCATTCGTAATTACCTAGAAATTGCAAACAAAGTCCTCTATTTAAGTAAGCATCTGTACATGTATCATCAAGTTCTATTACTTTACAAAAGTTGATGAATGCTTCCTGAATATTTCCTAAAGATTGCAAACAAATTCCTAGACTCAAATAAGCAGTTGTACATTGATTATCTATATAAATTACTTTTGAAAAATCAGTAATTGCTTGCTGAATACATTCCGAATGCTGTAAGCACAGTCCTCTATTTAAGTAAGCATCTGTATACAGATCATCAAGCTCTATTACTTGACAATAATCAGTTATTGCTCGGTCTAAATCTCCTAATTCTTGACGACAAAATCCACGATTATAAATAAAAGTTAAATTATTCTCATCCCTATATGTAGCCTCACAAAAATCATAAATTGCTCCTTGTAAATCCCCAAACTTCTGGCGTACTAAACCGCGTTCGTTATAACCTTTTGCATTTACTGGTTGAAAACGTAGTAATAATGCTAATTGCGCTTCAAGCTCTTCTCTATGAATTAACAACTCTAGTGCTGCATCTTTTACCAGCGTCGATTCATCTTGCAATGCTTCAATAACCAAATCCAAACCAGCATCACCATAATTCAAAGCATCTCGAAGCGCTGCAATTCTAACTTTTACAACCTTACTAGTGAAACGACGCTTAACACCTTCAATCCCACCCAAAACAGCACCATCAACCGGAGGTGGATTTTCACCACCGAGTACAGCATCATATTCTCGCGGTTCCTGGGGATTGTCTGACATAGCTTTTCACATAATCCACTAATACCAGCTTTCCCCAAAAACAATTATCAATTATCAATTACCAATTACCAGTCATCACCAACTAGTAGCAAGTATTAAAAATGTAGTGGGAGCGTCTCGCTCCCTAAAAATTCTCTCCCCATCTCCCCATCTCCCCCTCTTCCCCCTCTTCCCTATCTCCCCCTCTTCCCCCTCCTTAAACCTACTCAACCAAATCCAATTTCTTTAAAAACACCGACAAAGGTAACACCAAAGCATCAGCAACATCCGATAATTCGCTCAACTTAACTGAATCCCCTTGTCCATCCCGTAACAGCCAAATCACAGTAGTGCTTACACCCGATTTTTGCTGTAAAGTTTTCCAGTTAGGAATCCCCGCTCTTTCCATCAACTCTAAAAGCACTGCATCTTTAGCATTTCCTTTAGCATAAATTGCCGCGAACAACAAACGTAAAAAGCCAATAATTCCAGCAAAAACTAAAATAACACCAAGCAATCCGTATACAAGAGACAAATTATTGGACAGCATAATCAAAAATAATTTTATTGTTTCTAATATCTTCCCCGTACTAGATTACCGAAATCCTGAAGATTTGAAACAGGATTAAGCGGTAAATTTAGACTATTAAGTAATAAATTTCTAATTCCCAACTCCCTACTATGTCTGAAGAATTCGTTATTGGAAGTAAAGTCCGCGTGGTAGCGCTACCACCTTACGTCAAAACTGCCGAACCAATGCCTATGTTACGTCCTCCCGATATCATCCATGTAGGTGAGGAAGGTATTGTTCTTGACCGTCGTCCCGGAGGATACTGGGGTATTCGCTTTACTAATGGGTCGTTTCTTTTGGATAGTCAGTATATAGAATCCGTAGAAACTGACACTTAACTACCCCTTTCTTTCCCTTCTCCTTAATAAGGAGAGGGGTGTCCGTTAGCGTAGCGTGTCCGAAGGACATAGGACGGGGTGAGGTCTAACTGTATCGCACCGAACTAAAAACCACTATATTAATTAACCATTAAATATAAATGCCTCTGCTGTACGAGTAATTGTAAACTTATATAAAGTACTCATTCATACTCTACAGAAAAATGAATCGCCGCAATTTTCTCAATATATTATTTGCCAGTTTTTTCGTATTCTTGGGATGGATTAATTTTGCTCCTGCTGCAAATGCGATGGGTGGGACTCTACCTACTGTCAACGAACCTGCACCGGAATTTACTTTACCGACTAATACCGGAGATGGAGAAGTTTCTCTTTCCGACTATCGCGGTAAATGGGTAGTGCTTTATTTTTACCCCAAAGATTTTACTCCCGGTTGCACAATCGAAGCTCGTCGTTTTCAAGAAGATTTACCGAAGTACTTAGAAAGAAATACCGAAATTATTGGTGTCAGTGCTGATGATATTGATTCTCACGCTGAATTTTGCGATTCTGAAGGTTTAAAGTTTCCTTTATTAGCCGATACAACTGGTGCTGTAAGTAAAGCTTACGGTTCTTGGTTATCGTTTGTTTCTAGCCGTCATAGTTTTATCATCGACCCAGATGGAGTTTTACGAGAAACTTTTGTCAAAGTTAACCCAATCGTTCATTCTCAAGATGTAATGGCAAGACTCAAGGATTTACAGCAAACTACTTAATCACAAAACAAAATACGGAGACGTAGCAGTGCTACGTCTCTACACAATTTATCGTAAAATCTAAAATAAACGCATCAGTTGTAAAAAATAAAAATTATATTACACCTTATATCTTTCACCAGTCTTATAAACCCGGTTTATTTTCTATTTCAAAACTAAATATTGATACTTTCACCACTAGAAACCTGGTTTCTTTGGGTTTGTTGCGAATCATGCAAGATATTAGTTACACCTAACCTTTAACCTTTAACTTTTTGCCTTAATTACAATCATCCCGACAACTATTAGTAAAATAAGCTAAAAATAGAAATAGAAAGGCGATAATTTTTCAACGAGGCAAAAATATGGATTTTGAGCGCGAAGTCCCGGTTGAAAATAGTACCGAAGAATTAGAATTTGCCGAGCCAGATTCTTCTCGTAAACCTTTGAAAATATTGCGAAATACAGAAGCTTTGCTGCGTCGTCCAACAGTTGCTGCATTAGTACCAATTTTACCTCCTAAGTTAAGTGAAAACTTGCAAGAAGCTTCCGATATTGCCGATGATTCTTTGGAAGAATTAGCAGAAATAGACCTAAGTAAAGTTAACGATTGGGAATTACGTCCTTTCCGAATTCGCATTGGTTTAAGTTGTGTTGGATTTAGTTCGTTAATGATTCTTGTATTGGCGCTTTTTTTTACTACGCTACATCCGGAAATGACAGCAACTCAACAAATCGGAACATTTTGGAGCGAGTATATTTGGTTTGTTTGTTTGGGTGTTGCTGGAATGTTTCTTTTAGGTAGAGAAGCGATGCGTCCGATTAATAAAGATAACTTAGAAGATGATTGGTAAACAGTTATCAGCGAGCAGCGAACAGTTATCAGTTTGGAGTATTACCAATTATCAATTACCAATTACCAATTACCAATTACTAAATTCAATAAATATTGCTGCAAATAATAAGTATCTGCTAAGTTTTGTTGCTTTATTTTAATTGATTGCTAATTGAGGATAAATACTTATTACTGTAGAGGCTTATGAGCCAATTAATAAGTTGGTGGTGTATAAGCTTTTGCGGGAATTAATTTGTGATGAATCATGATGCTTTTATTGTTAAACCTGGTTCAAAGATTTCTCTGAAAAAGGATTATGATACTGCTTTTACCGCTAATTTTGATGAAAAGGGTGATGCTAAGGTAAAACTGCAAAAGGATATTGAAAGATTGGCTAAATACCAAGATGTTCTTTATGCTCAAAATACTCATGCACTTTTATTGGTTTTTCAAGCGATGGATGCTGCGGGTAAGGATAGTACTATTAAACACGTGATGTCTGGTATTAATCCTCAAGGTTGTCAGGTTTTTAGTTTTAAACAACCTTCCTCGGAAGAATTAGATCATGATTATTTATGGCGCAGTTCTAAAGCTTTACCGGAAAGAGGTAGAATTGGTATTTTTAATCGTTCTTATTATGAAGAAGTTCTGATATTGCGGGTGCATCCGGAATTACTTGAAAAACAACAATTACCTGACTACGCTAAAGGAAAACATATTTGGAAACAGCGTTTTCAAGAAATAAATAATTTTGAGAAATATCTAGTTAACAATGGGGTTATTGTTCTCAAGTTTTTTCTGAATGTGTCAAAAAAAGAACAAAAAAAACGCTTTATGAAGCGTATTGAATTACCAGAAAAAAACTGGAAGTTTTCTGAAAGTGATGTCCAAGAACGTGCATTTTGGGACGATTATATGAGTGCTTATGAAGATGCTTTTCGTCACACTAGCACTGAATGGGCACCGTGGCATATTATCCCTGCCGACCACAAATGGTTTACTCGTATGGCCGTTGCTGATATTATCTGTTCTAAACTAAAAGAATTAAAGCTCAAGTATCCTACTGTCACGAAAAAACATAAGCAGGATATCTTACGAGCTAAGGATATTTTGGAAGCGGAAGAAGATTCACGCTTAGCAGTTACCAGTTAATATTTCTTCGTGATTCATCTCTATATTCATGGTACTATTGTACTAATAAGTGACAATGGAGATGAAAGTAAAGTGCGAGGAAACATCAACATTTTATATTTAAGAGTCGCTGTAACTATCTTAAGGTAGTTGCAGCACGGAAGGTTTTAGCAACTGCAATACCTATGATATTGGTATCTATATTCATTGGGATGATATTCATATAGAAATTGTCTCAATGGTTACACTTCGTTGTAAGCTTGTACGAAGTTAAATATTTGAAATACTTAGTCAAATTTAAAGAAATAGCTTTTAGTTATGTCGATTATTGCTCTGAGAGCTTGGTATATCGAAAAGTATGAGCCGATTCCAGAGTTGGAAAAACGTCAGCCAGATATTCGTATCAGTAAGAAAAGTTTGTTGAAGTCGGCTTTAAGAGCAGATTTTTTGGAAGATAGCGAGGATGTCAGAAATTCGGTTTGGTTTAACCGCTATCTGGAAGGGGACGATATAGAATTCTATATTGAAGGTAGTGGTGGTTACAGTGTGGCTAATATTGATTTGATTAGCCATGAAATTTATTTTACCAAGCAGGCTTTATTGTCGCAGTTAGAGCCAACAATTTTTTTGAGTTATCAAAGCGAGTATTCCGAAGCTAGCGATGCTTTGAGGGAGGGATTGCTCGATACTCTGGACAAATTAAATTTGCGATCGCGACTTCCGTTAAAGTTAATCGAGTCAGTTCGTCCTAAAGATGCTCCGATGAGATTGGGGAGCAGCATGATGAGAAAAATTCGCAGAAGCTTGTTATTTATTGCAGATGCGACACCGATTACAAGCGTTGATAGCGGTAAGGAAAAACCTTTGCTCGTTCCTAGTGCGAATACCTGTATTGAACTTGGTTATGCGATTCAAAGTAAGCGTTCGGAACAGATTATAATCGCACAAATGCAGCGTGAGGATTATATTGGAGGGTTTCCTTTTGATTTGACGACAACTCAAATTATGCAGTTTAAAGATAGCAAGGAATTGAATAATATTCTGCCACAAACAATTGAAAATGTTTTAGCAAGATTTAGGTTATTTGCATAAGAGGGAGTAGGGAGTAGGTAATAAAAAACAGGTCAAGATAAGACGTTGCTAAATTAAGCTATGTGTTAGGAGCGTGACTATTATGGTCATATAGCATTCCTAAATCATTTGTAAGATTTTAGAAACCCGGTTTTTTCAAATAACGGGGTTTCTGGTACCTACCTTTCTCACAAATCATCTAGGATTTCTATATTATTAGGACTTACGCAAAAGTAACGTAATTGCGTCCGGGCCGAGCGACAGCGACGTAATCTCTCGAAACCTTGGGATTGCTTCCCTACACTCCGTTTCGGTTCGCAATGACAATTTTGCTTTGCGTAAGTCCTAATTATATTTATATACATTTTGTAAAAAACATAAAACCCCTGTAGAGACGTAACAGTGTTCGAGGATGTTTTAAAAGTATCTGGCTCTTTATTACCGCTACTACACAAGCGAAGTCCCTCCGGGTTCGCTAGTTTGGGGGACGGAAACCGACACCCCCAACTAGTCTCACCACCTGCGTGGACTAACCAATTTTAAACCCGTGCAGACGGGTTTTGCTTGTGTAGCTGCGATTTAAATCGCCAGGTTGAGTATGAAATTAGACTTTTCAAACATCCTCTTACGTCTCCAACAATGTGAAATCACAATTTAATATTGCGATTCAGCAACGCTAAAAATAATAAGCGTTTTAAAAATTCGACTATTCCATAAATGCAAGAAAAATGAGTAAATACAAATTTTTTCCATACTCCCTACTTTAAAACATCTTCAACGTCAAAAGAATATAGTATACTCGTCGCTTTTTTGATTAATTCTTCGGTACCGCTAACAAAAATTAAGTATTTTCCAGAATTTAGACACTTTTGATAAAGCCAAGCATCTTCATTAGTAACAACAGAATTTGTATTACTAACTATAACAAAGGTACTTAACAAGCAAAAAATTGCTCCTAATAAGCCTCCTATAATCCAATTAATAAAATTAGCCGCGGTAACTATTTCAATATTAGTCAAAAAAATCAAAGCACAACCAGCAATAAATCCACAAGGAACTGACCAGTAAGCGATACCTTGGATGTTATTTACACCTTGTAAATCAGATTGAATAATTCCATAGTCATCTATTTTTTTATAGCCTTCACCTAAAATACTAATTTGTTCGCTGGAAAAACTTTCTTTTTCTAGAGTAGTAAAAGCGGATAAAGCTTGCAACCTGTTTGGGTAAACAGCAATAAGATAATTCATAATAATTTTAGTTTTTCACTGCCGAGGAATGCTGTTTTATCTATCTATTTCCTTTCTTTAAAATAGGGAAATTGGTTATAAAAAACGTTCATCCTCATTCCCTCTCTAAAATAGCGGAGAGGAATGTCCGCAAAGACAGGATGAGGTTAATAATGTAGTGAAATCTACCACAATTAGCTATATTCCCTATTCCATATATTTTAACTTTATATTTTGCCTTTTAACAGCATAGCAACAGCATAATACAAGTATAGCTATCGCGATTTCCCCCATAAGTTGTAGCTTGATATTTAATAGTTATTCAGTAATCTAAAAAATAACTGAGAACTGTAATCATTACGTTTTATCTGAAAATCTTACAAGTATCAATATTGGTCAGGGATTTTCAATAGAAAAGCTTGCCAAAAACGAGACTTTGACCGTACTTATGTAGTATTTTTGGTGAAAAGTCGTATGGTGGTTTATTGCTATGAAACAGCTCCTCAGCCACTTTTTGGGTTGCAAAAAGTATGTAGCGAAGCTGGTTGTGTCGCTAGCGGTTACGATATTCATTTCTTCCGTTTTGGCAGTACCAGCTTTAGCTACGGGTGTATATAACATGCCAAACCTGACTTCTGATACATGGATTGTAGATGAAGCAGATTTAATCAGCCGTTTTAATGAAGGTAGAATTTCTAGTGCTTTCGATGAATTAGCAAAAGATACAGGAAACGAAGTCAGAATAGTAACTGTTCGTCGTCTAGATTATGGGGAAACCCCCGAAAGTTTTACTAAAGACCTGTTTGAAAAATGGTTTCCTTCTGAAGAAGCGCAAGCAAATCAAACTTTATTAATGATTGACTCTGTAACCAATGGTACTGCCATTATTACCGGCGATAAAGTCAAATCTACAATGTCTGATGATATAGCCCAAAGCGTAGCATCAGAAACCGTTTTAGTGCCATTAAGAAAGGGTAACAAATACAATCAAGCGTTTCTAGACGCACAAGAACGTCTTGTTACAGTACTTTCCGGTCAACCAGACCCAGGTCCACCAGAAGTTACTGACGAAGTACAAGTAGAAGGAACGTTTACCAAAGCCGAAGAAACCGACCAAGGAAACGCCACTATCTGGGTAGTAGGATTACTGATTGCTGCTACCGTGATTCCCATGGCAACATACTATATCTATCTGGCTGTACAACCCTCATCTGAAGGGTGAATGGGATTTTGGATTTTGGATTTTGGATTGAGAGTTAGGAGTTACTCCCTTCCCGGTAGAAGATTACTTATAACGTAGGTTGGGTTGAAGGTCGTGAAACCCAACATTATCAACTGTTTGTTGGGTTTCGTTCCTCAACCCAACCTACAATTTTTCGGTAATCTGATAAGCGTGACAGGAGTAGAAGTTAGGAGTTAGGAGTTAGGAGTTAAGAGTAGTGGGATCATCTTGCTCCCTTTTCTTATCATCCCCAATCCTCAACTCCCAATTACCAATTCCCAATTCCCAATCCCCAATTCTTTGACCTTAATCCTGGACGTAATCTTTTCCTGCTGCTAGAGCAATCTCGGCTCGGACAAATTCTCGACCCAGATAAGCAGCATGGTCAAGCATGGTTATGGGACAGGGCTTAGTTTCTTCAAAGATTTTTACAGATAATTCTTTTGCAGTTCTGCCAGAATATACCGTTGTATGGGTTCGCTCTACTTTCCCTTTTGCTGGAATTACCTTTCCCGTTTCCGGGTCAACGGCTAAACCTCGCTCATCAATAATGTTGGTAAAATGTTTGGCAGAAATTAAACCTTCTTCTTTATTAATGTAAATAATAAAATATCCGGCTGGGTCTAATTCTATGTAGCGTTGAGAAAGTTTATCATCTATTGCTTTTAAATTGTCGAGTAGATTCATAATTACTTAAAAACAAGTATTGTCACGAACTTAAATAAGTGTAATTCTTTTTCAGTTATCAGTTAACAGTTTTCACCCAGAGGGTGTAGATCATCAATATTAAATTCCTAACTCCTAACTCCTAACTCCTAACTCCTAACTCCTAACTCCTAACTCCCAATCCCCAATCCCCAATCCCCAATTACCAATCCCCAATTACCAATCCCCAATTACCAATTCCCTATTCCCTATTCCTTATTCTTAATTGCAAAAGGAATCTCCTCATTAATTGCTTCTATTTCCTGTTGTTCGAGTTCGTTAACTTCGCTGATGTATCGACGGAGTATTTGTCCCAAACGATTGTTATAGAAGCGATGTAAGCTATAGTTTGGAGTGGCTGGGAAACCACGACGTTTTTTGTGTCTTCCTCCTGCACCTGGGTCAAATACTTGAATATTATTTTTAATCGCCCATTCAATGGGTGAATAATAACAAGCATCGAAGTGAAGACAATCTATTTCTTGGAAACTACCCCAATAGCGTCCGTACATTTTTTCGTCTTTATATAAACAAAATGACATTCCTACAGGTCGGCTGTTATCTTGTTCGCTGTAAGCTCCGAAAAACACGACTCTATGACGATAATTTTCGTATAGCGATTCAAAAAATTGTTTTGTGAGATATTTACTACCCCACCAACCAAATTTGTCACAGGTATCAGCATAAAAATCGTACATCAGGGGAAATAATTCTCTAGGAATATCATCTCCGCTCAAAGCTCTAAATTCTAAACCTGCTTTTGCTACAGCTTTTCGTTCGCGTTTGATGTTGCGACGCTGATTTGCGTTAAATGCAGTTAAATAATCATCGAAAGTTGTGAAATCATTATTTTGCCAAACATAATTATGGTGCAACCAAGCTGTAAAACCCTGACGTTCCAATACTGGACGAAAATCGGGGTCTACATACAAAAAATTACAGCCACTAATACGCTGTTTTTTGCAAAAAGAATCTATTTCACGCACTATTAAGGAAGTAATTTCATCTTCATCTTCCCCCGGTGCAATCAAAAATCGATAACCTTCTGCTGGAGTAAATGGGGACATCCCGAGCATTTTGGGATAATATTCGACCCCAATACGATAGGCTAATTCTGCCCACTGATGGTCAAAGACAAATTCTCCATAACTATGTCCTTTAATATAAAGCGGTGCAGCAGCAATCAATGTTCTATCTCGCCAAATTATCAAGTGATTGGGTAGCCAACCACTTTTAGCACTAGCGCTTTGAGAAACTTCTAGATTATTTAACCAATCCCACTCAAAGAAAGGAGTCTGAAGTGGAACAGCCAAAGCATTCCAACTCTCTTTGGGTACTTCAGCAACTGTATTGATCCAGGCTAGAGAATAGCTTGACTTAATTTTTTCCACCATGGGTCGTTAAAAACAAAAACGAGCGGCAAAAGCTTCCTACAGCGTAGTCTAATCTGGAAATTGTTGCAGGGAATAGTGAAGAAATACTTCTTGGTCTTCGGTGCGAACTTCCATAAGTTGCAATCGTGGAGCAAGTTTCGCTAAAAATCCGCAACCATCAACTGGTGTCGGAGTATCTTTACCACCCAGGATCAAGGGACAGATAGTCAGCCAAATTTCATCAATTAGGTTTAATTCTATAAAATTCGCTACCAGTTTTCCCCCACCTAAAACTCCTAAGTGTGCTATACCCAAGGTAGTCAGATTTTGTAGGGCTGCACGAACATCAACTTTTCCGGTGGGCGTTTCAAATACTAATATACGTTTAAATTCCGGTCTTGCTTGCCAAAACTTTGCCCCTGCTGCTGTTGAAACTAACCAGCGCTCTACTGGCTGTTGAAAAAAGCGTAATTCTGGATTTAAATTACCAGAATGGGAAATAACTATATGAACCGGTTGGGGTGGTTTACCATTACATTGTCGATGCTGTAATAAATCTGGATGCGATACGGTCAAAGTTGTACCGTAAGCGCGTAGAGTACCAGCACCGAACAAGACACCATCTTTTGTCGCAATTTCTTTTTCAAGGTGTGCTTTATCATTAATTGAACCAAATCTAGCTGGAGAACGAGTAACGTCAGCTATTTTCCCATCTGCACTCATTGCCAAAATAACTGTGGTCTGAGGACGATGTTGTTGTGTCATGAAAATTACAGGTAAAACACAATATTCATTGATATTTATGAAAGTGAATCTAATAAATAAAAAACTTCTATAGCTGATATTTTTGTGGGTGTAATACTGCCCTTATTCCTACAAAAAATTTTAGAGCATGGAGGAAAAGGAGTACTTAAACAAAAACTAACCCATACAAATATTCTTATAGAGAATCGTATATATTATCATATTTACTTAATGGCTTGTCTTAGATGTGAAGGTTGCTAAACTGTAACAAAGAATTATCATTTACCATTTATAGAAGCATCAATATTTTGATGTTCCAGCATAGCAGGAAGCCATCTTACTCCGCTTGCTTTAGTCAACAACAATTTAATAACTTGACTCCACTGGAATAATCAACTTAATAATAGAAGTATATTAACTTGTTAGCTCACATTTATTTTAAAGTTTGAAAAGTAAATGCTTATCAGAGAATGCCAATGGTGAATTTCCGTCAATCATCATTTCGTCGAATTATAATATCCAAGATATTATTGCTATCAGTACCAGTCTTATTGATAGGTGAGTTTGTTGGCTATAAAAAAGCACGTTCTAGCTTGATAGAAATCGCTCGTCTGAATTTAACAGAAAGTGCGATTATCAAAGGAGAGAATATTGATGCACTCAAAAGTTATTTGTTCGTTGCGTCTCAAAGTACGGTTCTTCAAGCAGGTAATCCTCAGTTAGTAGAACAATTTGTTACTGAGTTAGCCAAAAAATTGCCCAGACAAATAAAATGCATTCAATTGACAAATCCGAGTAACAACAATGTTATTGTCGGTAATTGCGGTAAACAATTAACTAATTTGGATGAGTTTTCGTTTTCTCCTGCTAAAGTTCAAAATGAACCTATCTTATCTCCAAAAGTTAAAATAAATAGTTTGGAGAATCAATCCTCAAAGTTAGCGCTCAATTTATCTTCTCCCGTCTACGATACTCAGGGTGAATCACGTTATACCTTGAGTATGAAGTCGCAACTGATGCACGAAAAGATTAAAAATAATCCACAATTTTTAACAAGTTTTACGGTAGTAATTGCACAAAATGGGACAATTTTGGCACACCCTATTTTTCAAAGGGTAGGTACTAATATTGCCGAACATGCAGATGGAAAGAAATTACAAAAAATTGTTAAAGATGCTGTATCTGGAAATAAAGAATCTTCAGATTTATTTTTTGAAAAAGAAGGCGAGCAGCTACTTGCTGGATATACAGCTATTAACAGCCCAGTTGATGATAACCAAAAATGGGTAATATTAGCCGTTACCAACCTGGATACTGCTTTAGTAGGTTTAAAAGAAATTAAGTTAATTTTATTTGTTTTAACTGTTGTTTTGATTAGTGCGACTTTAATAGCATCGCTGTATGTGGCTAATTATTTAGCGCGTCCTGTTGAAAAACTGCGGGATTACGCTTTGCATATTCATTCCAAAGAAATTTCTTCCCCGGTTCCCCATAATTTCAACATTCGGGAATTCAATCAATTAGCACAAGCACTCTTACAAATGGTGGAAAGACTCAAAGCATGGGCTGAAGAGTTAGAAATTGCTTGGAAAGATGCCAAAACTGCTAATCAAAGTAAAAGTCATTTTTTGGCTACAACTTCTCATGAATTAAGGAATCCTTTAAATGTCATTATAAATTCCATCCGTTTGGTTCGGGATGACCTGTGTGACGATAGAGAAGAAGAAAAAGAATTTCTAAAACGCGCGGACGAAACAGCTATCCATTTATTAAGCATTATTAACGATTTACTCGATATTTCTAGAATAGAAGCGGGTAAGCTTTCAGTCACAATTAAACCTATTGATTTACGTCAAGTAGTTAACGAAGTAATTAACTTACAATCGCTAAATATTCGACAAAGAGGCTTGCATTTGAATGCTCCCGATTTACAAGAACAAATTCAAGTTAATGCGGATACAGACAAGCTCAAGCAAGTTTTAATCAACGTTATCGGTAATGCGACTAAGTTCACCGAAAAAGGAAGTATTACCATAACCACAGAAGTCAAAGATATTAACAGCAAATCTTGGATAACGGTTGCTGTTAAAGATACAGGTATAGGAATCGATATTGAGCAACAGCAGAAGCTATTTCGCCCTTTTGTGATGGTAGATGGTGCCACTACGCGCAAATATAACGGTACCGGATTAGGACTAGCAATTTCACGTAACTTAATCGAATTGATGGGAGGTACCATAACCCTTGAGAGTCCCGGAATTAACCAAGGTACTACTGTAAAAATTAATTTACCTTTGATAGATAGTGATAGTAAAACTACAGTTTCTAATAAAATTGATTCTGGGAACGGGAATGGTAAAGTACCATCTGCTACTATTCGAGGAAAACTAAAGTAAAAAATAGATTTTTATTTTTCTGATATCTTTAGTTTTTAATGAGAAAGAGTTATTACCAGAATTATGTACAAATATAAAAAGTAAATTCTTCTATTCTAAGTAGAAATTATCCAAATAAAACAAAATATAGATTACATAATAATTAGCAAAATCTCAGTTATAAATAGTCCGACTGCTTTTTTTAGATGTTGTTAGTTTAGTTTTGTCTTGCAACTGAAATAGTTTTACCCCCTGCTTCTAAAGATTGAGTAAGAGCGGTAAGAATTTCTACTAACTCTGCACCTACACGGCCATTAGATATTGATGACGGAGTATTTTGCACGATGCATTCAATAAAACCGTCACAAACCTTTTTTAATGGTTCCCCTTTTTCGATTTCAATTACTTTTCGCTGTTGATTTACAGGAATAAAACGATTTTCCTGGCGTTCAAACTCACCCTCCATTAACATTAAAGGTGCTTCAGATAACATTTCATCAAAAATTAAACTACCACGATTACCTACAACAGCTAAACGCCTTTGTTTGTCTGGATTTAGCCAGCATAAATGAATGAATGCTTGAAAACCCGAAGGGTATGTTAGATTTACCTGGACTAAATCGGATAAGGGATTAGAAGATGATGATTTATTTTCTGCTGTTTGTAACCAAGCTTTTCCCGTTGCTTGAGCAAAAATAGGTGATTCACCCAGCCAATTATTAAAAATAGCTATGTCGTGAATAGCTAAATCCCATAGTGCATCGACATCTTGACGTACCGGGCCTAAATGAGTGCGTGTAGCATAACCATAGCGCAAATCTCCCACAGCACCTGATTGTAGTAACGCTTGTCCTTTTTCTACTGCTGGATGGAATAAGTAGGTGTGGTCTACCATCAAAATCTGCTGCTGCTTTTCAGCCAATTTACATAACTCATAGCATTCTGAGGGATTAAGAGTTAGAGGTTTTTCTGATAAAACATGACATCCCCAATTCAAAGCATCGACAATTAAAGAATAATGAGTAACAGCAGGAGTAGCAATTACGACAGCATTTAAATCGGGTAGCTGTTGAAGCTTTTGCCATTCGGTAGTTAATAAAACATCTTCAGTGAATTTATATTGTCGTTCTACCTTCGCCAAACATTCAGGATTGGGGTCAACAACTGCAACAACCTCGACCTGTGGATGCGCTAAAAAATTTCGCAACAAATGGACTCCCCAGCGTCCAACCCCAATCACGGCAACTTTTATTGAATTAGTCATGTTTAGTTATTAGTTATTAGTTGTTAGTTGTCAGTCGTCAACCACATAAGTTCTGAGGGGTGTTGGTAGTGCGACCATCTTGGTCGCTAGCTAACACCAGGGAGCGTTTCGCTCCCACTACAAATGATTTACCCCGCAAAATAAATGTGGTGGAGCTAGTAGTCCTTTTCAATAATTCTGATGGGTTTGTAGTTGCGCGGTCTTCGCCAAATATTCAGGGCTTCAGCCTTTATGTACAAACAATAATTTACCTTCATAACTAATGGGACAAACCACTAGTAGTTTTTTCATAAATTCTGATGGTTTGTAGAGACGTAGCAATGCTACGTCTCCCGACGTTACGGAGAAAACTAACCCTTCAGAACTAATGAAAAGGACCTAGTGGTGCGTTTCATTAATTCTGATGGATCGCGTTTTCTCTGGAAATGTCGGGAGACGTTATTTATAACGTCTCTACATTACGTCCGTAGAAAACAAAACTGTCAAAATTAATGAAATACTATTCTCAGAAATTAATTCAAATTCTTGTTAAACACAAAAATCAAAATACACAACAACTTTATAATCAATAGCTTATTAAATACTTAGCTGAATACAGTATTATTACTGAGGTTGAATTGCCATAAAAGCCATTTTGGCCGCAGCTTGCTCGGCAGCTTTGATAGAACGTCCTTTACCTTCACCTAATTTTTTATCGTGCAGCCAAACCTCAGCAATGAAGCGTTCTTGATTATGTTGAGGTGAAGCTAGTTGAGTAACCCGATATTCAGGTAAGGTTTTATATTCTCCTTGAGTCCATTCTTGTAGAGCAGCTTTATAGTTTTGTCTAGCTGGGTCGGAATTAATTTCTGTAGCAAGTTGTTTAAAATGAGGGTCTAACCAAGAGCGAATTAGCTCCAAATTATTAGTACTCAGATAAAGCGCACCCAAAACCGCTTCAAAAGCATCCGCTAATCTAGATTCTTTTCCAGCTTTATCTCCATAAGCACTACCAGCAACCAATAAATGTAGCTCTAAACCATAAGAACCAGCTAATTTTGCAAGCATACGGTCGCTTACTAATACAGAACGAATTGCCGCAAAATCTCCTACCCGAGCATCATGAAAATCTTCCCATAAAACCAGAGCAGCCACCAAACGTACCACCGCATCTCCAACAAACTCAAGTTGTTCGTAATTAGCCGACTCAGAAATAGAAGGATGAGTCAGCGCTAAGTCCAGTAACTCCCAATTAATAGGAGACTTTACCGATAAACCCAGCTTCTTAACCAAACTCTCAAGTTGTCGCTGACGACGTGGATAAATAACAGACATTATTCAATTGGTAATTGGTAATTGGTAATTGGTAATTAATAATTGGGGATTGGGCGTTGATAATATTTATAGCTAGTTCAATATTTATAATTCTTAACTCTTAACTCCTAACTCTTAACTCCTAATAAATGCATCCGTTGTTAAAATCTAAAACTTAAAATCCAAAATTCCCAAATGGGGGAAGAGAGTCGGACATAAGCCGGGTTCTGTTCTAGAAATACGGAAATTTCTCTCCGAATTTCAAGGACGGTTATCTATCTGGGACATTTGTTACCAAACACCTCAAGCGGCTCTCATAAAGCGGAACTGGTAAAAGACCAACCATAGTTCCTCTCACCTTGCTTCCAACCGGGGTTTACCGAGCCAGCACCTCTCGATGCTGCTGGTGAGCTCTTACCTCACCTTTGCACCCTTACCCTTGACAGTGAACAGTTATCAGTTATCAGTTATCAGTGAATACTTGATAACTGTTAACTGTTAACTGTTAACTGTAAAAGGCGGTATTTTTCTGTGGCACTATCCTCACGCTCGCACGCACTGGGAGTTACCCAGCAAGTTTGGTCTTTCGGAAGCCCGGACTTTCCTCAAATTAATTTTTTCAAACTAATCTGCAACCGCCTCGCCTACTCTCTCCTAACATTCTAGTTTAAGCTTGGGACGCTGATTATTTTTTTCTCTTTTTATTCCAAGGAAGAGCGTAAGTCCAAGGAAGTTTTCTAATTATAAAAGGACAATTAATAATAGACATGGGAGGAACATTTTGACCGGGAACTAAACCCACACGTACTTCCGAAAATCTCAAAACTAATTGAAGAGAACATTCTAATTGTTCTCTCCTGCTGATAAATTTCTTATATAACTTTCTTTGCGCTCTCAAGGGACTACCTTTAAGTCCAAGTATGTCAATTAATGGCTTTTTAGCTTGATATACTCCGGTTTCTTTGTCTCGTGCAAAAACGTCTTCTGTAGTTATTCCGGCGATAATTTTTTGAGAGGGAGCAACTAAGCTAGGACTTTGGGGTACGGCTAAATCGCGCGTCAGGTCTGGTGATTTGCGGATTACTCGACGCGATACATTTTTATGTTTAACAACAAAAGAACTGTTGTCCCAATCAATATATACAGCGATATTATCTGATTGATTGGTAAGAATAAGTATTAGTTCGTTTAAACCGTCAATATTGAAGGAAGGTTTAAGTTTAAAAGCGATAGAAATCTTATCATCAAGCTCTTGTTCTTTTAACTGTTGGCTAACAGTTTTATCTGGATCAAAAATAAACTTAATTTGTTCGTCGATTGATTCGACCATTAAGTTGAAAACATAACTGACACCGATGATGTAAAGCGTCAGCACAAGTAAACTAGGACTCGTTTCTTGTTGCATAAGCGTTTAATGTAATCCCCCTAAAATTTTCGCTCACCTCGAACATCTTTAAGAGTTGGAGTGCTTTCAAGCCAGCCACTCCGCCGGAAAAACACTAATAAACCAACTGCTATAGCGACCATTGCGGCTACACATAACCAGAAGCCCCAAGGTGTTTTTAAACCAGGCATATACTCGAAATTCATTCCGTACAAGCCAGCAATAAAGGTTAAAGGCAGGAAAATCCACGAAAATACCGTGAGCAACTTCATGATTTCATTCATTCTGTTGCTTACCGCAGAAAGATATACGTCCATCAGCCCCGATGCAAGTTCTCGATAAGTTTCTACCATATCCATCACCTGCACCGCATGGTCGTAACAATCTCTGAGGTAAATTCTCACTTCCTCACCAATCAGTTCGTTGCTATCTCTAATTAAAGCGTTGATAGCACTACGCTGCGGCCAGATAGCGCGTCGTAATTGTAACAGTTCTCGTCTAATTCTATAAATTTTTTGTAATGTTTTTCGAGTTGGATTTACTATTACCTCCTCTTCTAAATCTTCAATGCGTTCGCCATAATCTTCGAGTACGGGAAAAAACCCATCAATGATTGCATCTAAAAGAGCGTAAGCTAAATAGTCTGCCCCTTGCTTGCGGATGATACCTTTATTGTTGCGAATTCTCAAGCGTACTGGGTCAAAGCAATCAAGAGTCGGTTCTTCTTGTACGGTAAGTAGATAGTTTTTTCCCAAAACAAAACTCACCTGCTCGCTGTGAAAACCGTCTGCTGCTTCCGTTGGCATCACCATGCGAGAAATTATGACTAATTGGTCTTCATAATCCTCTATTTTCGGACGTTCTGGAACGTTTACTACGTCTTCGAGAACCAGAGGATGTAGTTCAAAAACTTTGCCAATTCGTTGCAAAATATTTGTATTACCCAAACCTTGTACGTCTACCCAAGATACCGATTCGGTATCCAGATAAATCGCACAATCTTCTGGTATCTGAACCCTTCTGGGAATAACTTTGTTTTGATTATAGTCAATTAAAGAAACTCTAGTAGGTGGTGCGTCTCTATCTTCATTGAGAGTCCCTGGTATAGTTCCTGGATGGTGATAAAAATCTTCTTCGTAGGGTTCAATTAATTTAGGACTCGGACGAAATAATTTTTCTAACATATGCTTTAACCCGATAAAAAGAAGGTAAATAATAATAATTTCTTAGATTTAATGTTTTTTCAAAGGATACATAAATAGCTAAAAAATAACCTAAAAGCCTGCCCTACAAGAAATTGACTAGTTTTCTACAAAGATATCTCACCGCCCAATCTTAACTCATAATGTTCGCTTAATAATCAAAAAGCAGTTTGTCTATAAAAAACAAACCGCCATTTTTAGATTTTGGATTTTGGATTGTGGATTTTGGATTAAGAAGTGGTGAGTTAGGAATTATGAGTTAGGAGTTAGGAGTTAGGAGTTAAAAAATTTTTCTACCCTCTCTACCCCCTCTACCCCTTCTACCCCCTCCCCCAATTACCAATCCCCAATCCCCAAATTTTAAAATCTTTCCCCAATCCCAAACTGAACTCGGCTTTCTCCATCGTTGTTGTAACCGTAGTCTAAACGAATTGGTCCCAAGGGTGATTTAACGCGAACTCCTAAACCATAGCCAAAGCCATTTCCGGGTTTGTTGCGTGCCCCAGCAGGATTACCTGTGACGCTATCGGCTGTACCTAAATCGGTTGCAGCATCGAAAAATAAAGCACCGCTAAGTAGAGAAAATACTGGAAAGCGATATTCTGCTGATGCTTGTAAGAAACTGCGAGCGGTTCCTAATTCACCTTCACCAAATCCTCGCACGGAATTAGCTCCACCTAAAGAAAATGCTTCGTAGGGAGGTAAATCACCAATTACGGTTCCTCCTTGAAGATTAAAAGCAAATGCTTGAGGACATTCCTGAGACTTGCTGTTGGTTTTGCGACATCCTTTTGTTAATTTGGTTAAGCGGGTGGGAAGATAAAAGCTGTAGCTACCGCTTAATTTATTAGATAAAATACTTGCGTCACCGATGGGAATCGACTGTTCGGTACTTAAACGTAAAACAGAACCTTTTGTAGGACTCAAGAAATTATTGCGTTTATCTCTGACCAATCTTAAAGGAACGGTTAATAAATCATCCGTACCGTCACCGCTAAAACTCAAGTCGTTACCTAATTCATCTTTTGCATTAATATCCCCGTCAGAATCGCGGATGGCTACTCGCTGATATTTTAAGCCAGCACTCGCTACCCATTCCGATTTATCAAATACTTTTTTACTGAGGTTGCGACGGAAAGAAATATTACCTCCAGTTTTGAACACGCGAGGGCGATCGCCATTTGCGAGTTCGACTTCTGTTTCCCCTCCGTCGAAGATTTGGGAAAAGGTTCGCTTCCTAAAACCATTGATGCTATAGGATGTACGGTAGGGGTCTCCTCCTATCCAAGGGTCGGTATAATTGACATCAAAACCAAAATCTCTTTGGCTTAATTCTAAATCTGCTCCCAAACTTTGATTTCTACCGTTTAAATTTCGTAGATTAAAACTACTAGCCGCAAAAAGTCCGCTCTTAGAGCTATATCCCCCACCAGGAGATACAGTAAAATTTCTACCCTCTGTTACGTTCACAACTAAAACGACTTTGCGGGGGTCTTTTGCTGGATTTAATTTTAAGTTGATATCCTGAAAAATTCCCAACCCAAAAACTCTTTGTAAATCTTTTTGAGCAAGCTCTCTTTTAAATATCTCTCCCGGTTTTAACTGCATTTCACGGGTGATAATATATGGCTGCGTTTTGCCTTTAGCTTCTTCTCCCTCTGGATTTACAAACTGTATTTGAATGTCTTCTATAACTCCTTCCGCTACTTGTAAAGTAACAGTTCCATCGGGGTTAATTTTGGGAGAATCTATCACCTGAGCCAAAACATAACCATTATCTTGATACCATTTATTTAGCTTTTGTACTCCTGCCTGCAATTGCCTTAAATTAAGAATTTCACCGTATTGTTCGT
Source organism: Calothrix parasitica NIES-267 (assembly GCF_002368095.1). Taxonomy (GTDB): domain Bacteria; phylum Cyanobacteriota; class Cyanobacteriia; order Cyanobacteriales; family Nostocaceae; genus Rivularia; species Rivularia parasitica. Next base: position 3,439,542 of record NZ_AP018227.1, on the reverse strand, counting down.
TAAAGTTTTGATTTATAACTTCTTGCGGTAATACTTGATTATTTTGTATCTTAACTGTACGTAAAACCGGATTAGGTTCAACAACAAATTTAATCCTGACTCCCTTTGGAGTATCTTCCGGAACAGCACGTACATTTGCAAAATAGCCCGTACTAAATATGGCATTAATATCTTGCTGTAATTGAGCGCGAGTAATATTGTTTCCTGCTTGTGTTTGAATTGCTTGAGAAACAATTTGTTCTAATTTTCCTTCTACACCATCAATAGTAACTTCATAAACTAATACCTTTGTTTCAGATTGTTCTTCTGGTTGTGTATTTTTGGGTGTATTTTGTACCGCAGGAGTTTGAGCTTGAACTATGGTCATATTTACGAAACCAAGAATACTAGCTGTTGCAATTCCAATACTGAAAGCAGATACTTTTTTCATTGATTTCTTTCCTAAAATAAATAGTTCTACTACAGGAATACAGATTTTTTTGCTGATTATTTGTTCCCTGTGTTCCGTTTATCATATAGGCTACTAAACTTGATTTTTTTTGATATAAAAACGGTAATTAATAGATTAAACTAAAATATTTTATCTCAAAATTAACTATAGTCATGCACATATATGACTATAGTCATGTTGCCAATTTATCTGGTAATGCATGATATTTATAAGATAAATTACTTAATTTTGCAATTCTTGTAATTTTATGCGCTTTAACCAAACAGCTTCTTTATCGATTCGCCGTACCATCAGCTATATTGAGTGGTCAATTCTAATTGTATACTTTTTACTTTTTTTATTAAATCGTAACGAAATTGATTATAACTCTTTGCCGATACAAACTTTTGTTAGATTTATTCAACTATTATCTCTAACAGTATTAACTTTTATTTTTCCAATTAATCATCCAGCATGGCAAAGAAGAGCGTATATTGTATTAGAAGTTTTTGCAATAATGATTCCTGCTGCTTTTGGAATTTATTTTGAGATATTTCTCTATTTTATTTTGGTAAAAAGCTGTTTTCTATTAAAACGTAAAGAAGTCATTTTTATCACCAGTTTGATAGGAATAGTTTGGAACATAATTATAGCCTTTAGCATACCGAAAATACTGGAATTTAATAAAGCTACTTTAGAAGAAAGAATTGCACAACTAGATAATACTAATTTAATTGTCCGTAGAGTAATTATTAATAATATTGGCGACTATCTTACCGTCAGCATCTTTGTATTGTTATTTAGCTTTGTCGTTATAGCAGAACAGAAAAGTCGTCGAAAAGCTGAAAAACTAACCGAACAGATAGAAAGCTTAGCAGCAAATTTAGAACGAGGTCGTATTGCTCGGGAAATTCATGATTCTTTAGGTCACTACCTAACAACATTAGATATACAATTAGAACTTGCTCAAAGATTGCATGAAAAAGACCCAAACAAAGCCATTAACTCTTTGAATATTGCCAAAGACCTAGCGAGTGAATGTTTAACAAGAGTCAGAAATTCCGTACAGTCAATACGTCAAACAAATTTTAATCTGAATCAAGCCTTAGCCACTTTAGTAGAACAAGTGGGAAGAAATCAATCTTTTATTATTAATATAGATTCGCAATTACCGCAATTACCCAGCCAAACTAGCCATCAACTTTATTGTATCGTTCAAGAAGCAGTTACCAATATTCAAAAACACGCTTTTGCAAAAGTCGTGAACATCAAAGGTTATCAAAATACTCAAGGAATTATTTTAGAAATTATAGATGATGGTCAAGGTTTTGAAGTGAATGCTCATCATACAGGTTTTGGATTGCGAGGAATGCAGGAAAGAGTACAAATTTTAGGGGGAGAAATTCAAATTAAAAGTACTTTTGATAAAGGTACAATGATTCGGGTTTTGATTCCGAGTTAATGGGAATTGGTAATTGGTAATAGGTAACTCCTAGCTCTAAATATTTAACCTTTGACCTCTAACCTTTGACCTGAAAAGACTTTAGCTACCATTTCCGCACGAGAAGAAACTTCGAGTTTACGAAACATTCTTTTTAAAGCTTGTTTTACAGAATTTTCTTGAATCCACAACTCTTTACCAATTTGAGCGTTTGTTAACCCTCGTGCGACTAATTTGGCTATTTGAATTTCTCGTGGTGTTAAACAATTCATATTTGAACCCAAACTTAAATCCGGATTAAATTCTTTTTTTTGCGATTTTATTGTTGTTAACCAGGTTGATAAATGCAAACAAACAGCACTCAAATCGATTAAATCCTGAGTACTAAAAGCCTTATATTCTCTAGTACGAGTAAAACCAATTCCACCAATCAACTTTCCATTACCAATTATTGGGCCAGCCATTACATGTCCGTGGTCTAAGCGAGGACAGATTATTCTCCATTTTCCTGGCTTCAAAACTACTTCCTCATGAACTGGAGCGTGATTTTCTACTACATAACGTAAAACTGGATTATGCTCCAAAGATAGTGCTAATTCAACCAAACCTGAAGTTTTTCTATTAGGAAGACTATCAAAAAAGAATAGTCCTCGCCGTTTTGCTTCAAAATAATCGCCAAGTTGAACCATTACCTTTTCGCGCAAACTTTGTTCGTTGCGAGTCTGAGCTATTTCTTCAAATATTAATTGCAAAGAATTCGGCATTTTTCAGATTTGAGTACAAACTGTACCCGAAAGAGGACTATGCATAGCTATGATTCAATTTTAATTTATAGTTTGTAGTTGCGCTTTAGCGCCAAATCAACTGCATAGCCAACACAGCAGTGCCAATTCAACTTTATCCCTTAAAACACTTAACTGTTTGGCGCTATGAGCGGAGCTTTCTCAGAGAGTAAGCGCAACTACGAACCTAAAACATATGGAAACAAAACAATGTCTAACTATGCTCACCCCGAAGTACTTGTAGATACTCAATGGCTTACCGAACACTTAACCGATGAGAAGGTTTGTATAGTTGAAGTTGTTACAAATCCTCAAGCAATACCCAGTCAGGTTATTCCTGGAACTGTCGTTTGGAATCCATTTATCGATTTAATACTTCCCAATTTTACAGTTAACTTTGACAAAGCAAATATTGAAACATTACTTTCGCGCTCCGGGATTACAAATGACTCAACCGTAATTGTCTACGGTGAACTTGCTGGTGTAGGAGGATGGATTTTCTGGTTGTTGAAAATTTTCGGTCATCAAGATGTAAGAATTCTTGATGGTGGACGTAACAAATGGGTAGCAGAAAAACGTCCGTTAGCATCGCTCGAAAATGTCGCGAATCCGACTCACTATTCCGCTCAAGAAGCAGATGGTAATTTACGAGTGCTGTTTGAAGATGTTCGCAACTCTATTAACCAACAAGACAGCGTAATTTTAGATGTAAGAACCCCTCAAGAATACAGTGGTGAATGGTTTTACGATAAACCTCCAGAAAACGGCGAACGCGGGGGACATATTCCAAGTTCGGTACATATTTATTACGAATCTGCTTTGAATGAAGATGGAACTTTGAAGCCGATAGAAGAATTACGTCAAATGTATGAAAGTAAGGGTATTACAGCAAATAAAAAAATAATTCCTTACTGTGCTGTCGGTGGCCGTTCTGCACATACCTGGTTTGTTTTAAAATATTTACTGGGTTATCCCAATGTACGTAATTATGATGGTTCCTGGAGCGAGTGGAGCCGAAGATATGAGGCTGAGAGTAAGTAGTAAGTAGCAAGTAGTAAGTAGCAAGTAGTAAGTAGTAAGTAGCAAGTAGTAAGTAGTAAGTAGTAAGTAATTAATTTCTTACTAATGCCCAATGTCCAACTACCAATTCCTTAACATAACTACAAACATCGGGAACAAGATTCAAAGATTGCCATACTTAAAAAAAAGCATCTCCGAAATTAAATAATATGATGATTCGGCTGTTGTTAGCAGATGACCAACCGCTATTTCGCCAGGGATTAGCGTCTTTGCTGTCGTTAGAGGAAGATATTGAAATTGTAGGGCAAGCCAATCACGGTAATGAAGCTATTTCTCTTACCCAAAAACTGCAACCCGATGTAATTCTCATGGACGTGCGAATGCCTGTTTGCGATGGAGTGGCCGCAACTCGCGAGATTCATCAACAGTTCCCTTGGATAAAAATTCTGGTGCTGACAACTTTCGATGAAGATGAATATATTTGGCAATCTTTACAAGCTGGGGCTTTGGGTTATCTACTCAAAAATACTCCTGCACCCCAATTAGCTGCTGCAATCCACGCGATACATCAAGGACATTCTCAGTTAGGACCAACTATTGCACCTAAAGTATTTGCTCAACTACGTCCGCCAATTCCAGTTAAAGAAAACGATATTCAAGAAAAATTAACCGAAAGAGAATTAGAAGTATTAACTTTAATATCTCAAGGGAAAAGTAATCGAGAGATTTCTAAAACTTTATACCTCAGCGAAGGAACTGTAAAAAACTATGTTACCCAAATTTTAGGGCGACTCGGGTTAAGAGATAGAACCCAAGCCGCCCTTTGGGCTAAAGAGAATTTAGGGATTTAGTTATTAGTTGTTGGTTGTTAGTTGATAGTTGTTAAAAAATTAATCGGCGGTTGAAACCGCTTCTACACAAGCAAAGTCCCTGAGCCGCACGCTCCGCGTGAACGGGTATCTCTCTATGTCCTATCGGACACGCTGCGCTAACGAGAGACGCTGCGTTAGCGAAGCGAGACGATAGTCTTAGACCGCTAGTTTTGGGGAACGCCATTTGCTCTACTTGGGGAGACCCCAAGACCGCAATGGCTCCGGAAACCGACACCCCAAACTAGTCTCACCACCTGCGTGGACTATTGATTTCTCAATTTTTAACCCACGCAGGTGGGTTTGGCTTGTGTAGCCGCGAATTGTATTCGCCAGTTAACTCCTAACTCCTAACTCCTAATTTCTAACTCCTAACCACTAACCAAATTTACATCATCCCCATTCCACCCATTCCGGGCATACCCATGCCCATGCCGCCCATGCCGCCCATGCCGCCCATGCCGCCCATGTCGGGGGCACCGCCGCCTGCTGCTTTGGGTTCTGGCTTCTCTACTACCAAGGCTTCAGTGGTTAATACCATTCCAGAGATGGAACCGGCATTTTGTAGTGAGGAGCGCACTACTTTTGCGGGGTCGATAATTCCAACGGAAATTAAGTCTTCAAATTCACCGCTAGCTGCGTTGTAACCAATGTTAAATTCGCTGTTTTTAACTGAGGAAACAATTACCGAACCTTCGACACCAGCGTTGTCAGCAATTTGACGTAATGGTGCTTCTAAGGCTCTGGCTACTATATCAGCACCAATTTTTTCTTCTTCGCTGAGGCTATTCTTGATTTCAGCGACTTTTTTAGCTAGGTGAATCAAGGTAGTTCCACCACCGGGGACGATACCTTCTTCTACTGCTGCTTTGGTTGCGTTTAATGCATCTTCGATGCGTAATTTACGGTCTTGTAATTCGGTTTCGGTTGCCGCACCGACTTTAATGACAGCGACACCACCAGCTAGTTTAGCTATACGCTCTTGTAATTTTTCTGTGTCGTATTCGGAGTCGGTTTCCTCTAACTGTTTGCGAATTTGACCGATGCGCTTTTCGACATCGGCTTTCAAATCACCAGCAGCAACGATAGTGGTATTTTCTTTGTCAATCTCGATTTTACGAGCGGTTCCCAACATGTCCTCGGTTGCGGTGTCCAAGTTTAAGCCGATTTCCTCGGAAATCATTTGTCCGCCGGTAAGAATCGCAATATCTTGCAACATGGCTTTACGACGTTCGCCGAAACCAGGTGCTTTGATAGCAGCAATTCCCAACACACCTCTGGCTTTATTTACAACCAAGGTTGCTAGAGCTTCACCTTCAATATCTTCAGCGATAACTAATAAAGGTTGACCGCTACGAGCAACTTTTTCTAAAATTGGTACTAATTCTTGAATGTTGCTGATTTTTTTATCAGTAATCAAGATGCGAGCATTTTCAAATTCTACTGTCATCCGGTCATTGTTGGTGATGAAGTAGGGAGAAATGTATCCCCTGTCAATTTGCATCCCTTCTACAACTTCTAATTCGGTAGATAGAGATTTGGATTCCTCAACGGTAATTACACCGTCTTTGGTCACCTTCTCCATCGCTTCAGAAATCATTCTACCGACTTCTTCATCATTACCAGCAGACACGGTTGCAACTTGCGCGATCGCACTTCCTTCGACTGGCTTAGCAACCTTAACGATTTCTTTTACGAGCGCTTCAACGGTCTTGTCAATGCCGCGCTTCAAGCTCATGGGGTTAGAGCCAGCAGCAACGTTTTTGAGTCCTTCACGGATAATAGCTTGAGCCAATACGGTCGCGGTTGTAGTACCATCTCCCGCGATTTCTTTGGTTTTCTCAGCCACTTCCTGAATTAATCTTGCCCCGGTGTTTTCCAAGGGGTCGTACAGTTCAATTTCTTTGGCAACGGTGATACCATCGTTTACAATTTGAGGCGCACCAAATTTCTTTTCTAAAAGAACATTACGACCTTTTGGTCCCAGGGTGATTTTGACGGCATCAGCAAGGGCGTTAATACCCTTCTCCAACGACCGACGTGACTCTTCATTAAAGGAAACGATTTTTGCCATTTTTAAACTCACAAGCACTATTGTTTTACAATTTAGCACTCACTGCTCAAGAGTGCTAACAATGCAAGCTGTTTAGATTACAGATATTGACAGCAAAAATGATTAATATACAGTTGTCGATAGTGATAGATACTGGCAGTAATAAAGGAATCGGGAGATGAATATACACAGTTCCCTAGAATCTCTCGGTATTGCCAACCCCAGCGGTTCCGGCTGGTTGGCAGTAGTGTTTACGTTTTTATTAGCTTTGGTGCTTAGCTGGAATTTAATTCCCCGAATACGTAAATTTGCTTTACGGGTAGGTTGGGCAGACCAGCCAAATGCCAGACGTTTAAACAAAGAACCTTTACCGAATGCGGGAGGATTAGCAATTTATGCAGGAGTAATTGCCGCTGTGACTCTTGCTAGTTTATTACGACCAATTGAATTAGAAAATGTATTAGCACAAGTTTTAACCGTGTTGCTGGGCGGTTCAATACTGGTATTGGTAGGTTTCATTGACGACCAATTCGGCTTACCCGCTTCTTTTCGATTGTTAGTGCAAATTTTAACAGCGCTTTTACTGGTTGCTAACGATATTGGTTTTGATTTAACTTTAACTTCCAATATTCCTATCGATTCTACGCTCTCAACATTGCTGACGGTACTGTGGGTGGTAGGAATTACCAATGCGATTAATTTGATGGATGGTATGGATGGTTTAGCGGGAGGAGTTAGCTTTATCACCGCGATGAGCTTGTTGGCTGTTTCCGCTCAGTCTTACAATCGTGCCGCAGCTACTTTAGTCTTAGCAGCTTTAGGTGGTTCTGCATTGGGCTTTTTGCGCCACAATTTCCATCCATCAAAAATTATTATGGGTGATGCCGGAGCATATTTTTTTGGTTATGTATTAGCCGCCACCAGTATTTTAGGTGAATTACAAATAACTACAGTGTTATCAATATTGCCCCCAGTTGCATTTCTTCTATTGCCGGTACTGGATACTACCCAAGTTTTTGTACGGCGTTTAGCAGCAGGCAAAAATCCCTTAAGTACCCCAGGAAAAGACCATTTGCACCATCGCTTATTAGCTTGGGGTTTATCCCAGAGACGTGCAGCACTTATCCTGTGGGGAATAACTTTAGCCTGCAACTGGTTGGGAATGACTATACGAAAAATGCCTCCGGAAGTCATTATTGCTACTACTATCTCAATTATGGTACTTTTAGCCTTCACGATTTGGCGGAAAATGCAAAATGCTTGAGTTAGGGGATAGGAGACTAGGAGACAAGGAGACAAGGAGACTAGGGGAAGGTGAAGAATAATTAACTCCTAACTCCTAACTCCTAACTCCTAACTCCTAACTCCTAACTCCTAACTCCTAACTCCTAACTCCTAACTCCTAACTCCTAACTCCTAACTCCTAACTCCTAACTCCTAACTCCTAACTCCTAACTCCTAACTCCTAACTCCTAACTCCTAACTCCTAACTCCTAACTCCTAACTCCTAATTCCTAATTCCTAATTCCCTATACTTAATTACTTAAATATTTCTAACAAAAAACTTTTATCTTTTTGCAAATCCGATTTAAAAGATTTAATTATGAAAAATGATACGATTGCCATCCATAGAGGAGATAATAAAAGTAATATTCCTATACTTCTTGCATCATTATCTCCGTGCAGCAAAAAACTTAAGCCGACAACCATACAAATAGATATATAAAAAAAAGGAAATACCGACATAAAGAACTGAAAAATTTTATTAGGCTTAATTGTCACATTTATGAGACTTCCCCTTTCGTGCGGAGATATTGTCCCCTCAATGACAGGTAAGCTATTTCTTTTTTTATATCTAGAAAATCTTTGAATCTTAAATAAGCTATTTCCAATCGTACCTTCATAAGGTTTATCTGGTGGTGGAGCGAAGGGAAAACTAAATCGGATTATCTTATACGGATCAACAAAATTAGATAATTTATCTTCAACTCTATCGGGTCTGAGATGAGTCGTAATTGTAAATTTTTCAGTAGGTAGAAGTTTTATCATGGTTTTATCTTTTAATAAATTTCATAATCCTAATTCATAAAATAGTTAAACATGTATTTGCTGTGATGTGTGTGATTTTCTGAAATTAAAATTAAAAATACTTGAGATGGGGAGAAGAGAAGAGAAGAAAGGGTAGAGATAATTACTAAACTAACTCATAACTCCTAACTTCTGATTATTCACTTTTGGCTATCTACGGTTGATTTGGTATTTTGCAATATTACCCAACCAATAACTATAAGAGACAAACCCAAAGCTAAAAATCCCATGTCCCAAGCAAATTCATTTGGTCCGGGTTTAACGTGGTGAACTCCAAGAATTTGATGGTCGATTAATCCTTCAACAAAATCAAATAAGCCAATACCAATTAAAATTGAGCCAAAAAAGGTTTTGGATGACCAAGGAACGTCGTCACGTTTTGCAACTTTCCATAACAATACAACTCCTACAATAGTCATCACGTAGTCGAAAACGTGGAATATCCCATCAGCAAGTACGTTTAAATCTACATTGGAGCGATTAGTTAAAGGCTTTACATCACTTAACATATGATGCCATTGGAGGATTTGATGCAGTACAATTCCATCAAAAAATCCTCCCAATCCTATACCCAAGCAGATTCCGGCTAAAATCAGCGGTTTACGCTGGTTGCTTGCTAATGACGAATCCATAATATATAAACCTATAGACATTTACCTTTCACGGTAAAGCTTTGGTTGAGAAAAGAACTTCTGTCTATAGGTTGTAAAAGAAGAATAAATTTGAATTTAACAAGCAAGCTGTTAACATCTACAGGCATCATAGAAGTGGTATATTAAACAGCAGTTTTCATATGACTATATATTTCTACAAAGTTTGGCAACCCTATGGTTGTTTTTCTAACTTTTCCCTCCACTCGATTGAAATGCAGAATACTTTCTGGCCAACAGTGGAGCATTATTATCAAGCACAAAAATATGCTGGAAGTCCATCAGAAGACATAATTCCTATGATTCATCAAGCTTCCACCCCAGAAGAAGCTGCTGCTTTAGGAAGATGTTCAACCCATCAAATACGCTCTGATTGGGAAGTAGTGAAAACTCGAATTATGCGAAAAGCTGTACTAGAAAAGTTTTCGACTCATTCCGATATCAAAGAAGTCTTGCTTTCCACTGGTGATATGTTGCTTGTAGAAGATTCACCAAATGATTATTTTTGGGGTTGTGGTGAAAATAAAACCGGACAAAACCATTTAGGAAAAATATTAATGAGTGTACGAGAAGAACTTCGTATACTTTCTATGAAAGTAATTGCAAATTAATTCTTGGTCAAAAAAATAGTTCCTAGACTTTATCTAAACCTCTTCTACTATGTAAGAAGAGGTTTAAAATGTGTTGTTAATAACTAATTAATTAAAGATATAGCTATTATCATAAAATTGCTATAATTTAGCTCCCTAACTGCATCTGAGCTATAAAAGTAGATATTTATCAACAAATACTATATAACTATACGAAAATAAAGAGAGTATGCAATACAGTTTACATTCGTTTTGCACAGTAGCTTTGTATAATTGGAAAGTTTTAGAAAATTATAGCTGTGTAAATGAAATTTATATCAAAAAAACCCACTAATAATATTTATCTAGCTTTTACTCTAAGATAATGTATTTAACTCTAATAATCTTGTTTTTAATCTCCGGATACAGTTAGCTATTCACGAATATAATTACGTAGATTGAATAATTAATCTAAAAAAAATAATACACTTCAGAATCATTTCTGAGAGCAAGTATTACTTATTTGTGTAGAAAATTACTTAAATCAAATAATGCGAATTAAAGAAAATCAAAACATGCACGTTTTTATTTTCGCTTCAATTTAAAGAGTACGATTATTATCAATCAAAAATATGGGTCAGTATAATTTTTTCATAAATAATGTGATTCATTTTACTTTTTTTATTAATGAATTATTTATTTGTGACGATTATACTTTCCAATTGAAGTCAAAATAATTTAGGTTGTGTAGAACCAAATCAAAGTTTAGTTAAAATGAATTTATGTAGAATATCTAGCTAAAGCAATCGATTAACAATTACTGAACCTGCATATTATTTGATTCATAGTAATTTTGGCATTAATAACTAAGAATATATGTAAAAATTACTCTTGCATTTATAGAATCAATACTCATCTATTTATTTTGAATAAATAGCATTAATTGTTTTTTTATGACAATTTCATTCATTTTCATGACTAAAATCATTGATAAAAATCAAGAATCATGGATGTCACAAATTTGACCGCTGAAGCGCAATTTGACAAACAGAAGCAAGAGATGAAAATTATTCTTACAGATGAAGAAACACAGATGCCAATAAAACAAGCGGCTTCTCAGTTAAATATTACTTCCAGTCGCGGTAGAGTTGCTATTTTTATTGATGGTTCAAACTTATTTCATACAGCTTTGCAGCTTGGGATTGAAATTGACTACACCAAATTACTTTGCTATTTAACTAAAGAAGCAAGATTACTAAGAGCTTTTTTCTATACTGGGGTTGACCGTCACAATGAAAAACAGCAAGGTTTTTTATTATGGATGCGTAGAAACGGTTATCGTGTAGTAACAAAAGAAGTTATTCAACTTCCAGATGGTTCTAGAAAATCAAATCAGCATGTAGAAATTGCTGTCGATATGATGAATTTATCTCCCTATTACGATACAGCAGTTTTGGTAAGTGGAGATGGAGAATTGACTTATGCTGTAAATGCTGTGGCTTATCAAGGTGCTAGAGTTGAACTCGTTAGTCTGCGAGGAATGACTAATGAATCTTTGATTGATGTTGCTGACTGTTTTATAGACCTAGATTCTATTAAACATTACATTAAAAAGAATAGCGATTCATGTTGCGAAGAAATATAAAAGTTTTACAACATCCGATATTCTTTAGCTTAAGTAGGGCTTAATACTGTTGTAGTTAGTTCGTAGTTGTAATTCCAAAGCGGATTACAAAGTAAACCATCAGTACAATCCCTATTCGTTTGAACTACATTTGTGGGTCAGGGTGTATACTCCACACAGTTATTTAGTGTTGGATAGTGCAAGCTTACAAGACTTTAAGTCCTTCTTATATTTTGTTGTATAAGTTTTAATTTAATTATTTAGCATAAGTGAAGATTTAGCTAAAGAAAATTCAGATTATAAATTTAAAATCGTGTTTTTGCTTGTATGACTTAAAACATTGAATATATTGATAAATGCTATTTAATTTATTTGCTTAAAAACTAATAAATCATCAATTGATTCTTGTAATCATAAATGAAATTATTTCCCATTTTATAAAATAGACATAAAGTCAATTATAATTATTGTTCGCACCAGCAAAATAATTTTCACAATCAAAAGACTAATTCGTTAAATAAAAATGAATCCTTTAAGTATATACACTCACACAAAATAGCAGCTTTCATTTTTAGCAAATAAATAAAAATTTGTAGCTTAGTTGCAATAATCAACTTTTCATTGATCCTGATTAATATTCGTAATAATAGAAACATCTTTATATGACTTTTCCGACTTTGAAATTTTAAGTAAAACTTGATACTTTATCTATATCATCCCAACCAATTGAATATCGTACATATGCTGATATAGATTAATTTAATTAGATTTATAAGCGTATAAACTGTTATGTTAGTAGCTAGCAGCAATCAATTTTTACGATTGTAAATTTGGCAATTACAACATAAAATTAAGTGTTAATACGGATTTATCGGTTTTCACAATTCTATTAACATAGGATGGGAATGAATGAAAATATAGACATTTAGAAAGAGGTCAAAAACACTATTGTTATTTAGCCCAGACTTATCTCTTATTTGATGAATAATTGCGAATGTTATTGTCCACTCGTATCGACTTCATTTTGAATAGCCAAGGAGTATCATTAATGAACAAGATTGAATCCGCTATTATTGTCAGTTATTTATTAATGACCTGCTATTTTTTCATTAATTGGCTAAGGTTTACTATACGTAATCCAAGTTCTTCCCCAGAGGATAAATTTTTATCTTTTGTAATGTTCCTTCTCTCCACTGTCTTCTGGCCGATAATTATTCCTATGTCTTGTGTAAAAATATTCAAAACAAAAAAGTTTGAGTTTAGCGTTGTAGCTCCTATCCTTGTTGCAGTTTCTGCATTTAGCCTCGCGTATTACATGATATAGCAAGTTGCTTTTTACAGTATTTGTAGCGATTTTGTAAAGCTGCTTACATTTCTTACCGTCGGTGATGGACTTGTTGACTTTCGCGAGAAGACTTAAATTATAGCTGTACGTATAGTTTTTATGTTCGCAATCACCAATATTTAATCAGTGATTTTTGACAATTTTTTTTCTACAATTACAAAATAATTAGTTATTTTAATTTACATTTGATTTGGTAGTTTGTCCAGACAGATAAACTACCAAGTTTGTTTATGAGTGTCTTTTTTGCATTTCTGCAAGAGCATATTTTTTGAGTAAAATAAATACTTTTCCTGGCTACTATAAGTTGCAGTGACACAAGTAAAACCTGTCTCCATCAGCTTAAAATTCATTAGTCCAGGTCGCCCATAATTCGTTTGTGTAGTCGCGGGAATAAAGCGGCCGATAATTTTAAAACATCCTCAAAAATAAGACTTTAAATAATGCCTCAAACAATATTGACAATAATATTTTAAATAAAACAAATAGCTAAGATGTTGCTTATTGCTACTAAATGGGAACTATAAATACTGTAGCGAATCTAGTACCTGAGTGTGGAAGTATCTGATGAAGATGCATTCGATATCAGCTTTGATTAATTTTAAATTTTGTATATTTGTAATTTTAAAGCATAACAGAATTTCAAGCGCCGATTCCATTTTCATCGCTAATTGTTTTGATATAAGGAATGCGCTGATTTTTGAATGCACCTAAAAATTTTAACTTTCCCTATGCTGTTGTACTAGTCTCTTTAGGGTGTTGTTATTTCCTAGAAATATTATGATAGATAATCTAATTTCTATTGACAAAAATGCATATGAAGCTATGCAAATAGAGCTTTTTACTCTGCGTAATCATATCGCTAATTCATTGCAAACTGATTGCTTAACATCAAAGCTTAAACGGAATCAACTTTTAGTTGAAGGTATTGCAAAAGCTAGTAACTGTTTGCTAACTATCGAAAATTACCAACAATCAATAAATGCAGCTTTATCAGCTTTGGGAAATGCTGTCAGTGCTGATAGAATTTATATTTTTGAAAATCATCTCCATCCAACTACAGATGAAATGTTAATGAGTCAGCGGTGGGAATGGGTAGCATCGGGTGTGATTCGTGAAATCGACAATCCCGAATTGCAGAATTTTCCTTATAACGATTGTTTTCCACGCTGGTACGAAAGTTTTTGTCAAGGTAAAGCAATTACCGGACTTGTGAAAGATTTTCCTCAAAGCGAACAAGAAATTTTACAATCACAAGGAATTCTATCCATATTGGTGACCCCAATCGAAATTAAAGGTAAATTATGGGGATTTATTGGTTTTGATAACTGTCACAGCGAACATTGCTGGACGAATCTCGAAATGTTCGCTCTAAAAGCTGCTGCTGGTACTTTGGGTGGTGCGATCGCATCTCACCGAACTGAAGCAGAACTCTTGGAATCACAACAGTTTTTGAAGCTTTTAATCGACAGTATTCCCCAGTTAATTTTTTGGAAAGATAGAAGCTCGGTATTTAAAGGGTGTAACAAAAGTGCTGCGAAAATTGCGGGATTAGATTTACCAGAAGACATTGTTGGTAAAACAGATTACGATTTACCTTGGACTGATGAAGAGGCAAGTTTTTATCGGGAATGCGATAAACGAGTAATGGAATCGGGTGAAGCTGAACTACATATTATTGAAACTCAAAAGCAATCCGATGGTAAACAAGCTTGGCTCGATACTAACAAAATTCCTTTACGAGATGCAAAAGGTAATGTCATCGGAATTTTGGTAGCTATTGAAGATATTACCGAACGGAAGCAAATTGAAGAAGAGCTAAAAAATCTTAACGAGAAATTAGAAGTCAAAGTTGAAGCACGTACAGCACAATTGCAACGAACCCAAGCAAGACTTAAAAAATTAACTGATAATTTACCAGGGATGATTTATGAATATTCTGTTAACCCTGATGGAAATATATCATTTTCTTACGTTTCTTCAGGATGTCGGGAAATTTTGGGGTTAGAACCAGAGGTATTAAAGCAGGATGCTAATTTAGCATTTGAAAAGATTCATCCAGATGATATTGCAACTTTTATAGAGAAAGGTAATATTTCCGCTCAAACTTTAGAAAATTTAGAATCAGAATGGCGTGTTTTAAACCAAAACGGTAAGGAAAAATGGGTTAAAATAGTAGCAAAACCAGAACTGCAATCAAATAAATCAATTATTTGGTATGGGTGTTTAATCGATATTACTCAAATGAAGCGAGTTGAAAAAAAGTTTCAGAAGCAAACTCAAAATTTAAAACAGACTTTACGAGAACTGAAACATACCCAGACGCAATTAATTCAAACAGAAAAAATGTCTTCTTTAGGACAAATGGTTGCAGGTGTTGCTCACGAAATTAATAATCCGGTTAATTTCATTCATGGGAATATCGTTCCAACCTGTGAATACGTTCAAGATTTCTTGCGATTGATAGAACTTTATCAACATCACTATCCCAATCCGGATGCAGAAATTAGAGAAGAACTTGAAAATATAGAATTTGATTTTATAAAAGAAGACTTGATAAAAATACTCAAATCAATGCAAGAAGGAACCACCCGTATCAAAGAGATTGTGTTGAGCTTGCGTAATTTTTCTCGCTTGGATGAAGCAGATTTTAAACAGGTAGATATCCATTCGGGAATTGATTCTACGTTAATGATTTTGCATAACCGTTTAAAAGCAAAATCTACACATCCAGAAATTCAAATAATTAAAGAGTACAGCAACTTACCATTAATAGAATGCTATCCCGGTCAGCTAAATCAAGTATTCATGAACATCTTAGCTAACGCTATAGATGCTTTAGATGATTATAATTCAAAACGAACTATTGAAGATATTAAACTTAATCCTAACTATATTAAAATTTCTACAAAATTAATTGCAAACAAACATATAAAAATAATTATTTCTGATAACGGTATTGGTATTCCTAAAAAAATTAAATCAAAACTATTTGACCCATTCTTTACAACTAAAGAAGTTGGGAAAGGAACGGGACTAGGTTTGTCTATTAGCTATCAGATTATAGTGGAAAAACATCATGGTAAACTTTACTGTAATTCAAAACCTGGGAATGGTACAGAATTTGTGATTGAAATTCCAATGATTCAGAAATAGGGAATTGGTAATTGTTCACAAGTAGCAAGTACCGCTACGCTCAAGTAGTAAGTAGCAGGTTTATCTTTTCCTAAAGAAAGAGGATTCGCGCAACAGTTCTCTCTTTAATATTAAATATGTTGTTTTTTCTCCTTGAAAGGAGAAGCTTTATACCAATTTCGGAGCTATATTACTTGCTACTTGCTACTTGCTACTTGCTACTTGTTACTTTAGCTCCCTATGAGCGCGGTAATTGATAAAAGTACTATTTTCTATATATGACGGCTCGTCTTTTGACATCATCATTAAAAACACTTATTTTATAGGGTTGAACCGGGTAATTTTTTACTTATTTTTACTATGAAAGCTCAACACTTCTGTGTCGCGGCGGCTACATTGATTTCCGTAGTTGTGATTGGTAAAAGTGCGATGATGACGGTGGCTGGGATGGGAAATGGGCATGGCGAACATAAGCATGGAAAAATAGAACTTCCAGAAGGAGAAGCAATACCAACTGTTGATGTGGTTGTGCGTAAAGATGCGAAAAAAGGGTGGAACCTTGAAGCCAAAGTTACCAATTTTCAATTTGCACCTGAAAAAGTTAATACTTCACCTAATCCTGGAGAAGGACACGCTCATCTTTTTGTAAACGGTAAAAAAATAACTAGACTATATAGTTCTTGGTATTATCTTGAAAACCTCGAACTTGGTGAAAATAAGATTAAAGTAACTTTAAACGCTAACAATCATGCTGATTGGGCTAGTAGCGGTAAAGTCATTGAAGATACAGAAATTGTCAAAGTTTCAGAAGCAGTCAACAAGAAACACCAGCAACACAAACATCAAGGACATGATTAACAGGACTTACGCAACGAAGATTTGTCATTGCGACGGTCACTACGTGTAGGGAGGCAATCTCAACATTTTGCGAGATTACGTCGCTGTCGCTCGTAATGACGCAGTTACGTTACTTTTGCGTAAGTCCTAATTAATTGATAATTGATAATTGATAATTGGTAATTGGTAATTACTTCAGTAAAAAAGGTGCATCTTTATATTTCATCTAAATCTATTTGTTTGTAGTGAGGATTTTAATCCTCAAATCAACAATTAAAAACCTTATACAAACTCTTTTCAAATTCACAATAAAAGCATCCGTTGTTGAAAATATAAAATCCAAAATCCAAAATCTAAAATGTTACTCGACCTTTTCCTGATTGCAGCTTTGGGATTTCTTGGTAGTTTTGGTCATTGCGTAGGAATGTGCGGCCCTTTAACGGTAGCTTTTTCCTTATCTTCCCAGAGTGAAAATACTAATTGGTGGCAGCAATCAAAGTTTCACGTTTTGCTAAATTTGGGACGAATGCTCAGTTATAGCTTAGTTGGTGCTGCAATTGGAGCGCTAGGTTCGATATTGGTCGAAGGAGGTCAATTAGCTGGTGTTGGTAGCGAATTACGTCAGTGGATAGCAATTATTACAGGTTTAATGTTGATTTTGTTCGGACTCAGACAAATCAATCCTGACTTTTTACCCAAAATTCCATTTTTGCACCCATTATTACAAGGTGGTCTACACAATCGCTTAAATGCTGGAATGTCCAAGCTGTCATTGAAAAACTCGTGGTACACACCAGCGCTTTTAGGAATGACTTGGGGTTTAATGCCTTGTGGTTTCTTGTATACTGCTCAAATAAAAGCTGCTCAAACGGGAAATATGTGGATGGGTGCAGCGACAATGCTAGCTTTTGGCTTCGGAACTTTTCCCATGATGTTGGGAGTGGGGGTTTCTGCATCGTTAATCGGTAAAGATAAACGTTCGCAATTGTTTCGTTTGGGTGGTTGGGTAACTCTCGCAATCGGCGTAATTACCTTGCTGCGGACAGGGGATACAATGGTAGACTACACCGGACATGCGGGTTTAGCATTGTTAATCCTCGCCTTAATTGCTCGTCCCATCAGTGGTTTATGGGCTGCACCCATACGCTATCGTCGCGCTTTAGGAGTTGGTGCTTTCATTCTTTCCTTAGCCCATACAGCCCATATGATGGAGCATTCATTAGGATGGAAGTTAAATAGTTATTTCTTTTTACCATCAGAATTTCAGTTAGGAATGGCTTTCGGTGCAGCAGCTTTAATATTAATGCTTCCAGCTGCTTTAACCAGTTTTGATTCCTTACAAAAGTCTTTAGGAAAATATTGGCGACTAATTCATTTATTGAGCGTTCCAGCTTTAATATTGAGTGCAATTCATGCATTAATTATTGGTTCCAATTATCTTGGTTCCGTACAATTAACTTTGCTAGATAAACTAGCTCCAATTATTTTAATCATTGTGACTGTAACAGTATTGCTGCTAAGAACCAGAATTTTTTGGAAAATATTTGGCTTGCAGAGATTTTATGTTTCCAGTAAACAGTAAACAGTTATCAATTATCAATTATCAATTACCAATTACCAATTATCAATTACCAATTACCTATTACCAATTACCAATTATTAAATGATTAATTTTTCGTCAATATTAATTTCTCCAGCTTCTGCTCATAAGATAGAAATAGCGGAAGATGTGGGAGCTACTTTACATATTGAACCAAATGATACTCCTCGTGCTGGTGAAACAGCATTAACTTGGTTTGCTTTAACTCGTAAGGGTGGGAAAATTATTCCTCTGAAAGAATGCGATTGTCAATTAGCTGTTTACAGCGAACCTCGTGAAACAGCAGCAACACCACTTGCTAAACCAAATTTAGAACCTGTATCAGCAGAACGCTATCAAGGTATTCCGGGAGCAAATATTACATTTCCCAAACCTGGAGCTTATCAATTAGAACTTAGTGGTAAACCTGCAGATGATGATAGCTTTAAGCCCTTTGAATTAAAATTTGATATTACCGTAGCTGCTGGAACTAAGAAAGCTGCGACTAATCAACAAGAAGCAATAGAAAAAATAGAAAAAAAAGAATCACAAGAAATACAAAATGTTAATGCAAGCCAAAACCAAGAACAAAGTTTTTCATTACCATTTTGGACTATAGGTTTAGTCGCTCTTGTGATTTTAGGTGGAATATTCGCTTTTACACGAAGAGGAAAGGGTTAAAAATTAAGAGTTAAGAGTTAGGAGTTAGGAATTAAGAGTTAAAAATAACCAAAAAATAACCAAGATAACCGTAATTTAAAATCAGACATGAAACTGATGTAGAGACGTAGCAATGCTACGTCTATTTCAATGTGAAATCACGTTTTCATGTTTCTATTCAGCAACACCGAAATATTTTGAAGGATTGTGTTTCATTCCCCATTACCAATTACCAATTACCAATTACCCATTCCCCATTACCAATTAATTACCCATTACCAATTACCAATCCTTAACTCCCATGTCGCTTCTGATGCCATTCCCAGGCATGAGTCATGATATCTTTTATTGATGTATACTGCGGTTGCCAACCAAGTATGTTTCGGGCTTTTTCGGCGCTACCTATAAGGGCTGGTGGGTCTCCGGGACGACGGTCGCACTCAATTGCTTTTATTTCTTTACCTGTTATTTGTCTTGCGGTTTCAATTACTTCTTTGACAGAAAAACCGTTCCCGTTACCTAGGTTAAAAAAGGTGCTATCTCCTCCTTTGAGTAGGTATTCTAAGCCTAGTACGTGAGCGTCGGCTAAATCACTAACGTGGATGTAATCGCGGACACAGGTACCGTCGTCTGTTGGGTAATCGGTACCAAAAATCGAAATTGACTCGCGTTTTCCCAAAGCTGTTTGCAATACTAAGGGAATTAAATGGGTTTCGGGGTTGTGGTCTTCTCCTAACTGACCGGAGGGGTCAGCACCTGCTGCATTAAAGTATCGAAAACGTACTGATTTAAGGTCATATGCTTCGTTAAAATCTGACAGTATTCGTTCTACCATTAATTTGGTTGCACCGTAAGGATTTATGGGATTTTGGGGGTGGTCTTCCGGTATCGGTACTGTTTCAGGTACTCCATATGTTGCACAAGTTGAAGAAAATACAAATTTCTTAACAGATGCTGCTAGCATCGCTTCTAACAGAGTTATTGTACCGATTACATTGTTACGGTAGTATTTTGCTGGGTTGGAGACCGATTCTCCGACATAAGCGTAAGCTGAAAAGTGCATTACTGCTGCAATGTCACGGGATTTAAATAACTTATCTAGCAAATCGCGATCGCCAGTATCTCCCTCGATAAGCTCGACCTTAAGAACTTGTTCTATCAGGTCTCGGTGTCCGTAAACTAAGTTATCGAGTATTACAACTTCATAACCCGCTTGTTTCAACGCTAACACCGCGTGCGAGCCAATATACCCCGCTCCTCCGGTGACTAAAATAGTGGATTTTTCGGAAGACATAACTTTCCCCTTGAATTTGACAATTACATCATAAATTCAAATTACTTAA
Organism: Calothrix parasitica NIES-267; assembly: GCF_002368095.1. Taxonomy (GTDB): domain Bacteria; phylum Cyanobacteriota; class Cyanobacteriia; order Cyanobacteriales; family Nostocaceae; genus Rivularia; species Rivularia parasitica. Next base: position 3,419,120 of record NZ_AP018227.1, on the reverse strand, counting down.
GGGAGATTACTTATCCCCAAGATTACAAATACAAAACATTATTGATAAAAATTGGACTAAAATCACTACGAAGGTAGTTTTGGTATGTAGGGTATGAGGTATTTGAAGTCAAACAATGGTGCTTCTACCATTTGACAGTAGAATAAATCAATTGCTCTGAGCCATACAGGATTGACCGTACAGAAACATTTGAGAGTAAAGATATGTTTGAACTGCTAAGCCGAGTACTTCTATGGCTACTTATAGGTACTGTTGTATTTAGCCTATTTCAGAAATTCTACCCAACCGGGAACTTTGTAGGACGATTGGTAGTAGTAGTTTTTCTGATTGTTTTGTTATTGTCCTTCGTTAATCCCAACGAACCAGCTATTGCTTCCTTATGGAGAGTTGTATCGTTCCCTCTTAAACCTTTAGGAGCAGCAATTTTACTGATGACTTTTGCCGCTCAAAGAATTAAGGGAGGAGCTATAGACAAGCCAGGTGGTATTTTAGTCGGTTGGGCACTGACGATTTTATTGTTAGCAAGTACACCAGCGGTGGCCTATTTCTTGATTCAATCACCTGTTGCACGGGCTGCTTATCCCGATGTAGCTTTACTTGAATCGAAATCTGCAACCCTTGTGGCATATACTGGGGAAATAAATGTAGCGAATATGTCAGGCGTTGTTAGCGATACTATTATTCCTCAATTAAATGTAGGTCAAACAACAATAGCATTAAACCCCAGCAGTATAAATATTCCGCCTTATCTTTTGCAAAGACCTCAACAAATTCGTCGTCGGGGCTTACGTCTAGAAGACTTTGTACCAAATGCAGATACTTTAGAATTAACTACTGAAGTTTGGGAAAGATATCTCAATCAAGTAAATAATTTCTTACGTCCTCGATAGATTAATTAGATTACTTATAAATAACAAAATATACTGGGGTGCGGTCGTTACCGTACCCTAGTTTTTGTTTATGGTTTTTTATTTAGTAACTACTTAACCATATTTGTTATGAGGGATGGGAATAGGGAGTAGGGAGTAGAGAAAATTAATCTACCAGAATTAATGAAGCTCAAAGAAACCCGGTTTCTATTGGTGAAGGAATGAATATCTCGTTGTAAAATCTTAAAGAAACCGGGTTTCTCACACTGGTGCAAGATTTGAGTCAGTTTCCGTCACCATTGATAATTGTTCATTGATAACTGATAATTGATATTTGGTAACTAATTGCTCGAATGTCAAAATCACGACGCTTTGTCAAACTTGTTGCTTATCTGCGCCCTCATTGGCGACCAACAGCTTTAGGTATCATCGCTTTATTAGTTGTTAATGGGTTGGGGGCTTATATACCATTATTAATCCGAGATTGCGTTGAGAAACTTTCGGAAGAATTCGATTATGGACAAATAATTCGCTACTCCATCCTGATTATTTCACTCAGTTCTTCAATGTGGCTGATCAGGATGGCTTCTCGTATCTGGATATTTGGTGTGGGAAGACAGGTAGAGTTTGACCTCAAACAGCAAATTTTTGAACATTTGCTGAAGTTGGAGCCTTCTTATTTTGCCACTAATAAAGCTGGAGATTTAATTAGCCGTGCTACGAGTGATGTTGATAATATTCGACGGTTATTAGGGTTTGTAGTGTTGAGCTTTGCAAATACTACATTTGCTTATGCATTGACTTTACCCATAATGTTTTCTCTCAATTTGGAACTAGCGGGATTAGCATTAATACCCTATCCGATAATGTTCTTTATGGTGTTGCTATTTAGCGAACGTCTCCGCAATCAACAAAGTTCGGTACAGGAAAATATTTCGGATATTAGTAACTTAATTCAAGAAGATATAAGCGGTATTTCTTTAATCAAAATTTACGCTCAAGAAGAAAACGAACGTCGCGCTTTCGGTAGACAAAATCAAAAGCTGTTAAAAGCTAACTTGAAATTAGCACAAACTCGAAATACTTTGTTCCCTTTGATTGGTGGATTGGCTAATATCAGTACTTTAATAATCATCTGGATAGGAGCAGGTAGAATCGGTTCTGGTTTGGATATTGGTGAATTTGTTGCTTTATTGCTATATATCGAACGTCTTATATTTCCTACAGCTTTATTAGGATTTACTATTACTGCTTATCAACGTGGTGAAGTTAGCGTTGACAGGGTTGAGTCAATTTTCAGCGTTGAACCGAAAATCAAAGATGAGAGCAGTGCAATTCAACTTTCACGAGCAGAAATTAAAGGAGAATTAACCGCTAAAAATCTGACATTTACTTATCCAGAGTCCGAATTTCCTGCATTAGAGAATGTCAATTTTAGTATTTCCCCAGGAGAAACAGTAGCCATCGTAGGTGCTATCGGTTCGGGTAAATCAACCTTAGCTAATTGTTTACCGCGTTTATTAGATATAGATGAAGAGCAATTGTTTTTGGATGGGGTTGATATTACCAAAATTGCTTTAACAGACTTACGGGATGTAATTGCTTACGTTCCCCAAGATAGCTTTCTTTTTAGTGCCACAATTCAGAATAATATCCGTTATGGTGACCCTTTAGCAGAACAGCAAGAAGTTGAAACTGCGGCCAAACTATCGCAAATTAGTTCAGAAATAGCAAATTTTCCGCAGCAATATAACACTGTAGTTGGCGAACGCGGAATTACACTTTCTGGAGGTCAAAGACAGCGTACAGCTTTAGCTAGAGCGATGTTAGTAGATGCTCCGGTACTAATCTTAGATGATGCACTTTCTAGCGTAGATAACCAAACAGCTACACAAATATTAAAAAATCTTTCTAGCGGTACCAAGCGCAAAACAGTTGTTTTCATTACCCATCAATTATCTGCTGCTGCCGCTGCCGATAGAATTTTTGTGATGGAAAAAGGTAAAATTGTCCAAACCGGTACTCAAATAGAACTTTTACAAAAACCCGGACTTTACAGGGATTTGTGGAGTCAGCATCAAGTTGAAGAGTTACTGCATTAACAGTTATCAGTTATCAGTTAACAGTGAACAGTGAGCAATTAGTAGTGAACATTAAATAAATTAGGGAGCGAGACGCTCCCACTCCCAATCCCAATCAATTTCTAGATTTTCACTTTATTGATAATTTGAGACTTTAGTACATTTGACCCAATTTATTCACCGTCGTTAACTGATAACTGTTAACTGATAACTGATGATCCACACCCTCCGGGTGAACAACTGATTTAAAACGCTCCTATACGAGCAAAAATGACATAGATTGTTTTACAAATCAACGATAAGTCGTAAAATTCATGCCATTTTGTTTGATATTGTAAGTCTAGCTCGAATACTTGCTCGAAATCTTTGATGTGAGAGCGTCCGTTTACTTGCCATTCTCCTGTCAAACCTGGTTTTACGTGCAAACGTTTCCAGTGATGCTCTGAATACTGACTTACTTCGTCTTCTGTTGGAGGACGAGTTCCGACTAAACTCATTTCACCCAAGAATACGTTCCAAAATTGAGGAAGTTCGTCTAAACTTGTACTTCTTAAGAAACGTCCTAATCTTGTAACTCGAAAATCATTTTTACTTTTAAAAAAATGTCCGCTAGCTTCATTTTTGACTTGGGATTTTAGTTGTTCCGCATCCGAAACCATGGAACGAAACTTACGAATCCGGAATCTGTTTCCGTTAAGACCATATCTTTCTTGTGCAAAAAAAATCGGACCCGGACTATCTATCTTGATTGCGATCGCGATTGGCAAAAATACAATAATTAGAATTACTAAACCTACTATACTCCCCAGAATATCCAGAAAACGCTTGAATCTAGAAGTTACTGAGGGGTGAGATGTGGTTTGTCTCACCCAAGTATTTGAACTTGCACCTTTAACAATACTTATCATCTGTAATTGGAACGCAGCTAAGCTAAGTTTTCAGGGAGAAACGTATTCCTACGTGACAATACTCTGAATATAGACTTAGCTTTATAAATATAATTGCCTGGAACCGTATATTCACTGAATCTTCACGGTTTTTATAAGAATAATCCCTTGTTTATAAAATTCTGATAAAAGAATATTGAATATATCTAAAGATAGATGAATATTCTTATGAGTGGCGAGTTAATAACCCGAGATGCTAAAATTTGCTACCCAATCAATGCGTAAGTCTCATACTTACTAGAGTTATAAAAACTGTCTTGCGTAGCAAGTAGAACCTATCTATTTAATCTTGATTTGACGAATACTTTGGTTGTATGGTAGGGCTTATAAACTACAGAGAAATAATATCAATGATTCCAAAATATAGTTTACGGGTAAGGGGTGATACAAACCCTGTAATATTTCTAGCCAAGTAATTTAGATGAATAATCGAATACATTGGTATTGATTTGCATAGAGTTAATTATTCCTTGTCAACTCCCTTAATGTGCATTTCATTCAATGTTTTGGGAAATATGAAACATAGCATCCCTTTTAAGCGAGTGCTTACAAAAGTACTACATCTTATTTCATTGTGGTCAGGGATGAAAAGCAGTTCCACAGTGGTGCTATCTCAAAATTAAGGTGCTAAAAAATGGTTGTAACTGGAACAGACAAAGTAAAAGTAGGACGTTTAGAGTCAATAGTAGAGCAAATAGGCGAAGCTGTACTGGCTACCACTGAGACAATAGAACGTCTTTCCGATAGGGTAGATAATTTAAGCGTACAAGTAGAAGAGCAGGGAAAGCAGGTACAGCAGCAAGGTTATCAGATATTGGCTTTGTGCGATGCAGTACAAACTCTTGCAGAGGGTCAAGACGATTCCATGCAAAGACTTACTCAATTAACTCAAACTTTGAACCGTTTGATGATAGTCCTCGAAGCAGAAGACGAGGAATAATTAATTATTGATAAGCAATTAGGTCATTGTGCTTTGTTGAAAATCTATTATCCTTTATGGGAATTAGGTTTAGAGGAACGCTATATCACGCTCATATTTTCGCACGATACTTTTAAATCAATAATTGATAATCCGTCTTCAAGCTAGTGATAACTGACGATCCACATCTGACCGATAAACAACTGTTAACTGTTAACCGTCAATTGAGTCACGGAAATTTTGCCTGAGAAACAAACATCTACATCGCTACCGGGGGTTCTCTCTCGACTCCCGTATTCGCCTATATAATAAAACTTTTCTCCTTCAGTACGATAATTTACTGGAAGAGGTTTGTTACAAGGACGACAAAAAACTACTTCAGGTTCCTCAGCTTCTGCTGGAAGATGTGGTAAATTAACGTTCCAAAAATTTCCTGGTGGTAAAGGACGATTAAATAAATCGGTTAGAAGTTTAGCCGTCCATTTTGTTGAGTTATCCCAATTGTATTCAAGACCTTTTTTCTTATATTGAGAAATCGCTATTCCTTGAATACCATGCATTGCAGCTTCTCTAACAGCAGCTACGGTACCGGAAATATAAGAATCAACTCCCATATTCCCCCCAGCGTTAATTCCTGAAAGTACCCATTTAACTTCAGGACAAATGTGGGAAATTGAAAGACGAACGCAATCAGCGGGGGTACCTGCTATGGCGTATGCAGTATCAGAACGACGCTGTAAACTTAAAGGAGTTGCAGTGGTAACTTGGTGTCCGCAACCGGATAAATGTCCTTGAGGAGCAGCGATAATAATTTGAGACGAAATTGCTGATTGTTCAACAGCTTTGAGTAAAGCTTGAATACCTGGAGCATCGATACCGTCATCGTTGGTTAAAATCAAACTCATAAATTTTCTAGCTAGATATATCTAGATATTTTCTAGATATTTTTTGTTAACTGGAATAGATTCCGACTTTCCAGCATATCTGAAAATAACTGAAAATAATCAATTAATTATCGGCGTTGCTGAATTAGATGATGTTAGTGGAGCGCGACCTCGCGGTCATATTATATAGCAGTTTTCAGTTGGATAGAATACACCCCTCTCCTTGAGAAGGCTACGGTGTACACACAAGTACTCTAAATTGCTTTCACAGCGTTTAGATCCCCCTATATCCCCCTTGAAAAGGGGGACTTTAATTCAGATTCCCCCCTTTTCAAGGGGGGTTAGGGGGGATCTAGGAGATGTGTGTACACCGTAGCCTTGAGAAGGAGAGGGGCTGGGAGTGGGGTCTATCAAAGTGTATTGCACTCACTGAAAAGCGCTATATTTATATACATTTGATAAAAAACATTAAACAGCTGTAGAGACGCAACACTGTTACGTCTCCCGATGCGGTCAAATCATAGTTTTATATTAAAAGTTTGGCAAAACCTATTTATCAAATCAAAAAAATATGAAAACTCAAAATATCTCGTCTATAAAAACTATATGTTTGCATAACTTCGGCTTGTATCTAATGACGCTGTGTTGCGTTTATCGCTGGAGACGTAGCACTGCTACGTCTCTACATGATTCGTATGTAGTAAAAGAAAATAGTTATACAGCGCTACCGGGTTTGGGTTCTGCTCCCATTGGGGCTACGTAATCGCGGAAAAGACTCATTTGAACCCCGAAATCTAAGGGCTTGATTTTTTCAATTATTTCTTTAGACTGAGAAGAAATTTCGTAGCTAGAAGGCATAGGAATAACAGTATGAGCATCCATCCCTTGAGCTAAACGATACCAAAATAGTAGCTTGGTTGTATCGCTCATTGAACCATATTCGCGAGTATGTAAAGTGTCAGCTTTATTAATTAAATCGCGTTGTAATTGTAATTGTTCTTCGTGAGATAATTCTTTAACTTGATTGAATAAACCGTCAGCAACTGCTGGAGAAACTGTACTAGCACCAGGTGCAGCAGGTGTAATTGAATCACCCATTTCTTTGTAGATGAAATAGAACAAAGCTAGCTGTTCATCTACATCTAATTTTTGGATTGATTGAACTATTTCGCGAACTTTAGGGTCGTTAGTTTGTGTGGCTGTCATAATATTACTCCGATTACAGTAAATTTTATTTAGTTTTGTTTATCTGTTAATTTCAACCGTATCAAAGTACTATTGAGTATTTAACCCTACTGAGGATAGATGTGTTGGTATCGTAAAGGGTATTTATTTAATAGAAAATTTCAATCGAACGAGGATATTAAAAAGTGCAGTTGTTTGAGATTTCCTTAAATAAGATTTCAGCTATATTTTTATGTAAAAAAGCAAAGTCTGAATATTTTGTCAATCATCTAAAGTAGTAAAATAAATCGCATAAATAGATAATATCTAAATACTAAAAACCCGGTTTTTCAAAAAAACCGGGTTTCTTAATTCCTGCAAAATTAATTTCTATATCGGAATATAGGATGATTATTTAGGATGGTTTTGATAATCCTCAGAAGATTTGGGGTCAAGCTCCCAACGTTCATTATCGCGTCTATCTAAAATATCGTTTGTTTGCAAAGGTTGTCTATCATCCATTTCCAAACCAACTGCTTTCCCTAATTCTTCCGTCACGTTCTTGTCGGGAGTTGCAACGGTTCCACCAACAGCTTCATCACCAACAGCGTCTGCACCTTGCCAATATGCATCAACATCACCTCCAGTTAATTCCGGACTGGTTGCATTACGTTGATTTAACTGTGTTTCTATTGTCTTTCCACCAGCAGTGATTCCTGATTGTTGATGAATTCCGGTTCCGTAGGATTGAGTCATTTCTTGAGGTAAGTCGCTGCCTTCAACCTGGTTATTAATATTTTGTTCCCTTGCCTTTTTTTGTTCGGTCATAAAAATAAAATTAGTCTTAGGTGAATCATCGCATTATCAACATAGCTCAATATTTTTAACTTTTTCTCTTCCTAAAGAACTATGACCAAAGGAGTAAAATAATATCTCTCTTCTGAACGAAGTAAATAATATAACTGATGAGTATTGTAGTAAGTAATAATCCACATAGAAGCAACCTCACAGAATTATTTCAAGCTATGATTCAACATTTACTTGTTATTTTTTACAGAATAGCTCTGATTGTTGATTCGTAGTTTTTCTTTGATAAATTAGTAGGTTGGTGTTGGAAATAGTAATTAGAAAAGGTTTGATTTAAGTTGTCAAGTAGAAAATTTGGCGTTGCTGTTAGCCATATTGAAATATGAATTTATTTTTCTCATATTTACTAGACCCCTAAATCACCTAATTTTGGGGGTTGGGGGGAAATCATACTTTTAATCAGCAAGCCGAAAATTTTATATAAAATAGGTTGGATTGAGAAACGTTCAAACCAACCTACAATTGTTTTACCTCACACCTCTAATCCTTCTTAGCCCATACCTTTTTATAATCTTCCATTGCTCCACTATAATCTTTGAGTTTGGAACGAGCGTTACCCCTACTGATATAAGCTTTATCGTTTTTAGGATTGACCATTAAAGCTTTAGTAAAATATTCAATCGCTTTGTCGTAGTTTTTTAGTTTGGAACAAGTATTACCCAATCCTATATAAGCTTTGTCACTTTCGGGATTCATTCGCAATGTTTGAGTGAAATCTTCAATAGCTTCACCGTATTTCTTCAATTTATAATTAGCGTTACCACGATTTAAATAGATTTGAGCATTATTATTATTTAGCTGTAAAGCAAGCGTATAGTTTTCTACTGCTTGCTTGTAATCTTCGTTTTTATAAAAATGATTTCCTAAATTTTGATAATCTTTTGCATTTTGAGGGTTAGATGTTATAACTTCTGTTGATTTAGAAATTGCTCGATGGTATTCACTACTAAGTTCGGAAGCAACAATATTTGAATCGACTGTTACTGTATGCTCATCAGATTTGATTGATGGAGCTATGGATGAAGCATTAATCGAATCTAACGTTATTCCTTCGTAGTCGTCTCCACCTTGAGGAAGAAGTAATCCCGAATTATGGTTGTTGATGTAGTCGGGATTAATGCTCATAGCTTTTGTATAATCCGCTGTAGCTCCGTTGTAATCTCCTAATTCCGAACGGATAAGTCCCCGACTGTATCTAGCTTCTGCGTGGTTGGGATTGAATTGCAAATATTGGTTTAAATCTGCAATTGCACCTTGATAATTTCCTAGCTTGTGAAAAGCTAATCCTCTTTGATAAAAGGCTTTAATTCCATCGGGCTTTAACTGCAAATACTGGCTAAAATCTACTATTGCTGGTTCATAATCGCCTTTTTGGATTTTATCTAATCCACGACGATAAATAACTTCGATAAACTCTTGCTGACGGCGAATTTCTGCTTCTTGCTGCTGTCGCTGCATCACGTTACGGGACATGGTAATAACATTACGTCGCATCTCTAATTGTGCTATTACCTGATTGCTTAATGCTCTTAATCCTTCTTGTTGTTCTAAACTTAAATCTCGCGGTACTGTATCAACTACACATAGGGTTCCGATAGCGTAACCTTCTGGTGAAATCAAAGGTGCGCCAGCATAAAACCGGATTTCGGGTGCTTGAGCAACTAAGGGATTTTCCGCAAATCTGGAGTCATTCAAAGCATTCGGAACTACCAGTGGTTCGTTCTGCATAATGGTGTAAGCGCAGAAAGCTACATCCCTCGGAGTACAGTCTACATCTACACCAACTTTCGACTTGAACCATTGACGGTTCCCATCAACAAAACTAATCAGTGCAATCGGAGTCCGACAAATCTGTGCGGCTAGAAAGGTAAAATCATCAAATACTTTTTCCGGAGCAGTATCGAGTATTTGATATTGACGAAGTGCTGCTAATCTTGCTAACTCGTTATTAGGTATAGGTGATTGTAGGTGCATTATTATATATTTCCGAAAATTACGTTTAGAAAATTAGTAAGTTAGGTAGTGAATCGATTTTGGATTGGAGAATTGAAACTAGTAATTGGTAATTGAGTAACTCTAAATGCTTCGGGGTTTGGTTAGGGAGTAAGAAGTCGGAGAACAGTTTGCGCGTTTGACCTTTGTCAATAATTCCTAAAAATTACCTCAGTGGGCTGCTAGAAAATAAAATCTAAAATATCAAATCTAAAATATCAAATCTAAATTTTTTTAGTTGAAGTTCTAGCAATGCATTTCATATTCAGCAGCTATTGGTTTTAAAGTATTTCTGATTATATATTGATGTATACTTATTCGTAATTTACATCTAAATGAGAAGTTGTATTTTTTACAAAAAATTTTTCGCTGCTGAGATTTATATCCTTACATGCAACATAGATATTATATCTGCCGTGTTGAAGCACCTGTGATGTAAATAACATAAAAAAATTGTCCTAATTTTAAACAAACTTTTAAATATATTAACTAATTGTCCATTGTTTATTGTTTAAACGATTTTTGCTTTACAATTTTATACTTACTTCTTATATTGTTTTTGTATTATTTGCTGTCTAGTGCCGATAAACATTTATTTACATTAATACAAAATTGTCAGAATCTTAAGCTTGTATGAAAATAACAGACATTATTGTATTAATTATTGTTCCGAACTTAACTGAAAACGAAATAGTCAAATATGAACCATGAATCTCCTTACCCCTAGTTAAAGCCCGAATCACACATTTCAAACCATAAATACAACATAAATATTTCAACTATCTACCAAGCAGAATGACAACAAATCAAATTTGGATTGCAGTTACTTTCATTGGTTTCATGCTTTTGTTTACTGGAGTCGGAATCTATTCCTCGACTCAAAAGCAGAATGATACCACCGATTACCTTTTAGCTGGGAGAAATGTAAATCCCTGGTTTACAGCGCTTTCAGCAATGTCTACCGGACAAAGCGGTTTACTGTTTATCGGTCAAGTTGGTTTTGCTTATAAAGCAGGGATTTCTTCGATTTGGTTAATTATTGGTTGGGCTTTAGGAGACTATATAGCATGGTGGCTTTTCTTTAGAAAATTAAGAGAAGTTTCTGAAGAAACTGGGTCTGAAACGGTTTCGAGTTTTCTCGGTCAAAACACTAAGGGGGGCAGAATAATCACCTTTATTTCAGCCCTAATTACCATAGCTTTTCTTGGTGCTTATGCAGCAGCGCAGCTTGTAGCGGGAAGTAAAGCTTTGCAAGCGGTTTTTAACTGGAATTTGTGGATAGGTATTATTATTGGCACCATAATTGTTGTTATTTACTGTTTTTCTGGAGGTATCCGTGCCTCAATTTGGACGGACACAATCCAAGCAATAATTATGATTGGTTCGCTGCTGCTGCTTTTGATTGTTTCAATTGTAAAATGCGGTGGTTTTAATCAACTTTGGACGCAACTAGCTGCAATTGACCCAGCCTTGATAAACTTGAGTCCAGCAAAATTACCATTAGGTTTTATACCTTATTTTATCGGTTGGGCTGTAGCGGGTTTTGGGGTAGTAGGTCAACCCCACATCATGGTTCGTGCAATGGCTATTAACAATGCTCAAAATGTCGCAAAAGCCCGCGATATCAAAGTAATAGCCGGTTTAACAACTTCATTCGCTTCCATGGGTATCGGTTTGACGGGACGAGTGCTATTACCTGACTTATTAAATAACGGTGACCCAGAATTAGCTTTACCGTTACTCGCTCTAAATTTATTGCCAGTAGCCTTAGTAGGTGTAATGCTAGCGGGAGTGTTTTCTGCAACAATGTCCACCGCAGATTCACAGATACTATCTTGCTCGGCAGCTCTTACTCAAGATATGTTTCCTCAATTTGCTCATTCTTATAAAATAGTCAAACTAGGAACTTTAACAGTTACTGCAATAGTATGTGTAATTGCCTTATTTGGAGACAAAAGCGTATTTTTCCTAGTCACTTTTGCGTGGTCTGCTTTAGCTTCAGCATTAGGTCCGTTGTTTATAGTGCGGGTATTGCAAAAACCTGTTAATGGAAGGGTTGCCATTGCAATGATGGTGGTGGGAATATTAAGCGCTTTAATATGGACAATAACTCCCGATTTATCAAGGCTAGTTTACTCAGTGCTTCCCGGAATGGCTGCGGGAATATTCGTTTATTTGATAGCTCGGTTGTTTATTCGTGGTGATATGAAAACCGCGAACAAGAGTTAGAAGTTAGGAGTTAGGAGTTAGGAGTTGTGAGTTAAAAATCTCAACTCTTTTTTATATATATTTTTATACAGCCAATTTTATTTAAATGAGGTACATCGTTGTGATTTTAGGGAGTGGAGAGTAGCGGAAAGTGCAGTCTTGGGGTCTTCCCAAGGGTCGCAACTTTCCAAGAGAGGAAGTATGAAGAATGTACCTCATCTACTTGCAAAGTGCTATGTATATTTAAATTTGGTTACGATTTTATTTAATTAAATAACATTTTTATAATTAACGGTTTATGCATTAATAATGAATTGAATGCATATTTTTTATAGGGTGTATAAGTGAGTTCTTTATCGGATGAGGAAATTTATCGAGAAATTAGCAAGATAACAGCAAATTTTGTTCTTTATAAATGCTATGAATGTGCAGAGGCTGTAATGTTGTGGCTACAAGAAAATGGTATTCAAGGAAAAATAATTTTAATAAGAACTAAGAAGCGTAAAGAGTATTATATTTTGAGTAAGCGTTTAGAAAGTCGCGGTATAAATGAGTCAATTACACTTAATGCTAAACATTATGGTGTAGAAGTTCGCGGACTAGTATTTGATAATCTATCTACAGAAGGATTGATAAGGGAATACTGGATTAAAGACTTTTCCTGTCCAAGCGAGCAATTTATTATAGAAGAGTTACAAGAATTATAAAACAGTTTGTAGATCGTAATGAGGCTTTAATAATGAGTGGACTGTATGAAGTTTTGCAAAAAATTAAACCTAGACCGGGAATGTACATCGGTAAACCTTCGGTAAGTTATTTATTTCATTTTCTTGTGGGATATGAATTTGCTAGAGGAGAATTAGATATCGAACCTTCAGAATGGGAAGAAGATTTTCATGAAAACTTTCAGCCTTGGGTTCAAGAAAAGTATCATGTTTCAACTTCTAATTCTTGGGCAAATATTATTATGCTCCATTGTGGAAGCGAAAAAGAAGGTCTTGATTCTTTCTATAAGTTATTGGATGAATTTACAAATCGAGGTAAAAGTTTGGATAAAGAAGATAAAAATCCTACCCAACTTCAAAGAGCAGTAGAAAGATGAAATAGATTAATGATGGAATCAAATAACGGTCAACGACCCCCGACTTCAAGTCGGGGGCTTCCAGCCTAAAAACTGGTAGCTCCAAGTTGACCAGACTCTCGTTAGTGGCAAGCGTTAAAGAACCTACCAAGGAATGCGTAGCTAGTTCCTTGCTCTAGAATCGGGTAGTTAAACAGCTTTAAGGGGTTAAGGCAGTGCTGCTTGAATAGTCACCGACCACTAACAATGTCGAAGCTAACATTACCAATTGAGGCACTAACAATGCAGCAAAATTATGCATTTTTGATTGACACAAACAAACAACAATTAAACCCAGTTACACCAAAACAAGCGCGTAGATTACTAGAAAAAGGTAAGGCAGCAGTTTACAGAATGTATCCGTTTACATTGATATTAAAAACTGCAATTGATACCCCGAATATTAAACCATTGACATTAAAACTTGACCCAGGTTCCAAATTTACAGGTATTGCATTACTTGATGGTGAAAATGTTGTTTGGGGTGCCGAATTAGAACATAGAGGCTATCAAATAAAAGACGCTTTATTGTCCCGCAGACAATTAAGAAGTAGTCGTAGAAGTAGGAAAGCTCGGTACAGAGAACCGCGCTTTGATAATCGTAAGCGTAAAGAAAACTGGCTGCCACCAAGTTTAGAGCATCGTATTTTAACAACTGAAACTTGGGTAAAGCGATTAATGCGTTATGCTCCAATAACTGAGTTATGGATTGAAAAAGTTAAATTTGACATGGCGTTGATGCAAAACCCTGACAGGCGTGGAGTTGAATATCAACAAGGGGAATTAAAAGGTTATCAAGTACGCGAATATCTACTTGAGAAATGGGGCAGAGAATGTACCTATTGCGGCAAAAAAGATACTCCATTACAGATAGAACATATTCATCCAAAATCAAAAGGAGGTAGCAATAGAGTAAGTAATCTTTGTTTAGCTTGTGAAAAATGCAATCAAAAGAAAGGCAATAAACTAGTTGAAGATTTTCTAAAGAAAAAACCTGATTTGCTTAAAAAGATTAAATTCCAAGCTAAAAAACCGCTCAAAGATGCAGCAGCAGTCAACGCAACTAGAAATAAGCTAGCACAAGTTTTATCCAATTTATTACCAACTAAAACTGCAACAGGAGCGCAAACCAAATATAACCGAACTCGGTTAAACCTACCCAAACAACATTGGATTGATGCAGCTTGTGTTGGAGATGTTAGTAATATAAAACTATTCACCAATCAACCATTAAAAATAAAATGTAGTGGTCACGGAACACGCCAAATGTGCAGAACAGACAAGTACGGATTTCCTGCAAGATACGTACCTAGATTTAAATTTGTTAAAGGTTTTCAGACAGGAGACATTGTAAAAGCTGTTGTAACAACAGGTAAAAAAGTTGGTGAATACATAGGAAGAATAGCCACTAGAAGTACTGGCAGTTTTAATATTTCAACCCGCAAAAAACTAGTACAAGGCATTTCTTATAAATACTGTAAAACCATTCATAAAAAAGATGGGTACTCCTATGTATTTTGAAGTTAATTCAAGGCAGTTAAAACTGCCCATGTCGTTTTTCCTCTTCGCTCTAAAGAGACGAAGTTTCTAAACTCCTGGAGGCATTTAGATGAAATTGCTCGACTAAAATCAACACAAGAAAAGAATGAACCAGAAAAAAGCATCAACTCATAAATCCTATCCTATTCTCTACTTTCTCTCTTAGAAAGTTGCTCTACTTGGGGAAACTCCAAGACCGTGCTTTCTGGCACTTTATCCTAATTACGTTTGCAACACTGACCTACTCAAGAGCTTATTCCTTTGACAATTACTGTTTTCCCAACCGTACAATCAATTTGATGTACGGTTTTCTGTATATCATAATTTTATAATATATTTACCTTTGGTTAACATTTTGTTATAATTCAGAAATGAAATTAGTTAAAGCAGTAATAAACAGAGGGATTACAAACTTGCAGTACAAACTGCTCTGGAAATGTTGAATTTGGTGGAAAACCTTTTCTTAACTGTTAACTTGTCAACTTATTAACTTAAAGGGTTACTCTGCTTAAAATATGACTAAAACAGATGCTCTAACTGTTGGACAATTAGAAAGAGAATTGTCTCAAAGTATCCAATCATTTTTTCGGAAATTATTAGGACATGCACCTAGTAAAGTAAGCTGTCACCTGTTTACAAATAAGTTAGTAGTAGTGGCTGAGAATTCTGTGACCACCGCAGAAAAATTGCTTGCTGAAACAGGAAAAAAAGAATTAGCGCAAAATGTTCGTAGAAATTTGTATGAGTCAATTAGACTTAAATTAAAGTCTTTGATAGAAGATATTTCTCAAGTAGAAGTAGCTGATTTGTTAGGTGAAACTCGTTTAGATACTGGATTAACTGGATTTATTGTAGTATTTAATGGTATTCCGAAAGTAAGAAATCGTTATTCAGCAGATAATTTTCACAATCAAGCGATAAACAAAAAAGTTAATGAATTAAATGGAGAACAAGATATTTAGAATCTATATAATTCCTAAATATTTACCAGTTGAATCATCGTTTTTATAAACGGAATAACCAGTGGATATTAAAACCAATGTTGGTACTTGTATCAGCAACTAGTCCTCCAATGCTATTTTGTCCGCTGGTATTACTAGCGTAGATGTCAATTCCTAAATCTGCTTTGGGTTCAAAGTAGCGTAGACCCGTACTCCAAACTAATTCTTGTCCGGAAACTGGAGTTAATTCACCAATTAATTGCAGTTTATCTGACAAAACTTGATTTATACCTAATCCTAAACCAAAGCGTTCTTCTTTTCTGTAGAATGCCATTTTAGGATTAAAAAATAGTGCAGTTTTTTTGTTATTTTGATACACAATTGGCACTTCTGCAAACAAAGTTCCTACACGAGGACGTTTACTATCTCTGACCCCTTTGACTTTTACACTTAAGGAAAAGGGGTCACCTTGTGCTTGGTTGAGGAATCTTAATTTTGCTCCAGCACCAAATTTAATTGCATTTCCAAAGGTTTCGGAATCTGGGAGTCTGTCGTAATTACCAAATTGTTCGATAGGAATTTCTAACTGTAGGTCATTTGCTAAACCATACATCAAATTTAATTTAGCGTTACCTCCGGAGGTCATCCCTGTAGTTAATCGGATGTCATCTGGTGATAAAGTGCTGGAACTACTAAGAGTTAAACCATCTAACAATAATTGTTTGTCCCGATTGGATAAAGGAACCCAAGGTTTATTTCCAAAGTTAGAAGCGTAGTTTTGACCGAAATCAAAAATATATTTGACGTTAGCACCGAATATCACTTCGTTTCCGTCGGGAATAAAAGCTAAAAGACTGGTTGTGGGAGTCGCTCCAAATGCATTTGTTCCGTAAACTTCTATTCCAGCACGAGGATTGATAGCATAACGGGTACCAGCAGTCCATAATAGTTTGCGGAAGATAGAATTATCTTGAGAGCTTAAAGCATTACCTCCAGGACCCAAAGGTAAATTAGCATTAGCAAACAAGTTGAGTTTTTCTGAAGCTTGGAGACTGATTCCCGTTCCAACATTAATAAAAGTTCCGTAAAAATCTGCTCCCTTAACTTTGTCGGGATAAAATACGACTCCAGGGGTGAAGTGTAGCTGGAGTTTTTTATCCGCATTATAAGTAACTGGAACCTCAACTTTTCCGATACCAAAATAATCCGCAGACTTTTTATTAGTATTGTTAAATAATCCGGGGTCGGAAGAAATTTCTAATAATTCAGCCGTACCGCTAACCGCTACTTTAAATTTTTCGTTTTTGAATACTTGATATTTAACGCTTGGAGCAAAAGAAACAAATGTCAAATTAGGGAATTTTCCGTTAATTTGAGTTTTGGTTGGGTCGTCAAAAAATTGTGCAGCAAAACTCACCTGTAACTTATCTGTTATTCCCCAGCCTAAAGAGGTGTAATAGTTTTGATAACCTGTATTTCCCTGACGATTATCTGCTGGAGTTGCTTGATGAGTTCCTGCTTCAAATTGTACAGAATTTTTAGGTAGTTGATTGGCTGTTTCTAAATTAAAAAGTCTTGTAGGAGGTGTTTGTAAAGGAGAAAGATTTGGTTTTAGCTGTAAGTCTTTTGCTTGATTACTGATTTGAGAATATTCAATGGATAATGAATCAATCTCTGTGGTATTTGTAGATATAGAAGATTGTTTTTTGGCTTCTTTGAGCTTGGTAATTAAATTCTTCGATTGTAAGTTATTATCTTTCTCTATATAACTAGTATCTTCACCAGCCAAGGCAATTGCAGGTAACGATAATGCTAATAATGTATAAGCAGTAATCTTAAATATTTGCATAATTCTTGTTTATAATTCCTCTATGGGAAATAAGCAATATTTTATAGCTGAAAAATATTGGGTTATTTATGAAGATATTTTTTTGAAAATACGTATATTTTGAGTGTCTTTAGAATAGATGCACCACAGCATTCTAAATCTGCTGTTTGGGATATTTAAAACAGTATTGTTAACTATTGCACCCTGACTGAACCAAAAGAAGTATAGTACATTTACCTGATTTTATTAGTGTTAAACAAAACATTTATGCTTTTTTGTTAATATTGTTTTTTATTTTATTTATAGAAATTTGAATAGTTAACTTTTGGTTTATAAATTTTCAATGTGTTCTTACTAACAAAAAATGTTTATCAATATTATTGGTTTAAAAATTATAAATATTGCATCTTATTAAAAAATGCATTAATGTTTTGCGAAGTATATATAGCAACAAGTAAATTGTAAGCCTTAAATAAAAATTTTTATTTAAGATGTATAACACCTATTTATATTAAGATTGCGTGAATAATTGTTGTAAAGCTGCACATATTATCCTGTTAAATAGTCAAGATAGGTGAATGGCGGATATAGATATTTGATAATACAAATAAAAATTTCAGACTATCCAAATATGCTTTCATCTAATAAAAAATAAATACTATTTATTTAGTAAAAGGCTGCTTAAATAGTAAAATATCAGGTAAATATTGCATTACAACTTTCTTCAAACATCTATTTTTTTGCCTTTAAATGTATAATCTCAATCTATATTTGTGAGTTTTTATATTGTAAAAGGTATTTTATCGAAGTCTAAATTAAAGTTTTAAAATTAGCGAAAATCAAGCTTATGAATAATTTAGTTATAGGATTATTTCTGAAATTCCTAGCAACCTGTGCTTTTTGTTATGCAACTATTTTGACCAATTCTGCATTTGCTGTTGAGGGTATTGAAAAATCGGAAAATAATCAGTTTAACCCCGAACCTCCTCAGAAAATAATTCTTCCTAATTTTGACAAACATGACGAAATCGAAAAATCTGTAAATAATCAGTTTAACCCCGAACCTCCTCAGAAAATAATTCTCCCTAATTTTGACAAACTTAAAGTTCAAGAATCGTCGGCTGAGATTGAAGAAACCAAGCGAAAATTTACACTCAACACAATAGCTTCCCCTGAATCAATTGAACAAGAAGCATCTTTTTCTCCAACAAAACAAGATATTGCTGTAGATAAAGCAAATTCAAATGATTCAAACATCGATATAAAGAAAACACCAGCTAAATGTTCGCAAGGAAAAGGTGATTTTGTTTTAGCTCAAAGCACAGTTGTCGCAAAAAATTGTGAAAAACCATCCTTCAAGGAAGTTGAAGAAGTACAACAACAACTGCGCGATTTAGGCAAAATCAAAGTCAAATCGTACTATTCCGCTCCTAGTATGAGCGTTTATATCCCTGTTGGATATGGTGCCGATAAGAATACAGCTTTTATCGCAGGTGATTTCCAATCCCGACAAAGATTTAACAATTCTAAGGATGCTCAAGCGGTAGTTGGTGTTGGGTTAGGTGACGCGAAAAAGTCTGTCGGTGTTGTACTGTCCTACACTTTAGCCAGCGTTAGCGGTAACTTCAATAGTGATTTTGGAATTGGTGGTTTTAATGTGAAAGTCCATCGTCAATTTAAAGATGGTTGGGCTGCTGCTGTTGGTATGAATGGAGTTGTTAACACTGGTCGTTACAGCAGCACTTTAGTTAATGACTTTGAAAATTCTCTATACGGAGTAGTTACTAAGATTGTTCGTACCAAAGACGATATAAATAAACCTTTTAGCCGCGTTGCAGTAACCGCTGGTGTTGGTAACGGACAATTCCGCACGGAAAATTCGATATACAACGATAAAGAGAATTTTAACGTTTTTGGTAATGTTGCTGTTCGCGTACACTCTCAAGCTAGCTTAATTGCAGAGTGGACTGGTCAAGACTTGGCTCTAGGAGCTTCCATTGCACCTTTCAAAAATATTCCTTTAGTGATTACTCCCGCTGTTCGCGATATCGCTGGTCCGGGACAAGGAGCCAGCGATAAAGCCAGATTCGTCCTTGGGGCTGGTTTTGGATTAAAGCTTTAGGCTAATAATTAGCAAGGAATTAGCAAAATATAGGTCTAAACATCAGCAATTAAAGAGTGTATTTATTCGGAAAAAAATCGGTAAAAATTATGCGTAGAAGTAAATTAATTGGTCTGATTCTAGGTACATCATTAGTCTTGAATGGACTGCTGACAGATTCCGCTAGCGCTCAATCAAGTGGCCCCTCTAACAGTAATTTATCTAATATCACTGGTAGTAATTTATCCAATATTACCGGCAGTAATTTATCTAATGTTACTAATAATAATTTATCTAATATTACCGGAACCAATGTATTTAACCCAGGACCTTTCTTCACCAAAAGCGGCGAATTAAATCCCCAGATTAATGAAAGAGCGCAACAGTTAGCAGAAGAATTACAAGACGCTTATCAAAGCTGTAGTGTTTGTAATCCATGCAAATTACGCGGTTTTTTAATCGGTAATAAACCAAAAACCACGATAAATCAGACTTCTAATAGCTCAAAAAAGTGTAAAAAATACAACACTCTATTGAGCGAGTCTAAAACTTTTTTGAATGAAGTTAATCAACAAGTAGAAGTCGTAAAAACTAGCATAACCAATCGTGATTGGTAGATTTGAGCTTTCGAGACTAACCAGATTCAGTGTTGTGAGGATTAATCATGTTAAAAAAGCCCCATCTTAGCCTGTTTATCGGAGTTTTAATCGGAGGAATCTTCAGCGTTTTCTCATCACCAGCGCAAGCTCGAACTCCCGAAAAAGTTAAAGTACAATCTCAAGAATTATTTGGTAATACCGGTATCCTGTTTTTCATGGATACCCTTATACAATTTAAGTTTATTCGTTCTTACGGTGCTTACCAATCTGTATTCGGTATTAAAAACGAAACTACTGGGGAAGAAACAGATTTAATTGGGGAAGTCAAACCTAGTGATTTGAGTATGTCCCAATTTGAGCAAACTTTAAACAAACCCTCTGACGGTCTAACAGATAATCCTAATGACTTTCAAGGAACTCTTGGAAATGCTGTACCATTACCCGGAACCGCACAATTTACCTTCAAAGCTGGAAACAGATACAGCTTTTACCTGAAGTCTAAGTTTCGCGGAAGAAATGTTGGTGTTGTATATTCAACAGACGTGAAAAATACTTCTGGTAACAAACAAGCAAAATTTGCCGGTGGTTTTTCTGCATTAGCGAACGGTGGTGTTCTGATTCGATGGGATGATACCAACTCTCAAATTCCTAGAGTCAATCGAAACGACAATGACTTTGATGATTTCATCCTTCGTGCTGGTGGCCATGAAATATGTATCGATGAATAATTTGTTATAGCGTTCCTACAGCAACTGAGGTACACCTTGACCTCAATAGACTGGGAAACAGTCAATACATTTATAGAACTATTGCTCAACTCTATATTTTTTTTGGTAACATATTTGTACTGTATTAACCCCTAAACAATAATTTTATAACTTATTACATAAAATTATTTTTAGGGGTTATAAAGTAGCTTCATAAACTAGGTTTAACGGTCTTTATAGCGTGTCAGAAAAGACATAGTTAAATATAACCTACAGCCAATATTTTTACACAAATAATATTAAACTAAAATTTAATTAACTATCACACATAGATTTTTTATTTTTTTTTGAAATATATTTGTAATTATCCAGTTTTGCAAAAAAGCTATTATACGAAGGTTTTACATAGTTTAGTAAATTAATTCAACTAATCATTTTTATAATTATAGGACTTACGCAACCGGCACATAGCGATCGCCAATTACCAGTACTTTAGTACTGTAAACGACAATCTGTGATATCAGCATTTTTTTAATTGTTATCAGTAATTAACTGATTAAAGTTATCGTTTAAATTTCATGAGAAAATGATTATAAGGTGCGTCGCTAAATTGGTTCACAATGAAATTTACTAAACTTAATTATTGTCAATACTTACTTAGTAGTCAAATCAACTATACAATGACTAATCTAGCAGAACACTTGGAAAATATTAGTCATGATAAAATTAATTATTATTTGAAGAATGAAAAGCTAACTCCTCGTTTACTTTGGGACAACGCAAAGGATTTAATAGTAGTTGACGATAATGCTTATATCATATTTGATGATACAGTTATAGATAAAAGATTTTCGGAAGAAATAGAAATAGTACGAAGACAGTATAGTGGTAATGAGCATGGTGTTGTTAAAGGGATAGGAATAGTAAATTGCATATATGTTAACCCTAAAACACTACAATTTTGGGTAATAGACTATCGTATTTTCAACCCTGAAAATGATGGTTTAAGTAAGATAGATCATGTGAAAAATATGCTCATAAGCCTTGTGTATCAAAGGAATCTGCCTTTTAATACAGTTCTGATGGATACATGGTATGCAGTTAATAAGTTAATGCTTTACATCGATAGTTTAGATAAAACTTTTTATTGTCCTTTAAAAACAAATCGCTTAGTTGACGATAGTTTTGGAAAAGAGAAATACAATAATATTAAATCTTTAGAATGGAGTGATGAAGAACTAGAAGATGGTAAAATAGTAAAAATAAAAGGATTCCCT
The DNA here is from genome assembly GCF_002368095.1 of Calothrix parasitica NIES-267. Classification (GTDB taxonomy): domain Bacteria; phylum Cyanobacteriota; class Cyanobacteriia; order Cyanobacteriales; family Nostocaceae; genus Rivularia; species Rivularia parasitica. Next base: position 3,397,077 of record NZ_AP018227.1, on the reverse strand, counting down.
GCTAATAAAAAAGTGAAATTATTCCGTGTTATTGTCTCTACCGACAGAACGGATTATGTCGCGACCAATGACTTATCTCAAAGCTCTATAGATGTTACACAAAAGGTGTGTAAAATTCGTTGGAAAATTGAGGATTTTCACAGAGAATTAAAGCAGTTAACAGGTATTGAATCTTGTCAATGCCGTAAGGCTCGTCTTCAAAGAAATCATGTCGCTTGCGCGATGTTAGTTTGGCTTAGACTAAAAAACTTAGCCTATAAAACAGGTGAAACTGTTTATAAAATTAAGCATAATTTGCTTTCCAATTATCTAATCGAGCAACTAAAACGTCCCGATGTTGCTATGTCTATAATTTAGTTTTTTAGGCGCTCGGTGCGCTTCGCGCACCATTGCTTGTGCCAGTTGCGTAAGTCCTAAATTATTTGTGGCTAATGGTATAAATATAGCTATCTTTTTAGTTATCAATATTTTAAAAATTATTAGACAGAAGTCAAAATTCATTTAACTTAAATACAAAAAGCTCAAGCTTATGAACAGTTCAGTTCTAGGACTATTAACTAATGTCCTAGCAACCTCTCTTCTATTAGCTATGTCTGGCATAGTTGATTCTACATTCGCTATCGAAGGTGTGGAGAAATCCGATCATAATCAGTTAGATACTCCCGAGCTTCTTCAGCAAACAACTCTTTTGAATATTGAGACAGCTGCTTTAAAAGATGAAAGTCTTGCGGTTCAAGAACTAGCTCAATTTCAAGAATCAGAACTTACAATCAACTCTGCTACTCCTTCAGAAGCAGTAACACAAGACTTATTCTCTTCTGAAACCGAAGCTACAGTAGCTTTTTCCGATAAATTTACTTCTGAAACTGATAGTGTCACAAAAATAGACGAGTCTTTAACACCTCAAGGTGATTTTGTTTTAGCTCAGGAACCAATCATTGCATTCACTCCCGCTAAACCATCCTTCGAGAGAGTTAAAGAAGTACAGAGAAAGTTACGCGATTTAGACAAAATCAAGCTTGACACCCAGTATTCATCTCCTAGTATGAGCGTTTATATCCCTGTAGGATATGGTGCTGATAACAATACAGGTTTTGTTGCGGCTGATTATCAAGAGCGTACCAGATTTGGTAACTCTGAAGATGGTGAAATGGTATTTGGTGTTGGTTTGGGTGATGCAAAAAAATCTGTAGGTGTTGTACTTTATTACACCTTAGCAAGCGTCAGCAATCGCTATAACAGTGACTTTGGTATTGGTGGTTTCAACGTTAAAATCCACCGTCAAATTAAAGATGATTTGGCTGTTGCTGTTGGGATGAACGGCTTTTTGAACATTGGTAGCTATAGCAGTAATCTGACTAATGACTTTGAAAACTCTCTATACGGAGTTGTAACTAAAGTTATTCGTACCAGAGACGATATCAGCAAACCTTTTAGTCGCGTTGCGGTTACTGCTGGTGTTGGGAATGGACAGTTCCGCACCGAGGATTCTATAAACAACAATAAAGATAACTTCAATGTTTTTGGTAATGTTGTTGCTAGAGTACATCCTAGAGCTAGTTTGATTGCAGAATGGACTGGTCAAGATTTAGCTGTAGGAGCTTCTATCGCACCCTTTAAGAATATTCCTTTAGTTATTACTCCCGCAGTGCGTGACATTGCAGGTCCCGGTCGTGGAGCTAGTGATGGAGCCAGATTCGTGATTGGGGCTGGCTTTGGATTCAAGTTTTAGGCAAATCATAAGTCTAATCGTCAGCATTTAAAGAGGATATTTAATTGGTGAAAATCATGCGTAGAAGCAAATTAATCGGTCTGATTCTAGGTACATCATTAGTTTTTAGTGGATTAGCAGGTTCCGCTAATGCTCAAACAAACAACTCCAACACCTCCGGTAGCAATCTATCTAATATCACTGGCAGCAATTTATCTAATATTACCGGAACTAATGTATTTGATGGGGCACCTATGTTTTTCAACACTGGTGGACTAAATCCTCAACTTATTGAGAGTGGGGAACAGTTAGCTGACCAACTAACAGATGCTTACGTTGCTTGTAATTCTTGCGGTTGCAGCGACAATACATGTGAGTTGCGGGGTTTTCTACTTGGTCAGGGTCCAGCTAAACCCGCACCAACTCAGACTTCCTATAACCCAGAGAAATGCGAAAAACTAAATTCTTTATTGCGTGAATCTGACGCTTTATTAGAAAAAGTTGACCAACAAGTAGAAACCATAAAAGCTAGCGTAGCCAATCGTACCTGGTAGATTTAAGGAATAATCATGTTCAAAAAGCCCCATCTTAGTCTGTTTGTTGGAGTGGTAATCGGAGGAATCTTCAGCGTTTTCTCATCACCAGCGCAAGCTCAAACTCCCGCACCAATTCAAGTCCAATCTCAAGAATTTTTCGATAATAGCGGTGTTTTATTCACAAAAAACACTGTCGTACAATTTAAATTCGTTCGCTCTTACGGTGCTTACCAATCTGTTTTCGGTGTTAGAAATGAAACTACCGGACAAGAGACAGATTTAATTGGGGAAGTCAAACCAAGTGATTTAAGCCCGTCTCAATTCGAGCAAGCTTTAAATAAACCCTCCGATGGTTTAACAGATAACCCTAATGACTTCCAGGGAACCCTTGGAAATGCAGTACCTTTACCCGGAACCGCACAATTCATTTTTAAGGCTGGAAATAGATACAGTTTTTATTTGAAGTCTCAATTCAAAGGAAGAAATGTAGGGGTTGTATACTCCACTGACGCGAAAAATTTCGCAGGAAACCAACAAGCAAAGTTTATCGGTGGTTTCTCTGCTCTAGCTAATGGTGGTGTTACGATTCGCTGGGATGATACCAACTCTCAAATTCCTAGAGTCAATCAAAATGATAATGATTTTGATGACTTCATTATTAAAGCTGGTGGTCATGAAGAATGTTTAGATAAATCTTCTAAATAGACTATCTGTTACATCCCTCTTGGTAAAACCCAGATTAAAGTTTCAGTCATAGCAAAAGTCATTTAAACTCTCTAAACTTATTTGTCATGTCTTTTTACAAAGACGTGGCATTTTTGTATGAGATAAAAGTCACAGCACAAGCTAACAATCAGCAATAATACTGATTTTTTATCTTAAAATGGTTTTGGATTTTAGATTAAAACAAGTCCTTGTTTTCACTAACTTGTCAGCTAAACCTTCAAACAACCGTATTTACAAAATCTAAAATCGCTTCCCAAATAAGATAACAATCCAAAATCCAAAATCCGAAATCCAAAATCCTATGTCTCATCATATTGTTAAAGCAACTAAAGAAACGGTACATCTTGGTGGTTTTTCGCATCTACTCAAACCAGTAATCAGCGTCAACTCTGGTGATACCGTGGATATCGAAACTTATACGGGGTTTCATGTTTGCGAAAAAGCACCACCGGAATTTGTAACTCCTGCATTATGGGATATATACAAAAATCTTTCACCCGAACGTAAAATTGCAGGGGGACCTCATTTACTTACCGGACCAATTTACGTCGAAGATGCTCAACCAGGGGATGTTTTGGAAGTAACTTTGAAGGAAATTACACCAAGTTTACCAGTTGGGTTTAATGTAATTCGTAAAAATTGCGGTGCTTTACCAAAAGAGTTTAATCAACCTAATTTACGATTTATTCCTTTGGATTTAGAAAATAACGTTGCAGAATTTCCTACAGGTAGCGGTATCAAAATTCCCCTCAAACCATTTTTCGGTATTCTTGGGGTTAGCACAATCGAAAGTTCTCGAAATTCCATACCTCCAGGAAACTACGGTGGAAATATCGATAATCGCGAATTACAAGCTGGTTCCAAAATATTTTTACCAATATTCCTCCCCGGTGCATTATTTTCTATCGGTGACGGACATTCAATTCAGGGAGACGGGGAAGTAAATGTGACTGCAATTGAAACTTCCATGAACGGTACTATTGAACTAAAGCTGAGGAAGGATTTGCAAATCTCCACACCAATAGCAGAAACTCCCACTGATATCATCACGATGGGTTTCGCTCCGACATTAGATGAAGCTTTTGAAAAAGCCTTAAAAAACATGATTGATTTTCTGGTAAGCTGCACAAAGTTATCCCCTGAAGAAGCCTATATATTATGCAGTTTAACAGTAAGTTTTCGCATTACCCAAGTCGTCAACTTACCTCAAAAAGGCGTACATGGAATGTTATCAAAGGCGATTTTACCAGAAGGGAAAGGAATTGCGAGTTAGGAGTTAGGAGTTAGAAGTTGGAAGTTAGCAGTTATTAATTAATAACTACGAATTATCTTCCCTGTTTCCTTTGATAATAATTAACAATTAACAAATATCACGGATTAAATAGATTTCACTGATTTCACTGATTAGATTATTATCAATCGCTAACAACTAATAACTAACAACTGGTAGCTAACAATTAACAACTAATAACTAACAACTAACAACTAATAATTAAAAATGGAAAATTGGTTGCTTCTACTAATTAGTGGATTAATAGCAGGTATTCTCGCTGGATTATTAGGTATTGGTGGTGGTACGGTTTTAGTACCTATATTGTTAACATTTGGATATACACTTTTGCAGGCTACTGCTACTAGTAGTCTTGCAATTGTGATTACAGCAACTTCTGGAACTATCCAGAATTGGCGCATGGGATATATCGATTTTAAGAAGGTCATTTTTTTAGCGCTACCTGCGGCCTGTACTGCTTATTTCAGTGCTGGAATCGCAAAATTTATTCCTGAGAGAAATCGATTAGTTGCTTTTGGAATTTTACTTTTATTTACTATTTATTTGGTAGAGTTACGTAAGAAATTATCGAAAAAGCAAGAAGAAGCAGCAGAAAACGAACAAAATCAGCAAAACCAGGAATCGACAATTGCTTCTATTGCTTCTCGAATTATTACCGGGGGTCTTGCTGGAATGCTTGCTGGTATATTCGGTGTCGGTGGTGGTGTAATTATGGTACCTCTACAAATGCTTTTATTAGCAGAACCGATTAAAAAAGCAATTCAAACTAGTTTAGGAGTTATTGTTATTAGCTCTATTTCTTCTGCATACAGACATGCTATCGAAGGCAATATATTATTGATTGAAGGTTTAATTTTAGGGTTTGGAGGACTTTTCGGAGCGCAACTTAGTACCAGATATTTACCTAAATTACCCGACCAGGTTGTTAGTTTAATATTTCGTATTGGACTGGCTATTTTAGCAGTTTATATTTTTTGGAGAGCTTTTAATACATAGCTTTGGTAATTGGTAATTGGTAACGAGATTAATAATCACTCTCAGCCTGGAAGGCTGGAGCTACACCTACAAAGCTCACACAGGTGGGCTGAATTAAGCACATCTTTATAAAGAAATGCTATCTATTCCCTATTCCCTATCTATTTTAAATCAAGATTAAATGTCAAGTTTATACTTGACCCTAATTATCATTACTATATACTCAACTTGTATTTTTCTATAATTAAAAATCATTTTAATTATTAGATAATTATTGACGAGGTATATATATGATTCCAATTAATAAAGTTATTACTATTGTTTTTATCGCAATAATAGTGGGTTGTTCTCCTAGCAATACGGGACAAAATTTTTTGTCATTTAATTTTTTACAGTCGGAGTCTGACATATTAAATAATACTTTGATAATTCCAGGAAAACAGGTTGGTGCAGTAACAAGTAAAACTACCCGCGCTGATTTAGTCAAAATGTTTGGTGAATCAAAGTTGAAAGATGATGTTTTGTTAGAAGATGAGGGAACAATCTCGGTTCCCGTTACCAAAGTGAATTTAGATGATGGTAAAAGTTTTACTGTCGCTTGGGAAGAAGATACTCGGGAAAAACTATTATACGTTAGAGATTTTGGTTCCGTTTGGAAGATTCCCGAAGGTATCGGTGTGGGAACTTCTTTTCAAGAATTACAAAAAAAATTAGGTGATTTCAGATTAACTGGACTTGGCTGGGATTACGGTGGTTTTATCAATTTGGAAACTACTAATCTATCTAAATATCAAGGACAGCTTTCTCTTCAACTCGCTCCCGATCAAGAAGCTATCAAAAAAAATCCTCAGCAGCATGAAGCTGTTTTAGGTGATAGAGAATTATCTTCAACTAATCCGCATTGGCAAGCTTTAAACATGAAAGTTTCTCAAATGACAGTACATTTAGATGACTAATTAATAACTCTAAATAAAGAATATTTAGAGATAATTACAACTTTCAGGAATCAGTTCCCTTACTCAGGAAGTCTCAAGTAGAACAGACTTTTATGTATTTGTAATTACTAATTGGTATAAGGCATATAAATGATTTCAATAAATAAGTTTCTTGCGATTGCGGTTTTGGTTTTAACTGTAGCTTGCTCGGATAATAATACTTCTAATCCCGTATCAAGCAATCCCGTAGGAGAAGAAAATTCACAAGTAGCAACTCAACCCTCAAATCCTGTAACGATAGAGGAACAAAACACGGGTAATTCGCAAAGCAATTCATCTCAACCAGAACCTGTGACCGTCAATAATTCACCAACTAATTTACCTCAAAAGCAATCTGTAGCAGCAAATTCTGGAAACACGAATAATTCACAAACTAGTTCACCTCAATACCAACCTGTTCCAGAAACTAATCATTTGAAACCAGTAAACGATACTTTTATCATTCCAGGAAAGCGTATTGGTCTTATTACTGGTGATACTAAACGTGCGGATTTAGTGGAACTTTATGGTGAAACTAATCTAAAAGATGATGTAGTTTTGCGAGGAGAAGGTACAGTTTCATTTCCAGTTACCAAAGTTAATTCAACGACACCAGGTGCTTTGACAATTTTTTGGACTGATGAAAGTCGTAGTAAAATTAGTCATGTTTCCGGTTTTGGTCGTCAGTGGAAAACTCTTGATAGTCTTGGTATCGGAACTTCTATTAATGGAGTAAAAGATGTATTAGGTAAGTTTGAACTAAACGGATTTGGTTGGGATAACGGCGGTTTTGTTTATTTAGAAAATACCAATTTATCTAAATACAAAGACAAACTTGGTTTAAGACTTAATGTAGAATACAGTACAATTCAAAAGTTCCCCAAACCATATCAAGCTGTTTCCGGTGATAGTAGATTCTCTTCAAATAATCCAAATTTTAAACCTCTGGATGTAAGAGTTTCTAATATGATAGTTACCTTTGATAAAAATATTTCACCGGATATGTTTTAATCGCTTTCTTACCTTCGTTATTGAAATGAAAAATCATCAAGAACCAAGTTTAAACGCTTCTACAAACAAGCTGTAAATAAACCCTACCTTGAGAAAATTAAGTGATTCCACCCAGAGAAGCCGTCTGTCTTTGGGTGGTCTTCTATAAACTATCCGACTGCTAACTTCCGTCAAGAATACTAAAAATGCAGCGACAACAATATCTAAAACTGCTCTTTGTCCTGCTGTTGTCGCAGCTACGGTTCCCATGAAAAAACCGAACAAAAAACTAATCATTAACAGCGATATTCTTCTCCAAGGATTAAGAAACCATAGAGCTAGATTTCTGACAATTAAATCGAATAGCGAATTTAAGCGAGTGTTTTGCATTTAGTTGTTAGTGGTAAGTAGTAAGTAGCAAGTAGCAAGTAGTAAGTAGTAAGTAGCAAGTAGTAAGTAAATTATATTCTTCTATTTTATTGTCACAGACTTGTTCAAGCATTTATACAATAGTCGGATTTGTTGCTCGTTACTAGTTACTCGCTACTCACTACTGGTTACTCGCTCTTGAAAAGAAAGGAACCGAGCATTTTTGTCAGAGTCATTTTAATGTGGAGTGGTATTGTTGTCTCTTATCATTGACTAACAACCAATTATTAATGACTAATAACTAGTGTCTTACTGATTATAAACTGATGATTCAAAGTGTTTCCAAGCATTGGTGGAAGAATAAGTCAAAGCGTGCGGTTCTTTTTGTGGGGTTATCAATTTTATGGGTAATTTTGGTTTCGGGAATTGCTTTTTTTTGGGATTTGGGAAATTTTAGCTTGATTGATGAGACTGAACCGCTGTTTGCGGAAGCTTCTCGTCAGATGTATGTTACGGGTGATTGGATTACACCTTATTTTAATGGGGAAACTCGTTTCGATAAACCCGCTTTGATTTACTGGTCTCAGGCAATAGCTTACACGATTTTTGGGGTGAATGAATGGGCTGTACGCTTACCTTCTGCCATTTCGGCTTTGGGTTTGGTTGGTTTGGCATTTTATACTCTACATTGGCAGCAAATTAAAAGAGACGATTTGCAGGGGGTTTTTCGTCCTTCTCGACGTTGGTTAACTGCTGGTCTGGGTGCTGCTGTGATAGCTTTGAACCCGGAAATGATTGCTTGGGGTCGAATAGGTGTTTCGGATATGCTACTCACCGGATGCATGTGTTCGGCTTTGCTATGCTTTTTCCACGGATATTCCCAACCTGCGGAATCTATTTTCAAAGCACGTTGGTATTTTGCTTTTTATGTATTAATTGGTTTAGCTATTTTAACTAAAGGACCTGTGGGTATTGTTTTACCCGGTTTTATTATTTTTCTATTTTTAGTTTATCTAGGAAATTTTTGGCAGGTAGTCAAAGAAATTCATCTGATACGAGGTTTATTTGTTATTGCTGCGGTGTCAGTTCCCTGGTATGCATTGGTAACTTGGGAAAATGGTTGGAATTTTATTGATTCGTTTTTCGGTTTACATAATGTTGAGCGGTTTACGGATGTTGTAAACGGACATTCCGCTCCTTGGTACTTTTACTTTATAGTTGTAGCGGTTGGTTTTGCTCCCTATGCGGTTTACTTACCTGCTGCAATGATAAGACTGAAGTTTTGGCAGCGTAAAGCCTGGATATCTACGGAACGCTCTCAACAACTTAGTTTATTTGCTTTTTGGTGGTTTATTGGTGTTTTTAGCTTTTTTACAATTGCCGTTACTAAGCTTCCCAGCTATGTATTACCATTAATGCCAGCCGCTGGTATTTTAATCGCGTTATTGTGGAGTGATTTAATAGTAGATAAAGGTACTGAGAATGTGAAAAAGATTTCCCAATCTTCTGTATCTCCAGTTTTTCTTTCTTCACCTTTAATGCAAGCAAGCGGATGTTTCAACGTAATCTTTATTTCAGCAGTAGGATTTGCCTTTTTTGAGGTTACTAAATTAATTGGTCCCGACCCAGCAGCACCGAATTTTCAACAAATGCTGCAAAGATCCAATTTACCAGTTTTGGGAGGAATTATTTGGGTAGCTGCGGCTGTAATTATTGCAATTTTCTTAATACGTCGTCGTTATTTACATTTAATCGGTATCAACTTATTAGCATTTTCTGCATTCACTGTATTGGTTCTAACTCCTGCTCTATTTGTCTCGGATGCTAGTCGTCAGCTACCTTTAAAGCAACTATCGCAATTAGCAGCACAGATAAAAGAACCTGGAGAAGAAATAGTAATGGTTGGCTTTAAAAAGCCTAGCGTTGCTTTTTATGCTGAAAGTAAAATTAATTATATTAAAACTAACCGGAAAGCAGCAGATTATATTAAAAATGAAGCAAAATCTGACTCAATATTAGTATTAGCAGAACCAAGAAGGTTTCCTAAATTGGGTCTAGAACCAACTGAATATGAAAAGTTAGCCGAAAAACAAGCATATGGTTTGATTCGAGTCATAATCAGCGAACAGTTATCAGTTAACAGTTAACAGTTATCAGTTAACAGTTAACAGTTATTCTCTTCGTAGGTTGGGTTAACCAAAGCGCAACCTAACATTACTAACTATTCTCTACTAATTATTAATTGATAAAGTTTAATTAATTCAGGAATTACGCAATTGTCATAATATGCGGTTGGTGCGTGACATTGAATACCTTATTTCTACGTTCGGGTAGGAATCAAAGTGTCACAGCATCTTACGAGAGAATGTACCGGTTGCAGCCATTCCTATAATTCTAATATAGCGCTTTTCGGTTGAGTGCAATACACTTTGATAGACCTGACCCCCAGCCCCTCTCCGATATCTTGGAGAGGGATGTATTCTATCCAACTGAAAACTGCTATATGTTGAGTTTCAACACTTTAAACGGGAGCATCTCAGATATGTAAATTTATCTTTTATAGTGCGTTAACGCACTACAAAATTATATTTTTATCTTCATTGAGATGCTTCCCTTTCAACCCAACCTACAGCTAATAATTAATTATTCATTATTAATTATTAATTGTGAATTGATAACTGTTCGCTGTTAATTATTAATTGACAAAGCTTGATTAATTCTAGTTAATAGATTTTCCATAGAAATTGAACGAGGCAAAACTTGCGTACTAATATTTGGTGACTTTTCGGATTTTTCTAATTCTATTTGATTGGAATTTAATCCTTGGTCGAGTAGTAGCAGTGGTGGTAAATCCAAAGCCTTTTTTTCTAAGATTTCTATTACCGATTGAATTTTTATCTCTATGGTTGATTCTCCCAAGCAAATCAACAGTAAATCGACACTTTCGTGACGTAGCAATTGCAAAAGTTCTTCCCAAGTATTACAAATGGCTGCTTTGAAACCCGCTGTTTGTAGGTATTGAACTAAAGCTTGAAACCATTCCGTTGGACGATTTGTCTGAATTTCTTCGTCATTTAATGGACAAGGAAGTTTTGAACTACAGGGTAAACTAGTTGCTTTACGATTGTTTTTCTTCGTTTCCTTTATTTTAGAATCTATTACTGTTCCTGGTAAATCGGGAATTATGTTCAAATCAACAACTAAAATGTTTGGAGGACAACATACACCAGCAGCAATTTGTAATACTGATAGTAAAGTCGGTGCTTTTTCTTTATCAATATTGTTGTGTTTCCCTAATTGCGTTAAACAAGGAAATACCGATAGACTATTAATCTTTGATGCTGCTTGCGTTGTTTCGACGTTACGAGTTACTAAAGGTAAAGACGCTAAAGATTTACTTTTACCAATTTTTTCTAAATAAGTTTCAGCTATAGGCATTTCTACATCTAACAAAGCCACATCAAACTTCCAAACACGAGCTAAAAGTTGTGCTTGTTCTAAGTCATCTGCTTCTATAACTCGATGTTTTCCTAAAGATGCATCATAACTTAATGATTCTACTTCGGGTTCAACTAATCTCAATATCCTTAACGGGATTTTTGCTTCGAGGGTATTACAGTTTTTAATATCTGTTGGCTTTTCTTCGGGTATATCGCATAGAGTTTCTAATAACCCCGCTAAGGCTTGATACTGTACTGGTAAACTAAGAAAATAATCGGCGCGTTTGCCAAATGCTTGCTCTTTTTCTGCTGCACTAGCTGTCACAATCATGGGAATATCCCGAGTTGCAGCATCCGATTTTATTAATGTTAATACGTCCCAACCCGAAAGTATGGGTAGCAAGGGATTAATAAAAATAGCTTTGGGTTGTAATCTTCGAGCTTTTTCTAATGCTTCGCACCCAGAACGAGCTACTACGACTCTATATCCTAAAGTTCTAAGATGTCTGGTAAAATCATCTATATATCTAGCTACTGTTTCTACAACTAATACCAAACTGTTAGGAAAAGTTTGTAGCTTGTGAATAGAATCTTGATTATTAGAAGATAATAAATTTTTTGTAGAAATAGGAAGATTCTCTACAGATAATTCCTTAAGAGAAGGAGAGCTACGTAATGGTCTATCCCCTGTAATTTCTAGGTCTTTTGCTTGTAAATATCCTTCTGTATCGCTTAAACCGATTTCCCCGACCATTTTATGAGGAGGAGATGGAGGTAAAAGCAGTGTAAATTGGCTTCCCGAACCTTCCCTAGATAAAAAGCTGACATCACCACCATGAAGTCGAGCTAGTGCTCTAGTTAATACTAAACCCAAACCCGTTCCTTCGTGCTGACGAGTCAGAGGATTTTCCAACTGCTGGAACTTTTGAAATATCAAATGTTGTTGACTATCAGCAATACCAATACCCGTATCCCAAACTGTAAAAGCTATCCAACCTTCCCAACTATTTATCTGTAAACCAATTTCACCACCACTAGAAGTAAATTTATAAGCGTTGGACAGCAAATGAACCAGCATTTGACGCAAACGCAGTTCGTCGGCAATAATTTCTTCTAATCCTGACTCTATATCCAGAGTAAACTGATACTCTTCGTCTAAATCCGATTCTTTCGCTTTAGTTGTTTGAGCGTGAATCGCTTTCGCTTCTTTCAAAGCGCGATCGCAAACGTTTTTGATATTAACTTTGACGGGGGTCAAGGTCATTTGACCTGTTTCCATGCGGGTTAAATCTAAAATATCGTTAACGACGCTCATCAAATGACGACCGCTTTGATGAATTAGTTGAGCGTACCGTGCTTGTCTATCGTTGAGTTTTCCTAACTGCTGGTCGGATAGCAAACGGGATAATCCTAAGACTGCTGTTAAAGGAGTTTTTAATTCATGACTAATACAAGCTAAAAATTCATCCTTTAAACGATTAAGCTGAATTAAATCGGCGTTTTTCGCTGCTAATTCTTGAGTTAACTGTTGCTGTTCGGTAATATCAGTAGCCAGAACTAGCCACAATTTACCGTTTTCTGTTATTTCCTGATGCTTTAATTCGTGGAGGTCTGTATCGGTACTTTCTACAGGTATTTTGGCAAATCGCCAAACTTTTTCTTCTCCTGTCTGCATTTTTACAACACAGACGCAACTACCCGGTTCGCTATCGATAAAACAGCGGTGTAAAGTAGGACTTGCTGATTGGTTTAACTCGGGATTCACAGCATCTGCTTGTGAAACCAAATTCCCTTCAATTGTATTTTCCCAAAGTTCTTTCAAACCTTGGGGGTCCCTTAATTCACCAAGCTGTTCGTACCAAAGCTGATTTCGCGATACTACTTCTTTAGTATCCGTTTCTAACATTAAAGCCCAAGGAAGTCTCTTGAGTAACTGTGCTACATATTTATACTCAAGCCGATCTGTACCGCGATTCTCGTTATCGTGAATTTGATGCTTGGCATCCGCATAGCTGATACCCTGATAATTATCCGAATTGATATTGGTTCTCAGATTTCTAGGAAGAACCGAAATAGAACTACCCGCTTGTTGATATCCTATCTCTACTTGACCTAAAGTAGCTGCAACTTCGTTTTTGCTCTTGGAAAAAGCGAACTGTCTTAATAGCTTACAACTATCTAAAATACCTAAAAATTTGCCATATTCATCTACCAGTAACCAATTTTGAGAGTTTACTGGCAGTTTTCGATTACGCAATTTGGCACCAAATTGCTCTAAACTTAAAGATGAGCTTAAGGTTTGGACTGGTTGGATAAATTCCTCATCTAAACAAGAGATTGGTAGATCCCAATCATCAAAGTGTGTGTTTCCTAGCTCGTCCTGTTTTCCAGAGATTACAAGTGCTAGCAGGTTCGTTGCATCGAGCAAACAAAGAGGAATATGTTGCTCGTTGAGTACTACTAGTTGCCGAGGGTGCTGGTCTTGTTCAAAAAAAGACAGCACTTCTTTTACAGAAGTAGTTTCGTAGCAACAATGTACTTTAGTTATAAACTCGTAAAGCGGGTAATGTTGAATTGACATATGCCTTCTGGAGTTATTCTTCCTTCGGAAGCATCCGGCATCACTAACTCACTGCTTGTCTTGTACCTTTTAAAAGTCGTCTGCTTTGACTTGATACTTAAAAAAGGCGATAACAATTACAGGGTGATTTTTACCGAAACTCCATGCTTGATGCAAGCCATGGAGCTTGATCTCGCGGGAGCCTACTTACCTTACAAGAGTTGTTGGTGCGGCGGTTTCTCCCTTTACTGCCAGCGGATACACTTAGGAGGCAATTACTTGCGTCCCTTGGGAGTCAATACCAGAATGCATCTGATAGCAGGTATTAAGACAATTATTACTCCAAAATTTCACTAAAAATCTTTAGTAATTATAATGATTCAAATTACGACATTTTTTAAACTAACTTCATCTATCTTATTAATCCGCAAACTTCAAAGATTAAAATTATTCTTTTTTAGCTAAAGTATTCCTTAATGCTTAACTCTAGCATAGAGCTTACTAACTGAAAAAACAATAGCATCAGCATGAAAAATTTATATAAATTATTGTTATGTCTAATTAGTTTTTTATACCTACTTTCTCAGAGAAAGTATTATCAATTGAAAGCGATGTATTGTGCTTGATTAAATAATTAAATGAATTCCAATTTTCAGCAATCCTAAAAAGGAGATTATGTCGATAAACAATAGTATGCTTTAAATGTTTTTTCCTAAATAAGTAGATAAGTTTCGCTGCTTTCAACAAATATTTTTCTAGTTCAAGGATAACGATAAAAATATGTATGACTTAATATGATATTCCGCAATGCTCTTACCACTGAATTTATGTCATCACAATCCAAAGTTATATTACCTGATTTACAATCGGATAATTGGCTGAGAAATAAAATTACGACTTCCTTTTTCTAAATGACCAAAAAGGCTATATGTAATTTTAGATGAATGAATAACCATAGGGAAAATCGGATATGTAGTTAGATGTCACAATCTGAAATGATGCTCCTTTTCGAGCAAATGGATGCAAAACAAAAATCAGCAATTTTGCAACAAATAAAATCTGAGTACCGGCAAATACTAATTAAATACTTTACCAATGACATAACTCAAAAAGAAAAAATCGATAAATTCATTCATACAATATTTCGCATTAATATTCCCGTGCCTCAAATAATCGAAATTCATATGGAGTTAGTCGATGAATTTTCCAAACAGTTAAAAATAGAAGGCAGAAATGATTACAGTTCATTACTTCTTGATTATCGTTTGACATTGATTGATATGTTAGCTCACTTGTGCGAAATGTATCGACGCTCTCAGACATAAGACGGGTTGATGTTTTCTGTTATTTATCAGAAGATAAATAGATGAAATATAAATATTTATTGTTTAAATACTGTTTAAAATTTACCCCTTTTCTTCTCATAAATAGTTTCTACCCCAAGATACGCGTATGAACCATCCAGATGGTCAAACCTACGTCCTGAAGCTTTATGTATCAGGAAACACTCCAAACTCAGTACAGGCGCTTAGAACTCTAAAAACAATATTAGAGCAAGAATTCAAAGGAGTTTATGCTTTAAAGGTAATAGATGTTCAGAAAAATCCACAGCAAGCAGAGGAAGACAAAATTCTAGCCACACCAACATTGTCAAAAATTTTACCACCACCAGTTCGTAAAATAATTGGGGATCTATCTGACAAAGAAAGAGTTCTTATCGGATTAAATTTATTAGATGCACAATTAAACGAGCAAGAAAACAACTCGGAATAGTAAACTATATAGAGGTTAATAAAAGGACACTACAGCAATGAGTATTTTGGAGCTATTCGATTTTAGATTTTAGGTTTATAATTTTGGATTGTTATCTTTTTGAAGGAGGAGATTGGGCAAAATTTTAGGTTTAAGATTATTCCTTGCGGTAGCGAATCGCTACCCCTTAATTTTTAATCTAAGATCCAAAATCCTTCTTGGAAAGCTTAGAGAAAGAAAATTTTTTCAACTTCTTTACTTTCAACTTTCCGCAAAATCCAAAATTAGGAGGGTCAATTTATTATTTGTAATTAATAAGCAATGAGCGAGAAAAAAAAGCCGCTACACACCAACCAACCTTTAAGAAATCGTGGTGTTGAAAAAATTCACACCTTAATAGAAGGTTTTGATGATATTACTCATGGTGGATTGCCAAAAGGTAGAACAACTCTAGTCAGCGGTACCTCTGGTACGGGTAAAACATTATATTCTCTTCAATTTCTTTATAACGGTATTACCCACTTAAAAGAACCAGGGATATTTGTCACTTTTGAAGAAGCTCCCAACGATATTATTAGAAATGCTCACATATTTGGTTGGGATTTACAGCAGTTAATAGACGATGGTCAATTATTTATACTCGATGCTTCCCCCGACCCTGAAGGTCAGGAAGTTATCGGTAATTTTGACTTATCGGGACTGATAGAGCGTTTACAATACGCTATAAAAAAATATAAAGCAAGACGCATTTCCATTGACTCGGTAACAGCAATATTCCAACAGTACGAAGCAGCGGGTTTGGTACGACGAGAAATTTTTCGCTTAGTTGCTCGTTTAAAAAGTTTAAGCGTTACCACCGTAATGACAACCGAACGACGAGAAGAATACGGACCGGTAGCAACATTCGGAGTGGAAGAATTTGTTTCGGACAATGTAATCATTTTCCGTAACGTTTTAGAAGGAGAACGTCGCAGAAGAACCGTTGAAATTCTTAAATTACGCGGTACGACTCATATGAAAGGGGAATATCCGTTTACAATTACCAACGAAGGAATCAATATTTTCCCATTGGGAGCGATGCAGTTAACTCAACGCTCCTCAAACGCTCGCGTATCTTCAGGGGTCGAATATCTAGACCGGATGTGTGGGGGTGGATTTTTCAAAGACTCGATTATTTTGGCTACAGGAGCTACAGGTACGGGTAAAACCTTGTTAGTCAGTAAATTTTTACAAGAAGGTTGCTATCAAGGCGAACGCTCGATACTATTTGCCTATGAAGAATCCCGCGCTCAACTTTCTCGTAATGCTAGTTCTTGGGGAATTGATTTCGAGGAGTTAGAAAAACAAGGATTGCTAAAAATTATTTGCGCTTATCCCGAATCAACTGGTTTAGAGGATCATTTACAAATTATTAAGTCAGAAATTTCTGAATTTAAACCGAATCGTATTGCTATAGATTCCCTTAGCGCTTTAGATAGAGGTGTTTCTAATAATGCATTCCGGCAATTTGTGATTGGTGTAACGGGTTACGCCAAACAAGAGGAGATTACAGGGTTTTTTACCAATACTACAACCCACTTTTTAGGTTCAAACTCAATCACCGATTCTCATATATCAACTATCACCGACACGATTATCCTGTTGCAATATGTAGAAATTCGTGGAGAAATGTCGCGAGCAATCAATGTATTTAAAATGCGCGGTTCCTGGCACGACAAAGGTATTAGGGAATACAATATAACACGTGAAGGTCCGCAAATCAAAAATTCATTCCAAGATTACGAAAGAATTATCAGTGGTGTGCCGAGCCGCGTTAGTATCGATGAAAAAGCGGAACTATCTCGAATTGTTAGGAGTTTTGAAGATGACCAACCATCTGATTCTTAGCATTAGAGTTTACATTGTCAGGGTTGTAAGCGTGATATAGTCTGTGGTGAGAAAATAGTTTCTGCCGCTTAATTGTAGTGTGAGGAATTGCGGTGAAAGCACAGCAAATATTAAATAGTTTATTACCCGGTGTGACAGCAGCAGTCCTAACTGCTCAGCCAACTCTGGCTGATACCGTTACTGTGAATAATTCACATCCGGGTGTTTATCCAAGTATCTTTACCACTAGTGGAAGTGGTGAAGATGTTTTAAGTAATACTTTTAAACCCTCTACTGATGGAGTTGACGAAAAGTATCCAGCACCATTTACTCCCGCAGGAGTTGAATTTGTCAAGCAAAAACCTGTCAATCATCATCGGATTGACAAAGTGGAGGTGAATGGGAAAACTGGAGCCTCAATTAATGCGATAAGCGGACCCGAGTTAAGTCTCAAATCAGATGGCTTGAACACGACTTCTCATAGAAGTTTAGTTCAGCCCCTGAAAAAACCTGCTTCTCGAAAAGTTTCTTATCGAAATAACAATTCATCTGGAATTAAGAAAATTTCCCCAGTGGGAGTTAAAAAAAATCCTGATGATAAAATATTTCAAAAATTACAGCAAATTGCTACCGGACCGGGAGCGGCAGATTTATTAAAAGTAGAACCATGCCCCATACAGCAGGATAAACCACAAAGGGGACAAGATGATGCAAAATTGCAAAATATCTTATCATCCTCGGCGGCTTCAGCTTGCCAAAAAATAAATTCTATTCCTAACAATAGGTTAGCTCAGTCAATCTCTCCTGCACCCGTGCAGCCAGTCAGACCCGGTTCAAGCAGTCCAGCACCAATTGCTCCCAGCCTTGACCCCAGTGCAAACCCCTTGCAATATCCCACTAAGCCTTCGGAAGTCAGAGTTGAACAAAATCAACCACTGACATTAGAACAGGCTTTAGAATTTGCAAGACGCAATAATCAAGAGCTACAAGTCGCTTTATTGCAGCTAGACCGGGCAAAAGCAGGGTTGAAGGTAGCACGAGCCGCTTTACTGCCTAACGTTGGGTTAAGTGCTGAAGTGCGTCGCAGTTCTTCGGCACAGAGCGAACTTCAGCGTAGACTTCAAGATTTACCTGATGATACTGATGACCCCACTACTGCTTTTAGTGGTGGAGCGCAAATAACTTACGACGTGTATACATCAGGATTGCGGTCTGCGCGCATTCGTCAAGCTAAAGAACAGCTACGCTTGCAAGAATTAGACGTTGAACGTTTATCGGAAGAAATTCGACTTAACGTAGCTACCGAGTATTACAACTTGCAACAAGCAGACGAACAAGTTCGCATTTCCAAAACTGCTGTAGGTAACGCTGAAGCCAGTTTACGAGATGCGCGAGCATTAGAAGAAGCTGGGGTTGGAACGCGCTTTGATTCATTGCGGACTCAGGTTAACTTAGCAAACTCTCAGCAACAGTTAACAAACGCTCGTTCTCAACAGCAAATTGCTCGTCGTCAGCTAGTAACTAGATTGAATCTAGCCCAAACAAGTACTCTTTCAGCAGCAGACCCAGTAAAGTTGGCTGGTTTATGGAATCAAACCCTAGAAAACAGTATAGTTTTGGCTTATCAAAACCGTCCCGAACTGCAACAGCAGTTAGCGCAGCGCAACATTAACAAGCAGCAGCGACGGGAAGCACTTGCACAGTTAGGCCCGCAAGTAGCGATTGAAGCTAGCTACAGTCTGCTCGACCAGTTTAACGATAGCGTGGGATTAGCCAACGGTTACAGCGTTGCCTTAACAGCAAGCCTCAACTTGTTTGATGGTGGTGCATCAAAAGCTCAGGCAACGCAGTTTAAAGTAGACACTGAGATAGCCGAAACTCAGTTTTCTAGTACTCGCAATCAAATCCGCTTTCAAGTAGAGCAAGCTTATTCCCAACTGGAATCAAACTTAGAGAACGTGCAAACCTCTGAAGCAGCTTTAAATCAAGCAAGAGAATCCTTAAGATTAGCTCGTTTGCGCTTTCAAGCTGGTGTCGGGACTCAACTTGAAGTACTTGATGCGGAAAACGCTCTTACTCAAGCTGAAGGTAATAGAATTAACGCAATATTGGATTACAACCGCGCTTTGGCTAGTTTACAACGTGCCGTAACTTCTAGAGGATTGCCTTAATTGTTAATTAGTCATTAGTTAGTAGTTAGTAGTTAGTAGTTATTAACTTCTAACTTGTAACTATGGACTTTTGACTAATTATGCTGATTTGTAAGATTTCAGCGACCAAAATGTATATGCTTACAGAAAGGCAACCTTAACGCTAATACATTGTTTAATTTAGCTGCATATTAGCTTATTAATTTACAGACAATTTAGCAAGTGAATTTATAAAATTCTGTAAATGCTTCGCTAACATTAACTCATTACAAAATGATTTGATATATTTTGATTTTTTGCAGCTTGGTTTCTTAAAATCATGGTGTGAAGCCTTTTGTTATACCCAGATTGTATTCTGGCTAACTTTTTGTAGTTAAAATACTGTAAGATTTATTTGATAATACAGTATTCTAATGACTACAGTTACATCGCAAGAAATTGCCCAATTTCGCTCTACATTTGCTAATTATCCCCCAGCACTGCAAGCGCTGGATTTAATTGAGGATTGCGACGGGGACTTGGAAGATGCTGCAATAAATTTGGCTATAAAAGCCGGACAGCAGCCAGAAATTGCTAATTCCGAATGGTTGGATAGCTTAGCAAAAAAATGGCGTTCGTTAATTTGTCAGCAAGAATATCGTTCGGATTTAGCAGAAGGTTCTGTAGACAAACTTATGGAACAAATCCAAAAAACCCCGACATTTCCCACCGTTTTAGTAACTCCGGTTTTACTTTACATTTTCAAGCAAGGTATACCGCAATTTTGCGAACCCTTGGATTTGCTCAAGGAATAATAACTGGGAATTGGTAATTGGTAATTGGTAATTGGGGTAGAGAAATCCTAACTGCTAACTCCTAACTACTGCTACGCTGTTAGTTAAAGCAAATTTTTCAGACAAATTTAGATAACAGCTTTAAAGTCAATGAACTATCTTGTAGCAGTATTCCCGGATAGGATAACAGCAGAAGAAGCTTTCACCGTTTTAGAAAAAAAGGGTATCAAAAGCACCATACTCGGCAGAGGTTATAAATCTGCTGATGAATTCGGTTTAATTGACCCCAAACAACAAGCCAAAAAACAAGCTAAGTTTATGTCTTTTTGGCTGGTTCCGTTTGGCTTCTTTGCAGGGTTATCTTTTAATTTAATTACTGGATTAAATACTTTTGCATGGGCTGGAGAGACCGGTAATGCTTTAATCGGAGGATTGTTAGGTGCTGGTAGTGGAGCTTTAGGTGCAATTTTTGTTGGTGGAGGAGTTGGTTTAGTTGTTGGTGGTGGTGACGCTTTACCTTACCGCAACCGCTTAGATGCTGGTAAATATATAGTTGTAGTTGAAGGTGCTGAGAGTCTCAACCGCGAAACAACTCGGATTTTACGTCAACTCGACCCGGAGAATTTACAAGGTTATGCTGCGGAATGAGATTGGAAATTGGGGATTGGAAATTGGGGATTGGAAATTGGGAATGAAAATATAGAAGAAATTTTAACCTTTAACCTTAATTATTGATAATTAATTATTGATAATTGTTCATTGATAATTGATAACTGACACAATGTTGCCAAGAGAAGAAATTTTAAAGAATGTAGAAAACCGAGATACTATAGCTCGGGTAATAGATTGTGCTGAACAAGCAATTAGAACTTGGGAAGTTATTTTTACAGACTTTCTTTCACCACCAGAGTTGGCTGAAGCTACTTCGAGTTTTAGTCGTTTAACTGAGGTTGAGTTATTAACTTGGGGTGGATATCCACAAGCGGAACGGAAGAGAATTGCTATTGCTCGTAGCGAATTACCTTTGGATGAGTCACAGGTTGAACTTGTGGCTTTGAATATTGCTGGTAATTTCCTTTTTGATACTGCAACTCACCGCGATTTTTTGGGTGCAATGTTGGGAACGGGAATTGTTAGGGAAAAAACTGGCGATATTATTGTACTTGGGGAACGAGGAGCGCAGGTAGTTGTAGTTCCGGAATTGGCTGATTTTTTAGAAACAAGTTTAACGCAAGTACGTTCGGTTCCTGTCAAGACTCAAAGGATAGATTTTAGCGAATTAAAAATAAGAGAACCAAAAAAGAAAGAATTAACCACCGTGGAAGCATCTTTAAGATTAGATGCGATTGCTTCTGCTGGTTTTGGGATGTCTCGTAGTAAGATGGTTGATTTTATTAATGCTGGTGATGTTCGGGTTAATTGGAAAGAAGTTAAACAAGCTTCTCATCAGTTAAAGAGCGGGGATTTGATAGCAATTCGCGGTAAAGGACGTTTGGAAGTTGGAGAAATTGCTGTTACTAAGAAAGAAAGATATCGGATGCAGTTGACCAAGTTTGTTTAGTCAGTTAGCAGTTATCAATTATCAATTATCAATTATTTGATTATTCAATTATCAAGATAAAGAATGGTGTGTTGCGGTATCCGGTAAATTGCTGTTTATTTACGAAATAATTATTACCGTAACAGCACCCTACAATTACACCTTTAACCTTTAACCTTTGACCTTTAACCTTAAGAAATGGTGCGTTACGGTATCCGCGAAATGGTTGTTTATTTTTTTAAGTAATTTGTACCGTAACAGCACCCTACAATTACACCTTTAACCTTTAACTTTTAACCTTTAACCTTAAAAAATGGTGCGTTGCGGTATCCGGTAAATTGCTGTTTATTTACGAAATAATTATTACCGTAACAGCACCCTACAACTACACCTTTAACCTTTAACCTTTGACCTTTAACCTTAAGAAATGGTGCGTTACGGTATCCGCGAAATGGTTGTTTATTTTTTAAAGTAATTTGTACCGTAACAGCACCCTATAATTACACCTTTAACCTCATACCTCAAGCTTTAAACTGTTTTTCTAACAGGTTTAACAAGGTTTCTCTGGGAATTATAGAAGATAATCCGGTGATAACTTTGGATGCAATTCCACCAACTACTACAGCAGCGTTTCCATCTTCTAAAGCTTTGAATGCTTCATCTACTACTTCTTCTGGAGTAGACATACTTTGAGCGTTACGTGCTAATGCTGGAGGGAAATTTGCTTCTTTAAAAAAGTTTGTTTCGGTCGGTCCTGGGGAGACTACTAAAACTTTTACTCCATATTGACGATTTTCAGCCCATAGTGCTTCACTAAAGCTGCGAACGAATGCTTTTGTTGCTGCATAAACTGATATATATGGTAGTGGCTGATATGCTGCAATTGAAGCTATGTTAATAATGCTTCCCGAACCTATGGAGCGCATTTGTGGCAGAAATTTGTGGGTTAAAGCCACTAGCGCTATATTATTTAACTGAATCATTTCAATTTGGCGATCGCAATCGGTTTGAACAAATTCACCGTAGTCACCAAACCCAGCATTGTTAATCAATATATCAACGCTCAATCCCTTAGCTTGAACAGCATCGAAGACTTCTTGAGGTGCTGATGTTTGAGATAAATCTTTAACAATAACCTCTACTTGAATGTTGTATTGCTGCTGTAACTGTTGAGCTAGAGCATTAAGTTTATCTTCCGAACGAGCAACGATAATTAGATTCGTTTTTTTTGCAGCCAATTTCTCTGCAAAACATTTTCCGATACCACCAGAAGCACCAGTAATCAAGGCTGTAGACATTTTTATTAATAATACTTTTGTTAACTACCTTACAGATGCTAGCAATGATTGTCACCTAGTTAGACTTACCTCGAATCCTAGAACAGTTATCAATTATCAATTAAATTCTCCTAACTCCTCACTCCCCACGACCAAATCCTAACTCCCGATTCCCTGGTTGTTTTGTAATTTTTATCTTGCAAATGGGAATAGTAATAGTAAGAGTTACAGGGTGATTTGATGTATCGTCTGCACAATAAAGCATTTGAAATTTTATCTGCTGAGGTGGAAATATGCAGTAGTAATGACAAGCAAGGAAAACAAAAAAGGCTAACTGCTCTTAAACGTTTGCAAGAACTGCGTTTGAAAGCTGGGAAACGTGCAAATTTGAATGAGTTACGGGATGCTGTTGTAGATTTATTCCCAATCTTTAGCGAATCGGTTCTCAAAGAAGCTGCTAAAGCTAATCGAAAACCAAGCATTTTTGGTAAAGTCAAATATTTAGCAATAACTTTTGCAACTGCTAGTGGATTGCTGACAATAATTAATTTACCTCATCCTAATATTCGCTGGTCGGTTGCAAAAACGGCTCCAATATTACTTATTCCTTCTAACATGAATATGGATTTCCACTATTGGGGTGCGAAAAATTCAACGACACAAGCTGAAAGCTTACTCAAATCTGCAACTAATTTCACAGAAATCAAACAAGTTGAAAACAAACTAGAAGATGCAGAAAAACATTTGCATAGTATTCCGGTTTGGTTTTTAGGATATTATCCCGAAGCTTATTGTCAAAGATTTAGCTGTAACTGGAATTTTAGTTTCAATGAGTTTGAAAAAATTCGCAGTCAAACTACCAAACTTGAAACAAAAGTATTTACACAGAAAAGTGCTTTTGTAAGTTTGCTAGAAGCGGAACAAGCTTATAACGGTGCTAAACAGGAATTAGTTATTGCAAGGACTCAAAAGCAACGGGATTTAGCTCTTGCTTCTTTACAAGCATCGATTAAAACCATGGAGGGAATTCCTCCGGAAACCTTAGCTAAGAAAAAAGCAGCAACGAAGTTAAAAGTTTATAAGCGTTATTACGAGAAAATAGCTCAAAACAAATAGCGTTTTTTAAAGGATTTTGCATGAATCCTCTCTTTTTAAATTTCAATTTTCAAATCATTTTTTTTATTCACTTAAATTCAATTAAATAAACTATAAAACTATGTACCGTCTTAATGATTCAGCTTTTAAAATTTTGCGCGATGAATTACTCAATTGTGGTTCTAATAATGATGTTGGTAGAGCAGAAAGACAAATTGTAGCTAAAAGATTTGAAAAACTCCGTCGAATAAAAGGCTCCCCAGCAACTTATGAAGAATTACTTTTATTAGTTGTTGATGTATTTCCTGAATTTAACGAAAAAGCTCTAAAAAAAGCTGCTAAAGCCAATCAACCACCAGGAATTCTCAGCGAGCTAAAATGGCCAGCAATTTTTATTGCAGTCTTTGGAGGTGGTTTTGCAGGAATTATCTGGTTAGTTAATCTACCATTTCCGATGATTCGTAAACCCGTTGCAGAAAAAGCTCCATTATTGCTCTTACCTTCTTATATCAGTATGGATAACGGCTATCGTGGAGCAATTAATGCAACCGAACAAGCCGACCAATTAGTAAATAAAGCCACTAGTTTGGCTGATATAAAACGAGGTGGAGCCAAAGTAAAACAAGCCCAAAGTAATTTGGATAAATTGCCAGTTTGGTTTTTGGGTTATTATCCCCGAGCTTATTGCACTATGTTTAGTTGTACTTGGAAATTCACATTTGATGAATTTGAAACAGCACGTCGTCGAGTTGCGCGAATGGATGCTAAAGTCTTTCAAGAAAAAAACGCTTTTGAATCATTAGAGAAAGCAGAAGCAGATTTAAAAGCAGCCAAACAGAAATACGAGCAAACCAAGAATTCCACAGAAAGAGAAAAAGCTGTAGCCCAAATGCAAACCGCTATGATTACTTTGGAGCAAATACCCCGAGAAACTTTAGCAGGTAAAAAAGCTCTTAAGGTTATTGCAGCTCTAAAACCTGAAATAGGAAACATTATTCTGACCAATGGGAAAACTGGTGTTTCGGGTAATTTAATCGAAGCTGCAAAAGTATTCGCGATACAAGCATCACAACTAGCGAAAAACCCACCTCACCCAACTTATAAATGGGAGCAAATTGAAAAGCTATGGATACAAGCAATCAAACGATTGCAGAACATCCAGGTTTCCAATCCCAATTATCTAGAAGCTCAGAAACTATTAGCAAAATACCAAAGCAACCAGGGAATTATCCAAACCCGACTTCAATCAGAAAGAGAATCCCAGAAAATTCTCAACCAAGCAGAAGCACAAATTGAAAGCTTCATCGCAAATCCCCCCTCCGACCCTAATCGTTATAAAGCCAAACTACGGACAATTCTCACTAAACTAAAAAGCGTTCAGTCAGGAACAACATCTTATCCAAAAGCCGAAGAGTTGATATCATCAATTCAAAAGCAACTGAAAAAATAAACCCCTAATGTAGAGACGTAGCAATGCTACGTCTCCTACTCCTGAGATAGAAAACAAATTACCCCAATAGCTTGCATTTCTCATAAAATGTATGTTATACAAATAAAGTTCCGGACGTATAGCTCAGTTGGTTAGAGCGCTACGTTGACATCGTAGAGGTCACTGGTTCGAATCCAGTTACGTCCATTTTTTTGAAATAATTAACATTGTCTGTTGTGTGATGTCACTTGCCACATTATTTGACCGCGTTGCCAGATTAATGTCCGTTTTGCCAAATTAGTGTCCGCGTTGACAAATTAATGTCCTCTGAATTGATTTAAATATATATATAAATCAACCACGAATGCTTCAAATCATTCGCTTAGGACGTAACTGGATTCGCTTTCCACTCACCTATTGTTTATTTTATATTAAAACTTAATTACTTGTTTTCGATTGCATTGGCTTTCCTTCAACCTGCCAAAGCGTGAAAGAAAGTTGAAACCTAAGAAAGAATTGCACGTATCTCACTATCAAGCTTCTTTTAACTTGCCCAAAGCTTGAAAGTGCCAAGTGCATTGAGCAAGACTTTTTACACTCATTAGTAATGCAGCTTTCAACTAGCCCAAAGTCTGAAAATGCGTTAAAACTTGACTGAAGTATGCACGGAGGTTTCCCGGTTTTTTTCTTTCAACTCGCTCAAAGCCAGAAAGAGCTTTGAAACCCAATATCAGCATCGGTTTCAGAAAGGGATGCTCCTTTCAACTCGCTCAAAGCCAGAAAGAGCTTTGAAACGTACGGGCTTGGCTGCTAGCTTAAACCAATTATTTTGCTTTCAACTCGCTCAAAGCCAGAAAGAGCTTTGAAACCCCGTACCTTCAACCCCTTACTTACCAAGACTTTTAAAAGCATTTTTGGCAGGTCTATCAAAATCACCTGTCATCTAATACTTAAAAAAGTAAATTGCTTGACACTATGAAAGCCAAAATTATTGATAGATAAGGATTTAAAGATTTTGACAGAAGTACCAGGAAAATAACCCCCGCTTCGATGTGCCAAAAATAAAAATTAAGGGTGAGTTCCTCCTTGCTCGGAGGTGATTCGGTAACCACCACTGCGGTAAACCCGCACCTCTATTACTGGGGGCGCACCTGATGTCCTACCTACAAGAGATAGCAGCTTCAAGGTGGGTAGCTACTAGGGTCAGAAAGCAAAACTGTAGTCTCACAGTCAAACTAACCCGCATTTAGCATTGTTCATATGAACAACGGCGCTATTTATTACTCTATTTTAAATATTGGGTCTTTGATGATTAAGATTTGTTACGAGCTTTATAAGCTACTAAAGCTAATTCTTTTGCCTTTTCTTTTGGGCTTCCTTTAAGGGGCTGTTCGTTTTCTTCTACAGTAAGTCCTACTTGACTAGCTAAATTTTGAATATTTTGTGTTAACCTGCCGTAACTCCAATTATTCAGGTTAATACGATATTGGTGGGCATACTTTTTCTGAACTTCTATAGATTCTGGACATTTTTTTTCGGCTTTTGCTTGAATCTCACTATTGATTTGCTCGCGCATATTAGTAAGTTTAGGAAGTACAATGCTACTAGCAGAAAATTTCTGCGCTATCTCGACTATTTTTTTGGCTAATAACCTATCGATATACTCTCCTAAATCAGATTCTTTAAAATTATTTGGTTTAGATTGTGTTTGAGCTATTTTACGTTGATGAGAAAGTTTTCGCTTCTGCCGTCGCTGTCTATCTATTAGTCTGTAATTATTGCCAAGTAATTGTTTGGTACTTTGATTTATTAGTACTTTACCTGCGTTCACATCTACAACTGCTATCGTTGCACGTTCTTTCAAGCCAAGGTATAGACCTAAAATAATATTTGATTGTCCTTTATACAAAGGTTTGCTTGGTCTTGGATAAGGATTATTTATCCTGGCAAGAGTTGTCTTTTTACGTTTAATAAAGGTTAATTGATTCTTATTAAGATTGTCTTTCTTTTTGGCATTGCTAATTATACGAGTGATTTCTTCTGCTTTTTCTTCGGCTACTACCTGAGTTCCTTCAGCAGTCCATAAACGAGTGTCAACACAACAGTGAAGGGCTAAGTAGTTTATATTCCAAGGTTTTCCTTTTTTATCTCTTTCTTGCCAAAGAATAAGTCCACTACGAAGAGTAAATAGGCTGCTAGAGTATTGGTCATTACTATTCTTTTTAGTTTCTTGATCTAATAAGAATCGCTTAAACCAATGTAATTGGCGTTTATTACAGTAAATTTCAAATGTATGTTCGCCAATGCCATTAAATTTTACACAGATGCGACCTTTTTCATTTTTGAACCAAGTCATATCTTCGTTGGTTTCATAAGCTATCGGAAAAGGAACAGAGCTAGACTTTTTTAATAATGCATCTTGCCAAGACTTTGCTTCTTCTTCACTTTCGGGGACTTGTTTTGTTGCAAGTTCAAGATTGTTTAACCAACTGGAATCTGTTAAATCTCTAGCTTTGGGAAGTCTTGCTTCTAGTTTTTCTTGGAGGTCTTCAATTTCAATTTCTAATTTACGCCGACGTATGGTAAATTTTTCTGGGTCTTCTTCCTTGTTAGTAACTTTACAACCATTTTTGAGCAGGTAGCTAATAGCGCAACGAGTCAAAATGTCTTCTGTATTTTCGTATGCATCAAATAGAGCTTTAGAAAGACTTTTATTTTCTTCAGATTCCTCGGACTTTTTATTATTCTTCTTCTTTCCTTTTTTCTGCTTTTTAATAGATTTCTCGGATTTATTATTTTCCTGGTTTTCAGCGCTTAAAGATTCAGAGTTTAGTTGAGCTTGAGCTAAAATTTCTGTTGCTTTGCTACGAATTAAGTCTAAACTAGCGCTACTATCTTCGACTAGTTCTGCATCGCTTTTAAGCATTTTTTGCCAACGATTTTTACCTTCAAGTCGGCGCTGATTAAGCTTCATCAACTCCAACCATGATTTGTAAATGCAATCTACAAATGTAATTGCACTTGTGTAAAATCGACCTGGTTGACCGATGAAGCGCAGGTCAGTCTTCAAAGATTGGCATAGTTGCGTAATAATGCCTTTTGCTATCTTACCCTTTTTTCTCCAAGTCTCAAAATCAGGATGTTGAGCCACTTGTAGTAGCAATTCGTTAATTAGTGGTGTGTTCTTATGTGCCATAAGTTGCCACAACTGCTGGCGAGTAGATTCTTCGGCTACTAGACGACACTGAATCGTTTTAAAACTCATAAACTTATAAAACGGTTTTGTTTAATTGTAACAAAATTGTCTTTAAAATCGCTTTTGTAGAATCAATTTATGGAAAAACAATTTTTTACGAGCAAGCAGGCGGCTCAAATGACTGGTTGTACCCTTCGTCAATTGCAGTATTGGCGAGAAAAAGAAGTAATTGTACCTACAATTAACGGTACGGGAACTGGACGTAGTGTTTATTACTCACGCTCGGAGGTGATGGAATTAGCTGTGATGGAATACTGTTTAAAAGTAGGTTTAAATTTTGAAGCGGCTGCTGCAACCGTTAAACGGCTCAAAGATGAAGGGTTGATTTTAACAAACGATGAAAAAGCACCACGCCGTTTTATGTTGTGTTGGGACGGGATAAAAGGTAGGCTAACTTTTATGGAATTTGAATTAAAGAAGGCGATCGCGCTTTTAGAAAAAGGTAAAGCTATAATTCCAGTTTGGTTGGATGAAATTTACCAAGGATTGTCTTTAAAAGTGTGAACACTGTGTAAGTAGTGCTTATGCAGCATAAGCATGATTATCGGCACTTGAATATTGTTGATAAACGTGTAGAAACACGAAGTTTGCGTGTCTTGTCTACATAGGTTTCGTCATATTCATCTACAGGTAAGCCTGTATCTTCGTTGTAGAGATAATCATAGATAAAGTTCTTAACTTGGGATTTAGTGGATTCTTTATTCCGCCAGTTTTCCAATTATTTTAATTGAGCTTTGACTGCTTCAATTAAACATTGGGCGACTTGTTTAATGCGGTTACGAGTTTTGCTACTTAAATTAAGTAGTTAATTAAACATAATTAATTACACAATTTCATTGCTAGTGTAACGTTAGCGTTCACGCGAAGCGTGCGGCTCAGGGAGATAGTGAAACGAAGCATATGTCCTAATAGCCCTTCGGCAACGGATACGCTCCACTAATGCAAGGGCTAGGGCTAATTTTCTTAGCTTTATTAAAAGTAAATAATTTTGTTCACTTACTTGTCTTTATTGGCACATAGCAAATCGAAGACGGCAAATATATAATATTTGAAAATCCTTATTTGCCACTTCCACTATTAGCGCGGGTAAGTAAACCGGCATAAAAAAGTGGAATAGCATAAATGCGGGATTAAGTAACGGTTAATACTATTAATATTCGTTCAAAATATAGTTAGCCTGAGTTCGGGATAAGCTAGAACCTGATGGTATGGTTATTTGATTTTAGGATACGAATTAAAGCAATCCCAAATGCTTGCGGTAACTACCCTCCAAGCACATATTCTTTAACCGCAGCGTTGACTAAGTTTGCCTCAGTTACTTCCAAAGCAAGGATTTGAGATTATTTACTTTCTGCTACATAACTGGTTTTATTTGTGCCTACTTACTTCTTTTCAAAGAGTTTACAAGCTTCGCTCTAATAAATAACATCATTTATCACCTTTGCCTTGCTTCGGCGAAATCTTCCCTTCCGCTTCAGCTTGCTTAGTGGCTCGCTTCAAAATCAACACAGCCATTTGCGACAAAGAGCGCTCCTCTGCATCCGCTAATAATTGCAGGGCTTCTTTGTCTTGTTCTTCCATATAAAGAGTCACAGTTACTTTAGCCATGACATTAATCATAGGCTCTACTGTGTGTTCTTCGGTCAAATAAACAGAAACACACAAAAACAAATAGAAGAACACAAAAATGATATGCTAACAATCATCAATACCTTTAAAGTCAAAAGCCAGCGCCCAACTTTCCTACGGCTGACGCTGACTTCTGGCTCCCTTAACAAAGGAGACATATTTAATGGTAAATCGATTTTGTTACCGAACTGATAAACGCAGAACCTACCAACAAGCTTTGGATGATTTTGGTATTACGAAGTTGTTAGCAAAACTTCGCGGCTACTCCGATAAAGATTTTGATAGCACTTGGATGTGTCTTCAGGAAAAAGAAATCGTAAATTTAGCTGCTGCTTTGATTGCAAGGTTAACCGAAAGCATCGACGGAAAGTTGATTGCTCAACATCTTAGTATTGCTTGCAATGGAAACCAAGATATACTCCCGGCTTCTTCCAAGTTAGAAGTTCCGCTTCCATCATCTGACTTACCAACCGACTTTTGCGATAAGCCCGAAGGGCATACGCTTCGCGAACGCGCAAAGACACCTCGCTTTTTATATGGTGATAAACTGCGTTGGCTAAACTCTGGGAATAATTCTGAGTGGGGTACTGTTATCGGCAGATTTTATAGCTTTGCTCCCCATTTATATGATTGGACTTGGTGCTATTTAATTTGGTTGAGCAAAGATAGTCCTAGTAAAGCGTGGATATCTACGGATATAGCATGGGAAGAGGATTTAGAACCATGTGAGGAGGAGGTGAATTTATGACTCCTCGTCCTTTGAATAAACGAGAGCAAGATTTAATTAAGCTCTATACAAACTGTCAAATGGAAATGACACCCAAACATTTTTACTCAAAATGGCAGGTGAGCCATGAACAATTAGCTCAGATTTGCTCTCGTTCGCTTTCTACAGTCCGTTGTTGGTTTTTAAGAGGTCGTTTGTATCGTTATCCTTTACCCACTGATTTACGTCACCTTGCTCTGATGGATTTTTTACTCGAACATTTTGAAGAAATTTCTCCCGAACTTTTTTATCAGTTATGTCCTCGAAGTCAATCTGTACAGGAGTCACAAACAGAGGGTAATTAGTTTTACTTAGGGTATCCTGCATAAGTTCGATTAAAAATCAATATCATCCTGATATTTCTTTCGTAGCCACTCTTAACTAGGGTGGCTATTAGTTTAATACATAAAAGGATGACTGAAAAATTCAATCCACAAGCCTTAAATACGATTACTTTTTCCCAAATTCTCAGCAATCAGTTTGATATTACCGAAACTTATTGGCATCCGGACATGGGAGGGTTGGTTTCAGAATTAATCAAAGCTACTCAGACGATAAATCCTTGGATTCCTGGATTACGTCAAATCATGCAGAAAAATCAACCAAAACCCGGTGAAGCGATAGTGTCACCAGCACTTTTAAAACAGCAAGACTGGGAAAATTTAGAAGCCGAATGGTTTTGGAATAATCATAAAAACGGAAACATTGCGGCAGTCGATGGGACGATTATTTTCCCCCACACTAAATTCATTTTGACTCAAGTATTTGCGGTTGGAGTTGGTGTTTATAACTCAGCCGGAAATACTAATACTGAATTGACTGCAACTAGAACTGTCGCGAATTTCGTAGAACCACCTGCGGGAATTCCGACATTTCAACAAATCAAAGCAGCAATAGACCAAACTAAATTTCTAACACAAGATAAATCTTGGTCGCATACTTGGAGAGATTACAGAGAAAGAATTGCAGTAATTAATACGAAGGAACAAATAATTTATGTAGATGGTGCGCTCATTACCCAAAACCTTGTTTCTCAACAACACGGTCGTAAAATCATGAGAGATTTACACAATACAGGTAAATTGTGTGTTGGAGTAATTAAAGATATTCGTACTAGCCAAGAAACCCTTAGATGGTTTAGCCGAGCGTTAGAAGATAACGAAGTTTTTTTGATAACTAATCTGAAGAATTTAGTCATAGAGCGTTTAGAAGATTGGAGCGAAAATCCAGATATTGTGAGTTTTCTGGATGATGTCGCACAACATTATGTCCGTGGTATTTATAAACCGGGGAAAAAGGTTTTTGGTTTTGAATGTTTGTTAAGCGAAGTACCCAAAGCTTTAGCAATGTTATTTCAAGATTGTAACGGTGTGGTGGGACATGAAATCCCTTATATGTTGGATAAAGTTGATTCTGATGTCAGGGGGAAATTTAGACCTCACGAAGCAGAACAATATCTGTACGGTAAATTAGCCGAACATTATCCAGGGCAAACATGGGATGAAATGAACGAACGTTTTATGAGGTAATTATGACTGATACTGCTAATTCTTATAATCATCAATTTGATAATTTAAATCAACAGTTTCAAGACTCACATCAAGTCAATTTTACGCCAATAGCCCCTTTAGTAACTTGGGCTGATAAATATGGTGCTAATACTGCTTATGTGGAATTATTAGGCTTTCCTAGTAGTCCCAACTACGAAAGAATAGAAGCTCTTGATTTTATCATGATTGAAGACGTTTGGGACAATCCAAGATACTGTTATTTCGCCAGAATTGAAGAAGCTAATCTAAACTTATCCTTAATGGGCTTAAGTAGAGAAAATCCGACTCGTATTGTTACCCAAGAAAGGTTTCTAAGAGGGATGCCTACACCATCAACACTTGGGGAATGCGTTCATTTATTTAAAGCCAAAATTATTACTCGTATCTTAAACGGAATAAAATCTTCTCCCAGAACAAGACCTAATTGGAATAGTCCTACAAGATTAGCAACTGAACAAGAGATTATTGATAACTTATCTCTCCCGGAAGCTAACCACAATTATGAAATTGGAGTGATTGCATAATGTCAACGTCGAGGGTGCCTATTTGCTTAAATAACCGCGTTTTAAGACATCATGGAGCAGTCGCAGGTTCAACAGGCAGTGGTAAATCTAATCTCAACAGTAATATTGTTAGGGGTGCTATAAATATGGATTACTGTGTATTTTTGTTTGACCACAAGCCAGATTTTCAAGATTTAGAAAAACCTAACAATGAAACCAAATTATTTAATTATCAAGAATGGGTTCCCGAAGGTTTTGATTGTAATATTAATTATTTTTCATTATCTGATGATGGCTCTAGTAAAGCAAATATTAAAGAGAAACTGATTAACGTACACGCAAGTAGTTTTGAACCCTACCAGTTGGCTACCGCTTTATTTCATAAAAGAGGCGAAGAATTACAGCAAGAAAACATGACCTTGTTGTTAACTGCTTATAAAGATGAGCAAGAAGAAAGAAATAAATTTACTTGGGCTTTAGCTGATGCAGTTGATTGGATTCGCAAACTAAAAAAAGAGCAAATGCCAAATGTGTTAGGTGGAGGTAGCATTACTGATAGTAGTAAAGCTTCCATGCTGCGTAAGTTACAAGTCCGCAAAATGCCTTGGATGGATAGGAAACTCATTAATCAAGAAGAACAATTACCAGGATTAAGTATTCCGAAAAAGAATTTAGCACCAGAAACAAATGTTAGAGCTTTAATTCAATCTAAAACCATCAACGTTATTCGAGTCGGACAAACCCAAGGTAGAGATTATGGTTTATTTTTATCTTTTCTGCTAGATAGAGTTTATAGTGCTAAAGCTTCTCAATCTGAACTGGCACCAGTTTTATATTTAATTGACGAAGCACAGGATATTTTTAGTGGTTCTAAGCAACTGCGGGAAGCCTGCGAAGATATGCTTGATTCCAATATGCGGAAAGGACGTAGCTTGAATATCGCTTTTTGGTATGGTTTGCAAAAATTTAGTGCTTTACCTGAAAGTATTACTATTAATCTTAATTCCCGTATTGTAATGACTCATAAACAAACGAGTGAAGCGTTAAATGCTTTACCAGGAGTATCGAAAGAAACTTTGAGTTTGGTAACAGAGCTTAAACCGGGAGAGGCTTTAGTTAGTTTGTTTGGTTCCAATTCGATTGTGAAAGCGAAGATGCATCCGTCTAAGGCGCTTTTGACTAAGGAATAATCAATTATGGGGAGATTGTAGTTTTTTTACAAGCTTTTTTACAAATGACCACGCTGGGTTATATTTTACTAGTTCAGGATACAGTGGAATCAAAGGTTGTCCTTTTTTGTTACGCGGTGGTTTTTTGCTGAAGCGTAATGCTAATGTTCTGGCTAATGGGAATATATTTTTATCATAAATATTAATTTCGGGGGATTTAATTATTGTTGCTAAGGTTTCGGAATTACCAATTTTACTCAAAGCTTCTGCCGGATCACGTGTTACCCAATCTTTGGAATCATTGAGGGCAGTAATTAGTCCTTCAACTGCAATCGGATTTGCAAAATAACCCAAAGCTCGTGCCGCATAGATTCTCACAACAGAATCGGGATCATTGAGGGAGGTAATTAATCCTTCAACTGCAATCGGATTTCCAATTTTACCCAAAACCTCTGCTGCATTGCTTCTCACACGAGCATCGGAATCATTGAGGGCAGTAATTAATCCTTCAACTGCAATCGGATTTCCAATTTTACCCAAAGCCTTTGCTGCACTGCTTCTCACATCAGAATCGGAATCATTGAGAGCAGTAATTAACGGTTCAGTAGCAATCGGATTTCCAATTTCACCCAAAGCCACTGCTGCATCGCTCCTCACAAGAATATTTAAATTATTGAGGGCAGTAATTAATGGTTCAGTGGCAATCGGATTTCCAATATAACCCAAAGCCACTGCCGCATAGATTCTCTTACTAGAATCGGAATTATTGAGAGCAGTAATTAATGGTTGAGTGGCAATCGGATTTCCAATTTTACCCAAAGCCCATGCCGCACTGCTTCTCACAAAATAAGTGGAATCATTGAGGGCAGTAATTAATGGTTCAGTGGCAATCGGATTTCCAATATAACCCAAAACCCGTGCCGCATTGCTTCTCAGAGGAGCATCGGAATCATTGAGGGCAGTAATTAATGCTTCAGTAGCAATCGGATGTCCAATTTCACCCAAAGCCCATGCCGCACTGATTCTCAAATCAGAATCGGAATCATTGAGAGCAGTAATTAATGGTTGAGTGGCAATCGGATTTCCAATTTTACCCAAAGCCTCTGCCGCAAAGTTTATCACAAAATAATTGGAATCATTAAGGGCAGTAATTAATGGTTCAGTAGCAATCGGATTTCCAATTTTACCCAAAGCCCGTGCCGCACTGCTTCTCACATAAGTTCTGGAATCATTGAGGGCAGTAATTAATAGTTCAGTAGCAATCGGATTTCCAATTTCACCCAAAGCCTCTGCCGCATCGCTTCTCACTGAGGATTTAGAATCATTAAAGGCAGTAATTAATGGTTCAGTAGCAATCGGATTTCCAATTTTACCCAAAGCCTCTGCCGCACTGATTCTTACAGAAGTTCTGGAATCATTGAGAGAAAATATAAATTTTTCAACTATCTGAGAATTACTTTGCCCAAACGTCACAACCGCTGATTCAATGAAACTAACTCCAGGATAACGCTGCCAACATTCACAAATTCTATCAACTATATTTCTAACCAACTTTTGATTTTCTTCCTGATATCTTTGACACTCAGCAAGACATCTCCCCGCTAAAAACAACTGAGTCTTAAAAATATCATCTTTCTCATTAGCAATAGCCTTTATCAAGGGGAATGGATTTTCCATCAAACCCGCTAATAAAATCAAAGTTTCATGAAAGTCATATTCCCAAAATAGTTTTCTAGCTAAAGCTATTCCATCACGTTGATTTTTTTCAATTTCACGATTTAAATAAGCTGCGGTGAAATATTCTTGAAATGTCCGGTGTAAAAATAAATATTGCTCTCCTTCTCTAGTTAATTTTTGGATAATCCCATCTTCTTCACAAAGTTCGTCGATTAATTTATCATTACCATGACGGTAATTATAAAGTTCATTGCTATCAAAAACTTCTTTACCTTGGCAGGAAAAATGATATGCCAAATCTTCTAGCAATCTTTTCTTTGTTGAAATAACCCCTTGAGAAGTTGGATTTCTGTTTTGACTCCATTTTTCCAGCATATAATCTACAGCAGTTTTGTAAACCTGGGCTTTTCGTGCTGGAAGTTCTAATCCTTTGGTTTGATATAAGCTACAAACCAATGACAACAGTAAGGGATTTTGAGTTAACCCGCTGATTTGGGGTTTATCCTGTAATTCGGTAATTAATTTCTCTGCTGAAACGAAATCATCTTCAATGTAACCAGCAGCATTGGTAAACCAAGTTTGGATATATTCTTCTGTCTGCTTTTGACTAAAGGGAACAATTTCAACTTCTTTCGCACCATCGACAAAAGCACCACCATAACCAACTATTCGGGATGTACAAATGATTCGACAAGGATAATTACGAGTGAAGCGACTTAATTTTTGTTTTAGGCGATCGCGATTTTCTTTTGGCACTTCATCCAAAGCATCCAAAAATAACCAACAATTACCTTGTTGCAATTTCTCTTGGAGTAAATGCAAAATTCCCGGTGCGGTTTTGGGATAATTCCGTTGAATAATTTTGGGGATAATATCAATTACTTCACCCGATTGCTCATCTAAATCCGACAAACGCAGGAATAAGGGGAATATTAGATTCTCAATTCTTGCTGTTAATTGCGAAGAGGAGTGAGAAGCAAGATTCAATCTTTCTTCAGCAGCTTTTAACCCAGCTTCCATTCTTAATAAAGTTGATTTTCCCATACCTGGGTCAGCCAAAACCATGATTTTCTCGTGTTCTTGTTTCGCTTCTTTCCACTCAACTTTGGTCGGTTGGGTTTCTTCTCCGATTCCTTTGATTGCATAAATACGCTTCAACTCATTCGCAGATTCCACATCCCTGACAACAAAGTCTTCTACGTCTTTACGCTTGGTTTCCAAACTGACTTGGATGGGAATATATTGCTTTTTTAAAAGGATTTGCTGCTTGCTGTGGAAAAGCGGAATGTACTTAAAATTATTTTCGATATCTTCTAAAAATTCGCAAACCGCATTCTTTTGTGGCTCTAAACCCAATCTTTCCAACTCATCTCGAATATTATCCCAGCGAATCA
Source organism: Calothrix parasitica NIES-267 (assembly GCF_002368095.1). Taxonomy (GTDB): domain Bacteria; phylum Cyanobacteriota; class Cyanobacteriia; order Cyanobacteriales; family Nostocaceae; genus Rivularia; species Rivularia parasitica. The sequence goes on along the minus strand of NZ_AP018227.1, from coordinate 3,359,679 downwards.
CATAACTGGTATCGCTCTTGCTGCATTGAATTATCCCCACAACACCACCCAAATCTTCCGCAAACACCGCACCACCGCTACTTCCCGATTCAACTTTGGTATCAATACGGTGAGAAAGAAATGTAGAATTTTCCTGGGGAAGTTTATTCCAAGGATTACTAGGGTTCTTAATTTCGCGAACTTGATAGGTAGAAACAGAATTTATCGGCGCACTTGGAGTTATATTTTTTCCGTCAACATCAAATCCCTGTGGAAAGTTATTGCTTTTATTTGGTGGAAATCCATAAACTTTTACCGATGTTGATAAATCTGGAGGGCTAATAATCGGTACAGCTTTCGCATTCTCAACATTTATCTTGAGTACGGCAATATCAACTTCTGGATTAGAAAACTCTGCACACCAATCAGCTTCGTAAACCTTCCCCCGATATTCCACCTGAAGCGAATTTAATAAATAAATTACATGGTGACAGGTAATTAAGTAACCATTCTCACGAATAATAAACCCCGAACCCGCAACGTTATTATTGTTAGGGTTAAGGATTTTCACCATTGATTCTCTGAGGTTATCGAGGGAATAGCTACTCATGGTGTTTAAGTAGTCGTTAATTATTATTCGTTAATCATACATTTTTATGCGTATATTTACGTATTTTATTAAACAAAAATTTCTGAACTTGCACCAGTTTTATATTTAATTGACGAAGCACAGGATGTTGATGTTTTTGGGGATGGGGAGAAGAAAACGGGGAGGTTTAGGGGTGTGTGGCTTTGAGGAGGTAGGTTTTTAACGCAGAGGGGCGCGGAGGGATGCGCGGAGGTATGCGGAGGTTTTGTTGAGTGTTAATAGTTTGATTTATTTGTTGTGCTTTTTGAAAATACTGCTTTTAACAAATAACCATGCTTGCTTAAATCTCACTAGCTCAGGATAAACCGGAATAAAAGGTTGTCCTTTTTTGTTGCGTGGTGGTTTTTTACTGAAGCGTAATGCTAATGTTCTGGCTAATGGGAATATATCTTTACAATAAATATCAATTTCGGTAGATTGAATTATCTTTGCTAAGGTTTCGGAATTACCTATTTTAGCCAAAGCCTCTGCTGCACTGTTTCTCACACTAGAATTAGAATCATTAAGAGCAGTAATTAATGGTTTAACTGCAATCGGATTTCCAATATTATCCAAAGCCATTGCCGCTTGCCATCTCACAGAAAAATCGGAATCATTGAGAGCAGTAATTAATGGTTCAATTGCAATCGAATTTCCTATTTTACCCAAAGCGCTTGTCGCTTCCCTTCTCACCGAATTATCTGAATCATTGAGAGCAGTAACTAATGGTTCAATTGCAATCGGATTTCCTATTTTAACCAAAGCCGCTGCCGCATAGATTCTCACCAAATTATTGGAATCATTGAGAGCAGTAATTAATGGTTCAACTGCAATCGGATTTCCTATTCTACCCAAAGCCTGTGCTGCCGCGATTCTTACCGAATTATCGGAATCGCTCAGAGCAGTAATTAATGGTTCAACTGCAATTGAATTTCCTATTCCACCCAAAGCCTGTGCCGCATAGATTCTTACCGAATTATTAGAATCGTTGAGGGCAGTAATTAATGGTTTAACTGCAATTGGATTTCCTATTCTACCCAAAGCTTCTGCCGCTTTCCGTCTCAACGAATTATCGGAATGATTGAGAGCAGTAACTAATGCTTCAACTGCAATCGGATTTTCTATTTTTCCCAAAGCTCTTGCCATAAAAAATCTCACCAAAAAATGGGAATCATTTACGAGAGCAGTAAGTAATGGTTTAACTGCAATTGGATTTCCTATTTCACCTAAAGCCGCTCCTGCGTTCCTTCTCACACCAGAATTAGAATCGTTGATGGTAGTAATCAATGGTTCAACTGCAATCGGATTTCCTATTCTACCCAAAGCCTGTGCCGCATAGATTCTTACCGAATTATCGGAATCGCTCAGAGCAGTAATTAATGGTTCAACTGCAATCGGATTTCCTATTCTACCTAAAGCCTCTGCTGCATTTTCTCTCACAGAAATACTGGAATCATTAAGGTAAAGTATCAATTTATCAACCATCCGAGAATTACTTTTCCCCAATATCACAACCACTGATTCAACAAAGCTAGTATTACGATAACGCCGCCAAAATTTATAAATCCTATCAACTATCTTCTCAACAAACTTCTGATTCTCTTCCCCATAACTTTCACATTCAGCAATACACTTCCCCGCTAACAACAACTGAGTCTTAAAAATATCATCCTTCTCATTAGCAATAGCCTTTATCAAGGGAAACGGATTTTCCATCAAACCCGCTAATAAAATCAAAGTTTCATGAAAGTCATATTCCCAAAACAGTTTTCTGGCTAAAGCAATTCCATCGCGTTGATTTTTTTCAATTTCACGGTTTAAATAAGCTGCGGTAAAATATTCTTGAAATGTCCGGTGTAAAAATAAATATTGCTCTCCTTCTCTAGTTAATTTTTGGATTATTCCGTCTTCTTCACAAAGTTCGCTAATTAATTCTGTTGTTGTAATATTCCTAAAATCATTACCTTTTCCAGCTTCCAGAAATTTGTTGATATCATCCCGGATTTCTCGCAGCGTGAAAACTTCTTTACCTTCACAGCTAAACTGATAGGCTAGGGATTCTAATAATTCGATTTTGGCTATTACCCATCCATCTTCGGAAGCTAATCTGTTATTATCGTTTCTCCACTCCCGCAACATATAATCTACGGCTTTCTGATAAACCTGGGCTTTTCTGGCTGGAAGCTCTAATCCTTTGGTTTGATATAAGCTACAAACTAACGATAAAAGTAGGGGATTTTGGGTTAACCCGCTGATTTGGGGTTTCTCCTGCAATTCGGTAATTAATTTCTCTGCTGAAACGGTATCGTCTTCTATGTAATCCGCAGCATTAGTAAACCAAGTTTGGATATATTCTTCCGTTTGCTTGGGAGTAAAGGGGACAATTTCAACTTCTTTCGCAGCATCGACAAAAGCACCACCATAACCAACTATTCGGGAGGTGCAAATAATTCGACAAGGATAATTATTGGTGAAACGGTTGATTTTATCTTTTAAATCATTGCGATTTTCTTTTGGTACTTCATCCAAAGCATCCAAAAATAACCAACATTTACCTTGCTGTAATTTCTCTTGGAGTAAATGCAAAACTCCCGGTGTGGTTTTGGGATAATTCTGCTGAATAATTTCGGGGATAATATCAATTACCTCACCCGATTTTTCGTCTAAATCCGACAAACGCAGGAATAAGGGGAATATTAGATTTTCAATTCTTGCTGTTAATTGCGAAGAAGAGTTAGCAGCAAGATTCAATCTTTCTTCAACAGCTTTTAACCCAGCTTCCATCCTTAATAAAGTTGATTTTCCCATACCTGGGTCAGCCAAAACCATGATTTTCTGATGTTTCTGTTTCGCTTCTTTCCAGTCAACTTGGGTGCGTTGGGTTTCTTCTGCGATTCCTTTGATTGCATAAATACGCTTCAACTCATTCCCAGATTCCACATCCCTGACAAAAAATTCTTCCACATCTTTACGCTTGGTTTCCAAACTGACTTGAATAGGAATGTATTGCTCTTTTAAAACGATTTGCTGCTGTTTGCTGTGGAAAAGCTGAATATACTTAAAATTATTTTCGATATCTTCTAAAAATTCGCAAACCGCATTCTTTTGTGGCTCCAAGCCCAATCTTTCCAACTCATGCCGAATATTATCCCAGCGAATCACATAACTTTGATCCTCTGATTTCTTAGTAGATTGAATCACTCCAACTACACCACCTAATTCTTCTGAAAAAACAGCACCACCGCTAGTTCCCGAATCAACTTTGCCATTGGCATTAATGATGCGGTGAGAATCAAATGTAGAATTTTCCTGGGGTAATTTATTCCAAGGATTGCTGGGATTTTCTATTTCGCGAACTTTATAAGTAGAAACGCAATTTATCGGCGCACTTGCAGTTATTTCTTTTCCATCAACATCAAATCCCTCGGGAAAGTTATTGCTTCTATTTGGTGGAAATCCATAAACTTTTACCGACGTTGATAAATTTGAAGGGTTAATTATCGGTGCAGCTTTGGCATCCTCGACATTTATTTTGAGTACGGCAATATCTTTTTCTGGATTAGAAAACTCCGCACACCAATCAGCTTCATACTCCTTCCCCCGATATTCTACCTGAAGCGAATTTAATAAATAAATGACATGGTGGCAGGTAATTAAATAACCATCCTCACGAATAATAAACCCCGAACCCGCAACGTTATTATTGTCGGGGTTAAGGATTTTCACCATTGATTCTCTGAGATCATCGAGGGAATAGCTACTCATGGTGTTTAAGTAGTTAACAGTTTTGTTTATTTTTCTTCTTATACATGATAGTTCAGTAAATTTCTGTAGTTTAAATGAAAATTTCAGTTATGAATTAGTCTTATTCATAAAACTTAAGCTATTAGCCTATGGTTTGAAACCCTAGAGGGGTTACGTTTATAGCCAACACTTTGAAAAATCCCCTCTAGGGTGATGGCTTCTTCCCCTGACTCAAATCCCACTCAATCAATACCTTGACATTGGCTTGTGTCGTACCCTTGGTGACAAAAGGAACTCCCGTTTCCCCACCAGCTTGTAAGCCAAATTCCATTGTTACTTTACTGGGTGCTAATTTGTCTGTCATTCCTTGTTTAACGCTATCAAGTACCATCCGCGAATAACCCCGTACCGTACTTAACATCGCTTTTTTCATTTTTTCGGTTCTTTCTTGAATATCATCAATATATCCAACGGCTTGTAATTCATCTGCTTCTTCATCGTCATACTGAATATAAATATCTTCGCCGTCGTCACCTTGGATTTTAGTTAGTTTGGTAGACATAAATTAAATTATTCGTTTGCTGATAGTAGCAAAAAACACTTGTATAATTATAGGCTAAATCTTATATACGGCTGAATGCCAAAGCGTAAAGCTTGATTCCTAGTGACTAAAATATTACTAACACAGCTTGTTATTTTTCTAGTGCGCCCTTTGTCCGTTCCTGTGTTCTTTGAGATAAAAAAAGATTTGTTGTAATATAGCCCACTTATAGTGAAAGTCATTGCGGCTATAGACTTCTAGGCTACTCCATAATATGCGATCGCAATTCTGAATAAAGGTCAAATTGTGATTCCTGTATCGTTAGATTTAGTTTATAAGGGGTTAAAACAGAAACTAGGGAGTTACAAATAATTCCGTAAATTTCTGTGTAAATATAAACTATCCGATGACTAAAATCGATAAAAAATCTTTAAGCGAACAGGATATATGTACTAAATACATTACACCTGCTTTGGAAAAAGCTGGCTGGGATAAAATGACTCAATTCCGCCAAGAGGTGACTTTTACTAAGGGTAAAGTTTTAGTTCGCGGTCGATTGACTGCTAGAGGGGAAAGTAAACGCGCTGATTATATTCTTTACTACAAACCGAATATTCCCATTGCTGTGATTGAAGCCAAGGATAATAAACACAGTGTTGGAAGTGGAATGCAGCAAGCGCTTGGATATGCTGAGATACTAAATGTTCCGTTTGCTTATAGTTCTAATGGTGATGCTTTTTTAGAACATGATTTTACTGGGATAACGGGTAAGGTTGAGCAAGAATTAAGTCTTGATAGTTTCCCTTCACCCCAAGAATTATGGCGACGTTATTGTATTTTGAAGGGAATTGGGGAAACTGAGAATCAAATTGTCCAAACGGATTATTACTCCGATGGTAGCGGCAAAAAACCGCGTTATTACCAATTAACGGCGATTAATCGCACTATTGAAGCTATAGCTAAAGGTAATAACCGAATTTTGCTGGTAATGGCTACGGGTACGGGTAAAACGTTTACTGCATTTCAAATTATTTGGCGATTATGGAAATCTCGTACTAAAAAGCGGATTTTGTTTTTAGCTGACAGGAATATTCTTATTGACCAAACCAAGACTAATGATTTTAAACCGTTTGGTAATGCAATGACCAAAATTAGTAAGCGTCAGGTTAATAAGGCTTATGAGATATATTTAGCGCTTTATCAAGGGGTTTCAGGTAATGAGGAAGCGAAGAATATTTATAAGCAGTTTTCTCGTGACTTTTTTGATTTAGTAATTATTGACGAATGTCATCGGGGAAGCGCTGCGGAAGATTCGGCTTGGCGAGAAATATTAGAATATTTTAGTAACGCTACACAAGTTGGTTTAACAGCAACTCCAAAGGAAACAAAGGAAGTATCTAATATAGATTATTTTGGCGAACCTATTTTTACTTATTCGCTCAAACAAGGTATTGAAGATGGATTTTTAGCACCGTATAAGGTGATTCGCATTGATATTGATAAAGATTTATCCGGATGGCGACCAAGTGCAGGACAGCTTGATAAATATGGTCAGGAGATAGAAGACCGGGTTTACAACCAAAAGGATATTGATAGAACTTTAGTTTTGGAAAAGCGAACTGAGCTAGTAGCTAAAAAAGTTAGTGAATTCCTCAAACAAACCGATAGATTTGCGAAAACTATTGTATTTTGCGAAGATATTGACCACGCAGAACGAATGCGTCAAGCTTTGGTAAATGAAAATTCCGATTTGGTATTAGAAAATCGTAAGTACGTGATGCGAATTACTGGGGATGAGAAGGAAGGGAAGGAAGAATTAGATAATTTTATTTTGCCAGAAAGTACTTATCCGGTAATTGCAACTACTTCTAAATTGATGACCACTGGTGTAGATGCTCAAACTTGTAAGTTAATTGTTTTGGATAGAAGAATTCAGTCAATGACTGAGTTTAAGCAAATTATTGGACGGGGTACTCGCATTAATGAGGAGTATGGTAAGTCCTACTTTACAATCATGGACTTTAAAAAGGCGACAGAATTATTTGCTGACCCCGATTTTGATGGGGAACCCGTACAGATTTTTGAGCCTACAACAGATGATTCTATAGTTCCACCAGATGAGGAAGACGATATTTCACCAGATGATATAATCATTGACCCACCAACTGTGCCTGGTGGAAGGCGTATTAAGTACGTAGTTGATGATGTAGAAGTTGCAGTTATTGCCGAGCGGGTTCAGTATTACGGTAAGGATGGTAAGTTAATTACCGAGTCGTTAAAAGATTATACTCGCAAAGCTGTTAACAAAGAATATGCATCTTTAGATGACTTCTTGCGACGTTGGAGCGATTCGGAACAGAAGCAAGCAATTATTGACGAATTACACGAACAAGGGGTAATTTTTGAAGCTTTAGAATCAGAAGTAGGTAAAGATTTTGACCCATTTGATTTAATTTGTCATGTAGCTTTTGACCAACCACCATTAAGCCGTAAACAACGCGCTCAAAATGTCCGTAAACGAGATTATTTTAGTAAGTATGGGGATAAAGCTAAAGCAGTCTTAAATGCGTTGTTGGATAAATACGCTTCCGAAGGAATTGAAGAAATTGAAGGAATGGGAGTTTTGAAAGTTCCACCGTTTACGGAGTTAGCAACCCCAATGGAAATTATCAAGTTATTTGGCGGGAAGCAGAAATATCTCGAAGCGGTGAAACAATTAAAAACTGAGCTTTATAAAGCTTCGTGATGTGGTGATGTAGGATGCTTTAGGCACAGAATTAACGTAATATTTTTGATTAGTATTAGGATTCATGTGCCGTAACGCACAAAAAGACGGTAAATGATGCAATAATTATCCGTTATGTGTTTGTTTAAACGTTAAATCTAGTGGCGAGTTATGCTCCGCTAACAGCACCCTATATTTAATTTCTAATTCCTACTTCTTAACCATGTCCATCAGCACTACCGTAAAAACCATCCAAGATATCATGCGTATTGATGAAGGCGTTGATGGTGACGCACAACGCATTAGTCAGTTAACTTGGATGATTTTTCTTAAGGTTTTTGATGACAGGGAAGACGAATATGAAATTTTTGACGATGATTATATTTCTCCCTTACCGCAGGAGTTGCGCTGGCGAAATTGGGCTGCTGATGCGGAAGGAATAACGGGAGATGAGTTACTGGAGTTTGTTAACGGTAAGTTATTTCAAAAGCTGAAAAATCTTAATTTAGATGAAGTCTCTGACCCCAAGGGACGCATTGTTCGCGATGCTTTTGAAGATGCTTTCAATTTTATGAAAAATGGCACTTTAATGCGCCAGGTGATTAATAAACTCAATGAAATTGATTTCAATAACTCTAAAGATAAGCAGCTTTTTGGGGATATTTACGAACAAATTCTCAAAGACTTGCAAAGTGCGGGGAATGCTGGGGAATACTATACTCCTCGTGCTGTAACGCAGTTTATGGTAGATATGATTAAACCGCGTTTGGGTGAGAGAATTTTAGACCCCGCTTGCGGTACTGGTGGTTTTCTGACTTGTGCTTTGGAATATTTGAAAAAGCAGGTAAAAACTGTTGAGGATAAGGAAAAATTACAGCGGTTAATTGTGGGAGTGGAGAAAAAGCCTTTACCTCATCTGCTGTGTATTACTAATATGTTATTGCACGAGTTAGAAGTACCGGAAATTCTTCACGACAACACTTTGGCGCGTCCGTTGCGAGATTACAAACCCCACGAAAAAGTAGATGTAATTGTCACTAATCCCCCGTTTGGTGGAAAGGAAGAAGACGGGATTGAAAGTAATTTTCCTGGTGCTTATCGTACCAAAGAAACAGCAGATTTATTCCTAGTATTAATTATGCATCTGTTGGTTAAAGGCGGACGAGCGGGAATTGTTTTACCCGACGGAACATTGTTTGGGGAAGGTGTCAAGACGCGGATTAAAGAAAAGTTGTTAGATGAATGCAATTTACATACAATTGTCCGCTTACCCAACGGTGTTTTTAATCCTTATACAGGAATCAAAACTAATTTATTGTTTTTTACCAAAGGGGAACCGACAAAAGAAATTTGGTATTACGAACATCCTTACCCACCCGGTTATAAGTCATACTCCAAAACCAAACCGATACGTATTGAAGAATTTGCACCGGAGAAAGCTTGGTGGGATAACCGAGAAGAAAATGAGTTTGCTTGGAAGGTTTCGGTAGAAGATATAAAAGCTAATGGTTATAACTTGGATATTAAAAACCCCTATCAGGAGAAAGAAAGTCATCGAGATTTAGGGGAAATGTTAGGAGATTACCAGGAATTAATGGCAGGTTTAAGCGAGACTCAGAATTTGTTAAAAGCTGAGTTGATATCGGCTTTGTCGAATCAAGACGAGGAGTAATTTGAGTGGGTATGGAGTTAAAGAAGTTTTTTGATAATTTTGAATTATTAGCTGATGCACCGAATGGGGTGCAGAAGTTACGAGAATTAATTTTGCAATTAGCGGTACAGGGTAAGTTGGTATCGCAAAATCCTGATGATGAACCTGCTTCGGTTTTGTTAGAGAAGATAAAGAAGGAGAAGGAAAGGTTAGTTAAGGAAGGAAAAATTAAGAAGTCGAAGAAGTTACTACCTGTTGATGTGGGTGAGATGGCTTTTGATTTATCCAAGGGTTGGGAATGGGTATATCTGGGACAGATATCTAATGACACTCACTATGGCTATACCGCATCCGCTAATCATGATTTAAAAGATATTCGTTTACTTAGAATTACAGATATTCAAAAGAATAAAGTAAATTGGTTAACTGTTCCCGGTTGTGAAATCGAGTTAGATAAATCACCAAAATATGAATTAAATCAAGGTGACTTATTAATTGCTCGAACGGGAGGAACTATAGGAAAATCTTACTTAGTAGAAAACTTATCTGTACGTGCTGTTTTTGCTTCTTATTTAATCAGGATTATCCCAACCAATCCATTATTACCAAAATACTTAAAGTTATTTCTTGAGTCAGAGCTTTACTGGAGTCAACTTTATGCAAAATCAATGGGAACCGGACAACCCAATGTTAATGCTACTTCTTTAAAATCCTTAATCGTCCCCCTCCCTCCCCTGAAAGAACAACACCGCATCGTCGCCAAAGTAGACGCGCTGATGAAACTATGCGACGAATTGGAAACACGACAGCAAAAAAAACGCGATCGCATTCTCAAATTAGGACAAGTCGCAACTACCAAACTCATCACCCCCAGCACACCAGAAAGCTTTAACCAGCACTGGAAAACCATCAGCAACAACTTCGACTTACTTTACAGCACCCCCGAAAACGTCAAACAACTGCGTCAAACAATCCTTCAACTCGCTGTCATGGGTAAGTTAGTTCCGCAAAATCCTGATGATGAACCCGCTTCGGTTTTGTTGGAGAAGATAAAGAAGGAGAAAGAAAGGTTAATTAAGGAAGGGAAGATTAAGAAGTCGAAGAAGTTACCACCTGTTGATGTGGGTGAGATGGCTTTTGAGTTACCAAGGGGTTGGGAGTGGGTAAGGTTGAATGAAATTATTCTGGAAATAACTTCAGGTTGGAGTCCTATGTGTGAAAAACGTCCAAAAGAACCTGGAGAATGGGGAGTCCTAAAAGTAAGCGCAGTTTCTTGGGATAAATTTAACCCAGATGAGAATAAAGCCCTACCTAGTCATCTTAAGCCAAGACCAGAATTTGAAACAAAAATAGGCGATTTTCTAATGTCTAGAGCAAATACTAGTCAATTGGTTTGTAAAAGTGTAATTGTAGAAGATACTCCTGAAAATTTATTACTAAGCGATAAAATACTTAAGGTATCTTTTCCCGATTTTATAGATAAAAAATATTTCAATATTTATAATAATAGTCTTATGGCAAGAGATTATTACTCGAAAATAGCATCAGGAACTAGCACTTCTATGAGAAACATTTCTAGGATTCAAATTTTTAATTTACCAATTCCTCTACCACCACTCACGGAACAACACCGCATCTTCACTAAAGTAAACCAACTAATGTCTTTATGCGACGAATTAGAAACAAAACTAACCCAATCCATCAGCGATAAAAATAAATTGATGTCAGCAGCAGTGCGTCAAGTTTTAGCAGCGTGAGATTTATTTATTTACTTTTTCCTATCTAAATATCCCTTAAAACCAATACCACTACCAAAACCACCTCCAAATATAATTATTATTTTCAATAATTCCTGATATACTGCTACATCTTTGTTCACTAAGAAAACTGTTAAACCACCAAAAAATACTAGAATTATTATTAATGTAATTAAAAAATATTTTCTTGCTGATTGAGTATCAGCAAAAGCTCTTTCATCATCTTTTTCTACAATATCTAATATTTTAGTGATATGTTTCTCATTAATCTTTTCTGAAATTGGTGATATTGAAGAAACACGCTGCATAGAAAGGGTTCCTTGTACCACTTTTCTTAGCTGAGCAGGTAGCATTTCTTCCAACTCATCAGGAAGCTTTTCTAAATCTTTTTCCTCTTCTTTTTTAGATATTTCTTCAGAATTTTTTTCTGGTTCATTTTCTGATTCAGACATGACTACTTATTCCTCATAATCCGAGATTTTTCTAATGAATAAATAACAGATTCTATATCTTCAGCCTCTTCTACTGAATCCATAAATTTAGAACGTAAAAATTTAATAAATTTTTCTTCTAAAGTCTCTTGAACTAAAATTTCAACTTCATTTTCAATGAAAATTGAACAAGCATAACGGACTAGGGCATCAAAAGCTTTATCACTAATTTCCCCATTTGCATTTAAGTATGAGAAATAGGATATGGCAGCCTTTAATTTTTTTACATTTAAATTGGTCACTGCCTGCCTATTAAAAGTTCTTTCTCTGCTTAATTCAAATTTGTTCATAGGATATTATATTTAATATTTAATTAAGCAAATAGATTTTCAAGTAAAAACGAACACACATAATATTTATTATTAAAGTATTTAATAATATTTAGTCGGTATTGATATCTTTCTGAAATTTTACCATTTCTTCAAAGGGAGTAAAACACCTATGACACCAACCATCAACCCACAAAGCCGGAATCTTGAATCTCGCACCACAATTCGGACACTCAGATAGCAAAGTTAATTTATGGCGATCGCACCCCTGTCTAGTCTTAAATTGCCATTTAATTTTGTGACAAGAAGACTCAGCATAACAAGCTCCACATAAGCGAATAGGCTCCATTTTCATTCCCACTCCAGAAGGTGGCAACATCAGTACTAACCTATCAACATCAACCCCCACAACAGCAGCCAACTTTTCTAATTGCTGACGAGAAGGAGGAGGGTTAAACCGAAACTTTTCCCAACGTGCAACAGCACCTCCAAGCTCCGCTTCTTTGCCCAATCCAGAAACAGTTAAATAGCTAGCTCGTCGAAATCTTCCTAAAAAATGACTTAAACTTTCTCCTTCTAGTGGTTCAACTCTAAACAACCAAGGCTGGATATTTTCTGCTTGCATTATTTATATTCCTCAGTTACTTCCTTTAGAGTTTTCAAATCAATTTTTTGCAACCCCTTTTTCAAAGCCCGAATTGCAGCTTCTCGCAAAATCATATCCAGCAAACCTATGTAACCACCCGTTGCATCTACCAAAATCTTTAACATCTTGGGGCTAGAAAGATTAGAAGCCACTGGTAACTTTAAAATTTGCTTCTCCCAAATTTCTACAGTCCGCTTAAAATCTTCCCCAGATAACTTACCAAAGCGATGGCAAGCCCGAAAGCGGTTGTAAACTTGTTCATCTCGCTTAATTACTGCATCTAAGCGGTCAGTCCCTACCAAAATCACAGGAATCTGCAATTTGTCAAAAATATCACGCACCTCTGCAAAGGTCTTCGGTTTGAGACGGTCAGCTTCATCAATAATTACCATCTCCACGGCACAACGTTCTAAAACTTCAAAAGCTCTATTTCTAAAAATAGCAACAGTCCCTTTGTCTAACTGAAACTTCAAATGTTCAATAATCATACTGAATAAATCTTTTGCACCACACTCTTGAGGAATTTGAATATAGACAACAGGTACGGTAGGTGGCTTTCCATGTTTCTGTATAGGTTTATGCCTCAATCTATAAGCATCACAACCCATTGTTTTACCTGTTCTCGATTCACCTACCACCCGACCAGACAAGCGTGATTGTCGTTTCCCCTCCAGCCAATTATGGAGTACTTTTACTTTCTCAAGAGGAACAAAACTTTTACCTTGCAAACGCTGAATATCCGCTTGCTGTTTTTCATTATTGGTAGGAATAGCACCTAACTGTTGAGCAACTGCCTGAGCTTGTTGATTCGTCATTTCTAAAACCCGTAATCTTCTCGCATTTGTTCGTAATCAAATGCTTCTGGCATTTGATATTCTGGCTCGCTACCAGTAGATACCGTTTCTACTTCTTCCTCTACCTCTAATTCAACTGGCAAGGGTTGCTTGGCTTGTATCAACTCTGCTTGTTCTGTTTTCCGACGTTCTTTTTTAGTTTTCTTTTGAGTCGTAAATATTTGGCGATCGCGCACCTCTGCTAAAATCGAGCGATTGCTTACCGTCTTACCTGCTTCCCGCACCTTACGACTACTGGCTTTAGCCTCATCTAGAGATAGTTGCTCTGTTTCCAAATCTTGAGCAAATGCCCTAGCTAAAAACTCTTCTTTACTTCCTTTTCGGCGATAAACCCAGACAGTTGTAATATCTCTGGGGTCATATCGTAGGACAACATTCTCTCCAGCATATCCTCCTAAGTTCTCTCCCTTATAGGTCAAATTTTCAAATTGTATATATCCACTTCGATAAATTGTGCGTCTAGTTTGCTTCATTAAACAAATATCTAAATCCCGTTCCGATATCATATTTGGGACAGCAATTAACCCAGCTTCCCAACGCTGAAAACGAGTTTGGTCGCCCGAACGAGCATCAATACTTTGGTTATATTTATCTACAATGAAGCGTACTAATAACTTCTCTAATTCTCGCAAAGTTACGCAAGCTTCTTTCTCAGCTTCTTTAGGGCGTTGTTGCACATTTGACCCTGTATATCCGGGCAAAGTAGAGAACAATTCAGTATTAAAAGTTCCAAATGGACGCTCTACAATTCCTCCCTCAGAAGGACGATTTCGTAAATGGCAAGCAAATCCTAACTGTACGCCAATCTGTTGCAAATGATTTGAGCGAAAATCCTTACCACCATCTGTATAAAAATGTTCAGGAGAACCATAAGTCCCCCATTCTTCATACAGTTCATATTCGCGGCTATAGTGCTTCGGCATAATTGCATGACGCAATGCTAAAGCCACAACTTGAGAACTTGGTGCATTAAAACCCAAGTTGATGCCCATAATACATCTGGAGTAAGTATCTATAACCGTTGTCAACCAAGGGCGACCAACAATCTCACCATGTCTATCTACTAACAACAAATCTACGAGAGTATGGTCGCACTGCCAAACATGATTACTATATTCCACAGATAAGTCTTTCCCTTCACGAGTTTTGACCAATAAACGCGAACCGCGCCAACCGCGACTCCGTACCTTAGCCTTTTGCTCCTGCTGCTCGATAACTGGTTGTAAAACCCGATATACCGTTCTGTAACTGGGGTATTCCTTTTGTCCTAATTCAGAAGCCCTAACTTTTACTCGCATCGAAACTTGCAAGGGGCTAATTCGCTTACTACCTTTATTGCCCTCCTTATAAGTCTTAATAATAAAATCCTGCCAATCTTTATCTATCCGATGTCTACCTTTATCTACCCGTGTTGTTGTTTGAAGTGCAGCCAAACCTTGTTCTTCCCATTTTTTTACCAGTCGTCGTATAGTTCTTACCGACTTTCCCAGTTTCGCTGCTGCCTGCCTTTGTTTTTCTCCATAAGTTTTGCGATCGCACGGTTCAAGTAGACCTTGAATTACTTCTAAAACACGCCTTTCTTCATAGGAAAGTTCCGTCACAATCTCGTTGGTTTCTGACTCTAATGAGTCACTGGGATAATCTTCACCCATAATAAACCTAATTGCCTAATAAAACATAATTGTATTTTAACGTTAGAAGACATTTATTTTGTCAAGTTAGGTAAAGTTTTCAGTCAAAGCCTTGTTTTCAAGAAAGGACAAATAACTTGTCAAAGTCCCAAAAGAGGACACTTAATTTGTCAATAACCTTATTTGTATCTCGAAGAGGCTTAAAACAATAAAACCCTTGCATTGCAAAGGTTTTGGAATAAATATTTTTAAGGACATTAATTTGTCAAGTGGTCATTTAATTTGGCAAACGACATCATCCAAGTGAGCTACACCTAATCATTTGAGGGAGTAGCAAGTAGCAAGTAGCGAGTAGCGAGTAGCGAGTAGCGAGTAGCAAGTAGCGAGTAGCGAGCAAAAAAAGAATGTACCTCATCTACTTGCAAAGTGCTGTAACAATTACCTCAAGGCTAGAAACAGTTTTTTCAAGCTTATTGAAAATCCTGCAAGATATTAGTTTGTTGAACTGAATACAAATATTTTTCTAAATCAAACACGAATAACGGGAGAATTCACTTCTCCCACTTAAACTTATGCTGTCAAACCCGAAATCCCATTCCTTCGGTTTGAGGATAACTATATATATATAGTTGTGAAATTTGATTATCTCGCTTTACCTCCTGCTCGCAAAAACAAACCATATATTTTCAAGCTGCTATGTACTATATATCTGTACAAAATAGCAAGCACCTTAAACTCACTACACAAATCAATAGTGCTTTGAAAGTAATTTAAAGTGTTAGGTATAAAATAACTTAGCTTATCTAGTTTTTTACTCAAATAAATACTGAGAGAACAATCGAAACATCGGACTTTTTTGGTTAACACAGGTCTGATTCTCCGCATTTACCGCAGCTTTTTGCTCTAATAACCTCCAACCAATCGCTTTTTCTGACTATCCGGAGTTCAATTATAAAGAGTAAGCGAAAAACAATAGTTACTATAGACACCTTCTGCTCTACTGAGGTAGTTTGTATATATCGAAACTAAATCACTACGCAATAAGTGATTATTTCAAATTTAAAAATGCAATTTAGAGAAGGGTTTTTAGTCATGGTTGATAATAAGAAAAAAGTTGTATCTGGTGTTGTTGCTGCTGCTGGTTTAACTGGTGCTTTTGTTGCACCTGCAAATGCACAAGCTGCTGATAACGATGCTCCAAATTCTATTCAAGAAACTATTCAAGAAGCAACAGAAGCACAACAAGCCGCAAAAGCTGCACCAGGAAAAGTTAATGCTGCTAAAAAATCTTTTGAAAGTGTAAAAAAGAGTGCTAACGGAGAAATTAATAAAGCAAAAAACCTTAAAAATCAAGCTCAAAAGGAAGTAGAACGTGCCAAAAAGTCAGTAAAATCTGCTAAAGAAACTTGGGAGAGAAATGTTGTTAAAGCATCTGAGAAAGCTGCACAAGCCGAAAAATCTGGAAAGCAAGGTCAGATGAGACAGGCGGAGATATGGAAGCAAAGAGCAGAAGATTCAAGACAAGATTACGAAGAAGCGCAGTCCAAAGTTGATAAGAAACAAAAGGTTTTAGAGCAAAGAGAAAGTAATTTATTAACAGTTCAAACAGAGCAAAACGCTAAAGTAAAAGCAGCACAAAATGCTTATTCTCAAGCTCAAATGGAACAGCAGCAAGCTATTCAAATGGCAAGTTCAACTAAGAAAGCTGCTAGCAATGCTTGGGGTAATTGGGATACAAAACATACTATTGAAGACCGTTTAACTGATGATTCTGGCTTCCAAGCTTTGATTCCTCAATTCCAAAATTTAGTACAAGGAGAAAGAGTTGAAATTAAGCATAAGGATATTATTGCAAAAAAATTAGATGCAAACAAACTATTTTTAAAACACGACCACAATGTTCACGTCCATTTCATTAACGAAGGTGCTGGTTACAAAAACCAATTAGCTTATGAAGCAACAAAAGGTAATGATTACGAGAAAGGAATGATTTTTGATAATATCTCTTGTAAATCTGAGGATTGTGAATCAAAAAATAGTGATGGTCCTTTAGAAATTGGTGATTTCGTTGACTTAGGTTTAATTGAAGGTGGTACTCAACTCAACTTCTTACTCAAAGCCAATGGTTACAATAATTCTAATGGACTTGTTTATGGTGCTAACGAATCTCTAAACGACGATGGTTTACAGCACTTGATGGCTTTTGAAGTGAATGCTGGTGGTAGAGACTATCTGCTGATGGGCTTTGAAGATTTAGTTAGAGGTGAAGGTGGTAATAGTGATGAAGATTTCAACGATGCAATGTTCGTTGTTGACTTCGGTGAAGGTAACTTGACTGATAGACCTGGTAAACCCACATTTGCACAAGCTGCGAAAGTACCTGAAGCTTCTAACATGGCTGCAATTCTCGGTGTGACTGGTGCTGGTTTGATGTTACGTCGTCGCAAGAAGAAGTAATGTTTCATGATGTAGAGACGTAAAATTCTACATCTCCATCTCTTCTACAGTTCTGCGTCTCTTAACTTCTTTCAAATTTCAAGTCAAAATTAGCGGTAGAAATAAAAAATATGAACTAAACAAATCTCTTTCTTTAAATACTTTTTCCTAGATTTGGCGCAATTCTTGATTAGAATTGCGTTATTTTTCTATGAGGGAATAGGGAGTAAGGAATAGAGTTTGCAAGTAGGTGAGATACATTCTTCCTGCTTTTTAATCCTATTCAACCGCATTATCGAGCGTATCTCGCTTAGCTAAAATCGGTTGTAACTATATCAGGAATGGCCGCAATTGTCACAACACTTGGGTGGTGCGTGACACTCAAAACATTATTACTACGTTCGGGCATTTTCAAAGTGTCACAGCAAATCTTGTTACATAGCTCCGTTTATTTGTGCTGACTTACTTATCTACTATATATCTGTACAAAATAGCAAGTTCATCAAACTCACTACACAAATTAATAGTCCTTTGAAAGTAATTTATAGCTTTAGGTATAAAATAACTTGGCTTCTCTAATTTTTACTAAAACAAATACTGATAACATAATCTAAACGTCGGACTTTTTTGGTGAATTGAGGTCTGATTCTCCGCATTTACCGCAGCTTTTTGCTTTAATAAACCGTTTTAGAAGTCTAGTGAATCGCTTTTTCTGATTATCAAGAGTTCAATTATAAAGAGTACGCGAAAAACAATAGTTACTATAGACACCTTCTGTTGTACTGAGATAACTTGTATATATCGAAACTGAATCACTACGCAATAAGTGATTCTTTCAAGTTTAAAAATGCAATTAAAAGAAGGGTTTTAGCTATGATTAGTAATAAGAAAAAGATTGTATACGGTTTTGCTGCTGCTGCTACTTTAGCTGGTGCTTTTGCTACTCCTGGAAACGCACAAGCTGCTGATATTCAAACTCCATCTGACATGATGGACGGTATTCAAAATGCGGAAGCAACTCAAGCTAGACAAGAAGCTAGAAAAGAACGCGACCAAGCTAGAAGACAAGCAGGAACTTTCCATGATTTGAACAAGAAAAAGAATGTTTACAACGTTAAAAATAATAATTATCAGAAGCAATTAACCAAATATAATAACGGTGAAACCAGCGAAGAAAACCTTAAAAAATCTGAAAGTCAATTAAAAAATGCTCAGAAGAGCTATCAAGATAAGTTAAATAATCTATTTGTTGATAAGTCTGGAGATAAAGCATTAAAAGATGCCAGAGGTTCTTATAATAAAGCATTAAGAGAACATGGTAACTTGAAAAAGAAAGCTGACAAAACAAAACAGCAAAGCGATATTGATGCTGCGAATGAAGCTAGAACAAAATACGAACAATTTAAACAAGAATACAGCAGCAAACTTGATGCGGCTAAAAATGGAGTTACTAACAACGATTTGTATAAATCATTGATGGTAGAAGGTAATCAACGAATCGATGCTCAGAAGCAAGCAGAAAAAGATTATGAAGCAGTAGTCGCTCAAGAATGGGGGGGTTGGACAAGAGAACATACTGTTTCCGAGAATGATGATTCACAAAAAGACCTAATTAGTAAATTCAAAGCAAAGCTAGACGAAATAGACTTAGTAGAAAGAAGAGAAGTTGCTAGAGATGAGGTTGTAGCACAACAATTAGATCCAACGAAGCTATTCTTGAAAGATGACCACGATGTTACTGTCTGGTTCCTTGATGAAGGTGCAGGTTACAGAAACGAATTAGCTTACGAAACATTTGGTGAAACAAACGATAAAGGAATAATCTTTGATGATGTAAGTAAAGGTAGGAAACAGAGTCAACTACAAATGGGTGACTATGTTGAGTTAGGTAATTTTAAAGCAGGTACTCAATTCAACTTCTTATTAAGAGCAGATGGTGCAGACGGTACAAAAACTAGTAATGGTGACATTTACGGTGCTGATGCATCTCTCAATGCTGATAGCCTAGAGCATATGATAGCAACGCAAATCTCTGTAGATGGTAGAGAATATATGCTGATGGGTTTTGAGGATTTGCGTAACGGTGGCGATAAAGATTACAACGATACCATATTCGTTGTTGATTTCGGTGAAGGTAACTTGACTAACAAACGTAACTTCGCACAAGCTGCAAAAGTACCTGAAGCTTCCAACATGGCTGCGATTCTCGGTGTGACTGGTGCTGGTTTGATGTTACGTCGTCGCAAGAAGAAGTAATTTTTAATAATGTAGAGACGTAGAATTATACATCTCTTCTACAGTTCTACGTCTCTTTACTTCTGTCAAATTTAAAGTCAAAATTAGCAGTGGAAATAAAAAATATGAACTAAAAAAAATTCTCTTCCTTTAAATACTTTTTCCTAGATTTGACGCAATTCTTGATTAGAATTGCGTTGTTTTTTTTGTAGAAGGGAGCAGGGAGTAGGGAGCGGGAAATAAGTAGTTAAACATAATCAATTACACAATGTCATTGCGAGTGTAACGTTAGCGAAGCGTGTCCGAAGGACATAGTGAAACGTTAGCGCAGCGTCTCCCGGAGGGAGATAGCAATCGCAAGGTTTAGGGCTAATTTTATTAGCTTTTAATAAGAGTAAATAATTTTGTTCGCTTACTTATAATGATAAAAGAGTATTAATTATTTTCCATATTTATTTGCTGGGTCTGTATCGCATACCCGACTGGGAATGCAATTCCCGGTCTAATAGCAGAAGTCCTATAAATCTTACCGAACCGCATCATTCTCAACAAGCTCAAAGAAACCCGGTTTCTAATGGTGAAAGCATGAATATCTCTTTGTCAAATGCCAAAGAAACCGGGTTTCTGCAACTGGTGCAAGATATCAGATAAATAGGACTAAGAACCAATCGTAAAATTTAGCTTAGACACCTCGCAGAATGAAGTTGGTGGAGTAACAGTTTATTGTTATATTCCCTATTCCCTACTCCCTTTTCTATGGCATGATTATATAAACTTTGCGGGTAATAAAAAATATGATGCAGAGTAAGGGCAATACGAACCAAAAAGCAGGTTATATTCTGGCTTTAGATTTAGGAACTACAGGAAATCGTGCTTTTGTTTTTGATTCTAATGCTCGAATAGTCGGTCAAGTATATAAGGAACTCACGCAATATTATCCTCAACCGGGATGGTTGGAACATGATGCTTCCGAAATCTGGTCGGCTACGATTGAGGTGATGCAAAGTGCTGTTGAAAAAGCAGAAATTTCTCCTTCACAAATTGCTGCTATTGGTTTAACCGTTCAGCGAGAAACTTGTTTGTTGTGGGATAAAAACACCGGAAAACCTTTACGTAAAGCTATTGTTTGGCAAGATAGACGTACTGCTCCCCTTTGCAATGAATTACAAAAGCAAGGTTTAAAAGAAGAAATTTATCAAAAAACTGGATTAGTTATTGACGCTTATTTTTCTGCAACAAAGCTTTCTTGGCTGTTGGATTCTGTTGCTGGGGTTGACCTCGATAATGTTTTGGCTGGGACAATCGATACTTGGGTGTTGTGGAATCTGACTGGTAGAAAAGTTCATGCAACCGACCACAGCAATGCGAGTCGAACAATGTTAATGAATCTAGAAAGTTGTGATTGGGATGAAACGCTATTAAATTTATTCAAAATCCCCCGTCAGATTTTACCCGATATTCAACCGAGTTTAAGTCAATTTGGAGTTACCGATAAAGATTTACTGGGAACAGAAATTCCTGTTACTGCTATTTTAGGTGACCAGCAAGCGTCTTTATTTGGTCATGGTTGCAATGCTCCCGGTTCGATGAAATGCACTTACGGTACTGGTAGCTTTTTAGTTGCTCATACTGGAAACGAAATAGTGCGATCGCAAAGTCAGCTTTTGAATACGGTGGCGTGGACACAAGTAAATCAAAGCGGTGCCTTGGAAATCAGCTATGCTCTTGAAGGCAGTATGTTTACTAGTGGTGCTTGTATACAATGGTTGCGCGATGGTCTTAATTTAATTGAAAATGCTGCTCAAACCGAAACAATGGCAACTCAAATAGATGATAATGGTGGAGTATATTTTGTGCCAGCTTTAAGCGGATTGGGAACTCCTCATTGGGATATGAGTGCTAGAGGTGCTTTTTTGGGAATTACTGCTGGTGTTACCCGAGAACACATGGTTCGTTCGGTATTAGAAGCAATTGCTTATCAAGTAAAAGAAGTTGTAGAAGCTATAAATTCATCGAGTGAGATTTCTATCGGAAAGTTAGTTGTAGATGGTGGTGCTTCTGAGAATAACTTTTTAATGCAGTTTCAAGCTGATTTATTAGGAATTCCCATCGAACAACCAGCAATGAGAGATACTACGGTGCAAGGTATTGCATTTGCTGCTGGTTTAGCAATTGGTTTATGGAATGATTATTCGCAATTGATAGGTCAAAGAACTATAGAAAAAGTTTTTGAGCCGAATAATAATTCTAATCAAATTCAAGATAATTATAATACTTGGTTGCTTGCTGTTGAGCGTGGGAAGAATTGGGAATAGGGTAATGGGTAATTGGTAATTGGTGATGAGCAATTAATCGTAATTTAAAAATAATTTTAATTTGTAGGGTGTGTTAGACCCGCGACTATTTATCAATTTAAATTACCGTTTATCTAATAGGTCTAACGCACCATTTAACTTCGTAGATAACAAGTCATTGCGAATTAACTTTAGAGTGTTTTGAATCCATGAATATATAGCACTTTTCATTTCCAAAATACATTTTGATAAACCTCACCCCTTCCCCTCTCCTTATTAAGGAGAGGGGTGTATTATATTTAAATTATTAGTCTTTAAGTAATGGGTTTAACGCATTATTTTACTTTGTAGATAATAAATAATTGATAATTGATAATAAAAATAGAATATCTGGGAAACATAATATTATCATCAAGACGAGAAAATTATGTCGGAAAATCAACCCAGAGAATTCGATGCTGTTTTAGGTGGAAGTACATCGCCTATTTTTACTAGTGCTGTTTTAGGAGGAATTGAAGGAGTTAAGCTGCGGTTACAAAGTAAGAATGTCGATGTCAGGTTTGATGCTTTATGGGATGCTTTGAATTATGGTGAAGCTGGATTAGATTTGATTGCTCAAAGATTACACGATTATTATGGAAAAGTATCTCGTTATGCTGAATTGTTGTTGAGAGAAAGAGGAGGTGAGAAGGGTAAACAAGCTTTGTTAGATTATAATCCTTGGAAATATTTGACTACAATTGAAAGTTGGAAAACACAAAAATATAAACCTGAAGTAGGTATTGTGTTTCCTTTTGGAAAGATGTACCTAATTAGAAATAAAATTCAATTCAAAGCTTTAATAGAAGACCCTTTAGTTAAACAAGTAGAAGCGTTAAAATTTGAATTTTTTGGAAATAACTTACATCGTCGTCAAAATTTTGAAGAGTTTTTAGGAGATTTTGTAAAAGCTCAATCTTTTTTCCCAAATCTTAAAGGATTATTTATTGGTTCCCCCTTCTATTTTAATAAGCATAGTGACGTTCGGATACATAACATTTATCCTATTTTAAAAGCTTTTCCTAAATTAGAATTTCTACAATTTCGCGGTTATGCTGATAATGAAAATTTTCTCAAATTAAATTTAGAGATATTGGAAGTACATAATCCTGTTGATGGTTCATTTGTAAAAACAAGACCATTAGAGCTTAGTAATTTAAAAACTTTAATTATCGAATTTAATAATTTAACAAAATATAACTTTGCTAAAATTTGCGATTTGAATTTACCAGCTTTGGAATATTTTAAATTAAAGCTTGGTTTTTATATATGCTTTGAAGATATAGAAGATATAATGTCCATCCTTTTAGGTGAGCAATTTCCAAATTTAATATATTTAGGTATTGATGGGTATGCTGATAAAATTATTGGATCTTTAAATCAATCTCCACTAATGGAAAGCTTAAGAATATTAGATTTATCACATGCTGGCTTAAAAAGTTTAGAAAACATTGATTTGAGCGAATCTTCTATACTCAATCGTTTACATACTCTTAATCTTTATAAGAATAGATTAAGTTCTAGTATGATTGACGAATTATCAAAACTTAAATGTCAAGTTATTACTCATAAATAGTAATCTGGTAATTAATATTTGTATTGAGTAAATAGAAACCAAACAGCAATTACGCGATTACTTGGATACGCTATTTGTGCGTGAAAATAAAATCATTATTATCTGTTACTTTCAAAAATATTCAAAGTGTCACATATCCTACAAAGACTGTTCTCTATTTCCAATTATTGTAAATCACCACATCATCATTACGGCTTTCGCAACAGCTTTTATTTTTCAAAAATCTATTTTCCTGATATAATCCGTTTTGATAAAAATAAATAAACAAAAGAATAAAAAATAAATAACCTAGTAAATAATTTTGCCGTCTTTCAGTGGTTTGGTAATGCTGAAAAACAGCAACATCTGCTACAAAAAATTTTTTCTGAAATATAAAGTTTTAGACAAATTTACAAAAGTTTTTATGAGAAAAATAAAGACAGAAAAGTAAACTAAAACTGTCTTCGGATTTATATATATGGTAGCGGTCAACGAGAACGCACAAAAACGTCTTACTATACAAACTGTTGAAATTGCTCCAAACACTACCGCGATTCGTAGTCTCGATTGGGACCGCGACCGCTTTGATATTGAGTTTGGATTACAAAACGGTACGACTTACAATTCTTATCTGATTCGCGGTGAGCGTACTGCTTTAATCGATACTTCTCATACCAAGTTTAGAGAACAATATTTAGAAACTCTCAAGAGCTTGGTTAATCCCAAGGAGATTGATTACATAATCGTAAACCACACAGAACCCGACCACAGTGGTTTGGTGGAAGATGTTCTACAAATTGCTCCTAGAGCAACTGTCATCGCTTCTAAGGTAGCGCTACAGTTTCTGGAAAATTTGGTACACGACCCGTTCTCCAAGCGAATCGTTAAGACCGGTGACAAAGTAGATTTAGGTGACGGACACGAAATTGAATTCGTTAGCGCTCCTAATTTACACTGGCCCGATACTATCTTCAGTTTCGATAAGAAGACTCAAACTCTCTTTACTTGTGACGCTTTTGGTATGCACTATTGTAGTGACGATACCTTTGATGTCAATTTAGAAGCAATTGAGCCTGACTTTAAGTTCTACTACGATTGTTTGATGGGACCAAATGCTCGCTCTTTGTTGAATGCAATGAAGAGAATGAACGATTTAGGCAAAATCAAAATTATTGCTAACGGTCACGGCCCATTGCTCTATCACAATTTGGATACTCTTAGAGAGTGCTATCAAAGTTGGAGCCAAAAACAAGCCAAAACAGAAACAATTATTGGTTTGTTCTACGTGTCCGAATACGGATATAGCGATAGATTAGCTCAGTCCATCGGTCACGGTATCCAGAAAACTGGTGTTGGTGTGGAAATGTTGGATTTAGCTAGCACCGACCTCCAAGAAATTCAAGAATTAGCAGGTAGAGCAGCAGGTATTATTATCGGTATGCCTCCTTCTGACAACACTGTTGCACAAGCTGCTATCAGTTCTTTACTCGCAGTTGTGAAAAGCAAGCAAGTTATCGGACTGTATGAGTCATACGGTGGAGATGATGAGCCTATTGATACCTTACGCAGAAAATTCCTCGAACACGGTGTAAGAGAAGGCTTTGAAGCAATTCGTATCAAAGAAGAACCACAAAACGATGTATTTCGAGCTGCTGATGAAGCTGGTCACGAAATGGGACAGTTATTGGTACGCGAACGCAACATCAAGCATCTTAAATCAATTGATGCCGATTTAGAAAAAGCATTAGGTCGGATTAGCAACGGACTTTATGTAGTTACCACCAAGAAAGGTGACATCAAAGGTGCAATGGTTGCTTCCTGGATTGCACAAGCAAGTTTGCAACCTTTAGGATTCACCGTAGCGATTGCTAAAGAGCGAGGAATGGAATCTTCACTGCAAATAGGTGACAAGTTCGTTCTCAACGTTCTGGAAGAAGGAAACTATCACGACCTCAAAAAGCATTTCCTCAAGCGCTTACTTCCCGGTGTTGACCGTTTTGAAGGAGTGAAAACTCAAACAGCTAAAAACGGTAGCCCCATTCTGACTGACGCTTTAGCATACATGGAATGCGAAGTTAAAACCAGCATGGAATGTAGCGACCACACATTGTTGTACTGTACCGTTTCCGAAGGTCGTATTTCCGACCCCGACGGAATCACAGCAGTTCGTCACCGTAAGGTTGGAACTTACTACTAAAGTTAGGAGTTAAGAGTTAGGAGTTAGGAATTGAGAGTTAGGAGTGAGGAGTTAGGAATTATTTTCTTCCCTATCTCCCTATCTCCCCATCTCCCCATCTCCCCATCTCCCCCTCTTCTCCCTCTTCCTCTCCTCAAATTCAGGACTAAAGTCCTTACTACGAACTTTAATTACTTCCTCTTTTTATTAAATTCAAATAAGCATCTACGTTCTTTTTTTGGCGTTGCTGATTAAAAGTATGAATAGCCCCCTAACCCCCAATTATGGGGCAAAAGATAATTATAAGTTCCCCAATGCAAAGGGGATTTAGGGGGCTTAACTCTCCGCAGAAAAGTAAATTCATATTTCAAGATGGCTAACGGCTGCGCGCTTCAGCAACGCCCTTTTTTTGATTATTTTTTTCAATTCTTAATCCTTTATTTTTTCCATCGATATTATGAGCAATTCCAATCCCCGCGATATGCAGATTGCCCCGATTGCGACCGATACAAAGTTGATTAAAGCTCGTAGTTGGACTCGGTTGCGATTTGAAATTGAATATGCTTTAGCTAAGGGTAGTACTTCTAATTGCTATTTAATTGAGGCAGATAAAACTGCAATTATTGACCCTCCTCCAGAAACTTTTACCCATATTTACATGGAGGCTTTGCAAAGTGTTTTAGATTTGCAAGAGTTAAATTATGTTGTTGTTGGACATTTTAATCCTAATCGGGTCGCTACTCTCAAAGCAATTTTAGAACGCGCACCGCAAATCACTTTTGTGGCTTCGGTTCCTGGTGCTGCTAATTTACGTAAGGCTTTTGGACCACACCTCAATGTGATAGAAATGCGGGGTAAGGAAACCCTCGATTTGGGTAAGGGACATGTTTTGAAAGGTATTCCCATTCCCAGTCCGCGCTGGCCGAGCGGACTTGCTACTTACGACGAGCAAACCCAAGTTCTCTATTCAAACAAACTATTTGGTACTCATGTCTGCGGTGAAGAAGTATTTGATGAAGACTGGGATATTTTAAAGGAAGACCAGCGCTATTATTTTGACTGTTTGATGGCTCCCCATGCACCTCATGTTAAAGCGGCTTTGGAAAAACTTTCCGAAGTACCGGTGAGAATGTACGGTACAGTTCACGGACCTTTGGTACGCTACGGTTTGATTGAACTTAAGAAAGCTTATCAACAGTGGAGCGTTTCTCAAACCGAACGGGAAGTTACCGTAGCCTTACTTTACGCTTCAGCTTACGGTAATACTTCGACTTTAGCCCAGGCTTTTGGCTTGGGTTTAACTAAAGGTGGGGTCGCTGTTGAGTCTATTAACTGCGAATTTGCTGACCCGGATGACATTCGCGCTGCGATTGAAAAATCAGATGGGTTTATCATTGGTTCTCCTACCATCGGTGGTAATGCTCCGACTCCGATTCATACTGCTTTAGGTATCGTTCTTTCAAATGGTGACACTGGTAAACTCGCTGGTGTATTTGGTTCCTACGGTTGGAGCGGTGAAGCATTCGATTTGATTGAAGGTAAGCTCAAAGATGCAGGATTTAAATTTGGTTTCGACACCTTTAAAGCTAGATTTAAACCATCCGACAAAACTCTCAAGGAATGTGAAGAAACAGCAACCGATTTTGCTCAAACTTTGAGAAAAGCTCGCAAGCTACGCATAGCTCAACCTACTGCGACTCCAATGGAACAAGCGGTTGGTCGTATCGTTGGTTCCGTTTGCGTACTCACGGCTAAACAAGGAGAAGTTTCTACCGGAATGTTAGGTAGCTGGGTGTCGCAAGCGACATTTGACCCACCTGGAATTAGTTTGGCGATCGCCAAAGATAGAGCGGTGGAAACGCTGCTATATCCTGGAAGTAAGTTTGTATTAAATATCATCGGTGAAGGAAATCAACAAGATTACGTGAAGCACTTCCGTAAGTCTTTTGCTCCTGGTGAAGACCGTTTTTCCAATTTCACTACGACAGAAGCAGATAATGGTGGCATCATCCTTGCAGATGGTATAGCTTATTTAGAATGTTCTGCAAGCAAACGTATGGAATGCGGCGACCACTGGGTAATATATGCAACTGTTGACAATGGTAAATTGATGCAAGCTGATACGGTAACTGCTATCCATCGTCGTAAAGCTGGAAACCATTATTAATAGTTAGGAGTTATGAGTAGCGAGTAGTAAGTAGCAAGTAAAATACGTTTATAGTGTTTGTTGTCATGTTGTTATTGGTAAATAAATTCGCTACTTGTGACTCGAAACTTACTATTTTCCACAATATTCTTCTAAGGGACATCCAAGAATTAAATTACTCAATTTCTGCATCTAATACGACAATCAGATTTTTTCTCCCCCTGCTTCCCTTGCTCCCCCTGCTCCCCCTGCTCACCAAAGCGATTGATTATTTTTTTAATTGGAAGTCCCTAAATTGTCCCTCTCCTGCAATCAGGAGAGGGTACTTTTATGCAGCTAAAAGATAAATTAATCCGGACAACACCACACCACTGGGTGAACATTTAACTGTTCGTTTATCACTGACGATCCACACCCTATCTTATGGGAACACCTGACGGTGAACGGGTGAACAACTACTCACTGCTTACTGTTAACTAAATTTATGTCGTTTAATATACATGTCAGTATTTTTTGGCATCCGCAAAATAATGGAATTTTTCTGATAATTAAAGGTCTTGCTAGCGAGGTGTACGGTTCTATATGTTTCCGCAATTGTTCGCAGGTCAACTGTATACAGATTGTGTAAGGTTTAACTATTAAATAAGTAGTGACATTTGGAAAAATGCCTGCTGCTAAGACAACGGTTTAAATTATTGGCTCCTGTTATGAATCCAGACAAAAACAAACTAAAGTTCCCTTTTTGGCAATATCTCAATCAACCTTTGTTTTGTGAAAAACTGATTTTAAATCCCCATACCTTCGCTTATGTGTATCGGATAGAGCTTTTAGAGCGCTGTTGGGGTAGAGAATGCGATGCTAAGGGACAATCTTCTAACGGTGGATAAAGCCTTCAAGCTACGCTTGTCAATGGTTTAATCGTCGTTCGGGAAAGATTTATGAGTTACAAGTTAACAAAATTTTATTTGAACGGACTAATCTGTTTTTTCGGGTTTGCAACATTTTAATTTTAATTTCAGCCTTATATAATCGCCTCATCCTCTGGATGGGGCTTTTTCATGGGGGTATGCTCGCTTTCCTTATGGGGAATGTTAATTAACTATTAAAAAGTCAAAAGTTAAAAATATTTACTGCTAATACTTGATTTTCTATGCTCAGACTTTTATGTTTTTCATCATCTTATCTAGAATCTCATTGATTATTAAAAATAATCTGAGACTAAATTTTATATATTTTAGGTAGATTACTTAGGATGCGTAACACTATTAATACAGTTATTCTCTGCACAAAAAGTAATAATTATGACTCATATCACTGATGGGGTGCGGATGGTCTTTAAATTATCTTTAAATAAAAGAATCGGAATCGTCAACAGCCCGATTTATTGAAGAATCCGGGCTTTCACGGCGTTTGAGAATGTTAGAAGTCAAAATTTAGACATGAATACGAAATTTAATATTTTTACCTTGAAAAAAATATAGTCTATATGACATTCCTGCGTTACTCTGGATAACACTTGTTGGTGTTTGGTTGTGGTTACGAATGGGGGTTTTTAGCCTATGTCCTTTGTTCCTTTGCATATTCATAGCGACTATAGTCTGCTTGATGGTGCGTCTCAGTTACCTGCTTTGATTGACCGAGCCATTGAGTTGGGAATGGAGGCTATTGCTTTGACCGACCACGGGGTGATGTATGGTGCGGTTGAGCTAATCAAGCTTTGTAAGAAGAAGAATTTTAAGCCGATTATCGGCAACGAAATGTATATTATCAACGGCGATATTACCAAGCAGGAACGTCGTCCCCGCTACCATCAGGTTGTTTTAGCGAAGAATACTCGAGGTTATAAGAATTTAACTAAGTTAACTTCTATATCGCATTTGGAAGGGGTGCAGGGAAAGGGGATTTTTTCGCGTCCCTGTATAAATAAAGAGTTATTAAAGCAGTATCACGAAGACTTAATTGTTACCAGCGCTTGTTTGGGTGGAGAAATACCACAAGCGATTATGAGCGGTAGACCGGAGGTCGCTCGGAGAGTAGCTAAATGGTATCAAGATGTATTTGGTGAAGATTATTATTTAGAAATTCAAGACCACGGCTCTCAAGAAGATAGAGTTGTAAATGTAGAAATTGTCAAAATTGCCCGAGAATTGGGAATCAAGCTGATAGCAACAAATGATTCTCACTATATTTCTTGTAACGATGTAGAAGCTCACGATGCTCTGCTGTGCATCCAAACTGGGAAGAAGATTTTTGAAGATAAAAGAATGAGGTATAGCGGTACGGAATATTTAAAATCTGCCGAAGAAATGAAGCAGTTATTCCTCGACCATTTACCGGAAGATGTAATAGAAGAAGCCGTTAGCAATACTTTAGAAGTTGCGGATAAAATAGAGCCTTATAAAATATTAAGTCCGCCTCGAACTCCTAATTTTCCAATTCCACCAGGTCATACAACCGAAACTTTTTTAGAAGAAGTAGCTTGGCAGGGACTTTTAGAAAAGTTGAATCGTAAAACTCGCAGCGAAGTAGATAAATCCTATACAGATAGGCTGAATTATGAATTAAAATTGATTCAGGAGATGGGTTTTCCTGGATACTTTTTAATTGTATGGGACTATATTAAATTTGCTCGCGATAATAACATTCCTGTGGGACCGGGAAGAGGTTCGGCGGCTGGTTCTTTGGTAGCATACTGTATGGGAATTACCAATATTGACCCCGTACATCATGGATTATTATTCGAGCGTTTCTTGAATCCAGAAAGAAAATCTATGCCTGATATTGATACGGATTTCTGTATAGAAAACCGCGATGCAGTTATTGATTATGTAACTCGTCAATATGGGGAAGATAGGGTTGCTCAAATTATTACTTTTAACAGATTAACTTCTAAATCGGTATTGAAAGATGTTGCGAGGGTGTTAGATATTCCTTACGGGGAATCCGATAAAATGGCGAAGCTGATTCCCGTTGCTAGGGGTAAACCAGCTAAGTTGAAAAAAATGATTTCCGATGATACCCCGGAACCGGAATTTAAGGAAAAATACGATAACGACCCCAGGGTGAAACACTGGGTAGATATGGCTATTCGTATCGAAGGAACTAACAAAACCTTCGGGGTTCATGCTGCTGGTGTGGTGATTTCAGCCGAACCTTTAGATGAAATTGTACCGTTACAAAGAAATAATGATGGTTCTGTAATTACCCAATATTACATGGAAGATGTGGAAGCAATGGGTTTATTAAAAATGGACTTTTTGGGTTTAAGAAACCTGACCATGATTGATAAAACCCTTGATTTAATCGAGAAAAAGATTAAGACCAGAATAGACCCCTACGATATAACCGCTAACGAAAGAAAAGCACAAAAGGTATTAGCTAGAGGTGGGGATGCAGCAAAGCTTCCTAATGATGTGAGAAAAACTTATGAATTATTAGAAGCAGGAGAATTAGAAGGAGTATTTCAATTAGAATCTTCCGGAATGCGACAAATTGTTAGGGATTTGAAACCTTCCAATATAGAAGATATTTCTTCAATTTTAGCGCTCTATCGACCGGGACCATTAGACGCAGGATTAATTCCTAAATTTATCGATAGGAAGCACGGTAGAGAAGCAATTGCATACGATGCGACAGTTTTAGAGCCGATTCTTGATGAAACCTACGGAATTATGGTTTATCAAGAGCAGATTATGAAGATTGCTCAAGACATGGCTGGTTATTCTCTGGGACAAGCCGATTTATTGCGTCGAGCGATGGGTAAAAAGAAAGTTTCAGAAATGCAGAAACATCGCGAAATATTTATTGATGGTTCCGCAAAAAATGGTGTTAATAAACAGGTTGCTGAAGAATTATTCGACCAAATGATTAAATTTGCCGAATACTGCTTGAGTTACGACACCGAGATTTTAACTGAAGAATTTGGTTTTATTCCTATAGGTAAAATAGTCGAAGAGAAAATAGATTGTACCGTGTATAGCGTTGATAAAAACGGGAATGTTTACAGTCAACCGATAGCACAATGGCACAATCGAGGAATGCAGGAAGTATTTGAGTATGAGTTAGAGGATGGTTCGATAATTCGAGCTACAAAAGACCATAAATTTATGACTGTTGATGGGGAAATGTTGGCTGTTGATGAGATATTTGAGCGGGGGTTGGAGTTGAAGCAGGTGAAGGGATTGTAGGGTGTGTGACGGTGACGATGAATATTAAATAAGTAGTGAAACAAAAATATTTACCGTCATTACGAGCGAAGCGAAGTAATCCCAGCCCTTGCGATGATCCACAGCTTCGCTGAATGCTTCGTTTCACGTAGTGACCCTCGCAATGACATTGTGTAATTAATTATGTTCACTTACTTATAAGTGGATAATTTGATTGTACCGTCACGCACCAATTGGGATTATGGTGATATTTGGTTGATAATTATAATCCCCTTACGGGGAAGTGGTGAACACTGAAACAACTGTTCAATCACCATACTAGAGGAGTGTTTCAATCCCCTTCCGGGGAAAACACAATCTCTCCTGACTTCAAAAATAAAGTCAAGTTACTATAAAGGTTTGAGTTTCAATGATTAACCTTTACTGAAATTGAGAAAGCATGACTTCTTTCTTATCAGGAAAATCGGCAACTATTTTTAAATTTCCACCAAGAGCTTTGATACATTCCATTAAAGTAGAAATCTGAATATCCTCTTGATTTTCTAATTGATTTCCTAGTTCCGAAATAGCATCTTCAAAGCTAATAAGGTTTGTTTGCGAATTATCCTCTGTAGAATTTAAAGATTTTTGTAGCTCTAAAAGGGTAAGATGAAGTAGCATAAGTTGAGCGCGCGTCTTATTTTTTGCCCTTCTTTCAGGAGTCATCCTTTTCCGCAAATTGCTGAAAGGTTTTGTTTTCATATTAATCCTTCTTCTTGAAGCTCTTTTAAAAGTTCATCGTAGAGCTTATCTGCTTTTGGTACATTTTCTTCATACCAACGGTTATTACCAACCTTGTTACCTCCTAAAAGGAGTACTGCTGTTTTTTTGTAAATAATATTATCGGCATTTAGCCTTACTCTCTATCTTAAATGTTTTGCAAAATAAGTGGTAAATTTAATCACTCAATCAAACACACTTAACACTTTTAATACTCCCATCATCCTTAAGAGCAGCAATTCTCACCTTAACCTCCTGCCCCTCCTCTAAATCACCTGCTTTCTTAGGTTCTTTAACCGTTAATTTAATTGTCTCCAATATTTCATAAGTAACTTTATTCCCTTTGATTCCTAACACCTTCGCATCTAAAATCTGGTCAATTGCAAAAGTTTGAGATTCCATAACTTCTGCAATTTCCGCTTGTCGTTCAGAAAGTTGTTCTGGTATTTCGGTAACCGTCATTTCTTCAACAGGACTTACTTTGTAATATCTCATTAAACGCATCGCCCATCCCATGATTTTTAACATGGAATGGGCATTTTTGTGATAATTTTGCAAATATTTACTACAAGTATGCTCGATGTTGCGATAGTAACCCGTGGTTTTTCCACTATGTCCGATTTGTCTCCCGTGATTTACCAGGGTTTTAAGATATGTAAAAAATCTGGTTCCTGCATCTGGTTGATTTATGATGCTACGCAGATATGCAATGGCTTTTCCTAATTCGTTAACGTCGGTGTTGTCTTGAACTAGAGTTACAGCGATATTATTTGCTATTTGAGATTCAATTTCTGTGAGGGATTCTGCTTGAGTTGACATTAATACATTCCTTCTGGTGGTTCTCTATCGGTGGGGTAGCGTAATATTTCTGCGAGTTGTTGGAGTTGTTCGGATTGAATTAATTCAGAATGTGCTGTTTTGATGTGCTTTTGGATGAATTTTTGTAATTCGTTTTCCACGAGTAAATTATCGTCTGTGGGTGTGTATTTACAGTAGCGTTGTTTAAAGTCTTCAGATTTTTGCAAAATCTTTGCTTGGGTAACTTCTACAGTCATGGTTCCCATTCCGATGGGTTTACCACCACCGACTTTTAAAGCTATGGGATATTTACTATCTTGTCCGAGTACAACTAATAAGGTTCCTAATTCTTCTGGTTTGAGATTTTTAAATTGTAATTGGGTATTAAATGTATAAGATTTGGTAGCTTGTTGAACTGCTATTCCTTGATTTTGACCTTTTTCAATAGCGCGAATTGTATGATAATAAAATTTACGTCCAGCGACCTTTCCTCGTCTATCAAAATATGCGCTTCCAGGTTCGGGACGAGGACGATATAAGGATGGCATAAATCCCGTACTAAAGCCTATACTTTCGCATTTTGCATCGTTAAATTCAATTAAACCTTGCCAATCTAAAGCACCAAAAACTCGACTAGCTGGACATAATTCGGTTTTATTTTTACAAGGAAAACGTTCTGATGGTATTTTATCGCGATGTCTTGATGTAATTACTGCTAATGTACTATTAGTAATAGCTTCATAAACGGAACGGATACAACCCTTTAAAGAACTACCTTGAATTGAAAGCTGTTTTTCCACACCTTGAGTCATTGTTTTTATCAAAGGGACTCTACTTTTGGAATCGCTACCAAGAGCTACAATTCCTGTGGAAATATGTAAGGAAGTTTGAACTTGTAAGGTTAAAAATAAAGTTCCGTGTAATTGATTTTTATTAAAGTAAAATTTATCGTGTCCCGCTGGTTTTTGTAAACGGGGACTTTCCCGAGGAAAGGTAATAAATTGATATGGTTTATTTGGATTAGTTTCTATTGAATTGTCGCGAGATGGACCTTGGGGAGGTGCGGGTTTTCTTGGTTTAGGTTTAGGAGTTTGAGACATTTCAATTTTAGATTTTGGATTCAATTTTTATTTAACGGTTAATGCAACAAAATGAACAGTTGCTGTATCTGAGTCTTGAAAATATCGTTGTTGAATCGGAATTTTATCTGCTTCGATATCTTGATTATTTTTTCCTTGAAACTTTAACCCTTTAGGAAATCTTGGTTCTTGCTTGTTCCAGTAAGCTTGATAATCTTGAATTTGCCAATTACCAGATAATAAACCAAATCCTTCTAATTCAATTTTATCTTTGCTGAGAATCAAAACTTCGTATCCGAATTTATATTTCTTCCAACGTAATTCACAAATAGCATTGAACATTTGTCCTTCAATTTCTCCTCTATCACTGGGTAGTTCTAAACAAATACCGCTGACTTGATAGGAATAACGTAAAAAATAATAATTATCTTGCGAATCAGATATTTTTTTGACTTCATCAATAATATTATCTATATTTTCTATTTCTACAAATTGTTTATGATATACATATCCTTTAGTCATGATGTCGTACATCCTAAAATCTCACCCCAAGAACGAACAGCACGCATAAATAAATCTTGAACACCAGCTTCTGTATCCCCTTCCCATTTCATTTGTACTCCCAAACCTAAATCCATAGATTCTGCTCTCACGGGAGAATCTTGTTTATCTGGTTTTCTAAAACCGTATTTCTTTGCTTCTGGTTCTGATAAAAATTCTCCCACTCCTAACAAGTGATACCAACTCCATTTATTATCACTTCCCAGAAGTTGAATTTGTTGATTTTCTTCATCAATTACACATCCAGGATATTGGATTTTAGCAGAATTATATTTAACTTTTACAGTTCCCAAACCGCGAGACTTTGCAAAACCTAAACCAAACCAACCATCATTTAAATCCCGCAATACTAACCCAATTAAACCAAGTTGAGCTAAAGTAAAATTTTTCAGATGAATTTTGGTTTTAAATTCTCCAGCAGTACAAACTTGATAATTAAAAGGACCAACCGCAACCGAACCAAAAACTCTATCAATTGCGACACCATTACGTTCTTCAATATGCAATTCTTTATTATCAACAGGATGAGCGTCTTCAATTCTAATCCGACTAGCAATGGCAATATTTCCAAATATTTGGTCGGTGAAAGAAGACTTTTGATAAATCTCATCGGAAGGTAAAAATTTATTTTTATTATGCTTATCCTTTAAATAACTGTAACTATCATTTAAAGGGTCATTAGCCCAAAGATTTGTTTTATCATCAGGATTAGTTTCACTTCCTACAGTCCGAACAATTCTTTCAGCATGAGCGCGAATAGCACCTTTAAGACTACTTCCGGGTAAATAAATTGACCATCCATTCTTATGAAAAGTTCTGACAAATTCCATATCTGGGTTTGTAGGGTCAGCACCTTCTCTACCAGATTTGATTAAAATTGGTCCGGAGGGAATGATACTTAAATCAATCGTACAATGGTTAACAAGTCGTTTATGCATCTTGAATTTGATAGTAATAAAATTATGCAGTAACTAAATTATTTAACTGCTCTTCGCATTGTCTAAATATGAAATTTACAGCAGAAAAAAGTTTATCTAATTCGTAAATAGTATAAGGTGAAATATTCCGAATAAAATTATCTGCTTCTAATTTTCCAAATTGCCATGTATTACCATTAGAACTGATACCAAATATCGTAATTGGAAGTTCTGCGTTTAATCTTTGTGCTGCAATCATTTCAGCTAAACATTGTGCCCATCCACCTTCAAAATCATCTTGTTTAGCTTCAACTAAAATAAAGTATGGCTTATCAAAAACAACTTTTCCTAGAGATGACCTTTTTGCTAAAATATATTCGGGATAGCCAGAAAGTTTATCATTATAATTTAATGATTCATGGCTCCACAAAGTAAACTTGTTACTATAACGTTTCCAAACTTCTTTTAAGACCGGGTATATCAGATTTTCACAAATAGCAAACTCTGAATTATTAACAACACCTTCTCGCATTACAGTCTCTAAATCTTCTCGAAAGTAATCAGAAACTAGAAATTCAGCTTTACCCATAAAATTCGCTTCAGTATAAGTTACCTGATATTCTTTGAGAACTTCACCAATAGTTTTAAAATTACTGAAAGCCATTGTTAGCTCCAAAAATCTATTTTGTTTCTACTTCTATATTATTTTGAATATTGACTTCTAACTTATTAATAAGCGCTTTTGTCCATTCTTTTTTAAATTTCTTACTTTCTTGCTCGCTTAATATTTCCACAGAAGAATTATCTGATACTAATTTTTGTAGATAAACTAGTAATTTTTCAGGTTTATTATCAACGTTTATCCATTTCATATCTTTAATATCTAATTTAACAACACCCAACCCACGAGAACGTCCACCACCGAGGGGTATTTGTTCGGTTTCAAACTGATGTAAACCAATCATCAATAAACCTAATTCCCAATCTTCCCCATTTTCGACTATTGCTTTAAAATCAAATTGCGTTCCTGCTGGTACAACTTGGAAATCGTAAAGTTTTCCATCTGCTGCTGTTTCCGTATCTCTATCGATAGATACACCATCTCGTTCTTGATATTGTCCGAACCAGGTATCTGCTACTATCGTTAAATCCCGTACTTGGAATTTACTTGCTATCCAAGGGGAACCGAATAAATGAGAAGTTAAATCCTCAGTTTCCAAAATTTTGATGATTTCTTCAGTTAATTTTTTGTCAATTTTACGATTTTTATCTGGATCGTCTTGAAATTCATCATCAATTTCTTGTTTTATTGTATCCAAACCCTTTTTCAAAATATTTCTATCTCGATCGCGTATTGATTTAGAAGGGATGGAAGATTCAGGTTCAATAGTAGGATTAGCAGCAAGATTTGGATTTATACCACGAAGGAAACTTTCCAAACGCGATCGCAATGCTCCTTTAAAGCTGGAACCGGGGATAAATGGATTACCCAAAGCATCTTTGATAACTGGTAAATCGGAACCGATGGGTTCGGTGGAACGTCCGGAACTGATTCTGAGTGCTGTTATAGTTGTTAGGGTTCCGGTTATTTCTAAGCGGTTTTTGAATATGTCGAACATAGGTTTATTACCTACACCTAAATTTATTGAAGATATATTGATTAATAAGGATTTTTATTAACTACTGGCTCTTTACCGTAGCGATGTAGTAATAAATTATTATTAGATGAAGTACAACTTACTCTTATTCCTTTAGTTACCCTAAAATGAGCAATATCACCTTTCATATTAGTATATTTATCATATTGTAAACCGTTATCATTTTTTAGAGGACTTGTATCACCATTTGATTTTTGTAGAAAAATAGCAACTTTTGCAATAACTTCTTGTAGTTTGAGCTTTTCTTCTAAATTATTGTCAATTTTTTTTAAATCATCTATAAAACTATCTTTATAAGATATTTTAGGAAATTTGAGTAGGTTATTTGACAGTAATTCCTCTTTACATTGACTCCAAATCAATTGTCCCCAAGTGGATAAAGTCATTTCCTGACCATCTTCCAAAAGCCAATCACGTGGGATATCTTTTAATTTTTCCCAAGATTTATAAACATCTCCCTGTTCCATCATTGCAAGTTGAACTTTAAAGGGTTCTATTTTTTCTATATCAACTTTTATAGGTAATCGAGGAATTTTTATAACTTCGTTAGAACCTTCAAAAACATAGATTATTTCATTTGCATAAAACATTCCGATAGTATTGAAATATCCTTGTAACGCTTTAAAACCTCCTACTAAATTAAAATAAATTTGATATTGATTTTTTTGAAAACCTTCAATAGTATCTCTAATATAAGGAATGACCTTTGCCATACCCTCTTTGAAAGCAGTACTACTTTTTAAAGAAAGTTGAGGTTGAATACAAGTAGTTGTATTTTTGAGTTTATTATCTTGCAAAAATTTTTCTATTAATTTAGAAGTAATTCTTCCCTGTGCTGTATCGGTAGTAATTAAAATATGAGTATCTGATATACCTTGCTCTAGTTTTTCATCATACAAACCATAAATTCCATTTAATTCCGCACAGGTTTCTCTTATTTCTGATATTTCAGTTTCTTTATTGTATAACTTCTCTTCTGCTCTTTGGTTTAGCTCTGTAATAGTTGCTAAAACATCTTCACAATGTTTGTTTATTTCATCTTCGGTGTAATTAGCTGTATCTTGTAATCGTTTCAACCAATTATCTGGATCTATATCTTGGTCAATGCAATTTGTTAATAAACTTGTTCCAACTGTTGAAATTACAAGTGTTTTCATATTATATAACTCCTAAATAATTTAATTTTCACCTTTGTTCTTATAAACTAAATATCTAGCACCATATCCTAAATAACGACGGACTAATTCTATTTGAATTAGATTAGTTTCTTCTGAATTGGCGTTTTTGGCAATATCTTTCGCTTTTTGATGAATTTCCTTACTGATATAATTAATTATTTTTTTTGCTAAAGAGTTTTGACCTTGACCCCACTTTCTATCTCTTCCTACTTGATATAGTAGAAAATTTTTGATAACTTCCGGACTTTCGGTAGAATCAGCAACTCTTAATAAATTACGAAATTGAGATTCTTCTAAGTTTCCATAAGATGTTTTATCATCCAATATATCTTGAATATCGGAAACTAATTTATCTTCTGCTTGACGAATTCCTTTTTGTATTTTTAACTGTTTTTGCTGCTCTGAAAAATCTGTCATACTCTATCCTCTCTCAATATAAGATGAAAATCATCACAAATTTCTACTTGACCAAAACCTTCACAAGTTCTTTCTCCCACACCGTCTAATTCTAATTTTGCTAATTTTTCATACCATGATTCTAGGTGAGTGGTACTAAATAAGTAAACAGCACCTTTATTAGTCACTAATTCAACATCTTTCATTAATCCCCAAGCTGAATTCCAACCGGAACGATAATCATAACTACTGTAAGTAGCTTCTAATTTTAAAGATGAATCTTCAACACCCGTAAATAGTTTGAGCATTTCTTCCGAAATAACCGTAGTACGTCGCCATTTTTCGGTTAACATTGCATCTGATTGTAAGTCTAAACTAAAGTAAGTACGATTATTTGGTAACTCTTTAATAGGATTACCAAAAATGTTCCAATTAGCCCAGCGTTCTTTTAATTTAGTATTAAATTTCTCAATCTTATTTTCGACAGTAGGTTTGAATTCAATTGGTTTTTGAGCTTCAATTTTAACTTTACCCAATCCTCGGGAACTAGAACCACCTAGACGAAAGTTACTACGAGGATTATCAATGAATTCCCAAAGAAAATCTGCTAAATCATCTCTAATAATTATTGCTGATTTATAAATTACAGGTTTGGGATTCTTACCCGTAGATTCTGATTCGTTGAGAACTTCGATGCTGTAAAGAATATCTTCTTCTGATGTAGCTCGTTTACGATTTATTCCAACTCGGGTTAAAAGACGTTTAGTAACAGATAAGCTGTAATATTTGTTTTTGAATTTAGTATAAAAACTGCTATAAGGTTCAACTCTTTTCCCATCTTCCGGACAATTGGGGTCATACTCATAATCATAAAATTCACCACAAAAACGGTCGATGAGACTGTCAAAAACTCCGTTATTTAGAGGTTTTCCGGTTTTGAAACCCGATTTTGTTTTGGAACTAAGTGCTGTAGCTGGTAAAAATTTTATTCGTTCTATTCTGTCTTGAGATATGATTTTACCTTTAATTATCAAAGCTGCTGGATAAGCATTTGTAAATATCGCTGGTTCGTCATCAAGAAATAAAGCTTGAAAATGACCACCATTCTCACTCAAGTTGCTAAATTGATGACCCGAACGCTTTAAAATTTCACTAGCGATCGCACCACGAATTACTGTACCGGGAATATAATCATCTGCTTCACTGACGGAACCCCCAGGTTTTTGTCTTCCCACAGCTAGGGGTGATAAAGCTTTGATTTCTAATTCTATCTTTTTCACTGTATTCTCCCCTTACCCAAAAATTCCCAAACTGTTTCATCGATTTCTATGGGGGGTAGTTCCCAATCAATCCAACCTAACCCTGCTGATTTACTTCCTCCTAATGCATTAATATGGTGAAAGCCACTCCAAATTAAGGCTTTTGCATAATCGGGTCTTTCGGATGTTAAGCTCGGTTGGATATGAATATGACCTGTAAATTTCAGTTTTGCGTTTACGGGAGAAGTTTCTAAATAGTAGAGTTTTTTCTCTTCTGCTATTTTCCGACGACGGTTAATAGTCACACCGGGACGTATTACTTCGGGTAGGTTTTCTAGTTCTTCGGTACAAATTAAATCATCAAATATTACCCTTGATGGTAAAACTGGGTCTCCAAATATTTGACCGATTAAACAATGATATGTTTTGTCGTATCCTTGAACTTTATATTCATCCCGTTTAAATTCTGGAGGAGCTTTATCTCTGAGAATCACCATTCTTTCAGCATTGGGAGATTCGCAAATTCCCCATCCTAAACCTCTAGCTATTTTTTCACATTCATGACGCAATCTTCCTTTAATTTGAGAACCTGGAATTAATAAATTACCTCCGGAATTACGAACAATTGCTTTATCTGCTAAGGAACCGGACGAACCACCCGCTCCTACACACAAAGCTGTATCAATAACCGCTGTAATTTCTAAAGTTTCGATTGAATTTGATAATTGCTGTAGAAATATCATATTTTTAATATTATTTTATTTCAGCAGTAATCAGATTTTCTTCATTATTTTCCAATTCATCTTTTTCTACAAAATCATAAATATCTACCAATTCTCTCCAGATAGTTTCATAAAATGCTTCTGGACTTTTAGGATTTTCAAGTTTTCCATCGTCATACATCCAAGGTGCTAGATTCCCCCCATTAGTTTTAGCTCTACACCAAACTTCTTCAAACTCTTTTTTGAGTAAATTGGAATTTTCTGGTTTTAATCTAACTCGGAAATAACGATAATTTAAAATCGCTGTTTGTTTACCTCTTTCTAGAAAACTACGAATTTGGTAAATTTGCGATTTGGGGAATTCTGCTTTTTTTAAAGCTTTGACAGATTTTATTAATCCTCCCAGTTCGTGTAAAGTATAAGGTGCAGCATATAATTGTAGTTTTGCTCCCCGTTCTTTAACTAATGCTTCCTGACGAAATTCTTCTATATTAGATGAAATCATCGTTACTGATTTTAAGGTCAAGAAGTCAACTGTCCCCCCACAGTAACCAACTTTATTGAGTTTTTTTGCTCGTTTTTTCGCCGATTTTAACAACTGTTCGTACAATTTTTTCGCATAGTAAACCGGTGTATTGTAAGAAGTAATCAAAACACCACTCGATATACTTAAAGTACATTGAGAAGATGGAGCAGTTTTCCAAGAGTAACGATGAATTTTATTTAATTCAACTGGTTTATTGGTTGACTTCACTCGATAACAATCTTTAATTTTTACATTTTCGATTCCAACATTTTTCAAAAGGATTTTTTCAAACTGTTCGCCAATCATCTTGGCGATTTCTAAAGCTTTATCTGCTGCTACAATGATAATGATGTCATCCCCTCCTATAGTAATTATTTCAAAGGGATGAATAAAATCTCCGTTTTTTAATCTTGATGTTGATTCATCAATTCCCTGTAATTCTCTAGGATGAAGATTTTCTGCTAATGCTTGATATACCGAATATCTGGTTGCGTTATCAACATCCTCGCTAAAATTTTTGTATTGTTCGGGAGTACGAATTTTTTGAATATAACCTCCCATATTATTTCCATCAGCGTAAATATAAGCAATATAACCATTACTAACTTTACCCAGATGAGTTAAAGACGGAAGTGTTTCTACGTCATCAAGATTATGATTTTGACAATATTTTTGATATTGTTCTGAATTCTGTTTTAAAAACGTTTCAAATTTATTCGTCCAACTCTCAATAATTCCCGGTTGCCAATCTAATTTCAGTTCTTGATACCATGATGGTATACCTTTGATGTCTTTTTTCGCTCTATCCCCAATACATCTTTTTCTGATAGAAGCTTCCGAAAAATGAGGTTGTCCTGTAATTTCAGAAACCTGCGCTATTGAACAACGTTTTTCAACTCCATCTCTTCTCAAATAAGGATGAGTTTCAAACATTG
The DNA here is from genome assembly GCF_002368095.1 of Calothrix parasitica NIES-267. Classification (GTDB taxonomy): domain Bacteria; phylum Cyanobacteriota; class Cyanobacteriia; order Cyanobacteriales; family Nostocaceae; genus Rivularia; species Rivularia parasitica. The sequence continues at coordinate 3,316,928 of NZ_AP018227.1, read as the reverse complement.
CTGGATAACGACGACTCGGACGCTTTTCATTTGGATATCCGTTACGACGTTGATTAAATTGAACCGCTAATTTCGTTGTTAATTCATTAAAACTTTTACGATTTTGAAAATTCTCTATAATCTTTTCTTCTAAATTCTCAGAATCAATTTTGATTTTCCCAAAATAAGCTTCAACTATGGGATGTTGATATTTTTCTTTGTATTTATCAAACCAAAACGTTTCTTCAATATTATCTCGTAATAATCCAAATTTTATCTCAAATAGCTTAAAACAATCCCCAACCGCACAAGAATTAGCTGTTAAAGTTTCAATTTGATAGCGTTTCTCAATCGCATTTGCTAAATCATCAACAAAAGCAGCAGGACAAAAAGCTAATATATTTCCACCTGTAGAATAAATTATCAGTTGTTCAATTAAAGCATCTGACAACTTTGCTTCACCATCTGCTTTCTGTGGAAAATTATTATTTAACCAGCTCCGAACATCAGCACATTGAAAGCTATAATTAGGAGTTTTTAATTTCTTATCTACTTTCGGTGTAACCCCAAAAAAAGCAGGTAAATCAACCAAATTAATTCTATCTAATAAAGCCGAACCACCACGAATATCCGGTAACTTCGATTCTTCAAACAGATATTGTTTAATCTTCGTCGCACCACCATAAACTAAACCTATTTTAGAATTCCATAACTGAGAATATCTTCCCGTAAATTTATTTAATTCATCCAAGGTTTGCGGAAATTCTAAATTATCTAATCCTTCAACCTCTTTAACAATTGAATTAAACTTATCTGGTAATTCTCCATCATTAATTAAAGCTGACCGCGTTTGCTCCAATAAATCCCAATTATCTGTTTTCCGTGCTTCACCCCAAACCAAACACCAAGCAATTCCTATCGATATCGGACGCATTTTATCTACCATAATTTACCCCCTCACCAAACTTACTAAAACCCGCACCAATTCCTTCACCATTTCTCTTCCCGAAGCATCAACTCCACGCTCCAAACAATGAATTCTTCCTTTTAATAAGGGTAATTTATATTCAATAAAATCTTCTGTACCATGATAATCGCTGAGAATAATCGCTAACACTTTCAAACCCAAAGATTTACAAAAGTTTTCCCAAATTGATATTTCACTATTTTCCTTAAATAAAATTACCACATGAGTAGCTTCTGCCATAATTATTTTATTTTCTGGAGATATTTTTCCTCCCACATCAAAGATAAAAATTGATTCTTTGACATTTTGAAATTCTCGCGCTTTGAACCGAGCAAACTCTTCAGTAAACTTAGCTTTATATTCAGATTTCAAATTTCTAGCTAAATCAACATCGTGTTTTGCAGTTTCCGAAAACCACGAACCATCCCCATCGGGACAACCAGAAACTATATAAAACTCTGGAGGATTTGGTATTTTTAATAATGCTCGTTTTAATCCTTCCCGAAAACAAGTTTTACCAGTATTTGCAAATCCACAAATTGCGACTTTAATATTATTGGGATTCTCCCCCCTCTTGATATCTAGAATATCCCCAATTTTATATTTAGAATTCTTACTAACAGTAATCACATATCTATCTAAACCTCTATCGCCAATTTTAGGGTCAAAAAATGCAACAGAATCATATATCTTTCCCAACTTAAACCCCAAAACCTGACTCACCAAAACCGAAGCTCGTCCATTAATTTTGATTAATTCACCACCCGGTAACTCCCCCGAAGCTATCATTTCATCCAACCGTACCACTACATCTCGGACTATTTTGTCACCCGTAGCAAGTGTTTCCCCAAATCCGACTTTTAGAATATCCCCTTCTAGATTTATGTGATAAATAGTCATCAATCAATCAACTCTCCCAAATTATATTCAGGATTATGAGTCACACAAATCACATACTTCCCTAATTTTGGGTCATAACAACCAATAGCTCCATAAAGATGACAGAGTCTATGAGCTAAAACAAAAGCGACCGGAATCGAAGTAGGACCAGTAATTTTCAGTAATTTTCCTCCACGTAATTCTCCAGATTTAGCCATTTCTTCCAACCTAATCGCAGCATCTTTGACAATCTGGTCGTTTGATGAGGATTCACCAAAACTAATATTTAAAGTATCTTCGTTTAATTCGATGTTGTAAGTAGACATTTATCAGTGAACAGTTATAAGTTACTCCGTCGGTCAATTTAGATTATTCTTAGATTATTGTGTTTACACAATCAAAATTTTGATTGAGAGTAATCCTTTATCCCATTAATTTTTAATGCTGGACAAATATTTTCTACCCCCTCTTCCTCCTCCCTTAGTTCACCCAACAAAATCAACATCTGTCTTTTCATCCTTCCAACCTTTGATTGATGAGAATATCATAAACTACACTGGAAGATGCTAATTCCAATTGGTTTTCATTCACCATTTATTCCCTATTTCCGCTTCCATACTTCCTTACCCCTATTTAATTGTTTCAATATGTTTCTAAGTAGTTGACTATGAATTTGATTACACTTAGATTCTTTATGGAGTTGCGATACATCAAAATCGACACACTCCGCCAGAACCTTGAAAACCCTATAACTTCGTTGTAGTGTGTCGATTGCTTACCCAGCAAAGCTTTCAGACGATGAAAATCAACATTTACTCGGAAAATTTTTCCATTTTTTCGGAGTGTGTCGATTGGGGTATTCCAAACCCATGCTGTGCAAGGGTTCCAGAATTGAACTCTTTCCGAACCTACTCCCCTCAGCGGGGATGGAAACAAAGCAATGGTATTGTTTACAATACTTGCTGGAACTCTTTCCGAACCAACTCCCCTCAACGGGGACGCTTAAAAAAATATTATTTTCTCTCTTCAAATCTGGGAAACTTAACCCTATCCCCTTTTAGGAACCAACCTGGAACAATCCCCTTCCAACTTAGATTAATCTAGAGTTATCAAAACTTTCAGAATTAAATTGTGTTTGAAGAAATATTCCAAGAAGCTCCCCATGTGGAACTATTGCAATGGTTTGCTCGGGGTTCTTTAAAACAAAATTTGTTGCGCTCAATTCGTTTATGGGTATGGCTAGAAACTCTCTATGGTGAACCGGAAAAACGACTACCTTTGGATTTAGAAGCGGGATTTACATACGCACAATGGCGAGATTTATTTTTTACTTCTACCCATCCCAAAGGTGAAAAAGTTCCCAAGCACAATGATGTGAATTGTCTCTGTGCTAAAACTACCGCTGAGTGGTTGTTTAATTCTCAAACCGGAATTATCGAAGTTAATTGGAAAAAATCCCTTCTTTCTCATGTTGGTATTGATGAATCAAAGTTAAATATATTTCTAGAGCAATGTTTGTTTAAAGTTACTCGACGCTCTTTACAAGCAGATTTGGAAATTTTAGAAAGCTTGGGATGGCTGGTTTATAAAAATCACAAATATTACGGAATTCAAGAATATCCTTTACATTTTCAGAACAAAGTTGCTGCTGATGAGTTTAACTTTCTCCACGAAGATTTAGTCGGAATTGCCCAAAATCATTCTCAAGAAATCGCAGCTATACAAAGGTTTTTCGTTCACCTGGATTATGTAATTCCTAAAAGCACCATAGACTTAGTAGAAAATTGGCAATGGGAATTAAAGGAATTGTGGAAGCAGACACCAGTACCACCAATTCAAATCACCTATAATAGTGCCAAAATTAAAAATACGATTGACTGTATTGTTTATCCAATATGTATTTATTACGTCCAGAGAGCCGTTTATTTATGCGCTTTTGGAGATAATCCCAAACACGATAATTACTGGTATAACTTTCGACTTGATAGGATTCAAGGAATAAGAAGTTTAAAATGGAAAAATTCTGGAATATCCCAGCAATTAAAACAGCGCTATCAACAAAAAACATTACCAAATCCTTCAGAAATAACTTTGAAAATGTCTCAAGCATGGGGATTTGATTTTTATTTACCTTCAAAATTAATGTCATTACGATTTGACCGAGATTTTGCCGAGCGCTACATTAAAGGTACGGAAAGACACGATACTTTTAAACAAATAAGTTACCAGGAAACAAGAAATTTAATTAAACAGCAAATACAGCAACCACAACAAAAAAAGCTATTATTAGAGACTTTAGATAATCGTTCTCCCGAAGATGCTTATTACCAAGCATTCATTCGATACAAAGATAAAACAGAGCGCGATAATAACGTCATCATGCGATTGCGAGCGTGGAGACCGAATTGTGAAATTTTACTTCCCGTAGAATTGAGAAATGAAATGATAGAAGAAGTTGACAGTGAAGCTAAATTTTATTTGGATTATTGAACTTACTAAATTAAACCATGAATTACATCCATTTACATTTTGTAGTAAATACGAAACTTGTGTAGAGACGTAGCACTGCTACGTCTCCAGCAATGTGAAAACATCATTTTTAACCAATGACTAAATTAACAAATAAATTTGAACAAGCTCTAATTTACGCGACCCAATTACACGCAAAGCAAACTCGAAAAGTAGATAAAATCCCTTATATTTCTCATTTAATGTCAGTATCGGCTTTGATTTTAGAAGCTGGAGGAACCGAAGATGAAGCCATAGCTGGTTTACTCCACGATACTGTTGAAGACCAAGGAGGTAAAGCGACTCGTGAAGAAGTTCGTCAAAAGTTTGGTGAAACGGTGGTGGAAATTGTTGATGGTTGTACGGAAACTGATATTACACCGAAACCACCTTGGAAGCAGCGCAAGATTGATTATATTGAAAACATTCGTAATGGTTCGGATTCTGTAAAGTTGGTATCTCTGGCTGATAAATTACATAATGCTAGAAGTCTTTTGGTCGGGTATCGGAATAAGGGGGATAAATTATGGGATTATTTCAGCGGTAGTAAGGAAGATAAATTATGGTTTTATGGGGAATTGTTGAAGATTTATCAGCAGAGTTGCGTTAATTTCATGACTGTGGAATTGGAGCGGATTCTTGATGAGCTTGGTAATCATTAAAGAACCTCACCCCCGATTTAACTGCGTTAAATCTCCCCTCTCCTTATTAAGGCTACCGTGTACACACAAGTACTCTCTGCATACGTTTCAGGGATTTTAACCCCCTTAAATCGTCATTGCGTTCATCGAAGATGTTCCCGAAGGGTGGAGAAACGACGTTAGCGGAGCGTGTCCGATAGGACATAGCAACCGCAAAATGCTGGGATTGCTATCTCTTTCAGAGACGCTCCGCTAACGCACAGCGAACAATGACAGGTTTTGAGCTATTTTCATCTGAATCCAAAACCCGCTTCCAGGTAGGATTTTAAGACTTGTGTGTACACCGTAGCCTTATTAAGGAGGGGATTAGATTAAAATTCCCCTCTCCTTGACAAGGAGAGGGGTTAGGGGTGAGGTTTTATCCTTAACAACAACAAGGGTTAGGGCTGAGGTTTCATTATCATGTAAAATTCCCTTATGCCTAGAACTCGCAAAAAATCTTCAGCGAAAATCACTCTACCAACGGACACTGAGTTAGTAGGGCTAGTTTTTAATGCAGTTCCTTCCAGTAATTACACTATCTTCCCCGAATACGCTAAGGGACTTCATGCTTGGTTTTTGAATCAAGTTCGAGAAACAAACCCGGATTTATCGGCTCATCTCCATGATGGGGAATCGGAAAAGCCGTTTACAATCTCTCGTTTGCAGGGAAATTTTTTAAGTACCGGTACGAAATTACAACTTTCGGCAGATTGCAATTATCAATGGTATGTATGTGCATTATCATCGCGCTTAGCGGAATGGATGGCTAATTGGTTGCAAAATTTACCCAAAGTTATCGAACTCCGTAACGCACCTTTGGAAATTCAGTCAGTGGAAATAGCACATCCTGCAACTACTTACCAGCAATTATTAGAAAATAAACCGAAAAATACTCTTTCTTTAAGCTATATTAGCCCTACCAGTTTTCGCCGCAAAAAACATCATTTTCCTTTACCGTTACCTTTCAATATTTTTCACAGCTATCTACGACGCTGGAATCATTTTTCTGGTTTACCTGTGGAACAAGATGCTTTTTTGGAATGGGTAGACGAAAACGTAATTATCCAACGTCATGAAATTTCTACTACTAGAGTTGCAGGTGGTAAGAGAGGTTTAGTAACTGGGTTTACTGGTGCTGTCGAATTTGGTTTGGGTAAAGATGCAGCGAGGGAACCGGAGTATGTAAAGTTATTCAGAGCTTTAGGACAACTCGCTCCTTATTGTGGTACCGGACATAAAACCACATTTGGCTTGGGACAAACCAGATTGGGATGGTCAATTGAATCGGACAAAATCGAGGTAATATCACCTCAAGAACTACTCGCTGAAAGAATCGCGGAAGTTACCGAAATATTAATGTCTAAACAAAAGCGAACTGGTGGAACTAGAGCAATTTCTGTATGTGAAAAACGTGCTACGATTTTGGCTCGAAGAGAAAGCGGAGAATCACTACAAGATATTGCTATCGATTTAGAAATACCCTATGAGACGGTGAAGACTTATATTAAATTGGCAAGGAAGATTTTAGCGAATGGGTAATTGGGGATTGGGGATTGGTAAGTGATTGAAAACTAACCACTAACCACTAACAGCTAATTGTTAAACAAACATTCATGTACTGTGTAAAATGACTTAGGGAAGCTGTTGGTTTGTTTGAGACTTTTGCCTGGTCATCGTACATTCTTAACTGCACGGCTTGTTTAGCGCAAGGTTGACGGATAAATCTAGATGCTGTTTCCCAGGAGAATATACCTCCTTGTAATTCCAAACTACGCTTTGATTCTTTGGAAAGCTTTTCCCAATAATCGGGACTAACAGCGCATAAATAGCGTTTTGCAGCAACGTGCAGACGAATTGGTTCTGTTACTGCAGGTTCAAATAATTCTCTTAATATTGGCAAAGCTCGCTGTTCGTGTAGGTCATCTATACCTTTAATAGTTGGATTAGCGCCTAAATCATGTATCAAATGTCCCATATCATGGAGCAAACAAGCAGTTATCATTTCATTACTTTGACAAGCCTCTTCAGCTAGAGTCGCACATTGTAGAGCATGTTCTAATTGAGTTACAGCCTCTGTCCCATACATCTGAGAACCTTTTTCAATAAACAGATTGATAATGCTTTCAATGGAAATTTCCATAGTAGTTATTCACTAATTCAAAGTTTAAACTTTAAAGTTATTATTTTGGTTTTTATATCTTTAACCATTACCCTTTATCATCGTACATGTCAAGAGTATTTTGCTACTTCTTTTCCCCTGACATAAACGGATGCTATTGATGAAGGAATGGGATTTTCGGGATGAATTAACAAAAAATCGGCATCGTATCCGGGTGCTATTTTACCTTTTTGCTCGCCGAGTCCGATTGCTGCTGCTGGACGACTCGATACTAGTTCCCAAGCTTTTTCTAAGGACATCAAACCTTCTAAATGTAGTTTAAACGGAGCGTGGAATAAAGAAGGATAATGATAATCCGAACAAAGACAATCTAATACTTCATTTTGAAGTGCTTCTGCTACACTCATCCAACCCAAGTGAGAACCACCTTGTAATAAATTTGGCGCACCCATTAATACCGATGCACCGAATTTTCGTTCTTCAGCAGCTAAATCAACATTCGCAGGAAATTCGGCGATCGCCATTTTCCGTTGATGACTCAAAGCGACTTTTTCTTCGGAGTCGTCATCGTGGGAAGCAACGGGAATATTGTTGCTATGAGCTAATTCAATTAACTGTTCTACTTGTAAACTTCCTTCTAGTCGGTATTCCTGAAGTTCGACGAGCATATCAACAATTTCTTGATTAGATAGCGTCACTCGCTGACGTAAACTACTGATGTGTCGTCTCCATTTTTTTCTATCTTCAATAGGTGGTAGGTGGTCGTTAATTGATAAGAAATCAATGCGTCTTTTTTTCAACCAGCTACAGAGTTCTTGATGTCCTTTAATATTTGTCAGCTCGTGTCGGATATGAATTAAATGATTGCAGCTTAAAAGATGCTCTCCATCTCCCCAAATAAAATCAATTAAACTTCTTGCTGTTTCTCGACTCCTTAGACCGGGTTCGTAGGAATCGGTAATCGCACAAAAGAAAGTTGTAATACCAGCAGCTAATAAATTGCGGTCATTTTCTACCATCGCGATTGGTAAAGGAATATTCACACCCCTCCGAGGACAAATCATTCTTTCAAAAGCATCACCATGCAAATCAACAATACCCGGCAATATTTGCATACCTTCAGCTATGATTTTTTTGTATCCGTTGGTATCCGGATTTGTTGTAATATCTACAAAACATCCATCCGCAATCAGAACCGTAGCATCTTTTTCCCAGCCTTCAGGTGTCAGTATTTCAGCACCTTCAATTGCTAGTTTCGTCGTTTTCCCTGATTTTGAGCATTGTTTTATTCTAGGTTGTGCTGTCACTATTTATACCGTTGTTTATGTTCGATTTATAATTAAACTACCGGACAAGTATTATTGCGTATTTAGTCGAAATTATTTATGTATTTATGTGTAGTGAAATGAGAGAGTTAAAAGAGTTAGGATTAAACAGTTAGGAGTTATGTTATCAAATACAGTCAAAATTGTAATTGCTTTACTTTTATAAAATTATTAACCTGCGTAGCTATAAGATTAAATACAAGCAATTAAATTTACTTAAATAATAAACGTTTGATTTCTTACGAGCGCATTCTATATAATTGTGCTTATAATGAGATAATTACTTAATTTTTCGCCCGCAGTGTATATATAATTGCTTATAAATTATTTTAGATAAAATAGGGAAAATTTTTTATTAGTAACGCTTTAGTGGTATTATTTTTTGTATAAAGATTATTTTTATAATGGAAAGGCATGCCTATCGTAAAAATTTTGCAAATGTTCCCATTATGAAAATAATCTTCTTTAGTTTATTCAATCATCTCATACTTTCACAATTAAAATAATTTTTTTTAATCACTTTTTCTATTTAATTTTATAGAAAATCAAAAAAGTTTTTGAATTGCTTTTTATCAAGTTGACATCACGGTGGAGATATTCCGGCTTCACCTACCGACATAAATAATGAATTTAAATCTGGTCACTGTTACCTGCTCGTTGAAAAAAGTTGTTCTCGCAAACTCGAAGGTGAATATCCTAATTCAAAAGCTTTAGAACTATTCAGAGAAACATCACTGGGTCTTGGTGCTGCCATTTTCACATCTTTTTGCAAACTTGCTTGGATTTGAGCGTGGGGAATTTCAAATATTTCAACTAACAAACGACCAAAATCATAACGAGAGATTTTTTCCTTTCCACCTAGATGAATAATTCCTTGAACTTTTTTTAGAGCTAACAACAATCCCTCAGCAGCGGTTTCGACCTTAACCGGAGTACGAAATTCATCAGTAAATAACTTTAATTCCTTACCTTCTCGAAGCGTTTTGATAAACGACTGTAGAAAACTAGTTGCTGTAGGAGTCGCATTACCAAACATTAAAGGCATTCTACAAATAGCAGCTTGGGGATATTGTTTCAAAATCTCAACTTCTGCCATAGCTTTGTGTTCACCGTAAATATTCACCGGATTTACCCTATCTGTTTCCAGATAATTACCCTTCAAGCCATCAAAAACTAAATCAGTCGAAGTAAAAACATAGGGAATCGAATTATCAGCACATAATTTGGCTATATTCAAAGATGCCGTAACATTAATGAATAGAGATTCTTGTACATGAGTTTGACAATAATTCGGTTGAGACTGGGCTGCGGTATGGATAACTGCTGCGGGCTGAATTTCTCGAAATACTCTTCTAAGTTCCTCAAAATCAGTTAAATCGAGTTTAACTAACTTAGTTCCAGAGATTTCCAGACTGTGAGAAAAATAGGTTCCATATACATCCCATTCTTTTTTTGCTAACTTACATAAATGCCAACCAAGAAAACCGCTTGAACCAGTGATTAAAAGTTTTTTCATTATCAGTATAAACAGTTACCAGTTATCAATTATCACTCGTCAGGTGTAGATTATCAATTAACAGTTAATAATGTAGAGACGTAGCAGTGCTACGTCTCTCGACATTTGCGAAAAAAATGAACCAGTCAGAATAAATGAAAATGTTCACTGTTCAAATTCTACATCTTCGTAAATTTCAGCCATTGTAATTTCGACGTTAACCGATTGTAATTTCAAGATACTATTTTGAGTTAAGGTTTCCAACAGCCATTTGTTTTGATAAATCTTACGATAAACTTCTACTTTTACTTCTGACTGATGAACTAGGAGATACTCTTGTAAACTAGGAATTTGTCGGTAATTAAATAACTTTTCGTTCCGGTCTATACGCTCCGTTACTGGTGAAATAACTTCTGCAATCAAACAAGGACAATTTTTAAAATATGCTTCTCTATCTTGAGAATCTTTAACAACCGATACTTCAGGGTAATAAAAAGCATTTACTGCTTCAACTCGCACTTTCATCTCGGATGAAAAAACCTGGCAACCAGTACCATAAAGTTGGGTACGCAATCTCGCAAATAAATTTTGAGAAATAATTTTTAAATTATGAGATTCTCCTAGCAAAGGATAAACTTGTCCTGCAAGATATTCGTAGCGAACTAAGCTTTCTAAATCAAATTGTAGGTATTCATCAATAGTTGAATCTACATATTTCGGTTGAGAATACATGGTTATTAAATTAAGGGTATTTTAAAGGCTGTGAAATCATAATACCGATTTACAACAGCTATTTAATACAATTAACTTAAAGATTTTAAGAATATTTTCCAATTATTTTATACACAGACTCAGTAGATAGGAAACAAGTAACAAGCACAAGTCACGAATAGCAAGTAGCAATTAAAAATCAAAATAATGCTACCCTATCCTAATTGTTACTTACTACTTGCTACTTAATTCTAAACTCCTAACCGTTCGCTGTTCACTGTTTCAGCAAATCCTGAAACTCTCTACTATTACGTACTTTTGCAAAATCTGGGTCGGTGTTTGCTAGTGCTTCATATTTACCTGGGGATAGTTTCATGGCTTTTTGGAGATTGCTGATTGCTTTTGCAGTATTTTTCTGCAAAGCATAAGTGCAAGCTCTGTTGTAATATGCTTGATGTTTGTCAGGTTTGATAGCAATAGCTTTTTCGTAAGATGCTAAAGCTTGAGAGTATTTCTGCAAAGTGGTTAAAGCAATACCTCGATTAATCCAAGCTTCGTATTTATCGGGTTTGATAGCAATCGCTTTGTCGTAAGAGATTACAGCTTCTTGGTAAAGACGCATCGCTGATAACGAATTTCCTCGGTTATACCATGCTTCGTCCCTGTTTGGTCGAATTGCAATTGCTCTATCGTATGAACCCAAAGCTTGTCCGTATCGCTGCAAAGCTGCTAAAGCATTTCCCCTGTTTATCCAAGCTTCTACGTTATCGGGTGCAGCCATAACTACTTTGTCATAAGCAGCAATAGCATCTTCGTAGCGATTAGTTTCTAAGAATTTATTACCTTGAACAAAAAAGTCTTCTAGTTGTTTCACAGAGTTTTGTGTAAGTAACCGAGCAACGTTGGTTTCTTGCGCTACTATGCGGTTATCCTGTCTCGTTGATTCTGCCCAATCACTACAACCAAATATCAAGAAAGCAGTTAAGCCAGAGGCAACAAAACGGCTACAAAATGCCATGTCGTGTCCATAGAAATCATAAAATTTATCCTAATTCTTTTTATTATCTTTAACAAGTATATATCAAAACTAATTGATTAATTATTTTGTTATCTTTTATAGCAAAATGTTATCTGATAGACGCTTTTAGATTTCAGTTAATTTCAACTAAGCAGCAAGTTGTATCACAAAAATTAGATTTAATATTTTAGTTAAAAAATAATTAATATTTTTGCACTAATAAAATTTAATTTATATCTAAATAGCTGGATAATTAAAGTAGGTTAGAAATCAAATAAATTATGTTGGAATATAGCAAAAATCTATACATTAGAAGCTATTCGATAAGGCTAACGCTAAATATTATCAGGATTTAACATGACTATTTTCGTTGGTGGTAAGTAAACTGTAATACTTCTAAATAGCTTTTATTTGCAAAAGCTGAACAAAGTTGGAACATTGATAAATTTTTGATATAAATGTAAAAAATAATAAATCTTGAAGGTAATTTCTGAATATTCAAAACTTTTTCGGCTCTAACGATTCGCCATATAGTGCTGCTGATGTCAAAATATAATTATGTCAATCGAATCTAACTCCCACTCACCGAACTCTCAAAGTAACCAACCTGCATCCGAAGACAAATGGCAACCGGATGAATTTGAGAGTAGAGCAAACGAAAGCCATTTACCCAGCGGTCTTACTGCTCAACAAGTTAATTCGGCTATAGCTTCGGTGCAGTCGCAACAAAATACCAGCGCTCTACAGCAAGCCCGCTCCACATTTCCCGACAGGAGTTCCACAGAACTGCAAGTCACACCACAAGCATTATTAATAACTGTACTGGCTACGTTAGTCACGGTAGTCGGAATTGCCATAAATCAGCCGATAATAGGCATTACAGGAACCATAATTACATTAATATTATCAGTAATAATACTTTATCCTTGGTTGGTCACAGTCACCACTCAATTACTGACACCAAAACAGCGAGCTTTAATTATTGCTTTTTCGGGAATAATCGTCGCAGTTGCAGGTTTAGTTAAATTTATTCCCGGCCCAATCGACTGGGATATTTCGGGAACCCTAGCAGATTGGTTCGGTGCTTTAGGACAAATTCTTATTGCTATTATCGCAGTTTATGTTGCTTGGCGACAGTACGTAATTTCCAAGGATTTAACGATTCAGCAAAATTTACTTACGATTCAGCAAAATAACATTACCCAGCAGCAGACAATCGACACATATTTTCAAGGTATTTCTGATTTAGTATTAGATGAAGAAGGATTGCTAGAAGACTGGCCGCAAGAAAGATTGCTTGCAGAAGGACGCACCGCTTCAATTCTTAGTAGCGTAGATGCAGTTGGTAAAGCCAAAATTCTCCGCTTTTTATCTCGTTCCAAATTATTAACACCACTACAGCGGGATGCACATTTAGGTAGAGCAATTCTTGACGGTAGTGGAGGTTACGCAGTTGACTTAGTTGATGGAGTACGGGTAATTGACTTAGGTGTAATGTTAGCCGGTGCGAACCTTGCCAATACAGATTTACGGTGGACAGATTTGAGCGAAGCGAACTTAGTACGAGTGAACTTAAACGACTGCGACCTAGTAAAAGCTAACCTTTGTCGCACCATATTATATGAAGCCAATTTATCTAACGCTGACCTAAACGGAACAAAACTATTTTACGGTTCTCCAGAAACAGCATCACCTCGGAGTCGTTTGCATCCACCCAATTATAGAACCGGAGAACGAACCGGTGCAGTAGTAGAAAAAGCTAATTTTACAAACGTGACACGAATGTCAGAAGCCAATCGCTATTATTGTTGTTCTTGGTGTGGTGAAGAAAGTATAAAAACAATTCCGAATGGTTGTGAAGGGATTGAAAATAAATTGGGGAGATAGCAGTGCGTTTCATTAATTCCAACGGTGTGTAGAGACGTAAAATTTTACGTCTCCCAACAGTTTCAAAGCAAACCCGACCGTTCAGAATTTATGAAAAGGACTACTAGTATTCCACCACATTAAATATGATGGGTGAGCATCCAACCCGCCAGGGACTGCAAGTCCCTGTCTAATAGCAAAAGTCCTCTTAAGAGGACTGAATGAAAAGCCATCAAAATTAATGTGGTCTAGTACTAGTACTCCACCACATTAATTTTGAGGGGTTAGGAAGTCGCTCCGTAGGTTGGGTTAAGCGGAGCGCAACCCAACACCTGAGTTGGGTTTCACTCCGTTCAACCCAACCTACAATTGAAGCTTACATACCCCGCAAAACTTATGTGGTCTAGTACTAGTACTCTACCACATTAATTTTGATGGGTTGGAAAGTCGCTCCGTAGGTTGGGTTAAGCGGAGCGCAACCCAACACCTGAGTTGGGTTTCACTCCGTTCAACCCAACCTACAATTGAAGCTTACATACCCCTCAAAATTAATGTGGTGGACTACTACTGGTCTGTCCCATTAATTATGACGGGTTTTTTTCCCAACCCGTCTGGGGTTGAAAAGCCCATTCTAATAGCTAAAGTCATATAAATATGACTGGAAAATAAGCCATCAAAACTAATGGGACAGACCACTGGTGCGTTTCATTAATTCGGCTATGGTCGCGTTTTCTTTGGAAATGTCGGGAGACGTTATTTATAACGTCTCTACATTACGTCCGTAGAAAACAAAACTGTCAGAATTAATGAAATGAACTACTAGTCTGTCCCACAAGTTTTGATGGGTGAATAAAAAATATTTTTTTTCTACCCCCTCTCCACCATCTTCCCCCTCTACCCCCTCTCTAACCTAACCCATCAATTTTTATGGGACAGACTACTACTAGTATTTTGATGGGTGAATAAAAAATAATTTTTTTCTACCCCCTTTCCCTCATCTACCCCCTCTCCCCCTCCCTAACCTAACCCATTAAATATGATAGGTTCATTTTTCCCGCAATTGTCGGGAGACGTAGCACTGCTACGTCTCTACAAGGGCTTTGTTTGTGTATTACAACAATTAAATCAAATCAAACTTCAGCAAAATTAAAATCAGGTGCGGCCATAACGTACATAATTGTTGGTAAATTGGAAGTACGTGCGTGCATTTGTTCGTAATATTTGGTGAAATCTCGCTTCTCGGGAGTTGCCATTCCCAAAAATATGATGTCTGCATCTCGGGAAGACTCGTGCAATACAGTTTCAAAGGAACGATTAGCCGCTACAATTACTTCAGGTACGGCTGATATGCGGAATTTTGCCAAAATCGCATTCATATTGATTTCTGCATCTTTTGCACCTGCTTGGTTGGGAACAACCAACTTGAGATATATTTGAGCATTGCGCCATTCGATTGTGGAGCGCAACATATGAGCAAGCAATAGCATCAATCCACCATTGTCTTGCATTCCTCCCCACCATACATCTATACGTTGAAACTGCCTAAATCCTAATTCGGCATTTTCTCGTAAAACCATAATGCTACGTTTGGCTTCATGGAGTTGTGCAATCATGTTGCAGTATTGGTCGCGTCTGTTTTGTTGCTCGCTGTCTCCGAGTAATATTATGTTCGGTACCAAAGGACCCAATCCATAAGCTTCCACAAGTTGGAGCATTCCTTCAAAGGGGTTTGGTGCGTTAACAACTCGGACTAATGCTTGTACCTGTTGCTTGTTAAGCTGCTCGCGAATGGTATTTTCCAGATGGATTTGTCTGGCTAAATCCCGTTCCACACTAGAGACCACGCTTGATACGGTGATAAAACCGCGTTTGTGGGTTAATGCATAGGCTAATTGAATCAGCGACCAGCGTTTGTAGGGAGAACCAGAAAATACTAAAATGTTCGGTCGCCAATTTTTAGCATCTTGAACTCGGTCGATTTGAAAAACTCCCGTGCGGAGCAAAGCCATCCAAATTCCTTGACGTACATCTCCCCACGTAGTTGTTAATTCCCGTTGTTGCAGCCATAAAAATATGACTAACACAATGGCAGCCGCAACCATCGTCGCAACTGCATTGATGAGAAACATCACTCCCAAACAACCAATTCCCCCAAGCAAAGACCAAATCCAATGAACTTTAAAACTAGGTCTAAATGAAGGACTTTGCAGCAATCCTTCGATGCTTGCCGAAACATTTAATACTAAATAGGTAGTAAGGAAAAACATTGTCAGCACCGGCGCAATTAAGTTTAAATCGCCAATACATACTGCCGCAATTGCAACACCCAAAGTCACCCAAGTACCGATACGAGGCTCGTCATTCTCACCGCTACCTCTACCCAAAAAGGACAACCAGCGCGGTAAAATTCCATCTCTTGCTAAAGCTTGTAATACCCGAGGTGCAGCAAGAATACTGCCCAAGGCGCTTGACAAAGTTGCTCCCCATACACCCAATAAAATTGCCGGTCCCCAAAAAGACATCATCTGCATTGCTAGCGGTACGCTGGTCAAAGTTGCAGTATCGGCACGCATAGAAATTACTAGCGGTAATATCATATAAACCAAATACCCAGTTCCTACTGCTGCTAAAGTACCGCTGGGAATTGAACGACTGGGATTGCTCAAATCTCCCGACATGCTAACCCCGGACATAATACCCGTGACCGCAGGGAAAAACACCGCGAACACTCCCCAAAATGATTCGCCATTTTCAGGTATACTCCATCCCTGCGGGGTAACATCTGGTATTGCACCCCCAAAAGCTAAAGATAGAAGCGATAAAACAATTGCTCCCATAATTACATATTGCGCCTTTACTGCAACTTCAGCAGAAGTCACCGCCAAAATTGCCACCAAAATAGTCGTAGCCAGAGCAATATAAGTTTGATTCAGGTCGCCAAAAGTTTGCACCACACTTTCAGCAAAACCGATTGTATAAAGAGCAATGGAAAGCGCTTGGGCAAAATAAAGAGAAATTCCGACAGCACCACCGACTTCAATACCCAAACAGCGGCTAATCATGTAGTAAGCACCACCCACCCGCACTACTTTGTCGGTAGCGATCGCACAAACCGATAAAGAAGTTAGCAAAGTAATTGAAGTGGCGAGGGTGACAATGATAAGAGAACCCACCAACCCGACATTGCCTACAACCCAGCCAAATCGCAGGTACATAATTACGCCCAAAATAGTCAAAATTGAAGGCGTATAAACCCCACCAAAAGTCCCCAACCCAGAAGATTGAGCATCGACTGACTTCGACTCATCAGAGGTTTCCGGGGGTGAATCCTGCTTAAATAAAAACTTCATCGTCGATAGAACTCCTCGTGTAGCCACCTGGTAATTCACAGTCGTTTCATTTTAGGCTTAATCGGAAAATATTCAACTCCTGTGGGTTACAAGAAAGTAATGAGTAATGAGTAAGGAGTAATGAGTAATGAGTAATGGGTAATGGGTAATTAGTAACTTCTCTAACCTTTGACCTTTAACCTTTAACCTTTGACCTACTCAGCACCGAATGCAAATTCACCACCGCACCAATCACCACTATTGCTGGTGCTTCAAACCCGGTTTTTTCAATTTGCTCCATAATTGTTCCTAATTTACCAATCAATTCTTGCTGTTCGGGACGAGTTCCCCAGCGAATTAAACCTATTGGTGTATCTACACTCAAACCTGCTTTTAGTAATTCTTGAATAATATTAGGTAAATTGTGGATTCCCATGTAAATCACAATTGTTTCCGAACCTTTCGCAACGCTTGACCAATCAACTGCGGGACGATATTTACCTACTGATTCGTGTCCCGTTACAAAAGTCACTGACGAACTATACAGCCGATGGGTCAAGGGAATCCCAGCATAAGCAGCAGCAGCAATTCCTGACGTGATTCCCGGTACAATTTCTACTGGTATTGCAGCTTTTAATAAATCCTCCATTTCTTCCCCACCGCGTCCAAACACAAAGGGGTCTCCTCCTTTCAAACGCACCACAATAGCATTATCTTGGGCTTTCTCAACTAATAATTCTGTAGTTTGATTTTGCGGTAAGGAATGCCTCCCGCGTCGCTTACCAGCATTAATTTTTTCAGCATGGGGATTAATCATTGCTAGAATCCCCTCGCTTACCAAAGCATCATATATAACGACATCGGCAGTTTCTAATAAAACCTTACCTTTGAGAGTCATTAAACCTGGGTCTCCAGGTCCAGCACCTACCAAATAGACTTTACCTACAACACTTTTTATTTTTTCCAGATTCATGAATGCATTAAATCCCAAATTAAATCGATTAATTCCCCATTTGCTTCCAAGGGTTCGTATAACTGAAAACTCACCATCGGAAACCGTAATTTTAAATCTTGCATAGATTGCGCGATGGCATCCGTGATACCACCTGAGAACAAGAAATAAGGTAGAATTCCGATTTTTTTCTTCCCATCAGCCACTAACTGAGTAACAATATCTTTCAAACTTGGAGAAATAGCCCAATAAGCAGCAACTGCATTCAAAGAAATTGCCATTGCTTCGATACTGGTATTTGCTTCCACGCGACGGCTACCATGAGCTATGATTATTCTCGCATCCAAAGAGGTATTGTTAATCTTTTTTGCTAGCAATCTTTGCAAACCGAAATAAGAGCCTAAATGCGGTTGCAGTTCAATGGAAATATTTTCACCCAAAACCTGCTTTGCTAATTCCACCTCTTGGGGAATATCTTCAGTCACGTGAATGCCTGATAATAAAAATAAGGGTAATATCTTTAAACGACGATTTCCATTCTTCATTAGACATCTCCGAAAACAACCAAAGCCCTACTATCACTACCTTTAGGATTGCGATCGCCGAATCGCAAAGGTAGTCACTTTGAACACAAGAATAGGTGTTTGAGATATTTAATGTTAATAACTAGCAGGAAAATTGTACTTATCTAATTCAATCTTCTTGCCACATTTGCGCTTATTTTATTGCTATAAAATAACTGTCCCTATTCTCAATCGAACAAGTCCACAAATAGTCATAATTATCCGTTCATATTTACTTGAGTTCAATCTAAATCTTTCTTGAGCTATTCGGAATACTTTTACCAAACGAATCAAGTGTTCAACAAAAATTCGTTCCGAGGCTAACTCTTTATTTCTTGCTTTTTGTTCTGGAGTTAATTCTTGTTCTTTAGGTTTTTTATGAGGAGTTTTAGTCAATTCTTCTCCTTCATAAGCTTTATCTCCGTTAAATTTTTGATTTGTGTCAAACCCTTTTCGAGATTCACGGAACAATTTTACGTCACTTTTAGGTCCTGGTTTACCTGCTATAACATCAACAATATCTTTACCATTTGGTAAAACTATTAATTGATTTTTTCGAGTATGGTTTTTCTTTTTACCAGAGTAATACTTTTTCTGCTCTTTATATTCTCCAGGTCTTTCTATAGGCTGCTCACAGCTATCAACTATTAATTCATATTCCGTTAAAAGTTCTTGGACAATTTCGTAATCATTGGAGTTTTTTTTACTTGCTCAAGTAAACTTGGTGGTACCAGTTTACCTAAAATTGGAAACCAGTAATTAAACGTATCATTTGCTGTTGTTTCACTTACTCCAAACTGAATACCAAGTAATTGAAATGTGGTTAATTGTCGCAAATATACTAAAGTCATTAATATTTGTCCTTCAAAAGATAACTTTGTCTTACGACCACCTCCTTTTTTGATAATTCTTGTTTTTCTTAATTCCGCTTCCGAATGAGCCTGCATATGTAGGGCGATCGCCTGCTTTATTAGTTGTTTTAATTGGTCGTAATTGATACCTATTAATCGTTGCGCTTCTTGGGGATGTTTTTCGATATACCCTAATAATGAATCCATATTCCTAACCTTGGTAAAGGTTGATTGAATATTATTTTACCAGATTTTATTTATATTTCGGAGATGTCTATTGCTTTCCGACTAAAATCTACAATTTGCTCGTGCAAGGATTGAGGATGTAATTCTAGATAACCGCACTCTATGAGATAATTGCATTTCGTCGGAGACAACAATCCACCGATACCATGATTATTCGAGTTTTTTTCTAATTTATTCCCCAAATTTATTGCTAACCTCTCCATAGCAACTTCTGGACGTGGGTCTCTGCTTCCGTGGGATACTAAAAAATATGCTTCTGACATTAGTAATATCAAAGATTATTTACTATAAATTATTCTCGATTGTCGCCTTCTTCAATAGTGTAAATTATTTGTCGGCAGTATTATTTATTGCACATCTTATACAATTCTTAACAACCACCTGGGAATAAATTCTCAGGCTAAAAAACGAAATCGTCTAAAGACGACTAGTGGTCTGTCCCATTAGTTGTCAGGGTAAATCATTGTTTGTACATGAAGGCTGAAACCCTAATTATTTGGCGAAGACCGCGCAACTACGAACAAAGATAGAAACCCATCAAGATTAATGGGACACACCACTAGGAAAAGCTTTTAATGCGTTTAAATGTACTTTGTATACTAATCTTGAAATTAATTTCTCTGCGAGATTCCTTTTAAAATACATTTCTCCCCCATAATTGGGGGTTGGGGGGCTATTCATATTTTTATATGGCTAAGGTCACGCTTCGCCCTTCAGCAACGGTATAGCAGTTTTCAGTTGGATAAAACACACCCCTCTCCTTTATAAGGAGAAGGACTGGGGGTGAGGTCTACCAAAGTGTATTTCACTCAACCGAAAAGCGCTATATAATCGAAAACCAAAAGAAGTTAGATGCAACGTCTCAAAATCGAAACTCATCATACTAATGATTAAAATCTTATTTTAACTATCCAGCCCTAAATATCTTTACCTATTTCCTTTATCTGTCTGATTTTCTGATTGAATATATTATCTTTGAGTTATCAAGTTAATAGTATGACAAATATTTCTTTAGTTAGAACTGTAATTAATCAAAATTCTAACTGATGACCCATGCGGTATTCCATAGATTGCTCTAATATTAAATCAAGTTGAATAACAAAAACGAAACAAAAGTATCAGATATAGGAATGGTCGCAACTGGCATATTTTCCTTGTAGGGGAGGCAAAATGCGGTGAGTTAGTGCGGTTTTGGGGAGCCATTGCGTTGCGCGGTGAATCTAGTTGGGGGTGTCGGTTTCCGTCCCCCTTTCCTAGTGAACCCGAAGGGGAACAAGCGCGTTGTAGCAAATGGCGTGGTTTCCCCCATGAGCAACTAAGGAACCCGGAGGGTGTAGATTTTCTTCCCGTATTATTGCCGAGGCACGTGACACTTAATTAAAATTTGAACCTAATAAGTGTCACGCAACATGCTAGTTTTGTGACACTTGCGGCCATTCCTGAGATATTTATCAGGTATATTGCAATCTACAAAATACAGATATTGATTGCTGTTAATCAGAAAGTTAATGAAATTAAATAGTAATTAAATGGGTAAAGAGTCATATAGAATTATTGTTTGAATCTTGTTAACGTTGGGTTTCGTTCCTCAACTCAAATTTTACTAGGAAAAAAGTATTTTATTGATAGCTTTAAAAAGCAATATCACATTGAATATTTTGAATATAGATATTTTTATTCAAAAGATTGATTAACAATATCATTTTGAAAAGAGTTTTCAGAAAAGTTTAAACAAATATTTGCATCACATCAAGACGAAGGAGACACAAATGAGTAACACAATTACAAAAATATTTCTTTTACCTTTAAGTATAGTTTCAGCTATTAGTTTAGCAACAGTACCTTTTAATCAAACAGCAACAGCACAACGAAGAATGGTCGCGGTTGCAGATGGTAGAATGACCGAATATAAGCCAGCTTCTGCTCCAATATTAAGACGTGGAAGTAGGTCGCAAGCTGTTAAAGATGTACAACTATTATTAAATCAGCAAAAGTTTTACTACGGTAAAATGGATGGTATATACGGGCCTAGAATGTATTCATCGATAGTCAGTTTTCAACGGTCTAGAAATTTACCTGCAACAGGTGTTGTTAATTCTAAAACTTGGGAAGCATTAATCGATTTAGATAAACGTACCTCATCCGCTCGCTTCGCATACATGGGTAAATATTCACCTGCAACTGCACCAGTTTTAAAACTTGGTAGTCGAGGAAAAGTGGTTAGAGATGTACAAACATTCCTCAAACAGCAAGGATTTTACGTTGGTCAAGTAGATGGAATCTACGGACGCGCTACAGCTTCTGCTGTCAAATCTTATCAGCAAAACCGAGCTAAATTAAGAGCAGATGGGGTTGTTGGTAGCACTACCTGGCAAGCAATGATTAATGATAAGAAAGGTCCTTTTTCTATTAGGTAAACTGTTGAGAGTTAGCAGTTAAGAGTTAGGAATTATAATAAATTAAAAACCCGGTTTTTTGGAACTGGGTTTGTTTTTTTTATTCTAAATTAAAGCAAGTTTGATATTAATATGGAACCTCACCCCTAACCCCTCTCCTTGTTAAGGGAGAGGGGAAAAGGAGTATTTCTGCTTATGTTTGTAAAGGAAGAAAGTAATAAGAAGAGATATTTCTCTTAACCCCTCTCCAAGATATCGGAGAGGGGAAGGGGTGAATATAATTCGTAATTCGTGAGGTTATATGATGTCCGCTAAATTAGTTGCGATATGTCATTGCGAGGGTCACTACGTGAAACGTTAGCAAAGCGTGTCCGTCAGGACATAGCAATCGCAAAGTGTTGGGATTACTTCACTACGCTATCGCTGCGTTCGTAATGACAACTGATTAACCGGACATGATATTAATCCTCAATTACCTACTAACCAATTGCCGAGAATTCATTCTCTCAACCCAATCAATATTACCTTTACGCACTTCATCTGCTGATGGCATTTGTTGCAAGCGCATTAACTCTGTAATGGCAGCAATTTCCTTATCATGCTGGCTACCAGCTACAGCTAAAATTTGATTATTCTTCACGAAATATGCTAGAAATTCTTGCTTTTCTAAATTACCTTGAATAATAATATCATCCCAATCTTCGGCATGTCCGGCATAGCGCAATTTTATATCAAATTGCCCCGACCAGAAAAAAGGAACGCTGGCAAATTTAATTTTCTCTCCCATCATATTACGAGCAGCAACGCGTCCGTGCTGTTGCGCTAAACGCCAATGTTCTATGCGAGTTAGTTCTCCTGTTGGAGCATAAGGAAAACGAGCAATATCTCCAGCTATATAAATATTATCTGCTGCTTGCAAATACTCATCTACATTAACGCTATTATCTTTTTCATTTAATTCAACTCCTTGCAAAAACTCGGTCGCTGGTTCAACCCCAATCCCAACTATTACTAAATCTGCATTTAAACGTTCGCCGTTTTCTAACAATGCAACTTCAACTTTACCGTTACCTTCAAACTGCTTTACTTTGGTTCCCATCCGGAAAGATACACCATTTGATTCGTGCAGTTTGCGAAAGGTAGCACCTATATCACCTCCGAGAATCTTCTCAAAAGGTACTGTTCCTGGTGCTACTACAGTTACTTCGATATCGCGTTGGGCCAAACTCGAAGCCGCTTCCATTCCGATAAAGCTAGAACCCACAACTACAGCAGTTTTAGCATTTTCCGCAGCAGCTATAATTTTATCGGCATCTTCTGGTTGCCTTAAAGTAAATATATTATCTAAATCAGCACCCGGTACTTGTAAATTACGAGGTTTACCACCAGTCGCAACTAATAAAGCATCGTATTCTAAAGTTGTATTATCTTCAAAGGTTATAGTCTTCTTTGCTGCTTCTACTTTGGTAACAAACTTATGGGAATAAACTTCAATATCCCATTCGTTATAAAATTCTAAAGAGCGTAATACCAAAGAATCTTTTCCAGAATCGTTTTGCAAATATTTTTTACTTACAGCAGTACGGTCATAAGGTAATACATCTTCACGAGTTAACATAACAACTCTACCTTGGAAGCCAGCCTGACGTAAGGTTTCAGCCGCAGAACTTCCCGCAGCACCAGCACCCAAAATTATGAAGGTGCGGCTATCTGCTTGAGGATTATATTTTGCCATTTCTGGCTTGCATTGAGAAGAAATTTCTTCTGGTAGCTGTACTATTAAGTCCTCTCCTTCTACTTTGACAGGGAAGTGAGGTAAAGCGTCAAGCGCTGGTGGTTCTTCTAATTTACCTGTTTTGATTCCGAAACAAGCGTTGTGCCAGGGACAAACTACTCTTTCTCCATTCAATATACCTTTTTCTAAAGGTGCGCCGTAATGGGTACAATGTGCTGCTGTAGCGAAGAATCCGTCTTCAACACGTGCAAGTAGAATTTCGCTGTCTTCTACGGAGACTTGGCGCATTTCACCTTTTTTTAAATCTTTTATATTTGCAACTCGTATATTTCTATAATTCATAGTAACTGGTATTAATTACATCTTGATTCTGCTTTATTAGATTCCAGTATTAGAAATTAATAGACTTGTTTTCGAGAAGCCAGTATAGATTTAAGGCTTCTGGATTATAGTCAGCAAAGGATAGTAACGAAAGTCAAAGTTTTGCTACTTACTTTAAATATAGTAATTATGGAACTTAAATTAATTATGAAAATATTTACAATTTTGTGGTTCTCTCTATGAGGTGATTTAAATGAAAATAAAATTTTGAGAATATCTTTCCCAGGTATTAAAAAAGAATACTACCTAGGATACATTTCTTTGATTGCGAGAATTTTTATATAGCTTTTAATCTGAGGTTGAATTCAATTCAAATCCAACCATTTTTTACTGCTTTAATTAGCTCTATTCAGTTTCCGACTATTCGTTTTTCACAACTGGTGATTTATCTTCAACCTCTAAATTTGGTAAACCTTCCAATTTCTCAGAAATCTTCTCAGCAGGTAACATGGGAACCATTACCGTTAAACCACCAGGAACGCATTCAACTTCCAAAGGTGTATTACCAATCATTTCTCCGTCTAAAACAATTTTCTGCGGTGGGTCTGTAGTAATTTTTACCCGCTTAGTTCTGATATAACCTATGTCATCGCGCTTTGCTGCATCTCCCCGTAAACCCGTTTGCAGTAAATGATAGGAAGCTGCGATCGCAGAGGCCCAAGTATTGGATGAAATAATAGTAATATCAAGCAAACCATCATCATAAAGGATACCAGCGGGACCCTGAGCTAAGATTGAAGTCGGTGGTGCTGCATTCGCAACAGTTAAAGCACCAGCAGAAACCTTAATAATTTTATCGTCAGTTTCAATTTCGGCCTCAAATAATTCCAACTCTCGCAGTTGCTGTATTCCCGAAACCAAATAGGCTAAAGCACCCCAACGTTGTTTTGCTTCTCGGGAAGCATTTTCTATGGTTTCAGCTTCAAAACCGATTCCAGCTAACAACGTCATTAATCTACCGTTACATCTACCAATATCGATGCGACGAGTTTTACCAGATAAAATAGTTTCGCAAGCTTCATCCAAAGTATCGGGAATTCCTAAAGCAGCAGCAAAAGCATTAGCAGTACCTCTAGGAATTACACCCAATGGAGTAGTCGTCTCCCCTAAAGCTTTAGCTGCTTCGGAAAGCGTACCGTCACCACCAGCAGCAATAATAATTTCAAACTCATCTTTTTTAACAGCTTCTTGAGCTAATTTATCAGCACCAATTTCTTCTGTAGTAAATTGGATATCTAATTCAATTTGAGAAGATAAAAGTTCTTTTATTCTTGCTAATTCTAATTCGGAGTCAGTGTTACCAGCAACGGGGTTAAAAATTAGACAGGCTTTTCTACGACTCATAGTAAACTGCGGTGGTTTGGCAATGTGGTATTTACGAATGTTATTCGATATTTATTAATTTTGTCTAAAAATAATAAATTATAAATCTAGCTAAGGATGTAATTCTACTACAATTTTGCATGAATAAACTTAAATAAATAGGAAAATAAAATCGATTGCTTTGAATAAAATTTTGTTGAATCATCCATATGTTTAATTTGCATCTATTTCTTTATATATAAAAAATATAGTTTGATAATCTATCTCGCGGTAAAGGTTTTATAAAGGCATTATCGCCTAATATCGGTAGCAGAGAAGAGAAAAAGAAATTAAATTCAGTTTACTTAAAAAATAGCTGAATCGAATCTTATTATTGCTGTCCGTTAAACAGAGGGAACATATTTAATGTTTTTCCATAAAAAAGAATTAATCGAAAAAGAAGTAAAAATTGACGAACCAAATCCTCGTTTCGCTCAACTTTTACTAGAACAGTTTGGTGGTGCAACTGGAGAACTATCCGCAGCTTTACAATATTGGGTACAGTCTTTCCATACTGAAGATGCAGGTATCAGAGATATGCTGCAAGATATTGCTACCGAAGAGTTTAGCCACTTGGAAATGATTGGTAAACTCATCGAGGTACACACCAGTAATGTAGACCAGACAGACGCATTCAAGAGTACTCTGTTTGCAGTACGTGGTAAAGGACCTCATTTCCTAGATTCACAGGGTTCTGCTTGGACTGCAACCTATCTGAATGAAGGTGGTAGCATGGTGCGCGATTTACGTGCAAACATCGCAGCAGAAGCAGGTGCGCGTACTACTTATGAATCATTGATTCAGCTAGCACCAGACCAAGGAACCAAAGAAACTTTGGTACACTTGTTAACTCGGGAAATCTCTCACACCAAGATGTTCATGAAAGCTTTGGACTCCATGGATAAATTGACCGAGCCATTCTTCGGTAATATCCAACCCGACTCCACCGTAGATATTTACTACAACTTATCTACTAACGGTAAAGATGAGCGCGGTCCTTGGAATTCCGACGAGAACTTCCGCTACATAGCAGACCCAATGAAAGAGAAGGTGTAAGCCAATTCGATTTTAGATTTTAGATTTTCTTCAATGTGATTTAGAAAATACTATTAAACTTACATTTTGTATCACTCTCAAGAAGCTTAAATCCCAGATTTCTCGTTGTGAAATCGCTAAATAAGCCGGGTTTCTGACAATGGTATAAATATATAAGATTAAATCTAAAATTCATACAGGCTGACTTATTTATTGCTTGTTGCTACAAATTTACTGCGTAAGCTATAGGGAACTATTAGTGGGGAGAAGATAATTTTGTTTTCTCCCTTTTTCGTTTTTCAGTAAACAGTTACTGACAACAAACTAAAAATTACAACAAATATTTACAGCTTTTAGCAATACATAAATTATAGACATCTAAATCTATCTTTAGAATGAATTACAAGTAAAACTTCTATTTAATTAGATGCTTGTCTTATTTTGTTTAATTACTTATATTGTTTACTAGTTAAAATGATTTTGCTTATAAAATATCTTTTTCAATTTAACAGACATTTGCACAATTATCAACAATAGCTAGAGACTTTTAAATTGGTTTTTAGGTAAATTTTAGAAACTAAAATTTGGAAGCTATCCCTCTGACTATTGCGAATGGTTCAATGTGCGAACATTTGAATGCATTAAAATCAACTTTGCCTATCAGCCTAAAATTAATTTTCAGGTAGAAGTTTAAATTAATATAAATGCTGCAATATTTGATATTGATTGCAGTAAACTTGTAAACTAAACAATTTCACAGGTAAATCAAAATGAATAAAAAATTAAAAAAATATTATGTTCTCACTATCATTGTTTGAACAAAGCTATATTTATAACAAGTTAACAGTTTACAATTTGTTGATGAAATATTGTTAAATCATTGATATAAGTTTAGGCATAATGCTTGGATTTATTATTCAAATTTCAATATTTTATAATCAAAAATCCTTCAAATAATACTCAAAATTAACCCTTATTTTAAGTAAGGAGATAGTGAACTAGTTCAATAAATTTAAATGCAATGAGTTTCCAAAAAATTCTCGTCACCCTAGAACTTTCACCCAGAGATGAATCTGTTTTTTCTGAAGCATTAAATTTAGCCAAGCATATAGGAGCGCAATTAATTCTAATTCATTGTTTATCCGACCTTGCAGAAATGGCAATGATGTCTCAAACAGGATTAGGTAGCGGTTTTGGTTTACCCGGAACTCCTTCCCTAACTACTATGTCTCCAGGAATGGTCAATATGGACTTAGTTGCAGAAGCTAATACAACTAAGCATCAAAAAGTTGAAAAACATTTGGCAAGTTTCCAGCAACAAGCTGCTTCACAAGGTGTTTCCGTAGAATGTAAACTCTATGAAGCTACGGGAAGCGTTGGTTCTCAGATTTCTCAAATCGCTCAAGATTTAAACGTAGATTTAATCATCTTAGGTCGTAAAGGACATAATGCAATTGCAGAAGCGTTGTTGGGTAGTGTGAGCAATTACGTAATGCATCATGCACCCTGTGCGGTTTTAATCATTCAATAAGCATAGAAGATTATACTTCCTCTATAAAAATTTACATCTAAAGAGCGAACTAACAATTACTTAATATCTATCACCGGAATGCTGTTTTAATCATTCTCAGCTTGTATCCTATTAGTTAATAGTGAAATGAGCTACGGGCAAATAGAATATCACTGCTTTTGATAACTCAAATTATCTTGAGATGTTTAGCTTACTTTGCAGTTTGCTGTACCAATGAATATTACAGGTAATTAGAAACGCAGTTATCTGTCTAAGTCTTAATCGTGGCTTATCGATAGCGGTCAACATTTAAGTAGAGAATGTAAATGAAAACAACAATTCCAACTCGGGGACAAAGAGAAAGAGAGCTTTCACAACGTATTCAAGGTTTATATTCTAATCAATTAGGACATAGACCGACGAAAGTAATCTGCCAATTGTTCGATGATTCTTTAGCAATTGTGATGGAAAACTCAATTACCCCAGCTGAGCAATTATTAGTTGAGCAAGGACAAGAAAAATTAGCCGAACAAGTCCGTTCTGGTTTGGATGACGCAATTGAACCGAATCTGAAAGCGTTAATTGAGGAGATTTTAGAAGTAAAAGTATTAGATTTAATGGGTGATGCAACTTTAGAAACTGGTAGAAGCGGTATTGTTGTAGTACTCTCTAATACTCCAGAAGTTCGCAACCCTGATGCAGTTCCGAAAGCAAAACCTAAAGCATCAAATGGCAGGAATGGAACTCGTTCTAATACAGAATAATCTTAAATATAGCTATTGGTAGAAGTTAATAAATACTGTTAAAGATAAGACAGCAATGTAGGATTAAACCCTATTCAAAATTAATCCTTTCTACCAATAGTTTATCAACAATGCTTTATTAAAAAATAATTTTTATTTATAAAAAATCTCGACTGTCTTAAATAGGTATTGATTATGCATTCTCGAATTTCGCACTCTCAAAATATAGAACATATCCTGGCCGAACGCATACAGTCTTTATTTATAGAGCAGTTGGGTCATCAACCAGAAGATATTTACTGCCGTTTTTTAGACAATAAATTAACTATTGTTATCGAAAATGCTATCACCAAACCTGAAAAGCTGTTAATAGCAGCAGGTTATCAAGATATAGTAGAAAAAGCACGGGGTAGTATAGAACAAATTTTGCAACCAGAATTTAAAAAGATAATTGAGGAAATTTCACATTCTCAAGTGAGTAATATACTTTTTGCGACTCATCTTGATACCAACTACGTTAGTATTATTGCTTTATTTGCTGAAAACTATCAGCTTACTTCAAGCTAAAATTTTATTTCAAATTTAGATAACGGCAAATTAATTCTTCTATTTCTTCAAGCATATAAGGCTTACTGATATAAGCATTAAAACCAGCATCTAAGATGCGCTGTTTCTCCTCAGACCTTGCTAGTGCTGTTACTGCAATAACAGGTATATGACTTGTCGAAACATCCTGTTTCAAATCATGAAACAAGTCTATACCATTTGTTTCCGGAAGCATTATATCTAGTAAAATCAAATTAGGTTGAAATTTTCGTGCAATCTCTAGAGTTTTCTTGCCATCAGCTTCGCCGATAAACCTACAGCTTAAAGAATCAACTACATAATTAATTATTAATAAATTATCTTCATTATCTTCAACTGCTAAGATAAGAGGAATTTCGGAAGTTCGTTGTCGCTTGCCAGATTCATGAAGTTCCATTTGCATAGTCTGCTCCGTGCATAATCGATTGATATATCTGTTCCCAGCACAGACGAGACTTTCCTCCAGCAAATAGAATAACGCTTTAAGTGGATGAATTGACCCGTAACTCGCTTTCTATCAGTTAAATAATTCTTTGCTTGCTTCAAAAGGAAAGAGATTAGTTAAGCAGATACGATAAGAATACTACAGTAAAGTATAAACAAAATTCTACCCTTTTAAACAGTAAAACACAACAAATGTAGACTGTTTAATTTCAAATATAACTTTAACGAGCGAATTTTATAACGATAATAATGTTTTATAATATACTTAAATATCTAGTTTAATCAAAGGGTTTAAGGTATTTCACATAAAGTCCAGTAATTATTTAAAGTAGCTATTGCTTCGTTAAATTGAGAAGATTTGACTGGTTTAAGTAAATATCCTGCTACATTCAAACTGTAAGCTTCAATTCTATCTTTATCTTCGTCGGAAGTTGTGAGTATAATTACTGGTATTGACTTGAGATTAGAATCTGCCCTCAGTTCCTGGAGAAACTCTAATCCCCCCATTCTAGGCATATTAAGGTCAAGCAAAATAATTCTCCGCTGTTGAGGAATTCTTGGATAATTATTACTTCCACCTCGTAATATTTTTAAAGCTTCTATACCATTAGAAGCAACATACAGTGGATTTTTGATATTCTTTTTTTGGAATGCTCTTTTAACATTCATTACATCAACTTCATCATCTTCTACTAACAGCACATTTAAAGTTTTATCCTCCATTTCTCTTACCAGTTGTAATTCCATTTAACTAATTTTGATACAGTTGAGTATAATTATCTTATTCAATAATTAACTAATATACTATACTTCTATTTTTATTCCTATATCTAATAGTAGAAACTATATAGTAACTGACCGTATTCTTTAGATATAGATATACAAGTTTTGCTTGATTCTGGTTACCCTTATATTTACATTCTTTGCTTGAGCCAAGTAAACCGGAAGCTTGTACCTTTACCTAGCTGAGATTCTAATGTAATTGTTCCTCCACTTTCTTCGATTATCCTTTTGACTATAGCAAGACCAATACCAGTATTTTCACGTTTATCTCTTGATTCTAATGTTTGGAATATGACGAAAATTTTGTCGTGATATTGTGAAGCAATACCTTTTCCATCATCTACAATCGTAAATTCATAAAATTCTTCTAGCTCTTGAATAGAAATAGTTACCTTACCATCCGAGCGATTGTGATGTTTGACAGCATTACTAATCAAATTACTAAAAACCTGTTGTAAAGGTATTCTTTCAGTAACCAAAGTAGGCATTTCTCCAACAATTTCGATGGTAAAATCTTGCGGTGGAGCGATTGAGTCAATTATCTCCGCTAGAAGTTGAGCGACTACAACCGTTTCCGGTTCGGTTTTAATTCGTCCAACACGGGAATATTGTAAAAGTCCGTTAATCAAAGCTTCCATACGGTATACTCGACCGCGTAGCAAGTCCATTTGTCTCTGTGTATCGGGAGTTAACGCTGCTTGTAAATCTTCCTCAATCCACTCAGATAAATTCGCAATCGCTCTTAAAGGTGCTTTCAAATCGTGGGAGGTAACGTAAGCAAACTGGTCTAATTCTTTGTTACGCTTTTCTAATTCAGCAGTAGTTTGCAACAATATTAAATTAATTTGAATTAATTCATCAGCCCTTGCTTCTAGAACAGCTTCCGTTTGCTTGCGTTCGGTGACATCATTTAGGGTACCGTAAACCCCAGTCTTTTCATTATTAGAATTATGTTCGATTTGAGCATACATTTCCAACCAGCGAAAATTCTCATTTTGAGTCAGAATGCGGAACTCGTATTGAAAAAATTCTGCTTCACCTGAAATTACCGATTCAAATAGTTCTCTAGCTTTGATTTTTTCTTCATCAGCATAGATGAAATTTGTAAACTGTTCGAGCAAATTATTTTCTACACTAAATCCAGTAATATCATTCCAAGCTGCACTCAAAAACGTCCAAATTCCGGTTTTATTAATTTGAAAAACAACTTCTTTAACGCTATTAACTACGTTACGATATAAACGCTCGCTTTCAGCCAAAGCATTTTCCATCCGTTTACGTTCACCAACGTTATTAAACGCAACACCCATCAAATTATCAGGTAAAGGAAAAGCTGTGACTTTAAACCATGAGGTGGGAACTCGCTCATCACCGTAAGAAAATTCTCCTAAATCTTTAGCTTGTTTGAATTTAACCACCTCAGCATAAGCTTCTACAATGCCAATATGTTCTGCATCTAAAAGATTAGGAAAACATTCTTCTATCGGTTGATTTATGTAACTTTGAATATCTACACCCAACATTTGAGATGCAGCAGGATTAATATTATTTAACCGAAAACTGGTGATATCATCAATATTATCCATCTGCCAAATACACAAACCAATTTGGATATTTTCGACAATATCTTCGTAAATTTTAATTTCTGCTTTTGCCGATTGTTCGCTTTCAATTAACTCGTCTTTTCGTCGATTTGATTCTTCTAACTGAGCAGTTCGTCGCGTAACTCGCGCTTCTAACTGTTGATTCAAACGGACAATTTCTGCTTGTGCTGCTTTACGCTGACTAATATCTTGATGGGAACCAACCATGCGAATTGCTTTACCGTTTTGATTCCATTGAGCCATCCCGCGAGCTAAAATCCATTTATAACTACCATCTTTACAGAGCAAGCGAAATTCGGCTCGATATTGAGGATTTTCATGATTTAAGTAAGCTTTCCAAGTTGCTTCAGCTAAATCAACATCTTCCGGGTGAACCAGATTTCGCCATCCTTGATAGCTATTTTCTACTTCCGAGTCGCTGAAACCGAGCATCTCTTTATATTGGGTAGAAAAAAAAGCTTGACTAGTTGTAATATTCCAATCAAAAATACCGTCTCCCGTACCCAATAAAGCTAGCTCCCAACGTTCTTCGCTTTCTCGCAATTGCGCTTCTGCTTGTTTTCGCTCGGTAATATTAACGCTAGTACCGATAATTCGATAAATTTCACCCAGTTCGTTAAACAAGGGTTTTAAGCTTGTTAACCACCAAGAGTCCTCCCCATTTTCAGTTAATTTAAAGCATTCTTCATAGGTAATGCTTTCTCCAGCCAATAAACATTGACTGTAACGTTCTTTAACTGATAAAGCGAAATCGTTAGATAATACTTCTTCCGGAGTTTTTCCTTCAATTTGCTCGGAAGTAATCCCCATTACTTGTTCGGTAACAGGATTAATACTTTCATAAACAAATTCATCTTTTTTAGTAGTATCAATTACAAAAATTGCTTCTGTTACTCCCTCATAAATACTGCGTAAAAACTCTTCTTTTTGCTTGTTATTTTGCATTTCTTCCTCCAACTTATGAGGAGTTGGCAAAGCCAAGATTTGAGGAATTAAACTAGTTAAAGTGATTGCAGTTATCAACGATACTACAGCAGTAAGCGCTCTAATATAACCAGAAATCCAGTAATCGGGATGCCAAAAAGTCCAGATATCTATTAAATGTTCGGTACCGCAAAAAATAATAAAAGCAGCGAACAACAGAAAAATTCTGTTAAAAGGAACGTTAACTAGTTTGCGAAGAATATATATAAGAGTTATCGGAATAGAAAAATAAGATAAAGCAATCACAGCGTCACTGACCAAATGCAGCCACATTAGCCCAGGTTTCCACAGATAGCAGGACTCGTGAGAAATTAAGGAGAAAATTGCTAAAAGCTTGGCTGAAAATAGAGGCATTTTTGATAAAGCAATCAATATAGTATTTACATTTTTCACTATTTTTCACCACATGCAAAGTCATCAAACACAATTGGTATCTGTGCAGTTATAGCCGGTGAGTATAATTCGTAATTCGTAATTCGTAATTCGTAATTCGTAATTAATGCCCCATAAATAGAATTTAGGGGCTTCAACAAAGAATAGGAATCGCCATCCACAGATAAATCCGGGGGCTTCTGAACCTTAAAAATTTACCTGGTGAAAATATTAAAACTTAGACATAAAGAAATCCCAAACGGAATATTACGTTAAGTAAACTTATAAGTTGATATTTAAAGATAAATTCAAATAATTAACATAACTATCTATCGGAGGATGAAAAACTATTCTTTTAGTAGAGCACGGTTGAGACCCAAGAGTGATGGGAAATAGAGCAAGAATTACTTATAAATAAAGTAAGCTCATTTTTGGATGGCGCTTTTAGCTAATTGAACAAATCAAGAGGAAAAAGATTAAATAATGAATAAAATATTCAAGGATGGTTAAATGATAATTATGATAAGTAATGCTGATGTAAATGAATTCAGTAAAAGTAAATCAAATGACAATTTTTGGCAAGACAAGAAAATTAAGAGTATATTAGGGCATCCCGTAAAACGAGTCATTTGCGATAAGCAAGGTAAAGTTATTCTCGATATTGGAGATATTATTAGTTTTCGCGCTTTAGAACAGATACAGCAAGCTAACGAACTTGATAACTTATTTAGTTCCGTTTATCGCAAATAATCCATCTTTTATCTTCATTGCATAGTATGCTTAATTACGACTAGAAAAATAGGATACTTATTATAGAAAATTTTATAATCTCATAAACTTATTACGATTGTTAATGTTATCCTGTTTCTCTACTCCCGAACTTTCAAAACAACTAACTAATTATTTTTCCTGGTACGGAATAACCTCTATTTTTGCTATCTAATTTCCATTATTTTAAATTAAGTCTAATTGTATATATTAACTATTATTGTTAACCGTAATATAGAAGTATTAATCAAATAAATGCGATTCTAAATTGAATTAATCAAATGTCTATATTACCTTGGGTGTTGTTGCTTCTTGCTTCCGTATATGCAGCCCATTGGGGAGCAGATAAAATTGCCGAACCTTTACAGAAGCTAAGGGAACAATGGGGATTTTCCGAAGCAGCAGGAGCAGCTTTTGTGGCTTTTGCTACTGCTAGTCCGGAGATTGGAACAAATGCTACTAGCGCAGTTCGTGGTTTATCTGATATTGGATTAGGTAATTTATTAGGAAGCAATATTATTTCCGTTCCTGCAATTGTGACTGTTGCTTATATTGCTTCATTATGGCGCAATCGCGGAAAATCGCGGAAAAGAAATGATAATTCCAATCAGAACTCTATATTTCTAAAACCTTTAAAAGTCAAATCAGAAGCACTATACGTACAGGCAATTCCTTATTTATTAATAGTAGCAATAGCTGCATTAATTACTTTACCCAAACCTTGGCGAGGTTTGCAACCCATTGACGCTTGGATAATGTTAGCAGCTTATATAATTTATCTAGGAAATGCAATATTACGTCATCGCAAACAACGTCAAGAAGTTGAATGGAATCGTAAAGAAATAATTACTGCTGTAATCGGAATTATTCTATTAATGTTCGGAGCTTATTTTACCGTAACTGCGACAGAGAAAATAGTTTCTAATTTAGGAATTCCTCAAGTTATTGGTGGATTATTTATAACTGCAACATTAAGTATTGTTCCGGAAGTATTCGCGACTTGGAGCGTTGCTAGTAGCGGACAGATGACAGCTGCTACTACCAGTGTCATAGCTGATAATACAGCAACCATGACTCTTGCTTTCTTTCCTTTAGCTTTAGTAACTTTACCAATCGAAAATTTACTGCTATATTCCGTTAATTTAGGATTTGTAGCTTTATTAGGAGTCGTTTATGCGGCTTTTCTTTATATAGGTAAACCAAACTACAGCTTTTCTTTCAAAGAAGTTTTGATACTCAATGGAATCTATATAGTTTATCTTGCTGTGATGGTCTTCGGTGTTTTGAAAGTATAGGAATCCGGTTTGAATATTGAAATAATTCGTGGAGAGAGGGAACAGGGAATAGGGAACGGGGAATAGAAAATGTACTGAGACTTTTTCAAAAATCAAATAGTATTCCTATATAAGGTTAGGAGTTAGGAGTTATAACTTCCAGTTCGCCCATTTTTTCCGAGGTTAGTGTCCAACGCTACCGAATAGTACAATTGATGCGACTCTATTAATAGGAATAGCTCTCTCGGTTTAAAAGTAATATTATTTGCACGATAAAAATTATGACGCTTTAGAAAAATGCTATTCAACTTACATCTTGCACCATTCTCAACAACCGCCTTAGAATAAATTCTCAGGCCAATATATAAAGTCTTCTAAAGAAGACTAGGTAAGGATTTTAGTGCGTTTTAAAGAACTTTGTATATGAGCCTTAAAATTGATTTTAAGGCGGGAATGCGGGCTTAACGACAATGGTGCAAGATATCAGTTTTAACGTACTTTGTATATGAGCCTTGAAATTTATTTCTTTGCGAGAAAGCTTCTGGCTTACAAGGTGGTATCCAGGTCTAACGACAATGGTGCAAGATATCAGTCAATTCGCATAACCGCACTTTTACGGACGGACACCACTACAGTACTTTGATTAAAATTGCTTAACATTTCGTTACTATAGATTTATTGAGAGAACAGTTTGACAAGTCTCTCGATGTAGAACACAAAGGTAAACGCCATGAATAACACAATACGTGTTGGCAACCTCTTCGGAATTCCCTTTTATATTCACCCATCCTGGTTTCTAGTATTGGGTTTGGTGACTTGGACTTATGGTACCGGACTAGGAAATGCATTTCCTTATCTGGGAAATGGGTCTGCTTTGCTATTGGGTTTAATGACAGCTTTAATGCTTTTTGGCTCTGTTGTTGCCCACGAACTGGGACATAGTTTTGTTGCCATTCGTCAAGGGATTGATGTTAAATCCATCACCCTGTTTATATTTGGAGGTTTGGCAAGTTTAGAAAAAGAATCAGATACTCCAGCATCTGCATTTTGGGTAGCCATCGCAGGTCCTTTAGTTAGCTTATTGTTGTTTGGTGTATTTGCAGCAATTGGTTTTGGTACTGGAGCTTCTGGGGTATTCTCAGCAATTTTAGGGGTGTTAGCTTCTGTTAATTTGGCACTCTTCGCATTTAACCTAATTCCTGGTTTGCCCTTAGACGGTGGAAATATACTCAAAGCGATAGTTTGGAAAATCACTGGTAATCCTAATAAGGGAGTGGTTTTTGCTAGTAGAGTTGGACAAATTTTTGGTTGGATTGCGATTGCAAGTGGTTTAATTCCACTGTTGTTGACTGGTAGTTTTGCTAACTTCTGGAACTTGTTAATTGGTTTCTTCTTGTTACAAAATGCCGGTAACGCAGCCCAAGTTGCAAGGGTACAAGAACAGTTTACGGGTTTAACTGCTGGTGATGCAGTAAGCAGCGATAGCCCGATTGTTGCCGAGAATCTTACCCTCAGAGAGTTTGCCGACGAGCAGATAGTAAGCGGACAAAGATGGCAGCGTTTTTTAGTTACCAACAGCGATGGACAATTGGTAGGAGCAATATCTGCTGATAGTTTTCGTACTGTTCCACCGCAATTATGGTCGGAAACTCAAGTTAAAGATGTCATGGAACCAATTGCAGAATCTACCACGGTTAAAGCCGACCAACCTTTATTAGAAGTAGTGCAGTTAATCGAACAACAAAAACTATCTGCGTTGACCGTGATTCGTGACAATAACGTGTTAGTAGGAATTTTAGAGAAAGCTGCAATTCTTAATCTGCTACAAAAAAGAATGCGTATCCTCCCTGCTTAATTCTCAATTGTTGAATAATTAATAATGATTGATGCATGAAGCGATTCGGGCTATGTCGCTTCATTCGTCATTTAAAGGTGAATTCACTCTTTTTTGAATTTCTTAATTATCAGTGATAATTTAGAATTAAAAAATTAACTATGAAAGTAGGAATCATTAGGGAAGGTAAGATAAAGAGCGATACTAGAGTGCCCTTGACACCTAAGCAATGCCGATATTTGCTTGATAATTATCGAGATTTACAAATATTTGTCCAGCCCAGTCAAGAATGCTGCTTTAGCAACGAGGAATATCAAAATCAAGGTATCCCCATAAGAGAAAATATGGAGGAATGCGAACTTTTGTTAGGAGTCAAAGAAGTTCCCATTTCAATGCTGATACCTCAGAAAACCTATCTATTTTTCTCTCATACGATTAAAAAACAACCATACAATCGCGAACTTTTACGTTCAATATTGCAACAAAAAATTCGCTTAATTGATTATGAATGTTTGCACGATGAATACGGTAAAAGAGTAATTGCTTTTGGACGTTGGGCAGGGATTGTTGGCGGTCATAATGCTATTCTTGCTTGGGGACGACGCGAGGGGAAGTTTAATCTCAAACCCATGCATGAGTGCCATGACTGGGAAGAAGCTCAAACTTATTATCAAAACTTACCTCTTTTTAATATAAAACTGGTAGTCACCGGAGAAGGTAGAGTTGCTAGTGGTGCTATTGAGGTGTTGGACAAAATGAAAATTAAAAGGATTACACCTCAAGAATTTCTCGAACACAGTTCCTCAGAACCCGTGTATACACAGCTAGCGGTCAAAGATATGTATCGCCTTCAAGGAGAACAGAATTTTGATGAAAGTCATTATTATCAGCATCCCGAAGAATATATTTCTAGTTTTGAACCCTATGCCCATACTGCGAATATTATGCTAAATGGTATTTATTGGGATAAGCGTATTCCAGCTTTCTTTAGTAAAGAGGATATGAAACGTAAAGACTTTACTATTCGTGTTATTGCCGATGTGACTTGCGATATTGCCCCAGATTCTTCTATCCCTTCTACAATAAAAGCTTCTTCAATTACTAATCCTATTTATGGCTACGACCCTTTATTATCCAAGGAAACCGAGCCATTCCAAAATCACTGCATCGATATTATGGCAGTGGATAATTTACCGAATGAACTGCCGAGGGATGCCTCACAAGATTTTGGAAATCAATTAATTACCCAAGTATGGTCGCAGTTAAATCAAGCTGATAGCCGAATGATTTATGAAGGGACTATTGCCTTTGATGGTAAGTTAAACAAGCCTTATGAATATCTAACAGATTATGTAAACTAAACAACGGAATAGCGTATTATCTACATAATATATAGGAATCCGGTTTGAATATTGAAATAATTCGTGGAGAGAGGGAATAGGGAATAGGGAACGGGGAATAGAAAATGTAGTGAGACTTTTTCAAAAATAAAATAGTATTCCTATAGGCAATATTCCCGCCTTTAATTACCCAATTACAACCATCAAAGCTCTGCTGTTTCTACAGGTCATTTTAGCTAAACTATTCCACTGCTCTTTAATAGGTTGAGCATTACAGAAATCAATTATTTGTGCTATCAATGTTTCTGCTTGTTTAACATCTTTTCCACTACAATTATTAATGTTTTCTACAACTACAAATCATTCATTACTTAGAAAATATATTGCTTTTTAAGTTGTTGTTAGATTGAAAATAATCGTAATTTTTCATTGATAACTGGTAACTGATAACTGTTCTCATCCGAATTAAATATGTAAATAGATATAGATAGCTGAGAAAAAAAGTTTCTCATGATAGAGGAACTGCAAATCAATCATAGCTAATATATGAAGTAAGAAAGAGAAAGAAAACAAAGCGGTCAAGTCAATTTTTGGCTGAATATAAATAAATTAAGGAGTAAATTATGAGTACTGAAGATAGAGCAAAAGCAACAGCTAAGAACATCGAAGGTAAAGCTCAAGAAGCAATGGGTAACGTAACCGGAAATACTGAAGACCAAGCAAAAGGTAAAGCTAAGCAAGCTGAAGCTGAAGGTCGTCAAACTATTGAGAATGCAAAAGATAAAATTAAAGACGCAATTGACTAATTTTTAATAAGCCTAATTCAATCAGTATGTAATAATCATAATCATTGATTGGATATTTTCCTGGGAATTTAAGAAAATTGAGTTTCCAAAATAAAGGAGCTAGATAAAATTCTGGCTCCTTTATTTCTATGCTAAAAATTACAAATAATGTACGGATGGTAATATCGTAGTAGTTATTTGAAAAGAGTCAAAATAATAAATATAAAACCTAAAACCCGAAATCAATTTGACAAGTGGTAACAAAAGATGTGAAAATTTTTATTAATTTCTGATTGAGATATATCTAGATAGTTGACTAACTTTTTGTTCAAATTTGGGCTATGACAATGAATATTTCTTTTAACTACGTTTTTTTAGCAGAGCTAGTTGACAATACTTATGGTAGAACTGACTACTATATGTCGCTCACAGGGATAGTTGTAGTAGGCTTTATTGCAGCAGTTTCTATAGGCTCCATTGCTTGGTATAATTCTAAGCGTCCCGCAGGTTGGGAAGGTAAAGAGCGTCCTGATATTGTACCAAATGTTGAAAAGTCAAAAAATCCTGGTTTGTAATCTTTCAACTGCAACTCAATTAACATTTTTTCTATAGCATTAAGAAACCCGATTTTTAGTAAACCGGGTTTCTTAATAAATCAAATTCTAAGGCTTTGTTAAAGCTACTCTTCAAATAAAAATTGAAAAGAATATATGTTATTACCTTTAACCTTTAACCTTTAACCTTTAACCTAGAAATTGTAGCCTACACCTAAGAGTAAGCCTACATCTGTATCATCATCAGAAAAGCCAATATTGACTCCTCCTGTTGCGGTTATTTTGTTAGAAACGGGAACGTCAACTCCTCCGGTAACTAGGAAACCAACGTCGGAATCCTCATCAGTATTAACTGAAACTCCTGCACCAAAGTAAGGTGCTACGCTAAGTCTCTGAAATCCTGTATCTGCAACGCTATTAACAGGAAAATCAATTGTTACAGGAATTAGGAATACAGCGTCATCATCAATTACAGCAGATGGACGTATAGAAAAGTTTCTGCTTAAACCGATTTTACTAATTACAGAAAAACCACCTTCACCGAATGTACTATTATCATCAAATCCGATAAATCCACCTACTCCAATGTAGCTTGAACCGGAACGGGTGCTACCACCTGGATTGAATTGTGCGACTTGTGATGATGCTTTATCTACGTTTTGTATATGAGAAGCTTGGTTTTCGACTTGGACTGGAGGGGTTTGTCCTTGAGCTTTTACTCCTTCAAAAGCGAAGAAAGCAGC
This sequence comes from Calothrix parasitica NIES-267, assembly GCF_002368095.1. GTDB lineage: Bacteria > Cyanobacteriota > Cyanobacteriia > Cyanobacteriales > Nostocaceae > Rivularia > Rivularia parasitica. The sequence goes on along the minus strand of NZ_AP018227.1, from coordinate 3,276,205 downwards.
GCTAACGCTGACTATAGAACAAGCAAGTTTTAATTGTCGAAAATTCATGATTTGTTTCTCCAAGTATAGTTACAAACTACTTTAAGTCGATTGAATGTCGTACTAATAAAGTAGCGATACCCTGTCCGATAAAAAAGTTATCATTAAAAACTAAAACTCTTGAAAAAGAATTAGTTCAGTGAGCTTAACATAAAATTATCAACTGCGTTCTGATAAGTTGACACTTTATCAAAATTTGAAGACTTTAACTCACCAGCTTCAGAGGTATAATAAATTTCCCAATCTTTAATATCTACATAGTCAAAAATAGATTGAACTCGCTTAACTTGCGATTCGGTACTATTAATTACTAGAAGGTGTTTTCCTCTTGTTAAAGAACTTGTATAAAATTCAATTCTGTAATCGGGAATTCCTAAATCTTCTAAAATGTATGAAAAATATTGATTTTCGTGAGGTACAACTCTATAAACTTGTTCCATTGGAAAGCTGTTACGCTTTAACTGGAGTATTAACTGCTCAATATTATCTTCATTTAAAACTACAGCTATAATGTGACTTATATTACTCGAAATGATTATTTTGCCTCCTAGCTAATATATTTATAGCGCGTTTCATTTGGGTGCAATACAATGCAGATAAACCTCACCCCCTTCCCCTCTCCGCTATCTTGGAGAGGGGTGTATTCTATTCATCTGAAACTGCTATACCTATTTCTTGAATTTGAATTAATATCGTTGATTTATTCTATGATATTTGATTATATCTATACAACGCTTCAACCTAAAGAACAAGTTCAAAATCAGTCTTGAGAAATAAATTGTATGAGTAATTATTTAGTTCTTTCACACTTAGCAGAATCCTCTTTCTTTAGGGAGAGGTAAAACTTGCTACTTGCTACTTGTGAAGTATTACTAATGACCTATGACCAATTACCAATTTTTGACATTATAAATTCAAATTAAAACCCCCGAATAAAATTCGAGGGATTAGTTTAATTATATTTGTGTTTAAAGACAAATTAAGGCTTAACGCCATTCTCTATTACCATCTTCGTTGACTCGTGCTTGACGAATTACATCAGAAATTTCTTCAGCATCTTTAACGTGGTGTAATGCTTTTTCTTCACCAGTTTCTTTGTCTTCTGCAACAAAGTAAGCAGGAACGGTAACATGGTCTCCAGTAATATCTGGTGCATCCACTGCGACTTGTTGAGCTTTTTCGTTTATTGATTTATCTTCTTCAACTTTATCCCCAGGGTTTAACACATTGGGATTATCTGAATTTTCTAACTCTTGCTTTTGTTGACGCTTTTGTTCAAAATCAACTTGCTCGGGAGTTAAAGGCTGTTTGTTATTTGAATTAGTCATATTTACAATCCTGAATTTCGATTTATTTCCCTGATATATCTACTGTTGTGATAAAAAACAGATTCTCTTGGCTAGGGAACTAACAATTAAGAAGCGGTTAATCATTCTTCAAACTACATAAAATGTAGCTTCCCTATCCTCTCAAACTACTTTCCAGCGGTCCAAGAGAATCATTAACTGATATCTATTATGCAGTACGTCTGGTGATTAAACCCCAGATAAAGATAGCAACCATTGCACCAATTACTGCAACCAAAATGGAACCAAGACTTAAACTAGCAGTTGCAGTTAATGCCAGTTTTCCCGTATTTAAAAGTGTGAATATAGATCCACCTAAGAATGCACCAACAATACCTAATACCATTGTTGCTAGGATTCCACCACCCTGATGACCGGGGTAGATTAATTTAGCTAGCGCACCAGCAATAAGACCTAAAACTATCCATGCAATAATACCCATATTCTGTATCTCCTAAATAATAATTGTGTTTGTTTCGTTATTCCTAACTTATCAATTTCTCAAAATCTGCAAATCTATAATGAGAAGTAATCTTGATATTCGAGAGGAATAGAAAAGTGTTGACAATGGAAAATTCGCTAGTCAGTAGAATAATTCAGGGAAAGAAATCTACTTTTTCGATAGATATTAATATTAAATTCAAAATCTTCCGGAAGAATACTTTGTAATAATTTCTTCACAATTTTGTATCAAAAATTATCTTCCAAATCCCCCCTTAGACTTAGTTTTACTTTTCTTATTACTCTTTCCTTGAACTTCTGATAATGCTTCCTGAAACAGATTGTGGAGATGCAACGGAACGCTAGCAATTTCTGGTAATTCAACGCTTAAACTTTTGTTAAATTCTTTTAACAAATCTACATAATCTTGGTTTAAATTAAAGTCAGGACGATTTAATGCTTGCTGCAACAACTTTTCTAATTGTTCGGGGTATGCTTGAGATAAACGATGCCAAACGCAAGCTTTAATCTCAGATGATTCTAGATATTCGCGGACTAACTTATCTGCGGATTGCTGTTTATTAGCATTATCTTCTGTAAGCAGACTTTTGAATTGAGTATAGTTTGTTAAAAAGATTTGTCCCCAACGAGGAAAGCTCAATACAGTCACTTCTTCAGCTTTCTTGAGATGTGGTGGTAACTCAACTTTAGGCATTACCATTTTTACACTTTTATTACTATTTAACACCTGAGAAACGACTTTTGATTCTACACCCATTCCTTCAGCGACTTCAGCCATTTCTTCATCAGCAATGTCAGCATCCCCGACCATTTCTTTCAAAGATTTTGAGCTATCAATTCCCGCTGCTTCAAATTCGCTCTCGTTAACTTGTTCTTGAAGTTCGCTCAGCTTTTTTTCTAATTGATATCCTGGTAAAGTAATTTCATCGCTATTAAAAAAGTTAGTAAACCTTTGGTGATACTTTTCCACAGATACCCATGCTTCTTCAAGCAATTCTGGAGCATCACCGTATAGATAATTTTTATAATTATTTTTGAAATTACCAATCGCTACAGCTAACTTTGGTTTACCCAGTCTTCCCATTAAAGTAACTGGTGAAGAAAACATCCAGTCATTACTAGTTAAAGGTACAATTCTTGCTAATAAAATTTCTCCTTCCTTAGCACGTTTCAACTGTTGTTGTTCTGGTTCGTTGATTTTGACAGTATATTGCTTATCGGTTAACCAGTTGGTTAATTCAAACCCATCATCACAAATTTGATTAACAGCAAACAGACCAGCAAAACTGCGTCTAAAATTATTCGCAATATCGCGTTTTTCAGCAGATAAATCCGGGTGAGATTCTAGAAATATATCAACTGGTTTCCTTTCCCCCACCGTACCTTCAGTGAGAAACATATTTAGTATCATTTCATTTTGAACTGTACCTTGATACTGAGATTGGGAAAAATTAGCCAATTGTTCAGCGCTAAAACTCTCCAAAGATGCAGCTAAATCCCCTTCAGCATCCAAGATAAAATCCATCAGTTCCGAATGTAATTCTTTTGCTGTTTCTAAAATAGCGTTCATATCAGTTATCAGTGAACAGTTATCAGTTATCAGTGACCAGTTATCAATGACTAGTTACCAGTGACCAGTATAAGAGTAATTATTTATTACTTGAAGAATTCCAGATTAATTTTGACTAATTCAGTTTCTTTGTTCACTGTTCACTGTTCACTGTTCACTGATAACTGTTAACTGCTAACTGTTACCGGTAAATTAATCGTAAACGAACTTCCTTCCCCCAGTTCGGATTCTACATTAATTGAACCGTTGTGTGCTTCAATGATGCGACGAGATAAATATAAACCCAAACCGCTGCCAGAATTTTTGTGCTTACCGGGTCGAAATCTCTCGAACAATATCGCTTGTTCTTCTGTGGAAATTCCTGGACCTGTATCTTGAATTTTTATTTCTGCTGTTTGTGATAAGAGCGTTAAGTTGACTTCTATAAAGCCTGTTTTTGTAAATTTGATTGCGTTTCCAATAATATTAGTTAAAACCCTTTTAATTTCGATGCGGTCTGCAAAAATTGTAGATAGTTTGTCATCTTCAGAATTGTTTTTTTCTATCTTGTTTTCTAAATTAGACTTTAATATTAATTCTTTTTCTTCTGCTAAGGGTTTTAACTCTTTAACTACATCGCGAACTAAATCATTAATATTAATTTTGTCGAAGTTAATTTGTTTGCAATCAGCTTCATAACGATAAACTTCGAGCAAGCTATTAACCATGTGCAATAAGTCGTCATTGCTGGTAATCATGGTCGTAAATATTTGTTCAACTTCGGGGGATATTTCAAAAAATCGACCTTCGCGTAATAGCTTCAAAATGCGATTAGAAGCGGCTAAAGGTGTTCTTAAATCGTGGGTGAAGCGGGAAACAAAATCTTGACGCAAACTTGCCATATGGTCGCGTTCATCTATGCTGTGTTTCAGCCGCAACAGGCTGCGGACTCGCGGTTGTAGTTCATCAGCATCTACTGGTTTGCGGATAAAATCTTCCGCTCCTGCATCTAATCCATCTGCAACGGTAATGCTGTCATAAGCAGTTATTAATAAAATCGGAATAAATGGTAAATTTTTGTTTTGACGCACGCGGCGAGTAAATTCATAGCCATCGATATCTGGCATCATTAGGTCTAAAAGAATCAAATCTGGTGGAGATTCTTCTACCATTGTTAAAGCTATTTGGCTATCTTCTTGAATTTCAATTTCATAGCCTTCATCTTCTAAAATGGTTTGAATAACTAGTAAGTTATCATATACATCGTCAACGACTAAAATTCGGTCTTTTTTTTCGTTTTTTGTATTATACATAATATTTTATATTGTATTTATTTAAGGAAAATTTGACTAATTTATTTATGGGTGAAGGTTTAGAAGTTAGTGTTTAGGAATTAGGTTCTGAATCCGGTTTTACGTTTACACAGCGTGGTAGCTCTACTCTAAAAATAGAACCTTTAGCTAATTCGCTTTCAACTGAAACTTTACCATCCATCATTTTTACTAAGGATTTAGTTATTGCTAAACCTAACCCGGTTCCAGCATATTTACGTGAAATTGTTTGATTGATTTGACGAAAGGGTTCAAAAATATATTTTGTATCACTTTCAGCAATACCAATACCCGTATCTTCAACGAAGATTACAATCTTAGAATCTGATAAATCTGAGATTTCGTTGGCTTTTATCAACACCATTCCTTGTTCGGTGAATTTAATCGCATTGGAAATCAAGTTAACTAAAATTTGACGAACTCTATTTCTATCGTTAAAAACTATGGGTTGCTGAAAACCTATTTCAACTTCTATATCTAATTTTTTCTGCGACCTCAAAGAGCGTAGTTCATCTACAGTAGTGTTAATTAATTGAGATAAATCGAATTCTTCAGGATATAGCTTTAAACCTCCAGCCTCAATTTTTGATAGGTCAAGGATATCATTAATTAAAGCGAGCAAGTTTTTACCATTCCCATGAATTCGCTCTATCATGTCCACTTGCTGATTGGAAAAGTTGCCTTTGTTTTTACGCTGGAGCATTTGAGAAAATGCCATAATCGCATTCAAAGGAGTTCGCAGTTCGTGAGACATGGTTGCTAAAAACTTGGATTTCGTTTCCGATGCTTGCAATAGTTTTAGATTTTGCAGGTGAATTTGTTCTTTTTTCTCTTCTAATTCTTTATTCTTTTTTCTCAGTAATTCATTACTTTCTCGTAACTGATTATTAAATGACTCTACTTGTAGCTCTGCTTCATAAACACGAATTACATTCCTCAAAGTTGTACTCAATAAATCGGAAGTAATTCTAGACTTGGTAATATAGTCGGAAGCTCCTGCTTTCATTAAATCAACCGCTGTTTTTTCATCTCCTTGTCCGGTCAAAACAATCAGCGGTACTTTAGAACCCGAAGCACGTATTTCTTTAACTAAAGCTAATCCATCCTTACCGGGTAAAAGATAGTCTACAAATACACAATCGAATTGTTTCTCTTCTAGTATTTCAACTGCTTCAGAATAATCGGTAGCTTCGGATAATTCCATTCGTATTGCTACCGCTTTTAAAGCCCGAGTTACAGCCATACGGTCTACTTCGTCATCATCAATAATTAAAATTTTTAGAGTTTCTTCCATACGCTTAAATAACTAACTATAAAATAAATTTAATTAGATTGAATTAGATTCAATGAAAATAAAATAATCGGAAATTAAGTAGATAAGTGATAATATTTATATTAATTAAGCTTAAACTTTAGCACTACAATAAATTATATATATATGAATATAGCTATAGCCGTACATTTTACATTCCTTTTATTTTAATTAATTAGGCATTTCAGATGAAGACCAGTATCTATTAAGCGTTGTCATTAATTCAACAAATCTAGAAAAAGTTACGGGCTTTAGTAGGTAGCCAGCAACATTTAAATCAAATGCTTCAATCATGTCTTTATCTTGATTAGATGTTGTTAGCATAACTACCGGAGTTAACTTTAAATCTTGGTCTTCACGTATCGTTTGCAGAAATTCTAAACCGCTCATTTTCGGCATGTTAATGTCTAATAGAATTAAACGACGCTCGTGAGGTACTTGAGGAAGTTCCTCGTTACCACCACGTAACATTGTTAATGCTTCTATTCCATTTCTAGCTATATAGAGTGGGTTTTTAATATCAGCTTTTTTAAATGCTCGCTCCACATTCATTATGTCTACTTCGTCATCTTCCACAAGTAAGATATTTACGATTCTGTCATTTTCCTGCATTATAATTCGGGATAATTCTTTCAAATGCTTATTTGAACATTAATAGAGCATTGTAAAAGTGTACTTTAATGAATTGTAAACCTATTATTACACCCTAGTGTTTGACCATTAGTGAGGGTTTTTTTCCAAGTAACCTATTCCTATCGGATGAAGTACTAATGTTCTATGCCGATTTTAACCAGGTAAAGTAAAAAGTTGCTCCTTTACCTAATTCGGAGTCAACGGTGATTTGACCCCCTTCTGACTCGACGATTTTTTTAACGATAGATAAACCAACTCCGGTATTTTCTTTTTTATCGCGAGATTGTAGAGTTTGAAAAATCGTAAAAATCTGATCTTGATTTTTGGGGTCAATACCAAGACCATCATCACGAACTATAAACTTGTATAATTGTTGTTTATCTTCTACAGAAACTTTGATATTTCCATCATCGCGGGGATGATGTTTAATCGCATTACCGATTAAATTGGCAAATACCTGTCTGAGCAGCAATCTTTTTGTGACAAATATTGGCATTTCGCCAATTATTTCGATATTAAATGTGGTTGGGGGGCTAAGAGAATCAATAATTTCCGCTAAAAGTTGGCAAACATCAACCTTTTCTGATGAGGTTTGGGTTCTTCCTACCCGAGAATATTCGAGTAAACCATTAATTAAGCCTTCCATTCGGTAAACTCTTTTTCTCAAAAGTTCAAACTGACGCTGATTTTCTGGTGCTAAATCATCTTGAATATCTTCTTCTAACCATTCAGAAAGATTTGCGATTCCTCTTAAGGGTGCTTTTAAATCGTGGGAAGCAATATAAGCAAAGCTATCTAATTCTTGATTTCTTTCGGTTAAAGCTTGATTTGTGTTAGCTAATAGTAGACTTAAACGAGACAATTCTTGAACGTTAGCTTCTAGTTTTTCTCGTACCTGTATTTGCTCGGTAATATCTCGAATTATGACCATTTTCCCACTACCATCATCTAAATTGCTGATAGATATTTCTACCGGAAAATTAGTACCCACTTTACGGATTCCCATTGCGTTTGTGGGTAAAGATTGATGTTTGGCTGAAATACTACTACTTTGAAATTGTTCTTGAGATACTTGAGATTGATAAATTAATAATTCGATATTTTTACCGATAACTTCTGGAGTCTCAAAACCAAACATTGTAGCTGCTGCTTGATTTAGACTATCAATTTTATCTTTTTTATCTACAGTAATAATTCCATCTACCACATTCCCCATTATTCCTTTGAGCAAGCTTTTCTTTTCTTCAAGCTGTAATTGCTGTCCTTCAATTTGCCAATCAAGCTTCGAGAATAAATATATGGCTCCCACATAGCAGGATATGCTGATAGCTAATGTTATCCACAGCACTTTATTATTTCTATTTTGAATATCTTCTAAATTTTGACGATGTATATCTAATTTGCGTAATTCTTCCTCCTGAAAATTTGCGATCGCGTCGCGAATATCATCCATGACATTTTTGTTTTGAAACAGGAGAATGTCTGGTTCGGGGGATTGAACACCAGCTTGTTTTCGACGCTCAACACCTAAAATTCGTTTTTCTAAAAGACTGAGATTTTTTTTTGCTAAAGCTTCAATTTTTTCAAATCTTTCTTGCTGAGGACTATCGTGTATTCTTTCATCCAAACGTTTAATAATATTTGGAAATTGTTGGCGTGCTAAATTATAAGTATCTGAAAATGCAGGACTGCGAGTAATAATATAACCACGGGTACCCGTTTCAGCATCTAATAAAACTTTAAGTAACCTATTACTATTTAAAATTACCGTTTTTGTATGGTCGATTTCCTGATAAATCGTAATCACATTTTGTCTTGACCAAACCGAAGCAATTAAAGTGATTACCAAACAAGAAAAAGGGAGTGCAATGATTATTGCACCGCGATAGCGTACCGGTAAAGAGTGCCAAGCTCGACGTGTTTTGGCAAATAAATTTATATTAACTGTATTAATTTGTGGCATTTGTGGCATTATTGATTATTACTTATGCCAGGTAAAGCGAAAAGTTGCCCCTTTACCCATATCTGAGTCTACAGTAATTGAATTTCCCTCAGTCTCAATAATTTTTTTAACAATAGATAAACCCACTCCAGTACTTTCTTTTTTATCGCGAGCTTGTAAAGTTTGAAAAATTACAAATATTTTATCGTGATATTGAGGAGAAATTCCGGTTCCATCATCAGCAACCGAGAATTCGTAACATTCACCTTTATCTTCCAGAGAAATTTCTATCTTACCTTGGGAACCTTGATGATGGGTAATCGCATTATCAATTAAATTCATAAATACTCGTCTTAGCAACATACCCTTTGTGATTAGAGTGGGCATGGTATTTTTTACATCGATGGTAAAATTTTCTGGTGGTGCAAGGTCATTAATGATTTCAGTTAAAAGCTGATTCACATCCACCTTTTCTTCTATATCTTTCACACGTCCAACGCGGGAATATTGTAACAAACCGTTTATTAAAGCTTCCATACGATAAACTCGTTGACGTAGTAATTCCAGGTGACGCAGATTATCTGGTTCCAAACTATTCAACAAATCATCTTCCAACCACTGAGAAAGATTTGCGATTGCTCTTAAAGGAGCTTTTAAATCGTGGGATGCGACGTAAGCAAACTGGTCTAGTTCAGAGTTACGTTTTCTTAATTGGGTTGTAGTCTCAGTTAATAATATATTTAATTCTTCTTGCTCTTGCGCTCTCAATAGCAGTTGAGTTTGCGCTTGTTTGCGCTGACTAATATCGTTAATAACTCCCAGAAAATAATCGGGTTCACCATTTATTTGACGCACAAAAGAAACAGTTATTTCGACCCATATTACAGAACCATCTTTACAAAGATAGCGTTTCTCCATCGAGAAATTTTGAACCTTACCAGATAATAAATTGCGAACCTGGTGTAAATCGCTTTCTAAATCCGCAGGGTAGGTAATTTTATGAAAAGTTAGCTGTAAAAGTTCTTCGCGAGAGTAACCCAAAATATCGCAAAATTTCTGATTAACTCGAATAAATTTACCATTCTTGTCAGCGTGACAGATACCTACAGCTGCTTGTTCAAAAGTCGAACGGAAACGCTCCTCACTTTGTCGTAATGCTGTTTCCGATGTCTTTTGATTTGTGATATCCGTAACCGTACCAACATGACCTATTAATATTCCATCCGCATCAAATTCCGGGACAGATTGAGCAAATACCCAAACCAAAGAATTATCGGGACGTTGGAAACGAAACTCGCAAGCAAAAGGTATTTCTTGCTCTAAACTGAGCTTGACTTGCGATTCTACTCGCTCCTTATCTCCCGGATAAATTATGACACGCCATTCTTGGTTAATTACCTGACCAAAAGTATACCCAGTTATTTCACACCAGCGTTGATTAACGTAAAGTAGATTCGCGAACGTATCGCAACGATAAATACCAACCGGGGAAATCTGAGCTAAAGTACTGTAGCGACGCTGACTTTCTTGTAAAGCTTGTTCCGCTTTCTTGCGTTCGGTAATATCGGTGACAGTCCCAGCCATCCGTAAAGCCTTACCGTTTTCATCATAATAATAGCGGCCGTAAGATTCAACCCAGCGCAAAGTACTATCGGGTAAAACTATCCGATACTCGCAAATATAATCAACATGTTCTTCCAGCGCAGTTTTCCAAGCAGTTTCAGCCAACTCTAAATCATCAGGATGAACCCGAGAAGACCAATCTTCATAAGTATGTTCTCCATTTCCCGGTTCGTAACCGAAAATCACATCGTGATAAGGAGTCCATATATTCTTATTAGTAAAAGAATCCCAATGCCAAGAACCCATCCTAGCAGCATCCAAAGCCAAAGTTAATCTTTCAAAGTACTTTTGAATCTCGGTTTGTACTTCTTGCTGTCCCAAACCGCTAAAATCTTTCCCAAAGCCAGTTTGACCTTGAGAAATGTTATTCTGTTCGGAACGAGAGCGACTTTGATTCATGATTAATTTCGGGGTAAGGAGTAGAGAGTTGGTAAAAGATTTGAAAAAGGGTTCGCCGCTCCCCATCTTTCCTTAGTAGACTAAAGCGTGATTGTCTATTATCTGCTGCTTGCTGTTGTGTATTCCTCCTGTCTACAAAAGTAATCTTTCAAGCCTGGTTTTTCTAGCTTCTAGAGTTTAGTTATTCTGAATACGCGTATCTATCGCAAGGATGAAATGCAAAAAATGAAATTATAACTATTGTGAAGAAAAGACTTATGATTTGATATGTCAACGCTGTTAACACAAGTATTCAAAAAATTGAGGATAAATATCATTACAATAAATATAATCGTTCTTATAAAATAGTTCTGCTATCTTAAATAGGGTTTTAAATAATGTGGGTAGAGGTTTCATTGATATGAGTGAGATAAAAGTAGTCGTAATTGAAGACCATAATTTAACTAGGATAGGTTTAAGAGCGGCTTTGGAAACTCGCGAAGACATCAAAATTGTTGGTGAAGCTTCCAATGGAATATCCGGTTTAAATCTTCTCAAGACCTTAAAACCGGATGTCGCTACAATTGACCTCGGTTTACCAGACATAGACGGTATTGAGTTAACCCGAAAATTTCGGCAATACCAAGCAGAAATCGACAGCGAAGAAACCAAAATATTGATTTTAACCATGCAGAATAGCGATGAAGCAGTACTAGCAGCTTTTGGTGCTGGTGCTGATTCCTACTGCATGAAAGATATTGAAAGCGATAAATTAGTAGAAGCAGTTGTTTCCACAGCTTCGAGTGGTTCTTGGATTGACCCAGCCATTGCAGATATTGTACTGCGACAAGTACGTGAAGAAGTCACCGAAGGAAAAGCAGGTGGGGATGCAAGAACAGTTGCAATTGAAGCTGTAGATCCAGAAGTCGAAAAAGTTATAGAAACCTATCCATTAACAAAACGGGAATTAGAAGTATTAGAACTGATAGTCTCCGGGTGCGATAACGCATCAATTGCCAAAGAACTATACTTGACAATCGGTACCGTAAAAACCCACGTTCGAGGAATACTCAGCAAACTTTGTGTCGATGACCGCACCCAAGCAGCAGTACGTGCATTACGTTCGGGAATCGTACAGTAGAGAGTAATGAGTAATGAGTAATGAGTAATGAGTTAGGAGTTAGGAGTTAGGAGTTAGGAGTTAGGAGTTAGGAGTTAGGAGTTAGGAGTTAGGAGTTAGGAGTTAGGAGTTAGGAGTTAGGAGTTAGGAGTTAGGAGTTAGGAGTAATGAGTAATGAGTTGGGAGTAATGAGTAATGAGTTAGGAGTAAAATTATTAATTTTCCTTCCTCTCCCCATCTCCCCATCTCCCCATCTCCCCATCTCCCCATCTCCCCATCTCCCCCTCTCCTAACTTTTAACCTTATCTCCCATCTCTTAAATCTCATTACTTTTTCTTAATATTAAAAATCGAGAAAATGTAAAAATACACTGGACTCAGGGGGTATGCTGTCTGATAAGTTGTTAATAATATACTTGTTGATGCCTTACCTTTTGTGGTGGCTTTGAGACAGTAACATACTTCCCCATATATCTCCCATACAATTATCATGGCGCTCATAGTTCAAAAATACGGTGGTTCTTCTGTCGGTTCAGTTGAACGTATTCAAGCAGTAGCAAAGCGCGTTTGGCTTACAGCTAAAGCCGGAAATTCTGTGGTAGTGGTAGTTTCTGCTATGGGAAAAACTACTGATGGACTTGTGAAACTAGCGTCGGATATTTCTCCCCAGCCTTCAAAACGAGAAATGGATATGCTGCTTTCTACTGGGGAACAGGTATCTATTGCTTTGGTAAGTATGGCTTTACAGGAAATCGGACAGCCAGCAATTTCTTTGACTGGTGCCCAAGTAGGAATTGTTACTGAAGCAGAACATACTCGCGCTCGGATTTTGCATATTGCAACTTCTCGAATAGAAAAATGCTTATCAGAAGGTAGAGTAGTTGTAGTTGCTGGCTTTCAGGGAATTAGTAGCAGCGAAGAATTAGAGATTACAACCTTGGGACGGGGTGGTTCCGATACTTCAGCAGTTGCGATCGCAGCTGCATTGAGCGCAGAAAAATGTGAAATTTATACAGATGTACCGGGAATCTTAACTACAGACCCGCGTTTGGTTCCCCAAGCTCAGTTAATGAAAGAAGTTACTAGCGATGAAATGCTGGAATTAGCTTCTTTGGGAGCAAAAGTACTTCATCCCCGCGCTGTGGAAATAGCTCGTAATTACGGAGTGCAGTTGGTGGTACGCTCCAGTTGGACGGATGACCCAGGTACCGTAGTTGATTCACCAGAACCAAAACCTCGTTCTCTAGTTAATTTAGAAATAGCCCGACCCGTTGACGACATTGAATTTGATACCAATCAAGCCAAAATATCATTATTGCGCGTACCGGATAAACCGGGAGTAGCAGCGCAGCTATTCGGGGAAATTTCCCGCCAGCAAGTAGACGTAGATTTGATTATTCAGTCACTTCACGACGGTAATACAAACGACATTGCCTTTACAGTAATGTCACCAATATTAAAGAAAGCAGAAGCAGTTGCATCAGCCATAGCACCAGCACTCCGCACTTCTGAGCAAGAAACAGAAGAAGCCGAAGTCATGGTACAGCAAAACATCGCCAAAGTAAGTATAGTCGGTGCGGGAATGATTGGTCGTCCCGGTGTTGCAGCAGAAATGTTTGCAACCCTAGCGAAGAGGGGAGTAAACATCAGAATGATTTCCACAAGTGAAGTCAAAGTGAGTTGCGTAATTGATAGCGCTGATTGCGACCAAGCAGTAGCAGCACTGCGAGAAGCATTTGAAATAGAATCAGATTCCCGTAGCCCCTCCCATTCCCCATCTCTTCCCCTCTCCCCTGACTCACCACCAGTAAGAGGAGTAGCTTTAGACATGAAACAAGCGCGTTTGGGAATTCGTAGAGTACCAGACGTACCGGGAATGGCCGAAAAAATCTTCGGAACCCTAGCCCGGAATAATATTAGCGTTGACATGATAATTCAATCCCAACGCTGTCATGTAATCAAAGGTATTCCGACCAGAGATATAGCCTTTACGGTAGCAAGAGTAGACGCACAAGCAGCCCAAGAATTATTGCAGAAAGCCACAGCTGAATGTGGTTGGGGTCAAGTAGTACTGGACATGGAAATCGCCAAAGTCAGCATCGTTGGTGCGGGAATGGTAGGACAACCAGGAATAGCAGCGAAAATGTTCGAGTCTTTATCCGAAGAGAGCATCAATATTCAAATGATAACCACCTCAGAAATAAAAATCAGTTGCGTAGTTGCAGAAAATCAAGGAGTCAAAGCCTTAAAAGCGATTCACACAGCATTTGAATTAGGGGGAGAAGAAGAATTTGTAGTTCCAGGTCAGTCAGTTAACAGTTAACAGTTAACAGTTAACAGTTAACAGTTAACTGTTTTTCAGGGTGCATTGATTGCGGCTTATAAACCCACACATCTATGATTATATAAAGATAGTCCACCTCTTAAGCATCAAGATATGGCATATCTCTGGTTCAAATCATTCCACGTAATTGGGGTTGTAGCTTGGTTCGCAGGCTTATTTTATCTACCGCGTCTATTTATATATCACATTGAAGCCGAAGAACGTCAAGAACCAATCAAAAGTGCTTTAAAAGAAGAATATAGCCGCATCGAGAAACTACTGTACAAATTAATCATGATGCCAGCAATGATATTTACCATTGTTATGGCAATATGTATTATTGCGACAGAGCCAGAGGTCTTAAAGCAAACTTGGCTACACGTTAAACTTTTTTTCGTGGTGTTATTAATCGGATTTCATTTTTACTGTGGAAGATTAATTCGTCAGCTAGAAACAGATACTTGTTCCATCAATAGCTTACAAATGCGACGAATCAACGAAATACCTACTGTTTTACTTGGATTAGTAGTGCTGCTAGCCATCTTCAAAAATACCTTGCCAACAAGTCTTACAGCTTGGGGGACAGCAATATTAATCTCGATTTTTGCAATTATTATTCAACTTTACGCACGTAAACGACGCTTGCAAAAACAAGAAGAATTAAACGTTTCTAATTAAAAACCCAATTACCCATTACCAATTACCAATTACCAAAATCTTAAGATAAATGAAGCCGATACATCTAGGCGAAAATACTAATTGACTATTAGAATCTAGCAAAGTCGGAATATAAATTACCCGAACACAAACCACTAATTTACCTTCTCTGCTGTGAAATTGAAATTAATCCGTCTGATTCCATTTCTTGATGAAACTGTATCCAGTTGGGCTTTGGAAGCTCGCTTATTACGCTGGTTAAGCTTGATTTGGCTGTTTGTAGGTTTAGCTGTATTATTTTCAGCTTCTTACCCGGTGGCTGACGTTAAGCATGGTGATGGACTTTTCCTTTTCAAACGTCAACTGATAACTGTATTTTTGGGCTTAATTATCTTTAATATCATTGTTAATTTACCCTTTCATAAAATAATCGGGGTATCCCATTGGCTGCTAATGCTGTTTTTGGGATTAATTATTCTTACACTGGTTCCGGGTTTGGGAACTAGGGGGGTTTACGGTACTAGTCGCTGGTTATCGATTGGAGGATTCCCAATTCAGCCTTCGGAATTTATCAAACCATTTTTAGTGTTACAAAGTGCGCGAGTTTTCGGACATTGGGAAAGACTTAGTTGGGGAATTCGCATTGCTTGGTTGGGGGTTTTTGGCTTTGTATTAGTAGGAATTCTTGCACAACCGAACTTGAGTACCACAGCACTTTGTGGAATGACTGTTTGGTTAATTGCTCTTGCTAGTGGTTTACCTTACAAATATTTAGGAGGTAGCGCTGGTGCAGGAATGGTATTAGCACTGATGAGCGTTACCGTTAACAAATATCAGCGCTTGCGTATCACTTCTTTCTTCAATCCTTGGGACGACCCACAAGGTACCGATTATCAATTAATTCAAAGTTTATTAGCAGTCGGTTCTGGTAATACTTGGGGTTCGGGATTTGGACTTTCTCAACAAAAGCTTTCTTGGTTACCGATTGCAGATAGCGACTTTATTTTTGCTGTATTTGCTGAAGAATTTGGCTTTGTTGGTAGCATGACATTGTTAGTAATGCTAGCTGTATTTGCAACTTTGGGATTGATTGTAGCTTTCAAAGCGAAGAGTACTATATACAGATTGTCAGCAATCGGGATTACCACTTTACTCACAGGACAATCATTTATAAATATTGGTGTTGCTAGTGGAGTTTTACCAACCACGGGTTTACCTTTACCATTTTTTAGCTATGGTGGAAGTTCGATAATTGCTACATTAATTTCCACAGCTTTATTAATTCGAGTTGCGCGAGAAAGCAACGAAGCAGACGTACTTCCACTACAAAGACAGTCAACAAAACTTAGACGCGAACGACGGTTTTTACATAGGAATAAATCTTGATTTGATACTCGCTTTTCTCAAACAAGCAAACATATATTAAATTTACTTGAATTATTCCCAAACAAGTTAGTAAGGTGAACTGTAAGTAGACTCATATAAAAATCAGTTTACCAACCGTTTTTTTATATCGCCCGCATTTGCGGGCTTTATTTATGAATAGGTAATGGGTAATTGGTAATGGGAAGTTGGTAATTGGTAAGAGTCCTCTAAAGGTTATAAATTAAAGTGAATAAATTCTCTTGAAGCTGATAAAAGCAAGGAATTTTTATTAAAAATATTTTATTTTTAGCTGCTAAAAGTTTTAATACATGTAAAATATAGGACTAATTGATTTGTAGAAAAATAAAGCCCAATTACCAATTACCTAATTCCAATGTCAATTATTTTGAATCGTCGTAAATTTATTGGGTACTGTACGGCAGTTTTTGGCGGTAGTTTACTACTGAAAGCTTGTAGTAACAATCAACCTTCAGCTACAACTAATGGTGACACTTTCAAAATTGCCATTGCACTTCCGGGAGCGATTACCGATAAAGCTTGGAATCAGTCTGGTTACGAGGGTGTGCAATTAGCTAGACAGCAAATCGGTGGAGAAACTGCTTTCTTAGAACAAATTCCCCAAGCGGAACAAACAGAGGTTTTAACAGATTTTGCTCGTAAGAATTATAATCTCGTATTGGCTCACGGAGGACAATTTGATGCTGCAATTCAACAAGTAGCTCCTCAGTTTCCCAATACATTTTTTATTGCTGTTAACGGTGCAATTCAGGGAGATAATATTGCTGCTTTACGTATAAATCACCAGCAAGCTAGTTATTTGTGTGGAATTATTGCTGCTTCGGTGACTAAATCTAATCAGATTGCTTATATTGCAGGACAAAAATTTGCAGCCACAGAAGAAGAGTTACGCGGTTTAGAATTAGGGGCAAAATCTGTTAATCCTAACATCAAAGTTTCTTCTACTTTTACAGGAGATTGGAATGATGCTTCTAAAGCAAAAGAAGCGACATTAGCCTTAATTTCTACTGGTGCTGATGTAATTTATCAATGGTTAGATAATGCATCACCAGCAGTATTACAAACTGCTGCCGAAAAAAGTGTGTATGCTTTTGGAAATACCAAAGACCAATTAGAAATAGCACCAAAAGCAGTATTGACTAGTGCAGTTAAAAGAATGGATTTAGCAATAGCTTATATAGCAGAACTAGCTAAAAATAAACAATTAAAAGGCGATATTTATAAGATTGGTTTAGACAAATCAGATATTCTGAGTTTGGGGAAATTTGGCGATATGGTACCCGAAGATGTTCGGAAAAAAGTTTTAGATGCAAAGCAGAGAATATTAGATAATAAAATTAAAATTGGTTAACTCACTTCTTCCCTTCTCCTTTATAAGGATAGGAGTGTCCGCAGGATGGGGTGAGGTTTCAAGGGTGTTGGACTCAAGCGAAAACCGCTATATATTCTAAGATGTGTTATCGCGCAGTAAAATGCACTATTATTAATCTAAAATATTACTTTTGATAAACCCTTACTCTTAATTAAATATCATCCTCAATTATTCTTATTTATTAATACAAAACCTCACCCTCAATCCCTCTTCTTATGAAGGAGAGGGAAGCCGGAGATAGACTTATAAATAAACAAAATGACATTTTTAAGATTAGAAAATATTACAAAATCTTTTGGTTCGTTCGTAGCTAACGATAACATCAGCTTCGAGATAGAAACTGGAAAAATACACGCTATCTTAGGAGAAAATGGTGCGGGTAAGACTACCTTGATGAATATAATCAGCGGTCTTTATCAACCCGATAGCGGACAAATTTATTTAGAAAATAAACCTGTAAATATCACATCCGCGAATACAGCAATTAAACTCGGTATTGGTATGATTCACCAACATTTCATGCTAGTACCGCAGTTGAGCGTTACAGAAAATATTATTCTCGGAATTGATAAAAACTGGTCGTTAAATCTTAAACACAAACAACAAAAAATAGCTGATTTATCCAACTCTTACGGATTAGAAATCAATCCCGAAATAAAAGTTGGAGATTTACCAGTCGGAACTCAGCAACGGGTCGAAATTCTCAAAGTTCTTTACCGTCAAGCTAAATTATTGATTCTCGACGAACCAACCGCTGTTTTAACACCTTCAGAAGTTGAGTCTTTAATTAAAATTCTTCGTCAACTTGCTGCTGCTGGTAATACGATTATTTTTATTAGCCATAAATTAGAAGAAATAATCAACCTTTGCGATACCGTCACGGTATTAAGACGAGGGAAAGTAGTAGCTAATCGCAAAATTTCCGAAACCAATCCCCAGAGATTAGCAGCATTAATGGTGGGAAGAGAAGTTGATTTTCAATTAAATAAATCTTCTGTGATTCCGGGAAAAGTAATTGTATCGGTCAAGGATTTGCAAGTAATAGACGATAGAGGTGTAAATGCTGTAAATAATATCTCTTTTGAACTCCGGGAAAGAGAAATCTTAGGTATTGCTGGAGTTGATGGAAACGGACAGCGAGAATTAGCGGATGCTTTAGCGGGAATCAGGAATATTAAAGCAGGAGAAATTAAATTTCATCAAAATTCTTCGAGTATCGCTTACATTCCTGAAGACAGACAAAAGATGGGTTTAATAATGCAATATAGTATTGCTCAAAATTTGATTTTAAAAGCTTTTAAAAAATTACCCTTTTGTCGTCACTTCTTATTACAACCCCAAATAGTTAATCGCAACGCAATTTCTGCAATCGAAGACTTTGATATTCGGGGAGCGGGAGTTAACGTAAAAGTAAATCAGCTTTCTGGAGGTAATCAACAAAAGATAGTTTTATCAAGAGAACTAGCAGGGAATCCAGTATTAATTGTAGCAATGCAGCCGACAAGAGGTTTAGACGTAGGAGCTACGGAAACAGTACAGCAAAGGTTACTGAAAGAAAGAGAACGGGGAGCAGCAATTGTCTATATTTCCACAGAGTTAGAAGAAGTAATGGCCATTAGCGATAAAGTTGCGGTGATGTATCGGGGTGAGTTTGTCGGTGTATTGGATGCAAAGACAGCGACTGTTGAGGAAGTTGGGTTGTTGATGGGAGGAGGGGGGAGAGATGGGGAGATGAGGAGATGAGGAGATGGGGAGATGGGGAGATGAGGAGATGAGGAGATGGGGAGATAGGGAGATGGGGAGATGAGGAGATGGGGAGATGGGGAGATGAGGAGATGGGGAGATGGGGAGATGGGGAGACAAGGGGAATAAATGCTTGTAGCTTCAGGTACTATTTATATAATTTCAATTTATATTAGATTTAGCGATCGCAACTTTTTCGCTTATCAATCAAAATTCTGTTAATGGAACAAAGGAAATTTGTTTCTGAGTCCATACATTCTCAAAACTAAAGATGCAAAAGTACTATTATGAGAATGGTAAATGTAGAAGCGAAACTCCAGATAACAAGTTGGAATATTGGGAGACTATTCAATGACGGGGAATATTGATGAGAAACAACTGTCGAGAATAGTTTTAAAAGGTTTCAAATCAATCGTCAAATGCGACCTTGAACTCTCCAAAATAAATATTTTGATTGGTGCTAATGGAGCTGGTAAATCCAATTTTATAGGCTTTTTCCGGATGATGCAGCAATTACTTGAAGAAAATCTACAAGTTTTTGTTAGTCGTCAAGGTAGTCCCGATACACTACTGCACTTTGGACGGAAAACAACGGAACAGTTGGAGTTTCGGCTATATTTTGGTAATAACGGTTATTTTGCAATCCTAGAAGCAACTCAAGATAATCGTTTGATGTTTGTCAAAGAGTCTTTTTGGTGGAATTTGACGGGTGAATATGAGTTAGGTAAAGGTCATTTTGAAACAAAAGTTTTGGCTGGTAGTGGGACAAGAATTGATGAGTATGTTTTGCCTGCTATCCTGGGATGGAGAGTTTATCATTTTCATGATACAAGCGATAGTGCTTATGTAAAACAGCGTCACGGTATTAATGATAATAATTATCTGCGTTCGGATGCTCGAAATCTTGCGGCTTTCCTTCATCTACTGCGCGAAAACTATTCATCATCCTATCAGAAAATAGTCAAAACTGTTCGACTTGTTGCACCATTTTTTGAAGACTTTTTCCTGCGTCCATCACCACAAAATAATGATTTTATCGAACTAGAATGGTTCGAGATTGGACAGGATATTCCCTTCAAAGCAAATTTGCTTTCCGATGGTACGTTGCGTTTTATATGTCTGACAACAGTTTTTTTGCAACCAGAAGATTTTCAACCGGAGACGATATTGGTCGATGAACCAGAACTTGGTCTTCATCCGTATGCTATTACGGTTTTGGCTTCGTTAATAAGAACTGTTTCAAAACAAGTGATTATTTCTACTCAATCAGTGGAATTGCTTAATGAATTTAATGCTTCAGATGTAATTGTTGTTGACCGTAATAAAGGATGTTCTTCACTGCGTAGATTAGAAACGCAGAAGTTAGAAACATGGCTTGAAGATTATAGTTTAGGAGAACTTTGGAAGAAAAACCTTGTCGGAGGTAGACCTTCAAAATGATTCGAGTTCATGTTTTCGTTGAAGGACAAACAGAAGAAACTTTTGTTAGAGAACTGCTCTACGAACATTTTATAGATAAAAATATCTACCTGAACCCAATATTAGTAAAAACTAGTAAAACTGCAAAAGGTGGTGTAGTCAGTTACGCAAAAATTAAGCCGCAAATTAATCGTAAGTGTTTGGAAGATGCAAAATCATTTGTCACCACAATGTTTGATATGTACGCTTTACCTAAAGACTTTCCTGGAAGCGGTTTGCTACCAAAAATCAATGAACCGGGAGCATCCCAATTTTGCAAAAGGATAGGAAGAAGCTTACATTATTCGCGAGGAAATCTCGCGAATAATGTGGGGCTATACATCAGCGCCACAATTCGAGAGAATAAATAATGACTAATCTCGCTATTACTACCAATGACACCAGAAGAGAAGAAACTTTTAGATAGTCACGTCAAAGAAATAGCTAAAATTTTATACAAGAATGCACCTCCCGAAAAGCTTGAAACCTTTGAAGGAATTGAAACAGCCGTCCGTGACCAAGTACTAGAACACGTCAATCCAAAAATTGCATTTTTTTTATCTCAGAAAAAACAGGAACGGACAAGGGGCGTATCCGAAAAATAAGAAGCTGTGTTGGTAAAATTTTAATCACTAGAAAACAAGCTTTACGTCTTGGCATTGAGCCATATAGAAGATTTAGCCCATTGCTAGAGAAGTGTTGTTTGCTACTATCAGCTAACGAATCATTTAAAGAAGCGGAGAAAGACTTAAAAGTTTTGACTGGTATAGAAGTTGGTCATTCGACCCATCATAGACAAGTAAAAAAGGTAGATTTATCAATGCCTAACGTCAAACAAAAATTAACAGAAGTTTGCTTGGACGGTGGAATGGTTCGACTTCGGTCAGAAAAAAAAGGTCAGCCAGCATATTGGAAGGAGTATAAAACAGGACGATTGCAGGGGATATATTACGGAGCATTTTTTCAAGATAATCTTTCTTTGACTGATTGGATTAATAGTCAAAATATCGGTAAAATTCTTTACTGTCTGGGAGACGGTCATGATGGAATTTGGAAGTTATATAAAAATCTTGCACACGATAAATGTAGGCATGAAATTCTCGACTGGTATCATTTAAAAGAAAACCTTTATAAAATACAAGCTTCCAAGAAGTTTTTGCTTACTATTGAGGCGGACTTGTGGCAAGGGTTTGTAGAAGAAGCAATTAAAAAGCTAAGAAAAACCAAGTATGTTGGTGTAACTAATTTTATAAAATACTTAAGTAAACATAGGCATCGTTTGGTCAATTATATGTACTTTCAAGCGGAGCAGTTAAGTTCTGTAGGTTCAGGTGCAGTAGAGTCAGCAGTTAAACAAATCGATAAACGAATGCAAGTAGTTGGCGCACAGTGGAAGTACGAAAATTTACCGCAAATGCTTCAACTACGTTGTGCTTATTTGAATGGGCAATTAGCAGCACCGTTCTAAAACATAAAGTAAACTTGGTCTCCAATTAGAATACATTCGCGAGTTATAATCGCGAATAAAATTGGTGTGTTTTATGCCCAGAAAGACTTCAACAGATATTGATTCATATAAGCTAGCTCGTTTTAAATCTATCAAAAAGGCGATTATAGCCTTAGAAAAGCAACAAAAACAAGTTCTCAAGCAAGGAAAGCTTGCTCCATCCGGTGCTTGGGTTGCACGTTATCAAGTACGTCAAAATAACAAAAAATATTGGTACTATAAATTACAAGCAACAGAACCTTGTTTTCAATGTAAAAATCAATCTAAATTAAGTAAATACAAGCACTTGGGCAAAGCTGGTACACCAGAACATATTGATGCAGTTATGTCTGTTTTTAGACGTAACCTATGGGATGAAATACAGAATATCATCTATAACCTTGATGATTGCCTTTTAGACATCAGTTCTGGTTTTGAGCAAGAGGAGGAGGAACCCCAAGATTGAAGGAACCATTTTATTCGCGAGTATTTATTGCGAATAATCTTACTTCTTTTATTTTTGCACAATTGGGATGCTCCCAAGTTAGTAAACCACTTATCAATCCAGATAGAAATGCAATCCCTTTCATTACTTGCAAACCAAATTTGTGTTCTGGATTTATGATTCCCTTAATTTTTATACTGCTAACATAATCTTTCTAATTAATTTTTATGATGCATTAGCTCCACTACACTCAGCAATTTGTTTAGTTTTCAAAGGCTTATTTTTAACAGCAACAAGTTCGATTTCTCCCTTAGTATTACGAATAAAACCAGTAGCTTCTACAATTACTGGTTTAGTTGAAATGCTTGTAATTTCAGAAATATTATGAGGTTTGCGAAATACTGATAAATCGCGAATGTCCGACCAAGCACGATTTAAATCCACTCGTTCATTAGGATTTTGTGGTATTCCACCTTTTCCGGTCGCGACAAAAGCACTGTCAGTGTTGCGAGAACATCCCGTACTAATTTGTTGTGATGAATCGGTTAATTTTACGGGTAATTCTGTTAAGCCAGAACTGGGGTCGATACTAATATTATTGATTTCTACCGTACCGTTAATACCAAATTGAGAACTTGCGGTGATATCGCTTTCTGGGGTGAGTGAGTCGCGGAATTCTAAACCGAATATACCGCTCGTTGTAATATCAATATTTCCACCCATACCCTCTACTGCATTCGCGATGATATCGCTGTTTTCTAAACCTAAGATGATGGGGGAATTGATAGTAATATTACCACCGTTGCCTATTCCTAGAGATTCCGTATTAATCGGGGACTGGTTTCTCATCAACAAGAGTTCTTGCAAATTTAACTCGATATTGCCACCAGTTCCAGATTCAGTAGAAGCAAGGATATTAGCTCCGTTGCTGATGTCCAAAGTTTTTGCATCTAAAACGATATCACCTCCGCGACCATCTCTAGCAAGCGCAGTCAAACTACCTTGGTTATTAAGAACAACAGCATCGGCATTAATGTTTAAATTACCAGCATTACCGCTCGTTCCATCATTACGCACCGAAACCGTTCCTTGATTGAGTACGCGCAAAGTGGGAGTATTAATGGTGAGATTACCTGATTCTCCTGTTGGAAAAGGTGGTAATCCAATGGCTTGACGGAGAGTTGGAGTAGAAAGGTCGCTCGCAGCGGATATTGTACTAGAAAGAATCGCAGAACCAGCACGGAATTCACCTTCAACTTCAACGGATTCGGAGGCATTAATAATTAAGTCTCCAGCTGCACCACTAGCTAGAGTTGAGGAGGTAATTACACCACCGTTAGTTACTTTCATTTGAGCTGTATTGATAGTTAAATCTCCTGCATCACCAGAAGCAAACGCAATAACCCCTATAATTGATGAACTAAGAGTAGGTGCTGCAACTCCTGATACCTCTATCATCTCTGTTGCTTCAACACTCAGATTACCCCCAGCGCTAACCCCAAAACTGACTGGTGCGATGATACCTCCATCTGCAATCTTTAACCTATCGGTCGAGATTGACACATTCCCAGATGATCCTGCACTACCAAAATTTGAGCTACCTATTGTACTGACTAAAACGGAATTACCAGGAGCAAAACCATTCACTTCTATTTGGTCTGTGCTACGAACCTTTATATCACCTCCAGAACCAGAACCAAATGTTCGAGTTCCCGCTTGTGCTCCATCACGAATAGTTAACTGTTGAGTTTCAATAACAATATCTGCACCTTTTCCAGCATCTAAATTTCCGGTACGAATCTCGCTAATTGCCAACCCCTCTAAGCTATTACCTTGCATCACAAATGATTCAGTTGCATCAACTTGAATCGCACCTGCTGGAGTTGTACCTACATTTTGAATCAAAAGAGTGGAAGCATTATTGAGTTCTACTTTTCTCCCTTGTAGGTGAATCGAGCCACTACCAGCACCGCTTGCATCAACTAACGACCGTTCGTTGAGTACGATATCGCCAAAGTTAGTAATTCCTTCATACCCGAAATCCCAACCCTTCGCAGTAGAATTTAAATTCACCACTTGAGTATTATTTTGTCCAACTGCTCCTAATTCAATCAAACCACCTTCAGCGGTTAAAACTCCACTTTCAAGCAAAATATTACCACCAATTAAACCGATAGTTTTACCGTTCAATACTTCTAACCCAACTGTGCTATTGCTGCGGTCAAAAGGAAAACCATTTCCAGTTGTATAAGTTTGGTTGTGTCCATTTCCCCGTACAGTAATATCTCCGGGATTGCTACCCATCTGCAATCCTAAAGGAACGCTTACAGTTAACAGCGGTTCACTTTGAGCATTCACCGCGCTAAACTCAAACCCATCCTCAAACAACAAACTCTCAGCAGTCGTCCCCAAAAACGAACCACCAATATCTAAAGAAGCATTTTTACCAAATACTATTCCCGCAGGGTTAATCAAAAAGAAATTAGCGCTACCGTTAGCTTTAATTAAGCCATCAATATTAGAAATATTTCCACCCGTTACTCGGTTAATAATATTAACTACATTAGTAGAATTATTGAAAGTCGCCGAACTACCTTTGGGAATAGAAAATTCTTTGAAACTATGAAATAAATTATTCCCTTTTTGAATACCGTTAAGAATATTGAAATTATTACTACTTGGATTGACAGTTGTATTAGTCGTACCATCAGATGTAACTTGAGCCAATACTGGTAAAATAATTCCTGAAGTTAGTAAACCACCTAATATGCCAGATAGAAAAGCAATTCCTTTCATCTTATTTAAATCTTTTTATATTCTGGATTTATGGTTCCCTGGTTTTATCGGTTACTAACATGGATATCTAATTTGCGTATTATTACTTAGGGGTAGGGAAGTGTCAGCGAACCCCACCCCATGTGCAAAATTAGCGAGTATGGCAAAATGAACAATCGCCTTTCGAGGTGTAGCGTGCTAAAATCCTTCTCACCTATAATCGCTATTGGATTGGCTTTAATAGTAGGTGCAATTCTGATTCTAATTGCAGGTGCAAATCCCATCACAGCATATACAGCACTTTTTCAAGAGTCGCTATTTGACTATTACGGATTTGGCAATACTTTAACTAGAATGACTCCTTTATTATTTACTAGTTTGGGAGTATTAATAGCCTTAAAAGCGGGACAATTCAATATTGGTGGGGAAGGACAAATTTATCTCGGTGCTTTGGGAAGTACTCTGGTAGGTTTGTACATCCAAGTACCAGCATTTATTCACATTCCTTTAGGATTATTTGTTGGATTTGTATTTGGTGCAATTTGGGGTTTGATTCCCGGTTATTTAAAAGCAATTAAAGGCGTAAATGAGGTAATTACAACTTTATTGCTCAACTATATTGCAGTGAATTTAATTAGTTATTTAGTACAAAATCCTTTAAAAGCAGAAAACGCACCGAGTCCCTATTCAGAATTGATTGCAAAATCTGCTCAGCTGCCAATTTTACCTGGAGGTTTGGCAAATGCAGGAATTGTTTTAGGTTTATTAGTCGCACTAATTTTATGGATATTATTACAGCGGACTCCTTTGGGTTATCAAATAACAGCAGTAGGATTTAACCCAATAGCTTCTAACTATGCGGGGATTTCCGTAAAACTAACCATTATGTTAGTGATGATTTTAGCGGGTGGATTGGCTGGATTAGCCGGTAGTTGTGAAGTCATGGGGTTGAGATATCGCTTATTTGAAGAAGTTTCACCCGGTTACGGTTTTGATGCGATCGCAATTGCGTTTCTTAGTCGTGGTAAGGTTTTGGGTGTGGTTTTGGCTTCCTTCTTTTTTGCAGCATTGCGGAGCGGTGCAAATATCATGCAGCGTAGCGCAGGTGTTCCGGTAACGGTAGTATTTGCTATACAGGGATTAACCGTTTTGTTTATTGCAATTGGTTTAGCTTTGGAAAATAGAGAGGGGGAGAGGGGGAGAGGGGGAGATGGGGAGATAGGGAGATGGGGAGACAAGGGGAGAGGGGGAAGAGGGGGTAGAAAAGAGTGAGGGAGTGAGGGAGGGAGGGAGTGAGGGAAAGTCTCATGCTCATTACTCATTACTCATTACTCATTACTCATTACCCATTACCCATTACTCATTACCCATTACCCATTACTCATTACCTATCCAAAATCTAAAATCTAAAATCTAAAATCCAAAATCAAATGTCTTTGTTCACCGATTACCTAGCATCGAGCATCCGTTTAGCAGTTCCTCTCGCTTTCGCTGCTTTGGGTGGAATGTATTCGGAGCGTGCTGGTATATTAAATATTGCTTTGGAGGGGATGTTATTAACTGGTGCTTTTACTAGTGCTGCTACCAGTTTTTACACTGGTAATCCTTGGTTGGGAATATTTGCTGCTGTTGTTGCTGGGGGTATGGTAGGTTTTCTCCATGCTTTTTTATCTGTCAGTTTACGGGTTAATCAGTTGGTTTCGGGATTAGCGATTAATTTGGTAGTATCTGGGTTAACTTCATTTTTGGCGCGGTTGGTGTTTAATGATGGTAGCGTCCAAAAGTTAGCGGGAATTGAAGCAATTAGAATACCTGGATTTGCAAATATACCCTTCATTGGAGAACTGCTATTTCAACAAGATATTTTCGTATATTTATTAATATTTTTAATTACTTTTAGTACATATTTTCTCTTTCGTACCAGCCCTGGTTTAACGTTGCGTGCTGTGGGAGAATATCCCCAGGCTGCTGAAACTGCGGGAATTTCTGTACTCAAGGTGCGTTATTTCGCTGTGGTAGGGAGTGGTTGTTTGGCTAGTTTGGGAGGAGCTTACTTAAGTTTAGTACAGGTAAAATACTTCGCTGAAGGAATGACTGCGGGAAAAGGATTTATTGCTATAGCGGCTTTGATTTTTGGAAAATGGCATCCCATAGGTAGTGGATTAGCGAGTTTATTATTTGGTGCTACGGAAGCTTTACAGTTAAGAATTCAAGCTTTAGGCATAAATATACCCTATCAATTTTTAATTATGTTGCCTTATGCAGTTGCATTAATAGCTTTAGTTAGTTTTGTAAAAAAATCCCCACCTCCCGCTGCTTTAGGAATCACTTACAATCAAGAGCGAAAATAATAAAAAAATGGGAACAATCAAAGCGCTAGAAACCCGGTTTTTTGAAAAAACCGGGTTTTTGAATTTCACAAGTGATTTAGTATTATCCCAATTACCAATTACCAATTACCAATTACCAATTACCAATTACCAATTACCAATTACCAATTACCAATTACCCAAAATTAATATGACATGGTTTTTCTTCGCAATTTCTACCGCTTTTCTCGAATCAGTCAGGGATATTTTTAATAAAAAGACAGTTTCTCAAATCGATGAATACATTTTAGTTTTATCTTTCAATCTATTAACCGCAATATTTGCTTCACCGCTATTATTTTTTAACGATATTCCTAACTTCGGAAATAACTTTTCATCGGCTTTAATTGCTATAGGATTTTTTAATACCATCGGATTTCTACTCTTTTTCAAAGCCATCAAAGCATCCGATTTATCAATAGTTGCTCCGATAACAACATTAAGTCCGATATTCCTGTTAATTACATCTCCGCTTCTGGTCGGTGAATTTCCCAATGCTATCGGTATTTTAGGAATATTTATCATTGTAATTGGCGCTTATGTATTGAAATTCCAAGACAAAACCAGCGGGTATTTAGCTCCTTTTAAATCATTAATCAAAGAAACCGGGCCAAAGTTAATGTTTGGGGTGGTATTAGTATGGAGTATCACCGCTAATGTTGATAAAATCGGCGTACAGAATTCTTCTCCGATTATCTGGACAATTACCGCACATTTGAGCGTAGCTGCATTTACCTTACCAATAGTACTTTTAAAATCAAAACTAAATATTCAAAATCTTAAATCTAATTTCGGAAACTTAATTTTAATCGGTTTCATAAATACCTTGGCAATATTATCTCAAATGACTGCATTACAACTCGCTCTCGTATCTTTTGTAATTGCAGTCAAACGTACCAGCGCTTTATTTAACGTTTTATGGGGTTGGTTAATTTTTAAAGAGCAAGGTATTAGAGAAAGAATTGCGGGTTCGATGATTATGATTGTAGGAGTTGTGGTGATAACTTTGTCGAAAATATTTTAACTGAAACCTCACCCCTTCCCCCCTCTACTTCCTACAGGAGAGGAGTTAATCATACTTGTTACCAGTATCAGAAGGCTCTACCTCCGCTACAATTATGAAGGCAGAGCTTTTAGATATTGATTCCTCACTCAAAGACTAATAACTGTTCGCTGTTCACCGTTCACTGATAACTGTTCGCTGTATGCTCGAAACCCTGGAAACTCAACTTTATCAACTCGAACAATTCGCGAATTCGCTTGTTTCTAACCAATTAACTCACCTCAGTTTATTGAGTATCGGAATTATTTTTCTAGCTGGATTACTGACCAGTCTTACTCCCTGTATGCTATCGATGCTTCCGATTACTATTGGCTATATCGGTGGTTATGAAGCGGAAAACCGGTTACAAGCAGCAGCACAATCGACTTGGTTTGCTTTGGGATTAGCTACGACTCTTGCAGGGCTAGGAATTATAGCAGCAACGGTAGGAAAAGTATACGGTCAAATTGGGATTGGTTTACCTATTGTTGTCAGCATCATTGCAATTTTAATGGGATTGAATTTACTTGAAGCTTTACCTTTACAGCTTCCTGATTGGGGTGGAACCGATTGGATTTCTCAAGAATTACCCCAAGGTGTGAGAGCATACTGTATTGGATTGAGTTTTGGTTTGGTAGCTTCTCCTTGTAGTACTCCAGTTTTAGCTAGTTTATTGGGATGGGTTGCTAGTACCAAAGATTTAATTTTAGGTGCTGCTCTACTGCTTTCCTATACGGTCGGTTATGTGACACCATTGATTTTAGCCGGTACTTTTACAGCTTCAATCAAAAAAATAATCGAAATACGGCGTTTTTCTGGTTGGATTAATCCCGTCAGCGGTGCATTATTAGTCGGATTTGGCGTATTTTCATTGATTTCACGGATTCCCCTTTAATAATTCGTAATTCGTAATTCATAATTCGTAATTCGTATTTAATAACTCCTAACTAAAATTAAATTTATGACAGAAGAATCACCAAAAAAATCACCTTTAAAAGCGTTTACTAGCTTTATCCGTAAAGAGTTTTTACCAGTGCTTACAGATTTGCGGTTAGCAATTATTCTGTTGTTAATCATAGCCGGATTTAGCATCATCGGTACGGTTATTGAGCAAGGACAATCAGTCGCTTTTTATCAAGAAAATTATCCGGAAAGTCCTGCTTTATTCGGTTTTCTGACTTGGAAAGTAATAATAATTCTTGGTTTAGACCACGTTTATCGTACTTGGTGGTTTTTATCTTTACTTATCTTATTTGGAACCAGTTTAACAGCTTGTACTTTCACCCGTCAGCTTCCAGCATTAAAAGCTGCTCGTCGCTGGAAATTTTTCGATAAACCCCGGAGATTTCAAAAGTTAGCTCTAAGTGCGGAATTCGATGTTGAAAAAGACGATTCTACATCTATCCAAAATCTTACCGAAATTCTGCAAAAGCGCCGCTACAAAGTTTTTCAAGAAGATAATAATAAAATTTACGCTCGAAAAGGAATCGTCGGTAAACTTGGTCCCATAGTAGTTCACATCGGTATCGTAGTTATTTTACTCGGTTCGATTTTAGGAGCTATGACCGGATTTATGGCTCAAGAAATTGTTGCCAGTGGTGACACTTTCCGAGTTAAAAATATTATAGATGCTGGTCCTTGGTCTATTTCCCAAGTTCCTAAAGATTGGTCTGTAAAAGTAAATCGCTTTTGGATTGATTACACTTCTACCGGTGACATCGACCAGTTTTACTCGGATTTATCGGTATTGGATGAAGACGGGAAAGAAGTAGACAAGGACACCATTTACGTTAATCATCCCTTACGACACAAAGGAGTTACCCTTTATCAAACCGATTGGGGAATTGCAGCTGTTAAAGTTAGAGTTAACAAAAGTCCGATTTTTCAACTTCCCACAGCTTTACTCGATACCGGAGGGAAAGGACGACTTTGGGGAACCTGGATTCCTACAAAACCAGATTTGAGTGAAGGTGTTTCTCTATTAGCTAGAGATTTACAAGGAACGGTATTGATTTACGATGCTGGAGGTAAACTAGTTAGTACCGTTCGTGAAGGAATGTCTGTAGAAGTAAACGGCGTTACCCTGAAGATTTTGGAAGTAGTTGGTTCCACTGGATTACAAATTAAAGCAGACCCAGGTATACCAGTCGTTTACAGCGGATTTGCTTTATTAATGTTGGGAGTAGTAATGAGTTATTTTTCTCACTCTCAAGTATGGGTATTGCAGAAAGAAGCTAATTTGTACGTTGGTGGTAAAACAAATCGCGCTCAAGTTGCTTTTGAAGGAGAAATGGTAGAGATTTTCGAGCAGATAAATTCTCAATCGAAAGGTGAAGCTGAAAAGTCTTTGGTTTCAACTGTGTAAGATTAGGGGTTGGGCATGGGAAAATAATTTTGTTGGTGTTTTGCTAATAGGAAGTCAGATGATGTTAGTATACTTTGAATGTGATTTTTTTGTCTGAAATGAATAATATTGTAGATAAATTAAATAATTTAATTTTAGATACCTACAGAGATTTAATTAGAAAAAATGGGAAATCAAAGATAGCAAAAAATATTCATAAATTAGCTAATAATCTTGTCATTGCTTATGAGAATGAAGCTTGTTCTGACATGAGTAAAAATGGAGAATTATATATTATTGAATCAATAAAGCAATATTACGGCAATCAAAAGCTTACTATATTTGATGTTGGAGCAAATCGAGGTACATATGCAAGTCTAGTTAATCAAAATATTGAAAATTCAACTATTCATTGCTTTGAAATAGTTCCTCAAACTTTTAATTTGCTCACAAAAAATATATCTTTGAACGAAAATATTGTTCTCAACAACTTTGGATTATCGGATATAGATAAAATCGAAAAAGTCACCTGGTTTACTAAGGAAGATTCTGGGAGCAGCATTAATCCACTTCCTTGGCAATCGAATTCTGAAACGTTAGAGTGTAAAGTTGTATCTGGAGATAATTATTGTCAAAACAACAATGTTGATAAAATCGATTTATTAAAGATAGATACTGAAGGACATGAACTATCTGTTTTAAATGGTTTTAAAAATTTAATTAGCGAGGGAAAAATATCAACAATTCAATTTGAATATGGCTTCACCTATATTCCTTCCAAAACAACTTTAGGTGATATTTACGAGCTTTTAGCACCCTATGGTTATTCGATAGGTAGGCTTTATCCACAAGGTGTTGGATTTAAACAATATGATTTATTTGAAGATGAAACATTTAAAGCTGGAAATTATATTGCTACTCATAAATCAGCTAGCAATTTCATCGAATCAATCAAAGTATAAGTCTTCTAAAACATTAGCTGAATAAGCTTAAAATTTTTTAAAGCTTGCTCCTCAAATTAACTCAAACCGTTAAATATTCATTCTTAACTACTAACAATGGGTGGTAGTAATTTTCTTATATCCTATTTCCTATACTCATTTATTTCTGATGACTAACTTCAACCACGGTATGTACGTTACCCCTCGGTGTAAAGTCAGCCTTAACGGTAATTTCTAATGGGTCGCAGGCTTCTACAATATCATCTAAAATCTGATTGGCCGATTCTTCGTGAGAAATATATTTTTCCCTATAGCTATTAATGTAGAGCTTGATTGCTTTTAATTCTACAACTTTTTCGTCGGGGACGTAATTTACATAAATCGTCGCGAAATCTGGATAGCCAGAAAAAGGACATTTACAGGTAAATTCCGGCAAGGTAATACTAATATTGTATCTTCTTCCGACACGCGGATTTGGAAAAGTAATCAGCTTACCTTCATCAATCTCACGCTCGCCATATTTTACTTCAATACTTGTGTCTGTCATTTATATTTGATAATGATTAATAATGAAAATAGAGTATAGCGGAAATTGCGGTCTTGGGTTCTCCCCAATTAGAGCAAATTCTCAAGACAGGGAATAGAAATATAATCCAAAATCTAAAATCTAAAATCAAATAACCGTTAACTGATTATTCCCCTTCCCAATCGGGACAGGTTTCATCTTCATAACCTGAAGGATGCATACCGCAAACTAATAGATTATCGTTGTAAACTTGTCCATGATAGTTACTACAACCAATACAGGCTGGGTTTTTTTCTGCTGTGGGTTCAACGGGATAGGGAAAATGATAACCTTCTACATCCTCTCCTAAAACATCGTCAAATTCCCAGTAAACTTCTAAAAATGGTTCTGCTAAATCTTGTAAATACTGGTCTACTTCAGAAAGTAGCGAAGTATGAACTTGTTCGCTAAGCTCTTCCGTCATTTCAATAAAAGTATCCACTACTTCTGTCATTCCCGTAAAGAAGCGCTCTACTTCGTCCGATACCGATTTTACTATATCCGAAAAATCCTTTTGCCACTCATCCATAAAACAATAGTCCTCACTCTCTTAATAATAGGACACTTATTTCAACGCTTTTACTGCGTTTTCCGGAGGGTGGTAATTAACAAACATAACCTTTTAACACAAAAAAACATTGTAAATAATGCTCTCCTGTGCGGGTCTGAGATACTAAAAGTTCACCCCAAGGGATATTCTATAATAATAATTGTGGAATGTCCGTTAATGATTTCCAGATAATTACTTACTCGCAATTAATCAGATATTAC
Organism: Calothrix parasitica NIES-267; assembly: GCF_002368095.1. Classification (GTDB taxonomy): domain Bacteria; phylum Cyanobacteriota; class Cyanobacteriia; order Cyanobacteriales; family Nostocaceae; genus Rivularia; species Rivularia parasitica. The sequence goes on along the minus strand of NZ_AP018227.1, from coordinate 3,242,776 downwards.
CTTATTAATTACTGGTCGCGCTGCAAACGACGCAATTCTTCTTGCATCCGCTTTACTTGGTCGCGTAATTTATCAACATCTTCTCCCTGTGGCTCCTTTTGAGTAGCTTCATCTCCATCTCCATCATCCAAAATTTCGATGCGACGGGGTTCTGGTCGAGTTGTTGTTTCACCACTTGAGTCGGGAGCAGGTGATTGAGCTTGCTTCATCATGTCTTCCACAAACTTACGGGCTTCTTCTGCGTTCATTTCACCCTTCGCAACCATTTCATCCGCCAGTTTTTGGGCTTGCGATCGCAACTCGGCTAAAGTTCCACCAGCCTTTTCGCTAGCATAAGAAGCTAACCCAACACCAAGGTAAAAAGCTTTTTTAGCAATATCTCCGAAACCAGGCATTATATGAGAATTATGTATAAAAACTAGGACAGCCCGGAGACTACGCCTACTGTAAGCATCCCGTATTGCTGCTACCTTCCGGTCCTGACAAGATTTGGGCGTTGCAGTTGCATAGATCCGAGCCTAAAAACTAATATAGCATTAATTTCTTTAAATGTGTAATAAGTAATCGGATTTTTATAGTTAATCAATTAGTCAATCAACTATAAGTCGCCATTCGTATAGCTTATAGTCAACACAATTATTTTCAATCAAGGGGTCGCGAGCCACAATAGCTTCAGCTTCATCCATGGAAGCGGCTTTAAATAGCAGCATTCCACCACCATAATCCGCCCAATATCCAGTTTTTGCTTCGTGTCCCTTGCTTTTCAGGTCTTCAACATAAGCTTTATGAGCGGGGACATATTTATCAAAAGTCGATTTATCAACTTTCCCTTCTTCGATTTTCACAAACCACGGCATTTGATTTTTTTCCTTGCAGATTTTATCTAAGATTATTTCAGCAAATTATAGATAATGACAAAGGGAGTAGAGAGTTGGGAGCAAAAAGAATTTACATCAGGAATCGTGGGACACACGACCTGTATAAACAAGCTCAGTTTATGTCGTCTGCATACGACGAGTCGCTGAGAAGCCTACACCGTAATCCCTGATTCGGTGTAGGTACGTCACATCATCTACTTGCAATAGTGCTTTCATGGCTAGAAAATAGGTTTCTTTGAGCTTCTTGAGAATGATGCAAGATTTAAGTAGTAAAGGATTTATCGCTTTTGCTTCATCACTATTAAAGGACTTAAGTCCTAACTACAAACTATAATATTCTCGACAACTTTTTCATCGCTACGGTGGGATTTTATATGGCTATTTTACGACTTGAAGACGATACTACATATACTCAAATCAACGATATTCAACGCGAACTTGCTCCTCTAAATATTCAAATTAATTCTTGGAAAATAGGAAGCGACACAAAACTTAATGCTTTACTGGCTCAAAAGATGCTGAGCGATGGGGAAAAAGACTATGTACTTGAAGGACTTGATAAATACTTTCAGAAATTAGCTGCAACTGATGGATACCAAGAGCGAGATTTAATTGTACTGCATTCAAACTTTCCCAATCTGGATGCAATTCTATCCAAATTTGACAAGACTCATACTCATGCAGACCCTGAAGTACGCTACATTGTTGCTGGTGAAGGTATTTTCGGGTTTATACGTCTTGACGGTAGTCAAGTAGAATTGACCGTACAACCCGAAGATTATATTAACGTACCTTCCGGTGTGGAACATTGGTTTTATCTGACATCATCGCGACAGATTAAAGCCATTCGCTACTTTACTACTACAGAGGGTTGGGTTCCAGAGTACACCGATACGGAAATTCGCTTAGGTCGCACTTCAGTAGTACAGTAAGTTTGCGATTAATATTAATCTAAAATCCAAAATCTAAAATCCAAAATCATATGAGTATCGATTCACGTCCTACTCTAATTTCTGCTGCTCGTCACTTTTATCAGATGGGCTGGATGGTAGGTACAGCTGGCAATCTTTCGGCGAAAATTTCTGATAATAGCTTCTGGATTACTAGCAGTGGGTGTCCTAAGAATCTGTTGACTGTTGATGATTTTGTTCTGATGACTTTAGATAGAGATAAAGGTGAATTTTACTCAACTCCTACCCAGTCTCATTCTCAAAAACGTCCGTCAGCCGAGACAAGCATTCATGCAGCTATTTACAATCTGTTTCCAGATGCTCAAGTATGCTATCACGTGCATTCTATTGAAAACAATTTAGTTTCTCGGTTTACAAACAGCGATAATTTAGCTTTACCACCTTTGGAAATGCTTAAAGGTCTGGGAGTCTGGGAAGAGAATCCACATTTAACAATGCCAATTTTCGCCAATCATTTAGAAGTATCTCAGATTGCTGAGGATATTTTTACTCGCTTTAAAGATACAAAACCCCAGGTACCAGCTTTGTTAATTCGCGACCACGGAGTTACTATCTGGGCTGATTCCCTAGAACGTGCAGGCAATTATATCGAAATCGTAGAGTATATTTTTCGGTATATGGTAATTAGGTCAAAGGTTAAAGGTTAAAGGTTAAAGGTCAAAGGCTTTATTAATCAAACGTAATTGGCATTTCTTGTCCTGACATTGATTAAAAGACAATACATAAGCTTATTACGAATGATGCAAGATAGGAATAAATCCAAAATCCCGGACAGTTACTCATGGGGGAAACCCCCAAGACCGTACTGTCCTCAAAATAAAAGCATCCGTTGTTAAAATCCAAAATCTAAAATCTAAAATCTAAAATCTAAAATTCAAAATATATATGACAATTACTTATCAAGACAAGCAGCTAAAAGTTATTCTGACAGATATTGAAGGAACTACAACTGATATTAGTTTTGTACGCGACGTTCTTTTCCCTTATTCCGCAAAGCATTTAGCAGCTTGGGTACGAAATAATTTAGAATTACCAGTTACTCAAGATATACTGCAACAGGTTAGAGAATTTAGTGAAAAATCAAATCTGGATGTAGAAGGTTGTATTAGTCAATTAATCAATTGGCAATCGGAAGATAAGAAAATTACCCCACTAAAAAGCCTACAAGGTTTAATTTGGCAAGAAGGATACGATAAAGGTGAATTAAAAGCTCACATATATCCCGATGCTGTTGAATATTTGAAAAAGTGGCACGATATTGGTTTAACTCTCGCTGTTTATTCTTCTGGTTCAATTGCTGCTCAGAAACTTTTATTTAGAAATACTCCGGTAGGAGATTTAACTCCATTGTTCTCCGGGTACTTTGATACAAACACCGGAAGCAAAAAAGAAAGTCAATCTTACACTGCGATCGCGAATGAATTTTCTGTGCTTCCCCAGGAAATTTTGTTTCTTTCTGACTCTCCACAAGAATTGATTGCTGCTAGTGCTGCTAACTTTAATGTTTGTGGATTAAATAGGGAAGCGGTAAATGTAGACAATGATAAGTTCACTTATGTAAATAACTTTTCTCAGATTCAAGAAAAAATTTTGATAGAAAATGCTTGACGAAATTGGATTATTAAATTGATTTTTGTCGATGTATTTTTTACAAATGCGATTTATATAATCCCAACGTTTTTCTCAATAAAAGTACGGAATTATGCTTGTTTAGGTAATTTGGAATACTTTTATTGTTTAGTTATTCGTAGGTTGGGTTAGACACGGAAATCAATATTTATTGTAACGAATGGGTTTATTCCTGGTGTCGTAACCCAACATCAATAATTAGGGTAAATAAAAATAAAAATATCTCTTTGATTCACAATGACTAAAAATGTTGAGTTACGACGCTAGATAAATTTTAATTCCAACCCTAAATCACAAAAGCATCTAACCCAAACTACAACTAGTACTGCTAATTTTAACCTCTGTGGATAATAGAGAAACCATAGATGTAGATGATAAGTTGGCCTATGTAAATAACTTTTCTCAGATTGAACAAGGAATATTGATAAAAGATGTTTAATTAAATTGAATTAAAAAATTTATTTTTATTGCTGTAATTTTTACAAATTGAATTTATATAATCCCAGCTTTTTCCTCAATAAAAGTACTGAATTATGCTCTTTCCGGTAATCTAAAATACTTCCATCTTTTAGTTATGGCTCCGATTGGGTTAGATATCGAAATCAATGTTTATTGTAACGAATGCGTTTATTCCTGGTGTCATAACCCAACATCAATAATTAGGGTAAATAAAAATAAAAATATCTCTTTAATTCACAACTACTAATAATCTTGGGCTACGACGCTAGATAGATTCTTAATTCCAACCGTGACGTACTTAAATTATAAAAGCATCTAACCTAACCGAAGCAATATGACTTATTTCTTCCTACGTCTCTTGAAAGCAATACCATAGACCACAGCAACAACAGCTAGAATCCCAGTATTAGGCTCGGGTACTTTAACAGACTTCTTGATTGGAGCAGCAGCAAAAGTCATTCGGTCGAAACCAACTATGTCGTTAGTTCCTGAAGCAGCATCCTTGATATCGAAACGAACCTCGGTGAAATAGTCATCAACAGAATCGGCAATGTAACCGGAGTAGAAAGCTGTTCCTCGAATTGTTTCTCCTCTATCTTTATACGGTTGAGCATCGGTTAGATTCAGGTTGATGTAATCTGTGTTCCCATCTCCACGAGTTAATTCATAACCCATCAAACCACCACGTTCAAAATCCGTACCGTAGAAACCAAAGGCAGATACAGCATCAGAAAAACGGAATACTAGGCTGCTATCACTTCCTGCATTAGTATTCAAAAACTGGTTGCTTAAACGTTGTTCTTTGGTTAATTCAGCATCGCTAATACCGTAACGACCACCAGCAAGATTTGTATTATTGCCATTACTCTTTCCGTTGGTCTTTTGCAATGTTGTGTTCAACGATTGGTCGCTGTTTTTGTTCGCGTCGAAAATATTCATCGTTACAGTATCGCCGTCAGCCTTTATTAGGTCGTAGTCATAATTGAAGGGTTCATTTTTCTTATCAAGTTCGGTAAAACCCTCTGATTGCTCAAAGTTAACGGTTCTAAATGACCTGTCAGAAAGTGCATTTAAAAAACTTTGCTCGGCAGCATAGCTATTCGTTAAGACTCCTAAATCGGGTGCATCTGTAGCCTGTTGATTGGTATTAGGCTCTCCGAATTCCTGGATGTCCTCACCAAAAAACGAGGTTACTTGAGCGGATGAACCATTGATACCCATTCCAAGCAAGCTGACTGCTAAGGAAGCGGAAACTAGACCTAACTCTTTAAACTTCATTCTCTTAATTCCCTTTGAAATACTCTAATTTTTGCTGCTTACCGGTGTCTGTTTTCAAACTTAGCAGCGTATTTTTTTGTTACGTCCATACTTTGATGAACCATTATCTGAACTGAAAAGATTACACTCCTAATCTTTACTACAGTTTCTTAAGTCTATTGGTCAGCAGTATTTCCCCGGATAATAAAGGTTAGAGCAAAATATGTATTGATGGTTTGACCATAAAATCCTGGAGAAAAAATATTTTCTGACATTTTTAGGGTCATTATATTCAGTGTAATTTCTGGTATTTTTCGGAATTTAACAGTTATTTGATTAGATGTTGGTAGTTAATACCGTCGGAAATGCTACTGATGAAGCGATAGTTTTTTTTGAATTATCTGGAAAATCAAACGTCGTGATTCTAATAACCCATAATTTCTGAATCTAATTCTCTTTCTAATGAATTATAAAAATCGACTTATTTCTATATCTAATTCCACAAGTTCTCAGGACGAGGTTTTAAAAGCTTGAATAAAAGTTGAATTTAGAGAATATCAGTCACATCTAAGTTTTAATACTGATTTATCGTTTAAAAGCTAGTATCAAATTCTTTTATGTATTCATCTAACTCAACAGTTCTACATTTAAATACATCATATTTGGGGTAATTTGTCATAAAAAGATATAAAACAGCCTCTTATTGCAATCAATGTCATTATTATTGGAGAAATTATCATTAATACAACGAATTTTCAACTGTGTAAAAAAGTCATATTTGAGTCTATAAGTAAAAATTTTGTATACTCTGTATGGACTAACTATATGCTTTTTTAATTTTGAGATATTTATAGATAATGACAGTTGAATTATAGAAGTGATTTTATAAATGAATTTTGAGAGATTTGATGATTCGGATTGATTTTTTATAGCTGTAGTAGAGATAATGTTCCACAATGTCGGAACATTTAGATTGGTTTTTCGATTTTGAATATTGAAAATATCAACTTTGAATATCAAAATCTTCCGGGTCAATTCCCCAGTTAATCCAAGTAATTGCAGTTCTGGCTGAATTGATGTCGGGTGGAACTCTTAGAAAATGAATAAATCCGGTGCTTGGACAGGTCATTTTGAGTAAATGCATTGGTTCGGAATAGTTTTGAGGATGTTTGGGATTAAGTTCAGTGTAGTTATCAATTTCTAGTAAAGTGTATTCCTGCCAAGAATCTAATTCAATCGCTCCTAATTCCTGATATATCTTGTTATAACCGATTGCTTGAATTAAAATTCGTCGTAATTCGGCGTTTTGTTCTTCTAATAACCATTGGGATTTCCATTGTGATGAAGGAATTGAACCATATTTTTCTGGTAACCAAATTCCGTGATGGGAATAAACTTTGAATCCATCAGCGTATTGTATTGCAGGTTTTCCGTCTGCGTGGAGATTGTTGTGTTCGTCGAATTTTGGATTAAAAGGACGTTCGCAAATTAAACAAATACCTTTAAAACTGAATACCCACCAGCACTCACGAACTATTCTTTGTAAAATATCCCATCTTTCTTGATAAAAGGGCAAATTTAAAACTGAAATACAGAAATCGTAAAAAGCACCGTGATTAGTGGCCCAATCTATTGGATGAGAGTAATCATGAATATATTCTGGATAGACATCTATTCCTTTGTCGTATAGTTCATTATATATAGTGAATTCTATTCCTATTCTTCTTCTAAAGCTTATATTTCCTAATTTTTTCAAAATCTCAGTTGCTTTTTTATCAAAAACTAAATCACATATATGATTTTTGAATATATGTCCCAGATGGTTAAACATATATATATCTTTAAATTGAGTAAATATTCTGTCTAATTTTTCACAAGTTTTATAAGGACTATCGAAAAATATAATTTCAGGTTCATATTCACCAATGAACTTATAAAATTCTTTCACTGCTTGAGTTGCTTTTACTCTGTTAATTCTTTCTGTTGAAAGCGTAATTTTTAACCATTTATCTCGGTAAACTGGAATTAAAGCTTCTTGTTCGGGTGTTAATTCGGTAATTATTTTATTTTCGGACATAAGATAATATTTTTAAATTTTTTCAAAGTTGATATTTAAAGTATTCCCATATCGCATTCCTAAATTTTTAGTAAAAATTACAGAAACCCGGTTTTTTCAAAAAACCGGGTTTCTAGCAATGTTGATTTGAACGATTATTTTGTTTATGGTGTCGTAGCCCAACATCAATATTGAATATAAAGATAAATAAAAATATCTCTTTGATTCACAACTGCTAAAAATGTTGGGTTACGACGCTATATACATTATTAAATAAAACCCGGTTAGAATCAAAGCGTCTAACCCAACCTACAATTTCTCTTGATTAATTGATTTTTGGATATTTTGGAATTAATTCGTTATCAATTAAGTAATTGGTGCGTTACGGCTTCTCTAAGTTGTAATTTATTAATATACATTATCTGTGCCGTAACACACTCTTGTATATTAATTTATATTTGAATATTTTTAGGTAAATAAAAAAAATTAAAACCCCTCTTCCTTAACAAGGAGAGGGGAAGGGGTGAGGTTCTTTAATTACTTCGCTTCCTTAACAGTGAAAGTGAGGTTCTTTAAACTTTTACTGTGGATGTTTCTTCAACTCCCTGTAATTGCTTTGTTCCAATTTCCTTCTTCCCGGAATAATCCCTTAACAATCCCATTAATGCAGGAACTACTGTAGGTGTAAGAATTGTCGAAAATGCCAATCCCCCAGTAAGAACAATTCCTAATCCTTGATATAGTTCTGCTCCTTTTCCGGGTACAACAGCGAGGGGTAACATTCCTAATACGCTGGTTCCGGCTGACATGAATATTGGTCGGAGTCTATCTTTTACTGCTAAATACAAGGATTTATCGTAGCTATGACCTTCGTTTTGCAGTTGTAATGACCTATCTACTAATAATATTGCGTTGTTTACTACGACTCCGGTTAAAATTACAAATCCCAATCCGGTAATCATATCTAAGGGAACTACTACTCCGGGAATTGAATTTGCGAGAATTAAACTTAATAATGCTCCGGAGATTCCTAATGGTACCGTAGCCATGATTAACATGGGGAAACTGAAGGAACGATATAAAGCAACTAGGAGTAAATAGGTAATTATTAAAGATAAAACGAAACTGGAAGCCAATTGCATTAAAGTTTCTGATAGGACATCTGCTGAACCTGCTAGTTCTGCTCGGAATCCGGTTGGTAAGGTTTGACGTAAAGGTTCTAAAATTTGATTTTCGGTTTGGTCTACTAATGCTCCTAATGGTGCTTCTCTTGCTACTCGAACTGTAAGAGTAATTGACCGTTCTAAGTCTACATGATTAATTGCATCTGGGCCGGTTGCTTCTACGACTTCTGCAACGTCGGAAAGTTGTACTTGTCTTCCTCGACCGATATTTAAAGGTAATTGTCGTAATTGTTCTGGGGTTTCGACGGATGTATTTTGTAGTTCGACAGTGACATCAAGTTCTCGTTTCCCATCTGTAAATTCGGAAGCTCGTAAACCACCTAAAGCAGCTTCGACGATGGAACCGAGTTCTGCTTCCGATAATCCGACTTCTGCTAATCTAACTCTGTTGGGGATAACTTGTAATTCTGGCGCTCCGGTGACAAAATTAGAACGGACATTCTGTACTCCTGATAATCCTCGTAGTTGTTGCATTACCTGTTGTTGGAGTTGACTTAATTGTTCTAAATCTTGTCCGACAATATTAACTTCAAATTCTTTTCCTGGGTCGCGAAATATTGATACTCTTCGAGGAACTAAGAAACGGTATCCAGGAAAATTGTTGCTTTGCTTTCTCAATCTATCTACTATTTCATCAAGTTTATTCCCAGTTGCTTCTTCCGGTTTCACAAAAGCGGCGATCGCTCTCAATCTATTTCGGTGAATGTAAAGACTACGCATGATTTCGGGTTGTTCTCGGACGAAATCTCTAGCTCCTTGAGAAAGTTTAATTGCTTCGGGAATACTGGTTCCGGGAAATGGTTCTGCTAGCCATAATATTAGATTACGATTTCCTTCGGGGAGGTAATCTGCTGGTGGAAGTAGTTGAACGCTGATAAATAGTAATGTGATGGGAATTGATAGAACTATTAAACGTCTTCCTTTTCTTCCCACTCCGATTGACCAACTTACCGTAGCTAAAAGGAATTTTTCAAATTTTCTTTGGAAGAACAGGAATATTGAAGAGATTTTTGTAATGAGATTTTTCCCCTCTCCTTGATAAGGAGAGGGGTGTCCGTTAGGACGGGGTGAGGTATTGCTTGGATTTAGAATTATTTCGTCAGAAGCAATTAATAGAGGGTCATTTTGTTGATTACTAGTTTGAGTTTGATTATTCCCCATTCCCTGAAGAATTCTTTGTGCTTCAGCTTGATTAAGAAATAACCCGGACAACATTGGAACTAAGGTTAATGCTGCAAATAATGAAAATAAAACCGAAGCAGAAAGTCCGATTCCGATATCAAAAAATAATTGTCCAGCTTCACCTTTAACTAAAACAATCGGAGCGAATACAGCTACGGTGGTTAAAGTTGATGCTAACATTGCACCACCAACTTCTTCGGTTCCTTCAATCGCTGCTTTTACCGGTGGTTTACCCATTTGCATGTGAGTAAACACATTTTCCAACACCACGATGGCATTATCAACCACCATCCCCACAGCAAAAGCCAAACTCGCTAAACTAATTACATTTAAAGAACGTCCTAAAGCTGCAAATACGATAAAAACTGTAATTAAAGTTGTTGGAATAGTAATTGCAATAACAGCAACCGTTCTCAAAGAACCCAAAAATAACAATAAAATAAAAGCTGCTAAAACAGCACCCATCATCAAATTCCCCTGGACAAAAGAAATTGATTGATTAATATAGTCATTTTCGTCATAGGGAATATCAAAAGTAATTCCTTCCCCTTCCCTATCAAACCGTTCTTCCAAATCAACCAAAGCTTGACGAATACCTTTAGAAATTTCCGGGACATTCGCATTTGGTTGACGAACAATTCCTACAGCAACCGCTGGTTCATTATCTCTAATTAAAGCCCTATCTTGAATCTTCCTTCCCATTTGTGCTGTAGCGACATCTCGTAAATAAACCGTTCCCGATTCATCCCGACGTAACACAAAATCTTCCAATTGCTTAACATCAGTCGAACGACTCACAGTTCTAACACGATATTCCCTTCTTCCCAAAACCAAAGGACCACCACGAATATCTCTGTTATTACTCCTCAAAGCATTTACAACATCACCAATAGTTAAATTCCTATCAGCTAAAGCTTTAGGATTTACAACTACCTCAACTTCCCTTTCCCTACCACCAGAAATCGAAAATTGTCCCACACCTTGAACTTGACGAAACCGAGGAACAATTACATCATCAACCAAATCCCGATAATGTTCGTCATTTGGAGTAAACCCCTCCTTAGCAACAAGAATTGTCCACATCATCGGACTGCTGCTACCGGAAACAATTTCCACATTAGATTCACCAGCTTCCCGTGGTAATTCTTCCACCTGCTGAAGCTTATTTAAAACATCTACCAACCGTCTATCAATATCGCTATCCCAATTAAATTCGAGATTAATAGTACTAACACCAGAAGCACTTCTACTAGTAACTTCTTGAATTCCTTGAACCTCCTCCAACCGTTCCTCAATCGGACGAGTAATTAATTCTTCCACCTCATTCGGACTAGCACCAGAATAACGAGTACTAATTGTAATTTCCGGTCTATCTCCCCCCGGTCGTAATTCCAAAGGCAAACTTAATAAAGATAAAACACCGAATAAAGCCAATATACAGAATAAAACAAAAGTTCCATGTCGCCAACGGACGGCTGTTTTTATAAAATTCATAATTATTTATTGGTAATTGGGAATGGGTAATTGGTAATTGGTAATTACTGATTACTCTTTTACTAAAAACTACTTCTGAATTAAGAAAAATAACTAGTAGGTTGGGTTAGACACCACAAGAAATGTGGATTTTAAGAAGAATGTTGATTTATGGTGTCGTAACCCAACATCAATATTGAGAATAAATAAAAATACCTCTTGAATTAGCAATAAATAAAAATGTTGGGTTACGACGCTATGTAGATTTATAAATCAAAACTTTAAACTCTAAAAGCGTCTAACCCAACCTACAATTAAAACTTTATGAGTACATGCTTCGTAATTAATAGTTCGTAGATTGGGTTAGACACCACAATAAATGTCTCTTTTAAAGAGAGTGTTTATTATCGTGTCGTAACCCAACATCAAGATTAAAGATAAATAAACATATAATTCACATGTAAAATTGCTAATAATGTTGGGTTACGACGCTATATAAATTATTAATTCAAACTTCTAAATTATAAAAGCGTCTAACCCAACCTACAACTTTAATTATTTGTGGTTGCTTCTCTATTTTTTTGACCAAATTTGACTGTCAAAAATTCATCTTTATCTCGTAATAAAAACAAAGCTATTAATCCACCCAAAGCAGGAACAGCAGCCCAAAATAAAGTATTCGGACTTTCATAAGGATTAAATAATTGTTTATAAGTTGATAGCACCGAAACAATATGCATTCCTAGAATTGCTCCATAAGTCCAGGTTTTAAATAAACCCACCAAGAAAGCAATTACAAATAAAGTTTGAAGTACACCAATTCCATAGGATAAAATCGGCGATACTTCCATCATATAGAACTTAGAAAATATCTTTTGAGTTGATTCTGGCTGAATTATTTTTCGCAAAGACCAAACTAGAAAAAACATTGCTGTGGAAATACGAATTATTGCTAAACTAATTTGAAGTTTTCTTTCGTCTGTCATGATTTTTCACTGACTTTTTTTATTTTTTTGAAACGCAAAGGTACGCTGAGGATTTCGCAAAGGTACGCTGAGAAGGAATGAGGGGAGAAAGAGTTTTAATTACCTTTAATCTTGACTTTCGCTCCATCTTTCAACCCATCTCCACCACGTAATACTATTTGTTGACCCGATTTTAATTCCTGACCGGAAATAGCTACTTGCTGTCCCATATCCGCAACCATTTCAACTTCCATTTGTTTAACATTTCCACTATCAATAGCAAATACGAACCATTTATCTTGTTTCCTAGTTAATGCATCGCGAGAAACAATAAACCCCTCGGTATTCGCTGCTAATTGCAAATTACCTGAAATTGCCATTCCCGGTAATAAACCCTGTGGTGGATTATCCAATCTGACTCTTACTCTTTGTCTTCTCGAAGCAGCATCCGCTGATGGTACAACCCCTGTAATTGTTGCATTTCCTTTCCATTGTGGTAAAGCACGAGCGGTTAATTCTACCTTCGTTCCAACAGCTACTTGAGAACTTAATTGCTCCGGTAATTCTAAGAAAATATCTAACTTATCCCCAGCAACTAAGGTAACGATTTCACCACCATTTTGTAAGTAGTCACCGGGACTAACTTGTCTTTGTAAAACCACACCAGCGGAATTCGCTTTGATATTAGTACGCTGGATTTGTAATTTTGCTTGATTTACCACCGACATCGCAGCTGCAACATTCGCTTTTTGTGCTTCAATTACTTCACGAGTTGGACCCGCTTTTGCTTCTGCTAACTCCGCTTGTGCTTCTAACCTTTCCCCCCTAGCATTATCTACCGCTGCTCTTGCTTCTACCAATAACCTTTGAGCAATAGCTCCTTCCCTAACCAGTTTCGTCCGTCGATTTAGATTATCCACAGCTTCGGTTTCTCTGGCTCTCGTAGCTTTTACTGCTGATTCCCTTTGAGCTATAATCTCCGGACGGGTTCCCACTTCTAATCTTGCTAATTCGCTTCTTTGCTGTGCTAATTGAGCTTGTGCTTGGGAAAGTTCTAATTGCTGGTCAGCGTTATCGAGTACTGCAATTGTCATTCCCGGTCTGACTCTATCCCCCGGTTGTACCAACATTTGCTTGACAACACCAGCAGTTCTAGCCTTGATGGTAGCTTGTTGTGGTGATTCTACCTGTCCCAATAACTGCACGTTTCTGGTGTTATTCCCTCTCGATATTGTCGTTACTTCTACAGCTTTTGCTGGACGTGGTTTAACTGTAGCTGCTGCTGGTTTTTCAGCTTGACGACTGGGATTAAATATTCTAAAAAATGCTATCCCGTTAATTCCAATCGAGATTAACAATAACAGCGCTAACCAAGGTTTCCGATTTGTTGTCTCTGGAGTAAACTCTTCTATGACAATCTCTTTATCTTTATCTTGCTCAAAGCTTTTTTCTAAATCAGCTTTTAATTCCGTTTGTTTAACTCTATTCGATGGCTGCAATTGACTCATGATTGTCTAAGATAATGAATAATGACTAATTTGTTAAGATTTGAAAATTTTATGCATACCAGTTGGTATGTTAGTCTGAAAAATTTTTCTTTTTTTACAGTTTTCCGTTGCAGACAATTAATAAACCCATGAAATATTTATCTAGACGCACCTAATATCCTTAATAGTCCCGGTTTTAAATCAGTTTTAACAGACTCCAAATCATTTTTTACTCTACCTATAGTTAAGACTCCTTGTACAAATACATACATGTATCTTGCAATGTCAACTGCATTTAAATCCTTATCTACTATACCTTCGCGTTGAGCATCGACAACAAGAGAAGTAAGATATTTATTCATTCGCTCAGTAATATCAACAGAAATGCTTCTGAGCTTATCTTCGCTGGTACTTTGACCTGTAGAGATAAACGGACAACCAAGTACTCGTCCGGTTTGAGCGTGTTTTTCTGCTTGCATGGATATTATCAGGTCGCAGTAATAATCAACTCTTTCTAAAGATGTATTTTGCGGAGAAAACACGCTGTCAAAACTATTCCTAACGTTTAACCAGCGTGCTTCTAATGCTGCTGCTGCTAAATCAGACTTTGATTTAAAGTAGTGGTAAAAAGCACCTTTAGTAACTCCTGCTTGCGTACAAATTTGAACAATTCCCACGCAATCGTAATTATTTTCCCAAATTAAATTCAAAGCAGTTTCCAACAGCTTTTGTTTGGTTTCTCTATTCTCTACAACAGTTGCCATCATTAAATGAATATATATGATTATCTATCATACATACCGGTCGGAATGTTGGCAAGATTGGTAATTGGTAATTGGTAGTTGGTAGTTGGTAGTTGGTAATGAAATTATTAGTTCTTTAACTCGCTACTCATTACTCGCTACTCATTACTCGCTACTCATTACTCATTACTCATTACTCGCTACTCATTACTCATTACTCGTTCCTTGTTCGAGTAGGTTTTTGGGAACGTTTTCGGGTACAGTCCACTGGTAGAGGGTGTAGGTTCGACCGCTTTTATCTTTTACTTGCTCGACTCTCTCTGGTTTCCAATCTCCCATGTCAAAAGCGTGGGAAATTATTCTGGTACCTGGTTTGAGTTCTTGTAATAATTTGGGTCGTAATTTCAAGTTGATTGCAGGTAATAAATATAGAGTTACTACCGTTGCATCGCTTAAGTCTGTTTTGAATAAGTCTTGTTGTAAAAACTTGACTTTATCGCTGACACCAGATTTTTTAGCATTATCTCGACTTTCTTGAACTAAATCGGGATTAATTTCCACACCAGTCGCTTTTTGAGCATCATATTGTTTAACAGCAGCGATAGGAATACGTCCATCACCGCTACCTAAATCGTAAACGATATCGTTACTCGAAACCTTAGCCATTTCTAGCATTTTCTCCACAACTTCATTGGCTGTTGGTACATAAGGCACATCAGCTTTGGGAGTTTCTGAGATAATTACTGATGGTGTTTCAGCTTGTGAATTTAGGTTCTGCTCCGCTTGTACACTCTCTTTACTACAGCTAATCATTCCTAAAGTTGAAATACTCAAACCGATAACAACTAAAGTTTTGATACGTTCGACAATCATGATTTTTTCTCCTTTATTAAAGCTGATAACTGTTCACCGTTCGCTGCTGCTGCTAGCTGATAAAAATGGTATTCCAGCTAAGACAACAGCTACACCTACTAAGGCTCCTATCTTGGTATAAGTGATACTTGAGTAAAGTAAATAACCACAGGTCAGACAGAATATTACTGGTGTTAATGGATAAAGCGGTACCTCGAAAGGTCTGTGTATTTGCTTGTCTCGAAATCGTAGTATAAACAGAGAAACACCGACTAATAAGAAAAACAACCAAAATACTGGTGCTGTAAAATCCACCATAGTTTCAAAACCCTTGCGAGTAATGCTTCCTAGGATGATTAATAATAAGGCGATCGCACCTTGAAGGAGATAAGCATTTATTGGTGTATTAGTAGAATTGTTCCACTTTCCCAAGAAAGAAAATAAAGAGAAATCCTGTCCGAGAGCATAGTTACTTCTAGCTCCGGTAAGAATTGTCGCATTCAGCGCTCCCAAAGTGGAAATAGCGATAAGCAGGCTGATAAATATAGCCCCTGGTTCACCCAATACCCTACGCATTAAATCAGCAGCAACAGCTTTAGAATTAGCCATTGTGGAAACTCCTAAACCCTGGAGATAAGCGAAGTTAATCAGCATATAGATTACCGTAATAATGCCAATACTCCATAGTAGAGAATGCAGCATATTGCGTTTGACATTTTTTAATTCCGCAGAAATAAAGGCTGCTTCGTTCCAACCTCCGTAACTCAAAAGGACAAAAACTAATCCCAAACCCAAGTTACTGTTACCACTAGTATTTGACGAAGTAGGTAGAGGTTGAGAAGGAGCAAAATTTAATGCAACAACCAATCCAGCAAGTACAACTAAAACCAAACCCAAAATTTTTAAAGCACTTAACCAATTTTGCGCTCGTTTACCTTGTCGAATCCCAATAATATTCAATCCAGTTGACAGAATTATGGCTAAACCCGCATAGATAGATGCGGAATAATTACCAATATTACCCAAGCCATCTAAACTAAATATCTGTGCGGTATAGTCACCAAAAACAAAAGCTAAAATCGCAATCGAACCAGTTTGGACTACAGTCAAACGTCCCCAAGCAAATAAAAAAGCAATCTGTTTACCAAATCCGCGATTTAAATAGTAATAGCTACCACCAGGGTGGGGATAAGTCGTAGCTAACTCAGCAAAGCATAAAGCTCCAATTAAAGAGATGACACCACCAGCAAACCACAGTCCAATTACCACCATCGGATTACCAGCATTTGCAGCAACCAAAGCAGGAGTTTCAAAAATACCCGCTCCGATGACAATTCCGACAATTATTCCAACAGCATCAACTAATCCCAAAGCTGCTTGTGGTTGAGAACCCTGTTTTTGCGATAATTTGACCGATACCGTTCGTTTCTCTTTTGAATTACTCACGTTAGTACCATCCTCTGATGCGAAAATTTATGATACTAACAGCAACATTTCAGTCTCGGGACTGATGTAAATACTCTTCCTCTTATCTTTCTTATTCCTTTTCCACAACCAGAGTTGATTCATTACTCTGTACCCTGAATTCAATTGTGTTTAAGCATCCCAGACAATTGTGACACAGAAATGACAATATTAAGGAAATGTAAAGGAGATTGGTAATGAGTAATGAGTAATGAGTAATGAGTTAGGAGTATTATTGTTCACTGATAACTGATAACTGCTCACTGATAACTGATAACTGAAAATGCTTTATTTCATCGCTTTACTACCACCAGATTCAATTCAAGATTTTGCTACTGGGATTAAGCAGTATTTTGCAGATAATTACGATAGCAAGCACGCTTTTAAGTCACCACCTCATATTACTTTGCAGCCTCCTTTTGAATGGGATTCGAGTCAAATTATTGAATTGGAAGATTGTTTGGAAAAGTTTGTCATCGGTAGAAGTTCAATTCCGATAATCCTTGACGGTTATAATGCTTTTGTTCCTCGGGTTATATATATCGATGTTGTTCAAAGTGCGGATTTAATGAATTTGCAATTTGAGTTAATGTCTGATTTGGAAACGAATTTGGGGATAGTTGATAAGGTTGGAAAATCTCGCGGTTTTACTCCTCATATGACGGTTGCTTTTAAGGATTTGAAGAAAAGTCAATTTAAAGCTGCTTGGAATGAATTTGAAAATAAGGAATTACATTTTGAATTTACTGCTTCTAAGTTAACTCTTTTAAATCATGAAAATAAAAAATGGAATATTAGTAAAGAATTTGATTTTGTATTTTAAACAACAAAAGAGATTAGGGGATAAATCAGAAACAGTAACAAGCATCTATTTCTAAAGATAGATGAGAACAATTACGTTATATTTTATTCAATTCAATCGAATTCTAAGTAATTTCATTAATGGTAATAGAAGTTTTTCACTCTTAAGGATGAGATTTTTCAAAATTAGTTAATTTGTATAACAAAGAGGTAGAAAAGGTGAATTAATAATACTTATACTACCTGTGTGTAATTTAGTAGAACTTTTATCAGGAGATAAATTTTATGGACAATAAGCAAGCTTACGAAGAGAAAGTAAAAGCTCAACTTGATAACCTCAACGCTCAAGTTGACCAAATGAAAGCAAAAGCAGCTGAAGCTAATGCTGATGCTGCAATTGAGTACAATAAAATGATTGACGATTTAACCGGTAAGCGTAATGAAGCACAAGCGAAATTAGATGAAATCGGTAAAGCTTCTGAAGATGCTTGGGAAGATTTGAAAGTCGGTTTTGAAAGCGCTTGGAACGATTTAGAAAATGCTTTCAAGAATGCAATGAATAAATTCTAGTAATTCCTTGATGAAATAAATAAATAAATACATACATATTTATCTATTTGTGGAAAGCTTGGCTATAAACGGTCAGGTTTTTTACGTTAAATCTTAAATATGAATTAACTTTAAAAATTCAGAAACCCGATTTTTTGAAAAAACTGGGTTTGTAATAGTATGGCGATATTACTATTGCTTAGCTGTATAATAAATACCATGTATATTTCCGGAAACTTCAACAGAGCGATGTAGTTATGAAAGCATAAATATAACGATGGGATGTAGGATGACTACAAGCTTTATTGTTCTCGAAGAAAATGCGACTGGATTAAAAGTTACTAAGTTTCAATCCGCTTTAAAACAGCTTAATTTCTATTTTGGTCCAATTGATGGGGTTTTTGGTGCAAAAACTAAAGCTGCATTAATTAAGTTTCAACAGCTTTATAGTCATCTTCAATCAAATGGAATTGTCGATGCAGAAACAATTTTACAGCTAGATGAAGATGTATGGTTGTCTGGAAAGGAAGTTTTACGTGAAGGTAGTACGGGTGAGGAAGTCAAAGTACTTCAGGAGATTTTTAGCGTTTATGATTTACAACCTTTAACGATTGATGGTTATTTTGGTCGAAAAACCAAAGAAGCTGTAATTGGATTTCAAGAGAATAGGGGTTTAACAGCAGATGGTGTTGTCGGAAAACAAACTTGGGTTGCTTTATATCGTTATCAAGTTCATGATATACCTTACGAAGATAGAGTTAATGCTTTTTTTGGTGATTTAAATACAGATACTTTTATCAAGTTACCGTTAAAGAAAGGTGATGAGGGACGCGATGTTTTGGTTTTGCAAAAGTTCTTGAATTATGTTTCAGGAAGTACTCGCGGAATTCTGGAAGATGGTAATTTTGGAGAAGCAACGGAACAAACTGTAAAACACTTTCAGCAGCGTCAGGGTTTAGTTGTTGATGGATTTGTGGGAATGCAAACCTATGAAGCAATGCTTGGTGAAGGTTTAACTCAGCAGTTAATTAATGAGTTATTGAGTATTCGTAAAGGTCAGTTAATTAGTTTTACGAATGGGGAAGAATATCAGCTTGTGGAAGATGCTGTGGTCAGAGGTGAAACTGTAATTTATCGGTTGGAAGTTGCACCGAAACAAGATTTTAGAATCGTGATTACTTCTTTAGATAATCATGCTATTTTTGAATTATTTAAGGTTGGTGAACCGAGAATTCATGCAGAGAAAGCCAGCAATGTTCGGTTGTTTTTAGAAACAGGTGAATATTATATTACTGTTAATGCTATTCGCGGCAATGCTACTTATAAATTAAAGGTAGAATCAATAGGTTCTTAGTTTAAAAAATCCTGCTCCTATAAATATTTGGTCGGGAACAAATTCAATTTTAATTAGTCATAAATTATCAACTATATTATATTCTTAAAAATTACTATGAATCATACTATGAAAAAATTAGCTGTTGCATCAATTTTGGTACTTAGTCCGTTATTATGGTTGATGAATAATCAAGTTTCTGCAACATCAAAACAAAAGGTTTCTCAATCGATACATTCTCAAGCTGCTCAATCAAAAGATAAATGGGTGAGAATGAATCAAAAACAAGAGATAAATCAAATAAAATCCTTGATTGATAGTCGCATGGGTGTAGCTGCTTTGAATCAGTTAGCTTTGGAAGGTTTTATTGGTTTTGGTTGTAAACGCAGCTTTTATGTTAACGAGCGCTTCGGTGGTTTTCAAACTTTAATGAGAGTGAAGTGTAATAAGCCTAAAGGTGCTTCAATTGCAATCGGTTATAGCGAGATTAGAGTTGTTTTCAATCGATTTGAAGATAATATTGAGAATTTTAAGATTGAAAGGGTTTCCGAAGAAACTGGTTCTCCGAAGATTAAATTACCGGATTAAAAAGGTTAGAGGTTAGAGGTAAAAGGTTAAAGGTTAGAGGTTATTAATTAATTTTCTAACCTACTCCCTTCCCGGTAGAAGATTACTGATAAAAAACCGCAGAGACGCGGAGAACGCAGAGGAAAGAAGTAAAGAGAGATTTGTATTTGAGCCTAATAATTTATTCTCAGGCGGTTTTTAATAATGATATAAGATGTTAAAAAAGTTTATCTCTCTTCGTGTTTTTAAATAGAAAATAGCGGTTAATTGCTGCTAATAATATACAAATTATGGAGACGTAGCACTGCTACGTCTCTACATTTTTAGTGGATTTCCCCAGTCCCCAATTCATTACTTAATAGCAAGTTTCCCAGCGGGACGTTGAACCATTATTTCAGCTAACCGTCGCTTGGCTTGGGGGTCAATTCCAAAAATGCGTATATAGTCGTTATTATGTTCTACTAAACACGCTTCTAAAGCAGCAATCGCTTCGGCCATATCTTCTATCTGATGTCCTGCGTAACTCTTCCAGGAACCCGTACTGAATCTACGCTGGTCCACGTATTCTATACCTATATGCGCTCCCGTCGCTAAAATTTCTCGCATTTGCTCTAATACTTCTAGCTGTAAATGGGCTGAAGATATCTGTGCGTTATTTGCATTACTCGCACCGTAGGTGTGATAATTACTTCCAACTTGGTTGGGATTGCTGGTAGCTGTTGGACTATGAGCGGCTGTATGGGTATGAGGAAATGGGTCGGAATCTGGATACTGGAAGGTTGAATCGCTACTTTGTACGTTGTTGTAGGTTTTAGCTGTTTCTGGATAACGGAAAGTCGAACCACCTATCCCATCGTTGACAGTTGATGTTTCTGGATAACGGAAAGTCGAACCACCTATTTGTTTAGATGTTTCTGGATAATGGAAAGTGGAATCGCTGCTTTGTTCGCTGTAATGGGGAGTTGATGTTTCTGGATAACGGAAAGTTGAACCCCCTATTTGTTTAGATGTTTCTGGATAATGGAAAGTGGAATCGCTACTTTGTTCGCTGTAATTTGGAGTAGATGTTTCTGGATAATGGAAAGTCGAACCACCTATTTGTTTGGATGTTTCTGGATATTGGAAACTCGAATCGCTACTTTGTTTTTTGTAGTTTGGAGTCACTGTTTCTGGATAACGGAAAGTCGAACCACCGATTTGTTTGTGGGAATCTAGTTTCGATTCTGGATAGCGGAAAGTTGAATTTTCGCTGATTTGTTTACTGGGGTATAAAGTCTGTGTAGGTGGATAATGGAAAGTTGAGCCATTGGTTTCGTTGGGGTCTTGGATGATGGTTTCCATGACTGCTTGTTTAGTTTTGTAATCGATTCCAGCTACTCGAACATAATCGTCGGTATGCTTAACTAAACATCTTTCTAAATCTCCAATTGCATCGGCCATATCATCTATTTCGTGAGTGGAAAACTTTTTCCAGCCACTTTTACCGTTATCAGAATAGTCTATACTCAGATGATTTCCCGATGCCAAGATTTTCTGCATATAGCTGAGAATTTCTGGTCCAACGTGAGTTGATGCTAATGACATATCATAAATTCCTCTATTAGGGTTTTGTCCAACACTGCGATTTCTACCAGTTCCTAATTGACCCGTAGGGATATCGGGAATATGTACCGCTTCCGCTTGGGTTTGATGGCTGGGTCTGGCGTGGTAAGTTGGTAATGTCTCGTCAAAATTTGCGGTTGGTCTTGCTTGATAAACTGGTAAATCCGCGTCAAAATGCGAAGTCGGTCTTGCTTCATAAACCCCTGTCTGTGAGGTTTGGGGGACAAAATACTTTTGATGTCGTAAAGCACCTTTATTATATTCTTCTACTAACTGCGAATCATCCACCCGGTGTTGTTCCTCGACCATTAAGTTAGCCATCGTCATCAAATCCGATAAGCCAAAATTCGGTTTCCTAAATGATGGAACATTGTTGCTGTTGACAACCTGGGAAGAAACTTGATCGACTCCCTTATCGTGAATAAAGTGTCGAATCTGCTCGTCATAAATTCGCGATCGCAATGCACTATAGAAATCAACAGCAGCAAGAGGGAAAGTATCTACAAGCTGTGCTACATCTTGCTTTGAAAATCCATCTTCGCTAAAAATTCCCCCAACAATTCCCACTTTGTCATCTCTATCGGGTTCCCAATAAAATTTCTCCATTCTTCCATCCCGAACCAAGGGAGCATACAAAGTAGAGAAATCATTTCCCGTCACAATAATTGGAACGCGATGCAAAGGAGTAGAATCGTAACTACCCGGTAACTGCACGTCAGTAGGATTATCCGCAATATTCATCAACGTAGCGTTTACCAACTGCGTATTCACCGTGTACTGGGTACCCTCATCAAAACGTCCAGCCCCAGCATCCAAATCATTAATCATCAACACGCACATTTTACCGCGCACCTTGATTAATTCAGCCGTTTCCCGATAGCGCAACCGAATCAACCGTGCTGGGTCACCAGCATCCGGACTTTCCAACTCACCACCAGAAATGTGAGTTACCTCCACACCCATTTTCTTAAAAACCAATTCACACTGAAACGATTTTCCTTCACCCTTGCGTCCGTGAATACCCAAAATCAAAGGTACTCTAACATTGGGAAGGTCAAGATAATTTTTAGTAATGTGAACGGCAAGTTTATCTTCAAAACGTGAAGAAATATAGTAGCTCATGAAAATTTATACAAAATATTTATCGCTTTATATATGTTAAGTTTTTATGGTTACAAATTTTTATATACTTTTGTAAGCTTATTTTTCTAACTTAATTTATAAAAATAATATTTTTATCTAATTAGTTCTTCGTAATCATTGTGAGAACCAATCCAAATCCAATAGTAATCATCACCTTGTTTTAAAGCTAAAGCGCCATAATTAGCAGTAATTCTAGCAGACGACAAATTATCTCCTACCTTTTTAAAGTGTAAGGAAGGATGAAATTGATTATTTTTCCAAAGTTGATAAGCCTTTTTTGCTTGTTCTTTTATTTTGGGTGATAGGACAGCATATGCTTCCCAAAAATCAGGGGTTGTCAATGACTTCATCTAAAGGTTTGACTCGATTTGATTTAATATCATCCGTCTTCTCGTTGTATCAATTTATCTAAACGACCTGAAGAAACATTTTTCTTTATTTTCTCATCCCAAGCGTCATCTAAATAACTTTGCAACCAATCTAATAATTGATGTGCTTCCGATTGTGGTAGTTGTTTAATTGCTGTTTCTATTTCTATTCGTGAATTCATTACTATTAAATCAATTATTTGACTTCGTTTTTAACATACTTTACTTATCTTACTAACTTATTTAAATCAATTCCATTTTTAATAACCAATTACTTATAAAATAATCTTTGTTAACAAAAAAATGACAAGTGAAAACAGATAGCATCTTTTATCGGCTTTTTCAAAGTTTCTCCAGCATTTTCTTTGAACTGATTAACCAACCACCACAATTAGCAGAAAATTATCAATTTTCATCCGTAGAAGTTAAACAACTTGCTTTTAGAATTGATGGTGTTTTCCTTCCTCAGATAGATGCACCAGAACTACCAATTTACTTTGCTGTTAGCGAAGCGTGCCGAAGAATGAGGCATAGTTCAATTTCAATCGGATGCAAAGTTTTACTCTCGCTTTTTTGCAGAAATCTTTAATTATCTAGACAAAACCGAATTAACAAATAACTGGCTTGGTGTTGTATTATTTCCCAGTAGAACTATAGATACCGGAGAAACTCAACGTTACCTTGAATTGCTCAACCCTCAAAGAGTTACTCGGGTTTACTTAGATGAATTAAACCAACTTCAAACTTCCTCTGTAGGAATTGGAACCGTTAAACTAGTAATAGAACCTCAAAATACTGCTGCTGCTAAAGCTAAAGAACTAATCACCTCAGCACAACAGCAAATAACTGATGCATCTACCCAGCGAGAGCTTATACAATTAATAGAAACCATAATCGTTTACAAATTTCCACGCTTAAGCAGAAAGGAGATAGAAAAAATGTTGGGATTAGGAGAATTGAAGCAAACAAAAGTATATCAGGAAGCTTTTGAAGAAGGAAAGCAGGAAGGGAAACTAGAAACTGTCCCGAAATTGTTACAGCAAGGTTTGAGTATCGAACAAATAGCTGAAGCTTTAAGTTTAGATGTAAAAACAGTTAGACAAGTAGCATCACAACAATCTTGATAATAGTTGCAATTAAAAATAATAATTCTAATCATCGTAGAGCGTGTTAAGTATTCAAAATGCTGATAAAAGTATCGAATACACTTTTTTATCGCATTCCTAAATAATTTGTGAGATTTTAGAAACCCGCTTTTTTGAAAAAACCGGGTTTCTGATATCTACTTTTCTCATGAATCATTTAGAATTGCTATATGTAGAATTTGCTCTAAATTTTGTTTCTAAATAAGAATAATCGCTATCATTAGCATTAAGAAGCATCTAAACGAAAAATCGGGGTAAAGTCGAATGGGTAAATCAATTGTTGAATTAGTTGATAGCTTGCCTACTGATAATATTACTGTCAAAGTATTAAAAGCACTTGATTATATTGTACCTGGCGAGTGGGACAATTTTACAAACTTTGACGATGCCATCAGTCAAATTACGGGAGAAACGAAGTCAAAAAAAATTAAAAAAATTCGCAAACAAGCCGTTAAATTATACGAAGATAAAAATAACGGATATCAAACTGCTGTTTGGCTTTATCAAACCCTTGATAAT
The DNA here is from genome assembly GCF_002368095.1 of Calothrix parasitica NIES-267. Classification (GTDB taxonomy): domain Bacteria; phylum Cyanobacteriota; class Cyanobacteriia; order Cyanobacteriales; family Nostocaceae; genus Rivularia; species Rivularia parasitica. Next base: position 3,218,149 of record NZ_AP018227.1, on the reverse strand, counting down.
ACAGATAAAGTTGTAGGTGCTGCTGCTTTAGCAAACAAAATTGGTACTAGTTTTAGTTTTATTCCCTTTTTACAACAGCTAACTCCCAAAGCCGATACTTTGCAAAGTATTGATTTAAAAATGAAATTGGTCGCGGAATTAATTGCTTATAGTAAACTGAATGGATTAACTTTGTCCCCACAAAAGTTTGCAGCTTCTCTCAAGGAAAATTATCAAAATGAAGCGCTGATGCGAATGGTAGCTTTAGTTTGTATTGATGGAGTACTTCCTTTAGGTGCCAATTTCGTCCCTAAAATTGAAAAAGATATTACTCAGAGAGAAAATTTGCAAAATAATCCGGCTTTTTCAGCGGTCAGCCAATTTATTCCAACTACAGATAAAACTGGCTTTATTAATGATAGTTTTAAAGCAGTTGACGACTGGATGGCTAAATTAACTGATTCTGTTGGTTTAACTCGCGAATCTGTAGCCAGTCATCTAAGTAATTTTATAGATATTGCTGATGATAAGTTCGATTATTTAGCAGCTTTCTTAGATGCTAGCACCAATTATTTCGAGCATACCGGAATTCAAACTGTAGCAAGAAAATTAATCAAAGAAGCCTATCAAGAAATTGATTGAATTGATAATTTAATAGATTTATAAATCCAATTGCCAAAACCTATTAGTGCTACATTTACAAACGCTTTTAACAATATTTGTAGCACTTTTTATTGATTTATCACTTACGATAGATGTCAAGTAAAAAAATATTGTCCTTAAGTGATTATCCCCTGATACTTCTTTGGATAGATGTCAAACGCAGATAAACTATAGCGGTTCTCAATTTGGTGAGATACATACTTTCTAGTTTTAGAGAACAGAGAACAGGGAACAGAGAAAAATTTAGATGTACCTCAGTTATTTGAGAAAGGCTATATAAACTAACTACATATATTAATATTTTTAACTATTGTGACAATCTACGACTTTGGTTGATTGAAATTGATAGACATTTATGTATTAGTTTAATCAAAATTTTAATTAATTGTTTTTTAACTTTATTTAAATAATTAGTGAAAAGTCTGTTATTACCTGCTTTTCAATGGATAATAAGTTATATTGCCCAGTAACTTCAACTGCTGAGACTTTAAAGTTTTGATGAAGATACTGTATTTTTTTTATAAAAGCCCCTTTTTAATATGATAAACTCTTGACAGAATGTTAGATAATTTTGATTAAGTTGAGTTGGTATCATCTAACTACTGCAATAATCGGAAAAACTGTTTTCCATGCAGTTCAGGCTTAAGAAGAATCGATTTAACATCAAATCACTACTGAAGCGGCAAGTTCGGCGAATATTGGTTCCCTCTTATCAACTTATAAAATCTATTTATGGTTTCAAACCGTAAATGTCTGTAGTTATTTTTATCGTTTGCCTTAAAATCTTCTGGGAGCGACGTAAATATCAGACTTAAAGTGGAGAAATCTTGCTTGCGATAGTCGCATTTCACTTTGAAGGATTTTAAATTATTTTTGGATAAAAGTGTATACAGAGGTTACTTCCTAAAAGTATGTGTTATGAACCAACCCTGCTAAATTCTATATAGGAATAAATCGCAGTAATCAATAGCTGGGAAAATCTGACTTTGGCTGCGAATCATAATTTAGTCTACACCTAGTAAATACTTATAATCATTCTCTTGATAAAGCTATTTGCTACATCAATTTTGACTATATACCAAATATTTTGCTTCCAGAGTTTAACTTTCAGCTACTAATCGCAAACAAGACTAATCATTGAAAACCATAGATTTTAATGATTTGCAGATGCATATAGTTGTTGCGAGGATATTATGGAGTGATTGCATAATACATAAGGTGGTGAGAATATTGACTTAAAAAAAATATGAAAATGCTAAAAGCAACTAAATTCAATTGATACAACAATCTACTTGATGTGAAGACTCACAACCTACTTGATAAAAGTTGACTTAAATAGTATTAATGATTGAGGAAATCTTAGTAACTTGAATAAAATATGAAAAATATTGCTAGTAGAGATCAATAACCGATACAACTCAATAATAAGCCGCTTAACTATATCAATATAAAATCAATTCAGGAGAACAATTTTATCGAGAAACTTATTACTATCCCTTAAATCTCAAATGTTTCACTTGTAATAACCAAGGGATAACCCCTAGCTCTTGCACAGCTAGAGGTCAAACTTCCCAAGGTTAGTTACACATCGTAAGCTCAATCAGCAGTCGCCGTAGAATCTTGTCAGGGATTTAACCTACAGCGATGCATGACTATTGAAGGCAACTTATAGAAATTATGTCATACCAATTTAGTTTCCTACAAGCTTTTGCAGGGTACTATTTCGTGAAAAGTAAGTTTTTGACTACTTTAAAGCAAAATACTCTGTTAAAAAGGTCACAAGAAGAATCGCGGGTGCATTTTTCTCGGCAATTTGAGATTATGCGACTCCAAGATATAGGTAAATATCGAACGCACATTTGTCATGAATTGAGAAATATTCGCCCAGCTTCCCTGTATTGGACTGCTGTAGGCTTTGGAACTCTGAGTAATAAATGTCTCTATTTGACCATTAATGGACTCAATAATTCAAATAATCAGCTTTTTTGGCAGTTAATAAACTTCTTCAGCCAGCCTTCGAGAGACTGCACCAAAGGTTATATATTTGACACTTACTTAATTGAATGTCTATGTAAATATTTATTTCAGAGTCAGAGTTCCAGAAATAAGAAGATTTCGGATTTGCAGTCAAATCTCAGTTGCAGAATATATCAATCGTTTGAGTCAGTCCAGGTAAAAACTGAAGTGTGAGGTTATGGGAACAATGCAGAGTGTATTCTCCCAAGAACAGTTATGTTCAAAGATAATCCCTATCTTTGCTGAAAGTCTTACAGAGCAAGATATAAAAGGCTGTTTGAAGGATTTAGAGATAATTGAACCAAAAATTGTCAAGCTATTTTGGCAATCAACGGAAGCCAAACCTGGTATTTATATCGTGCTTGAGGGTAGAGTTCGTATTCTTGATAACTCCGATAACTTAATTACAACAGTTTCATCCGGTACAGCTTTCGGAGAACAGACTTTATTTAGGGAGCAATCTTTCTTTTTCCTAGCTGCTAGAGCTTCAACCTCTGTAAAACTTTGTTTTATCCCAGGTGGAGTTATACATGAGTTAATAGGAAAAAATCCTCAAATCCGAGAGATAATTTATCAACGCGCAGATTTTTGGGATTTATTGGTTTTATTTCGTCAAAATTCTCAACTCAAGAGCAGTATCTCTCCTGAGAAGTTTTTCAAAGCTTTAACCCAATTTGAGCGCTATCAAATTCAACCAGGGGAAGACATTTCTCAATTACACCTAAATACAAAATTATTAATACTCCGACAAGGAGAATTGAAAGATGCACGGGGTGATAAATTCACACCAGGTAAGATTTATACAGATTTGCCAGAAAAGTTGCAAGTAATGCAGCCAACTATTGCTTATATACTGAAAAATTCTGACTTTATTGCAGTTATAGAACAATGTCCGCAACTGGACAGATGGTCTGACCCATCAGAGGTTTTACCCTCTACAGAGAACTCTAAACATAGTTTTAAATCTTGGGTAAAACCATCCCAAACGAATAACGAACGTAAAGTTATTCCTTTTCCTTCTCAGGGTAAGCAAGAGCAGAATAAACGTTTATTATTTCCATCACCCAAGGTTAAAGCCAAACAATTTTGGCAGAATTTTACTAAAAGCTATCCTTTCTTCGCTCAACAAAGCGGTTCTGATTGTGGTGCAGCTTGTTTGGTGATGATTGGTCGCTATTGGGGACAGCGTTTAAGTGCTAATCGCGTGCGGGAGATTGCGAATATCAGCCGGGATGGCGCATCTTTACGCAGTTTAGCCGCTGCTGCTGAAAGTGTTGGCTTTGCTTCTCGTCCGGTAAAAGCCACTTTGGATAAATTGGGTCAACAAACTTTACCAGCTGTTGTTCACTGGGAAGGGAAACATTATATTGTCGTTTATCAAATTACTTCTAAGAAGGTAATTGTTTGCGACCCTGCTATCGGTCAACGCAGCTTTACTCACGATGAATTTAGAGCCAAGTGGACTGGTTATGCTTTGTTGCTACAACCTACGGTTAAGCTTAAAGATGCTGAAGGGAAGAGTACCGGATTATGGAAATATTTGGAGTTAGTTAAACCCCATTGGAAAATACTTGCGGAAATTTTCGTTGCTTCGTTAATTATTCAAGTATTTGGATTAATTACGCCGCTATTTACCCAGTTGCTGCTAGATAAAGTAATAGTTCAGGGGAGCATCGTTACTTTAAATGCAGTTGGTCTGGGATTAATCATTTTTGGATTGTTCCGCATTGCTGTAAATGCAGTAAGACAATATTTGTTATCGCATACTGCAAACAGAATTAGCGTTGCGATGCTCGTAGGTTTTCTCAAGCATACCTTTCGCTTACCTTTGAGTTACTTCGAGTCTCGTTATGTTGGTGACATTACTTCTCGTATCCAGGAAAACCAGAGCATTCAGAGTTTTCTTACTGGCGAAACGCTGTCAATTATTTTGGACTTACTGACAGTAATTGTTTATATGGGAATGATGTTTTGGTATAACTGGCAACTAGCGATGTTAGTGCTATGTATTGTACCGCCGTTCTTTATATTGGCATTAGCTAGCACCAGTATTCTCCGTAAGATGTCCAGAGAGATATTTAATGCCAGTGCCGAGCAAAGTAGTTATTTGATTCAATCGCTAACCGGGATTCGTTCGGTACGCTCTATGGCTATTGAACAGACAGTACGCTGGCGCTGGGAGGAGTTGCTCAATCATCTGATAAAAATCGATTTTAAAGCCGAGATAATTGGATTAAGATTGCAAATTATTAGTTCTAGTATTGACACGATTAGCACTACAGGGTTGCTATGGTATGGCTCTTACTTGGTCATTAACGGTCAGCTAACTATTGGGCAGTTAATTGCTTTTAATATGTTATTGGGTAATGTAATTAGTCCCTTTAAGCGGCTATCGTTAGTGTGGAATGACTTTCAAGAAATACTGATTTCTGCCGAACGTTTAAATGATGTTTTGGAAGCCGAACCAGAAGAAGATTTGCTTTTGAAACCTCGTAAACCAATATCTAGACTTCGCGGATATATTCGCTTTGAAAACGTGACTTTCCGCTATCACCCAGAAAGCGAGAAAAATGTTTTGGAGAATCTTAATTTTGAAATCCATCCAGAGCAGATGATAGCAGTAGTTGGACGTAGCGGTTCTGGGAAAACCACGCTTTCAAAGCTGATTTTGGGTTTATATCCTGCCACCAATGGAAAAGTGATTGTTGACGGTCATGATGTATCTAAAATCGCTTTAAAATCACTCCGACGGCAAATTGGTGTTGTAGACCAGGATACTTTCTTATTCGGTGGAACTATCAGAGAAAATATTGCTCTTGCCCACCCTGAAGCCTCTTTAGAAGAGATTCTCGAAGCCGCTCGTTTGGCGGGAGCAGACGAATTTATACAGCAATTGCCTATGGGTTACGAGACCCACATTGGTGAAGGTGGAGGAATGCTATCCGGAGGACAGCGACAGCGTTTAGCTATTGCTCGTGCTTTATTGGGTAATCCCAGATTCCTCATCTTCGATGAAGCGACTAGTAGTTTAGATGCAGAATCAGAAAGGATTATTCAAAACAACTTAAAAACAATTCTTAAAGGACGTACCAGTTTAATTATTGCTCATCGTCTTTCTACCGTTCGTAATGCTGACTTACTTTTAGTTTTAGACCAAGGTGTATTGGTAGAAAGCGGAACTCACGACGAATTGATTGCGAAAAAAGGTCATTATTATTACCTCAATCAGCAGCAGTTATCGCAAGTGGGGTGAGGAGAGAGGGGGAAGAGGGGGAAGAGGGGGGAGAGGGGGAGAAATAATTAATAACTCTTAACTCTTAACTATTTACCCATTACCAATTACCCATTACCCATTACCAATTACCAATTACCAATCTAAAATCTAAAATCCAAAATCGAATGACACACACACCATTAGCAAATTCGGAACCAGATGAGTATCAATCAGTTATTTCTAGCTCCGTTGATACTTCTGATAAATATATTGATAGCGAAAAGCAAGAAGAGATTACTGAAGATAATAGTGAAATATTTTATGGTACTGAAGAACTTCTAGATGCTTTACCCAGAGTTTGGACGCGCTCTTTATTGTATGTGCTGGTGAGCTTTGCGGTTGTTGGTCTACCGATATCTATGGTTTCTAAGGTGGATGAGACTGGTACCGCTAAAGGAAGAGTCGAACCATTGGGTACAACGCGAAAGTTAGATAGTATTGCAGGTGGTAAAGTTAAGGCTGTTAGAGTCAAGGAAGGAGATAAGGTCAAAAAGGGACAAATCTTGTTAAAGCTAGATTCTAAGGTTCTAGAATCGGAAATTGATGAGGCTAAAGAGAAATTATCTGGATTAAAAAAACAGCAGTCGCAACTTGAATTATTGAAGAATCAATTAGAGTTGACGATTAATACTCAGAAACAACAAAATGAATCTCAAGCTTTAGAAAAACAAGCTCAAGTCAACCAAGCACAGACGGACTTGTATGCTAAGCAAAGTAATTACAATCTGCAAAAGTTAGAAAAAAAAGCCCAAGTTGAGCGAGCAAAGCAGCAGATTGAAATATTTGAGAACGAACAACAATCTGCTCAAAACCGTTTGTTTATAGATTCAAAGCAAGTAGAACGTTTTAGTAAGCTTCTTGATGATGGTGCAGTTTCTGCTGCTCAAATCGATGGGCTGAGAAAAGAACAGCAAGAAAGTAAGCGAATTTATAAAAAAGCTGCATCCGATATCAAACAATCAAAGTTGAGTTTGGATGAAGAATTTAACAATTATCTCGCAACAATGAATCAGCTAGAGTCTGATATTGAGCAAGCTAAGCTTCGTGTAGAAGAGAAAAAGAGAAGCTATCAGAGTTTGATTAACGCTGGAAAACTTACATTACTTAGAACTCAAGAGCAATTCAAAGATTTACAGGGACAACTCGATTTATTAACATCACAAATTGCTCAAACTACTACTCAACTCAAATCTTTGGATATTCAATTACAACAAAGAACAGTGCGATCGCCAATTGATGGAGTGATTTTTGAGTTACCTGTAACCAAACCGGGACAAGTATTACAGTCGGGTCAAAGAATCGCTCGCATCGCACCAAAAGGTAAAGAAATGGTTATCAAAGCTCAAATGCCAAGTTCGGAAACAGGTTTTCTGAAAGTCGGAATGCCAGTAAAGGTAAAATTCGATGCTTATCCATTCCAAGAATACGGAATCGCCAAAGGAGAGGTGAAATGGATATCCCCAGACTCTAAACAAGCCGAAACAGGAGGTGTAGAAATTTATGAGTTGGAAATTTCTTTAGATAAACCTTATATCGAAAGTGGTGATAAACGTATCCAATTAACACCAGGTCAATCGGCTACTGCGGAAGTAATCGTTCGTCAGCGTCAAGTGATTGACTTACTTTTAGACCCGTTCAAGAAGTTGCAAAAAGGAGGATTGGAGCTTTGATTTTTTTGGAAGAGGGGGAGAAACAATAATTATTTCCAATTACCAATTATTAATTACCAATCCAAAATATTATGTCAAACAACTTGTCTATATCAGCTACAGAGTTAATTCATAACCTGAAAATTACCTGCCAAATTCCTACTGTTGTAGAGAGTATTGCTAAACAAAAAGTTATCGCTGATTCTGCTACACAAGCGGGTATCGTTGTCGAGGATGAAGAGTTACAGCAAGAAGGAGACAGACTGAGGTTTGCCAAAAAACTTGTTAAAGCTGCGGAAACTTGGACTTGGCTAAAAAAGCATCATCTTACTCTCGATGATTTTGAAGAATTAGCCTATCAAAATGTACTTGCTCAAAAATTAGCTCATCATCTTTTTGCTTCTAAGGTTGAGCCTTTGTTTTACCAAAACCAGCTTGAATATGTGACTGCTGTTACTTATGAGGTTATTTTGGATGATTGGGATTTGGCTTTAGAACTGTTTTTTGCGGTGCAGGAATTAGAAGTTACCTTTCAAGAAATTGCTCGCGAATATATTTCAGACCCAGATTTACGTAGAAATGGTGGCTTTATGGGTACTAAACGACGAACAGATTTTCGTCCGGAAATTGCTGCTGCTGTGTTTGCAGGTTCCCCTCCTGGGATTATTAAACCAGTTACTACTCCTAAAGGGGTACATCTAATTTGGGTTGAAGAAATCATTAAACCAAAATTAGACGAGCAGCTACATGAAAAAATAGTCATGGAGTTATTCGATAGCTGGTTAAAACAGCAAACCGAACAAATAGAAATTACCACTCAGTTAGATAAGTTTGTGGATAGTGCTAATTCTGAAAAAGTATTGCACCCAGTATAAGTTTTTTAATCTTTCCATAGTTATTTATTTAGTCATTATTTATCGTCTTTTGAAAAGGAGGTCGTATATTATTAATTCTTCTTGCTTATTTTGAAAAAAATAATTTAATAGTCATCTGATTAATTAATGCTTTTGTCAGTTTTTAAAGCATTAACCTGGGATAGAAATTAATATTTCTAGCCCTATTTATGTTGAATAAAATACTGTTGAAAATATTAAAAATAAAATTAAAAAATAGTCGCAAAAAAATAGAAAAAAGGGTTGACTTTTAATTTAGATGTTGTAGATTAGTAAGTGTGAGGGGGAAACAAAATCACTCACTAAATCCCAGAAAAATTTATCTATTTCCAGGAGAATTACAATGATTATTTCTGATTTAAACAATCTAGAAACAGTAAAAGGTAACGAAGTTATTGGTGGATTTCGTAACGCTGAGAAGAAAGAAACCTTATCTAGAGACATCAAAACCAGCCTCAAGAACGATGTTAATTCTGTAGTAAGAATTAGTGGTAACGCAGCTGATGCTCAAGCTGATGCTTCTGCTTTAGGTCGTAACACCGTTACCAACACCTACACCGATACCACTGTTGTACAAGGTAAAGGTTCTTCTTCCACATCCGGTTCTACATCTGCTACAGGTGGCTTCAGAAGATATCACTAGAACTATCAAGTTCTAACTTTAGTTTTAATACTTTCATAAACTTTTTATTGACAAGTATTATAACTAGCATCTCAAGAGATAGTAAATATTTTATTCATTACTTATCTTGAGATGAACAGCAATTTGTCGGCAAATCTGTACAGCCTTTGTATCGCTGAAAATAGTCAAAATATTTAATATTTTCAGCGATATTAAATGATATTAGTTTTGAGCTTATTATGAGCAAGATAAGAATTCACGAACTAAGTTTTTGTGAAAAAGAAGATAGCGAAAATCATAATATTGTAGGAGGTCTAGGCGCTTTCTTTACATATTATGATAATTTCGATTTTTCAAAAGAAGAGCCTGATTATTACTACACTCCTGAAGAAGTAAACTATCCTACAGTGACATACACTGATTCAGTACAAGAAACAGTTGTTAACGAGGATGGATATTACGGACAAGCAAGAGTGGTAAAAGGTAGAACAAATGGAAGAAAATTTGTTCGTTCTTCTGCAAGCGCTAGAGTTTAATATATTAATTATCTCTAACGCTGTTTTCGTAAATATAGAGTCTATCTAACTTGATGACTCTGGGAATTCTTTTTGAATTAACACATTTGGGAACCTTTTCAATTTCATAAGCTATTAAGTCTAACTTAATAGCTTTTTCTAAATAATAAACAAACAGTAATGGTGTTAGAAAAATGGAACAAGAAGAAATTGTAGTTAAGAAGATAGTTTCTGCTGATGGTGAGGTGATTGCTCAATCTACAAGCAAAGCTAAAGCTTCTGGAGATAATACAAAAGTTAGAGCGAGGGTTTCTTCTGGTTCAAGCAGAAGTAGTTCTTCTAGTTCTTCTAGCTCAAGCAGTTCTAGTTCAAGCAGTTCGAGCAGTTCTAGTTCTTTATAGATAGATGAAGAGCAATTAAAGTTGTTAAGGCTTGTATTTATCTTTAGCAAGGAGCAATATATGTCTGGGAAAGATAAGAAAAAATTTAATTCTGATGCAGTACCGTTCTTCGCTCGTTATTTAGAAGGACAATATTGTGAGGATTTATCAGAAGAAGAGATGGATGAGGTTCATGGAGGTTTGTCTAAACCAGAGAAAATGAAGATAGACCTATCTCATCCGAAGGATATAGTGATGACAATGAAATATCCTTCAGATAACGAAGATAGTTCTCCTAAACATCCTCCTGTTGGAATGACTAGAAAATATCCTTCTGATGCTGATGAAGCTATGACAAACAAGTTTCCATCAGACGGTGATGATGAATTACCTCAACATTTAGATAGATGGTAAGCTAAGTCTCAAAATATGTTTCTGGTTTTATTGAGTAACAAAGATTAAGCAGTATAACGTTTAATTTTTTAGGAATCGCTATGCACCTATCTCGTGACGTTGTTCTTTTAATAACTCACAGCGGTGATTTCTATACAGTAGACAGAGTATCACAAGCCTTATCGAGACTTGGTGCAAAGCCGTTTCGTTTAAATACCGATATGTTTCCTTTATCAGTAGAGCTAGCGACACATGTTAGTAAATCAGGAAACAAACATTGGTTGAAGTATGACGAAGAATATTTGAATATCGAGCAGGTAAGAGCAGTATGGATGCGACGGATTTGGCAACCGCAATTAGCAACAAATTTAGCTCCAAAATACCATAATGCCTGTATTCGAGAGTCGGTTACAACCCTAGATGGATTTTGGGATAGCCTCCGAGCAGCTCATTGGGTAGATAATTTACAACGGATTAATATTGCAGAAAATAAGCTGCGTCAGTTAAGGGTAGCGCAAGAAATAGGTCTAAGCATTCCCCAGACTCTTGTAACTAATAACCCTTCTGAGGCTAGAGAATTTTTTTTAGAGCTTAAAGGAAAAGTAGTTGTTAAATTATTAACTCCTCTTTCTTATAGTATGAAAGGCTCCTCGTTTTTTTTCTATACAAGCAAAGTAAAAGAAGAAGACTTGTTAGATGCAGAAACGCTAAGTTATTGTCCAATGATTTTTCAAGAGCAAATACCCAAGCAGCGAGAATTAAGAATCGTATTTGTAGACGGTAATTTTTTTGTAGGAGCGCTCGATGCATCTCAATATGCAGTCTCAACAACTGATTGGAGATGTGCCGATAATAAGAATTTGGGATGGGAAGGATTTCAGCTACCAGAGAAATTAAAGGAGAGACTAAATTTATTTATGAAAAAGTTTGGGCTTTTGTTTGGAGCTTTTGATTTTATTCAAACTCATAAAGAAGAATACTTTTTTTTAGAAATTAATCCTACAGGAGAATGGGGAATGTTAGAAAGGGATTTAGAACTTCCTATCAGTAACGCTATTGCTAATGCACTTCTAAAAAAATAAAAATAAATAGCTTCAAACTAAAATAATTCTCTTTTCTGCTCTTAAATTTTTAACAGTTACTTATTACTTATATAAATCCTAATTTAAATGTAAGAAAATACTTAGGTTATGTTTCAATATTTGAAGTTAAATATGATTCAAACCTGGCAAATATAACATCTCCTGGAGGGATATATTACATTCGTCGGATGATATATAAAGTTATCGAAAATCATTTAAAATTACTTTTTACTTATTACTTTTTACTTTTTACTTCTCCATGACTATCTTAATTATTACTCATAGTAAAGATAATGAAAGCATTCCTTTAGTCATGACAGCTATTAAGGCTAGGGGAGAAAAAGTATTCCGTTTTGACACCGATAAATTTCCTACACAAATACAGTTAGATATCTCTTATAGTAACGGTAACAAGAATATTGTTATTGCTGACGAACAACATAAATTAGATTTAAAAGAAGTGTCGGCTGTATGGTATCGAAGGATTGCAATTGGAGCAAGGATTCCTTATAGTATGGAAAAACAGCTTAGGCAAGCTTCGATTCAAGAATCCCGCACCACAATTACTGGAATGATTGCTAGTATCAAAGGATTCCATCTTGATAAAATTATAAATATTCGTTTAGCTGAAAATAAACAGCTACAGCTACAAGTTGCTCAAGAAATAGGTTTAAATATTCCCCGCACCTTAACAACAAATAATCCGGAATCAGTGAAGCAATTTGCGAAGGAATGCGAGCAAGATATTGTGACAAAAATGCTTTCTTCCTTCGCTGTTTATGATAAACAAGGTCAGGAAAAAGTTGTTTTTACAAATCCGGTTACATCAGCAGATATTAATAACCTTCAAGGACTAAATTTATGTCCGATGACTTTTCAAGAGAAAATTCCTAAAGCGTTAGAATTAAGGACAATTATTGTTGGAAAAAATGTATTTACTGCTGCGGTTGATTCCCAAGCTTTACAAAAATCTCGTTACAATTGGAGACGGGAAGGAGTAGCTTTGCTTGATGCTTGGAAAAATTATGATTTACCCAAAGATATTGAGCAGAAGCTTCTGCAACTCATGACTTACTTTGGCTTAAATTATGGAGCTATTGACATTATTCTCACACCGGATGGTAAGTACGTATTTTTAGAAATTAACCCAGTTGGAGAATACTTTTGGTTAGAAAATTGTCCTGGTTTACCAATTTCTCAAGCTATTGCTGAATTACTTATAACTAGTTCAGATAGTGATTTTCACTTTGATGAAATATCTCGGAACCTAATTCCCTTCCCCTCTTCTCATTAAGGGAGAGAGGTTTGCAAAAAAGGGGGATTTGCTGATTTATATATTACACTATTTTTATCTCAACTAAAAGCTATTGTTTTTAATCAAGAAATAAAATGAAATCCCTTGACTATTCAGATGAATAACAAGGGATTTGTCATATTTATTATTTGAGAACACTTTTCAATTTTATATTAGATAATGATAAATTTTCTAAAACTTCCTATTTAACCAATGTCTGAAAAATAAGAATTACTTCTATCAGAAGAGCGAGAAATATTATTTCCATCTTTTGCAGTAGATATAGCTCTTCCGGAAGCACGTGAAGATGAGAAAATATCATCTTTACGAACAGATGTTGAAGTTTTAGTGATGGTCTTAGTGATTTTTCCCAAAGCAGCTGCTTCAGCACTAGCATTAGCTATTCCATCTCCTGCTTTGCTATTAGAATTGGCTGCAGTTTTAGCTCCTCCCATAATTAAAGCCAAAGAGTCTACTAATTCTATAATTTCTAAATCTTGAATCACCATTTTTGATTCTCCTACATCTACTTTTTTTTCAGAGCATTACAATTAAAAGAAATATATTTTAAAGCAAAAACATTCTCATATAAAGCTAATTTATTTGATAATCTTGGTGCTAATCTAATAAATTAGTAGTTAGATATGCCTGCTATAATATATTTTTTTTAATTGCTATAATGCCATTTATATGCTGCAATCTATATTGCAACTTTCGTGCAATTATAACATAATTAGACATACATTTTTATAACTTAAATATATTTATGTAATTTTAAAAAAACATATTTATAAACTCTTAAAATTTTTGATTAAAATAAGCATGTATAGAATACAGAAGTTAAACAAACTATAATCGATTTACTATAAAGCAGTATGCTCAAATATAAATATAAAAATGATATTTATTAAGAAGTCATGTTTGCAAATATTGACTATGATTTAAACCAATTCAACCAGCCTTCCCAATTTTGCACAATTTCAGCAAACACTTGATATCCTGCTGCTCTCGGATGAGCACCATCATATTTCTTTACTTCATCCATCCAAATATTTGATTCTAGTAATTCTGAAACAACATCTAAATAAGGAATATTCAACTCACCACAAATCTTACTAAATTCCGTTGATAAACCAGAGATTCTTTGATTCTGTTCCTTATCATCTACTGGTGGTGCGCTAACAACTAAAACCGGATATAAATCTTTAGCGATACTTAAAATATCTCGTAAATTAGTAATAGAATCTTCTAAAGAAACTCTAGTTTTACCATTTTCAATAGTTGTGTCATTAGCTCCAAAAGAGAATATAACCCTACCGTGATATTCTCTAGGTAAACGATAAGAAACTTCCTGCAACCATCGCTTTCTTAATTCGCTACTTGTTTCACGCCTAACTCCCAAATTATAGTAAGTAATATCAAAACCTTTTGAGAAAGCATTCTGACATATTCTACCAGCCCAACCCAAACATTCAGGGTCGCCAGTACCGTTTACAAGTGATTCACCAACAAAGCAAATTCTCATTTCTTTTACTGGTTGTGAAAGCATCTCAGCACTAATTAAACTAAAGTGTACAAAATAAAATATATAGCGTTTATCAAGCAACTGAGATACAGCAATTAACTCACCCCGATAAAGCTGTGCTTGTCTCCCCTCTCCTTAATAAGGAGAGGGGGTGGGGGTGAGGTTTTTAAATGTACTTCAGTAGACCGGGAAACGCTATACTCTATACTAAAATTATTGAGTAATCTAATTTATTTAATTTATTTAATTTATTTTGATTTATTTTAATTTATTTTCTCTTAGCCAATTTACTCCAAAATCAACAGCATCTTTAACTGCAAAAAACTTAGTTTGTGCAAAGCCGACTTGTGATTTTTTGACACAACCAGTTTTCTCAAAATCGGAACCCATAATTACAAAACAATCATTATTAAATTCAATATCGGAATAAGTTTTCCAAATTCTTTCTCCTGATTCCAAAATTGGTGCTGCATAATTAGTCTTTTTGGGATTATCCTGACGATATTCTGCTAAATGAAAAGTTGTACAGGTGTCATACCCAGTTCCCAATAAAAGTACATAACCATTCAAATCATAAAGACGAGCAAGAGGTGATGCTTCCCCAAGAGAATAATTCAAAGAATGATTTTTGATAATAGCTTCAGCATGATTCCCCCAAGCAGCAAATGAAAAATTAGGGTGAGAACTTCGTAAAACATCTTCACAAGTTCTAAATACCTCAACAACTTTCCCCATATTTCTTGTAGGAGTTATTCTTGCATCATAAGCTGGCATTGTATCGCGAATTGTCTGCCACCATTCAGCAGGAACTGGTGGATTTTCCCAAGGTTCCGGGTCTGAATAATCGCTGCTATGAGTTGGCATTACCAAAGTACCATTTGGAGTAATCACATCCATCAAAGCTTGAATTACCGCAACCGCTCCACCACAAACCCATCCCAAAGAACTTAAAGAAGAATGTACAATTACAGTTATTCCTGGAGTCAAACCTGCATTTATTAAATCTTGTTTTAAAGTCTCGCGAGTGCGGGGAAATTGTGATTTTGAAATAGCTTCTGCTTCGGTCATTTTAGATTATTTTAAATTTTTATGAATACTAATAGGACTTACGCAATCGAAATATTTTTCTTGTAGGGTGCTGTGACACTTTGAACAATTCTGAAGGTAGTTACAATGTTTTCAGTGTCACGCACCAGCTGAGTATTGTGACAGTTGCGGCCATTCCTGACTAATATAGATATAGCTTGTAGGCTGGGTTAAGCACAGTTGTAATATTGATTTAATCTCGTAATTTATATTTTTGACTTTGGACTATATTTCTTTTATATTCCCACATTGAATCTTTAATTAAACCAAGTTTATACATTACGAAATCAATCTCGTATGTTATCAAGTATGTATTAAGGCTAGCCGTAGTCTATATAAATACTTTAACATACGTAAAAATACTAATGAGTAAAATCATCACAATCTTTCTTACGGTATTAACATTAACAGCCTGCACTTTTATCAAACAAGAGCAAGATGCTGGAAAAAAAGCAGAAGCAGAGATTGCTAAAAAGATGAGCGAATGGTGCGAGCAAAAGTCTACTTTAGACGAAGAAACTAGGATTACAGTAGAAGTTTTATTAGAAAGAGCAGGTACAAAAAATTGTAAACAAGCGAGTCAAAGACTTAGCAATTTAACTAAACTTTACCTCTCAGAAGACAACATCAGTGACTTAAGACCAATCTCTGATTTAACTTATTTAACCGAGCTTGATTTATCAAACAATAACATCAGCAACTTAGCACCGCTTTCTAAATTAACTAATTTAACTCACCTTACACTTTGGGGAAATCAAATCACTGACATCAAACCGCTGATAAAGTTAACTAATTTGGCTGAGTTGAAAATTCCCCCTCAAAGTTTTATCTGGTGGTGCGAGCATCAAGCAATTATACCAAAAAAAACAAAGCATACTGTTGAGGTTTTATTAAAAGAAGCGGGTACCGAAGATTGTAAACAAGCCAATCAAAAGCTGAATGAATTGATTACGATTGTTCTGGATAATAAGGAAATTAGCGATTTACAACCGCTTTCATCTTTAACGAATTTAAAATCCCTTTTCCTTGGAAACAATCAAATTAAAGATATAAAACCGCTTTCCACATTAACTAATTTGATAAAAATAGAGCTTGATAACAATCAAATTAAAGATATAGAATCACTTTCCACATTAAATAATTTGATAATTCTCCGGCTAGGTCAAAATCAAATTAGTGATATTAAACCACTCTTTTCTTTAACCAATTTAACCGAGCTTAACCTTAGAAATAATAAACTCAGTAATATAAAAGGGTTAGCTAAATTAACTAATTTAACTAAACTCAACCTTGATAGCAATTTACTTACCGACCTGAAAGAATTTGATTTCTTAGGTAAATTTACGAAATTAACTCGTCTTTCTCTGAATGATAATAAAATTAGCGATATCAAACCAATCTTAACGTTAACAAATGTGAAGTACCTTGAACTTAATAATAATTCAATTAGCAATTTAGAAGGACTGGATTCTTTAAATAATTTGACCTGGCTTCAGCTTAAGAATAATTCAATCGGCGACCTCAAACCGCTTTCCAAGTTAAATAATTTGAAAATACTTGTTCTTCAAAATAATAAAATTAGCGACCTCGAACCCTTGTCTAACTTAACTAATTTGACTGATATAAACCTTGAACAAAACCAAATAAGTGATTTAATACCGCTCTCAAGATTAATTAAATTGACTAGGCTTTATGCTGGTCAAAATCTAATTAACGACTTAAAACCTTTGTCGAACTTGACTAATTTGAGGTCTCTTAAACTTTGGAGAAATCAAATCAGCAATATAAAACCACTTTCCAATTTAATCAATTTATATTCTCTTGAACTTAGCGAAAACGAAATCAGCGACTTAAAACCACTTTCAAATTTAACTAACTTGAATCATCTGATTCTTTCAGAAAATCCTATTGAGGATAAAACTTGTCCGCTACAGTCAGTTTCTGTATGTGCATTTTAGTTATGTATCCGCGATTACGAATCTAACTTTTTCAAGACGCAAGAAATCTACACATAAAATTGCGATACGCGAAGCAACATCCCCCGGACTATCGCAACTTCATATATCACGTTCAAAAACAGTGTGGCTTTTACAACTACGAACTGAGTAATTAATTATTTCTTTTATGTATTAGCATTATTCCTCCAGTCCATTTTAATGGTCTTAAGCTATGAGCCAGGGAATTGCATTCCCTGGTGGATAAAAACAAGTTTAGCAATCTATAATTGTTATTTATCATTTGTATGATGCGATAATAAATTATAAGTTTTTGTCATTTTCCCATTAGATAAATATTGGGTTACGACACGATTTATATACGTTTCATTACAAATAAAATTGTTTATCGTGTCTAACCCAACCTACAATCTATAAGCCAGGGAATTGCATTCCCTGGTGGATAAAAAAAAGTTTAGCAATCTATAATTCTCATTAATAATTTTTCTTCTGTGATAATAAATTATCATTTTTTTCGTTTTCCCATCATCAAGATGTTGGGTTACGACACGATTTATATATGTTTTATTACAAACCAAATTGTTTATCGTGTCTAACCCAACCTATAAACTATAACGTTTCCCAATCTATTAATACATTTCAAAACCTCACCCCCAACCCCTCTCCTTATTAAGGAGAGGGGAGATAAAGCACAGCTTTATCGGGATGAGTGAAAATTAACGGTGCGTTACGGCATAATTTAAATAGTAGTATTTTAATTAATATTAATTCGTGCCGTAAAACACCCTACAAATTTCCCCTCTCCTTGACAAGGAGAGGGGAGTCGGTCGGACGGGGTGAGGTTAAAAGTGTGTAGATAAAAACCAAAATTCCCTCCCCATATTTTACGGGAAGGGAAAATTTATTTAATATCTAAAAGACAGAAAAAATCTACCTTTCAAAAATCAAACCTTAGTATCTGTAACCACCTTGGTTAGGCTTGTGTACGATGAAGCTAAGAATTTGGCATTGCTTAACGTTGTCGAAACCAACTACACGAATGTAGCAGGTAGGAAACTGAGAACGACAACCTTGAACTTCAGCTAATACTTCTTGAGGACTTCTAGCATTGAACAAAGGTAACTTCCACATTGTCCAATACATTTCTGTTGGTTCGGAAGTTTCGTTAAATTCAATTGCAGGAAAATAACCCTGGTCTAAAATATATTGAATTTGACGAGTGATTTGAGCGTCATTTAAAGGTGGTAAGTATGAAAGGGTTTCGTACCGACGCTCTTTTGGTAAAGTTTGCATATTTTTTATTAGCTATTAGTTGTTAGATGTTAGTTATTAGTTGCTAGTTGTTAGTTGTTAATTAAAATTCCTAACTCTTAACTCCTAACTCCTAACTGTTTTCGCTCGAATCTTCTGAGCTATCATCTGTCGCTGATTGTTGTTCAGTACTGGGGTTAGATAAATCTAATTGCGTAATCCGCTCAAGATGCTGACGACGATGTTCCATGTTGGCTTGAACTATTCCAGTGCTAACCATTTCCGGCAAAAATTCAGTCATTTCTTCCGCTAAGTGCTGCCTGACTGTCATTATCCGTAAAGCCAATTCGGGCTTCTCTAGGAATAATTGCTGAATATACAATTCCCCATCCTGGATTCTCTCCTTTGTCGAAAAGCGATGCAGCCAAGCTGCAACATAGGGATTAGTTTCATTAATTTGAGCCGACACCGTTCTAACTGCTTGATATGTCAAGTAGCTTTGCAGCATCTTGGCTGTGTCTTTGGCGATTCGCTTTATATCCATACTTGACCCCAGCCCATAATAGTTATGAGTTTATAAGTTTTAGCTTTAAATTAAAGAGATTTTAAACTTAAAACCCAAAACAAAAAACTCACAACTAATACAATTAGACGGTATCCATTGCCTCGAACTCGAATTTAATTTCTTTCCAGAGTTCGCAAGCAGCAGCCAATTCTGGAGACCACTTACAAGCTTCGCGAATAATATCGTTACCTTCGCGAGCCAAGCTACGTCCTTCGTTACGTGCTTGAACGCAAGCTTCTAAAGCAACACGGTTTGCAGTTGCACCAGGAGCGTTACCCCAAGGGTGACCCAAAGTACCACCACCAAACTGTAGTACGGAGTCGTCACCGAAGATTTCTAATAGTGCGGGCATGTGCCATACGTGAATACCACCAGAAGCAACAGCCATTACACCAGGCATGGAAGCCCAATCTTGGGTAAAGTAAATACCGCGAGACTTATCTTGCTCGACGTAGTTTTCACGCAATAGGTCAACAAAACCCATGGTGATACCGCGTTCACCTTCAAGTTTACCAACCACAGTACCGGTGTGAATGTGGTCACCACCAGACATTCTCAAGCACTTAGCCAATACGCGGAAGTGAATACCGTGGTTCTTTTGACGGTCAATTACCGCGTGCATTGCTCTGTGGATGTGCAACAACAAACCATTATCGCGACACCAGTGAGCCAAAGTAGTATTAGCGGTGAAACCTGCGGTGAGGTAGTCATGCATTACGATGGGCATTCCTAACTCTTTCGCATACTCAGCTCGCTTGAGCATTTCTTCACAAGTAGGAGCGGTTACGTTGAGGTAGTGACCCTTAATTTCGCCGGTTTCTGCTTGTGATTTGTAGATAGCATCTGCAACGAAAGTAAAACGGTCTCTCCATCTTTGGAAAGGTGCCGAGTTGATGTTTTCGTCATCTTTGGTGAAGTCCAAACCACCGCGCAAACACTCGTATACAGCGCGTCCGTAGTTCTTAGCGGATAAACCTAACTTAGGCTTAATGGTACAACCCAATAGAGGACGACCATACTTGTTCAACTTATCGCGCTCAACTTGGATACCGTGAGGAGGTCCTTGGAAAGTCTTTAGATAAGCAACAGGAATACGTAAATCTTCCAAACGTAGCGCACGTAAAGCTTTGAAACCAAAAACGTTACCTACAATCGAGGTCAAAACGTTGGTTACAGAACCTTCTTCAAACAAATCCAGAGGATAAGCTACATAACAAATGTACTGGTTATCTTCACCACGAACTGGCTCGATATCATAACAACGACCCTTGTAGCGGTCTAGGTCGGTTAACAAGTCAGTCCATACAGTTGTCCAAGTACCTGTTGAAGATTCAGCCGCAACAGCAGCACCAGCTTCTTCTGGGGGAACTCCGGGTTGAGGAGTCATCCGGAAAGCCGCCAAAAGGTCTGTATCTTTAGGAGTGTAGTCGGGGGTGTAATAAGTTAATCTATAATCTTTTACCCCAGCTTCATACCCTGATTTAGACTGAGTTCTCGTTTGAGAGTAAGACATATTTATCCAATCCTAAAAGTCTATCTTTTGCTTAACAAATCACGCGGAGAGCAGAACCTTCACTTAAATAACCCCTTCCTCTTCAACAGGAAAGACTATTTAATCGTTTTATTGAAGCTTGGCTAGAGCTTGCTTATTATTCAGGGATTTTTCATCAAAACAAAGGAAACACAGAAAAACCTCGATTTATTCGAGCTTCCCTTAATTGCTTATCCCTTTTTCAAACTCCAAGCTAATCAAAAAAATTTTCTTTAACCGTTCCTTCCTTACCAGACTTACGTTATCAATCGGTATGAAAATGATGCTCAAATCAACTAGAAAAGCGGAATCACTTCAACTTAACTAATCAAAATTTAGACAAGCGGTAAGCGAAAGTCGAAACTGTGCGCCACGCAATCTGTAGCCTGCTTCACAATATATCAAGAATTTGAATCCTTATTATTTGAATATCTTTAACTTTTATATTTGAATTTCTTATATCATATTCATTTAAACATTTTATTAAGAAGACTTTACATATTGGTAGTTATAATAGTATGCATTTTTGTGGCAGGGGCATTGGGTATTGGTAATTGGGCATTAGTAATTGGGCATTGCGGATTATTGTAAGCATATAGGGAGCAAGATGCTCCCACTACAAATGATTAATTTGCTATTCCCCATTCATTACTTACTACTTGCTACTTACCACTTACCACTCCCTCTTCTCTAACTGATTACTGTTAACTGTTAACTGTTAACTGTTAAAAGGGAACACTGTAATTAGTTGTTTTCGTAGAATTTATCATTGTGGTGTTTTTCAGTCAGCGTAGTAGTTTAATAATTTGTTCTTCAATACTGGGATTAGTAGCATTTTCGGGTTTGAGTAGTCGCGTTTCGGCTCAGAAACTTCTTCAGGTCAACCCTTCGGAAGTGACTCCTGCTTATCCTGCTTCAGCACCACCTCCGCGACGCAAACCGTTACCGGTTCAAAGACGACGAATACAAAATAGAAGAGAAACTGATTTTCGTGTCAAAGCTTTGCAGCCGGATTTTATGGGGAATCTCTGGGTAGGTTACGGACGTGGTTTAACACGGATTAATCCCCATACTGGCGACATATTGGCTCGCGTTAATTTACCCAATCGGGCTATTAGTGCGATGGTTCAAGATAAAGTCGGACGCTTGTGGGTCGGTAGCTATGCAGGTTTGAAGCGAGTAGACCCACGTAGTAATGAAATTACAGCCCAGAATTTATTTTTACCTTCCAAAAGAGTATTATCTTTACAAGTTGATAAGCGCGGTTATGTTTGGGCAGGTACGGATAACGGTTTGGCTTTGATTAGTCCCGATGAAGGCTTAATCATGACCACCTTGAAAAAACTCCCCGGTGTCAGCGCAAATGCCATGACTTTAGACGCTCAAGGTCATCTTTGGGTTGGTACCTTAGAAGGCTTAGTGCGAATCAACACCGCCAAAGCTACCGTGATGCAGCATATTAAAGAGCTACCGGGTACAACCGTACAAACATTAGCGATAGACTCTTTAGGATTAATCTGGGCAGGTACACCAAATAACCTGCTAGTTATCAACCCAAAAAATGGTTCAATATTACGTTCTGTTACACGCTTGCGCGGAAAGAATGTTACATCCATAAGTTTTGCTGATGATAGGAGTGTTTGGGTCGGTACAGATAACGGTTTGTTACGATTAAATCCATATAACGGAGCCGTATTAGATAGAGTTGCTGGGCTTCCTTCCAGTAGAATTATTTCTATCGCTCCCGACGTTGGTAATAAATTGTGGATTGGTACCAGCGAAGGTCTAGCTTGGTTAATGCCGAAAATGCAACGAGCAAAACCGCATTTGGCTTTTACTAGCGCAGTGCGATAGAGGATGGGGAGAGGGGGAGATGGGGAGAGGGGGAGATGGGGAGAGGGGGAGATGGGGAGA
>NZ_AP018227.1:3089820-3195345 GCF_002368095.1 Calothrix parasitica NIES-267 | reverse complement strand
AGATGGGGAGAGGGGGAGATGGGGAGAGGGGGAGAGGGGGTAGAAAAATCCTTAACTCCTAACTCCTAACTTCCAATTCCCATTCCCCATTCCCAATTCCCAATTACCAATTCCCAATCCCCAATTCCCAATTACCAATTACCAATTCCCAATTACCAATTACCAATTCCCAATTCCCAATTACCAATTACCAATTCCCAATTCCCAATCCAAAATCTAAAATCTAAAATCCAAAATTGAAATGGCTATTACTATCCAAAAGTTAATTCAATACAAACAGCAACAGCGTCCCATTGTGGTGTTGACTGCATGGGATTATCTGATTGCTCAGTTATTGGATGATAGTGGAGTAGATTTAATTTTGGTTGGTGACTCGATGGCTGCGGTTTGGGGCTATCAAAATACTCTACCGATTTCTTTGGAAGAAATGATATACCATGCAAAAGCCGTAAGACGTGGTGTAAAGCAGGCTTTGATGGTAGTTGATTTACCTTTTATGACTTATCAAGAAAGCGTTACACAAGCTATGCGCTCGGCGGGTAAGGTATTGAAAGAAACCGGAGCTACGGCTGTAAAATTAGAAGGTGGATATCCCCAAATGATAGATACGATTTCTCGTTTGGTACAAGCGGGGATTCCAGTAATGGGACATGTTGGTTTAACTCCACAGTCAGTAAATCAAATTGGTTTGCGTCAACAAGGTAAAACAGAAGAATCAAGAGATAGGATTTTACAAGAAGCAATAGCTTTGGAACAAGCGGGCGTTTTTTCGATGATTCTAGAGCATATTCCCGCAGATTTAGCATTCAAAATTACTCAAAAAGTGAGCGTTCCAACTATTGGTATTGGTGCGGGTTCTCACTGCGACGGACAGGTTTTAGTCACTTCCGATTTACTTGGGCTTTCAGAAAAGCAGCCGCCATTTGCCAAAGTTTATACAAATCTACGCGAGACAATTACTCAAGCAGTTGGGGAGTTTAGTAAAGAAGTTCGAGAAGGAAAGTTTTAAACAGTGAGCAGTTATCAGTGAACAGTCAACAGTCAACAGTTGATTATTTTTAGTAAGAGTTAAACAGTTCGCTAGATACTTACAACTACCAATTACCCATTACCCATTACCAATCCCCAATCCCCAATTCCCAATTACCTATTACCCATTACCTCAGATGGTAAATACTTTTACATAAAGCGACTTTTACAGTATTTTTTTGTTTCTGAATTTTTAATAATATAGATGAACTGCGGGCGCTATTCATGTTATTGGTGGATTATGTCTACCCTATGAGGAACAAGCCAGATGGTGCCGAGTGAAAATTTCTCCTGGCCGTGACCTACAGGTCGGCGTATCGTTCTCATGGGATATTAAATACTAATTTGTTCATCGCCGTAGTAAAGGCTTTTTTGCATTTAAGACCTACAGTTCTCCCTACAAACAAACAAACACTCTTTTAGCTTTAAAATAAGCAGTTATGTCTAAGGTTCTAGTTTCCGATTCAATTGACCAGGCAGGGATTGACATCTTGTCCCAAGTTGCTAATGTTGATGTCAAATTAGGTTTAAAACCAGAAGAATTACAGCAAATTATTGGTGAATATGATGCGCTGATGATTCGCTCTGGAACTCGCGTTACTGAAGAAGTTATTGAAGCAGCAGCAAATCTCAAAATCATCGGTCGTGCGGGTGTTGGTGTTGATAATGTAGATGTACCGGCAGCTACCCGTAGAGGAATTGTTGTTGTTAATTCCCCGGAAGGTAATACTATTGCGGCAGCCGAACACGCTCTGGCTATGATGATGGCTATGTCTCGCAATATTGCCGATGCGAATGCTTCGGTGAAAAAAGGGGAGTGGAATCGCAAAACTTTTGTTGGTACCGAAGTTTATAAAAAGACTTTGGGAATTGTCGGTTTAGGTAAAATTGGTTCTCACGTTGCTGGTGTTGCTAAAGCAATGGGAATGAAGTTACTGGCTTTTGACCCGTTTATTTCCAATGAAAGAGCCGAACAGATGGGAGTTCAGCTAGTAGATATGGATTTGCTGGTCAAGCAAGCCGATTATATTACGCTGCATATCCCTAAAACTCCAGAAACTGCTCATTTAATCAACACCGAAATGTTGGCGAAGATGAAGCCCAATGCTCGGATTATCAACTGCGCTCGCGGTGGAATCATTGATGAGGAAGCTTTGGCTGTTGCTCTCAAGGAAGGAAAAATCAAGGGTGCTGCGTTGGATGTTTACGAATCCGAACCTTTGGGTGAATCTCCATTAAAAGCTTTAGGTAAAGAGGTTGTTCTTACACCTCATTTGGGAGCTTCCACTACCGAAGCACAGGTAAACGTTGCCATTGACGTAGCCGAACAAATTCGCGATGTCATGTTAGGTTTACCAGCGCGTTCTGCGGTTAATATTCCCGGACTCAATCCCAATGTCTTGGAAGAACTTAAGCCTTATATGCAGCTAGCAGAAACATTAGGTAACTTAGTCGGTCAGCTTGCTGGTGGTAGAGTCGAAACTCTTAAGGTGACTTTGCAAGGAGAACTCGCAACTAATAAGAGTCAACCTTTAGTAATAGCTTCTATTAAAGGATTGCTTTACCAAGCTTTGCGCGAGCGGGTGAATTATGTAAATGCCAATATCGAAGCCAAAGAAAGAGGAATTCGCGTCATTGAAACCCGTGATGACTCGGTAAAAGATTACGCTGGTTCGCTGCATTTAGAAGCAACAGGTAACTTGGGAACCCATGATGTAACGGGTGCTTTGTTAGGTGATGGAGAAATTCGGATTACCGGACTTGATAGTTTTCCCATCAACGTACCACCAAATCGGTATATGCTATTTACCGTACACCGCGATATGCCTGGTATTATCGGTAAAATCGGTTCCTTACTCGGTAGTTTTAACGTTAATATCGCCAGCATGCAGGTAGGACGTAAAATAGTTCGAGGTGATGCAGTAATGGTTATCAGTATAGATGACCCATTACCAGACGGTATTTTGAACGAAATTACCAAAGTACCCGGCATTCGAGACGCGTATACAGTAACACTTTAAAAAGTTAGGAGTTAGGAGTTAAGAGTTAGGAATTCCGAGTTTTAAGTTGGAACTCAACGGCTAAAAGTTGGATTTTGGAAGTTAGTAATCGGAATTAGCATTCAACGGTTAGGAGTTAGGAAAACGGAATTTCCGCTTTGAAATCTGAACCTTGTTCTTATATATTGCTATTCGATGGATGATAATTAACTTTTAATTCCTAACTCCTAACTCCCAATTCCTAACTCCTAACTCCTAACTCCTAACTCCTAACTCCTAACTAATTAAACCGTGGCAAAAACTTGGTGGGAATTACAAATTTTATGTTCTCCAGAGATTGAAGATTCAGTATATTGGCGACTGGATGAATTTGGCTGTCGGGGAACTGCTAGCCAAAAAAAAGGTAACTTAGTTTCCGTACAGGCTTATTTACCCCAATCTCAGGCACATTTATTAGACTTAGCTGCTTTATCGTTGTGGCTGCGTCAGGATGCTCTTTGTTTTGAAACTTCTTTACCTTCCCTACAGTGGAAGCTAATTGATGAAGAAGATTGGTCGAGCAGTTGGAAACAACATTGGGAACCTCAAGAAATTGGCGATCGCATTTTAATCAATCCTTCTTGGATACAGGTTCCAGAAAATACGGAACGGAAAATTTTGCAGCTCGACCCCGGTTCAGCTTTCGGTACAGGGGCACATGCAACAACCCAACTTTGTTTGGAATCGTTAGAGATGCGTTTTAGCGATATCCCCGAATTTTTTGTCAGTTCCCAAGAGAAAAAAAATGATGTGGTAATCGCGGATATTGGCTGTGGCTCCGGTATTCTTTCCATCGGAGCATTACTGTTAGGGGCTGCAAAAGCCTATGCAGTAGATACCGATTCATTAGCAGTAAGTTCAACCGTTGAAAACCGTGACATAAACGGACTTGCTCCCGAACGTTTAAAAGTAGCTCAGGGAAGCGTTGAAGTAATGCAGCAGCTTGTTACTGAACCAGTGGATGGAATAGTCTGTAACATTTTGGCTGACATAATAATGGAAATACTTCCTGGTATGAGTGCTATTGTTAAACCAACTAGCTGGGGTATTTTTAGCGGTATTTTATTAGAGCAATCTAATGCTGTTACCGATGTTTTAGAGAAAAACGGCTGGGTGGTTGCAACATTATGGAAGCGGAAAGAATGGTGTTGTTTGAACGTGAGGAGACAGTAGTCAATTATCAGTTAACAGCGAACAGCGAACAGTTTCAATTAATAATTAATCATCAACAATTTTCAATTTTCAATAGGTAGGAATTCATTGTAGGGTGTGTTACGGCGCGAATAAATTTGATTGAAAATTACCATTTAAAGAATGCCGTAACGCACCATCAAAGCTATTCAAATTCTAGAAAAAATACCACAATAAAATTAATTTAATTTAATTTATACAGCTGAACCAATACTGGCTGATTGCGTTTTTGTTGAGAAGAAAGATTATTTGCTGAGGTATTCGGGATTCTTTTGGAAATCACGATTTTATTTGTCAATCCAAGATGACGTAGATAACCTGCTATTTCTTCACCTCTTTGTGTCGCAATTTGCTGACCAAAGTCTGATTTATCGGGATTAGAATAAATTCTTATAGCAAGATTTTGAGGTTTAAATTCTGAAATTTCTTGCTTTAATTGATTTAAATTTGCTAAACCTTGACTGGTAATTCTATTAGAGTCAGATAGAAATTGAATTTGTGCTTGTACTGGGTTTTGTGCGATATCGTCTGCTGTTTTTAATTTTTTGGGAGTAGGAGTAGCAGTAGGTTTGGGTGTAGGTGTATTTTTGATTGCTGCTTTTAATTTATTAGACTCCTTGATAATGGATATATTTTTTTTGCTCTCAGTATAAATATATTCTTCGTCGGAATACGAACCAAATCCGAACTGATAAGCCGACCAAATACCAGCAACGCTAAGACCAAAAGTAGCAACCAGAATAGAAATAAAACCAATCGGACTTTCACGCTTACTCATAATACTTTTAAAGCGGCATCTTATCCGAATATCATTACTACTAACTTTTTTTACACTATATATTCAGTATTTTCTAGTGAGTCTTGCTACTATCGGTTTGGAGTTTAGTTGCTAAAAGCCAAAGTTTATTGAGTATTGCTTTTCCTATCCCGATTAAAAAATAAAACCCATCTTTTGGTGTATGAAAACTGATTTATAGCTGTTCCAATTAATTCTCGTAGTGGGAGCGGTCTCGCTTCCTATTATTCGGCTAAATCAATTTTGACGGGTTCATTTTTCCTGTAATTGTCGGGAGACGTAAAATTTTATGTCCCTACATTTTTTACTAGCTATTCTTATAACTATTAGGGAGCAGGATGCTCCCACTACAAACGACCTATTTCTTAAATATGAATATGTTAAATAAATGGTTGTAGGTGCTGAACTAACTGTGGTGCTTGCATTACACCTTCAATTTTATCTACTGGTTTACCCTCTTTGAATAATACTAAGGTAGGTAGAGCATAGATTTGATATTGACTTGCTAATGCTGGATATTTCTCAGTGTCTATTTTGACGACTCGTATTTTTCCTGCGAGTTGAGAATTAACTTGGTCTAAAATCGGTGCCATCATTTGGCAAGGTCCGCACCAGTCAGCGTAAAAATCCACTAATACCGGTACATCAGAACCAGATAACATATCTTCAAAGCTGTTGAATTGCTTTTTAGTAGACATATAAAGAAACCTGTTTTTTACCTTTGCTGTTTTATGGTAATGCCTAGGACAAAATTACAAAATTAACGTAAATCATAGGGTACGAATCAGCCTATTATATTTAGCGGGTTCAAATGATGAAATTATATTGAGGAACGCTCATGGAACTGCTACCAGAAAATCTACAGAGTTTACGCGAACAAGTTGCTGTTGTTACCGGTGCTTCGCGGGGAATTGGACGAGCAATTGCACAAGAATTCGCCAAATTAGGAGCTACTGTAGTTGTTAATTATGCGAGTTCCAGTAAAGCAGCAGAGGAATTAGTTTCAGAGATTACCGCAGCAGGAGGGAATGCAATCGCTCTACAGGCTGATGTTTCCAAAGAAGAACAAGTAGACGGTCTGGTGAAAACTGTTTTAGAAAAATTTAATAAAATCGATATTTTAGTTAACAATGCCGGAATTACCCGCGATACTCTACTTTTACGAATGAAGCCAGAAGATTGGCAAGCTGTAATCAATCTTAATTTAACTGGTGTTTATTTATGTACTCGTGCTGTTAGTAAAGGAATGTTGAAAAAACGTTCTGGAAGGATTATAAATATTGCTTCAGTCGCCGGTCAAATGGGTAATCCCGGACAAGCAAATTACAGTGCAGCAAAAGCAGGAGTAATCGGTTTAACTAAAACCCTGGCTAGAGAATTTGCTTCTCGGGGTATCACCGTTAATGCAGTTTCTCCTGGTTTTATCGACACTGACATGACAAGCGAAATTCAATCAGAAGAGATTCTTAAAGCAATTCCTTTGGGACGTTACGGAAAACCAGAAGAAATCGCAGGAATGGTACGTTTTCTCGCCGCAGACAACGCAGCAGCATACATTACCGGACAAACCTTTAACGTTGATGGTGGAATGGTAATGATGTAAATCAGTGAACAGTTATCAGTTATCAGTGAACAGCGAGTAACGGGTAACGGGTAACAAGTAGCGAGCGAGACGCTCGCACTACCTACCATACTAGTTTTGCTCGATTATAAATTTGCTTCTCCTAGTTGGGTTAGCGACCCTTAACCCAACCTATAGCTTTCACTGTTCGCTGTTCGCTGATTTTTGTCGAAAATATGTAATTAAAAGTAAAAATAAACCTATTCCGGTTAAATATTTAATTGGGTTGGGAATATTTGGGTTAGAGGAGAAAAAACTTTCGATAATTCCGGCAATAATTAACATCGGTACAATGGCAAATAACAATTGTATTGCTTGACAAGTATGACGTTTAATTGCATTTAGACGACTATATTTTCCAGGGTTAAATATTGCTTTTGCAATTAATAACCCCGCGGCGACCGCAAGAAGAATAGCGGTTAATTCTAAGGAACCATGTGGAAATACAAATGCCCAAAAAGGATAAGCTAAGTTATTTTGCCCAACTAAGGTTGCAACTGTACCGATTAATAAACCATTGAAAATTATTATATAAATTGTGAATATCCCACCTGTAATTCCACCTAAAACCGCGCCCAAAGAGATTCTCAAGTTATTAATTATAATCTCCGAACATGCTGCTTGCTCAATACCAGCAATAGAAGCCGTCCATAATTTACCATCGTCGCGAACTTTGGAAATAATACTCGATGGTACTATTAACGACATAAAAGTTGGGTCTTGCCAACTATAAAACGCAGCTACTAATACTCCTAAAAGGAATAAAGCAGTAGACAAGGCAATATAAGGAAAAGTCTGCTGTACTATTGCAGGTAATCCCCAACGATAAAATTTGATTATTCCCAAACATTCTTTTTGTCGCGAATTTTTATTAATCCCAATCTCAATTTCAAGACCAATTTGTTTATAAGCACGATTTTTTAAGGTTTGTAAATTTATTATCAAACTATTGCCTAAATTTTGGGTGCGTGCCCGGATTAAATCCGCTTTGACTAAGCGATATAAATTTCCTAACTCCCCGATTTCCTTTGCTTCAAGAGAATTTAAACCTTTTTTTTCTATTTGTCTCAACAAGGAGTCCAAGCGTTGCCAATTTGGTTCTCGCTTTGCAATCCAACGTTGAATATTCATAAAATGTATAATCGGTTAATTATTCCAATTTGTATTTGATTTTTATTTGCATTAAATACTTAATATCTAGATTATCTTTTACCGAACCAATCAATCAACTAGAAAAAGTCGTAGTCTAATATCTTGCACCAATAGTAGTTCTTTTCATGAGTTTTGATGGGTTAAATAATATAACCCTTTTAGGGCGCAGAGGAAAAGAAAAAAGAGGAGAGTTAATAAGTTTATTGACCTGTCAAAACCAATAGGACAGACCAGTAGTGCGTTTCATTAATGCCGACGGGTTGTAGAGACGTAGCAGTGCTACGTCTCCCTAGGGTTATAGGAAAAACGAAACCTTCAGAATTTCTGAAGTGAACTACTAGTGTTCTGTTTCATAAATTCGGCTATGGTGGCGTTTTCTTTGGAAATGTCGGGAGACGTTATTTATAACGTCTCTACATTACGTCCGTAGAAAACAAAACTGTCAAAATTAATGAAATGAACTATTAGTTATCAAAAACCAAAATTGGCGAATCTGATTCTCGATAATAACGGGTCATGTCATCAAATTTACATAATTCTGCCCGGTTGACGGTTAGAGTTGGTAAATTTTCAGTCCATTTTTGATTTAATTCTGAAAGCTTAGTGGCGAAATCGGCACGGTTTAAGTCTGATGGAATTTTGCCGAAGTAACCTAAAGTTACATGGGCTGTGAAATTATATTGTTGCTCGATACCCAATGCTATTAGTTTTGGATTTTGATAAACTGCGCGACGTAAACTAACAATCTGCTCGTAGCTGTCCTTATCTAACGGTACCAAACAAACTGCTATAGCCCTCGGCATTAGCATCAATCCCAGCATTTGCCATTTTGGAGGATTTTTGGGGTTTAAAGAATTTTGATATTGTTGAAAAATATCGTTAAAGCAAGACTTTAATTTTGTTTCAAAATCCGGATTGGTCTCCTTCAGGTCGCGATAAGCATTGTCCCAAATCAAGTCCGCTAAAGTCATGTGAAAGCTATTGTCCGGTACCGGAGCAATCAAATCATGACTCATTGTTAACTTTAAAATTTCCTGCTGATAATCCCGCAATTTTGAGTAAAAAACAGAATTTACAGAATCCTCTTCGCCATTAGGTGGGGTAATTAATGTATATCCAGGAAAAGACGCAGCTTTTCTTCCCTGTTCTGGATTTGAAGTAAACTTAGAAGATTCCTTCAGATGCTGAACTTGAGAAGTGTAAGCTTCCGGTAGGGTCATCCGCGCGACCCGATTCATATAAGTTTGATAATTATCGTCCAACCTTCATATTCTCCAGCACTCATTGCATAAATTGTAGGCAACCTTACTCAGTTTCACCAAGATTAAATATTGGATTTTGGATTTTTAATTATAGATTTTTGATTCTAAAGCTAGGGACTGATAAAAGGTTAGAGATCAAGCGGTAAGTACCCGTGCAAAATTAATTTAACATTTCGCTTGGATAGGGAATAGGGAAAAGGGAACAGCTATATAACTAAGTAGTAAATATATAATTAATTTTGCTTACCTATTTAATAGCTCTGTATATTCAAGATAATAAGTGAGAAAAGTTATGAGTAAAGCTATTTACTCACCGCTAATTTCTACCTTATACCTCCTACCCCACAGTTCTTTTTAACCCATTTTCACTATGCCAATTTACATCTACTGGGGCGAAGATGATTTTAAAATGGAAAAGGCGATCGCCAATTTGCGGGACGAGGTTCTCGATGCAAGCTGGAGTTCGTTTAACTACACGACTTTTTCCCCAGACTATCCTAATGCTGCAATTGAAGCGCTAAACCAAGCGATGACACCACCTTTCGGAAGCGGTGGACGTTTGGTATGGCTGATGAATACTAATATTGCTCAGCAATCGGATAAAACCGTGTTATCTGAGCTACAGCGCACTTTACCTGTAATTCCAGATAATTCCTATTTATTAATTACTAGTCCTAGTAAACCTGACGAAAGACTAAAAACAACAAAATTATTAAAAGAGTTTGCCCAAATTCGCGAGTTCGGACTTACATCACCTTTTAAAACTGATTTACTAAAACAAGATGTCAATGATGCTGCTAAATCTCTTGGAATCAAAATCACTTCAAGCTGTGCGGATTTTTTAGTGGAAGCTATAGGTAACGATACTCGCTTACTTTACAATGAATTGCAAAAATTGCAGCTTTACGTGCAAGGTAGTAATCAAGCATTAGATGTTGAGAAAGCATCTCAATTAGTTCAAAACTCGACTCAAAACAGCTTACAATTAGCTGGTGCTATTAGAATGGGAGATACAGCAAAAGCATTAAGTTTAGTTGCGGATTTAATGAGTGCTTACGAACCTTCTTTACGAATAGTTGCCACTCTCATCGGTCAATTTCGTACTTGGTTGTGGGTTAGGATTATGATGGAAACTGGCGAACGCGATCCAAAAGCTATAGCAAGTGCTGCTGAAATTCGCAATCATTTTCGGATTAAATATTTACAGCAAGAAATTCGGTTTCTTTCAGCACAGCAACTCATATCCTGTTTACCCATATTATTGGAATTAGAAGTTAATCTAAAACAGGGAAGCCCACAAACTTTAACACTCCAAACTAAAGTCATAGAGTTGTGCCAAATATGCCAAAAAAGCCGACAATAAATATATTTGCTGAATATTTGTTTGGTTTTTTCGATTTTTTAAGGGAACAACTCAAGCTCTTATCAATTCAAAGTGATTAACATCTTCTTACTGTAATTAATTATCACACAGCATATGAAGAGAATTACTCATACTTCCAAGGAAATTAACATCGCTCGAATGCTTTATAAGTCTTTTTTGATAGGTACTTTAGCTACTTTAGGTTTTACTGCTAGCAGTATCGTTTCGAGTGTAAAAGCTGATGCTCAGACTCCTAAAACAGTTAACGATTCTGAAATAGTTAAGTATTCTAAAGCTTTATTAATGATTGAGCAAAACCGCGTTCAAGCATTTGATGAAATTAAAAAACTTTCTGGGGGTAAAGTCCCTGCGATTATTTGTAATCGACCTAAAACTATAACTAGTTTATCTTCACGAGAAGCAAGAAATATTGCAAAAAATTATTGTCAAGATTCTCAAAAGATTGTTAGAGGTAGCGGTCTGAGTGTTAAGCGCTTTAACGGTATTACCTTGCAACTACGAACTGATGATAGTTTAAAAATGCAAATTCATAAGGCATTAATCCGCATACAAAACAAGCCTAGTTCTCGGTAGATAAAACTTAAACAAAATTTTAGATTTATGCAATGAAATATTGTCTCTCCCGGAAACTTCCGGGGGTATTAAGTATTTTTATCTTTAGTACTTGAGACGCAAAACAAATAGTAAAAATCAAGCATTGTCCAATCGCAATATGAAACTATGATTTCACATTATGGGAGACGTAAGACTATTACGTCTCCCATAAGTTTTATGTTTTGAATCAAGTGCACATAAATATAATTGATATTGTAATTTAATCAGGCTAAAAATAAGGTAACTTCTTATTCCCAACCCCCAATTCCCAATTTCCTTATCTTCAATTAAAAAGGATAAATTCTTTGTTGCTTAGCGCGAATATTTTTGATGTGCTTTTTAACCGTATTAACAGTAATAAAAAGTTTATCGGCAATTTGTTTATAGCTAGATGTAGCTCGGTAGAGACTCCATATTTCCGTTTCACGTTGCGTCAAATGGTATTTATAAGCTTCGGATAAAGCCACATTTTTTAAGGATTCGTAACGATTCTCGATTATGATTAACAGCAATGGTTGTTCTGATAACTCTAAATTGAATCGTCTTATCCTCAAACGAAAGATTAGTGACTGATTAACAACAATATCTTCCGACCATATTATTGAATTATTAGATTTTGATTGATTTTGAATCAAAGATTTACAGCGGTTCCAAATTACAGACGGAACAAAATTTTTATTGAAACTATATGGTTTAATTTGGCTACAAATATTGTAAGCACTAGAATTAGCGTGAATTAATTCACCAGTTTCTGTTAAGATTAAAACACCATCTTCTAAGTTATCAACTACTTTTTGTAGCAAACTGAGTTCTTCTAAATAGTTTTCATCTAGCTGTGTTGCAGTATTGATTAAAGTATTCATATGCTTGCTGTTAATAAGTTTTAAATTTAGACATTAATATTTTGACGACAGCAAATAATCTGTCACCTACAAATAAATATGAATGCAAGTTTTGATTGATAATTATTTAGCCCGATCTGGCGATATAATTTTTTATACAGCTTTCCATTTGGATATTTCGGATTTTGATATTAAAAGAGCCTGAATCGTTAGATATGTAGTGGTTTTCCCTATTGTTACAATAAATTAATTACTGGTATCGACATCTCTTGTTACAGGAAAAAGGCTATAAATCTGACTCTATTTTTAGAATAGGGAAGGGGTTAGGAGTTTATATTTAATTTAATTCAAATTTTCAATCATTGAAAAACCCGGTTTATTTTAAAAACCGGGTTTATGAAATGCTTTAAGTTGTAATATCAAAAGCTATGATTAATCCATTACTATTGCTCAAAGTCAGCTTTATTTAACCCCAAACGAAAACTTTTGCTTCATTTGGTCCTAAATCGGTCATAATACCATCGTCTCCTGCTTCGATATCATAGTTTGCAGTCCATTCGTGCCATTTACCCGCAGCAGGGAAGTTTGGAACTTGATAACCAGCTAAGAAATCTTCGGAGAAGTTTGCGACAACGACAACACGAGAACCCTCGTCATTCCAACGGGTATATGCTAATACTTTAGCTTCAGGATTTTCGTGAATGAATTCGATATTTTCTCCATATAAAGCATGATTGTTTTTACGCAGGTGGATTAAACCTTTGTAATATTCAAACAATCCTTTATTCAAATCATTCTCTAACAATCCCCATTCGATTTTTGATGACTCTGGAGTCTGAGGTTTGTATTCACCAAATTCTTGTCCCATCCACAACATTGGTACACCAACTGCTGTCATTAAAATAGCTGCTGCAAACTTTAATCGATGAAACGCTTCCTCATCAAAAAATCCGCGCTCTCCCAACTCGACCATAATTCTATCGTGGTCGTGGTTGGTGATGTAATTAACAACGTTTGTCGCACCCATGAAGCCTTGACGCTTACAATCAATGACATCTTTGAGTTCTTCTAAATCAAACTTATCACCACAAATATGTTCCCTGATGCAATGATAAAAACTATCGTGCCAACAACCATCCATTGGGCCATCTAAATTGGTAATACTGGTAGTTTCAGGGATATGTTCGGCGATATTATAAAAAGGTTTTGCACCAGCATTTTTTTTGGCTTCATCTACTATCCAATGCATGAAATCGTAGTTAGCAATTTGCCTTGCTGCATCGTAACGAATACCATCAATATGATACTCTTCAATCCAGAAACGCACTGTATCGCCAATAAATTTTCGCGCTGGATAAGTATCTAAATTATCATCATATTTTTCATAATTAAATTCGGGTCCCCAGTTATTATCGGGGTCGCGGGGTTCGTGGTGGTACCAATAATCGTGGTCGATTTGTGTCAAAGGGGAAGATGCTTCCGAATGGTTGTAAATACCATCCATCAAAACTCTAATTCCTTTACCATGACATTCATCAATCAACTTCTTTAAATCCGCAGTTTCACCATAACTGGTTTCAGTTGCGAAGAAATGACGGGGGTTATATCCCCAGCTATAATCGCCAGGATATTCTTTAATTGGCATTAACTCAATCGCGTTAATTCCCAACTCTACTAAATAATCTAACTTTTCGATAACGTGTTGATATTTTCCACGGGGATATTTATCATCTTCCCCACCAGAAAAGTCAGCAACGTGCAATTCATAGATGACTAATTCATTATCTGGGGGTAAAGGTTTATCGTCATGGAACCAAACAAAAGTATCGACAATTTTTTCCCCATCTTTAATTCGGATAATTCCATTTTCATAACCACCTAAAGCATCAATATCAGTTGCGTAAGGGTCGGTTACGTCTACCCATTCATCTTCTTCAAAAAACCAAGACTTGGAGCGTACTTTGAACTTATATTGATATACACCGTCTTCTAAATCAACTGTGACTCGGAAATAACCATCTTTGCCTTTTTCCATATCAATTGGTTCCCAATTTCTGAAGGAACCAAGTAAAGCTGCTTCTTTGCTATAAGGAGCAAAGAGTTTAAATTCAATAGACTCTGACATATCTTTATGTAAAACCTAAAAAGTAAATTATAGAAACAGGTTTAGGGAATAAACATACTCTGCTCTTACTGCTTTTGGCTAATAGTTAATACCTAAATAGCAATCGGCATTTATCGAGTAAGAAGTACTGTTTAATCACTCGTAGCTGGTAACTATGATTTTGCACTTTAAGTTTTGTAAATAAATCTTTCGTCAGGAATAATTTAGGTAAATAGGGCTATTTCTCAAGAAGTATCGCTTTAAGTACTTAGACAAAATTAATTGTATATTTGTCATTGCGAGGGTCACTACGTGAAACGAAGCATTCACCCGTAGGGTGTGGATCATCGCAACACTCTGAGATTGCTATGTCCTAATGTCCCTGCGGGACACGCTACGCTAGCGGACACGCTCCGCTAACGCTATCGCTCGCAATGACACAAATATTTTTGTCTACCTACTTATTGACCTTGCTACAACTTTCTATCGCGCTTACAGACAATAAAATTCCCCACACTGTCGGTGAGACATTTTGTTTGTTGAATTTTCCTACAGATGTAGTTTGTCTAAAATTAAAATTAAAATACTAATTAAATTTACAATCCAAAACCGAAGCCATAATCAAGTATTAAAAGGGCTATATAAAGACTAGAAAGCAAGCGCTGATTCCATAATAAATAAGGATTACTTAGTAATAACTAACCGATGGAATTAATAATTATCTATTTTGATAATATCTCGAATTCATTTGAGAAGACAATTTTTTATGCTCTTTTTCATTAACAGTATTCAATATAGATTCTAGAGCAAAACCCCAACTTTTCTTTTGGTCGTAAAATTTTTCTTGCACTTGTAGACAAGCGCGTCTTTTTTGTTTGTAAAGTTGCTCATCTTGATACAACGATAGTAAAGCATCACCGTAAGATTGAGTATCATCTGGGGGAACCTCAATTGCTGCATCACCCATGTAAGACAAAGACGGACAAACTGATGAAGTCACAACTGGACGACCGGATAAAATACCTTCGCATACAACCTTATTAAATCCTTCGATAAAGTCTTTTCTAGTAGGAACTATTACAACATGACAACGATTAAACATATCTCGCATTTGGGGTTTGGTGCAGTAACCATGACACAAGAAAATAGAATCAACTCCAGCTTCTTTTGCAGCCGAACGTAAAGATTCTAATACTGAACCCGTACCACAAATATGAAAAGTTATGTCTGTAAGACCTATTTTTGCGAAGCGTTTGGCAATTTCCAAGACATCGAATACGCCTTTATTTTCCTCAATTCTACCTGCGAAAAGAATTAGAAAAGGCGAGTGCGATGTAGATGGAGCTTTTATGGAAGCGAAATTTGCGCGACGAAATGTAGGAAAGAACTCTAAAATCGGTTGATGACAATCGGCTGTTAGTTGAGAAATTTGTTGCGATATATCATGAGAAACTGCCATTATTGCTTGACAATCTGAAGCAAAGAAATTGCGACTAAGTGCCAAAATCGATTTATGAATTTTACGTACTGGTAAATATTTATGCCACAAAGTACAGTGAACCGATGGAATCACTTTTATTCCCAGCCAAGAGAATAACGAAAACATAAACCAATAGCTTGTCCCCGTTGATGCAATTACAAAATTAGCTCGAAAACGAATTGCACTTACAAGCAGGTGTAATCCACACCAAATTTGTCTCAAGTGATAAAGAATTCCAGAAGCATTGGGAAACGGAACTGGACGACGTTCTACAATAAAATGCTTATCTTGGATTAATTCTTTTTCAGTGGACTGTGCAATTACATAACCTTTAGCATTCAACTTTTCACAAACGTCAAAAAATTGGCTTGAGTAAAAAACCGATACTTGTGAAGGTGAATCTTCACCTTTAACCCAGTATTTATAAGCATCAATAACATTTTCAGGACCGACAGCGAAAAGAACTCGAAGAGATTTCGGCATTACAACTTCTATGATTTATTAAGTAAAATTTACTTTTTTATGAATATTTTTTTCATTCGCGAATTGAAGCAACTAAGAAATATATTATAATTCCAATATTTTATTGAGAATGGTTAAATACTCAGAAAATATAATCGTTACCAAAATTGTGAGAACATTTAAGATTTAGCCCTTGCCTTTAAATCAAAATAATTATTGAATAGGCAATCCAAACCTCAAACTATAGCGAATAAACAAAAAATAAACTATGCACAAAGGTAAATCCCTGAAACTTTCGTATAAACTCTAGTTGAATTATCGAAGCAATTTTTATAAAAGATTAATTGTCTGATATTAGAAAATATCAGACAAAGCTGTTGAGTTTGGGTTGGCTATACAAACCTGACGATAAACTGCGTTCGCTTAACCATTTTTGATTGGCTGGTGAGTCGAATAGCCAATTTGTAATTAAATCTCCCCACTTGACGGTCATTTGTAAATTTTCCCATGAGGCTTCACTCCTGAGAGATATTTGATGATATAGCTCAGAATCGGCAAATAGTTCCTGGATGCATTGAGCGAGTAACTTTGATTTGCGCTCTGGGAATACCATTGCATTTTGACGATGTACTAAATTTCCAAGAAGCATAGGATGGTCAGAAGCAATAATCGGAGTATGAGCGCAAAATGACTGATACATTGTAGCCGGACAACCTTCAGAATATTCATGCCAACTCGGAATTACCACTGCATCTGCATCACGCATTAATTCCATAACACGGGTTTGCGATACTAATCCTAAAAATTCTACTTGTTCGGCTATTTGTAATTGTTCTGCACGATGCTGAAATTTTTCTATGTCACCGTTACCCGCTATTTTTAATTTTATTGGTTGGATGTGACGCAATTGTGCTACTGCTTCGAGAATTTCTCCTACACCTTTAGTATCAACGATTAAGCCTACATAAACTAAGTTTCTAACCTCGGAATTTGATGATAAATGTTTGGGTGTATAAGGTTGTGGAGTAAATTTACGCACCCAATCCCAAGGAATGATTTTATCTGGATTAACACCTATGTTTTGCAAGGAATAAGAAGCATTTAATCCATGGTTTCCTACCCAATCTATTTGCTGATGGTTTAATAATTTTTTCCAAGTATAGTTTTTAATCTGTGATTTCCAACCTCTTGGGACAAAAGAATCTGCAAATAATCCCATTATTTTGACTTGATGCTTGATTCCCCAGTGAAACAAATTTTTAATTGGGAATCTAACTATTAAATGAGTTGGTTGTTGACTTTCGATAATTTCTATAACTTTAGTGGGATTTTGATAGGGTTCAACTCCTCCAGAAATGACTCGCAAATTGGGTGCGATTTTTTCATTGTATATTTGTTTTGTATTGCAACAGACTAATGCTAATTCATCAATTTG
The DNA here is from genome assembly GCF_002368095.1 of Calothrix parasitica NIES-267. Lineage (GTDB taxonomy): Bacteria > Cyanobacteriota > Cyanobacteriia > Cyanobacteriales > Nostocaceae > Rivularia > Rivularia parasitica. Next base: position 3,177,954 of record NZ_AP018227.1, on the reverse strand, counting down.
CTGGCTAATTTTGGTCGCAGTATTAATGACATATTTGTGACTATGATATGTTTCAACTTCACCCTTCTGAATCTTGTGATATACCTCGCGGTAATCGCCAGCATAGTCAATAATTAAAAGACGCATTTATTATTTTCACTATTTAGATGTTACAAGTCATTTATATTACTTACCTTTTTTTGTAAGCACAAGTAATTTAGGATACAAATAATCGGCAGTGTTCAATTATATTTATGTGCTTTAGAAAAAATAAATTTTATCTAACTATTTGTAGTTACATACTGTTTGTATAAATCCTAGTTAAAATAATTGTTCGATTGGGAATCCCAGACCTAAGCTATAGCGAATAAACAAAAATAAACTAAGAATACCGACAAAAAAGCCAGTTGTTTGAAAATCTTGAGCCAAACAAAAAAGCTTTTCTTGCCAAAGTCCGTAAAGATTAACTATATACAAAGGTAAATCGCTGAATGCAATAATGCTAATTGCTCCTATAACTCCAAAGCTTTGATGTGCAATGGGTACGGCTAAGAGAATAATTGCGAATCTAGCAAAATTACTTTGTGCTGAATATAGAGGTTTACCAATTGCTAGAAGTGCGGGGCTAATAGTATAAAACAGCAAAGAAAACCACATTCCGCAGCATAAAATCGGCATCATCCAAGTAGCTGCAATATATCTTTGGTCGTAGAGCAAATTAATAATTAAATCACCAACAGTTACTAATGCAGCCAATATAATTCCACATCCTAATAATATTAATCTTCTTTGTTTAAGGATTTTGGCTCTTAAACTAGTCCTTGGTAAATCTCGATTTTTAGAAATAGTAGGAAAAATAACTTTATTACTTAATTGTCTAATTACTTCTTTGGGAATACTCGCTAAAGTATAAGCTACTGTATAAATACCTAATACTTGAAATGATAGTAACTTCGCTAAAACTAGACGGTCAGCTTGTTCGGCTGCAAACATTAATCCAGATGCAGCAAACATCCATTTACCAAAGGATAAAATTTCTTTTACTGCCTCTTTTTCCCATGTAAATTTGTTAGTATAACCTGGTATTAGCCAAAAACTACTAACTGCTTTATATATTCCTGCAATGGCACCTCCAATTGCTAAAGACCAGATTGTAGGAGAAAAGTAAACTAATCCAATTAAGGTTGCAAAAAAACTGATTTGCAATGCCAGTTCGTAGAGTGAAAGTTTACCTAATTCCATACGTCGATGGAGAGTATGAATGCTAGTAGAGCTAAATCCTTCAAAAACCGAGTACATTACAGAAATCGGAATTAATACTAACAAGCGTTTATCGTTATAGAAATGTGCTGCTGGAAAAGTAATAAATACTACGCAAATCAGCCAAATAATTACACCGCGCATTGCTTGTAAAGTCCAAGCAGTATTCAAAAAAACTGGGTCGTCACCTCGTTTACTATTAACTATATTTTGAGAAATACCAATATCCGAAAATAATTCTAGACCCATTCTAAAAGTTGTAACTAGAGCCATTAAACCAAAAAACTCTGGTTGTAATAGACGAGTCAAAACTAGATTATTGCCAAATCTGAGAATATATTTTGCACCAAAAGCCGCTGTTGTCCAAATTGCACCGCGAACGGCTTGTGTTTTTAAAGAAGTCATTCGATTTTAGATTTTAGATTTTGGATTTCGGATTGAAAATTTTAGAGATGTAGCACTGCTACATCTCTACAGGAGTTGGGAGTTAGGAGTTATGGATTTTTATCCCCTTGTCTCCCCATATATATTCAAGCTGCACCATTTTTACTCCGTTTGATAACTTTTGCGGGTACTCCGACTGCGATGGAATCACGAGGAATGTTTTTACTCACAACTGAACCAGCACCAATTACACTTCCCCTACCGATAGTTACTCCATCTAATATGCGAACTCCGCTACCTATCCAACAGTTATCTTCGATTTCAATTCCTTCGCGGCTTAATCCATAATCTCGATGATTATTTGCGTAAACACCAGAATGTGAAGCAATTAGACAGTTATTACCGATTTTTATGTGACCTGGGCCAGCCATACATACATAGGGACCAAGGTAAGAATTGTCGCCAATTTCTATCCAACAATCGGGTCCAGCAGTACGAATATCGACACCACGGTCTAAACAAACTCCGTTACCAAGATATATAAAGCTGTTGATATTTTTAATTTCTAAGCGAGTGTCGCGAAGAATTTGAACATTATGGCCGAATTCCATAGCTCTAGCACCAAGAAGTTCCACACCTTGAAAAATACTTAGTTTTTGACCGACATGAGCCAATGTTAAAGGATATATCAGCTTTCTTAATAAGGTTCCGAGTGGATGAGGAATGAATCCGAAAAGGTTAAATACAACTAACTCTAAAATACGAGATTGAGTTGTAGGTGGAGTTGTTAATGGTTCACAATCAGCATTAAATTGTGCCAGCATAGATAATAAATTTTAAAAGATAGTTTGTTGGCTATCAAGCGCGCTTTTTGTATAAGAAAATGTCTGTAAATCCTGTATATTTTCTTTGATTAAAACCTGATGATTATCTATATTTCCGAATGTAGATACAAACTTTGTAGTTAAATCTTGAATATACTGGTTATGATTATGATATTTACATACAAATTCGTAACCTAATTGAGCTTGTTTGTCAGCCTGTTCGGGGCTATGCAAAAGATTTTGAATTGCTTGCTTTAATTGAGCAGAGTTGCCACTACTTACACCAGTTACAATACCTGAATCAATTAGATTATTAATAATTCCAGCCTTCGGAGAACGTGTAACTATTACAGGTCTTCTACAAGCCATTGCTTCAAATAAAGTGCTAAGTCCAGCTTGATAATTATTGTTTAAAAGAGGTAAAACTACTAAGTCAGCATCGCAGTAAAGCTGCACTAAATCTTCCCATTCATAAAAACCGCAATACATATTTTTGGGCATTATTGCCGGAAAGGTTCTTTTCGATGCAGTTTTATTCGGTGAAAAAGCGCAAATCTTGACATCAACTTTTAAATCATTTATTGCATTAGCCAGAGTTTTATAATCTCGTTTTTCTAGCCCACCACTTGCAATTAAAGGACGTACTTTTTCCCGCGATACTGGTTTTGGAATAAAGAAAGATGTATCTGTGGATGGGTGAGAAGGAATTTGAAAAACACGGTGTTTGGGTAAATTCAAATAACGACGCAGAAATTTTGTTTGCGAATTCGTACCAGTTACAAATAAATCAATTGAGCTTTCAATTTGAAATGCATTTAAAGCTACATAACCTTTTGGTCGGTTTATGTTATGAAAAAGTACGGCTATTTTAGGTCGCTTCTGTTTTTTACTGCAAAGACTTGCAATAGGAATACCTAAATGTTCTCCATCGCAATATATAACGTCATTATCGTCGAGTTTCTCTGATAGCTGACGTGCTAAAGCCCAGCATTCTGGGGAACCAATAATCTTTGATAATTTTCTATCTCTTGGTAAGACTTCTGGGTTGATTGGCTGATAAATCTTCGCTTTGAGAGTTTGACTAATTTCCCACATTACATGACCGGGAAATTTACCAGACTTTGTTTTTGAGACAAAACTTTCAACATCGGAAGTCGTATTTAGTGCAAGGTGATATTTCATTTTTATGTTCTTGTTAACAGGTGAAACACTTAGATAAAAAGATGAGGTTTTCTTAGTCGGATAATCTTCAATATATAGAAGATGCTTGGAAGTCTATGTTCCAATATTGATTTAAAAAAATTAACTGTCTCTAGCTTCTGTTTTTATACAAAAAAATATATATAGAAATATTGTCTAACTATGTATACCGCTATAAACAGAAGCAGTTGTTGTTGAGCTACTAGCCAAAGAAATACATTTACCTTGATAAGTTGGTCGAATAGATTCGACTTGATTTTGTAAAGCACTATTCATCACTTGATAAAGTCGTGCTGCTTCATGTTGTACGTTAAAATCTTTCTCTACTTTTGCTCTTCCAGCAGTTCCAAATTTTGTTCGTAATTCGCAATCTTTGAGTAATTCTTCGATACGAATTGTCAAAAGATGAGACTCACCGGGTGGAACTAAATAGCCATTAATACCATCTTCCACCAACTCGCTAATCCCTGCGATTTGAGTTGCTACCACCGGGACACCAGCAGCCATTGCTTCCATCAATACAACTGGTATTCCTTCAGCAAAACTGGACATTACAAATACATCGGTTTCTTGGAAATATTTTCTGACTTCGGTTTGAGATTTATAGCCAACGAAATCTACATTTTGACTTAATCCCAACTCACCAGTCATTGCTTCCAAATCTTTACGGTCTGAACCATCACCAACGACAGTTAATAATATATCGGGATGCTGTTTTTTCAGAATAATCAGACTTTCAAGTAAAATTGGTAATCCTTTTGCAGCAGCTATTCTTCCTACATAGAGTAAGCGTTTCCCTGGTTGTTGATGAGAAACCACATCAAATAAATAAGGGTCAACTCCGCAATGGATTATATGCATTCTATTCCATTTTTCAGTAGGTGCAAATATCATCCCCTGACTGCGAGCATAGTTACTTATACAACACACAAATAGAGCTTGCTTGATTTTTTCATCAAGTCGCCATTGATACGGTTTAAAAAAAATTCCCGGTCCGTGCAACGTGAAACTATAGCTAAAATTTCCCATTTTTGCAGCCAGCATCGCTACAGTTCCACTAGCTTCGGCAATATGGTTATGTAAATGCTCAATTTGTCTTTGTTTGATTTGATAAGCAACAATAGCTGCTTCCAAAAAGTAGAAAAATTGATAAAATAAACCACGCAGTCCCGGTTGACTTGTAGACCATGCGAGTTTAATTGTTGCTAAGTATTTTTTAGGAGAAGAAAATAGTAAATTTAGATGCGCTAAAGTTAAATTAATGATATTCGTAGGAAGAATATAAAAAGTCCGGTCGCGCTCTATTTTTTGTTCCTCTCCAACAATATGTTCGTCACTCGTGCGACGAATCGAGAAAGTATCTACATCAGCACCCATCGAGCGTAAATTCGCAACTTCTCGCTGAATAAAAGTATCAGTCGCTCTCGGATATTCACCAGTTAAATAAGCAATACGCATAAACAGTTATCAGTGAACAGTCAACAGTTATCAGAAATTTATCTAATTTCTAACTCTTAATTCCTAACTCCTAACTCTTAACTCCTAACTCCTAACTCCTAACTCTTAACTCCTAATTCTTAACTCCTAACTCTTAACTCCTAACTCTTAATTTCCAACTCCAACAGCTAATAATTCTTCAGCAGTATTAGTTGAATGCTTTACGTTTAATAGTTCGTCGTTGCTACAACTACGTTCTATTGCTGTATCGAGGGAGTATTTTGGCTTCCAGTTTAAAATTTCTTTGGCCAGGATATTATCAAAGCGAAAATGCTTGAATCTAGCATCTAGAATGACCGGATTTGCTATACCTGGTAATCTTGCTTTTCCTTTTAATACGACTTTGTTGTATTTCCAAAATGTCCAAGCTACCGAACGCATTAACTTCCAATTAATAGGAATCCATTTGGGTAGGGGATATTTAAATTCTTTTAGTTTTTTGACATAAGCTCTTTGGGTTGGTAAGTTGTCATCGACAATATTAATGGTTTGGTTAATTGCTTGGGAGCGCTCAGCAGCCAAAACAATTGCTTCCGCACAATTTTCGATATATGTTAATGGCATTGTGGCATAACCGCCAATTCGCAGCCATAAGTTGTTGGTTAATTGTCCACCGAGTAAACTACTCAATAGGTTATCTCTTCCGTAGATTAATCCCGGACGAATAGTTGTTACTTGAGCGTTATGATTTTGTTCAAATTCGCGGACTAATTCCTCTTGAAGAAGTTTAGTCTGAGCGTATTCATCGCGTTCCAAAGGGTCGCTTTCAATCAGTGATTTTTCTGTGATTGTTGTTCCCGATGGACTGCGAAGATAATCATACACTGAGAAGGTGCTGATGTTAACCAGTCGCATCATATTTGCTTCTACCATGGCATCAAGCAAATTTTCGGTTGCGATGACTGTACCGGCAAATCTAGTATAAAAGTCTCCTTCTTTTGCCGCTGCCAAATGGATTGCAGCATCTACATCTTGCAGTGCTTCGGAGATACCACTTTTACGTCGCAAATCCAGACGAACCAGTTCAAGATTTGGGTGATTGTGCCAAACTAAGCGTTTTTCATTACTAGCAGGACGAACAACAGCACGTACTTGATGTCCTCTTCGTAATGCTTCAGCAACAACATACTGTCCTACAAATCCTGACGCACCTGTTATTAATAATTTCATCTGATTATTACCTGTTGTTAACTATATAAATTCTGTTTCCCGTTCCCTCTTACCTACTCCCTAATCCTTTATTTTCAAAATCTATTTTCAATATTTAATAAAGCATTAACCAATCGATTTGTACGCTCTATATCTTCAAAATTAATTGGCGGTTCTTTATCATTAATCAATGCTTTATAAGTTTCATCTAATAGCCTATGCATACCTTCATAAGGTGTTTTCTGCATAATCTTGTTGCGAAAGTTGATGAAAGATGAACCAATAAAATCACATCCGTTGGCAAAATGATTGATTAATGGTGATAGCGCATCTCCGGCACGTGGTATTACACAACGTAAATGAGGCTGGAATAAATCTGTTTCAGCATAACCTTTAGAACCTCTTACTGTCACATAAAAACCTCTAGGTAAAGTATGACTGCTAAAACGAATTCGCGCATGTGCGGAACCTGCAATTACTGTTGCATCCAAATCATCATATTTAAATAAATCTCCTCCACCATGATTGCTCCATGCAGCTGCAACTCGGTCTACATCCGGTATAAAGCGCACTACCAAGGAAGAAATATGGGTGATAAAATCATGAATTACTCCTGCTGGCATTTTATGGATAGGATTGGGTAGATTTTCGTCTGCGAATATTCCACCATCCCTAACATCAAGCGCTACACGGACTTCGACTTCCTGCACTTCTCCGAGGATGTCCTCTTGAATTAACTTTTGGATAGCCAGAATTTTACTATTAAAGCAGTAATTATGATTCTCAATTAAAGTGCGATCGCAAGACCGAGCAAAACTGGAAAGCTCTTGAAATTCATCATAAGTTGGGGTGATGGGTTTTTCGCAAAATACATGTACTCCAGCAGCTAAACAATCTTTAGCAATTTTTTTGTGAGTGTGAGGTGGAGTCAAGATGTGAACAACATCAGGTTTAACCTCATCCAACATTTGATTGTAATTGGTATAAAGCGAATCAGCACCAAAACGATTTGCAGCATATTTAGCTGACGCTCGCGAAAGGTCGCAAACACCAGCCAAATGAGCGCTTTCCGATTTAGAAATGAAGCTCAGATGTTCTTTAGATATTGCTCCAGTACCGATAACTGCGGATTTTAGTGTGGTGGTCATTTGGATTTTAGATTTTAGATTTTAGATTTTGGATTTTGGATTGTCTTATTGAAAATTTAATTTTCACTACTCACTACTCATTACTTATTACTTACTACTTCCTACTTCCTACTTATTTAATTCGCTGAAGCTGTATTTTTATAATCAACAACTTTACGCTGTCGTTTTAACAATTTGAATATGTAAAATTGAATTTGACCGATTAATTTCGGATATTTTTCTAGTACACCGCAAAACACTGCATAAAGCATTGCATCTTTGGAATTAAAGCCTTTATTTTGCGTTCTTAAAAATACTCGAAAACCCAGTACAGTATAAGCGATTAAAAGTAAAAGTATACTCAATCCTTTGGTAGGAACTAAACCAATAACAGCTAATGCGGGTAAAAATAAAGCCCAGAACCAAGACCTTAAACTTTCTCTTACCCAATGTCTTTGACGGCTCAAACCGTGTAACCAAAAGCCTTGAGCGTAAGCGTGACCGTTGCGAATTTCCCGCTTCCACCATTCGCTAAAAAGAGTTATATCGGCATCATGCCACGCCATATCAGCATTTATACGTAGAATGCGACCGCCATTTCGACGCAATCTAACACACATTTCTGGTTCTTCTCCAGCAATTAAACTAGGGTTATATCCTCCAATTTCCACTAGAGCAGACACTCTCATCATGGCCGTACCACCACAGGCTAAAGCTTCTCCTACGGGAGTGTCCCACTCGACATTACAAAAACTATTGTAAATAGAACGTTCTGGGTATCTTTCCTTAAGCTTTCCAAATACTACTACCAAATCTTTTTGATTAACAAGCTCTGCTTCAGCGCTTTCCAACCATCCTTCCATCAGTTCGGAATCTCCATCCAAAAACTGAATAAATTCCATATCAGGTTTTACTTTTAACAGATGAAAAAGTCCTGTATTTCTTGCACGAGCAGCAGAAAATGGAATAGACATATCAAGTTCTACCACCTTCGCACCCAAAGAGTTAGCTAGCTGTACGCTATCATCTGTGGAACCAGAATCAACATAAACTACAGTTCTGTTCTCACCTATAACTGATAGTAAAGATATTTTTAAGCGATTTCCTTCATTACGTCCAATTACAACAATTCCAATATTATTCATTAGTCATTCCTTCGTGATTCATGGGGATAAATACGCTTTTTAGATACAAATAAAGTAGAAGTAAGTTTGTGTGAAAATCACAATGAAGACAAGCAATTAGCTTTGAATTCATTCAAAATATTTTTAATTAATATATAAATGCCTTTCCCTTTGATTACTAATATATTCTTCTTCATATTCTTCATCAAAAGTTGATTCTTTCTGATTCAAATAGAAGGCAACAGTTACATAAATTACCCAATATATATTTATTTGATAGAGCAAAAAACTTTCTGTGATATTGTTCAATACCAAGAACAGTAAAAAGGCTAGCGGAAACAAAGCTTCTGGATTATTCGTTGCATAAGCACGTTTTAATCCGCGAGCAAAAGTTGCAAAATAATTAATCAGAAAAATAGCTAAACCAATCAAACCAAAATCAATAGCTAAATCTAAAAAACCATTATGACCGTGGGCTGGTGCCCACCCAGCATGGAGTACTCGACCTGCTTCAAATCCATAAGGACTTCCAGGAGCAAAAAAACCTCCCCGTCCATAACCTAATAGTGGTCTTTCTATTAGTTTGAGTATCATTACACCCCAGATTGGTGTCCTTCCGGTTAAAGTAGAATCTCTTCCTAACTCAGTTAAAATTTCTACCCAATAAGTAGTTATAAAAACACTTAAACATCCCAGAATTAATATACCAATATCTAAAATAATGACGCTGATTTTACCTTGCCAGCGAAAGTGTTTGTAGAAAAACATCATTGATATCAATAACACAGATATTACCAAAGATGTTTTTGAAGTTGAAACTAATATCAAGAATATTGAAAGAAAAATTCCCATATATTTATATATCGGAGAATTATCTTTAGGTAGCGTAAAAAATGATAACCACATTAAAATCATCATGCTACCAAAATTATTTTTATGTCCGTATATTCCTTTCCATGCTCCTGAATGGTCATCTCCAATATGAGCGCCAACTGTCGGCATGACCATAGCAACAATCGTACTAGTTAAACATCCAATAAATAAAGTTAATCCAATTAACTCTACAATTTCTTTTAAACTAAATCTCGACGCAAAATATAACCCGAAAAAGGTCATCATCAAGACTTCTCTAGAATTAAATAAAGTAAACTCTGGGTCTTGCGACCAGATAAAAGAAAAGTAAGCTAATCCTGTTAATAAAAATAATAAAAAATTACGACTAAATGCAATGAGAGTATTTTGCCATAAAAGTACTATTAAAGCTGTTGATGCTCCCCATATTAAATATCTGACTAATGAAACAACACCAGGTGGAATTATCATACCTAAAGAATTGATGCCAAATGCTCCAGAGAAGAACGTTAAACCTAAGATGATGAAACTTTTCTCTGCAAGTCTAATAAGTTGACCCAATATTTGTTGATTCATAGATTAACCAGACTAAAAATAATAGTGAATATCAGTATTAATAAATTCAATGACTTGAAGAAAATTAAGATACTTTATCTCTTTCCGTGCGAACCCAAGCTTTTTGAGGTGCAATTATAAATTTTACGTAGACTGGAATTTTCCAGAGTATGTATAAAGGAACGGTGACAAGTTTGGATAAAGGTATAGACTTAGCAAATTTAGCCCAAGCTACAGTCAGTGCTGTTATTAAAGAAAATCCCGCTGTCAAAGAGATAATAGCCGGTATCCACGATATTTGTGATAGTCCGACAATTAAAGAACAGCTGGTTAGAACCGACCAAACAAGAACTAATAAAGTTAGAGGTGGTATACATAAATCTAAAATACTAAATAGTAAATCAAATCTCTTTTGCAAAAAAGCTTGTTTAAACAACATCGGAACATAGGCTTTTATAAGTCCTAAATGACCGTGTATCCAACGCGTTTTCTGACTTTTAGCTGCTTGTAAAGATGACGGAAAATATGCACGAACCCTAGCTTGTGGATAATATATTGGCTGATGTCCTACGATATTCAAATCCAAACCTAGCTTGATATCTTCTAACAAGTTTCCGCTTGCTACATTCACCGAACGAATTACCGACCAGGGAAAAGCCATACCAGTACCGAGTAAAGGACTGGGTATTCCCAAACGCTTTAATCCCAGAGGACGCACTACATTCTTAACAATAGCAGCAAATTCTGAAACAAATTCCTTTGCAGAATTAGAGTTTTTTGGTCTTACCATTAAGTAGGTAGCTTGGACGGGACGATTGGTTATTGAAGCACATTCGGTTAGTTTTTTAATTGCATCTTCATCGACAATACAGTCAGCGTCAATCATCAATACAATGTCTGGAGGTTCTGCTTCCATGAATTCCAAACCATAGTCTAATGCATATCCTTTACCTTTGTTAATTGAGTCAAAACGTTCGATAACAGTTGCACCCATTTCTCTAGCGATTTTGGCGGTTCTGTCGCTGCAATTGTCCGCTACAACTACTACATCATCTTGCTTTTTTAAAGCTGGGATAATTGTTTCCAAAGTTGATGCTATGGAAATCTCTTCATCATGTGCTGGAATTAAGACTGCAATTTTAGTATTTTGCCATTTTCCTTCATAGACAGGAAAAGGCTTGATTCTTACAGCAGCGATACACTCAATCAGAAAAAATAGACAGACAATTAATATAGTTAACGATAGAGAAATTAAGATAAATTTAATGGCATATAAGGCCACTAACCTGAGAATTGATTCGTACATTATTACCTTATAATCAGATGATTTTTTGATGTTTGGTAGAAGATTAAAGGTATTTTATATAACCCTTAAAAGAGTAAATGCACGCACTGAATAATACTTATAAATTTGAGCGGACTTGATACTTGATACTCGTTACTTGCTACTTGCTACTTGCTACTTAGTCACCCATTCTTCGCTATTGATTTTTGTTTCTGTAACGTCTTTTGTTCCTCGGGGTTCGGAATAGTAAAAGTAGCTTTCTGGCTCTTGTTTAACATTCACAGCATTAGTAATAATTCCTAAAATCTTGGCTTCCGAACGTTCCAACAAAGATTTAGCACCAGTAGCGCTGGCCGAATCCACAACACGAGGACGAGCGACCAGCAATACTCCATCCACCATCTTTCCGAGAACTGCTGCATCTGGAGTTCCAGCTAAAGGAGGAGTATCAAAAATGATGTAATCGTATCTCGGTAATAAACTTTGAATCAAACTATCCATCGCAGCAGAATCAATTAAAGCTGATGGATTTGGAGGTTGAACTCCCGCACTTAAAACCGATAAATACTTGTTGACTTGATGATAGCATCGAGAAAATTCATCTTGTCCGACAATCACATTACTCAAACCACCACCATTAATTAAACCCCACAAATGATGCTGGTTTGGCTGACGCATATCTGCATCTACGAGTAAAACTCGTTTTCCACTTTGAGCCAATATTGCGGCTAGATTCGCAGAAACTTCAGATTTACCTTCACCAACAACAGAACTGGTAACTACAATTGTTCGGACTTCTTTATGGCTAATAAATTTCAGATTTGCTTGAAGCATTTGATAAGCTTCATGAATCATCGTTCGAGGGGAAGAAGCAACAATTATTCTGGGTGAAATATTGTCATCAATGAAGTTAGAATCCAAAGACTTGCTATTAGGTTCAAACTTAGGAATTAACCCAATCAAAGTATAGCCAAAAAATTCCTCGATTTCCTTGATAGTCTTCAAAGACCTGTCGATTAAATCCACAGTAAATGCAGCAGCGATACCTAATAGTAAACCGACAAAAACACCTCCTCCTGCTAACATAATTGTCATTTTGGAGAGGACTGTTTTATTAGGAATCCGCGCTGACTGAATAATTCTAGAATTACCAATGGTTTGCTTCTCAGCTAATTCAATTTCTTGCTGTCGGGTAATTAGATTTTCGTAATCGGTTTGAGCTACCGACAATCTTCGTTCTAAATCTTGCTGTCTTTTTTCTAAATTGGGTAAAATGGCTAGTTTTCGCTGATAGTCATTTTTTATATTATTTAGAGTCGCTAACTTGTTCTGCAAACCATCTTTTTGCGTTTGTAACTGAACGAGTTGATTAACTAAATTTTGTTTAATATCTCCTATCTGTAATCTACTATTAGAAATATTTTGCTGTCTTCCCGATGCTTCACTTTTTCGCTGCTGTAACAAAGCATTAAGGGCAGATTCTTGACTTTCTAACTTACGAATTAATGGATGTATTTGAGTATAATTTGCTCTTTCTGCTGCTAACTCTGTCTGAACTTTCTGCAACTCAGTTAAAACTTCTTGAACTCCAGAAATTTGGTTTAAAGAAGTAATTTCAACTGCTTCATTTGTAGAAAAATCTAGTTTGCTCGCAACTCGTGATTCTTGAGCGCTGACATCCGCGAGTAATGCTCTAGCTTGATTAATCTCATCATCTAACTTACTAATATTTTGAATTGCAGCAGTAGCTTCTTCCGCGAGTTGTATGACTTGATTTTGATTTTTAAACTGTAATAAAGCTTCTGTCGCGTTTTCTAATTCCAGTCTCGACAGCGGTACTTGTTGCTTCAAAAACTGACCAGCAGCAACAACCTGAGCGCGATTTGACTCAATATTGTTCTTAACGTAAGTTCTCATTACCTGATTAACTATTGCTGCTGCTAATCGAGGTTTTTCTGAAGTATAAGAAACATTAATTACATCTGTTCCTACAAGAGCTTCTACTTCCATTGGTAAAGACTCCGGTTCCAGAGGTTTACCGTCATCATCCTTCAAATTTAAAGTATCAATTACCTCCTGTAAAATTGGTTCTGATTGAATAACTACAGCTTGAGTCTCCAAAGGATTACCTTCACGCATTAAAGACTCTAAATCACCAATTTTTTCACCTGCTTTTGTGAGCGAAGAAATTCTGTCGGATTTAAAAAGTAGTAACCCATTCGCTTGATATTGAGGTTTTTGCTGAAGAATAACAAACCAAGATAACCCAATAGAACCTAGCATTGCTGCCACTATAAATAGCCAGCGACGTTTTATAATTAGCCAGTATTGTTGAATATCTACTTCTTGATTGTTTTTTTTATTTTGCATAAAAGCCCCTTACAATTAATCCAAAATTTGTATTTATATCAGAAGATTCTGATGAAACGTTGTTTTACAGCTTTGACAGCTGATAAGAGAAAAAGTTTCTTTCCCAAAAATTTTTACTACATCTTCCTTATATTTATACTTTTGAATAAAACTGTGAATCGGTTCATTGTTAAATTATTGCTTACCAAATATAGTGCAGTTTTTGCGTTTTAGAAACATTACCTTTTACCAGTTCGTAGTTTTGATTGAAAATAATTTCTAGTTATTTTATTCAAACTAACAATTACAGCAAACTAGGTTTGATATTCAAGTCAAAAGCATACAAATTATATTTTCGATTTTTTCTCTAATAAGCACCACTTTTATGCAAAACAACTCTGACAGTTGAAAACAAAATTTTTAAATCCAACCATAGCGACCAGTTTTCTATATAATTCATATCTAGTTTCACACCTTCTTCAAAATTTTCAATATCAGAGCGACCGGAAACTTGCCATAACCCAGTAATACCGGGTAAAACTTCTTGACGAATAAAGTGTTTTTTATGGAATTTATCTACATCTCTAATAGGAAGCGGACGAGGACCCACTAAACTCATTTCCCCAAATAAAACATTAAATATTTGGGGTAGCTCATCTAAACTGTAAGCACGTAAAAACTTACCAAGTTTAGTAACTCGTGGGTCATTTTTCATCTTAAAAAGAACCCCATCCTTAATTTCATTTTTTGCTTCTAAAGATGCTTGTAACTTCTCTGCATCATTTACCATCGTCCGGAATTTCCAAATGTGAAAATATTTACCATGTAAACCCACTCGTTTCTGCTTGAAGAATACAGGTCCCGAAGAATCGAGTTTAATCGAAATTGCGATTAATAAATAAATCGGAGACAGGAAACATAATAATAGAGTTGCACAACAAAGGTCGAAACATCGCTTTAACCAAAAATCAGTACCTGCAATAATTGGTGCTGGAATCGTCATACAGGGAACTTGTCCCACCATTGTCATGTGTGATTTTGGATGGCTAACCTCGCTTAAATTAGGCAAAATTCGTAAAATTACCCCAGCAGTTTGAAAGTTCCAACAAACATATAGTCGATTTTTGATTGAACTCCAACTGACAAAAGCTTCTTCAATTCCTTGTTGACGTAAATATTTAAAAGTTGCTTCACGATTACTTAAATCCAGACAGCTAGCATCAGCTGTACCTTTGACCTTGTAACAATCTTGTTTTTTGAGAATTTCACTATATGTTTCTTGCTCCGTTTTCTCAGTAATCAAAAAAGCCGAATGACGGATTATTCCTTGATTGCGAAGTGCTTTAGTAGATATATCAAAGATAGCTCTAGCAAAACAGATAAATGTTACCGAAAAGAACCAAAATAAGATAAAACTCGAACGAGATACATAAGCATCCGGTTCGTAGAGAAAAGCAATAATTAGAAGGTAGATATTCGATAAAGATACTGCATTAACTAAACTGAAATAATTTCGTCGATGAAATCCAGATTGGTACAATCCCTTATTCGCTATTGAACCAATCCCAACTAGCAGAATTAATAAGACAAAATATTTATTTTGCGTCCAAGGAGAAGCTTGAAAAGTTCCAGATAGTAATGCCACATTCCAAGCCAAACTTAGGGCTATACTATCAAAAGATATTAGAATTAGAACTCTAAATAACCTTATAAATAATCCTCTTTGCAATCTAGGGTCTCTCGCAGACCTCAAATCTAATTTATAGCTTTCACTCGGTAAACTTCTGTAATTCACAACAAATATCACCCTTATCTCAAATTATTTTGGTATTAACAAACATACCTGAACTCCTCGCAAATTTTGAATTATTTTAAATTCTTTCATTACAGGAATAATAGAAACACAACAAAAACATAAATATTAAAAATAAAATTAATATCGTGAAGTCACTCGGGTAAGTTTTTTAAATCTAAGCAGCAGCAACTGTAAAAATATGCGAGAGAAAAATAATGGATTACCAACTATATATCTTTCCCACAAACGTTTTGGTTCCGTGAAAAATCTTGTCAACCACTCAAAACCACTGTTGGTCATCCAACGGGGACCTCTGTACACCGAACCAGTATAAAAATCTAAACATGCACCTAAAGGTAGAAAAACTTTTGCTTCTATTGCGTCTATATTTTGACGAATCCAGTTTTCTTGTATCGGCATCCCAAAGCCAACATATAATATATCTGGCTTAAATTTATTGATTCTTTGAATAACTAATTCATTGTCCTTTCCATATTTATCGAAATAACCATGATGTCCTTCAACTATTAAATTAGGTGCAATTTTTTTTAGTTTTATAATTGCTTTGTCTGCGATACCTGGTTGACCGGCCAATATAAACAAAGAAACGTTTTTTCTTTCGCAAGCTAAAGCCAAATTCTCAATATAATCTGGACAAGTCATTCTATGAGATGAATTCATTTTACATCCGCAAATTTTTGCTCCCAACAACACACCAAAACCATCGCAAAAAACTAAATTTGATTTATTGATAAATTCTTGATACCAAGGCAGTTTACAAGCAAAATTTATTGCCCTAATATTAACATTGCTTACCGTTACCTTATTTTTTTGCTTTGCAGCTTTGACAATGTAATCGATAAGTTCATAGACTCTTAGCTTATGAAACCTAGTCCCTAGCAGTTGTACTTCATCGAATTTATTCACTTAAGTACCCCATCTTTTTAACTTCTACACTTCGTTACCGTCAAGTTTTTTTTGCTAGATAAATTCAGCTGATTGAATAGATTAGAAATGACTTGAAGGATTGATTTTATTCGCACAAAAACTATTGTATTTTGATAAATACAACTTCACTTTACTTAGGTTGATTAAAAAAATTAATTCATATCTTATATACCTGCATCAATGAAACAGGTAAATATGAATTGTTAATGTAGAGGTATACGAGAACACACTTGCGACAGTATAGTCTTTATTCGTCAAAAGAAAATTTTTTTTCCTTATCAATCACATTTGAATACGTCTAAAGTCTAATTTCTTCCTTTTTGGAACAGAATATTATTTTGATAAATATCCTTCACCCCAATTAAAACCAAACACTCAGCTATTTAAAAGAGAGAATTGTGTTTTGACTGAGACGTACTATTAAGTTAGATTAACTTCACTAACCACTAAAATCTATATTTTTAGCGATAGAAATATCCCTGATTGTATAATAGCCAACTTCAACAGCAATTTTTCCCGTTGCTTGGCAATCCCTTATTAGTAGATGCGACACCCAGTAAATACTTACTCGATAAATTGCAGTCACTAATTCAAAATTGCTTTACGCTTTCCAACGGAGAAGCAGTAATTAATTTTTCACTAAGTGTATAGCCGCAAACATCTAAGTAGCATTTACTACATTTATTTATAACGAAATGTTAGCATTGGCTATATTCTTTTACAACTTATTTTTGACTCTTCACAAATATTTTACATTAGCACTATTCTTTTTAGTAGCTCATAAATAATAGATGAATCGCTGTTTATCTTGGTTAAGATAGTATCTTGACTCTGACCGTATAGATAATCTGAATCAGAAAAAAGGTTCTGTCTTCAACTGCAAAATATAGCATATTTGGAAACGTATTTGCCAAAGATGCAGATTTTAAAATCTTCAATAAAAAGAGAAAAACCATGCTTATAATATGGTTTTAAGAGATTTTCAATTTTATTAGATTAATAAAATATGTTACTTATATATCATCTGAAGAAATAAATTAACTATAGACCATAACTATTAACGTAGACAATCATAACTCTTAAATTGAGTTCGTAAGGGTATTTGCATTCTTAGTTCGTATATATGATATTTTTTTATTCAGGCGCAAAAAAATATACAAAAGTCTTTAATGATAAGTTAATGTAAAATTTTTTACTGAAAAATAATAAATAATTCCATTTTGGTCAGTTAGGACATGTTTATATTATTGCGAAAATTACTTAATGGTTATTCACTGATAAGTAATTTGATAAATAAATACTGCTGTTTGTCAAGGAAAGTTTAAGGTTGACCAATATGATTGAGCTTGTCGAAACACACTTACAAATAATCTTTAATCATGCTCAGAGCACTTATCCGGAAGAATGCTGCGGAGTGATGCTGGGTAACATATCTAACAAATGCAAAACCGTAGTTGAAATTATTCCCACTCAAAACGCTTGGAATCAGGAAACAGCAAGTAATTTCCATGATAGTGACCTAAATCATAGCAAAAAACGCAGATATACCATAGCACCACAAGAAATGTTAGAAATTCAAAAATCAGCCAGAGACAAGAACCTCAACATAATTGGTATATTTCATTCCCATCCCGACTATCAAGCCATCCCCTCAGAATTTGACCGCATCAGCGCTTGGGAAGAGTATTCCTATATCATCGTTTCCGTACAAAAAGGTCAAGCAGGTGAAATTAACAGTTGGATACTTGATGGCGATCGCCAGTTTCAGCAGGAAAAGATTTTGGTAATTGGTGATGGGGAAAAGAGTTAGGAGTTATAAATTTATTACCTTTGACCTTTGACCTTTTACCTTTGACCTCCTTTTACCTCCAATCCATTACGAATTACAAATTACGAATTACAAATTACCCCATTCTTCGGTAGGATAAAAAATCTGCTCCTCCAAGTCCCTATTTGTTATGCTCAATCCCAACTTGGATGAAATCCAACTGACGAAGGACGATTACGAACGCTATTCCCGCCACCTGATTTTACCTGAAGTTGGGCTGGAGGGACAAAAGCGTTTGAAGGCTGCTGCTGTTTTGTGTATTGGTACTGGTGGACTTGGTTCCCCGTTACTTTTATATTTGGCTGCTGCTGGTATCGGACGTATCGGTATTGTTGATTTCGATGTTGTTGATAATTCTAATTTGCAACGTCAGGTGATTCACGGTACTTCTTGGGTGGGTAAACCCAAGATTGAATCTGCAAAAAACCGCATTCACGAAATTAACCCCGATTGTCAGGTTGATTTGTACGAAACTCGCATTAGTAGCGAAAACGCTCTTGAGATTCTCGAACCTTATGACGTGGTGGTAGATGGTACCGATAATTTTCCAACTCGGTATTTAGTAAACGATGCTTGCGTTTTATTAGATAAACCCAACGTTTACGGTTCTATTTTCCGCTTCGAGGGACAAGCTACGGTATTTAACTACGAAGGTGGCCCGAACTATCGCGATTTATACCCCGAACCACCACCACCGGGAATGGTTCCTTCCTGCGCTGAGGGTGGAGTTTTGGGCGTTTTGTGCGGAATTATTGGCACGATTCAAGCAACCGAAACGGTAAAAATTATCCTGGGTCAAGGTAACACCCTCAGCGGACGCTTGATGTTGTACAATGCCTTGGAAATGAGTTTCCGGGAATTGAAATTACGTCCTAATCCCGTGCGTCCGGTCATTGAAAAACTAATAGACTACGAACAGTTCTGCGGTATTCCCCAAGCAAAAGCACAAGAAGCTCAGCAGCAAATGGATATTTCAGAGATGACGGTTAAGGATTTGAAGGAATTAATTGATAGTGGTAAGAAAGATTATCTACTATTAGACGTTCGCAATCCTCATGAATACGAAATTGGTAAAATTCCCGGTTCGGTTTTAGTTCCTTTAGGGGATATTGAGAACGGGTCTGGAGTTGAGAAAGTTAAAGAAATGCTCAACGGTCATCGTTTAATAGCTCATTGCAAAATGGGTGGACGTTCCGCTAAAGCTTTAGGAATTCTCAAACAAGCTGGAATTGAAGGTACCAATGTTAAAGGTGGTATCACAGCTTGGAGTAAGGAAGTTGATTCTTCGGTTCCAACTTATTAAGTCAATTACCAATTATCAATGAACAATTGTCGGTTTGATAATTGTTCATTGATAATTGATTATGAAACTTGAAAATTTCGTTCCTTGGAGACGTTGTTTTGATGAGTTGCTTCGGAGGTACCAGTCTTTTCTGTAGTTACTCAATTTAGCGGTGAAATTTATCCTCATCTCGAAGCCGTAATTAATCAGTTAAGTAATCGTGGATTGAAAGTTGAAGTAAGAAAGGTTGATTACGAATTTCAGAAGAGTGGTAATCAAATGCTTTGGATGAGGTAAATATTGGTTTTGGTTAATTTTTAGCGGTTAATAATTTGGAGAATAGACTATATATAGGCGCACCTATTCCCATAATAGTTTTACAATATCACGTTTTCGCTTCAATACAAATATTTTTCAGAATTATTACCATCAATAATTACCTCTGTTAAATCAATACTGCTATAAAGATTAGTATTGGTTAGATTAGCTTGACTAAAATTAGCTTTTTCGCATCTTATACAATCTTGTGCTGGAAATTCTGAACCAGATAAATCGCAATTTGTGAAGTCAGCATCTCTTATAGAAAGAAAATCACATCGTGTAAAATCAGCGTTTTTGAATGTACTATCGCTGATACCCATTACCAATCCTATCTTTCCATTGAGTATCAACTTGAGTATTTTGATTAACTTTGATATTTCCAGCAGAGCTAACTTTACTAAAATCAACTCCTTTTAAATTAGCGTTTTCTAAATTAGCTTCCGTCAAATCAACATAGTTTAGATTACAGTTTTCTAAATTCGCACCTTTTAAATTAGCTTTGATAAAAGAACATAGGCTCAAATCTAAACCCGATAAATTCGCATTTTCTAAATTCGCTTCATTAAATCTGACACCTTTTAAATTAATTAGCTTAATTAAACTAAAATCTACTTCGCTTAAATCGGTTTCTGATAAATTCGCATTTTGAAAGTTTACTTCTTCAGTCAATGGTTCTTCGTAACTTCCAGCAAAAAAATTATATAAATATCTTGCACCTGAAAAATTAGCGTTACTAAAATTAGCCCCGTTTATACTAGCGAAAGGAAACCTTGCTTCCTGAAAATTAGCATTGCTACAGTTAGAATTACCAAAACTTACCCATTCTCCACCAAAACTAGCTCTACTGAAATTAGCTTTTATACAGTTAGTATTTCTAAAAGAACCTTCATCAAATTTTGTATTAGTTAAGTTAGCACCATTCAAACAAGCACCATCTAAAAAAGAAAATTCAGAATTACTTAAATCAGCATTTTTTAGGTTAGCATTGCCAAAATTAAAATGATATAAATCCGCTTGACTGAGATTCGCACCTTCAAGATTAGCTCCTATTAAATTAACCTGTGAATCTTCGTCACAATTATCTTTAAAATTAATTTCAATACCGCTAAGATTAACCGCTCTTAAATCGCGATTTTCTCCACCTAAATGGAAAAATTCCCATAATAATCTATATTTAATATCGATTTCAGTACTTTCATCGATTTTACTTCCTTCTAAAACCACACCTTTGATATTTGCACCGGTTAAATTTGTACCTTCTAGGTTAGCTTCTGCAAAATCAACATAAGCTAAATTACAGTTTTCTAAATTAGCACCTTTTAAATTAGCTTTGACAAAAGAACAGTGACTTAAATCTAAACCCGATAAATTCGCATTCTCTAAATTAACCTCATTAAATATAGCTCCCTTCCAATTAATTAATTGAATTTTATCTGTTAGATTATAGACGACTTCATGAATATCGAATCCAGATAAATCTGTTTGAGAAAAATTGGTATTTTGGAAATTAACAGGTTCGCTAATCTCATGTTCCCTCATCCAACCCAAAAGCTCAATTAAATTACTCGCACCTGTAAAATTAGCACCAGCGAAATTAGCACCGCTGAGAATCCCTCCAGTCAGGGATGCTTCAGTGAAATTAGCATTTCTACAATCAGCATTTTCAAAATCTATAAATTCACCATCAAAACAAGCTCTACTGAAATTTATCCCAACACAATTAGCATCTTTCAAACGAGCTTCATCATGAAAAGTACCGCTTAAATTTGCATTTTCCAAACAAGAGTTTTCAAAATATATAGTACAAGTAGAACCAGATAAATTTATATTTTTGAGATTGCAATTACTTAAATCTGTATTACTTAAATCCGTATTACCAAAATCGAGGTTTCTTAAATCTAAATCTACAAGATGCTTTTGTTTATCTATACCGATTTTTTCAAATTCTGCTAATATATTTTCTGGTTGTTTTAGCTTAATTTCATCAATAATAGATTGTCTGTCCGCTAAAGATATTTCTAATGCAGATTGACGTTCGCTTTGTGCTACCTTATATCCTTTATCCTGCTTTGATTTAACTAAATTATTAAATATCCTTTCTGCTTCTTCAAAAGCAACGGGATTTTCCGTTTTCGTTCCCGTTTTTAACTTGTTTCCCTTTCTCCCATAAGCAAAGTTAACCAGATAGGATTCCCAACCCTGGTAAACCATCTCAACCTCATAGACCTTATCCGATGTTTCATCTTGATAGGAAAGAGTAGTTTTTGGAATATACATATTTAGAAGCTCATCAAATCAGTTAGTACTATAGTACTAACTGATTTGATGAGCGTCAATATTCCCTTCCCGTTTATGAAGATGACTTATAAAATTCTTTTCTTAATGTTCCCATCTCACATCATAGAAAATTTTCTAACAGGACAAGAGTAGCGGTTTAGATTGGTGAAATTAATCATCATAGCTAAAATTCAAAGTTACAAAATCATTAGAACCAGAAGATTTACACAACAGTTCCTTTTTACTCGACCGTTCATCTCTTATGCATATTACCTGTCGGTTAAAAGCATTCAAATTATTCTTGTACTTACCGGGATCTATGCGAAGCTTTCTCCGGAACTGACCCCAAGTCACATCAACAATTTTACCACTGCAAACCATTTCTACTTCTCCCCGCTCAATATCAATATCACCGATATCAACCTCAACTTCCGCATCTTCGATTTCAAGAAAGTTGCAAGCTTGCATCGTGGGACCGCTTTTACAAGCTGATAACATTGCTATGGTGGTAAGTGTAAAACCGGTTGTAAATATGATTGGTAATATTTTCATTTTTGGAATAAGAATTAATACTTAATTATGGATAATGCAATAATAGTCATTGCGACGTAAGGAAGCAATCCTAAAACACTTAAAATAACTAACGACTGTATAAGTTCTGACTAAATATTATTTTCAAACCACCGTCGAATCAATTCAACTTGAAAACAATAACCACTATTCACTTCTTCAATCAATTCTCGCTGCAATAATAACCTTATAGAACTAAGATAATCGATATTCTGAAACTCTAGCGCTGTAGTTTCTTTACTTACTACTGCTTTCTCTCCCTTAGAAGCGATAAACCCAAGAATTTGTAATCCCGTGGTATTGACTTGATTATTTATATCAGCGAAAAATAAACTACCGGCTTTTAAAGCTTCTGGAATTGCTGCTTCTACGTCATTAAAAGTAGCCAATCTTCGGACTGAAGGGTCTTTTTCGTTTTTCAACGCTACAAGTTCGTTACATAAAAGCTGTACCAAATAAGGATGACAGCGCGTTAATTGTAATATTCTTTCTACAGCATCAGGTTTGTAACGTAAGGTAAAATCTTCGATGGGATTTACTATTAATTGACGGGCTTCATCTTCGAGCAAATAACTGATACCAACAACCTGTACATTAATTAAATAACTAGCCCAACGCTGATATTCTTCAATCGTGTGGGAACCTGCAATTAATACTTTAAATTTAGGACGATGCTGGATTAAATGACGCAGCATTCCTAAAACATCTTCTTCATCAAAACGTCCTTTACTAATAGCGCTATCTAAAACTTCAAACTCATCAAGCATTAGTAAAGCACTGTTTTCTTCTAATGCTTCTTCTACTTTGTCCAACCATTCATCAAAGTTAGTAAAAGGGTCATTTTCTAAAGTTTCGCGGGTGAGGGGTGGTAAATTTAAAGCACTTTGACGTTTGGCTGAATTTATCATCTGCTTAGCAAGGTTGAAGAGAAAACCTGTAGAATTCTTTGCTGATGAAGGTGCCCCTTGCAAGTCAACAAACATGGGAATAATCGAATTTGGTAATAGTTTTCCTAGGTTGTTGAGCAGGGAAGTTTTACCCATGCGGCGCTGCCCGTAGAGTAGTAGAGGTGGACGACGACGGTCTAAAAGTATTTGTTCGATGCGAGTTCCGATATTATCGCGTCCGATGAAGATTTGTTGTTCTAAAGTAAGGGGTACACCGATAATGTAAGGGGAGTCAATTTCTTGACGGAATTCGGTTCCTTTGGCGAGTTTTTCTATGTGGTTACTGATAATATCATGCCATTTTCTTGCGATAGGTTGAAAACGAGGAGCATATTTATTATCGCTGCGGTTAAGTCCTTGAATTTGCGCTTCCAGTTTTTCGCAAATGGGTTTGAGTACTAATCTTTGATTGTAATTACTGGTTTGTTTTAAAGCTGCTTTTGTATCTTCACTGATGCGGTGGAAATTATTTAAGATATTGTCAACAGGGCTTTCTGATGAAGTTTCAAATGGGAGCATCCCAAATGTGGAAAAATATAGTTTGTCATTACGAGCGTAATGAAATGAAGCGTTAGCGAAGCGTCTCCCGGAGGGAGATAGTAATCGCAATAACTAGACTTTGCGATTGCTTCATTCCGCTTCGCTCCATTCGCAATGACAATCAATATCTTGGTAAATTTGCAAAATTGGGATGCTCCCGTTTCAAATTTTGATGTGATTTCTGAAATATCATTAACATTTTGGCAAGCTTCTAATCTTCGTGCATCGAGTTCAATTTGTACTTTTTGCACTGCATCGCGTTGATGAGTGTTAGATAGATAATTAATTGCAGCTTTTCCTTCATCAGGGTTTCGTTCCACAACTAGCAATAAATGCCGATCTAACTTCGGAAAAGATGTATCTGAGTGGAATGGCACTAAGAAAAGCTACAAGCTATGCTGAATAAGAACTATAGCTTTTAAAACAATTTAACAATGGAAGGATGGCTCAGGAAGTTGTTTTTGATGCCATATTCTCACTCACAATCGTAGGGGAGCAAAATGATGAAGGTGAAAACTAGTGCGTTACGCCCTTCGGGCGTTTAGCTCCGCTAATCGCCAACAAGTAATTAGTATGACGCTTCGAGGGTTGTGTCAGAAAAAGCGGCGCAACTGGGGAACCGCTACGCTGATTTGGCGGTACCAGGTAGGGGCATAGAGATTTTGCGTTGGTAGTGTCAAATAGTCGTGCCCCACCTGGCACTCCGCTATCGCCGCCAAATCTTCCCCAGTTGCTGGATCACTCGTGGGGGCAAAAAAAATTCGTTGTAAGTAGAAAAAGCTTACTCGCTCATGAAATACTTTAGTTGAAACAAGTAAGCAAATCTAACTATTACTACTGTGACACTGCGAGTAAAAATCCTCAAGGATAAATTTAATCAAAGTTTAGGACTACCTTTTAAAGAACTGTTACCATCTTCCATAATTGAACAAGCTATTGAGGAGTTAAAAATAAAATATAAGAAACGATTATTTGACCCATTTATAACATTATGGGCGTTTTTATCTCAAGTTTTAGATACTGATAAAAGTTGCCATAATACCGTGAGTAAAATAATTGCTTATTTGACAGGAGAAGGGGTAGAAATTCCTTCAACTGATACGAGTGCTTACTGTCAAGCACGGTCAAGATTATCAGAAAAGCTACTAGAAAAACTTTTTAGTCAGGCTGCAAAAAAATTAGAAGAGAAAGTAACAACAGAATCTTTATGGTGTGGTCGAAATGTCAAAGTAATAGACGGCTCAACTGTTTCCATGCCTGACACTGCACAGAACCAGAAAGAATATCCTCAGCCTAAAACTCAAAAGCCTGAATGTGGATTTCCAATTGCTAAAATTGGTGTGTTATTTAGTTTAGCGACAGGTGCTGCTGTTGCTTTAGTCATTGATGTTCTCAATACCCATGATATCAAACTTGCTCGCCAACTTTATCAGTTTCTTCAACCTTTAGATATCCTTTTAGGAGATAGAGCTTTTTGTGCTTACGCCGATTTGTTTGCTATCAAAAAACTTGATTGTGATGCTGTCTTTCGTAAGCATCAAAGTCGTAAAATATCTATGAATAAAGGTAAAATTATAGGAGATTGTGACAAATTAGTTACTTGGTATAAACCTAAAAAATGTCCCAAAGGATTAAGCAAAGATGAATTTGATGCTCTTCCCCAAATCATAACTGTGCGCGAAATTTACTACTACATTTTTATCCCTGGTTTTCGTACAGAAAGAGTCAGTTTAATCACTACTTTATTAGATAAAAGAACTTATTCAACTTTAGAAATTATTGGACTTTACAGTAAACGTTGGGATGTAGAACTAGATTTAAGACATCTTAAAACCACTTTAGGAATGGATGTTTTGCGATGCAAAACCCCTTCTATGGTACGCAAATAAATTTATGTTCATTTACTTGCTTACAATTTACTTCGTAGTTTGATGTGGTCTTCAGGTACTACTTACGGTACTCCTCCGTTGCGCTTGTCATTGCAAGGTACTCGCCATCATTTCAATAACTTTATTCCCCAATTGTTAGTTGGCTCTATCCAAAAACGTCTTCAAATTTATTCTACTCTACTTAAAATTATTGCTCACAAAGCTGTTCCTGAACGCCCAGGGCGTTGTGAACCACGAGTCCGTAAACGTCGTCCAAAAGCTTATCCCTTAATGACCAAATCACGACATGAATTACGCACTAAATTGCAAACAGCTTAAACCACAAGTGTTTCGGCTTTTCTTAGTGCCATTCGATTCTGAGTGCTCGTTCCAAAAAGCCGGGTGAAAGCGTAATAGACTAAGCTTTCTACTCGTTCTTATTTGCTCTAAACTGTACAGAAAGGAATTCCATGGAATTAGCAATGGATGAAAAATATTGGGTCGCCAGGAAGCTATGATTACTCCTATGATGAAAAATAAACTTACTACCGGTGTTCTTGCTAAGAGGAGTAAGACGGTGGCATAGATCAAAGTAAAAACTATATTGCTTCCTATCGTATAAAGTAGGCCAAGCAGCAGGCAAGAAGCTAAGACTAAAGCAACTTCTGCTCTTAAACTGACGACTATGCCGTCTAACACCCAATTGTAAATGTATATTGCTACACATAGTATTACACCCAATAAAATAGGTAATATGAAAAAACCCTGAACGAAAAATTTCCGCAATGCTGGATTTTCTAAGATGTCACTTTCTCTTTTTAGTGCTGTGATAAGTGAGATATCTGTATCAAGTATCGGATGAATACGTTTAAGATGATTTTTGAAAGCCGTAGGACGAAAAAATACCCAAAATAGAAATTGCAGACTACCCAAGATTAAATTTGGATGTTGTTCTGGTGCATGAGTGTAGATTTTGGAGTAGTCGGGTTGGGTTGTCATGGCGATGACAGAATATTTTAGGAAGTTATGAAGAAAATAATATGCTCGTAGCGATTGCTTTGTTTCTCGTAATGACAATTAAGAACTATAACGTCATTGCGAGCGTAATGAAATGGAGTGAAGCAATCCCTTAACTTTGGTTTTCACAGACTCTGGGATTGCTTCGTTCCTCGCAATGACATTTATAATTCATTAGACAAATCCTTCCATTGATGATTCATTTGATTAACTAAATCAATCTTCTTTTGTCTAGAACCTGCTTTTATCTGTTTTTCTCTACTAATTGCGGTGTAAGAATCTTCATAGATTTCGTAATAAACTAATTTTGTGATGTTGTATTTCTTTGTAAAACCTTCTATTAATTTTGATTTGTGTTCGCTGACTCTTCTTTGTAAGTCGTTAGTGAATCCTGTATAAAGAACTTTATTGTATTGATTTGTCATTATATAAATGTAATATTGCTTATTAATTTTTGTTAAAAGCGAGAGAAATCCGGGTTGTTTCTTCGTTATATCTTATGCGATTGCTATCTCTTTTCGAGAGACGCTACGCTAACGCTCCGCTCGCAATGACAACGAGAGCAGTCATTGCGAGCGGAGCGACAGCGGAGTGAAGCAATCCCAAAACCTTGCGATGATCCACACCCTTCGGATGAGTGCTTTGTTCCTGGCAATGACAACTATTCCAACAAATGAATAAACCGCTCCATCTGCAACAACGCTTCTTCTTTCCATTCCTCTGCATCATCCCCTTCTTCTAAACTAAACAATCTCTCGCTACACAGAATTTGTAATAAAAGCGGTAAACAATGACTTTCCTGTAAAATCCATTCCACATCTTCTTCAGCAAAAGCTATCGGTGAATTCGCCATTAATTCCCGCGCTTCTAATTCTGTAAATTCTTTTAAATAAGCTGTATAACCAAAAATATTAAAAAACGGGGAACTATGTCCGGTGCTTCTTGCTAATTCAGTTGGTGATTCGTGAGTAGCTAAGATAAATGCAAGGTTTCCCCCGGTATGATTGGTTGCTAAAGAACGCAAGCTTTCCCAAAATTCATCATCTAATTCTTCGCAGCGTTGTAAACCAACACCAATTTCATCGAGCAAGATAACGGTAGGGTTTTGCAAGTTATCGCTGACTACATCCATAAAGTTATCTAAGTCGCATGGTGTAGGTATTTTCAAGTTTAAGTTTTCTAAAATATGGTTTAACAAATTTTCCCTACTAGCCATCCGCGAATCTTGAAAATCTACAAATATCCACTTGTAAATTTCTGGTTGTTTTAGCCAATCGGATTTTTGTTGCTGTCGTAATTCTTCTTTGGGTGTAACGGTAATATTTTTCAAATAATGCAGCAAAGATGTTTTACCGATGCGTGGTTTTCCGATAATTGCAGCGTTTTGTAAGGGATGACGTTTGAGTATCTGAAATAAGCGTTTGAGTTCCTTTTGTCGTCCAAAAAATCTGCTCGGATGTTTAATGGGGGAACCTGTTATGAAGGGTGATATTTCCTCGATGGGTGAGTTGGTATTCGCTGGTAATGTTTCTTTATCTGATATTTCTTGCCAGTTTAAGCTTAGTTTTTCGCAAATTTCGACGAAATTCTCAAAATCAACCGGCTTCCCAGCGAAGAAGTTTTTCACCGTAGATAATGATGGTGTTACGTGTTCGGCAAATTTTGACTTACTGGGATAGCCATTACGCTTCAATGCAGAATTTATTTTTGGCAGATATTCAGGAGATACTTTTTGCGATCGCGTCATTCTTGTCAAACGAAAAACTGTTTAGATTTTACCTATTTTTGATACCAGCACAAATAACTCACCCAAAATCACCTACAAGTTGTCCGTAACTCAACTACTGCTCAACCTTTATCTCAACTGCTGAGGGAATTTAATCAAATTATCAGATTAATTCCACAGGTAAGGGATATGAAAAATCAAAATAAAATCGCAAAACAAAATCAAGAATCTAACAGTATCTATCAAGAAAATCTTCAACAAGCGCGTGCAATTTTCAATTTAAAATTCAATTTACTTAAGCTAAGCATCATCACTACTTTCGCTAGTGTCCTATTAATCTATTCAGGAAAGGTGCCAGTAGAAAAAGTTGAAGCAGCACAAGGAATTATCAACGGAATAGTTTTACTAACTTTTAAAGTTACCAAAGATGCGAGTAAATATTCAGATGATGAAAACAAGGATGAATAATTACTTTAGTTTAGATAAAAATCAACCAAAATTAGCCCACGCAGGTGGGCTTTGTAGTAGTAGCTCCACTCTTACAGAGTGAGAGCGATTAAGTCAATTGGTGCGTGACGGTAATTTCAAATAATCTGGTTACACCGAAAAGTTATCGTAACCGTCACAGCACCCTACAAAAATTTCATTTCTCCCCATCCCCCTATCTCCCCATCCCCTTGTCTCCCCATTCCCTACCTCTCCTCAAAAACCCCAATCGCATGAGGAATCTTTCTCGGAGTATCTATCAAAGGTTTCCCATCTATAATAATCCCGGTACTCCCACCACCATCCAACATTGCGCTGTTATTAGCACCAAAACACTGCAACGCATTTTCAGCATCCACTTGACGAGCATAATTACTCGAATAAAATATAACTGTTTCATTTAAATTATCGCCGTTATCGTCTCTTACCCCAACGAAGGTTCTAGGTAAGTATTTTGTCGCTGCTTTATTGGCTTTTGGGTCGAGCGCTCCAATAACTTCCGGAAAACGCCGAAACCATTCTGTAGAATAAGATTGGATGCTGGCGAAACCAGCTTGAGGATTGAACGAAAATGTGCGAATCTCTCCCGGATATTCATTTGCGATGCCGTAACCGTAGGTAACGATATTACCACGGGCTTTCAAACCAAAGGCAATTCCTGTAGGGTCTTGTTTTGTGGAAAAAAATGTACCGTTGATTACAACTCTGGCTTGTCTATTTGATTTATTCTTACTAATAGCATCTCGCCAAAATTGAGAAAGTGTTTTTTTACTTACTCGACTCGCAGGTACCTTGAAAATAGTTCCAGTTAAATTTTCTATTTTCGCTCTGGTTGTTTGAATTTCAGTAACAAATTCTTTCTGACTACTTTTTTGATTTTTGTAGTAGACTTTTACTCCAGAGGCTTTTAATATTGGTAGAAAGCCGCAGTTGGCTGGTATCGCTTTTGCTGGATACCCCATACAGGTAAAGGTCAAGTTAAGCGCAATACTTAGAGTCCATATTTTTCGGAGTTTGGTTACTTCTTTATACATTTTGTTCCTAATTAATAGACAATAGATAAATAGTATTTGTCAGTAAATAAAGTTTTTTATTGAACAAAGCCAAAAGTACTCATAAGTATGGCTCACAAATACTTTAAGGCTTACTGAGAAAAAATCCGGTTACTTAATCTGAATACTGGAAAAATATGACAGATTGTTTCTAAAACGTGTAGTTTTGTACGTTTTGTTACTATATGTGTCAATTATTATCTTTTCTTGCATTTCCTGGTTAAAGGGCAAATTCTTAAGCAAATCTATCTATAGAGGGAATTGCTGTTAGCGGAAATTGCGGTCTTGGGGAGCCAGTCCGTTGCGGTGAGTTAGTGTGGTCTTGGGGGTTTCCCCCATTAACAACTAACGAACCCGGAGGGTGAGATTAGTTGGGGGTGTCGGTTTCCGTCCCCCAAACTAGCGGTCTTCGTAGCGTCTCCGAAGGAGATATCCGGAGGGAGGAACACGACCGTTGTAGGAACTGGCGTGGTTTCCCCCAAGAGGAAATTTCCAAGAAAAAGCTTTATCTTGAATGCCGCTTCTAAGCATTTTGCTGCGTTCAAATGAAATGACGACCGAAATACGGGGAATCAATCGTCAGTGGGTTTTGGATTGTCTCCATAGATATAGATATAGATAAATCTGGGGACTCGAGAATCTGGGGATTTACAGTTTTAGATTTATGGCTTAGTTGAAGCTAAAGAATAAAAATCCCGCATTGTATTAAATCCAAAATCCAAAACTGCTTCAGTCGCAAATATTTCCAAGTAATCCAACCACATCCCATCACAGTACAAAAGGCAGCGAGGTTATATAAATAATGTTAAGTTTATCAATTAATAATTCCCAACAATCCCAACAGCTAAATGATGAAAAAGGCTGGAAAGTTATAGAAACAAGCTTTAATCGCAACGAGTTACATCATAAAGAAACAGTTTTTACTCTTGCTAATGGTTATTTGGGAGTGCGGGGTAGTTTTGAGGAAGGATATACCCACGAGCATTCGGGAACCATTGTTAATGGGGTTTACGATGATGTCGCTATCGCTGGGACGGAAATCGTCAATTGTCCGAATTGGTTACCTTTGACTATCAAGGTGGCTGGAGAAACTTTTCGGATGGATAGCGGTGAGATACTCGAATACAAGCGTCAATTAGACATGCGTTTGGGTATTTTAAGCCGCGATGTCCGTTGGAAATCTCCGTCAGGACATACTTTAGAGTTTCATTTTGAACGGTTTGTATCTTTAGCGAACCAGCATTTTGTGGCGATTCATTGCGAAGTTACTTCTTTAGATTATACGGGTGAAGTTGAAGTCACCGCTGGTTTTCAGGCTGAACCCCATACTCTAGGAATCGAGCATTGGGAGACTGTTAAAGAAGGTGGTACTGATAAAATAATTTGGCTTCACGGTAAAACTTTGCACTCTCAAATTGAGTTGAGCATGGCTGCAAAGTTGGTGATAGAAAACGAAGCTGATAACTTTGCTCGTGAATTTGAATGTGGTTCCGAACTAACTAAAAGCTTTGAAATCAAACCCGGAGAAACCGTTAGAGTTGAAAAGATAGTCACTATTTACACTTCACGAGAAACATCAACTCCCGCAGAAATCGCTTTAATTGACTTGGTGGAAGCACCCAGCTACAGCACTTTGTTGGCAACTCACATTGCAGCATGGGAACGGGTATGGCTTGATAGTGATGTGATTATTGAAGGTGATGAAAAAGCCCAGCAAAGCGTTCGTTACAATATCTTTCAAATCTTAGCTGCGACACCGCGTAACGACGATAAAGTCAGCATTCCTCCCAAAACTCTTTCTGGCTTTGAGTATCGCGGACATATCTTTTGGGATACAGAAATCTTTATCCTTCCCTTACTCACTTTTACTCAACCAGCATTAGCTCGCAATCTATTGAACTACCGCTATCACACCCTACCGGGAGCAAGACGTAAGGCTGAAAATTTAGGGTACAAAGGAGCAATGTTTGCCTGGGAAAGCGCCACCACCGGGGACGAAGTAACTCCTAAATGGGTTCCCGACCCCAATGGAAAATTAGTTCGCATTTGGTGCGGGGATCTGGAAATTCACATTAATGCAGATATTGCTTACGCTAGCTGGAACTATTGGAAGAATACCGGCGATAATCAATGGATGTGCGATTATGGCGCAGAAATGATTTTAGATACTGCTACCTTCTGGGAAAGTCGCGTTTCCTGGAACGAACAGCGTCAGAGTTATGACATTCTTAACGTTATCGGCCCCGATGAAAATCACGAGCAGGTTGATAACAATGCCTTTACTAATGTCATGGTGCAGTGGCATTTAAATACTGTAAGTAAATTATGGGCATGGTTGACCAATAATTATCCTGAAAAAGCAACACAGTTAGCAGTGAAGCTAAATATAAATCCACAGAAGTTAGAAAACTTTGCTTTTATTGCTGACAATATTTACTTAAATCAAGATTCGGAGACCGGTTTAATCGAGCAATTTGATGGATTCTACGATTTAGAATCCGTCAACTTCGACGATTACGAACCCCGTTGTAAATCAATGCAGGGTATTCTGGGAGTTGAAGAAACTCAAGCCAGACAGATTCTTAAACAGCCAGATGTACTGATGCTGTTTTACATGATGCGCGACCGTTTCGATTTAGAAACCATTGTCGCGAATTGGGATTATTATACGCCCCGCACCGACCACGTTTATGGTTCATCGTTAGGCCCCGCAATCAATGCCATTATTGCTTGCGACCTCAATCAGCCAGAAGAAGCATACACTCACTTTATGCGTGCTGCACTAGTAGATTTAGATAACGTTCGCAGCAACGCAAATCAGGGAATTCACGCAGCAAGTTCTGGTGGAGTATGGCAAGCTGTAGTCTTTGGATTCGCGGGAATTAGAATTTCAGAAAATGGAATTATTACCGCTCGTCCCAATCTTCCCTCACACTGGAAGCGTCTAAAATTCCGCTTGCAATGGCAGAATCAATGGTATCAAGTTGATTTACGTGCTTCTCAAACGGATGACAATCAAGAAATTGAAGTTATCCCCGCTGCTTCCACTCCTGTAATTTCTACTTCTTCTCAAACTTCTGCTGCTGATTCTTCTACTTCCATCGAGGGAATTATCTTCGACCTAGACGGAGTAATCACCGATACTTCCGAATTCCATTATCAAGCTTGGAAGAAACTAGCTGACGAAGAAGGAATTCCCTTCGATAGAGAAGCTAATGAACAATTACGAGGTGTTCCCCGAAGAGAATCCTTGATGGGAATCTTGAACGGTCGTCCTGCTACTGAAGAACAGATTCAGGACATGATGGAGCGTAAAAATAGATATTACGTAGAAATGATGCAAAGCATCACCGAAAAAGATTTGCTTCCTGGAGTCGCTGACTTATTAGAACAACTGCAAGCAGCAGGAATTAAAATAGCTTTGGGTTCCGCTAGTAAAAACGCTCGTACCGTCATCGAACGCTTAGGAATCGCAAACAAATTTATGGCGATCGCCGACGGGTATAGTGTAGAGAAATCCAAACCAGCACCAGATTTGTTCCTGTTCGCAGCCGAGCAATTGGGAGTATCCCCACAAAACTGCATCGTCGTAGAAGACGCAACAGCAGGAATACAAGCAGGACTAGCAGCAGGAATGAAAGTAGTAGGACTAGGACCCAAAGAGCGAGTCGGTAAAGCCCACATCGTATTACCTAGTTTAGAAGCTACAACTTGGAAAGACTTGCAACACCACCTAGCTAATTACAATCAGCAAATCGAGCAAATAAAAGCGAAAATTTGATAATTGGTAATGGGTAATTGGTAATGGGTGATGGGTAATGGGTAATGGGTAGTTAAACTTTTCTTTCTACCTATTACCTATTATTTTTTTGTTTTTACTTTTGTTTGATTAAACACATTGCAAGTCCAAGGACTATTAGTTAGACTTTGCTTATCACATTATTGGAATTTGTGGATGTTTCTGTAGACGGTTTAATCGTCCGAGAAACATCTTTTTTTTTATATTTAGGGTTCGTAGTTGCGCTTAAGCGCCAAAAATAAGGCATCCACAGGTGAGTCACTGCAAAACCACAGACCCTTCGTAAGATTAATATGGTTGGTGTACTATTTATTGGTCAACCGCATTAGTGCTGATGGGTTTTTAGTAATGACTTTAGTCCTTATCAAGAGGGATAAATCGCTTACTGCGAACCTGGGGAAAAAACCCGGCGACCTAGGTTATAAATCTACTAGTAGTCCTTTTCATTAATTTTGACAGTTCTGTTTTCTACGGACGTAATGTAGAGACGTTATAAATAACGTCTCCCGACATTTCCAAAGAAAACGCGACCATAGCCGAATTAATGAAACAGACCACTAGTCCACGCAGGTGGACTTTGCCTATGTAGTAGCAGTTTTAACCGCCAGATACTTTTAAAACATCCTCTAAGTAGAAATAATTTTTTTCTACCCCCTCTTCCTCCTCCCAGCCTGCACCAATCATATCTAATTTCCTTTCACCAAATAATTATTAACAAGAAAAAAGGCATAATATGTGGATTTTGAATATCCATTATGCCTTTACCGTGTGAGTGAGAAGAAAATTTGGACACATGTTGAAACGAACTATTTTGTGTCCTATTTCTGTAACTACTAATGAAGTAGCAAAGACTGTAAAAAAATCTAACCTTGATTAAAAATTGGAAGTAACTTTTCAAAACAATACATCTACTTTCGTCGCGGAATAAAAACCAGCGTTCAAGAGATAACTTGTATTGCACTATTTAAGAGTTAAGGTAAATTTTGCAGATTAAACTGAGCTTGAATAATTAATTGAATGGATTTTAGACTTTAGCTTCGGAAAGCAATTTGCAATTTACTACAAATAATTCCTTCACTAATCAGTCTCTAATTTGATAACAGACAATCCAAAATAAATGCATACACTGTTAACATCTAAAATCTAAAATCTAAAATCCAAAATGAAGAGTTCTTCCTGGGAATATTTGGATTGCACCTATCTCTCGATTTCAATCTGTTCATTGTCATTAGATAGAGGCACAGCAGTGCCGCACCTCTAGTTAGACAACTTTAATTAGAACTTGAAGGTTGTGTTTAGAACTGCACCGTAAATAGTGCCGTTGTCGTTGTCGTGGTTAGGATTGAATACAGCGAAGAATCCAGGCTGTAAGCTCAATCTGTCGGTAACTTTATGTCTGTAAGTTACATCCAACAAGTAGGAAGTATCTGCATCCTCAGTAGCAGTACCGTTAGCGCTAGTAACTTTAGGAGGCATACCGAAGGTCATACCTAATACGTTACCCTTCTTAGCGAAGTCCTTAATGGAAGCGAATACTGCCCAGTTTTGCAAGGTAGCATCGTTACCAGTTACGTCTTCATCAACGTTGGTTAAACCATACCAGCCACCAACTTTAGTCTTTTTACCCAACTTGGTAGAAGCTTGGATACCGAATGAATCGGAACTTACACCATTTCCACCACCGAAGAAACTAGCGTTTGTAGAACCGGTCTTATGAGAGAAGTCGGTTCCGTTGCTTCCTTCAGAGTGAACGTAGGTAGCACCAATCTTGAAGCCACCAGCTTTTAAGTTAAGCTGTGTACCGATGTCGTAACTACCACCGATACCGTTTCCAGTACCAGCTTGATTACCATCTACAGTGGTGTAACCAACTTGCAAGTTAACGTTTTTGTTGAACTTGATGGTAGCACCAGCACCTTGGTCTTCAGAGTTGGAGCGGTGAGTTAAAGGATTACGCTTAGCAAAGCGAGTGGTTTGAACCTTAGCTTTGTCAGCATCTAAGAAGTCATCCATTCCAGCGCCCAAAGCCCACACGCTAGCGTTGATGTTCTTGGAAGGCTTGAAGTTGTAGTTTAACTTTTCAACTTCAACACTACCGCTGTCACCTTGAACATCGATACGGCTCATGTTGGTACCAGTACGGTTGCTACCGAAAGAGTCGTTATTGCGTTGGTGTAAACGAACGCGCAACTTGTCCTTACCGGTGAAACTACTGGTAATGTCTAAGCGAGTACGTTGACCGAAGGTGATTTGGTCTTCAAAGTCATCAGAACCAGCAGCACTACCAATTCTATCGTTAGGACCGAAAACACCACCAGTGATGAATTCAACTTTACCCTTCAACTTAGCGGTTGTAGAGAACTTATTAGCTCCTTCCAACTCACCAACACGGTAATCTAAACCGTCAACCTTACCACGTAGAGTAGCTAATTCAGCAGCAAACTCTTCACGTAGCTTGTTGACCATAGCCATATCGGTTCCACCAGAAGGACCCGAAGGAATCAACTGAACAACGCGGTCCAAGCAACCGTTTAATAGAGCAGCAAACTCATAACGGCTCATGGAACGGTTACCTCTAAAGGTTCCGTCGGGGTAACCAGCAACACAGTTGTAGCGCTCAACTAAAGACTTAACAGACTGGAAAGCCCAATGAGAAGTCTGAACGTCAGATAACTGATCTACAGAAGTTACCTGAGCTAACTCATCAACAGAAGTAACTTTCTCAGAAGCGAAAGCACCGTTAGAAACGAAAAATGTAGCTGCTAAAACAACTGGACTTAGCTTCAATACGTTGAGCAAAAGCTTTGCCATGTTAACTTGTCTCCTCACACTATTGGAATTTGGGGAAGTTTCACGTTCAGGTTGATATCTCACATGGGAACCGTAGCATCAGTAATCAGCTAAGAAGTTACTGCTAAATTACAAATTCTCGTTCGTATAAAATCACTATCTTTAAAAGATATTGAGTTAACAAATAGAGAGATTGGTAAATGCAATAGTCCTCAAAAAACTATTAGATAGTATTCTTGATACTTCTTACTTCTTTTGCTAAATTACGAATACAGGAACTCTGCCTAATACAGTATTAACCTTTAATAAATTTGGACTCCTTCCCTCTCCGATTGCATAATTCAAACCAATTTTTCTAACGTTATGCGGAGTCATTCGCTCTAAAGATTTACTGCTTATCATCAGGCTTTGTCGTTCAATCCCTTCCTTGAGCTATCTGAACTAAATCTATCAGATGGAATAGGCTTTTGCTTGTATGTCTGAGAACATTTGAATAAATAAATCAACTTTTATTATTATTTTTTTGTGTTTTATTGTTGATGTATTTTATTTATTATTTTTTCTTAAAGGTTTAGGAAATTTAACTTGTTTAAAAGTTTTTAATTTAATAAGTATTTATGTACTTTAATGCCAAAAAGCCTGCTATACAAGGCTTAATGTATTTTTAGTAGATATAAAACTATATTTCATAATATAGATATAGGCATTTAGATATTACATAAATAATATACTTAGATATTTATACTATTATTTGAAACACTTTGTGATTAAAAATATTTATTTGAAAGCTAAGTATTTGATTGAGTAATTAACGCTAGAAAATTATTAATAAATATGCTGATTAAATATACTTACTTTTGAACTTATTATTTGAATTTATTGAAATGTTATTAGATTAACTAAGAGTAATTCTACGAGTTTTGATTTGCATAGGACTTACGCAATCGGCATATTTTTCTTGTAGGGGAGGCAAAATACGGTGAGTTAGTGCGGTCTTGGGGAGCCATTGCGTTGCGCGGTGAATCAAGGAAAGGGGGTGTCGGTTTCCGTCCCCCAAACTCCGAAGGGGAACAAGCGCGTTGTAGCAAATGGCGTGGTTTCCCCCATGAGCAACTAAGGAACCCAGAGGGTGTAGATTTTCTTCCCGTATTATTGCCGAGGCACGTGACACTTTGAACAATTCTGAACGTAGTTACAATGTCTTCAGTGTCACGCACCGGCTGAGTATTGTTACAGTTGCGGCCATTCCTGTTGTAGTGAGAGCATCTTGCTTATTTATTGTTATTAGCTAGATTTTTACAACCCTACAAAAAAAGACGTAGCAATGCTACGTCTCTACATTTTAGTTTTTATGAAATCAAATTATTCCGAATACTCCTCCATCGAGGGACAAGAACAAATTAAATTCCTGTCACCGAAAGCAGCATCAATGCGACCTACAGCAACCCAGAATTTATATTCTCGCGTCCAAGGTGCTGGATATGCAGCTTGTTCGCGGGTGTAAGGATGATTCCATTCACCTACAATTAAACTTTCTGCGGTGTGGGGTGCATTTTTCAAAACGTTGTCTTGAGCATCCACTTTACCTGCTTCGATTTCTCCTACTTCCTCTCGGATAGAAATCATTGCATCGCAGAATCTATCTAATTCCTCAAGAGATTCGCTTTCGGTTGGTTCCACCATCACTGTACCTGCTACAGGCCAAGATACCGTAGGAGCGTGAAAACCGTAATCCATCAAGCGTTTAGCAATATCGTCAATTTCGATATTCGCTGTTTTCTTCAAGGAGCGTAAATCCAAGATGCATTCGTGAGCAACTAAACCATTTTTACCGGTATACAGCACGGGATAGTGTTTTTCTAACCTTTTAGCCATGTAATTAGCATTAAGAATAGCTACTTCGGTGGCTTCAGTTAAACCATCAGCACCCATCATGGCAATATACATCCAGGAAATTACCAAAATGCTAGCGCTACCCCAAGGTGCAGCAGAAACTGAACCATTTGAGGAAGCAGCTATGGGATTTCCGGGAAGGAAAGGTACTAAATGAGCAGCTACTCCGATTGGTCCCATCCCCGGACCACCACCACCGTGGGGTATACAGAAGGTTTTATGTAGATTAAGGTGACATACATCTGCACCGAAATCACCGGGACGACAAATACCCACCTGGGCATTCATATTTGCACCGTCCATATAAACTTGTCCACCGTGGGTATGGACAACTTCACAAATTTCTTTGATTCCCTCTTCAAATACTCCGTGAGTGGAAGGGTATGTCACCATCAAAGCAGCAAGCTTATCTGCGTGTTTCTGCGTTTTCTCTTTCAGGTCTTCGATATCAATGTTACCTTCCGAGTCGCAAGCTACAGCCACAACTTTCATCCCGCACATTACCGCACTCGCGGGGTTTGTACCGTGTGCTGAGGTAGGAATTAAGCAGATATTGCGATTTGCTTCTCCACGGCTTTCGTGATATCTCCGAATCGATAAAAGCCCTGCATATTCGCCTTGAGAGCCAGCGTTGGGCTGTAGAGAAATTCCTGCAAAACCCGTGATTTCTCCCAGCCATTTTTCCAGCTGTTCAAATAGCAGCGAATAGCCGCGCACTTGAGACAAAGGAGCAAACGGATGAATTTTTCCAAACTCTGCCCAGCTTACTGGTATCATTTCGGCGGTAGCATTGAGCTTCATCGTGCAAGAACCCAAAGGAATCATCGAAGTTGTTAACGATAAATCTTTGGCTTCAAGTTGATGTAGGTAGCGCAATAATTCCGTTTCTGAATGGTAGCGGTTGAAGATGGGGTGAGTTAAAAATTCGCTCTTTCTAACTAATTTTGGATTTTGGATTTCAGCAACGGATGCGTTTGTAGTGGATTTTTGATGGTTTAATTCCTGCCAAGAGAAAATTTCTAGTAAATCTTCTACATCTTCCTTGGTAGTGGTTTCATCTAAGGAAATTCCCAAAGAATTATCATCGTAAATGCGAAGATTAATTTTTTTGGTTTGACAGCGTTCTAAGATATCTTTTTTACTGCGCTTTCCTAAATTAACTCGCAGCGTATCGAAGAAATATTCATTTTCAATGCTGTAATCAAGCTGCTTTAATCCTTCAGCTAAATTAGCAGTTAAAGAATGAATTTTTTGAGCTATCTTCTTTATTCCATCCGGTCCATGGTAAACCGCATACATACTAGCCATCACAGCTAATAATACTTGCGCCGTACAAATATTACTAGTTGCTTTTTCGCGTCTAATATGCTGTTCGCGGGTTTGCAACGCTAAACGTAAAGCGGGTTTACCTTGAATATCCTTGGATAAACCAACAATTCGTCCCGGAACCTGACGCTTATACTTTTCCTTGGTTGCAAAGTACGCTGCATGGGGTCCTCCATAACCCAACGGAATACCAAAACGTTGGGTACTACCGACAGCGATATCAGCACCAAATTCCCCTGGTGGAGTTAACAAAGTTAAGCTCAGTGGGTCAGCAGCTACAGTTACTAAAGCCCCCGATTCATGAACTTGAGCGACAAAATCGCCATAGTCATAAATTGAGCCATCGGTCGCGGGATATTGAACAATAGCCCCAAAAATCGGCAGAGAAAAATCAAAAGTTTTGTGGTTCCCAACAACAATCTTAATTCCCAAAGGTTCTGCCCGTGTCTGCAACACGGCG
Source organism: Calothrix parasitica NIES-267 (assembly GCF_002368095.1). Taxonomy (GTDB): domain Bacteria; phylum Cyanobacteriota; class Cyanobacteriia; order Cyanobacteriales; family Nostocaceae; genus Rivularia; species Rivularia parasitica. Next base: position 3,137,444 of record NZ_AP018227.1, on the reverse strand, counting down.
ATTGTTTGGGGATGACATTCTTGAGAAACAAAGAAAGTATCTGCCTTATTTTTGCAAACACCATAGCTCATACTCATTGCTTCCGCTGCTGCGGTAGCTTCATCAAGTAGCGAAGCGTTAGCAATTTCCAAACCCGTTAAATCGGTAATCAAAGTTTGGAAATTTAACAAAGCTTCAAGTCTTCCTTGAGCAATTTCCGGTTGATATGGAGTATAGGCAGTATACCAGCCAGGATTTTCCAAAATATTTCGTTGGATAACCCCTGGAGTAATACAGTCGTAATACCCCATACCAATAAACGAACGAAAAACTTGATTTTTCTCAGCAATTTCCTTCAACGTAGCTAGTGCAGCATATTCGCTTTGCGCTTCGGGTAATTTCAAACTACCTTCCGAGCGAATCGTTTGCGGAACCGCTTTATCAATCAACTGCTCAAGATTATCAAAACCCAAAATCTTCAGCATCTTTGAGACATCATCAGAACTAGGTCCGATATGTCTTTGAGCAAAAGAAGTTACAGAATTAACTTCAGATGCAAGTACTTGCTCATCATTAGACGAGTTACGGGGGGCGTAAATTACCACTAACTGATTACTCTCCACACGTTACTACTTAATATTCTGCAACAATAACGTCGATAGTGGTTAGTTATCAGTTAAAAGTAGCAAGTAGTAAGTAATAAGTAGTAAGTAGTAAGATTCTTCATCTCGACTTCTTAACTATTGAATCATTACTCATTACTCATTACTCATTATTCATTACTTGCTACTGGCTACTCTCCTCTAACCCCCTTCAACCTTAGAGCTATATTCCGAAGCGCTCATTGCGTCATCAATATCGCTAGGGTTTTCGACTTTGACTTTTATTAGCCATCCTTTTCCATATGGTTCGTCAGCCAAATTTTCTGGAGAATCAACCATTGCATCATTACATTCAGTAACTGTTCCGGTTATAGGTGAGTTCAAATCTTCAACAGCTTTTACCGATTCAACCGTACCAAAACTTTCGCCCTTGGTTATAGCGTCACCAACTGCGGGTAATTCCAAAAATACAATATCTCCCAATTGGTCAATAGCAAAAGCGCTAATTCCAATCGTCGCATTCTCACCTTCAAGACGTACATATTCGTGGCTATCTAAGTATTTCAAATCTTCTGGATATTCAAAAGCCATGTTTATCTCCTTTCTATTTTAGATTTTGGATTTTAGATTTTGGATTTTGGATTGAGAGTAGGGAAGAGAGGGAGAGGGGAAGAATTACCAATTACCAGTTATTCATTGTTCATTGATAATTGATAACTGTTCATTTACTGACGCGACTCGTTGATTTATAAAACGGACGCTTGACCACAGTTGCTGGGTAGGTTTTACCGCGAATTTCAATTTCTAATTGGTTATCAACTTTTGCTAGTTCTGTAGGTACATATGCTAAAGCGACGGGATAACCGAGTGTTGGCGATAATGTACCGCTGGTGATTTCTCCGACTTTCTCACCTGCGGATAATATTGGATAGCCGTGACGGGCTATATTGCGTCCTTGCATTTGTAAGCGTACTAGTTTGCGTTGAACCCCGTTGGCTTTCTGCTGCTCTAATACTTTACGTCCGATAAAATCACCTTTGGAATCTAGATGAACTAACCAACCTAAACCAGCTTCTAAAGGAGTAGTGGTGTCATCAATATCTTGTCCATACAAAGCCATTGCGGCTTCTAATCTTAAAGTGTCTCTCGCACCTAATCCGCAAGGAACTACACCCGCTTCAATCAACTTTTGCCAAAGTTCGATTCCCACGCTAGGTTCCACCATTACCTCGAAACCATCTTCTCCGGTGTAACCAGTGCGAGCTAAAAAAGCAGGTTGACCAAGCACTGTCGCATCTAAATGACCGTATGCTTTAACAGGTGTTAAATCTTCTTCCACAAATTTCTGTAAAATTTCAGTGGCAAGTGGACCTTGTATCGCCAATAAAACTTTTTCTGTAGATAAATCTTGAAATTCTATCTCTTTAGTATCGAGGTGTTCGAGTAACCATGCTTTATCCTTAGCCGTGGTTGCTGCGTTAACAATGATAAATCCTTTTTGTAAGCCAGTATTATCTTCGCCTTGATAATAAAAAATTATGTCATCAATAATCCCACCTTCAGAGTTTAATAAAACGCTGTATTGAGCTTGATTTGCTTGTAAACGGCTCAAATCTGAAGGAACCAGACGCTGAAGTTGAGCAACTAAATTTTTACCTTGCAAAGTAAATTTTCCCATATGGGAAATATCGAACATCCCAGCATTAGTTCTAACAGCCTCGTGTTCCTTACCAATACCAGAAAATTGCACCGGCATTTCCCAACCACCAAAACTGGTCAACCGTGCTTTCAATTCTTGTACAACCGTAAATAAAGGCGTTCGCGCCAAATTTAAAGCGATTTCTTCTTTATTAGCCACAAACAACTTCGCTTTTGCTAGTCAACAACATACTTAAATATCCTACGACTAATTGGTAATAGGTAATAGGTAATGGGTAATGGGTAATTGGGGATTGGGAATTGGGGATTGGGTAATCAATAATTTCTAACTCATTACTCATTACTCATTACTCTTAACTTTATTTGTCTCCCCATCTCCCCATCTCCCCATCTCCTCATCTCCCCATCTCCCCATCTCCCCCTCTCTTACTCGCTAAGTATGCTTAAATATGGTTGTATTGAGTTTTATTAACTAAAAGATTAGAGATAACTTATGAAATTTTGGCAAGTATTAACTGGCTTTGTCTTAGCTGTTGCGCTGCTTTTCTATCCTTTGTCCGCAGAAGCTGCGAGTTCATCTAGTATTTCTCGTGCGGCTGGTAATGAATTATCTGGTAAAGATTTATCAGGTCAAAGTTTAGTTGGAGAGGAATATGCCACTTTGAGTTTAGAAGATACTAATTTCAGTAATGCCGATATGCGCGGTGCTGTATTTAACGGTTCATTATTAGAAAGCTCAAATTTACACGGTATTGATTTTACCGATGGTATCGCTTATTTATCAAGCTTTAAGAATTCCGATTTAAGTGATGCAGTTTTTACGAATGCAATGATGTTACGTACTGTGTTCCGTAACGTTGATGTTACCGGTGCTGATTTTAGCGGTGCAATTTTAGACCGCTTAGAAGTGAAAAAACTTTGCGAAACCGCAAGTGGAGTTAATTCCCAAACCGGAATTTCTACTCGCGCTTCTCTTGAATGTGAATAATTAATGGGTAATGGGTAATGGGTAATTGGTGATTGGTAATAGGTGATGAGTTAGAAGTTATAAGTTTTAAATTTGTAGTGGGAGCATCTTGCTCCCTTTTTCAATCAAACTCAATTACCAATTACTTAATCCCAATTTACAATCCCCAATCACCCATTACCAGAATTACCAATTACCAATTACCAATTCCCAATTAATATTATTGAGCTTTCTTCGCTTCAGCTTTCTTATATTTACCGGGATATTTACGACTGAAGTAATCTTCCATAACTTGTTTTACCATTGGTGCGGCGATTGCACCACCACCACCTCCGGAATGTTCGGCGAATCCTAATATAACTACTTCTGGTTTGTCTAAGGGCGCATATCCGCCATACCAAGCATGATTTGCTTTGACACGACTTGGTAACCATGCTTCTGCGGTTCCGGTTTTACCCGCATTTGGGGGAAGTGTTGGTGAGTTCATTAATTTAGCCGTACCGTCTGTGATTACTTCTCGCAATCCTCTTTGAATCATTTTTGTGGTTGAAGGCTTCATCCCGATGTTTTCTCGCCATTTTTTCTTCTCTTCGTTGTCTTTGAGAACGTGGGGTTTTACTAAATAACCGCCGTTTGCTGGGATAGCGAACATTCTAGCGACTTGTAAGGGTGTGGCTAGTAATGCTCCTTGACCGATTGACATATTCACTGAATCCCCAACTGTCCAATCGCGCTTCCATAATTTTCGTTGGTAATCGTTATCGGGTACAAATCCTCTGGATTCGCTGAAGGAAAATTCTGAACCTGTTTGCGAGCCAAATCCAAATTTTTTAGTCCATTTGATTAGTTGCTCACCCCCGATTCTTGCACCTACTTGATAAAAGAATGTGTCGCTACTCCAAGCTAAAGCTCCTGCAAAATTCAAAGGACCAAATCCAGCATGGTTCCATTCGTTAAACCGGTGTCCCCCAAAAACTCGATAACCATAAGTTTGTAGTACCGTATTCGGATTAAATTTACCCGATTCTAAACCTGCTGCAATGGTAACTACTTTAAATGTACTTGCTGGAGGATAAGCTCTGAAAGCACGGTTGAGCATGGGATGTTTTTTCCCTAAGAGTATCGCTTCTAGCTCTTTGGGTTTGGGGTTTTGTTTGGAAAATACATTGGGATCAAATGCAGGATAGGACACCATTGCTAATATTCCGCCGTTGTTGGGGTCTAATGCAACAATTGTTCCGGTGCGTCCTTGTAAAGCTTTATAGGCAGCTTTTTGTAAATCCAGGTCTATGGTTAAATTAATATCTTGACCGGGTTTTGCTTGCTTTACACCTAATACTTTGAGCGGACGACCTTTTCCGTCAACTTCTACCTGCTGACCGCCCCATTCTCCTCTTAACGTGGTTTCAAATGCTCTCTCTACACCCATCTGTCCGATTACGTCTCCGAGACGGTAGCCGTCTTTCTTTTTCTTGGCTAATTGTTCTGCGGTGAGTTCGCGGGTGTAACCGAGTACGTGAGCTAATTGTGCGCCGTGAGGATAGTAACGAACGGCTTCTCGGTTGATTTCTACACCTGGTAGTTCGTTTTCGTATTCTTGTAAAGCTGTTATTTGCTTAATATTAATATCGCGAGCAATTCTAATTAAAGAAGAAGAGTTTGGCCCAGCAGCTTCAAGTTTCTTTCGGATTTCTTCTTGAGGAGTACCGAGAATTTGAGATAAACGCGGAGCTACTGTTTCCCATGTATCTTCTTTATGAGCCATTGGCCATAAATATACGGAATGAGGATAGCGAGTTGTAGCTAAAAGTTTTCCGTTTCTATCAAAAACATTTCCTCGTTCGGGCTGTCTTAAAATCAAACGAATACGGTTTTCTTCCGCTCGCTTACTAAAGCTTTCTCCTTTGACTACTTGTAGATATGCTAATCGGCTAAGTATTCCACTTGTCAAGAACAATGTAAATAGTATTAAGAATATTGATTGATAACCTTTTCCTACGGTACGTTCTTCTTTTTTATTGCCGATTGATGGAAATTGTAATAAGCTCATAAAACAAAAAATGTAGAGAAAATAACATTGTCTGTATACATTTATGTCTCCGTAGAAACCGGGAGACGACTATTAATTAAGTAAAAGATTATTAGAAGATTATATTATCTTTTCATGTATTATTCGTTACTTGATTCTAAATAGTAAGAAGCCTGCATTTATTTTAGATTTTATATAGCTAAATTTTAATCTTAGTTGTACCTGAAGAAGGAAAAATTGTGACTTCATATTCGAGGATGTTCTAAAATTCTCAAGTCTAGGGATAAATCCGGGGATTAATTTAAGACATAATAACGATAAATAGAACGCGAGAGAGCATTAGGACTAAGTTTATACTTCACAAACAAGGCTTAGTGGCGGGTAAATTGTTTTTGACGTATACAATAAACCAAAGCGCTTATAATACTTAGCTGTCAAGGCTACATATGATGGCGCAAATACTTACCTTTTACGCGGATTAAACAAAAACTATGTCTCAAACCATAACCCAGCAGCAAGAGGACATGACTACTTTCGAGTCACTCGATGTTGAACTGTCTGAGGTATACAAATTTTTTAACAAGGAACCGGCATTGCACGGGATAGATTTAGATGTAAGACAAGGAGAATTTTTTAGTATTCTCGGCCCTTCTGGTTGTGGAAAGACTACTGTATTACGCTTAATTGCTGGCTTTGAAAAAGCCGATGCGGGTTCAGTGTTTATTCAAGGTCGTCCCATGGCTAAAGTTCGTCCTCATCGCAGACCTGTCAACACTGTTTTTCAAAGTTATGCTTTGTTTGACCATCTCAATGTGTGGGATAACATTGCTTTTGGTTTGAGATTAAAGAAATTACGCAAAGCTGAAATTGCGGCTAGAGTCAAAGAAGCTTTGGAACTCGTGAAAATGGAAAAATTGCGATCGCGATTTCCGAATCAGCTTTCTGGGGGTCAGCAACAGCGGGTTGCATTAGCGCGGGCTTTAGTAAATCGTCCAGCAGTTATATTATTAGACGAACCATTAGGTGCATTAGATTTAAAACTACGCAAGGAGATGCAGGTTGAGTTATTGAATTTACATCAAAATTTGGGGTTAACTTTTATCATGGTAACCCACGACCAAGAGGAAGCATTGTCGTTATCCCAACGTATTGCGGTAATGAACCAAGGTCAAATTGAGCAAATTGGCACCCCTAATGATATTTACGAGCAACCAGCGTCACCATTTGTAGCTAATTTTATTGGTGATACTAATTTATTGTCAGGGGAAATAGTCGATGTTGACGCAGCCAATATTCGGGTGATTACCGAAGCAGGATTAGAGATTATTGTTAAACGCGATGCACATACACCTACCGGGGTCTCGCAAAATGTAGTCTTAAGCGTGCGTCCTGAAAAAATACAGCTTTCTTTGTACAAGCCCAGCGTACAGAATAACTGTTTTGAAGGACGTTTAGTCAACATTATGTATTTAGGAACTCACGTCAATTATGTAGTTGAGCTAACCCCTCTTTTACGCATAGTAGTTATGCAACCCAGCACAGTTGGTATGCTACCAGACCCCGAAACACCAATTTATGCTTGGTGGGCAGAAAATGATTGTTTGGCTTTAAAACAGTGAACAGTGAACAGTTAACAGTTAACAATAGAAGAGATAAAAAAATATTCTTGATACATCAGAAGAAAATAGAAAAAACAATCTAAAATCCAAAATTGAATTGATGATTAGAAGAAGAGAATTTTGTACAGGGTTAGCTGCACTTTCTGGATTTTTAACTGCAAGTTGCGGTTGGAAATTGGGGGATGTTAGAGCATCTTCTCAAGAAGCTAGTGCGCTTGATGAATTGCATCTTTATACTTGGACTCAATACACCGATACACAACTATTAAAAACTTTTAGCGCTCAAACTGGTATCAAAGTACTTGCAGATGTGTACGATGCTAATGAGGTAATGTTAGCTAAACTGCAAGCCAGCGGTGGTGGTACTTATAGTTTGATTTATCCATCTGACTACATGGTACAAAAGATGGTAGACAAAGAATTATTAAAACAACTTAATCAAAAACGTTTAGTTGGATTAGACAATTTATTTCCTAGATTTGAAAATCCCGAATACGACCAGAATAATATGTATAGCGTCCCCATGAGTTGGGGTACTACTGGCTTTATATATAATTCTGAAAAACTAGAAAAACCACCATCAGATTGGGATTATCTTTGGCAAAATCAGAAAAAACTTTCCAAACGAATAACTCTGCTTAATGATGCACGGGAAGTCATGGGTGGAGTTTTAAAAATGTTGGGTTATTCTTATAATTCGCAGAATGAAAAACAAATCAAAGAAGCTTATCAAAAACTACAAGACTTAAAATATGATATAGCCGCTTTTAGCACCGATGCATGGCGCAATCAAATCATGTCTGGGGATTTAGTATTAGCAATGTGTTATTCATCAGATGCTTATAAATTAACCAGAGAAAATGCCAAACTCAAATACATCACACCTAAAAGTGGTTCATCTTTATGGACTGATACCATTGCGATTCCTACAACAACAAGTAATATAGAAGCTGCCTATGAATGGATAAACTTCATGTTAAAACCAGACGTAGCAGCCCGAATGAGTAAACGTTTAGGGGTAGCAACTCCAAATCGCGCCGGTTTTGAATTATTACCCAAAAAAATTCAAAATAATCCGACTTTGTTCCCGTCAGAAGAGATTTTAGAAAAATGCGAACGTCTTAGCCCTGTAGGAAAATTCACAGAAGTTTATGACCGTTATTGGACTCAATTAACGAGTAGTTAATCAGTTAGGACTTAGGAGTAAGAATTAGGATTTATATAAAATTATAATAATTCTGCTATTATTGAATTTTTTAATGATTTTCTTTCGGTTCAGATAGCTGAATTTAAATTATTTATAAGGTAAAAATCTTAAGCCGTTGGTGATTCAAGCTCACCTGGGACTGCAAGTCCCAGGCTAATAGCTCAAGTCCATTAAAATGGACTAGTACACCACGGCTTAAATAAAGCAACTATTAAAAATGGCTGAAAAGCCTAGAAAATAAAACTTTTTACTTCTTACTTCTTACTTCTTACTTTTTACTTCTAAATTCCATGACTACCGAAATCCAAACTTCTCAACCGAATGATTACCGAAAAATAAAATCCCGAAATTCGGGACAAAACTGGTTTCAAGCTTTAGTATTGCTTGCACCTGCTGCGATTTGGTTATTACTACTATTAGTATTACCAACGCTGATAATTATTCAACTGAGTTTTGTCTCAGGAATCAAACCAGGAGATATTGTAAATCCTGATGGCTTTGAAAATTACCTGCGTATATTTGACCCTCTTTATTTACAGGTAATTAGACGTTCTCTACTTTTAGCTTTAGCTACTACGGGTATTTGTTTATTATTGGGTTTTCCTGTCGCATTTTGGATTGCACGGATGGCACCAAAACGCTTCAGAAATCTGCTGTTATTAGCTTTTATTTTACCTTTATGGACTTCTTCGCTACTTCGTTCTTATGCTTGGATTACAATTTTGCGTCCTACAGGTTTACTTAATACTGTATTAGCTTATTTCAATTTACCGGCTTTAGATTTACTCAATAGTACTAAAGCTGTCTTAATAGGTATGAGTTACAGTTTGCTTCCTTATATGGTGTTAATTTTATATGCTTCCCTAGAAAAACTAGATAAACGGTTACTCGAAGCAGCATCGGATTTGGGAGCGAATTCAATTCAGGTATTCTGGAAAGTCACCGTACCTCAAGTTTTCCCAGGTATTGCTGCTGCTTCGATGCTGGTATTTATCACGGGTTTAGGAGATTATGTTAACCCAGAATTACTCGGTGGTGCAGCTAGTATGACAGCAGCCCGATTAATTTACAATCAGTTCCTTGGTGCTGCTCAAAATTGGGGTTTTGGTTCTGCTTTAAGTACGGTGTTGATTCTTTTGGTGAGTTTAGCTATCGCATTTTTAATCAAGCTAGGTGGTGCTACACCAGAAAGATAAATTTCATCAAGAATTTTACCCCGGTTGATTCTGGAAATGTAGACCGCATTCCACTACTATCTGACAACACCTTTGGATTTTAAGATTTACCATTAGGTGGCGATTTTGATTACAACGATATGGTTGTACAAATGAAATTTATAGGACTTACGCAAAAGTAACGTAATTGCGTCCGGGCCGAGCGACAGCGACGTAATCTCTCGAAACCTTGGGATTGTTCCCTACACTCCGTTTCGGTTCGCAATGACAATTTTGCTTTGCGTAAGTCCTGATTTAGCTAAACAAGGAATAAGGAATATTTATTCAACCTGCACTATTTGAAGCTTTCGGCTTGACAATTTTAGAATCTATTATTTCGAGATTACCAACTTTTGGAACTCAATTTGGCAGTCTTTTAGAAGTTATTCAAAATACAGTAAATGGTTTTTATATTAATCCGACTAACTTAAAATAAACAGCCAGAAAAATTTAATATTGTGATGCTAAATGCATTCGCAATCCTAACTATTATTATTAAATTATTCAACACGGTATAGACAGATTTTATAGTACCTATACCTGGAAAATTCACGTTAACAAATTGCTTATTTTAGCACAAATTAATAGCTTCTGGAACTTTATCATGTCACAACACCCTAGTGGTGCGTGACACTCAAAACACTATTACTGCGTTCGGGCATTTTCAAAGTGTCACGTGCCTCGGCAATAATACGGGAAGAAAATCTACACCCTCCGGGTTCCTTAGTTGCTCATGGGGGAAACCACGCCATTTGCTACAACGCGCTTGTTCCCGCGCAACGCAATGGCTCCCCAAGACCGCGCTAACTCACCGTATTTTGCCTCCCCTACAAAAAAATGTGCCGGTTGCGGCCATTCCTATTTATATTTAAAAAACAAAGAGAAGACTTGCTGCGCTCTGCCGGAATCATTATTTGACTTAATGTATAGACTAAGAGCGCAACAGCAACTCGAAAAACATCGATATCGCTAAATATATAGTCTAAATACTTACAGATGACTCAGCAAAATTCCCTCGAAAGCTTCCTTGCCAAGGATAAAGTGGCTGATTACCAAACATGGGAATTTCCATCGGGTCTCTTTTTGATTGATACCTTGCGTATCTCGTTAGTTCTCGCCAAGTCCTAGATCCAACTATCCCATCTGCTGTCAATCGTCGATTCGCTTGAAAAGCTTTTACCGCAGTTTCTGTCCATACATCAAAACTTCCATTTATACCTACGCTGTAACGATTGTATGTTAAGAGCGTTTGTAATACCCGCACCGCATTACCAGAGTTACCGTAACGCAAAACTGGTAGGTGCCGACCTTGGAAATATTGCGCTAGTAAACGCTCTTCTGCCTCATATAGAGGTATTTGTGGAGTATCCCATTCTTTATCAGAATTAAATGGCAAGCTTTTGTTTACAAAAGGCTTAGCACTTATAGATAAATCTTTTAATACAGGCTTAAAAGTAACTTTTCCCTGATGCTTCCGGATTGAATCACGAGAACCATCATGAGAAATTTTATCCGAGAGCTTGAAAAGTATTTTTTGATACCTTATATTAGTAGAAGATAAATTGGACTGACTACTAATCCGAACGACAAAAGTTGACAATCGCTGACGGTCAAATAAGCGGTGTTGAACTTTCTCCGGTTGAAAAACTAACATCGGAAATGTAGGCAGAAACGGTTGCCCCTGCGTTACAAAGCTTGCCACTAGCAAACCCAGTACGGTCATCTACTTGACCTCCTAATACCTACACTACTTATGACAGCATCATAAGTTTACATCCGGACAAACTCTTAGGTCAAATGTATTACAAAGCACCTGTTTGCAAAGATTTTTTGGGGTATGATTCAAAGTATTTTCCTCTACATTGTTATTCCCTTGTCAATTCGCTCCAAGTTCTTCGTCCAACTACACCATCTATAGCCAAATTCCGGTTACTCTGGAAAGCTTTAACAGCAGTTTCTGTAAGAGCGCCAAAATTTCCATCAACCCTAATAGGATAACCATTGGCTAATAACAGTCGCTGTAGTATTCTCACCGATAAGCCGGAAGTTCCAAACCTCAAATTTGGCAAAGTCTGAGTATTGCTGCTAAAAAACTGAACTGAATTAGTTCGTCTTAATCTACTAGCTCCAGCAAAAGTCTTTTGCAATTGAGGAGTATCATAGGTAGCATTTTCGATAGCGTTTATCAAATTAGGCTCAGAAGTTGAAGAAGGTAATATAATCTTCTTTGTTTTTAAGGGTGAAGTATCCATCGATGGACTTTCTATAATGATTGGTTTATCGGTCGCAGAAATTACTCTGTTACTGAATCGACAACAATCAAGCGAGTCTATTCGATTTCGGATTTTTTGCAGTACATTTTCATTTTTTTGAGAAAAAACACGATTAGCTATGTGAATACCACTTGGCCCAATAAATTCTGGTGGTGTAACACGAGCAGGGGTAGCTAAACCAGTTGATTGAATAAGATTTGATTCTTTTACACTTAAATTAAGCTCAACTGCTGTTTCATTTAATAAATAGGGCACAGATGGATGCCCCGTTGCAAGGGCGCTCGTTATCAGCAATCCAATATCATTCATGGTATTTCATTTTACTAATACCCATATTTTCTTTACACAGAGTTTCCTACAGTTCTTCCGGAAAACTGCGTACTTATACTTAAAAAAATTATTTTTGTCAACAATAGAAATAACTACCTAGTGACCTTATAGAAGTATGTAGATGCGAGCGCGGATATAAATCAAACATTTTTCTCTATGCTTAGAATACTTTTACTTTTTAAATTCAAATACAAATAATAACAATAAGGGATATTTCAGTTTATGAATATCCCCTCGCTTTCAACTTGATATATGAACTTATCGGTATTTGTGCAATTGTAATCTGCAACCAAATTATAGAACTGTAATTCCTGTTACCCACTACAAAATCTGTCACAATATATATTGAATTTATAAAAAAAAAGTGCATTTTAATCTCTTTTATACTTGCATTCAATATTTAATCAGAACAAAATTAATAATATAATCCGAAAGCATTAGGCAAAAAAACTCACTGCTAAGTATATAGATGTAATTAATATGAATTAGTGCCCAAAATAAATATATACATACAAATAAATATCATATTTAACCACAATTAAGGGCAATTAAACTTACTTAGACTGTCATTATGTACTCTATTTAACAGCTAATTTAGATATACTAACTGTCAATATTACTTAGTGATAGTTATTAATGAACATCTCTATTGTTAATACTATTTTTGAAGAGTAAGAGTTTTTTAGATTACTTTGAATAACCGTATTATTCGCATAAAAAATGGCAAACTAACGCCGATAAAGTCATGAAATCTTGATATTTATGGCATTAGGGAAATAGGGAGCGCAGTTATTGAAGGAAATATCATCTCCCTATTTATTTGATTAGGCTAGTAAAGATTTGGATAAAAAAGGAAAATTACGACGTAGTATCCTGATTACATAAAGAAGCTGGTGAAATTTTTTCATGTTTCCTTGATTGCGGAAGTATTCAGCAGCTTGAAGAAAATCTTCATGTGCTTCTTGTTGTTTACCGCTTTTATAAAAAGCAAAACCTCTGCCAATGTAAGCCGAACCTTGTTTGCGATTGAGTCGAATAGATTCGGTAAAATCGGTAATTGCTTTCTGATATTTTTCTAACTGACGAAAAGCATGACCTCGATTGCAGTAAAAACTCGCATCCTCATTATTCAAAGAAATTGCTTGAGAAAAATCACTCGCAGCTAGGTGAAAATCTTTTAGCTGTAAATAACTGATGCCTCTGTTATTGTGTATATCGGCAATATAATCAGGAATGTTATCAGGTATTAGCTCTAATGCTTGATTGTAATCCTCAATTGATTTTTGATAGCTTTTTTGGTCAAAATAAGCCAAACCTCTATCGTAATAAGCTCGGTAGTCCGTAGGAAAAAATGCCAAAAAATAATTGAAATCAGCAATTGCAGCAGTCGGTAGCTGTAAATTATAATACGCTATACCCCGATTTAGATACGCTTCAAACAACTCAGGGTTTTGCTCAACGGCTATATTACAATCTGTTATAGCCTGTTGGTAGTCAGATGAATGTAGATAAGCTAAGCAACGATTATAGTAAGCTTTAGTTAGTTTTGGGTTAATTTCAAGAGCTTGAGTAAAATTATCAATAGCAGCAATATATTGACTACTTTCTAAATTAGTAATACCTAGTTTAAATAAATCTTTCGAGTTTCCCCCATCTAATGCCAAAGCTTCAGTCGGAAAGGAAAATAGCATCAGTACAATAACCATAACCAAAACGCCGAAGACTTGGTACAACTTATTCATATTAATAAAAGATAGTGGATTGGAGTAGCTCGCTAATACATAATTAGTGGTTAATAGTTATTTTTTTCGTAGTTATTCATACAAAAAAAACAGCTATTAACCACTAAATTTTCTAATCCTTTATCAAAACATTCAAGCCAAAGTTTTACCAACCTTTATCAGCTTGAGCTAAAACATATTCAGCAAGATGTTCTATCTGCGAAGTAGATAAACGGCTGCCAAAAGCTGGCATTGCATTTTTACCATTTGTTACTTGGTAAACAATTGCGTCTTTAGAATACATGTCGTATTTTACAAGAGCATCTTTTTTCAAAGTTTTCATTCCATTAACTAAGTTTCCCCCACCTGCATGACAAGCCGCACAATTTTGCGAAAACAGCTTACCACCTTCAGGGTTAGGAGCGGCCATAGCAACAGGTTTTACTGCTGTGTCTTCTTTCACTGCTACTTCTACAACTTCAGCAACTTCAATAACAGGCTCTTTTTCTTCTTCAACAACAGCTTCTGTTGATTCAATAACAGGTTCTTCTTTTTTAGTTATAACAGATTCAACCGCTTCCATTGCTGCAGTTTCAGTTGCTTCAACTGCTTCTACCGTTTTTTCAACAGCGTTTTGGACTATAGGAGCAATTTGTTCAACACTAGAAGTTACTTTTGCTTGAGTTTCCTCTCCACAAGCAGAAGTGAAAAGTAATAAAGGTATTACCAAAAACACAATAGATAGTATTTTTTTCATAGGTATTTACTCTCAATCAATCCAAAATTAGTTACGTTTTGCACGCTCAAGCTTATCGCTAATTATGCTTAGATTAAATGACAGCAATATACAAATATGGAAAAAATCAAACGTTAAATGGAATTTAAATTTTTTTGGGTTATTAGTAATTTATATGTTAGGAAAATAATAAAAAAGGGAGTAGGGAACAGGGAACGGGGAATAAAATTTTATCCGGACACTCCTCTCCTTAATAAGGGAGATCCAAAAAATAAAATATGTAGCTTTATCAGATTTTTGCGTCATTCAAACTCAATTAAGTACTTTCTCAAATACGAAAGCATCGTCGTACTTGTCTCCTAAATCAAAAATCAATTCACCGACTCTGTTGTAACCAGATTTTTCGTAGAACTTTAATAACTTTTGATTTATCTTGACTGCATCAAGTCTTACCGCAAAATAATTATGATTTATTGCTAGGTTTTCGATTTGCTGTAAACACCAAGTCCCGATTCCTCTTCCTTGAAATAACGGTAATACTGCTAATCGATGAAGATAAAAAGTTGATAAATCTGGATTTTGCCAGTTTATATCACCGTATTTGAGATAACCAGACGGAATTTTTGTCTCAATTGTAAAAGTACCGATTATTCTAGAATCTAACTTGACTGCATAAAGATACATCTTATTAGCATCTTTTAACATTTTTTCTAATGGGTAAGGTGGAACCCAATAACAAAGATTGAACCTTGTTTGTGTCTTGGAAAGTTTTGGGGACGGAAACCGACACCCCAAACTTTCCGCAAATCTAAACCACACTCGACTAATACTTGATGTAGAGCAGGAATTTCTGAAACTGTAACTTGTGAAATCGAAAGGCTCATTACACCGATAAATATAAACTGAAAACGAAAAACAATTTTTATATTTCTAGATTTTCAGGTTTAGTAAATAATCTTAATTTTTTCTTAACTAAGTTAAAAATATATAATTGAACACATTTAGTTTCTTCACAAATGTGTTACACAAGTGGTAGCGAGTGGAAGATATTAACAAAAATTGATGCTTGATATTAACACAATCACTGAGTTTTCTCGCAATCACTGCGTAACTATTTGTGCCTTCTTGGTTCCAGCAAATTTAATCTCTACCTTGTCAACAATGATTCTTGCTGTGCTTCATCGTCCGTTGGCTCAGGTTCTGCAATCGGCGGTTGTTGCTACTTTTTTTGCAGCAGTCATGATAATGCACGTATACACCTGGTTCTCGATTGGTGTTGTTGCCGTTCCAACTTATATTTTGCTGTGGTTAGCAATTACTTGTTTGTTTACTAATTTAGGTGCATTTTTATTTCAAAGGCGTTACATTCGGACTTATTTTTTAGTTGGCAATAGATAAAGATTGGGAATTGGGGATTGGGAATTGGGGATTGGGAATTGGTAATTGAGAATTGGTAACTGGTAATTGGTAGTTAATAACTCTGAATCCAAAATCCACAATCCAAAATCAAACAACTCCTAACTCTTAACTTCTAACTCCTAACTCCTAACTCTTTAAGCTGCTGGTTAAATCTTGGCGTAATTTGCTTACTACTTTATCGAGTCCGACTGAATGGGCTGCTTTAAATAAAATACGGTCGCCGTCTTGAACGTATTGCTTTAAGCCAGTTGTTAGTTCCTCGTGGGTTGAATAGCATTGGGTGGGAATGCCTTTGGCACTTTTGGCTATAGCTTTTGCATCATTACAGTTAGCTAATACTATCAATGCATCTAAGTTTAACGAGCGGGTAGTTTCTCCTACCAATTGATGCAGTTCTGGGGATTTTTCACCGAGTTCTTTCATTGCACCTAATACAGCAATGCGTCGCTTCCCTGGTGTTTCGGCTAATAGATTTAAGGCTGCAACCATTGCTTCGGGAGCAGCATTATAAGTTTCGTCTAAAATTACTACATCTTCAAGCAAGGTGAATTGCTGGGAACGTCCTCCCGGCATGTCTACAGTGACACCGTTTTTAAAACTATTCCAATCAATACCCAAAACTCGAGCAACGGCTAAAGCTGCCATGTAGTTAGCCCCAATGTGTCTTCCGGGCATTGGTAAAGGCAAGCGTAAACCATCAATTTCTAAAGTATAGTTATCGATTAACTTACCGTGAATATCTCCCCCAGTAAAACCAAAGCTAATAACTTTACCTTGCCAAACTTTTGCTGCGGTTTCCATTAATAGGGGATTATCGTAGTTGAGGATCGCGACTCCATCTTTGGGCATTTCTGCCAATAATTCACATTTTGCTTGAGCTATTGCTTCTTCTGACTTAAGCAACTCGATATGGGCAGTTCCAACATTCGTAATTACAGAAATTGTCGGACTAGCTATTTGAGTCAGTTCGGCTATTTGTCCCGGTCCCCGCATTGCCATTTCTATGACAGCGTAATTATGTTCTGCAACCAAATCTAACAGCGTTTTTGGTACACCAATTTCATTATTGAAATTTGCATAAGTTTTGTGGACTTTCCCCTGAGTACTTAAAACTCCGGCTATTAACTCTTTAGTTGTGGTTTTACCAACTGAACCTGTAACCCCAATTATGGGGATTGAAAATTGATTGCGCCACCATTGACCAATTTTCTGATAAGCTTCTAAAGTATTTGTTACTTGTAATACGGGAAATTGCGGATTTTCGTATTCAAAATCAACAATTGCTGCACTAGCACCTTTTTCTATAGCTGTAGCGACAAACCTATGTCCGTCAAACTTTTCACCGCGAAAAGCTACAAAAACTTCTCCTGGCTTAATAATTCTACTGTCTGTTTGTATACCAAAAAAATCTTGTGCAATTGCTGTTTCTGACAGATTTACGCTGTTAGCACCAAGCAATTCAACTAGCTGTTTAAGAGTGGCAGAACAAGGCATAATACCGGGTATTTAGGATAATGATGCGTCTTTTTTATTAAATGATAAAAATCATTGGTTTGTTCGCAAATAACTTTCGCAAACAAAGTCCTCTAATCCTATAATTCTTTTAGGGAAAACATAAAGTACTGGATTTAACATTTTTACATAATGTTGTTACATTGAACCAAAAAAGTAAGTAGAAAGTAGCAAGTAGTAAGTAGTAAGTAGTAAGTAGAAAGTAATGAATGAGTTGTAAATTATTAATTCCTCCCCATCTCCCCATCTCCCCATCTCCCCATCTCCCCCTCTCCCCCTCTCCCTATCTCCCCCTCTCCCCCTCTTCCACTATCAAAATATGCCATCCCAAGCAGACACTCGGGATGGCACATTTAAAAAAAACATGATTATTCAATTTTGCTTATTAACTTCTGGTCTAAATCAGCAATAACGAGGTAAAAAATACAACATCTATATTGCTTCTACTAACCTACTCGTTAAAAAAAATATTAAATTTTTAGTCTCTAGTAGCTATTATCCCCGATTCTTGATAAACATTACTTCGATGATTTTCTGGCCTGTCTCCCTCTGGATACGCAAAGCTTGATAAAACTCAATCAAGAAATCTTGCTCTTCAGCAAGGATACCATCAGCCAAAACTAAATCCGTAGCTACCGCAAAGGCTGCTTCTCTCAAATCTTCCGAAAGTGAATCTTTAGCAGTATCAAATAAATTATTTACGCCCTCGTGCCGAATAATACCTGACAGCACCTCGAACATCGACTGCATATCATCCTCGGACTGGCTGTTCAAAGGCTTTAGATTAGACAGCGCTTTATAGATATCACTTGCTTGCTTATTGGAAAGATTTCCATCCGAAGCAACTGCAATTAAAGCAATAGCAGCAAAAGCTTCTGGCTGACTAAGTGCATTCTGTACTCTGCTTTGAGAACCGGATGCTCTATCAAATAGACTCATTACAACTTATTCCTTAAATAGGGTGTCTTGAGTAGTGTATATACGTAGGAATTTATTTTCCAGGTAAATAATACTACCAAAAACTTGTATAAGTATAGTGTTCCCAGGATTAGCCCTGAGCGAACACTCGCACTGAGTTTTTTTGATAAAATATTATTATTTCTCCGTAGTTTTATCGAAAATATTTAGGAGAAGCATTGTCTGAGCTTTCTTTCTCGATTGTCTCAATAACTGCCAAACCGATTCCAGATATTGTAAGCAGTAACATTACTGAAGCCAGAAAAGCTTTTACAAGTATGTGTAGGGCTTCATCGAATAAAATGTAGGTGGTCATAGCTTATTTACCTGAACTAAGAAAGTAACTAGCGCTATAAAATTCTCCAACATGCAGCTTTCTATTTCCGCTGAGAAAACACGCTTTCTTTTTATCTTAACAAAACTTTAGCTTCTGAAATGATGTTCTCATAACATTTTTTTCTTGAAGCTATATGACTTATATATGAATATGAATTTACATCTGTTTTATCTAAAAATCATTGCTTAATGATATTGCTATTAAACTAGATAAAAATATAGTTCTTTAGTAAATATAGTTACATGTTAGATATATAAGTATTTTATTTTGTAAGCATTCTCAATTATGGTAGCCTGCTTAAAAAACATTGTTAAACAATATTAATATAGAGAAAAATCAATAAAAGATAAAGTTTATTTGCAATTCAATAATTAGATTTTAAAGAATACGTCCGATGCGATGCGAAAAAAAGGAGTATAAAAAATGGAATTAGCTAAAGACCTAATTAGTAGAATATTTCAACAAAGGGTGCAACAGAATAGTCCTCTAGTAAATATAGAAATAATTAGCAATCGGCTTTTATTGAAATCCATATCGTTATCATATAAAAAACCTATTTTTGAAAACTTCACCGAAGAAATTACAACTTATATGTATCCTTGTCCGGCTAAAAATATAACTGAAGCAGCATCATTTATCAAAAATTCTTTAGAAGGGATGAAAAACGAACATGAATTAATACTGGTTATTTTAGAAAAAGAATCACAGGAATTTTTAGGTTGTGCTGGAATTCATCGCGTCAACAGCAAACACCCAGAATTTGGAATTTGGTTAAAAAAAACTGCTCACCGTAACGGTTATGGCTTAGAAGCAGTCACAGCAATGAAAAACTGGTGTGAAGAAAACTTAGACTGCGAATATTTTACTTACCCAGTAGACAAAGAAAACCATCCGAGTCGCAGAATACCGGAAAAATTGGGTGGAGAAATTATCAGAACTTATGAAAAAAGGAATTTAAGCGGCAGGATTTTAAATCTGGTTGAATATAAAATTCACCGAACAGCGAATAGCGAACAGTGAGCAGTTATCACCAGGTAAATTTTTAAGGTCAGAAGCCCCCGGATTTATCCGTGGATGGCGATTCCTATTCTTTGTTGAAGCCCCTAAATTCTATTTATGGGGCATTAATTACGAATTACGAATTACGAATTACGAATTATACTCACCGGTCGGGTGCGGAATACGGGCTTTAACTTTTAATTTCTTTCACCTATTCCCTACTTGCTACTTGCTACTGCTGAAACAGTTGCGGTGGACGGCTTTCCCGGCATAAGCAAACTGTTGTTAGCGCAGCGTCTCCCGCTAGGGAGATACCCGAAGGGCTACTCGCTACTTGCTACTTGCTACTTGCTACTTGCTACTCGCTACTTGCTACTTGCTAAATAACTCAAGACCTTGAAAAAACGATTAAAAAACATATCAATAACAAAGCAAATATTAATAATAATCCTTGATTGCGTCTTATCCAGTTGTTGATACTTACATTCAAGCTGGGTTTTTGATTTTGCTGCTGTAATTCTAAATTGCGTTCTTCTTCATTTTGATAAAGGGTACATTCTTTAGCTTCAGGGCGTTTGGGGTAGTTACAAGTATCATCAAGATGGTAGGTGCAAGTGTCGCAAAGAGATTCATCCCCGTCAGCACGATGCAATGGAATACCGGGATGTCCGTAAGCTTTAAGCTGAGTACGACAAAAAGGACAGGTGACAGCCTGTGAGTTTACGGGTTGTTTGCAGCGAGGACAAGTTGCTGTATCCACAGCCGATACCTTCTGATAGTGTTTGAATACTCCGATTTTAACGGAAGGTTGCGGGGAATCAGGAGTTAGAAATTAGGAGTTATTTGATTTTGGATTCAGAGTTACTAATTATCAATTCTTAATACCCTATTCCCTATTTTTCAATTCTCGAATTTCCATTCTCAGTGCTTTGATTTCTTCGTGCAAAGCAATAATCGATTTAGAACTGGCTACTGATGCTTCTTCGTCTTCTGCATCTCGACCGATAAAAAATGTAGCTATTGCTGCTGTAAAGTAACCAAATACTGTAAAAGCATATAGGGCTAATATAAAACATAATACCCGTCCTTCAGGGGTTTGGGGTGAATAGTCACCTCCGTAAGTTATCATCAACATTGCCGTCCACCATAAGGCATTTGTGTAACTTTCGATTCCTTTACCGTCAGGAAGATTACTTTCAAATGCATACATTCCCGCAGCACCAACGAAAGTGACAATTAAGGTGAGTCCTAAGACATAGCCTAAATTTCGCCGATGCATGGTAGTTCTTAAAGCTCGCATTCCACGATTTAGGGAGCCGACTATCCGCAATAATCGTAAGGAACGTGTAGCACGAGCAACTCTGGCTAAACGCAAAACTCGTGCAAATCGGAAAATTCTTAATGCTGGAAGTAATAGAGAAATACCTATAAGCCAATTATGTCTGAGATACTTAAGTTTTCGTGGAGATATGCAAAATCGTAAAAGAAAATCGAAAATAAATATAATCCAAATAGTTGTTGAAACAGCTTCTAAAAAAGGATTTATTCCCCAAATTAGTTCGATTACTAGTAGTACCAGCCACACAAAACCCAGCACTACCATCGGCATTTCCAGCCAGTCATCGAGTTGTTGAACAAAATCGGTTAATTCTCGTTCTAGCTGGGACTTTTCTGTTGGATTTATTTGTGACATCGGTAAGCGCTGTAGATTGATATTTTTATTTGCAAATCTTCCTCAAGAAAGCGATACAAACTACTTTGGGAAGATGCCTTGGGATAGATATTTTTAGTATCAATGAATAATAAATCGGCTACATCCCGCTAAAAGGAGAATTTTGATGAGTTTAAAGCAGATTTGGAGGTTATTAAAAGAAACTTTTAAAGAATGGAATGAAGATAAAGCTTCTCGATTGGCTGCTGCTTTGTCTTACTACACAATTTTTTCTTTAGCACCGTTATTAATTATTACCATTGCAATTGCGGGTGCTGTATTTGGAGATGATGCAGCTAGAGGTGAAGTTGTCCGTCAAATCCAAGGTTTGGTGGGTAAGGATGGTGCGGAGGTAATTCAAACAGCGCTGCAAAATGCTCAAAGACCGGATACGCGCAATATCGCTTCAATTATTAGTATTGGGGTTTTGCTATTTGGTGCAAGTAATGTTTTTGCTCAAATCCAAGATGCGCTGAACACTATTTGGGAGGTAAAGCCAAAACCTGGACGTAGTTTTATACAAGTCCTTCGCAAGCGATTTTTATCTTTTGCGATGGTGGGTGGTGTAGGTTTTTTATTATTAGTATCGCTGATTGTCAATGCTGGTTTAGCCGCAATGGTTAACTATTTTACTAACCTAATACCGGGAATTGACTGGATATGGCAAATCGCTAATTTTGCAATTTCTTTTGCAGTAATTACAGTTTTGTTTGCCATAATTTACAAATTTATGCCAGATGTAGAAATTGCTTGGAGCGATGTTTGGGTCGGTTCTGCTATCACTTCATTATTATTTGTAATTGGTAAATCGCTTTTAGGTTTGTATTTGGGTAACGGTAGTTTCGGTTCTGCTTATGGTGCTGCTGGTTCATTGGTGGTCGTTCTAGCTTGGATTAACTATGCTGCTCAGATTATTTTCTTTGGTGCAGAATTTACTCAAGTTTATGCTAGTAAATATGGTTCTCGTATCGTTCCAGATGAAAATGCAATGAGAGTACCGGAAGTAGATAGAGCTAAACAAGGAATGAATCGGAGAAATTCTCCTGGTGGAGATTGAATTAATAACTTGCTCGTAGTTACGCTTACAGTGGTAACAATACAGATTTAACCCTAAAGCTTTGGTTCACGAAAAATTTAACAGGACTCCCTCGTAGAGTGATGTAGCTACGAACCCGTATTTTTGGCGCTAAAGCGCAACTACCAACTTCTCATTTTTCTCAGATAACTTTTAGCGAAGCCTCAGTTAGCAATCAGCAGTTATTCAGTATCATCAACCATACTTGATATCAGTAGCGAACGAGAAATGCATAACTCATTTACGCTCATCCCTAGTTAATTAATGTTCGGATAAATCAATCAAAATCAACTTGGAGATATCAAATCATGGAATTTATTAAAAACTGGGCTTTATTTGTATTTATCTATTTTGCTATTTTGTTTTCTGTTGATGGAGCTACTGCTAACGATTTTTTCGAGTACGTTTTTGTTTATGACTAATCTTCGTAAGGACGCGGGATTCTATTTAATTTCGCGTCTTTAAAATTAAATTATTTTTAATAAAGGCTAAAACTTATAATTGTTAAACCTTTAATCTTTGACCTTCGCCTAGCGATAGATTTATTTATTCTCAAAGTTCTACTGATTGTACACCCCTACTGTGTGTAAAGTCCGCTGGGAATTTGAAACAGCTTTGAGAAAAATGGACTATAGAAAATATTTATAATTGCTGATTCAACTCTTCAAATACCAACTGAGTTAACTTATCGGCAGCACCAGCTTGACCTCTAGCATTTCTCAAGTTATCGCGCATTTCGCCTAATTTTTCAGGATTTTCTAAATAATCAAGAATCAAATCACCAACTTCTTGAGGCTGTAATTTACCAACTAATTCCGGAACAATTTCTTTTTTTGCCCAGATATTAGGCCAAGCTAATAAACCCTTACGTTTGAGAAAATAGGAATTTATCAACTTCGCGAAACTGGTACCGACAAAAGGTAAATTAGCGAGTAAACCGGGAATACCATCCCAAGAGCGCATTGCATCTAATTGTTGAGTGGGAAGTAAAACAATCATCGGAACAGCTAAAGAACCGAGTTCGGCAGTATTCGCACCGACGGTTGTTATACAAATACTGCATTTAGATAACATATCATAGGCAGGATGTTCTAGGGATAGTTCTACTTTTAAACCTGTTGCTGTTTGTAAATATGGTTTATCGGAATCAACATCAATTAACTTTGCTGAAGTTCCTCCGAAGTATTGAGACATCGGATTTTTTTCAGCATCAGCGAAATCAGCTAAAGTTTGTAAATCCAGAGTTGGAGCTACAGGGATGAAGAATTTTGTATTAGGTAACTTAGAATTAATGTAAATTGCGATCGCCAAACTCAAAGGTACACCCTGAGCCAACTTAGCTGCTTTTGAACCGGGTAAAATTCCAATTAATTCTACCCCCTCTTCCCTTTCTTCCCCCTCTTCCCCCTCTTCCCCTTCTCCCCCCTCTTCCCCCTCTCTCCTGGAAGCTTCAGCCATCAAATCACCAACAACGGTAAATTTATCAATATATTTGGGTTTAACATCTTTAATGACTTCGGGTTTCATCACACCGAAACGGTTAATTAAAGAATGCCATCTTGCATCCCACTCAGCGTAGATAACAGTACGATAATTTAACCTTTTACCAATTACAACGGGAAAAAACTGGTCCCCACCGAGGAATAGAACAACACCTTTTTTTCTCCAATCCCAATTATCAGCAGTTTTACCAGTTAAAAGAAAGGGGAAAAAATGTTGAGCAGATTGAACTCTATCAACTTCGGGATAAGAAAGAGCAATTTCGGCTTCCTTACCGCTAGCATTAGAACAAGGGGATAAAACCACAGAAATTCTGACATTATCGCGGTCGTGACCGAGTTTTTCTCGTAAAGCTTTGACAACAGGACGAACCCAAGTTGTGATTTCACCAGGACCATTGGAAAGAATAAGAATATCAAACATTTTTCAGCTATAAGTTTTTTGTAGGGTGTGTGACGGTTTGAAAAAATGTGAACCTGGTTACTAATAAGAAAATACCGTCACGCACCAAGCAAAGTAATAATGACTATAAAATAATAAAAATACAAGTTATAAACATTTGTCTTCTGTTTCCTATTCCCTGTTCCCTAATCTATAATGCCTTATGATAATTTCTCACTTTCGAGAGTCAAACGCGAGTTTAATCTAAAAACCGTTGAAAATAAAAGATTTTTTCCAACAATTGAACCAATCGAACCCAGCTTTTATTTAAAAGAAGCTTTAAATGAAGGATTACCGCTAGCAATTGCAACTGGTTCTGAAAAAGCACGTTCGGAATTGATTATCAGTCCAATACTAGTAGAAGTACGAAAAATCTTGGAACGAAAAATCAGCTTTTTTTCAGGAGAAGATTTTACTGTTGCTCCGGAGTTGGATTTAACGGGAGTTTGCGATTTTTTAATTAGTCGTTCATCAGAACAGGTTTTTATAGAAGCACCAGCAGTGGTAATTATAGAAGCGAAAAAAGGAGACTTGAAACCGGGATTGGGACAATGTGCTGCCGAGATGGTAGCAGCACAAATGTTTAATCAGCAAAACAATATTCCGATTAGGACTATATATGGAAGCGTTACTAGTGGAACAGCTTGGAGATTTTTGAAATTGGAAGGAGAGATATTAAATATTGATTTACAGGATTATCCCGTTCCTCCGGTAGAGATGATTTTGGGAATGTTGGTTTGGATGATTAGGGAAGGTTGAGTATAATTCGTAATTCGTAATTCGTAATTCGTAATTATTTTTGTATTTACTAGCTACCAACGATTAAAGATTGGACTAAATTTCTATATTAAAATTAAACTAAATTATTTATCGCTGGTGAAATCATGACATCTCTAGCATCAGCAAACAAAACCGATATCGAAATCATCTACCCAAGTTCGGACTGCGAACCCTTAGCTGAAACTTACGTTCATTTGTATGCAATTCTCGTAACCTTGGAGATATTACAGCAGTATTTACAGGGACAACAAGCAACTGTTTTAGCGAACCAATTTTTATATTACGCTCAGGGTTTTCCTAGATTGAGAGTAGCACCAGACGTGATGGTAATTTTCAATGTTGCTCCTGGGGGAAGGGATAACTATAAGATTTGGGAAGAAAAACAAGTTCCTTCAGTGATATTTGAAATTACATCCGAGGGAACTAGAGATAAAGATACGGGTTACAAGAAAACGCTTTACGAACAATTAGGTGTTAAAGAATATTGGTTATTCGACCCGAAAGGGGAATGGATTGAAAGTAATTTAAAAGGCTATCGTTTGGAAAAGGAAATATACGAGGAGATTACAGATACTAAAAGCGAAGTTTTGGGATTGAGATTAGAAGTTGAATCGGAATTGATTGCTTTTTATAGGGAAGATACTGGGGAGAAGTTATTAGCTCCTTATGAATTAGCTCAAGCGCTCAAGGAAAGTGAAGAAAAAGCAGAACGGTTGAGAAAGAAGTTGGAAGAGTTGGGTGTTGTTGACCCGGATACTGTTTGATATTTGATTATAAATAATAAAAAATCAAGTAGCGGTTCATTGATTCATTGGTGCAGGGAATTTAACTACCGCTACGCTTTCTTCAATTGCGTAGAGATGGGCTATTAAATTGATTCGTTTTCATTTTACATCGTTAAAGCCCACCTCTACGCCGCTGCGCTAATTGAAGAATAGTTCAATTCTGAAATTAAAAAAATTCTATTAGATAAATATTGGATATATTTGAAAATCTCGGTCGTCAGGTTTGAATCGTCAGATAAAGATTTTAATCACGTTTGAATTAACTTAGTATTAATAGCAATCCAATCACCAGTTTCAATCTTACCAATTATGTATACATCAATCGAGACATCACCAATCCAATAAATTTTTATATCGTTGAAACGAGTTTTGATAATATTGGATATTTTCTTATTCATCTCTTCTCGTTCTGGAAAACATTCGTTTTCATAATTATCATTTTCGCCAAAAAATCCTTCTCTACCAAAAGCTCGTTCGTAATCATCATAGAAATTAATCAGATTAGAAGATTTTAAAAGATTATGGAGTAAATTATTTCTATTTTCTGCAATCTCCCAAGCAATACCTTCTAAAGTCCAATCAAGTTCCTCATTGAAAATTTCTACAGTCTCTAAATTTTTTAAACCAGATATCAACGGTTTATATTCGATTTTACGAGAAGCATTGTCTTGAATTCTACCGATTTCTTCTTCACCATATCTTTCTATATCGAAAATAGGACATATCCCAATCCAATCTCCTGCTTCTGTATTTCCAATCAATACGGGAATCGGTTCATCTAGTAAACCGGTATCAAGTTCAAAATAAAAATATTCTCTATTTACAATATATTGCTTGATATCTTGAAGGATAAAGCTGAATTCCTCAATTTTAAATTTACCTTCTAATAAATCTATTGAATCAACTTCCACAAGAAAATCTGCTGCTTCTAAAAATTTTTCTAGGGTGAAATCACCTCTCGATGCTGTATCCCAGAGAAAAATATAATAATCAGAATCAGAAGAACCTTCGGAATTATACGAGTGATAAAGTCCTCTGGTTAATTCTCTGAGTTCTATAAGTAGTTCGGTATTTTTATTTTTAGATTCATCAACTACAAATGAATAATAGCTGCCTGAATTTAAAGCTGCGTCTATATTTGTACCAATAAAATCAGCACCAGTTGAATTTGTATAGCTTAAATCTGTATTTGTCAGAATTGCATTTCTCAGATTAGCTTTCCATAAATTAGCATTACTCAAATTTGAGCCAGTTAAATCAGCTTCCGATAAATCAGCTTTCCATAATTTTGCATTACTCAAATCAACGTTAATTAATTTAGCTCTGTGAAAAACCACATCAGATAAATCAATACCTTTCAAATCCACATCTCTTAATTCAATACCCGAAAAATCCCGTTCCCCATCTTTATACCTTTGTCGTAATTCTTCTACATCCATATAAATAACACCCGAAATTCTCTATCAAAATATTTCCTTTATAACCCAAGCAGATAATTTATCTTGTATAGTCACAATTCAAATTTAATCAGGTATGACACAATCTACTACGAATACCAACCCAATCCCCAGTTTCAATTTTCCCAACTATATACACATCAATCTGACCGTAGTGACCAATCCAATAAATTTTTATATATTTGAAACGAGTTTTAATTATATTGGATAATCTTTTAAGTTTTTTGTATTCTTCAGGAGAATTCATTTCACTATCTTCATCATTTTCACCAAAGAAACCTTCTCCTCCAAAATCACCGTCTTCATAATCATTATAAAAATGCATAATATTGGTAGTTTTTAAAAGATTATGTAGTAAATTATCTCTTGTTTCTGCAATTTCCCAAGCAATACCTTCTGAAGCATCGTAAAGGGTTTCTTCCGAAAAAATTTCTACTTCCTCTAAACTTTTTAAAATTGACACTAATGAAGCGTGTTCTATTTTTTTTGATGAGTTATCTTCAATTCTACCGAATTCTTCTCTACCTCCTCTACATATATCAAGAGAAGGACATATTCCAATCCAATCACCTGTTTTTGTTTTTCCAATTAAGATAGATAAAATTCCTTCATCAAATTCATCTATCCTTCCAATACCAATTTTCAAATAATAATATTCTCTTTCTACAGTAATATATGGTTTGATTTTCTCAACTATCAAACTGAATTCTTTAACTGGAAATGTATTATCTAAAAAATCGATTGAATCCACTTTTACAAGAAAACCTGCTGCTTCTAAAAATTTCTCTAAAGTAAAATCACCTCTTGATACTGTATCCCACATAAACACATCAATCGGATAAGAACCTTCTGTATTGTGGTAATTATGAATTCCTCGTGTTAATTCTCTGAGTTCTCTAACTAATTCCGTATTATTATTTTTCTTTTCATCTACCACAAGTAAATGTGGACTAGATACATTTTTTGCTTCGTCTATATTTGAACCTGTTAAATCAGCACCAATTAATTTGGTACAATCTAAATTTGTATTTGTGAGAATTGCATTTCTTAAATTCGCTCTTTCTAAATTAGCTTCAAATAAATCAGAACCGCTTAAATCAGCTTCAGATAAATTAGCGTTAGATAAATATGAATTACTAAGATTAACGTTAGTTAATTTCGCTTTGTGTAATTTGATTTCAGAAAAACCTTTACCGCTTAAATCAACATCTTTTAATTCAATCCCCGAAAAATCTTTTTCCCCATCCCGATACCTTTTCAAAAATTCTTCTTTATCCATTTCAATCTCAATTACATCCGAATATCATCTGATATCAGTTGTAACATTTACTTTATCTATTCAAATATTGTCTAAGTGTATTTTCAACCGAATTGTACGGCGATCGCCACTCAAAAAATCTCCTTAAACCCCTACCAAACAAAAATCTCTTTAAAAAACAACTTTCACAACTAACTCTAATTTCCAAAAGCTAAATTAATCACCAACATTCCTCTTCAACCTCTTCCCTCTGCGTCCTCCGCGTCCTCTGCGGTTCAATAAATTCCAAATATTCATAAACAACCAAATAATCAAATATCAATATTACAAATAATTTACGAAAAACTGAGTAAACACCCTAAACAATTGTCAAGTTTTGTAAACAAAAATTTGCGAATAGTTATCGAAATGTGTCAGTTAAACGACAAAACGCGCATTTGTAGCGAATATCTGATAAAAATTTCTTAATGCCGAACCGAGAACACGCATCATAGGAGTCAGGAAAAGCATGTTCACCCACGTCAAGTCCACCATAAGACACATCAAACCGGAAAATATCGCTGGCCGACATTTGATAAAGGTGGTCTATGTCGTGTTAGAGTCCCAGTATCAAAGTGCTTTGTCGCAAGCGGTACGGACTATAAACGATAATCACCCCAACATTGCGATTGAAATTAGCGGTTATTTAATTGAAGAACTCCGCAGTGAAGAAAATTATCGGGAGTTCAAGAAAGATTTAGAAACTACGAATGTTTTTATTGCTTCACTTATTTTTATTGAAGAATTAGCTCAGAAGGTTGTCGCTGCTGTGGAACCACATCGCGATAAGTTTGATGTGGCTGTTTGTTTCCCTTCAATGCCGGAAGTTATGCGTCTGAATAAGATGGGTAGCTTTTCTTTGGCTAATTTGGGACAATCCAAAAGTGCGATCGCCAGTTTTATGAAGAAGCGGAAGGAGAAATCTGGTTCTTCTTTCCAAGATGGAATGTTGAAGTTACTTAGAACTTTACCTTCTGTATTAAAATATCTTCCCGTTGAAAAAGCTCAAGATGCTCGGAATTTCATGTTGAGTTTTCAGTATTGGTTGGGAGGTTCTTCTGAGAATTTAGAAAACTTCCTGTTAATGCTGGCTGATAAATATGTTTTAAAAGATGTTGATAAAACCAATTTTGTCTTTGTAGAAGAGTATCAAGCTCCGGTTGTGTATCCCGATATGGGAATTTGGCATCCTTTAGCAACGACGATGTTTGAGGATGTGAAGGAATATCTTAACTGGTATAGTAGTCGTCAAGATATTTCCCCAGATTTAAAAGACCCGTTAGCACCTTGCGTCGGATTAGTATTGCAGCGGACTCATTTGGTAACTGGTGATGACGCTCATTATGTAGCGCTGATTCAAGAATTGGAAGCGATGGGAGCGAAGGTAATTCCGGTGTTTGCTGGTGGTTTGGATTTTTCTAAACCTGTAGATGCTTATTTTTACGAAACTTCTGCTTTAGCTAAAAATAATAAGGAAGGTACGACCTTAGTTGATGCTGTTGTTTCTTTGACCGGATTTGCCCTTGTTGGTGGCCCAGCGAGACAAGACCATCCGAAAGCGATTGATTCTTTGAAAAGATTGAATCGTCCCTACATGGTGGCTTTACCTTTGGTTTTCCAAACCACTGAAGAGTGGATGGAAAGCGATTTGGGATTGCATCCGATTCAAGTTGCTTTACAAATTGCGATTCCGGAA
Organism: Calothrix parasitica NIES-267; assembly: GCF_002368095.1. Classification (GTDB taxonomy): domain Bacteria; phylum Cyanobacteriota; class Cyanobacteriia; order Cyanobacteriales; family Nostocaceae; genus Rivularia; species Rivularia parasitica. The sequence goes on along the minus strand of NZ_AP018227.1, from coordinate 3,107,142 downwards.
TTAGATGGTGCTATTGAACCGATTATTTTATCTGGTAAAGATGGTGCTACCGGGAAAGCCATTGCTTTACAAGATAGGGTGGAAGCTGTTGCTCAAAGAGCGATGAAATGGGCTAGTTTGCGACGTAAACCCAAGCTAGATAAAAAAATTGCCATAACCGTATTTAGTTTCCCCCCCGATAAAGGTAATGTCGGAACCGCTGCTTATTTAGATGTATTCGGTTCGATATACCAGGTAATGCAAGCTTTAAAAAATAATGGCTACGATTTACCCGAATTACCTGGTAGTGCAAAAGAGTTGATGGAAGAAGTTATCCACGACGTACAAGCACAGTATGCTAGTCCCGAATTAAACGTTGCTTATCGGATGTCGGTTCCCGAATACGAAGAACTAACACCATATTCTCAACGCTTGGAAGAAAATTGGGGGCCACCACCAGGAGAATTAAATAGCGACGGACAGAATTTATTAGTTTACGGGAAGCATTTCGGTAATTTATTTATTGGAGTACAGCCAACTTTCGGATATGAAGGTGACCCAATGCGGTTATTGTTCTCCCGTTCGGCTAGTCCTCACCACGGTTTTGCTGCTTACTACACCTACCTGGAAAAAATTTGGGGTGCTGATGCTGTACTTCACTTCGGTACTCACGGTTCCTTGGAATTTATGCCAGGAAAACAAATGGGAATGTCTGGTGAATGCTATCCCGATAGTTTAATTGGTACAATTCCCAATTTGTATTATTACGCTGCGAATAATCCCAGCGAAGCAACAATTGCCAAACGTCGTAGTTACGCAGAAACAATTTCTTATTTAACCCCTCCCGCAGAAAATGCTGGTTTATATAAAGGGTTGAAAGAATTAAGTGAATTAATCGGTTCCTACCAAACATTAAAAGATACCGGTCGTGGAGTTCCGATTGTCGATACCATCATGGATAAAGCTCGGATGGTAAATCTTGATAAAGATATCGACTTACCCGAAACCAGTTCCAAAGATATGTCCGCTGAAGAAAGGGATAATATCGTTGGTAGCGTTTACCGTCGCTTGATGGAAATCGAATCGAGATTATTACCTTGTGGTTTACACGTTGTCGGAAAACCTCCCTCAGCAGAAGAAGCTGTAGCAACTTTAGTTAATATTGGTGCGTTAGATAGAGAAGAAGAAGGAATTCTCAGTTTACAAAGGATAATTAGTAATAGCATCAATCGCGATATCGAAGAAATTTACCGCAATAATGATAAAGGTATTTTAGCTGATGTCGAACTTCTACAACATATCACCTTAACTACCCGCGATGCTGTTGGTGCATTAGTTAAAGAAAAAACCGACGCTGAAGGAAGAGTATCCCTGGTTTCCAAATTGAATTTTTTCAATATGGGTAAAAAAGAACCTTGGATAGAAGCTTTACATCAAGCTGGATATCCCAACGTTGATAAAGAAGCTTTGAAACCGTTATTTGAATACTTGGAATTCTGCTTACAGCAAGTTTGCGCTGATAACGAACTCGGAGCATTACTCAAAGGTTTAGAAGGAGAATACGTCTTACCCGGCCCCGGAGGAGATCCAATCCGCAATCCCGACGTTCTGCCCACAGGTAAAAATATTCACGCACTCGACCCGCAAGCAATACCGACAATGGCTGCCGTCAAATCAGCCAAAGTCGTCGTGGATAGATTGCTAGATAGACAAATGCGGGAAAACGGAGGCGAATATCCCGAAACCATCGCTTGTGTATTATGGGGAACCGACAATATTAAAACCTACGGGGAATCACTAGCACAGATAATGTGGATGGTTGGAGTTCGTCCCGTTCCTGATGCTTTAGGAAGGGTAAATAAATTAGAATTAGTACCTTTAGAAGAATTGGGAAGACCGAGAATAGATGTTGTAATTAACTGCTCCGGTGTATTCCGAGATTTGTTTGTTAATCAAATGAATTTATTAGATAGGGGAGTAAAAATGGCTGCTGAAGCAGACGAACCCCTAGAAATGAATTTTGTGAGAAAACACGCAATGAAGCAAGCGGAAGATATGGGAATTAACCTCCGTCAAGCTGCTACAAGAGTTTTCTCAAATGCTTCCGGTTCCTACTCTTCCAATATCAACCTAGCAGTAGAAAACAGTACTTGGGATAGCGAAGCAGAATTACAGGAAATGTACCTCAAACGTAAATCCTTTGCATTTACAGAAGATAATCCCGGAATGATGGAAAATTCCCGAGAGATATTTGAAAGTACATTAAAGACAGCGGAAGTAACTTTCCAAAACTTAGATTCTTCGGAAATTAGTTTAACCGACGTTTCTCATTACTACGATTCCGACCCCACCAAAGTAGTCGCTGGTTTGCGAAAAGACGGTAAGAAACCAGTCGCTTATATGGCTGATACCACAACAGCAAACGCACAAGTAAGAACCTTGTCAGAAACCGTCCGTTTAGATTCTCGTACAAAATTATTAAATCCCAAATGGTACGAAGGAATGCTATCTCACGGTTACGAAGGAGTTAGGGAATTATCCAAACGTTTAGTTAATACAGTAGGTTGGAGTGCTACCGCTGATGCTGTAGATAACTGGGTTTACGAAGATAGTAACGAAACCTTCATGAAAGATAAGGAAATGCAGGAAAGGTTATTGAACTTAAATCCGCATTCCTTTAGAAAGATGGTTACTACCTTGTTAGAAGCGAATGGAAGAGGTTATTGGGATACAGACGAAAGTAATCTTGATAGATTGCGGGAACTGTATCAACAAGTTGAGGATAAGATTGAAGGGATTGAGTAAGTAAATTTTCGGAATTAAATTGTGATTTTTAAATCCCGTGCGTTGTGCGGGTTTTTTGTTTTTTGGCAGCGGATAATTCATTTTTATTAACTAATCAAAACAATAATTTCTTGTAGGGTGCTGTGACGGTTCAAATAGCTTATCGGACAAAACAGATAATTATCATAATACCGTCACGCACCATTCGGGTTGATAACAATGCATGAAGGTGAATTTAAATATTGCGTTGTTTATGATATTAATGGTGCGTGACGGTATATTTAAATTCTTTCGTTATATATGATAAATTGTTGTGACCGTCACAGCACCCTACAATTAATTTATTATCAAACAGTAATCTATTTATAAAAATGAGTTAATTTATTAACCTTTATTTTATATACCACTTAAATTCATCGGCTATCTTTGATAAATAATAATCAAATTTTTTATCAAAAATGCCTGAATATCGAAGATTAAAAATTGAGGGTGGTACTTACTTTTTTACTTTAGTTACTTACAATCGTCATCCTTGGTTATGTAATGAAATTGCTCGTTCTAATTTGAGAAAAGCAATTGAATGGGTACGTTTAAAATATCCTTTTAAAATAGATGCTTTTGTTCTTTTACCGGAACATTTACATTGTATTTTGACCTTACCGGATGGTGATGATAATTATTCAATTCGTTGGAAATGGATTAAGACTTTTGTCACGAAACGGTGTGAGGATAAATTTGCTTTAAAATATCCGATGAGTGAGTCTGGAAAAAAGCGTCAAGAAGGTAATTTATGGCAAAGAAGATTTTGGGAGCATTGTATTCGTGATGAAAAGGATTTTCAAGCACATTGCGATTATATTCATTACAATCCCGTAAAACATGGTTTATGTAATTCTCCCCAGGATTGGCAATTTTCTAGTTTTCATCGATTTGTGAAAGAAGGAATTTATTCTCAAGATTGGGGAGTAAATGAGGTTCCTAAAATATCAAAATTGATTTCAGATGAAGAGTTTGAATAAATTCGTAGGGTGCTGTGACGGTTCAAATAACTTATCGGATAAAACGATTAATTATCATTATACCGTCACGCACCATTCGGGTTGATAATTTTGTGTGATGGTAAATTTTACATATTGCGTTGTTTTTAATGATAATGGTGCGTGACGGTATATTCAAATCCTTTCGTTACATATGATAAATTATCGTGACCGTCACAGCACCCTACAATATATCGAAAATGTAAGTTAATTTAGCTCATCATTTTTTTTAAAGCAATTACGTCATAATAAAAAAATCTGGTAAAAGTATTAATGCTTGGATGGATGAAGTATTGGCTAGTGCTGCTGAAAAGTTTATTAATGCTTAGAAGTATTTAATTTTGCTGTTAAAACAACTTGTTGATTGTCGAAATATTCGTTAACTTCTTGCTTTTCTCTCTTTCTAAATTCCTGAATATTCTCTAATGTTTTCTCCCAAAATTCTCCTTTGAATTTACCAGCAAGTTTTGCTAGAGGATGTCCGGGTATTGGAGTTTTGTTAATCTTTTCTTTTGGAAGTTTATCGCTTGTCATAAAAATTGTAAATGATGTATTTTTAACTGTATTTTATCATATTAACTAGTTACAAAGCTGTTACTCTTATTTTTTGCAGTGAATAAAGTTTATAAATGTAAATTAGTGAATAAGAGATGTATATAAAACTCTATTACAAAATAATCATTTATTATAGTCAAGAAGGAGAAGCATTCATTGCAGAAGTACCAGAATTACCCGGTTGTGCTGCTGATGGTGAAACATATCAAGAAGCATTACAAAATGTAGAGATTGTGATGCAAGAATGGATTGAAACTGCTCGGGAATTGGGACGTGATATTCCTCAACCGAAGCGGGGTTTGATGTCAGCTTGATGCGCTTTTTAATAAATTGTTTATTGTAGGGTGCTGTGACGGTTCAAATAACCTATCGGACAAAACTAATAATCATCATAATACCGTCACGCACCATTCGGGTTGATAATAACGAGTGATGGTAAATTTAAATATCCATTATTTTTGGTAACAACGGTGCGTGACGGTATATTAAAATTCTTTCGTTACAATTGATAAATTATTGTAACCGTTACAGCACCCTACAATAAATATTTAATTTTAACACTATGCAATCCTTAACAGTAAATTTTAATTCCATTATTGATTTAACAGACGAGCAATTTTTAAAGCTATTTCAAACAAATCAAAATTTAAGATTTGAACGCAATGCTACCGGGGAAATCGTAATTATGCCACGAGTGAGGGGAGAAAGCAGTAATCGTAATGCAGGATTAACTGCTCAATTATGGATTTGGAATCAAAAATATAATCTTGGTATTGTCTTTGATTCTTCTGGTGGTTTCAAACTTCCTAATGGTGCTGACCGTTCCCCGGATGCTTCTTGGGTAAAATTAGATAGATGGAATGAATTAACCCTCGAACAAAAAACGAAATTTTTACCTCTTGCTCCCGATTTTGCAATTGAATTACTTTCCCCCAGCGATAGTTTGAAAAAAACTCAAGAAAAGATGCAAGAATATGTAAATAATGGTGTGCGTTTGGGTTGGTTAATTAATCGCAAAAACCGACAAGTTGAAATTTATCGTATTGGTAAAGAAGTAGAAATTTTAGATAATCCCGATAGTTTGAATGGTGAGGATGTTTTACCCGGTTTCGTATTAGATTTAGAGATGATTTGGTAAATAAAGGAAATATTTCACATTTCGTCCCAATCTTCCACGGTTCACGCAGGTAGGCTTTGTTACTGTAGCCCCAGGTTTCTAAGCTGTGGGTACTTGTATTAAATTCTAAAACCTTCCCATCCCCTTGCAGCAAGTAGCACAGAAAATCTAAACTAATAGAATGTCTGGAATCTAACACCAATAATGTACATTGGTTGTAGAGAATATAGATTTTTAGAACTTTCCGTCTAAGAGAAAAGAAAAATGACTATCCTATTCCAAATTGCTTTAATAGCTCTAGTTGCTATGTCTTTCGTTATGGTAGTTGGGGTTCCTGTTGCCTATGCAACCCCTCAAACCTGGGTTGAATCTAAAAAATTCCTTTGGGCTGGTTCTGCGGCCTGGTTCGCTTTAGTAGTTGTAGTTGGAATTTTAAACTTTTTTGTTGTCTAAACAATTACTTAGACTATAAACTAACAAATTCTATAAGAGCAGAGGAATACCCGTGGTAGAGCAGGTAGTCTTCTGCTCTTTTTCAATAATCAGTGGCGATAAATTTAACGTATTAACTTTTACCTTATTCATTTATATTAATAAAGTTTATCAGTAATGCGAACCATCCTGGGACTTTTATTCTACATTGAAAATTCAAACCAGTTAGAAAACTCTAAACTACTGTTTACTGTTGACTGACAAACCTTATTTTTAGATAAATACTGGTCACTGGTAACTGGTAACTGATAACTGGTCGCTGATGATCCATATCCGACCGATGAACAACTGTTCGCTGATTAAAAAAGGTAATTATTATGGCAGTATTTGAGGGAACTTTTGCTCAAACCGAAGCTCTGCGCTTTGCGTTGGTAATTGGTAGATTTAATGATTTAGTCACGACTAAACTTGTGGAAGGATGTCAAGATTGTTTGAAGCGTCATGGCATTGATGTTAATCCCCAGGGTTCTCAAGTTGATTATGTTTGGGTACCTGGAAGTTTTGAAGTACCTTTAGTTGCTCGACAATTAGCAATGTCGGGTAAATACGATGCAGTAATTTGCTTGGGTGCTGTAATCAAGGGACAAACACCCCATTTTGATTATGTATCGGCAGAAGTCTCCAAAGGAATCGCCGCAGCAGCTTTTCAAACGGGGGTACCGGTAATATTCGGAGTTTTGACAGCCGATACCATGCAGCAAGCTTTAGAAAGAGCGGGAATTAAAAGCAATCATGGTTGGGATTACGCTATGAACGCTTTAGAAATGGCAAGTTTAATGCGTCAATTGCGTCCGAGCGTCCAGCAACAGCAATACCCACCCAACTCAGGAGCTTTAGCTGCTTCTCTAAAGAGCGCAAGTTTAAATAACTTACCTGCTGAATCAGAAGAAAAAGCTTGAAATTGGGGATTGGGAATTGGGGATTGGTTAGAGTTAGGAGTAGCAAGTAATAAACTAGTTAATATTCTCCCCATCTCCCCATCTCCCCATCTCCCCATCTCCCCATCTCCCCCTCTCCAAAAAAAGGGGGTTGACAATCTCAAAGTGATATGAGATATTAATGTTTAGCAATTAAATGCGGGTGTAGCTCAGTGGTAGAGCGTCACCTTGCCAAGGTGAATGTCGCGCGTTCGAATCGCGTCACCCGCTTGAAAAATTAATAACTATCAAAAATGCAGGAATTAATTTTTCTGCATTTTTTGTTTATTTAATTTTTATTTCAGTTTCAGGTTATTTTCTTTTATATTATTTTAATATTCTTTTTAGGTTTAAGGGTTATTGAAAATAAAAGTTCTGTTTTATGTGGGATGCACTACACTGGATGATGGTAAAAGCAATCCCAATCCATTAATTGCAGGTTGTAATATTATATTTTATGTCTAAATTGTATGTCTAAAAATTAATCAATTATTGTTGGTTGATAAAAAATATGTATATAGAAAGAGTAATGGTTTTAGCGGTTAATGATATAAAGAAATTTTAGTGGGTAAATTACCCAGTTATTTTAAATTATTTCTAAGGGAATAATTGCCGTATCAAGCAATTCGTTCTCAGTTATGAATTAAGGGGAATATATTTAATTCCTTCATCGTAAACTACGACCTTGTTAAAAAGAGCCGTATAGTGCAACCACAAAAGCCTGAAAAAATCGATTTCAATAACGAATACCCGTGTCCATGTCGCCGTCGAGGACGCTTGATTCCAATTACTTTGACAGAAGCCTTCGGTTGCGAACGCTGTCAGCAGATATTCGTTGTGGAGGAAAATGCTCGCGTTTTAGAGCAGCTTTCTACTACTTATCCCTACAAACGAGCTTGGCGCTGGACTGGAAATGGATGGAAAGTAGTTCACCCACGTTTGGGAGAAAGTTATTTACCAGTAGCGCTAGGTATTATTTTCGTGCTAGTGATTATATGGTTACCTTTAGCATTGCGTTTAGCCAGTGGTTCTGGCATTATTGCTTGGGCACTGGTAGCTGTGCTATTGGCTATTCTGCCAGCACTTATGGTTTGGCTCACCTACAGACGTTAAGGCGCTGATTATTACTGTGGATGCTTTTGCTGAAAACCCCCAACCGATTGCAATCGCCAAACGCGCCCATGGTGCTGCTCTAAAATTGGGCATCACTAAGGGAGCGCAGCGCAGTCGCGCTTTGATGGCGATGGCTGAAGCGTTGCAACGCTCGTTTGATGACATTTTAGAAGCGAATACTTTGGATCTGGAAGCTTGTCGAGAAATGGCAGTTCCAGATTTAGTCTTGGATTGGCTGAAGTTAACTCCAGAACGTTTGGACTCGACGGTAAAAATTCTGCAACGTTTGGAGGAGCTATCAGATCCACTACGACGAATGAGAACTGCTGATTACCAGTTGGGTGAAGAGCAAAGCTATTCTCAATCAACTCCTTTAGGGGTAATAGCGTTTATTTATGAAGCATTCCCGGAGTTAGGAGCTATCGCGGCGGGTTTGTGTATAAAAAGCGGCAATAGCATTATTCTCAAGGGCAGCGCGGAAGCAAGTCATTCTAATGCAGCTATTGCTGAAGTCATGCAAATGGCTGTTGCTGAAGCGGGGTTACCTGTAGGCTCAGTAGAACTGGTCACTGCCGAGCATGGTACGTCAATTCAAGAGTTAGTGACTCAGGAGCATTATTTAAATTTAGTGATTCCTTACGGACGTACTAGCCTGATTCAGCGGGTAGTTCGTCAATCTACAGCACCTGTTTTAAAGTCGGCTATGGGTAATTGCTATCTATATTGGTCGCCGAATGGTAGCTTGGTGGATATGGTGCGCTGGATGATTATTGAAAGCCATGCTAGTTCCCCAGACCCGGTAAATGCGATTGAGAAGGTATTAATTAATCGGCAAACTTTATCTTCTTCGTTAGGTACTTTGTTGAAAAGTTTGCAGGAAAAAGGTTTTGAGTTGAGGGGAGATGACGAACTCAGAGAATCTTTTCCTCAGTTAATACCGGTTAATGATAATGAATGGGGTAACGCTTATTTTACTAAGACGGTTGCGTTTAAACTTGTAGATAATCTGGATACGGCGATTCGTTGGATTAATCGCTACAGCAGCGGACATGCTGACTGTATTGTTACTGAATCCTATCAAGAAAGCAGGCAGTTTGCTTTAGGGGTAAATAGCGCTTCTACATACATAAATGCTTCCCCCCGTTTTAGCAGAAATCCATTGTGGGGAGATGCGGTTTTTCTGGGAATGTCCAACCAAAAAGGACACCGTAGAGGATTAATTGGTTTGGAAAGTTTGACTACGCTCAAACATATTGTTCAAGGAAATGGGAGATTTTGAGATTAAGATAGTTTAGGCAGCCTTGTCAAAGTTGAATAATTTACCGCTACACCTCAGAATTTTGACCATAAATCGGGTGTATATTTTTTGTGCGATGACAAGGTTCAATTCCTAACATTCTATTTGAGCAAGAAAATATTCTTCATGACACAAACGCAACCCGCTAAAGTCAGTTTTGCCAAAAACATTGGCTTTAGAAAAGAATTGAATAAAAGAGTCGATGCTTATTTTAAGTCTGAGAATCTTTCTCGACGAGATAACCCAGCAATGTATTTAAAAACAGCAATTATTCTCGGATGGGTAATTACTGCTTGGACTTTGACTATCTTTTTTCTACCAACAATATGGCTGAAAATAATTGGATGTATAGTTCTTGGATTTGGGGTTGCTGCAATTCCTTTCAGTGTATCTCATGATGCCAATCATGGCGGTTATTCTAATAATAAATCTGTTAATTATATTGTTGGTTTAGGTATAGATTTCATTGGAATATCCAGTTATTTATGGAGATTCCGCCATAATTATTTACATCATACTTATACTAATATATTGGGTCATGATGTAGATATAGATGCAGATGGATTGATACGAATGTCTCCATTTACCGAGCATAAATGGTTTCATCAATTCCAGCACGTATACGTATACTTTATATATAGCATCCTGCTATTTTATTGGGCCGCGACTGATGTTTATTTAATTTTATTCAAGCGCAAATACCAAGAGTATGCAATTCCGACACCTAAGCCATTAGAAATGTTTATTTTGTTGGGGAGTAAACTTGTTTGGCTGGGACTTTTTCTCGGAATTCCCATAGCAGTTGGATATACTCCGATACAAGCATTGTTAGGATTTGCTATTACTTATACGGTTGCTGGTTTGGTGAGTGCTAATGTTTTTATGATGGCTCATATCATGGAACCAGCAGAGTTTATTCAACCAAATCCTGAATCCAATCAAATTGATGATGAATGGGCAATTTTTCAAGTTAGAACTACAGTTGATTTTGCACCTAGAAACCATTTAATAAACTGGTATGTTGGCGGACTTAATTATCAAACTGTCCATCATTTATTTCCCCAAATCTGTCATATACATTATCCAAAAATCGCTCCAATTTTAGACCAGGTTTGTGAAGAATACGGTGTGAAATATAACGTATATCCCACCCTTGGAAAAGCGCTTGCTGCTAATCATCATTGGTTGAAAACTATGGGTGAACCGTCTGCTTATTCTGTTCAAGTTTCTTCATAAAATATCGCAAAAGTTAATTTATTATTACCCACGTATTCTATGCGTGGTGTTTTTTTTGATAATTTTTTATTCCCTAAGACGAAAAAGTAAAAAGTTAGTCGCTACTCCCTAATTAGCTTAATAATTAATAACTCAATTTTTCAGGACATCTTGAGTTAAGAGTGTAAGATGTTCTTGAAGCGGTTTTCAAAAATGCGGATTCTTAAATTACTGGTGTCAAAACCGGTGAAAATATAGGTAAATCTCCAATTCAACAAGAAATAAATCTTAATGACACAAACACAAAATCCTAGAGTAACTTTTGCTAAAAATATTGGCTTTAGGAAAGAACTGAATAAACGGGTTGATGATTATTTTAAGTCAGAGAATCTAAGAACCCGAGATAATCCTGCGATGTATTTCAAAAGTGCAATTATTCTAGGATGGGTAATTTTTTCCTGGGTATTTACTCTTTTCTCTCCCCCGATAATAGCTCTGAAAATATTGGGCTGCATTATGCTAGGAGTTGGTTTTGCTGCTGTTGGCTTTAGTGTAGGACATGATGCCAATCACGGGGGTTATTCTAGTAAAAAATGGGTCAACAATGCTATTGGTTTGACTTATGATTTCGTTATCGGTCTTTCTAGTTATCTATGGAAATTTCGCCATAATTATTTACACCACACTTATACAAATATACCGGGTCATGATATGGAGATTGACGGTGATGGCTTAGTTAGAATGTATCCCGCAATGGAGCATAAACCATATCACCGATACCAACATTTAGTAATTAATTTTGCATATGCAATCATTCCATTTTACTGGTCTTTTTCTGATGTAAATTTAATTCTATTTAAACGTAAGTATCATGATTATAAGATTCCAAAACCCACGACCTTACAATTATTAACTTTAATCGGTGCAAAGTTCTTTTGGTTGGGACTTTATGCTGGTATTCCATTCATTTTAGGATACAGTCCGATAGAAATAATTGTTGGATTATCTATCGTAAATATGGTTTACGGGGTGATTATTTGTAATATTTTCATGCTTGCTCACGTACTCGAACCAGCAGAATTTATTGAACCGAGTTTTCCAGATAATGTAATAGATGATGAATGGGCTATTGCTCAAGTGAGGACGACGGTTGATTTTGCTCCAGACAATAAGTTTTTAGACTGGTATCTCGGCGGACTTAACTATCAAGTTGTTCATCATTTATATCCTCACGTTTGCCACATACATTATCCTAAAATTGCTCCGATATTAGCAGAAGTTTGTGAAAAATACGGTGTGCAATATAATGTATATCCAACTTTCAGAGGAGCAATTGCTGCTAATTATGGTTGGTTGAAATTGATGGGAAATCCTCCCGAGATTAATTCAGTTGCACCGCAGGTCTTATAAAGTTCAATCATAATACTTGATATATTCGAGTTGATTTCAAAACCTGGAAACCTCACCCCCATCCCCTCTCCTTGTTAAGGAGAAAGGTGTATATTAAAAACCCGGTTTTTTGAAAAAAACCGGGTTTTTAATTTTGAACTGTTTAATAACAGTTATTGCTTAGGAAATTAATGAAGATTCAAAACCTATAGATTTTTGAACATTTGACCTTTGACCTTCAAGCTTTAACCTTTATTTAGCGAACTAAACCTATTGATTATGAGAGGTGTAGTAAACTACTTTTCCTTCATTCGGAACGAAATGGCATTTTTTGTAAGAGTTCCAAAGAGAAATGTAAATTGGTTCTTCAGTTTTGTGATAATACTCACCCAACAATGGCTTAATCGCTTCAGTTGCTTTCTTCAAATTGTAGTGGGGGATATTCAAGAAGATGTGGTGAGCAACATGGGTACCGATATCATGATGGATATGACTGATGAAACCATAATCGCGGTCAACGCTCGAAAGCGCACCTTTTAAGAAAGTCCATTCTCCATCGCGGTACCAAGGAATGTCGGGTTCGGTGTGGTGTAAAAACGTGACTAAATCTAGCCAAATCACAAATACAATGTATGGCCCAGCATAATACTTGAGAAACCACATGAAACCAAATTCATAGGTTCCCAGAGCAAGCAAACCAACCATTGCACTCCAAAGTACAGTACTGGTGATTACATCCCACTTTTCCGAGGGTTTAAATAGGGGACTGCTAGGTGAAAAGTGCGAACCTGTTTTACCGGGAGAACGCTGGAATAAATACACTGGATAAGCTAGTAAAAACAGATAGTGTCTGCCAATTCTTTGTAACAAAGGCATTTCATCATATTCTGCTTCCGATACTGGATACCAACTTTCATCATTCTCGATGCTACCAGTATTTTTATGATGGGTTCGATGACTAATTCTCCATCCATGATAGGGAACAAGTATCGGTGTGTGAGATAAATGTCCTATCAAATCATTCAACCATTTATGCTTTGAAAATGATTGATGTCCGCAGTCATGTCCGACTACAAATAAAGCCCAGAACATCGTTCCCTGCATTACCCAGAAGATGGGAAAGAATAACCACGAATCTAGGCTGTAGGCTAAAGCGTAAAGTCCAGCAATGATTGATATGTCGCGGAAGAAGAAAAGCAGAGATTTCCATACTTGAGGCTGAAAACATTCTGCTGGAATTGCTGCTTTAACTTCTCCGAGGGTAAAGGGAAGTTTAGTTATTTCCTCTGATGATGAATTAGATGATGAGATATCGGTATTATCTGTACGAACTTTAGAAGATGTCACGAGGCTAAGTTACCGGATATAAAGTGAACTTGTGATTTGTATCAAAGACTAAAAGACTAGTTTAAAAATTACGCACTATAAAAGCTTAGTCATGCGTTAAAAATAGGCTTTCACTTTTGATTCCACGACTTTGTTTGATTATTCTTAACCCCCGGAAACACGAGGGTTAAATATTTTAGTTCAGAATTCAATCAGAATTTGAGAAAAATCAGAACTTGTATTGTTTTATTGTTTTGCGTAGTAATCCTTGAATGAAATATATTCATTCTCTGGAGTATATAAGTGACATCTGTCGGTAATGTACTTCATCAAAGATACAGAGAATGTACATTCTGGATACAGGTAACTTCCCCATTGTTCTTGCAAGCTTTTGTAAGCCATACGCAAATTATAGGAAGGAATTGCTGTGGAAACGTGATGGGGTACGTGTACGTTGATATCGTGACACAGGAATTCCACCCATTTAGGGTAATTACAGTGGACTGTACCGGATAGCTGTGCCGTTACTGCATTCCATTCCGAAGCTGGTACAAAAGCGATATCGGGAGCGGTGTGGTGAACATAAGTAAAGGTACTCATCCAGAAATGGTAAACCATCCAAGGAATAAACCAGAACTTAATAAATCCCCAAATACCAGTTGTTGCAATTAAAGTTGGGAAACATACAGCTGCAAACAAAGCGACTACAGCCACAGAAAGCTTAACATCTGCTCGGTCTTGTTCGCGGTATAAGTTGGGATTAAAATGGTGCAGTGCCCAATGTACGATTGAACCTATCCACCACAAACGGTTATACAAAAATCTTTTAAAAGCCCACTTGCCAAGTACGCCACTATTTTCATAAACTTCGGTTCCTACGGGCTGCCAAGCATTATCTACCAGTCGCTTGTTTGTATGAGCATGGTGGTAATTATGTTTAATTCGCCAACCGTGGAAGGGGTAAATTAGCGGCATCATGAATATATGTCCCACTACATCATTCACCCAACGATTTTTGGCAAATGAACGATGGGCACAATCATGTCCAATCACAAAAAATCCCGTAGCAGCAGTACCCGTATATATCCATGCAAAAGGCAGAAGATACCAAGGTGCGATCGCCAAAAAAAAGTAGCCTAAAATAACGGCTAAAACGTTGCTAATTACACTAAACCAAGCTTTACCTTTGTCTTGAGCAAAACACTCTTGAGGGAGGCTTTTAATTACGTCTGTGAGCTTTACTTCGGAGTCAGCCGGTTGGGAAGGCTGCGAATTGTTCTCTGTGTTTACGGCCGATGTTGTCATGAATGAATTTTATAAATAAAAAAATCCGCATACAAGCAACTAGCATAGTCGCTTTTTGCGAAGTTTCGTAACGTTCGCGTCTCGAATTATATCAATTTATTAACCCCATTTTCGCAACAATAAACTCGATTATCTATCAAAAACCAGAGATAAACCCGCTCGTAGCTTAAGTTTAAAAAAATCTCAACTATGGATAATATTGCTTAGTTCTAGTTCCCAAGCTCAACCTGGGAGATAATTTAAGAGTCTGCGGCTCTGGTTATGAGTGCTGCTGTTTGGTAAATCACTTGGCTCTCCCTGAGATTTCCACAACAGATGGGTTTATCCAGAGATTTTATAAATACGAATTATTAGTATGTATTCCTTAAAACAATGTAGAGACGCGATACTCTTGCGTCTCTACAATTAATGGGATAGATGATTAAATTCTCAACCCAAAATATCCAAAATTAAAACAAATAGATTATTGCTGCTTCACAGGTGCTAGTTTGACATTTGTAGCCAAACCCAAGAACTGTAGTACTTGAATAGTCATCCAGGTGAGGTCAATTTCCCACCATTCCAACCCGTGACGGGCTGAGTATTGGAAAGCATGGTGGTTATTGTGCCAACCTTCACCATAGGTCAATAAAGCAACCCACCAGCAGTTTGTAGAGTGGTCTTTTGCATCATAGGTTTGGTAACCAAATTTATGAGTTGCACTGTTGACAAACCAGGTGCAGTGCCATACAAAAATAAGACGAACGAAAATACCCCAAACCACGAAAGACCAGCCACCTATTGCTAATAGCACTCCACCTAAAGCAATTTGAATTAACAGCATATTCTTTTCTAAGAATATGTAGAATGGGTCGTCTTTGATGTCCTTGGTAAAGCGGGGAACATCAGCAAAACGTGGAGAATGATAAAACATCCAACCTATATGACTCCAGAAAAATCCTTTGTTGGAATCATGGGGATCTAACTCTTGGTCAGAATGTAAATGGTGTATGCGATGCATTCCGACCCATGCAATTGGGCCTCCTTGACAAGCAAGAGTACCGCAAAATGCTAAGAAATACTCCAGCCACTTAGGAGTTTGAAAACTGCGATGAGTAATCAGACGGTGAAATCCTAGAGTGATTCCTAAACCACCTGTAATCCAGTAAAGCAATAAAGCAACACCAAGAGCTTTCCAGCTAAAAAAGCCGGGGAATGGAGCAAGTAAAATACCAAAGTGTAAACCGACGAAAAATGTAATATGCAACCAATTTAATGGTCCTTTGTCTGTTGATGAAGCAATTGTCATGCGGTAACCTGTTTGAGAATTGTTTAGCGATTATCTGCGCGTCCTTCGTGCCCAAATCATGGGCTTTTGCGTGGTTTCACGCTCTTAGTAGCGCCTATAGCGCCACAATCCGCATAATAGTTTTTTTGAGAACGGTCATAAATAATGAACAGCTTGGAACAGCTGCAAGAAGCAGAACAAGCACTGTTAACGATTTTTTCTGGAATTGACCACAAGGTCAAGCAAAATCTTCAACGAGTACTCACTGCCTTTCGCCATCATAGTGTAGGGGCGCACCATTTCGCAGGTGTATCGGGATACGGTCATGACGATTTAGGTAGGGACACTTTGGATAAAGTTTTCGCCCAAATTATGGGGGCTGAAGCTGCTGCTGTAAGGGTACAGTTTGTTTCCGGAACCCATGCTATAGCCTGCGCTTTATTCGGTGTACTCCGTCCCGGTGACGAGATTCTGGCAGTAGCTGGTTCCCCTTACGATACTCTTGAGGAAGTAATTGGTTTAAGAGGTAAAAATCAAGGTTCACTAATCGAGTTTGGCATAACCTATCGCCAATTAAATCTCACTACAGAGGGAACGATAGATTGGCAAGCTTTAAGCAATGCGATAGAGGATAAAACCCGTTTGGTATTAATTCAGCGCTCCTGCGGCTATTCCTGGCGCTCCAGTCTTTCAATTGCCGATATAGAGAAAATTGTTCGTTCTGTCAAGCAGCAGAATCCGAACACAGTTTGTTTTGTAGATAACTGTTACGGCGAATTTATTGAAACTCAAGAACCCACTCATGTCGGTGCGGATTTAATTGCTGGCTCATTAATTAAAAATCCGGGAGGAACAATAGTCAATGCTGGGGGTTACATCGCTGGAAAAGAAGATTTAGTCGAAGCAGCAGCTTGTCGATTAACAGCACCAGGAATTGGTAGAGAAGGAGGTGCAACATTTGACCAGTTGCGTTTATTATTTCAAGGTTTATTTTTAGCTCCGCAAATGGTCGGGGAAGCGATGAAAGGAACCCACTTAACTGGTTACGTATTTGACAAGCTTGGATATCCAGTCAAACCAGACCCCTTTGAACCTCGCGGTGATGTAATTCAAGCAATAAAATTAGGTTCCCCAGAAAAACTACTGGCATTCTGTAAAGCCATACAAAAGCATTCTCCCATTGGTTCTTATCTCGACCCCATACCAGACGAAATGCCGGGATATGAAAGCAAAGTAGTCATGGCTGGAGGTACATTTATCGAAGGTAGCACCTCAGAATTCTCAGCCGACGGCCCGTTAAGAGAACCTTATATCGCTTACTGTCAGGGAGGAACTCATTGGACCCATGTTGCAATTGCGTTAGAAGCTGCGATTGAAGCAGTGAGTAATGAGTTAGGAGTTAGGAGTAATGAGTAATGAGTTAGGAGTTAGGAGTAATGAGTAATGAGTAATGAGTAATGAGTAATGAGTTAGGAGTTAGGAGTTAGGAGTAATGAGTAATGAGTAATGAGTAATGAGTAATGAGTAAT
>NZ_AP018227.1:2522597-3089411 GCF_002368095.1 Calothrix parasitica NIES-267 | reverse complement strand
GAGTTAGGAGTTAGGAGTTAGGAGTTAGGAGTTAGGAGTAATAAGTAACAAGTAATAAGTAATGAGTATGAGACTTTCCCTCACTCTTTTCTACCCCATCTTCCCCCTCTCTGCTTGTCTCCTTGTCCCCCCATCTCCTCATCTCCCCATCTCCCCATCTCCCTAATCCGGTAATTCATACTGCTCGACAATTCGTTTGGCAAATTCCGGAACGTGCTGTTCTAATTTTTCTGGGTGATTGCGTTTTGTATATAAATAATTGCGGGTGAAGTGAGAATCGATGGAAAATCTGGCGTATTCTAATCCTTTTGGCCCAATTTTTTCGATTACTACTCCCATTAATTTTGCCGCCCACATGGGAAGAGTTACACCTTTATCGTAGGCGGGAATACTCTGCTGTACGGCGGCTTGACGATTTCCTTGGGACATTACCGGCTGAGTATCAATTTGGTCTTTGACCATATCCAACATTTCTTTACCGCGCTCGTTTCTAACTACAATCCACTGCCAACCAAAGGGTGCGCCCATATACCCAACTACGATATCTGATAGTGAATTTACGTAGTCAAAACAACTCATGCAGGAAGGAGCAAATACATCTTTGAGTTTATTGGTCTTCAAACCAAAGAAAGGTACCATTTCAATCGAACCGTCTTCATGCTTAAAGTGAACGCGAAAATCCTGCATGAATTCATAATGCACTACTGTTTCTGGAGATTTAGAAGTTGTTTCTAAGAATTTTTGCAATCCAGCACGAGTAACGTTATCGACGCAAGGTGTCCCCAATACATAAAGCTTTTCTAACCCAAGCTGTTTTTCTACTGCACGTAAAGCTTGGATTTGGCAACCAACTCCGATTACCAATAACCGCTTCATTCCCGATTGTTCAATTTGCTCTAATACGGAAAGATTGGGTGACAATGTTGGTTTATTAACTCTTGCTGCGAGTATTTCTTCTGCTGTACGAGCAATTACCGGCATTGGTTGAAAGCGGTCTGATTCGGTATTTTGGACGCAAACAACGCCTTCTACAATACCATTTTCCAGCATTTCTATAGCAATAGAACTAACAATTCCCGTCCATTGTGCCCCTGGAATTGGTTCTTTTTTGCGAGCAGCCATCATTTCTTGCTGTACCCCGAAATAAAGTTCGTCGGAGTCATCAAGATTGCGGGAACGAGAATGACTTTGTTCTTCAAGTTCCTTTATTTGCTGATTAAGAAAAGCACAAGCTTCTTTGACATAGTGGACATAATATGTATCGCAAAGTCCACACTCGCTACATAATTCCTTTGCAGGACGAGGGCTTCCAGGTTTGAGGGCTTTGGCTTTTTTGTGAGGGAGTGTAGAAGTCATTTTAAGCGCAGTTTATTAATCTGAAGAATAAGATAGCCCAAGGTGAAGCTTCAAATACATTTTAAAAATAGATTGTAATATTTCAATTTCTAATTTCACACATTTTCCCGGACATCAATCAGTTGATTTGTTTAACATGTATGTAATATCTAAAATCGTGTATTAAAAATGACAGATAAGCCAGAAGAGATAAAAGATAAAGCAGAAGGTGCAGCGTTAGTAGCTGGTGGAACAGCAGCAGGTGCAGGTGCATCAGCAGTTGTTGGTGGTATGGGATTAATTGGAGGTTTTGGAGGTGTAGCTGTTGGTATGGCTCCGGTTGCAGCAGCGGGTGCGGTTGTCGGTTCGGCTGCTTACGGAGCTAAGAAAGCGATAGAAGAAGGAGACGCTACGGCTTTAGGTGCAGTAGCGGGTGGAGCAGCAGCAGGTGCGGGGGTTGCTGCGACGGTTGGAGGTATGGGTTTAGCTGTTGGTGGAACTGCTGTTGCAATTGGAGCTGCTCCAGTAGTTGCAGCAGGTGCGGTTGTAGGATTAGCTGCTTATGGTTTGAACAAGTTATTTAATAAGTAATGTCAAACCAGCTAAATCCATTACAGAAAATTGTACGTGGTGCAATTAGAGATTTGATAATTCAATCTAACTCTAAAAAAGCTACTAAACCGACTAAATCTAATAAATCTAATAAATTAAAAACCAAATAAAAATAACCGGAAAAATACATGTTCTCGCTATATTTCGGCTTCTGTTCGCGTTAATGTCTTGAATAGAGATAAATACAAATGTGTTTTCTGCGGTAGAAATTCAAAACAAATTCAGCTAGAGGTTGACCATGTTATTCCTTTCTCTAAAGGTGGGAGTAATGACATTAGCAATTTATAAACTTTATGTATAGATTGTAATCGAGGTAAAGGAGTGCGGAATTTAAAGTAAAAGAAGTCAAAATTAAATAGCAATAAAAAGCCTTCAGGAATTAACTGAAGGCTTTTATTTATTCTATTGCTTAGAAACTGATGTTGGGTTACGACACGATGAACCAATATTCTTCTGATTATTTCGATTTATTTTCGTGTCTAACCCAACCTACAACTAATAAACCTCTAATAGAATTATCTAAACTGCTCTATTCGCTCGTAACCAACGAAGTAAATCATCTAAATCAAGAAAGTCTAATAAAGCTTCACCAAGTACTTTTACTTTTTCAGCAGAAAGAGTTGCAATTTCTTCAATAACCTCTTCTGGTATTTCTCCTACTCGTTTTTCTAATTGTCGGAGAACAAGCTCCTGCTGTCCTCGCTCGTAACCAATACGCTCGCCTGTAGTAATATAGCTCATAGTAAGTTCCTGCTCGAACTGTTTATATTCTTCCCAAAATTCTGCTTCTAATTCTTTTGGTAAAATCATAACCCAATCTATAAAACGATATAGGTTACGAATATCTTGTTCTGCTAAACCTAATTCATACAATCGTCGAATTAAAGTAAATTTCCAAGCTTTTCTATCTGTAAGTTTTTTCCCTGTCTCTTGCATTTTCAAATGTGCCATTACAACGATTGCAAATGGATTATCGCTATTCTCTAATTCAGTCCAGCGATTTTGATAATCAAGTAGTTTGACAGTTCCAAATTCAAAGTAAAGCTTGGTGTTGGGATAATTATAACTGTATTGATTGGGTCTCCAATTAGAATCTGTATCGCATAGAATTGCTAAGCTGATTACTGGTATGGCAAATTTATCGAAAATCCGCAAATTATAAGTGAACATTCTTTGCGGAAATATGTCTTCTGGTTTGGCTTGAATCTCTACATGAATTAACAGCCAAAGTTCTTCCCCATCAACGTGCCAAACTTTAACTAATTTATCAGCATATCTTCTTCCCTGTTCGGATTCACGAACTATTTTTTGAAATTCCTTATCGAGAAACTCATGGGGACGCTCCCAATCGATTAATGCTGCTGTTTCTGGAAAGAATAATTGCATTGCTTGAGGAAAGTATGCTTCTAAAATTTCTTTCCAAGCACTATCATTATCTGCCCTATCTAATTCGACCGTCATGATTAAATCAGTAGATACTATTTATGTTAAATCTCTAAATTATTATCCTGCAAATTAAAACATTTTATTTCTTATTGATTTGCTACATTAAACTACTTATTCCCGCGCTACCACTCAATAATTCCACTTATCAAAAAACTAATTTATACGACTTTGATTTGTGATTCTTCTTCACACCCCAAACTTATACGCTCTTTAAAAAATGCCTGTTTCATTCCTTGAGTATAAGGCTGCAATAAACTTTTTTGTTGGGAATCTAAACGACTTTCCATTTCACTAGCTAATACTTCGCACCACTTTTGAGTTAATTCCCATTTGATTTCAACTCCTTTTACAACCATCGCGCACAAAGGAACTAATTCTTGCTCGATTGGTTCCAGACTTTTTTCTAAGAAACATAACAATATATAAGCTTGGAACATATTTAAGTCCCGGTGACAGGAATGAGATATTCCTTTATCTGCTATTTTTCCTCTTCTACTACGATTGTTAGGTAATAATTCAATCAGCTTTCGGTAAACAGATTTAGCAATTTCCGGCGCAATTGGCATCATTTGTTCTACAAGTTTCAATTCCACAGAATTAAGTTGATAGCTAGCAGCTTTTGCACAAACTCTTGCCCAAGGCATTGCTACTTGTTCTTCGACAAACTTAAGATAAGGAGATAATAATGCTTGTTCGGAGATTGTTAGCTTCTTCAGCATGAGTTTGTTTGTAAAATTCAATTGGGAGGTCATAAAACCAAGACTTCGCCAATCTTTGGATGCTACATGCTGCTCCTGAAAAATAATTAATATCGGCTCTAAGGCATATGCAAGTTCTTCAACCGCTGGTATTACCCATTGAGAAAGGGAGTTATTTTCTATTTCTATTTTTGGAGATTGATGTTGATAAATGTCTAATAGCTTTTTATAAACGCGGAAAGCAAATTTAGTAATACGTCTTGCTTCATTTAAGTCTAATACGTTAGGAATATAGCTATACAGATTTTTTGTTTGTATCCATCCCATCTGACAGTTTATATCCAGCATTTTATCTTTTAACTTACGAGCAGTCAAAGCTCTACCTTCCGGTGTTGATGCTTTTAATAATTCATCACATGATGAAGAATTTGCTACCAAGGAAGATATTTCAGGTGTATAACGTCTTGCCCAAAGATTAAGCAAATGTTCGGCTGAACGTGTTTTTGCAATTTCAGAAGCTTTCAGCATTTATTTTTCCTTTGTATCTTTATGCGATTGACAAATAAACCGTTATGTAAATTTAGGTTTTTATATGTTGTATAAACTGTATGCTAAATATAGTGTAAATATAATACAAGTAAAATAAATTAAATTATTAGCTGATTTTGATAAAATTATGTTGTTTTCCTCTTTTTATATTCATCTAAAGCCAATTTTTTAGCATTTAGGAATATATTTTTTTCGTAGTTATCAATATTACTCGCGACTGCAAAGCAAAATAAATCCGCAAGTTGTACTCAATAGGTACGAATACTAATTGCTATGTTTATGTATAAATACTGAAGTTTATCGATACGTATCAGCATAGACTATCCTTATCAAACTGTATTTTTGCAAACAATAATTTTTGCAATTAAAATTCACCAGAACTTTATCAGATTTTCATCATGCTTTACCAATTCTTTGTAAAGTTGATACTTTACAAGCTTGAAGAGCTTTTTATATTTGATATAATTTCTGTAACAACCATTACATAATGACTTTATTTTTGTTAATTTATTCGATTTTGTATAAAATTTGAAGCTTGATAGTCTAACGGCTACTGTGAATTAAGCAGATAAATTAGATTAAAGTTTACTTATTCGTATTATTCAGGATGAACTTATTTGTATATGATTTCTTTTATATTGGATTCAATTTAGTTTAGCTTTATAGTCTATATCTGAGTTTTTTGAAAAGCCTAATAGTACATATTTGTCTATTTACTTTTATCTGAGCGATAAGGCTATCGACTAGTTTTGTAGTGCTATATACAGTTAAAAATTTAAGTTTTTTTTATAGTTGCAATTATGGGCAAAATTTTTGTGAAAGTTCAATTAAATAGACTATTTAACTTCAAAAAATATTAGTCTTTACAACTATATTTTTAGCACCTGTTAATTAGTTTTACTAAGAATCCTGTTCGCATGTTGAAAATGAGTTTTGCACAATGAAATAGAACAATTATAAAGGAATTGAATATTTTTGCTAGGTCATTTCTATATAGAATAATAAAAATATAGTATTTTACTAGTCAGTATTTGTAATCAATAGCTCTTCTAAGAACATTATTTGTCACTAAAAACGTCAATAATCATCATAATTAGATAGTTAATTATTAGATGAAAAAATATAAAATTGATTAAATATATTTGCACAGAATAAAAAATTGTTATAATTTTAATTATGCATGTAAATTAATCAATAATAATCTTCTGAAATAGTTTTAGTCGATTTTACCTAAGAGATTTTTATTATATTCAAGTAATTGGCAGGGAGCCGAGACAATTTACTTGATGAAATTAATAATGAA
Source organism: Calothrix parasitica NIES-267 (assembly GCF_002368095.1). Lineage (GTDB taxonomy): Bacteria > Cyanobacteriota > Cyanobacteriia > Cyanobacteriales > Nostocaceae > Rivularia > Rivularia parasitica. The sequence continues at coordinate 3,083,468 of NZ_AP018227.1, read as the reverse complement.
AACTCAAAAACCAACAGACAGATTGATTGTAAGTATTTGAGTTTCTAAATAATGTCATACATCTTGATATTTTTGAAATCAATACCCGATTGTTTGATTTATTTCAAAATCATCGGGTAAAGCTACAAATAGTTTGTACTAATTATACTAACCGTACATTAAAGGGAACTGTGACTAGATATGCAAACAGAAGACTTGAACGCAATTAACAACATAGATGAAGAAGCTTGGGAACAACTTAAGAAAACGATAATCTATTATAAAGGTCGTCCCATTGGAACAGTTGCGGCTTTAGATGGCAGCGTTGATGCATTAAATTACGACCAGTGTTTTGTACGAGATTTCGCTTCATCTGCTCTACTTTTTCTAATGAAAGGAGAAACGGATATAGTCCGTAACTTTCTAGAAGAAACCTTGAAATTGCAGCCCAAAGATAATCAATTGGATGCTTATAAACCTGGTTTAGGTTTAATGCCAGCTAGTTTTAAAGTAGAATCTCGTAATGGAGAAGAATATTTAGAAGCTGATTTTGGCGAACACGCCATAGCAAGAGTAACACCGATTGATTCTTGTTTGTGGTGGCTGATTATATTACGTGCTTATGTAGTAGCAACAAAAGATTATTCATTAGTATATGAACCTGAATTTCAAACAGGTATAGGGTTAATTTTAGAACTTTGTTTAGCAACTCGTTTTGATATGTACCCAACACTGTTAGTTCCTGATGGAGCTTGCATGATTGACAGACGTTTGGGTATTTACGGACATCCTTTAGAAATACAATCTTTATTTTATGCTGCATTGCGTGCGGCAAGAGAAATGTTAATCTGTCATGGCAATCAAGATTGGGTGATTGCTATCGACAATCGTTTACCTATTTTACGCGCTCATATTCGCAAACATTACTGGATAGATTTAAAACGACTGAATGCGATTTATCGTTATAAAGGTGAAGAATACGGTAAAGAAGCTGTCAATCAATTTAATATATATGTGGATTCGATTCCTTATTATGAAATAGATAAATGGCTGCCTAAAAAAGGTGGTTACCTAGCAGGTAATGTTGGGCCATCACAGCTAGATACTCGTTTCTTTTCTTTAGGAAATTTGATGGCGATTATTTGTGATTTAGCTTCTGAAGAACAGTCAGATGCCATCATGACTCTAATTGAAAAAAGATGGGAAGATTTGGTGGGAGATATGCCCATGAAAATTACATTTCCTGCATTAGAAAACGAAGAATATAGACTTATCACGGGATGCGACCCCAAAAATATTCCTTGGTCTTATCACAACGGCGGAAATTGGCCCGTTTTGATGTGGATGTTGACCGCAGCAGCTATTAAAACAAATAAAATATGTATTGCAGAAAGAGCGATTTATATTGCTCAGTTACGACTTCAAGAAGACGAATGGCCGGAATATTATGATGGTAAGCGAGGAAGATTAATTGGTAAGCAAGCCAGAAAATATCAAACTTGGACAATTGCTGGATTGCTATTAGCAAAAGAAATGATTAAAGAACCATCTCATTTATCTTTACTGAACTTCGAGCCATTTACTCCTGAAGAAGCTTCGAGAGCTTGTGAATTTGAAATTGATAGTTTTGATGCTTAAAATTGGTAATTGGTAATTGGTAAAAAGTTAGCAGCTAGCGAATACTAATTTCATTTTGCAATAGTTTTATAATCCTTCTCACAGATTTGAGGTAAAGTGAGGAGGATTATTTTTTTTGGAAATTAGGTCGAAGGGTATTGCTCGTATAGTCATGAATTTTTTCTACCCCCTTCTTCCCCCTCTCCCCCTCTCCCCATCCCCATGACTACTTCTCGTCAGCAAGCATTAATAGCTCTAAAAGATGTCCATAAGGGGGCTTATGTTGACGTAGCATTAGATAGGGTATTGCGAAAGGTTGATTTAGCCGACAATGAGCGTCGTTTGGTGACGGAATTGGTTTACGGTAGCGTTAGAAGAGTGCGTACTCTGGATGCAATTATTGACCAGTTAGCTCGAAAGAAATCTCACCAACAACCTTTATTACTCCGCAGTATTTTACATCTGGGTTTATATCAACTGCAATTTCAAGAACGTATTCCCCCTAGTGCTGCTGTTAATACTACGGTTCAGTTAGCAAAGGATAATGGTTTTTCGGGTCTTTCTGGTTTTGTGAATGGTTTGTTGCGTAGATATATTCGACTTGGGGAAGAATTAGAGGGGGGAGAAAGGGAAGAGGGGGAAGAGGGGGAAGAAAATACTATCCCTATCAAATTACCGGAGAATTCTGTAGAAAGGTTGGGTATTTTATATAGTTTTCCCGACTGGATTGTAAATGTATGGATGGAGCAGTTTGGTTTTTCGGAGACGGAAAAGTTATGTCGATGGATGAATCAAACTCCGAATATTGATTTACGAGTTAATCAGCTTTGTTCCTCAGTGGAGGAAGTTGAAACTGCTTTGCAAAATCAAGGTGTTTTAACTCAACGAATTCCGAATTTACCCCAAGCTTTACGTCTATTGAGTTCTCCCGGTGCAATTAAAAATTTACCCGGTTTTAATCAAGGGTGGTGGACGGTTCAGGATAGCAGCGCTCAACTAGTGGGCTATTTACTTAATCCGCAACCGAAAGAAGTAATTATTGATGCTTGTGCTGCTCCTGGAGGTAAAACAACCCACATTGCCGAACTCATGGGGGATTTAGGCACAATTTACGCTTGCGATCGCACTGTTTCGCGTCTGCGTAAGTTGCAACAAAATACTCAACGTCTCAATTTAAAATCGATTGAAATTTGTGTCGGTGACAGTCGCGATTTAAGTAATTCAAGTCAGTTTGTTAATCTTGAAGATAAAATATTAGCCGATAAAGTCTTACTTGATGTTCCTTGCTCCGGTTTGGGGACTCTCCATCGTCATGCTGATGCGCGTTTTAGACAAACCCCGGAAAATATAAAGGAACTTTCCATACTTCAAGCAGAACTTTTATTAAATACTTCCAAATTCGTCAAAGAAAATGGTTCCTTAGTTTATTCAACCTGTACCTTACATCCAGCGGAAAACGAAGCTGTTATCAAATTATTTTTAGAATCAAATCCCAATTGGAAAATCGAACCTCCCAATACAGATTCACCGATTCGGGAATATTCGACCCCCGAAGGTTGGGTAAAAGTATTACCCCACAAACATAATATGGATGGTTTTTTTATGGTGCAATTAAAAAAACAAACAGAATAAACGAACAAATCAGAAGTAAGATTTCGTTAAGGGAAAATTATTAAAGGAGGTGTGACCGATGGTACGTAACCCTGATGTCAAAAAATTGTTAAAAGTTTTAATTGCAGCAGCTTGGATTGATGGTAGAATTCAGCCCGAAGAAAGACAGTATCTTCAACAAATCGCTAAAGAAAAAGATATAGCAACAGACCCAGAAATCAAACCTTGGCTTTACGAACTAGTTCCCGTTAAACCAGACCAGTGCTACGAATGGGTCAAAGAATATTTAGGAAGCTCCCCCAGTACCCAAGAATGTCAAACTTTAATTCAAGATATCAGCGGTTTGATTTATAGCGACGGTGAAGTAGCGATTGAAGAAGCAAAATTATTAGCCAAAATACAAGAACTATCAGATCAAAGCGAATCAAATCAATGTCATTTAAATATGATTCTCAAACAGATACAAAAAATGTATCGTCATTGGGTTGAAATACATAATTAAACAAGATGGGGAATTACTCCCTTCCCGGTAAAAGATTTCCTATTACGTAGTTTGGGTTGAACCTTAGCGCAGCTTGTCCGTAAGCACATAGTTAAACCCAACAAAGCCATTTTTTGAATCTTTGAGCGGGATAGGAGTAGGAATTAAGAATTACTCCCTTCCCGGTGAAAGATTACCTATTGGTCGGAGGGAGAGAGTGAGAGAGAAATTGCGATAGGAAATCTTAGAGCGGAACGAGAGTAAGAACTAAGAGTTATATTTTTTCAATTCTTATTCTTTTTATTCTTATTCTTATTCTTTATTTTCTATTCCCTGTTTCCTACTCCTTCCTCCAAAAATATACTAATTAGGTGAAAAGAGTTAACTATATTAGTACTAATGGATTTTCTGAACTCATTGGAATTAGCAATTGCTGATAGTAATCGTTAATCTTCTTAGAACCTTGTTCGCTAGAAAGTTGAGTCGCATCTTGTAAAGCTTTTTGAATGATTTGCGTATTATCATTTGATGAAGCTTCATCAATAGTATTTGCGAATTCTTCAATATTATCAGGTTCAAAGAGATACCCATTGATATTGTTAATCATGTATTCAGAAACTGCACCGCTATCAACAGTTATAACGGGAATTCCTGATGCCATTGCTTCTACAACTGTTCGTCCAAAAGTTTCGTAAGGTGAAGGATTACAAAACATATCACATGAAGCTAATAGATTTGCTTTCGCTTCCCCATGAATAAACCCTGTAAAGTGAATGTCAGGAATTGATTTCGCAAGACTTTTCAACTTGTTGACTGCTTGACTAGGGCCATCACCAGCAATTATCAGCGAGTAATTATTGTCTCTGTTCTTGAGTTTTGCAAATGCTTCAATTAATAAGTCAATTCGTTTTTCTAAACTTATTCGTCCCAAAAAAAGTAAAATTTTATTATTTTTTTCATCAGCACTCAACCATGTATTTAAGAAGTTTCGATTCCTACGGCTAGGACTATATAATGATAAATTAATACCAAAGAAAGAGATAAAAACAGAATTTTGAATTCCTATTTCTTTGAGATGATTGTTAATCTGTTTACTAGGCGCTATCGTGGTATCAAATTGGTGATAGAAATATTTTGTTAGAGGACGAATAAATATATTTCGCAAAAATTTAAAACTAGGATAACTTCCCGCAAAATTGTAGTAATCTGTCTGGTATTCTGTCAGATACGGTACTTTGTTTTGTTTTGCGTAGGCTTTACCAGGAAATTGCCAGGAAGCACATAAGAAAGCTCGCTCCACATCAACTAGGGTAATCAAGTCTGGCTTATAATAGGCTAACCTCTTATCAATTTGCCTTACCGCCCCAACGGTAGGAACATAATGTATCTTATAAGGAAGCCAAGGTTTTGAAGAATAACTTTCAATAATTAGCTTTTCACTCAGGTGTGAGGGTACTGAGGGTAAAGAAGCTGTATTTTGACTGTCTGGTGCTAGTACAACAACACGATACATTCCTTGCTCAGCCAACCATAGAACTCGCTCCCAATTGTATTGGGCTGAACCGCTGACCTCTGGAGGGAAATTTGTGAAAATAAAGGCTAGCGTGTAAGTTTCATCAGAATTCATCGAATTAATCTCTATTGGAAGCAAAACAGCGTAAAGAATTTAAGATGTAAGGTCAAGGCTTACACAGAGCAAGTTTGTCATTGCGAGCAAAACGGAGTGTAGCGAAGCACGAGCGCGTTCGGCTTAGCTGCTGACCTCCCAGCATTTTGGCAATTACGTCGATATCGCTGCTAATGACAGAATTACATTACTTTCTCGTAAGTCCTAATAGTGAAAACTTTAATCCTTAAATTAGCTGTAAAGCCGCTTATTACGAACTAAAAATTGGTAGCTTTACATTATTTAATCCATAGTAATCCTAATTTATTTTGTCAAAGTTAATCTATCTTTCCTAAATAAGAATAAGTAAAACCACTAATATATAAAGAAAAAATTGTTTCTTTGATAAAGAACTAAAGATACCTCTGGAAACTTACAAAGTACTGGTGTTAGGCTGCAAAGAGTTTAATAACTATTTAGATAAAAGTTTTTTAGGAATAGCTAATATGTTTTCAAATATCTTTCAAAAAGCAGCGTTGTTGGGAGCTAGTACAGTTGCGAGTGTTGCTGTTAGCGGAACAATAATGGCAAATTCGGTCCAAGCTGCAACAATGTCTTATACTTCGGAATTTAGCATCACTTCTAATAATTTAGATAGTGAGTTGGTCACTGGAGATTTTTCTTTTACCAAAACGGAGCTTGATTCTGGTTTATTCAGCTATAAGTTAATTGATTTCAATTCAACTGTTGGAGCTTTTGGGTTTAGTGAAAGTTTAGAGTTGAGTGATGTAAAAGCAAATCCAAATCCATTTATTGCAGTCAATCAAGCTTTTGTACCGAATAAATATCAAGCTATTTTACCAAGCGTATTAGCGGATGAAGATTCTAATTATATTGGGGATGGTGATTTCCCACCACCAGATTTTACACGTGCATTTACTGGAGAAGAATTTTTCACTTATGCAAACCAATTAACTCCATTAGTATCTAGTTTTTTGGAATCAAGCGATATTGGTTTAGATACAACACAAGTAACAGGTTTATTAAATTTAGCTTTCAGTGAAGGTGGAGAAATAAGCCTTACAACAACATCAGTTTCTCTATCAAATACTAACCTTGTATCAGCATCAGTTCCAGAACCAACTACAATATTCGGTCTAGGTATTGTAGGAGGTGGATTAGTCGCAACTCGTCGTAAGCGTACAACTAAGAAAATCAAACAGAAAACCGCTGCTTAGTATTTTAGATTTTAGATTGTTCTGGCAACATTAAACGGAGCGAACAAACGAAATTAAGTCGGAGGGGTAACTCTCCGGCTTATTTTTTATTTTGAATTAAATAAGTTAATAACTTAAACTATTTGCCACCAATACCGGGATTCTCTTCCTTTTCAACTTCAGGTACGAAATCAGGACGCTTTTTACTTTCCCAACCAGCAGGACGCTTAGAATTGTACCAAGCAATCGAACCGATACTAACAGCAGCAATAAAACCAACTACGTAAACCAAAGTAAAAGCTAAAGGAAATTGAAAACCCTCATTCCCCGCTTGAGCGGCTGCTTGCATTAATAAAGACATAATTTTATTCTCCCAAAACAGGCAACATTACCTATTGAATGTATTGAATCCAGCGTACCATTTTGGAGAGGAAGGGGGGAGGGGGAGATGGGGAGAGGGATGGGGAGATGGGGAGATGGGGGGATGGGGAGATGGGGAGATGAGGGGATAAAAATGAATTACTTCATCACATCACTCCCCACTCCTACTTTCTACTTTCTACTTTTTACTTTTTACTTGCTACTTTCTACTTGCTACTTTCTATTTGCTACTTTCTACTCCTAATTCGCTGGCTTGAGTCTATCGCGCCATGAACCACTAGAACTTGGTGCTGCTTTCTTTGCTGGTGCAGTGCGTTTCTTGGGTTTAGGAGCTACTGACCGTTTTCTCCTTACGGGAGCGGAACGCTTTTTCCTTACTGGTGGTGATGAGCGTCTGTTTCTTGTTGTAGAAGCTGGTTTAGTAGTTCTTCTCCGTCTTTGGCTGCGAGATGGAGTTGATTTTCTTCTAGATGAACCCGAATTTACGTTACTGCGACGACGCGTCCTGGTAGTTGATTTTGGCTGGGTTCTAGTCGTGGTTCTTCTACGACGAGTTCTCCTAGTCCTAGTGCGACGATTACTACCGCTTGTAGAACTATTAGTAGTTCTTCTTCTGCTTCTTCTACGTCGTGAAGAATTACTAGTGGTTTCGTTATCGTCGTCGGAGTCGCTGCCTTTCTTAGGTATGGCTTTGGTGATAAATCTTTTGGGTTTGATTGGCTGTGCTTTTATGGTTGCTTTTCTTCCTTTTAACTTGGGTCGTTTGGGAAACTTCTCTACCGGCATTCCTTTAGTAGCTTCTTTCATGAACTGTCGCCAGGTATAAGCAGCGGTGGTACTATCACCATTGGTGGGTTTATTGTTATCGTTACCCAACCACACACCTGTTACCAATTGAGGAATAAAACCAATAAACCATAAATCCCTGGCTTCGTCGGTGGTTCCTGTTTTACCTGCTGCGGGACGACCGATTTGAGCGCGGGTAGCAGTTCCAGAAGTAACTACGTTTCGCAACATCCAAGTTGTAATCGCCGAACTATCAGCATCTAATGCTTGTTCTTCTTTAAAATCTGCCGACCAAACCACTTCACCGTTACGACTCAGAACGCGGGTAATACCATGAGGTTTTATATGCTTTCCTTTATTGGCAAAGGTACCGTAAGCGCTGGTCATTTCCAATAAGTTAACTTCATTGGAACCCAAAGCCATAGAAATTACTGGCTTCATTTCCGACTCAATCCCCATCTTCTTAGCTAAGTCGATGGTCGGCTTGTATCCTATCTGCATCAATATTCTTACCGCGACAATATTAACTGACCTGGTAAGAGCGTCTCTCATGTTTATCCAGCCCCGGAAACCTTCATCGTAGTTTTTCGGTTCGTAACCATCAACTACTATTGGTGCATCTAAATAACCGTTGAGGGGGTTTTTTCCGGCTGCGACTGCTGCTGCGTAAACAAATCCTTTAAATGTAGAACCCGGTTGTCTTTGGGCTTGGGTGACGCGATTAAACTTGTTTTTACCAAAGTCTTTACCGCCAACCATTGCTTTAATTTCGCCGTTGCGCGGGTCTATAGAAACCATTGCAGCTTGTCTAAATCGCTGCCAACGTCCTTGGTTCCGTAAGGTTTTATCTACTGCTGCTTCTGCTTTTTTCTGCCAATCAGGATTTAAAGTAGTTTCGACTACCAATCCTCCTGCTTCCAATACATCTTTTTCGACATATTTAGGTAGTTGTTTTTGAATATAAGAAATAAAATACGGCGCTTGTATATTAAGTCTTTTAGGTAAACTAGTTTTAACCGTTAAAGGTTCAGAAATAGCTTTCTGCTTTTCAGCCGCTGTAATAAACCCATCTTCTAACATTCGCTGCAATACTAGATTGCGCCGCTGTTTGGCAGTATCTGGATTTTCCGCAGGTGAGAACACATTAGGAGCGGGTGCTAAACCAGCAATTGTCGCCGTTTCGCTCAAAGTTAAATCACCAACTGGCTTAGAAAAATAAACCCAAGCCGCATCAGCTACACCATAAGCCCCAGAGCCTAAATATACTAAATTTAAATACCGCTCTAAAATCTCATCTTTACTTAACTCTTCCTCTAACTTTTGAGCCAAACGAACTTCTTGCAGTTTGCGATTTACCGTTTTATTTCTATTCAAAAACAGAATCCGCGCTAACTGTTGGGTGATGGTACTTCCACCTTGCACTACATCTTGCGATCGCAAGTTACTAGTAGCGGCCCGCAAAATACCTTTAGGGTCAATTCCACTGTGTTGTCTAAATCTTCTGTCTTCAGAAGCAATAAAAGCTTTTTGTAAATTATCGGGAATTTGATTTATCTTCAGCTTTTCCCTGGTAGCTTCTCCCTGCTGATACAAAATCGCACCGTTACCAGCTTTAATCGTCAGGGTATTTTCCCTCGAAGCAGCTGTTAACTGGTCGCGAGAAGGTAAAGTTTTATCTATCGTCCACACGCCATAACTAACAGCCATTACGCCACTGCTGACACCTAAAGTAGTCAGGAACCAGTAGCGACGGTAAAGCGGTTTACCCTTACCGGGAAGTTTATCAAGCACCTTGTTAGAAACTTTTTTCGCTTCACCAAAGAATTGCTTGGTATTACCTAAAAATAGCTTCGCTTTTCCCTTGAAAGTATTTGGTGGTGATTTTTCATCTTCAGTAGACTCCGAATCGCGCTGTATCTCAACCCAGTGAGGAGGAGGCGATAATTTTCTCGCAATAAACTGCGAATCTTGCGAATCATCCTTCTCTTTCATCGCTCCCACCAACTCATTTGGAAGCGTTTCCTGCGTAACTTTTTCCGAGTCCTTACCAAGCTCATCGGATTTTAAAACCGACTTATTCTTGAGTCCATTACTCAAGCTATTTGCTCTTTGTCTGAACCAAGAGGTAAACTTCGCCACGTTAGTTCCTCCCTTCGACTAATTGCAGCCCGACCACCACGAAAAGCGTTCCTAATTGTTGCCCCATATTCGTGTTAGTATAATATCCTATAAATTCTTAAATAGATTCATCCAGTCCGAAAGCTTTTCTTTATATTTACTTCAGATTACATGTATCCGATAATACATTTTTCCAGGTAATATCAACTAATTTATCATAGGTTTTGGCAATAATCTGTATTTGGGAGAGATATTAAGTTGCATGATAGCGTTATCGCCCTAGGTAGTAATATAGGGGATTCACTGACAATTTTAGAAGCAGCTGTAAAAACTCTACATAAAGTACCGGGTATTACATATAAAAATATTTCTAGCTGGTATAGAACCAAAGCTGTTGGACCACCACAACCAGATTATTTAAATGGCTGCGTTAACTGTTTGGTAGATATAGAACCCTTTGAACTGCTAAAAATTTTATTAGAAACAGAAAATAAATTTGGACGAGAACGCAAAGAACGTTGGGGAGCGCGGACTTTAGATTTAGATTTGTTATTATACGATGACTTAATATTAGATAGTCCGACTTTACAAGTTCCCCATCCGAGAATGCTCGAAAGAGCTTTTGTAATGGTACCTTTAGCAGAAATTGTTCCAGATTGGGTAGAACCAATTAGTAGACGTGCGATTAAAGAACTAGTCAAAGAGGTAGACTGTTCGGGTGTATGTTTATTAACAGATAACTAATAATAAATTCAAGTAGAATCGAACGATTACTATGGCATTAGGTAGAGAATTACCGCAGCTATTAAAGCAGCGTTTGTTTTACGAAGGAAGAAAATTTAATTTTGAAGTAAATCGCTTTCGTTTACCAAACAAGTCGGAAGGGGATTGGGAATGCATTCGTCATCCTGGTGGAGCTTTAGCGGTACCCGTAACACCAGAAGGAAAATTAATTCTTTTACGTCAATATCGGTTTGCAGTTAGTGGAAGACTGTTAGAATTTCCAGCAGGTACAATAGAAGCAAACGAAACTCCCTTTGAAACAATTCAGCGAGAAATACAGGAAGAAACGGGTTACAGTGCTGGAAAATGGCAGAATTTAGGAAAATTTGCTTTAGCACCAGGGTATTCCGACGAGATTATTTACGCATATCTAGCTGAAGATTTAGAAAAATTGGCAGAACCGCCAAACTTGGATGAAGATGAAGATATAGAAGTTTTATTTTTCACCCCAGAAGAGTTAGAAAAAGCGATTTTAGAAGGGGAACCAGTTGATTCTAAATCGATTTCGAGTTTTATGTTGGCTCGTCCTTATTTGAAGGGATAGGGAATTGGGAATTGGGAATTAGGAATTGGTTGGGTTAAACAAAGTGTAAGCGTTAGCTTTCTCGTAGAGTAATCCAAAATCTTACAGATTAAAAGGTTTGGCTCTTTAGTACTTAGTATGCCAAAAAAGCATTTGAATAAGTCAATTGAAAGGAATATAGCGGGAATTAACTCCTTGGAGCAGCGAATTGAACTACCGCTGCGCTTGATTCGATTGCGTAGAGACAGGCTATAAAAATGGCTTGTTAAAACCTTAAATACTAAAGCCTATATTTTTATTGACTTACTTATATATAGAATCGCTGGTAAAACAACTTTGAAAAACTCTTCATATTTGATAATCTGTCTTTCGCTTTTCCCGTACAATCGAAAAATAGATATTTGAATTTTTGCTTCTATATTATCGGCGAAATACAGCCTTATTTAAATAACCATTCACCTCATATATTTAAAAGCTGTTTGAAATAACTTTGAAAATTACTTCAAATTCGATAATCTGTATTTCGCTTATCCCGTACTACAGAATATTGTTTGTGTCATTATATAGCTCTAAGGATATCGATACAATCAGCGGAGACAAACCATCGACTTTAAAAATAATATTCTTGTAATTGATAAGAATAGCAAAAGCTTTAATTGTAAATTTGGTCAAATATCCCTGACATTTAAAAATAGCGATTACGATTTGACAAGGGTTTCAGGGCACGGTAAATTGATAATCACTGGCGACGTATATTTAAATAATTTAGCCACCTGGAAAGCTTGTAAAATCGTTGCTTAAATTAAGGTGAAAATAGGAATTTACAATCAGCTTAATATAAACAGGATTTACAATTTTTTCTACGGTTGACAAATTAATTAAAAATTTGATTTTAGGTTACTATCTTGAATTGAAAATATAGTAATGCAGTACTATATGAAAAAAAATTAGATAAAAAACTATTTAAGTACCGTCCTTCTTATTAAAGGTTGTTAATTGCTTGAATCATAATCGCGAACAGCATTTAGTATATCTTGGTGAATTGATTCGGAAGTTGCGATAATTAAACCTGGTAATTTGTAATCCGAGCAAGAATTTAATGTAGGTAAAGCAGAACCATCGATTTTTGTGACCTTACAACCGGCTTCTCTAGCAAGGAAAGCTAAAGCTCCACCATCGATAAATTGACCAAATCGTTTTACAGCACCACATAATCCACCGCTTAAAATAGCATTGAGATTGGGTCTTTGAATCGAGCTAGAATAATCATCAACTGCATTAATAATGTTGTATTTATCTTCTAGTGGGGGTTTCAAGGAATTCATAGCCGTACCTAATAAGATATTAAGCTCCGCATTTGAATCTACTTGTAAAGGAGTGCATTCCGATAAATCCATTTTTAGAGAACCTTTAAAAGCACCATGTCCTCTCAAAGCATAGAAATAAATATCTTCGCTGGGAGAAATTGCAATTACCGCCTCGTAATCATCTGTATTTAAAATACTGAGAATAATTTGATAATTAGAATGTCCATCTATATAGAACTTTGTACCGTCAATAGGGTCGAGAGTGATTAAATAATCATCTTTTTCGCCAAAATCAACAGCACGAAAATACTTTGTATTGGGAGAGCTTTTATATTCTTCTCCATAAAATCGGATATTGGGGAAATGACCTAATAAAGCAACTTCGACAAAATTTTGAATTGCCAAATCGGCTTCAGTCAAAGCAGCAGAAAAAAAGCTTTCTCCACCATCCTTATCGGGAAGAGCAGCAATTTTCGGTTGTAGAAAACGAGCGTAACCCGCTGCTGCTTTTAAATGCGGAAGCAAAGTTTCTAAAATAATCCGAGGTGAAGACATATAAGGTAGTAGGTTAGAGGTCAAAGGTTAAAGGTTAGAGGTAATAAATACAAACTGTTAACTGGTTATTGTTCGTTGTTTTCCCCATCGCGTCTTCCTAATTCATAAACTCCACAACCCATACAGGCTAGAATTCCGGTACTGATTCCCCAACTTCCTCCTAAACTGATTTCTATAATCCAGTTGGATAAAGCACCGATGATTAGAAATGGGATAATGCTGAAAACCGATGCATAGAAGGCATTTTGTGATTCTCTTGCTTGACGGGTTTTTTCAAATTCTGTTTCGCTGGTATACATAAATCGTTCTGCAAAATTAAACCAGCGGTTGATTTGTTTTGTTATCCATTCACTCAGTGGGGAAAAAGCTAAATATAATGCCAAAGACCATAAAGTTGCTCCAGCAATAGCTATTGTGTCTAACTCGAATCTGAAAGGAAATATGTCAGTTAGCATGGGGCAGGGGATATACGGGAAATTCTGAGGATAGGACGGCAAGCTTTATATTATCTTGAAGAATAATTCTTTTTAAGGTTAGATTTTACAATATTTATGACCGTTGGTAAAACTTCTCATCAGGGAGATCCAAGAAATAAAATGTCCCACCGTTTTACAAATATTCCGGTCAAAACCTAAATATACTGGGGTGTCGCCTTCCAGGGGACACCGAGGTGGGACATTTTATTATCTGTAAGTGCCTGAGAGGGTTTTAGCAACGTTTGCAGTTTTTTGTTAATTCTCGATATAAAGCATCGTCTGCTCCGAAATATTTTTATAGTCTGTGGTAATTCAATGGCGGGAACTTTATAGGCTTTTATTGGTACTTATTTATAGGTCATACTGAGTCAATATCGAATCATGTCAATTGTTAATCCCTTTAATTACGGATAAATACATAAATTATCTCTAAATATTTATTGTAAAGTGAGTAAAATACTAATTTATATGACTTTTTAATCCAGGATGATTCAAAAAATTATACTCAAAGAATCTGATATTATCCCGTCATTATTAGGTATTATCTCTGAGTAATCATCCTCTTTATCGATTATTTTTTAGTATATTTAAAGAGTTTTACGGAAGCCAATTACACCGAAAAAACTTTATAAAAAACAGAAAAAAAGCTACTTGACATCATATTAATTTTAAGTATGATAATGCAAATTAAGGGATGCATATACAGAGAATTTAGTTTAAAGCTAAATTTTATAGTAGTAATCGACTATATTAATTATGATGGATATTTTTTATGTAGCGGTTTGGTCTTGCTTACTCGTAAAAACTAGTAAGATTTCTAGTCCGTGCTTCTTTAATTCATCAAAACTAATCGAAAATACTAGTAGTTTTAAACTTGACAAAAATAGAGTTTTTGAATAAATAGAAATTTAAGCATCAAAATATGAAAAAACGCATACTCAACCTGAAAGTTTTGGGATTCATTGTTGCAATTTTAATAACTCTATCACCTAGTTTAAATACGGTTAAAGCCTCCGAAAATAACTCTATGCTTTTGGCTAGAAATAGTGTTTGGTCATCAGCTTCTTTTCCCGTCGAACGTTTTCAGCGTTACACATCTCCCTTTGGATATCGTCGCTCTCCGAGAAGTGGTCGTGTCGAATTTCATAACGGTTTAGATATTGCTGCACCGAGCGGTAGCTACATCCGCAATTGGTGGGGAGGAACAGTTATCAAAGTCGGCGATCGCGGTGGTTGTGGTACGCATATCATTGTGAGGTCTGGTAATTGGCGACACAGTTACTGTCATATGAAGGGAAGAGTAGAAAAAATCAACGGTACTCTTTATATGGTTGACCGTGTGGGTGGAGTTAAAATTGCAAAAGGTCAGCAAATACCCGCAGGTATGAGAATTGGACGTATCGGAATGACCGGACGCACCACAGGACCCCATCTTCACTGGGTACTCAGACACGGAAAAAATTATGTTGACCCAGCACAGGTTCTTCAAGCCATGTATTCTAAGCAGAAAGTCTCTAACACGTCTAATATTAGAGGTTCTCAACGGATTCAAATCAAACTCGAAGAATCGAAATTAATTAATCAACAGTAATCAGTTAACAGCGAACATTGAACAGTGAGAGGGTTGATAAATTAACTTTGAATTCCTAACTCCTAACTCTTTTCTCCCTCACCACAAGTAGGAATTTTATTTCTTTGGAGCTTATGCTGTTATTCCGATTTTAATCATGAAAATATTTTTAGCACCGTAATTACTCTTGAAAAGCATCTGTCAGAAGTAATAAATTTTGGTTGAGCGTTCGGATTGCGTCAATAGAGTAAAATTACTTAGATAAGAATATGAGTAATCGCCAACTAAGAATAAGTCTTTGTGTAGCGCTGTTTTTAACAGGATTGCTCGTTGTCTGCTTAATTACTTTATTCCCACCCTCTTGGAAAGTGCGGTCTTGGGGTCTCCCCAAGTGGAGCAACTTTCCACAAATAGAAATTGTTCAAGCTCAAACGGTAAATAAGAATATAGTTGCAACTGCTACTAATAATGCTTGGGCTAATGCTTCTTTTCCTGTAGAGAAATTCATCGGTTATACATCTCCTTTTGGTTATCGTCGTTCACCTACAAACCCTCGTCGGATTCAGTTTCACAACGGTTTAGATATCGCAGCACCGAAAGGAAGTTACGTTCGCAATTGGTTCGCTGGTACTGTGGTGAAAGTTGGAGACAGAGGTGGTTGCGGTACCCATATCATCGTCAAATCTGGAAACTGGAAGCACAGTTACTGTCATTTAATGGGACGTGTAGCTCGATTGAATGGCAATTTGTATATGGTTGACCGTGCTGGTGGAATTCAAATTGCTAAAGGTCAGCAAATACCATCCGGAATCAGAATCGGTAGAATCGGAATGACCGGACGCACTACAGGTCCTCATTTACATTGGGTTATTCGATACAACAACAAATACGTTGACCCCGGTGCGGTATTACGTAAAATGTATGGCAATCAGAAGACTTAAGAAGTAATGAGTAGAAAATAATTTCAATTACATATATAAAAAGCAGAAACCCGATTTTTTGAACAAATCGGGTTTCTGCTTGATTTAACTACTAACTACTAACTACTAACTACTAGTCACTAACTTACCTTCAGGTAACTTGGTGTATTCAGAAACTATTTTACGAAACTGTTCTCCTTCTATAGTTTCTTGCTCAATCAATAAATCAACAAGACGGTCTAGTAATGCACGATTTTCTTTCATGATTTGACGCGCTTCTTGATAGCAGCAAAGAGCTATTTCTCGAACTTTGTGGTCGATTTTTTTCGCCATGTCTTCAGAATATTCGTTGCGATTCCCTAAGTCTCTACCCAAGAATACATCTTGATTCTGACTTTCTAAGGCTACTAATCCTAAATTAGACATTCCATACATCGTGACCATTTTCCGAGCTAGGTTAGTAACCATCTTCAAATCGTTACTAGCTCCACCCGTTACTTCTTTCTCTCCAAACACTTCGGCTTCTGATGCCCTTCCACCCAAGGTCATAGTAATATTATCCTTGAGCCAAGCTTTACTATACAAACCGCTATCAATTATCTCTTCATTTGGTGTCTGCTGGGAAAAACCACCAACTCCACCGGAACGAGGAATTATTGTAACTTTGTTTAACGGGTCGGCATTTTTTAAAAGTGTCGCTAGTAAAGCATGTCCCACTTCATGATAAGCAATCAACCGCTTTTTCTTACTATCTAACAGCGGATTTAACGTCAATCCAATAGTTAACCTGTCAATCGCATCATCAATTTCTATCTGAGTAATCGTTTCTTTACGTCTTCTCGCTGTTAAAATCGCTGCTTCATTAAGAAGATTCGCTAAATCCGCTCCGGTGAATCCTGGAGTACGACGAGCTACTACTTCCAAAGAAACTGAAGAGTCAACTTTCTTATTACGAGCGTGAACTTGTAAAATTGCTAAACGACCTTTTCTATCAGGTGCATCTACAATCACCTGTCTGTCAAAACGTCCGGGACGCAACAATGCTGCATCCAATACATCCGGTCGGTTAGTCGCAGCAATTATAATAATACCGTTATTACCTTCAAAACCATCCATCTCTGTCAGTAGCTGGTTTAAGGTTTGCTCCCGTTCGTCATTACCACCACCGATACCTGCACCACGCTGTCTTCCCACAGCGTCTATTTCATCGATAAATATCAAACAAGGTGCGTTCTCTTTAGCCTTCTTAAATAAGTCCCGAACTCGTGATGCACCAACACCCACGAACATCTCTACAAATTCCGAACCCGAAATACTAAAGAAAGGAACTCCCGCTTCTCCTGCAATTGCTTTAGCTAATAAAGTTTTACCCGTTCCTGGAGGACCAACTAATAATACACCTTTAGGAATTCTGGCTCCTATAGCAGTAAACTTTTCTGGCTGCTTGAGGAAAGTAACAACTTCACCCAATTCTTCCTTCGCTTCTTCAATTCCCGCTACATCATCAAATTTAATCCCCGTTTTCGCTTCTATCTGAAAACGAGCTTTGGATTTACCAAAATTCATCGCTTGAGAAGATGCATTAGTTGTCCGACGCAAAAATAGCAGCATCAAAGCAACCAAGGGCAGAATCCACATTAAATTAAATAATAAGGAAACAGCCACCCTACCACTTTCGGAATTAATTTCCCCAAACTCTACCTTATTCTCTCTGAGTTCATTAATTAATTCCCGATTATCATCAAGCAGCTTTACTCGTATCGGCTTCTCCGGGTCTTCGTCCGCTAAATATACCTTAGCAAACCGCTCCGTTTCATCAATCTCTACTTTCTTAACCTTACCTTCCTCAATTTGAGTCAGTAAGTTACCATAGGTAAACTCTTCCTTTTCCTTCTTCTGCTGCGCTAAGGCTGTTCCTTCAAAAGCCCCTGACAACAGCAAACTAGCTGATAATAAACCAGCAAAAACTCTACGCTTGACGACTGAATTTTTAGTTAACGCCTTTTTGTCAAAATTTATCATAGATAGTTACCCTTTGTCTGTTGCCGCATCCGGTGGGGCTAATTTTAATTGTGGTCTTCAACAATGCAAATAATTTATTCTCAATAATAAGAGTGTAGCTTCTACAAAAAAATTACGTTTCCCATCTTTTTCATCCGATTACCAACCTCTCAGGACGCATAATTCAAACTTTTATAATTAACACATCTTATCGTAACTATTTTTACATATTTTTGGGTTATAACCACTGCTCTTCATAACACTAAATTGTCCTCCAAACAACCTTTGACACAATTTAAATTTAATCGCTATGATATTCATAATCGTAATGACTTCGAGTTAATTGTAACAGAAAAAGCATTGAAGTAGGAATCATCATGGTAAGGATAGTTGGAATCGGTGGTAGTTTAAGAAGCGAATCTTATACACATCAAGCATTGAAGATAGTAGTTCAAAGAATAGAAGCGTTGGGAGCATCCGTTTCGATATTGGATTTGAGAGAGATGAAATTACCCTTTTGTGACGGAGGGGATAAATATAGCGAATATCCTGATGTGAAGAGATTGCAAGAGACGGTTAAGCAAGCAGATGGATTGATATTAGCAACACCCGAATATCACGGTGGGATGAGTGGAGTGCTGAAGAATGCTTTGGACTTGATGAGTTTTGAAGAATTGTCCGATAAGGTTGTAGGGAATATAAGTATATTGGGAGGACAATCGAATAGTAATTCCTTGAATCAAATGCGAGTAGTGATGAGGTGGGTACATGCTTGGGTGATACCCGAACAAATAGCAATTGGACAAGCTTGGAAAGCCTTTGATAAAGAAGGTAAAATTTTAGACGAAAAGTTATCTCAAAGGTTAGATAAATTTGCCCAGAGTTTGGTTGAGAATACAAGGAAATTACGGGGGGTTGAGTAATGGGCTGTTTGTCTTGGAGAATACAATTATATAGCGCGAATTGATTCGTTGGTGCAGCGAATTGAACTACCGCTGCGCTTTACTCAATTGCTTATAGATGGGCTATTTACATGTTAATTTGACCTTGAGTCGTTGAAGCCCACCTATAAGCCGCTGCGCTAATTGAGTAATAGTTCAATTCTGAAGTTTTGAAATCAACAGGAATGGCCGCAATTGTCATAATGTACTGTTGGTGCGTGACACCAGAAAGCTTATTACTACGTTGAAAATTAGTCAAAGTGTCACAGCAACGGCAATAAAGGGGGAAGAAAATCTACACCCCTTTTTGCCTCCCCTACGAGAAAAATGTGCCAGTTGCGGCCATTCCTAATCAATATGAACAGATATTGATTGCTAGGTAAAATTACTAGCAAATATCTTTGATTTTTTACTGATTATTTAACGCGATCGCAACGGCTAAAATGCTTTAAATGCATTTGATTAATCAGTTTTTTATCTCTGTACGGATTGGTTATATATTTACAATTGTCCGTAAATATTTTTTTGATGCAAGAAGTAAATTTTTTAGGAATTGCAGCAATATTAGTACTCCTAGAACTTACGCAAAAGTAACGTAACTGTGTCCGGGTCGTTGCAGCGTGTCCTTTATAGCATTACTAAATCATTTGTGAGATTTTAGAAACCCGGTTTTTCGGAAGAACCGGGTTTATGGCACCTAACTTTCTCACGACTCATCTAGGATTACTATAGGACATGCGACAGCGACATATTCACCGGTCGGGTGTGGGTCATCATCCCCAATTCCTGGGATTGCTTCCCTGCACATAGTGACCCTCGCAATGAGAAATCTTCGTTGCGTAAGTCATGACTCCTTATGAATTTAAAATTTGATAGGAAATTTAGCTCTCTTTTGCCAGTTTAGGTAAAGCCAAACGCTGTAAGCCTTTCAGAGCTTTAGTTTAAACTTTTTAGCCATTGATTTTAATTATTATTAGAAAATAAAACCTCTAATGCTGATGAAATCAAGGTTACAGTTGTTGACTTTTATTTTTGTTTTCCGGGAGTGATAAAAGATAAAAGAGGGTTAGTCATAGATTTAGTAGAAGCAGTATTTTGTAAAGGTTTTCTGTTGGTAGCTTGATTTTATTAATTTTGACAAGTTGTATTAGGGAAGAGGTAGAGAGAGTAGTTTAGGCACTTGCAAGTAATAAAAAACTTTATTGGCTTACAATAGGATATTTTTTTTAGTTATTATTCAGTTATATTTACCGGGAATTTAATTATCGCTCTGATTGTTAAAATTGAAGATATTAAACAAGTTTTAGTTTTTAGTCAATTATGAAAAGGAGATTTTTTTTTATAGATTATAAGGCTGTTATCGCTAGATATTTGATTATTTATGAATAGACAAATAATTTATTCAACATCCTTTCGTACTGAATAATTGTAATTTAATCATATAAATATTGCTTTTGAATTCGACCTTGATAAAATCAACTTAACTGACGAGCAGTTTTTCCAACTTTGTCAGAATAACCCAGGTATGAGATTTGAGGGGACAGCTTCGGGGGAATTAATTATTATCTCACCAATAGGAAGTATTACTGGGAGCAAAAATTCTGATTTAAATTATCAGATAACAGCTTGGAATAAGTAAGAAAATAAATCGGGAAAAAACTTTGATTCTTCTACTGGTTTCAAACTTCCGAATGGTGCAGAGCGTTCGACCGATGCTTCTTGGGTGAAAATCGAAAGATGGGATACTTTGACGGAAGAGGAACAAGCAAGATTTGCTCCTCGTGTCCGGATTTTGTAGTTGAATTAATATCTCCTAGGGATACTTTGGAGAAAACCAGAGCCAAGATGAAAGATTGTATGGAAAATGGTGCTTCTTTGAAGTGGTTAATTAATCGTAAACAGAAGCACGTTGAAATTCTCGAATCTCCACAAGCTGTTTCTGGAGAAGATGTTTTACCCAAGTTTGTTTTGGATTTAGAAGAAATTTGGTAATCAGTAAACAGCCAACAGTTAGGAGTTAATAAAAAATATCTTTCCCCTCTCCCCCTCCAAAATCAAATTACCCTTCCATATCGCTAACTTCTTTCGGAACACCAGCGGTTAATACTTCACATCCGTCTTCGGTGACTAAGACATCATCTTCGATGCGAATTCCGATTCCCATCCATTTTTCATCAACTTGGGGTTGTTCTTCTGCGGGTTTGGCTCCTGGTACGATGTAAATTCCGGGTTCTACTGTTAATACTTGTCCGGGTTGAAGAATTAAAGGGTTATCTTTACCGTGTTGATAAACTCCGACATCGTGAACATCTAAACCAAGCCAATGTCCGGTGCGATGCATATAATAAGGTTTGTATTTTTCTTCTTCGATTAATTTATCAATTTCACCTTTGAGGATTCCCAGTTCGGCCATTCCTTCGACAAGTACTCGTAATGCTGTATCGTGAATTGAACTGTAAGCATTTCCTGGTTTTAGCTGTGCGATCGCCTTTTTTTGTGCGTCTAAAACCAGTTCGTACAATACCTTTTGCTCTGTTGTGAATTTTCCACCTACGGGAAAGGTTCTAGTAATATCGGAGTTGTAATAACCGTAGGAACAACCAGCATCAATTAATAGTAAATCTCCGTCTTGCATTTGACGGTTGTTTTCGATGTAGTGGAGAATGCAGGAATTTGCACCGGATGCGACGATGGAAGGATATGCTGGGCCGTTACCACCATGTTTTCGGAAAATCCGTTCCATTTCAGCTTGAACTTCGTATTCATAAACTCCAGGTTTTGCCATTTCCCGAGCTACATTGTGAGCTTCTACTGCAATATCGGCAGCTTTTCTCATTAAGGTTAATTCGGAATCGCTTTTAACTAAACGCATTCCATGTAGAATAGTACAGGTATCTTGAATTGCTGTAGGACCTGTACCGCGTTTGGGGTAGGTTCTTAATAGTCTTTGGTAATGGGTGAGGACTGTTTCGTTGAAGGGTATATCTCTTCCCAAACGATAATAAATTTTATCTGCGTTGATTAAATATTGGGGTAATTTCTCGTTTAATTCGTTAATTGGATAAGCTTCGTCAGCACCATACTTTTCTTTGGCTGCATCAACTCCAGTTACATATCCGCTCCAAACTTCTTTAGTAATATCCTTTGGTTGGACGAATAAAATAAACTTGTGTTCTTCGTGGTGGGGAGCTAAAACGGCTACAGCTTCGGCTTCATCTAAACCAGTTAGATAGAAAAAATCGCTATCCTGACGGTAAGCATATTCTACATCATTGTGCATTACTGCCATAGGGGCACTGCGAAAAATTGCCGTACCGTTACCGATTTTTGACATTAATGCATCCCGTCGCTGCCGATACTCTGATTGCATAGTTATCTAGTAATGTATTGTTTCTATTTCGTAATGGTAATACTATTTTAGATTTTATTCGTTGTTGCGGGAATTACGGGGAGACGTAGCAGTACACCACGTCTCTACAATTTCTGGGGTTTTGCTTGAGTAATCAATCTGGTTTTTTAATGATTTAGTCAACGAAGAGGGTGCTTTTGGGGGATATATCAATAAAGAGATTGATACTGCTATGAGTAATTTAGCTCGGGTTGTTTCTCAGGTTTACAGTAACCATTAAGTTAAATCGGTATTGAGAAAATCTCAGGGTTTACGGAAAATTATGAGATTTGTTTTAAATTTACACCACAATTGAAGTTTATTGCCAATCTGGCAACTTTTAGATAATAAAATCAATTTTAATATTTAGTATTTGCTTGGAATTAAAGTTTGCGAAACAGGGTTGATTGGTATTTGTATTTACCGTTGAAACCTCACCCCCATCCGCTCTCCTTATTAAGGAGAGGGGTGTCGGAGTAATGGTGGTTTTGTGTATTTATATTGGGGTTTATTACAATTTGCATTTATCAATTTTAGAGATATTTAATTAAATTCAACTTAATCAACATCAATGCAGTCAAATACTAATAAAAATAATCGCTTAGATGCTTTACATGCTCTACGCGGTTTTGCTTGTTTAATGGTAGCGATAATTCATTGCGCTCCACCGAGGAAATCGATTATTTATGACAATGTTGATTTGAGTTGGCTGGTGTTTAGTCACGGTGCGATCGCAGTGTGGATTCTTTTCGTTTTGTCTGGTTATTTGATGGGGAAGGTTTTCTATACTAAGCGCTACACTGCTGATATTGCAGGGGTTATCAAGTTTTGGCGCAATCGTGCTTTAAGAATTTGTCCGCTATATTATTTTGCAGTCCTAATTTTATCAATTTTTGTTTATCCAGAGATACTTAAAT
This sequence comes from Calothrix parasitica NIES-267, assembly GCF_002368095.1. Taxonomy (GTDB): domain Bacteria; phylum Cyanobacteriota; class Cyanobacteriia; order Cyanobacteriales; family Nostocaceae; genus Rivularia; species Rivularia parasitica. The sequence goes on along the minus strand of NZ_AP018227.1, from coordinate 3,060,291 downwards.
TTTCAAGCTGGGGTTATCTATTACGAATTTGTACGTTTACTTATCATCCCTATATTAGTTTTGATGCTGTAAAATTCAACGACGTTTTTTGGTCTTTATCAACGGAAGTACAATTTTATTTAATTGTTCCTTTCGTTTACAGTTTAATTCAAAACCGTTTTAAATTAAATAACCAAAAAAAAGTATTTATCGCGGGATTTTCGATTATTATTTTTAGTTTGATTCTCAGAAGTTTGCTTTGGGCCAGCTTTCATAAAGAAATTACCCAGCAAATGGGATATGCATTTAAATATTGGTACACTCCTTTAATCGTAAATTTAGATTTATTTTTTTGTGGGTTTTTATTAAATCCGTTGATTCAAAATTATAAATTGAATTGGAATCAAAAAAAATCATTTTTTAGTAAAATAATCGCTATTATCCTGATAATTTCACTATATTTATTCACAGCACATCATTTATATCATCAAGAGTTATGGAATTTACCAAATCGTAACGGTGGATGGAGAACTTTAACAACAATATTGATATTACAGCCGTTAACAGCAATAATTACTTCATTTTTTATATTCGCTTTTGAAAAAGATGCTTATCACGAATTCACGAAAAACGAAAAACTATCATTTAATACGATTTTAAAAAATCCTTCCCGGATATTAGAAATAATCGGTAATTTATCCTACGGTATTTATATTTGGCACATGCCAATAATTACGAGAACCTACGAAGTATTTAACGCAGAAATTCCTATAGAAGCATTTTATATCCGATTAACAGCAACTTTGATTTTATCAGCTTTATTATCAACTGTTACTTACTACCTGGTTGAATTACCTTTCGCAAGATGGAAGAGGAGATAGAAAGTAATAAGTATAAAGTAGAAAGTAATAAGTAGAGATAAAAAACTCATAACTCCTAATTCCTAACTTGCTACTTGCTACTCACTACTTGCTACTCACTACTTACTACTTACTACTTACTACTTACTACTTACTACTTAATTATGACTAACCACACTTGTAATTTTTTCAAAAATAAGTAGAGAGTTATTACAGATTAAAAGTATATTTTTTCGACATTTTATAAATTTACCAGATGTTCTAATTTAACAGAATCTTTATAAAAACAGAGATAAAAGTTATATGAAAGCCGGTAATTTATAAATACAATGTTGGAATCAACAAATCCCTTAAAGACTAATAGTCCATTACAATCTGCGACAATCCAAGATAATAGCTTCGCTCCAGAAAATGATTTAAATACTTTAAATTTAAATGGTTCCTCACAGTCATTAAATGATGAAGTTCTGACTGCTGATTTTGGCGCTCAAGATAATCCTAATCCCAGTCCTTATATTAGTAGTCCGGCTGTTTTTGCTGACTTTAATGGTGATGGTATTCACGATAAATTTTGGCGTAATACCGCTACCGGTGAAAATGCTATTTGGTTAATGGATGGTGCCAATCCTACTGGTGCTGCTGTTAATACTTTAGGTACGGAATGGAATGAAACCATTGGTGATTTCAATGGTGACGGTAAAACAGATTTAATGTGGAGAAATGGAAGTACTGGAGAAAATCTTCTCTGGTTAATGGATGGTACTACTATTACATCTGAAACTGCTTTAGATACCCTCGGTAGCGAATGGGATTTCAGCATTAGTGATTTCAATGGTGATAGTAAAAGTGATTTATTTTGGCGTAATAGTACTACCGGTGAAAATGCTGGTTGGTTAATGGATGGTGTTAGTGTTTCTAGTGCTGATTTTCTACCTCAGTTAGATTCATCCTGGAGTTATACCATTGGTGAATTTAATCCTAACTTTACCACTGATGTATTTTGGCATAACGAGCAGACTGGTGAAAATGCCATTTGGTTTATGAATGGATTGGACGCAAATGCTAGCCAATTAGAAACATTTGGGGCTGGTTGGAAGTATGAAGAAGGTGATTTCGATGGTAACTTTACCACCGATATCCTTTGGGAAAATACTTCTACCGGTGAAACTAAGGTTTGGTTGATGAGTGGTTCTAACGTGACTGCATCTGATTTACCAACTTTGGGAGCTGGTTATGAATCCAGAATCGGCGATTTTAATGCTGATGGTAAGATGGACATCTTATGGCGCAATCAATCTACTGGAGAAAACGTCGCTTGGATTATGAATGGTTCTCAAGCTACTCCAGTTGAATTACAACAATTCGGTGGTGAATGGGATGCAACCGTCGGTGACTACGATGGTGATGGTGACACAGACGTTTTCGGTCGCAATACTCAAACTGGTGAAAACTTCTTCCTAAGAGTAGATGGTACTGATGTCGTTGAAGAAGAATTACCCACACTTCCTACTGAATGGGTTTTTTAAGTAATTGGTAATTGGGAAGTAGGTAATTGGTAATTGCTAGTAGGTAATAAAAGATTTTAGCTATCTGTTAGTAGTTTAACTGAAATCTTGCACCAGTGTCATAAACCCGGTTTCTTGTTGCTTAAACAACCACATAAGAATGCTTTCACGCATAGAAACCGGGTTTATTTGGTCTTCTTGAGAATGGTGCAAAATATAAGTTAAAACTTTATTTATCTTTTCCTATACCTTTCGCTCAATCTGTTATCTAATATCTCAGAAAAATACTAGTTTTTATTAACCCGTTTTTTTTATAATTCGGGGTTTTTTTCATAGGTATTTTGTTGTATAAAATTATTTTTATGCTCGATATAAAATACAGGTGCGTGACACTAATTACAAAAATTATAACTACGTTCTACTCCATCAAAAGTGTCACAGCACCTTACAACAAATATACCAATTACCAATTACCAATTATAATTTTGATACTAAAGAATTAAATCAGAAACAACAGATAAAAATAAAATATATGTTAGTCCATAACAAAAAAAATTGAAATAATCAGTTAAAACTGATAAATATTAGTGATAAATAAACACTATGTTTTCAACTGAAAAACTATACGGTGTATCTGAAAACGCTTTAGATACAAGATACACTTCCATTTCAAACAACACTTTTGACGACAAGACTTCTTTCGATAGCGATTTAACTTTGCAAGGTTCTTCGGAATCGCTATCAAATGATTCGGAATTTGTTACTCTGAACCAAGGCTCTAATAATAATGGAGTATTTAGTGGTGCAGAAGTTGAAATCGATTTCAACGGTGACGGTAAAAATGATAAGTTTTGGCGTAATAGTCAAACTGGTGAAACTGCTATTTGGCTGATGGATGGAATTAATCCAAATGCTGAAACTCTTCAACAAGTTGATTCATCTTGGGATGTTGGTTTTGCTGATTTTAATAGCGATAATAAAACCGATATTTTCTGGAGGAATCAAGCTTCTGGAGAAAACGTCATTTGGCAAATGGATGGTACTAATATTAACTCCGAAGAAACAATTCAAAAAATTGATTCAAACTGGACTTTTAGTATTACCGAATTTAATGGCGATCGCAAAAGTGATATACTTTGGCGCAACATAGAAACGGGTGAAAATGCTGCTTGGATAATGGATGGTAAAACTGTCACTACTGCTGCTTTTTTACCTACAACCGAATTAATCTGGGATTACAGCATTACCGATTTTAATAATGATGGTAAAACTGATGTATTTTGGCGTAATACTGTAACAGGTGAAAATGCTGCTTGGTTTATGGATGGTACCAATGCTAACGGTTTTGCTGTCCAAGAATTAGATGTTAGCTGGAATCCAACTTTTGGTGATTTCAACGGTGATTCTCGAACCGATATTCTCTGGAGCAATGAAGCTAGTGGAGAAAATGAGGTTTGGGTAATGAATGGTACTCTGTTTAACGATGTTATCTTCAATGAGGAAACTTTAGATCAGTTAAGTTCCTCTTGGTCGGCTAATGTTGGAGACTTCAACGCTGACGGTAGAAGTGATATATTCTGGCACAATACCGAAACTGGTGAAAATACAGCTTGGTTAATGAATGGGGGAAGTATTTTAACTAAAGCTTTCTTACCTTCCAATGAGTTAGTTTGGGAACCCAGTTTTGGAGATTTCACCGGAAACGGTAAAACCGATGTTTTCTGGAGAAATAGTAGCACCGGTGGAACCGCTATTTGGATGATGGACGGTACCATTGCTGAAGGTGAATATTTACCAACTAATGACCCTAGTTTGAATGTCTTTTAATAGTTAGTAAGCTCAAAGAAACCCGGTTTCTATTCGTGAATTTTATTATCTCACTGTTTATTCAACAAGAAACCGGGTTTCTGAAATAGTGAAGGAGTGTTCCAGAGAATCGAACTACCAGGAAGCAAGATTCTCATACTACTTTCTTTAAAAATCAATTATCAATTACCAATTACCCAAATATTTAGCTTTAATCCTTTTAACTTGTTTTTGAAATTCTTGTCCTCTTTCTGGATTCACCATCGCGACAAAATTTGCATATCCGGTAATTGCTGCAATTAAATTAGTTGAATTACCCCATTTTTTACCTTCTAAACCTTCTTTCTCAATTTGAAATAAAGTAGCTCGAAATTTCCTCAAAGTCTTTCTACAAACGCTGAGCTTTTCGTTAACAACTATTCCCGTTACTTCTTGTTGTCGGGTATTTCTCAAAACTCTGGTTTTGTCTTGATTAATTCTCAAGCCTTCATGAGTAACTATTGATTCGGTGCGCTTGAGGATATTACATATATGTCGTAAACTTTCACCATCAGCAGAAAAGGTTAAGTCGTCAGCGTAACGAGTATATGTAAAACCTAATTTTTCAGCCATTCCCGTCAATCTTTTGTCTAAACGACGACAGAGTAAATTACTAATCGCTGGACTTGCTGGAGAACCTTGAGGAAGATATCTGTCTCCGACTGCTACATAATAAGTTCTAGCATCAAGCTGCAATTTCTCGACATCCGCAGAGGTACATAATAAAGCAAAGATGGTTGCAGCGGTTTCTGAATAACCGAAAGAATGGAAAAGTCCTTTAACCCGTTTATAAGAAATCGAAGGAAAAAAGTCTTTTAAATCAAAGTTAATTACAACATCTTTCTCAACGTGGGGAGTCGCATTTGTAATTATAGAGCGCTGCCGACAAAAACCGTGAGCAGCTTCGTGAACGTTGAGTTTATCGAGAATATTAGTTAAAATCCAGTGTTGAGCTTGCTTTAAATTTGGCATTGGAGCCGAAATAAATCTTTCTCCCCCAGTTTTCTTGGGCATTTTGAAGCGAATATAGTGGGAGACGGTGGAAGTTTTGCGGTTGAATGCTAAGAAACGCAGTTTACCTATATTAATCCCCATCGCTACTGCAATTTCTTCTGCGGTATTACACAAAGGTAAATTATTATTTCGCAACCTTTCCAAATTACTTTCAGCATGGTTTAAGCCAGCAGAAACTTCTTCACCAAGATAAATAATTTCCCGCTGTTTTCTTTGCTTCCAAGCTTCAGCACGTTCTAAACGTTCTCTTTCTCTTCTTTCCTTAGTTTCCTGTTGCTTTTTTCTCGATTCAGCCAGTCTTCTTTTCAAAGCGTCTTTTCGCAGTTGTTGTTCGTTGTGGAGACGACTGCTTTCTCTGCGTAACTCTTGTAATTCTTTGCGAATTTGACTAGCACGACGAATTTCATCAGCTGGGTCTTCCGGTATGGTACCTTGTGGCGACCAAAAACCATAGCGAATCATTTCTTCGAGGATGAATTCCTCCTTACCAACTTTGCGGACTTGTTCGTAGAGTTCCTGACGGGTACGGGGTTGTTCGGACATGATGAGAGTTAGGAGTTATGAGTTATGAGTTAGGAGTTTTTAGTTCCATCTTCATAATTAGGGTTCCCAGGTTGTGGAAGAAATTAACGGAGGGTTTATTTGAATATATTGCGTAGGTTGGGTTGAGGAACGAAACCCAACAAAACTAAGATGATGTTGGGTTTCGCTATCGCTCTACCCAACCTACCAACTACCAACTATATATATAGATTTTTATGTACTGTAGGGTAAGAGGTAAGTTGTAATATTCAATCTAAAATCAAATGGTTCAAGCAAAAATAATTCAACCATTAGCTGAGTATTTAACATTTGAAGAGTTTGTACAACAAAAGCCTTCAGAGGGATTGTGGGAGTTACATGATGGGGTATTGGTAGAAATGGCTCAACCTAAAGGTAAACATGAAATTGTTGTTTCCTTTGTTAGTGGTAATTTGACGTTGGAATTTAAAAGGCTTAATTTACCATTTGGTATTCCATCGAAAGCTTTGATAAAATCTGCTTCTAATGAAGCTGCTTATCTACCAGATATATTACTGCTAAATTTAGAGAATTTAGAAAACGAGCCTTATTGGGATGATTATTCTACAGTTACTCTCGCAAAATCCATACCTTTGGTGATAGAAGTAGTTAGTACAAATTGGAGAGATGATTATTATAAAAAATACGGTGAATATTCGGGAATTGGGATACCGGAATATTGGATATTAGATTATTTAGGTTTAGGTGGAAAGGAATTTACGGGTAATCCAAAGCAACCAACTGTTACTGTTTGTTTGTTGGATAATGAGTCGGAATATATCAAAAAAACTTACAGAGAAGATGATGTAATTGAATCAAAATTATTTCCGGAATTGAAGTTGACTGCTAATGAAGTTTTTGGGGTTTAAAAGCATTGTTCTCTTAAGTGGTTATGCCTTTATTATTTGTGTCATTGCGAGCGATAGCGAAGCAATCCCAAAGTATTGCGATTGCGTCGTTTCACTTCGTTCAACTGGCAATGAAAAATGTACAATTAATTTTGCCTAAGTGCTTATATGTTAGATTTATAGGCAAGATACCATCCTAAAACAGCACTTCCAAATATACAAATCAAAGTCGCAAAGCCTCTTAATTCTGGAAACTTCTCACTAAGAGAAAACGCAATCGGCGAAGAAATCACTAAAGAAATCCAAAAACCAATGCACATTGTCATAAATCTAGATAACTCAATTCGGGCTGGATTGGTTGAAGTATGCAAAGGATAATTTTTGGCTTTTTGATATTCTTCTCTTTGTCTTCTCTGAAATTTTTCTTGTTCTTCTACCCCTTCTAAGACTATTTCTTCAATATGAGCTACATCTTCATCGCTAAGCCTTAAAAACTGTTGGAACTTTTGAAGTCGATTGCGAGCAAAGTCATTTAGTGGGTATTTTAATTCAACTGCTTTGAAAAATTCCTCTTTATAACGTCGCACTTTATATTTATATTCTCGCGAATTTTTTTGGTCTTCTTGCTCTTGTAATTTCTGTTGTTTCTCTATTTTTTTTTCATCTAGAATTGGTTTTTCAATCTGAGCTACATCTTCATCATTAAGTTTTAAAAAATTCTGAAAATCTTTGAGTTGATTGCGAGAAATTTCATTGAGTGGGTCGTTAATTTTAATTGCTTTGAAAAATTCCTCTTGATATCGCTGCATCTTATATTTATATTCTTGCGAATTTTTCTTTTGTTCTTCTTGTTGTCTTTGTAGTCTTTGCTGAGTTTCTTGTTCCTGTTGTCGTCGCTTCTCAGCTTCTTTTTGCTGTCGAAGTTGTTCTTGATACTCTACTAATATCTGCTCTGTCTTTAATCTTTCTGCTTCCTGTTGTCGTTCGGATTGAGCTTGTTTTGGAGCTAAAACTCGTTTTTCAATAGCGACAATATCTTCATCCCTCAAACCTAAATATTGCTGATATTCTTTTATCTCTTTTTTTAATCTTTCACTAAATGGATATTGTTTTTTCGCTGCTTCAATCAAAGCTTGTTCGTACTCATAAAGTTTGCGCTCGTATTCTTTATACGGCTTTAAAACCTCTTCTTGAATTATATTTGCTTCTTCTGGAGATATATTTAATTCTTGACGCTTTCCTTCTAAAATTCTCAATGCAAAAATCGAAAAATTGCCTTGATTTTCTTGAGCACGACTTTCTACTTCCTGACGATATACTAGCTTAGGGTCATCCTTCGGCGACTTTGCTAATAAAATCTTATGTCCTTCCTTCACTGGGTAGAATTCGGGGGTCATGGCTGGTGATGCTTCTTGCACCTTGCTTTTAGCATACTCGTGCAACTCATCAATACTTATCTGACCATCCCCGTCTTTATCTGCTGCACCCGTATTAACACCTTCTACTAAATAGCGGGTATAAATCGAAAGTTCGGAATCTTGTTGCTCGAAGGAATATTGAGTAGAAGTAGAAGAAGTGAGAATTGCTCTTCCTTTACCACCTAACTGCTCTTCTACGTTGACGCTACCATCATCTTTGACACTCATCCCCGTTGCGATCGCACCACTAAAACAGCAGTCTAAGATAATTATCTGTCTTTGAGAACGGCTATCATTAATACTGTCATGTAAAGTCCTAGCCGCGATAGCGGAAGGTGTTACTAACTTGCCATTATTCTTTCTGGTATCGCAGGTTGAAAAATACAGATTACCCCTGTCATCTTTAATTCCATGACCGGAGAAGTAAAATAACACTAAGTCATCTCTTTGACGATTAGCAAATAAATGGTAAATAGCATTTCTAATATTTTGCGGTTGGGGATTTTTTAATACCGTTACATTGCTATCAGTAAAACCACCCATTTCTGGATTTACCAGCACTTCTCGCATCGCTTCCACATCTCGGACGGCTGATGGTAAGGGGTTTAATCCCGGTTGATATTCACTCACCCCAATCAGTAAAGCTATTTTAGCCATTTTACTGTTCTATATATTTTTGGTATTGTTGAGAAAATCTTCAGCTTGTTTGATTGCGAATCCAAACTCTTCTCTACTACTAGCTTCTAGATTCAATTCCCTACCGTCGGGGGCTTTGACTACTAATTTAATTGGTTTGTTTCCAAAACGGTCTTGTAAAAAGCCAAAAACGTTTTTCAGATTTACTTTATCTATTAGAAAAGTTTTTATCATTCCCAAAGTGTATCCAGTGAGAGATTTAGAATTTTCGGGTACTTCTGCAACTTCTACCGGAACCGCATCTTCTACTCCGTCTACTTCTCTAATCTGCGGAAGTAAATTTTCCACTTCTGCTTGTAATTCTTCGTCGTCTAAACCCAGTTCGGAAAGGGAAATAATCAGTTGAATATCGGATGTTGTCATCATTAGATAACTGGAGTAATTTTATGAATTATAGATGCTTAGATACTATTAATACAATAAAGCAACCGTGAAATCCGCAGTTTAATATAAAATTTCAACTCTTACTCAATAATGCTTTGATTACTTATCTGTAAATTTATCAGTTCACAGCTTGCTTGAAATTTTCTGAGAAATGGCAGAAATCTGATTTTAGTAAATTATATTTCTTGAGCGGAGAAATTTAGCAAAAAAGAAGAATGATTATACCATGATAAATACAATATTATTTCTTATTAACGATTAGGCATCGTTTTTGATAATATAGCTTTAATAATTATTCAGTATTAACGATTTCGATAATAATGGTCGATAAAAATAGAGCAGGGTGTTACGTACAGCAAGCAGGGGGATATAAAGCTTTTATACCTAGTTCACTACCTCCTAAACCGGAAATAAATATGGATATGGAGATGTGGAATCTTCTGTCTCAAGCAGATAGAGCTTTAGGTCGTTTGGATGGTTCTACAGACGCTTTACCTAATCCAGATTTAAATGAAATGTTCCTATTCCTAGTTCATATTGAAAACATTAGTCGAGTAAAAAATCAATCCTTCACTCCTCGTCAATACCCCTGCCAAGGTTCAATTTTCAACCTACGATTTGATGAATTTCGGAAAAATCTGATTTGATAATGAGCTAAAGGCTTTTCGTTTATAGAATTCACTATCTCTGATTTCGGAATCTGCGAAAATATTTTTGGTAAAGGTGTTTTACGGAAGTTATCAAAAGCATGATTATTTAATGGTTCATAATCGGCAATAATACCGTCTTCTGTTACTGCTATTCGATATTTTAAATTTCTTGTATATATGTCAGTATCTTCTGAGTTTTTCAGAATATTATCTTGAAGCTTTTTTTCTAGTTTCTGAATTTGATTGTCATCGGTGATTTGTGTTCCGAGTAAATCTGGATTTTTGTAAATATATCCAATCCAAGGATTAACTTTTACAATCCCACTTTTAAGAAAATTTACCCGGAATTGAGCCACTGGTTCGTTAGTAATCTTTGTTTGATTATTTGACTGATAAAGTATTTTGTTAATTGGTGTTTGATTGATATATTTCTGAGCCGATTCATTTAGAGGTAGGTAACTTAAAATTGCACCATCTCCTGCTGTAATTACACGATATGATAAATCTTGGTTTATCGATTGACGATTCTGCCAGTTTTGATTTATTTTTTGGTCAATTCGACGTTTTAATTTTCTCAAACGAGATGCATGTTTGATTTCTGGAACTTTATCTAAAATCGTTTCTATATTGTAAGATACTGATTTAACCTGTGGATTTTGATTTATTTTTTCATTTTCATTTGTACCATCTGAGTTAATGTTACTTACAAAATAATTTCTCGGACTAAGTATCCCAAATCCTAAAACCCCGAATACAGTCACGACGATAATTCCTGTTATTACATTTCTCTTTGATTTGAAGATTCGGGTAATTAAATTTTTATCAACAGTTTCGGATGCAGGAACTTCTATTTCTGGTTCTTTTACCTGTAATGCTGTTTGATTTTTAACAGATTCTTTATCTACTTCTATAATTACTTGATTTTGAACTTCTAGTTTTTGAGTAACTTTCTCTGGTTGCTGTTTATTTAATTGCTTATTAATCAATTCTTGCTTTGAAGCTAAAACCCGTTCTTCAATATCAGCAACATCTTCATTTCTCAGCCCTAAATATCGCTGAAGGTCTTTGATATCTTTCTCAATTATCCGATTAAACGGAAATTGTTTCTCTGCTTGTTCAATCAGATTTTGTTCGTACTGATAACATTTATGTTCGTACTCTCTATAGGGTTTGAGTACCTCATTTTGAATTATATTTGCTTCTTCTTGAGATAATTTTAATTCGTTCCGCTTCAATTCCAAAATTCTTAATCCAGAAACAGAAAATGCACCGCGATTTCCTTTTGCACGCAGTTCTACTTCTTTACGGTATTGTAACTTGGGGTCATCTTGATGGGACTTCGCTAATAAAATTTTATAACCCTCTTCCATCGGGTAAAATTTAGGAGTCATCGCTGGGGATGTTTCCCGTACTTTTTCACTAGCATACTCGTGCAGTTCATCAATGCTTATCTGACCGTCACCGTCTGTATCTGCTGCTCCGGTATTAATACCTTCCACCAAATAACGAGTATAAATCGAAAGCTCCGAACCTTCTTGCTCAAAAGAATATTGTGTAGAACTTGAAGAAGTTAGAATCGCTCTTCCCCTCCCACCCAAATGTTCCTGGAGGTCGATACTACCGTCATCTTTCGCAGTCATCCCAGTTGCGATCGCACCACTGTAACAGCAGTCTAAAATAATCACCTGTCTCTGGGAACGACTATCATTAATACTTTCATGCAGAACCGATGCAGGGATAGACGAAGGTTTTACTAACTTACCATTTTGCTTTCTCGTAGCACGGGTTGATAAATAAAGTTTTCCTTTCTCATCTTTTATTCCGTGACCGGAGAAATAAAATAATACCAGGTCATCCCGTTTCCGATTAGAGAATAAATTATAGATTGCATTTCTGACTTGCTGTGGTTGAGGATTTTTCAAAACCGTAATATCTTTATCCGCAAAACCACCCATTTCAGAGTTATGCAAAACACGGTGCATTGCTTCCACATCTTGAACCGCTGCGGGTAAAGCGTTCAATCCCGGTTCATATTCACTAACCCCAATCAGTAAAGCTACCTTCGCCATTTACACACCTTCAACCTAAATACTTTTAGTATTGTTGAGAAAATTTTGAGCTTGTTGCATCGCAAATTCAAACTCTTCTCTACTGCTAGCTTCTAAATCCAATTCCCTACCGTCAGGAGCTTTGAGAGTCAGCTTGATTGGTTTATTTCCAAACCGGTCGCGCAAAAAAACAAAAACATTTTTTATATCTGCTTTATCGATTAAAACCGTTTTTAACATTCCCAAAACATAACCGGTCAGAGATTTAGAACTTTCGGGTACTTCTGAAACTTCCACTAAACCCGCTTCTTCTACCCCGTCTACCTCTTGAATCTGAGGTAACAAATTTTCTACTTCTGACTGTAATTCTTCCTCATCTAAATCCAGTTCGGACAGAGAAATATTAAGCTGAATATTTGATGTTTCTATGGAGACCATAACTGCAACCCTGATTCTGACTTAGAAGTCTTTTGATACTGATATTACAATAAAGCAACCGTAATTTCCACATCTATACAACTAAATATTTTACTTTTCTCAGATAATAATTAAATCTGTTAATTAGCAGTATTTTTCATTCCCAATTCATTACAAACAATAGCAATGCTTTCAGATTTATAGAACTGGTCGAGGTTCCGCCACTCCCAGCCTTCAGGCGGGAGATGTAGAACGAGGTAGCACATTTATGTGCCGTCAATTTTAAGTTACGTCATGATGGCGTTGTTCTTCAATATATCTTCTAATAGTCTCATTACTAACATTGCCAGCGGTTGAAACAAAATACGAGTGAGTCCATAAACTAGGTAATTTTAATAGATGTGGAAATTCTTTTCTTAGATACCTAGAACTTTTACCTTTAATTTGTGCTGCAACCTGACGCGCTGCGATATCAGGCAATACATTAACGAATAAATGAACATGGTCTGGCATAATTTCCAATGCGATAATCTGCCAGTCTTTCTCTTTGCAGGTATCCCAAATAATTTCTCTTAATCTTTTTTCTACATCCCTTACCAATACTCGTTTTCTGCGTTTTGGTATCCATACAAGATGGAAATTAATCATTGAAACGGTATGATTTTTTCTTCTATACTGTTGCATTTTTACGGATTAATGCGTTATATTTACGTAGACAGTAATAGCACATCTACAATAAATATCGCAATAAATGCTTTTAGGATATCGATACAAGTTAAAACCAAATAGGGAGCAGACCTTAAAGGTTCTTAGCTGGATTGATATGCTAAGAGCTAATTACAATTACAACCTTGCCGACAGGGAAGCAACCTATCAAGCAAGGTTTGTACAAGGTGAATACTGCAATTTAAGAAATAAAAGCGCGGCTTGTCCTTTAAGTTGTCCAATATCATCTAATTCAGCTACTTCTGATACAGGAGAAGTCTATAAAGTTAAAAATAAAACAGGCGAGATTAAGCTTAAAACTGCTGAAGAGATACAGATAACGAATCTTCCAGTCCTAAAAAAAACACGTCCTTGGTATAAAGGAATAGATTCGACTGTATTGCAACAAAACGTTAAAAGGTTGCAAATTGCGTACAATAATTTCTTTGCTGGGCGTGGCAAGTATCCAAAGTTTAAAAATAAAAGCAATTTTAAATCATTAACTTTTACGGCTGGTATTAAGTTAACTGATAAAGTTGTCTATCTTCCTAAGTTAGGCTGGGTAGGATATTTTAATTCTCGCTCTATTCCTGAAGGTTTCAAAATTAAATCAGCAACCGTAAGATTAAAGGCTGATGGATTATATATAACTCTAAAGATAGAGGATAAAGCTGTACCTGCGTTTCCTGTGATTTCTGCGGAAGAAGTTAAGACAGTTGCAGGTTTGGATATGGGGATTACTCAATTAGCACATTGCTCTGATGGCTCCCAGTACAACAATCCAAAACATTCTACTAACAAGAGAACTCGTAAGCTTTTAAAAATTAGACAGCGCTCTCTATCGCGCAAAAAGAAGCGTTCTAACAATCGCAAAAAAGCACGAGTAAAAGTTAGTAGATTGCATCAAAAAATAACTCATAGACGCGAAGCTTTTCAATGGAAACTAGCTAGAGAGCTAACCAAAAAAGCGGATGCAATCATAGTTGAAGACTTAAATATCTCAGCTATGAAAAAGCGCTGCTCTACCAAAGAAGACAGCAATAGAAAAGGTCGCTTTCTACCTAATGGTCAGTCAAAAAAACGCGGTTTAAATCGCAGTATATCTGATGCGTCTTGGTATTCTTTAACTCAAAAAATCGAGTACTTAGCTGCAAAGCAAGGAAAGGTTTTTGAGCGTGTTAATCCTAAATTTACTTCACAAATTTGTTCCAGTTGCGGACATAAAGATAAAGCATCTAGAAGTCAAGAAAAGTTCATTTGCACGAACTGCGGATACCACGCCGACGCGGACATAAATGCAGCACGAAATATAAAGAAACGCGGGATTGAAATACATTCCTTTCCTGTTTCTTGCAAAATAAAAATCAAAATGGTACCGGAGGACTTTCGGGAACCAAGACAGCTTAGACTGTTTGAAATGCCTACCGCTGAATCAACAGAGGGTAAGAGGAGACGCGCCGCTCCTAGGGTTCCCTTAAAAGTTTTTTTTGAAGAAAAAACTTTTAAGGGTGCCCGTGAGAGCAAACGGCGGGTGCCTGGGAACTCGGCTAGACAGTTAACACTGTTTGAAGATATACCAGTTAATCTAGTCTAAACTGGTAGAATTTCCCGGATTCTATCCGGGAGAGCGTCAAATTCCTATTGTCCCATACTGCGAGCATTTATAATTAATTTTTTTAATTCAAATCAATTAGTAATTCAATTTTTAATTTTAATTTTAGTTAATAAAATCGGGAACTGCATTTTCCTCAACAATATAATGCAATTCCCAATTTCCTAACCTTTACTAAAAATCCGATAGTACAACCAAGAACTAAATTCCTTAATTGGGAAAAAGATGTACGTCAGAGGGTTAACAGTAACGATAATATTGCGAAAATCTCTGCGAGCTAAAAACAAAATTCCTTTCGCAACTTGTTTCGCTGACATCACCCCATAAGGATTCAACTGACTTTTAAAAGGTCCCAATATCAACTTCCGAACCGTACAGGGAGAATCCAACCTTTTTAAAGTAATAATATTCCCCAAAGTTCTTTTACTCAACTCGTACAAAGGACTCAAAGCAGGGGATACTTCAGCTTCCGATGTATTAATCCAAATTTCCTTCGTTGCTTTTGCATCCGCTCCAGTTACAGTAGAGAAAAATAAATCCATTAATCTCACTGCTGAAAACGTATTTACTTCAAAGGATTTATCAATATCAGCACAACTTCGACCACCATAAACATTTACTCCGTGGTTAATAATTAAAATATCAACCTTGCGTAAATGCTCTAATAATTCAGATTCTTGACCAGATTTCCAAGCTAAGGCTTTAACTCTAGGTTGTTCTACAATATTTTCGGGATTTGTCGTTAAAGCAATAACCTTAGCATTTTTTGCAATTAACTCCGCTGTTAAAGCTTTTCCTAAACTACCGGATGCTCCAGTTAGAGCGACGGTTTTACCTTTTACAGAAAGTGCAGTTCCCAAAACTTTATCAACTAAAGGAAATACACCACTATAATAAGCGTTTACGTCATCAAAATGATGCCTCCAATGATAGGTTCGATTCACCCACCACACCGAAGGTATTACATCCAAAGCTCCCGGTCTATGAGTATAGTCGGTTTCAACCTTTCCCAAAAAATATCTTAACGATGCTCCATAAAGGAAAGTAGCAGCGTAAAGTACACCCAACCATAAACCTACCGGACGAAATATAATTGCGATCGCACTGATTACGATGAGAAGTAAAATCGATTCAACAATATCGTGATAAAGCTGAGAATCCTTATAAGCTTCCAGAGAAATAATCGATAAATCTCGTTTGTAAACCTGATGGTGTTTGTTGTGCCATTTCGATAACCATTTTATATGATGACAAGCAGCATGATAGCTATCTCTAACCACCTCAGCAATCAAAATTGAGAGAAATCCCCAAGCAGCGAACTGTAAACCAGCATACATCGCCACAACCCAATTAATTTGTAATCCTGCTCCCATCACGGTTTAAATCTCAGCTAACGTTTATTTATGTATTTTTGTTAAATACACCATACATTCATATTTATCACTTAAGAAGCAGGAATCTTAAGGATATATAGGAACAGTTTAATATTCTCCGATGGTAGGATACTAAGAAACGGGAAAAATAATGAGGTATCTGTAATTAGCGCTTAGAAGATGGTAGCGGTGAAAAAAATTCAACCAAAAGATTATATATTTTTATTTGTACTTGGTTAATCGTGATATCAAGTTTAGTTTTTTCTAATATTTCTCATGCTCGCATAACTAATCCAATTCCCGAAAAAATCGAAAAATCCAAATTAATTGTCGGTTTTGAAGAGATAGCTCAAATTCCTGGTAGTGGAACCGGAAGAAATAAGGTAGCTCGATTAAATTTTTTAACTAATGCTGGTGAGCATAATTCGTAATTCGTAATTCGTAATTCGTAATTAAAGCCCCATAAATATAATTTAGGGGCTTCTACATGACAAATCCACGGATAAATCCGGGACCTTCTGACCTTAAAAATTCACTTGGTGATGGTAGCGATAGATTATTTGTTAATGATATGCGAGGGAAATTGTATGTTATTAACAACGGTAAAGTTGATTTATACATGAATTTTCAAAATTTAGTTTGTTCTGGATTTAGCTATCAAACTAACCAACAGGGTTTTGGTTATTTTGCTTTTCATCCAGATTTTGCTAATAATGGGCTTTTCTATACAGTTCATACTGAAGATAAAAATAATCGGATTGCAGATTTTACTATCAAAAAAAGAATCTTTGACAATGAAAATAAAACTATTGAAAGTTCTCACCACGATGTAATTCTAGAGTGGAAAGCTAATAATCCCGCTGCAAATTATTTTACGGGAAGATTTAGGGAGATAATGCGTGTTGAGGAACCTTATGAAGACCATAATGTTGGACAATTAGGATTTAATCCCAATGCTAAACCCGGAGATAATGATTATGGAATGTTGTATATTGCTTTAGCTGACGGAGGTAGTGATGGTTTTCCCGTCAGCGAAACAGACCCCCTCGATAACGGACAAAATTTAAATACACCTTTGGGTAAAATTCTGAGGATAAATCCTAATGGTAAAATGCTGGCTGCTGATACCGGACAAGCTTTTATCGAAGAAGTGAATCTGATTGTTAAAGGTAGTAATTATGGATGGGGAAATCGTGAGGGGACTTGGGTTATCAAAGAAGATAACGAAAATGAACTTTTTGATTTACCTGAAAATGATGCCAGGTATAATTACACCTATCCGGTAGCTCAATATGATCGTGATATTCCCGCTTATTATGAGGGTTTTTATGCGATTGCCATTACGGGTGGTTATTTATATCGAGGTAAAGCTATTCCCGAGTTAGTTGGTGAATATATTTTTGCTGATTTTGGTAGCGATGCTCGTTTTTTTCACGTACCTGTAGATGAACTTGTAAATGGTAAGCAAGCACAAATAAAAGAACTCAGACTTTTTGATGGTCAAAAATCAGCTAGTTTTTTAGAAATTATTGGTAGTAAGCGTTCTGATGTAAGATTTGGGATAGGTGAGGACAAAGAAATTTATGTCACATCTAAAAGCGATGGAAAAGTAAGAAAACTCGTATCTGTGAAAAATAAGGGAGTAGTGAGTAATGAGTAGTGAGTAATGAGTAATGAGTAAGATTTTAAATTTACTGTAAAATAATTTCAGAATTTTTATCAGAGATTAAAATATTCCTTTTCACTGAAGAAACAAAAAAATCAATAAAATTAGATTTTCTCTATTACTAATTACCAATTGAATTATAAAAATGATAAAAAATAATTTCCGAATAGCTACATACAGTTTATTGTTTGGCTTATTGAGTTTACAGTCAAGCTGTGGAAATAATACTTCTGCGAATACATCTGAGAAATCAGATATTGTCGATGACAATAGCAAAGTAGAAAAGTTATTCGACGGATTCAAGTTTACGGAAGGTCCTGTTTGGAATCCCGAAGGCTTTTTACTTTTCAGCGATATTCCAGCAGATACTATATATAAGTGGAATACTAAAGATAAAAATCAAAATCAAAATAAACCAGCTATATTTCGTCGTCCTTCTGGAAATACCAACGGTAATGCTTATGATAATCAAGGACGTTTAATTAGCGCTCAACATAACCGTAAATTAACCCGGACTGAAAAAGATGGTAAAGTCACAGTTCTAGCACAACGCTATGAGAATAAACTTCTTAATAGTCCTAATGATATTGCTGTGAAGTCGGATGACAGTATTTATTTTACTGACCCTCCATACGGAATTAAAAAGGAAGAGGAAGAATTAGGATTTTATGGTATTTATAGTTGGGAAGAAAACGGTAATCTAACTTTATTGAATAAAGAAATGGTTCGTCCCAATGGAATCGCTTTCTCTCCCGATGAAAAAAAATTATATGTTAGCGATTCAGAGAAGTTACATATTCTCGTTTTTGATGTTAAACCAGATGGGACTTTAAGTGAAGGTAAAGTATTTGCAGAATTACCGGGTTCCACAGATCAAGGTGTACCCGATGGAATGAAAGTAGATACCAAAGGTAATATTTACGCTACTGGTTCTGGAGGTGTTTGGATTTTTTCGACCACCGGTCAACTTCTCGATAAAATCAACGTTCCTGAAAAAGCGACTAATTTAGCTTGGGGTAATCAAGACTATAAAACACTTTATATTACCGCTGGTAATAGCGTTTATCGGATTCCATTAAATACTGTTGGAATCAAACCAGGGAGTAAGAAGTAGGAAGAGGGGGAAGAGGGGGAAGAATTAATTAGTAATAATCAATAATTGAATTGTTTTTATAGGAATGACCGCAACTTGACATTTTTTTGTAGAGTGCTGTGACACTTTGAAAATGCCCGAACATAGTAATAATGTTTTGAGTGTCACGTACCAGCTTAGTGTTGTGACAATTGCGGCCATTCCTGTTTTATATCTAAGATTTTTTAGTTATATATTTAGTAAGTTTGTTTATTTTGTAACAACGTGTATTTATAAAACAGTGAGTTCATCTGAATATAAATACTGAATTTGCACTTATTAAGTATTTTTAGTCACAAAATAATTTAAATTGCTAATCAATAATCAATAATCGCAATATTTTGAAATCGTATTATTAAATCAATTATAATTTTGGATTTAAATAAAATAAAAAAATTAATCAGCCCGGAATCAAGAAAAGGCACGTTGTAGTTATGCTCAGATAAGCAGATTATAAAGAACTTCTATAACTAGCCATCGGGATATATATATCCCATCACGAAGCCCAGTCAATTATGATTGGGCTTTTGGCATGGAATAATGAAAATGAATATTTATCGCCATATCAACCTTAAACACTTACTATTATTTTGTCTGGGATTGTTTTTCGCTGTTGTTTGCTATTTAATAGTTAACGTCAATATTTCAAAAAACATGACAATCAGAAAAATCAATTACCAAGGTTGGGAAGATTCCTATATTTTGAGCAACTCCCAAGTAGAAGCAGTTATAGTTCCAGCAATTGGCAGAATAATGCAGTTTCGCTTTCAAGGTGGAGAAAATGCATTTTGGGAAGATTCCCAGATATACGGTAAGGTACCAAATCCCAAATCTGAGGAATGGGATAACTTTGGTGGTGATAAAACTTGGCCAGCACCACAATCTGAATGGGAATCAATTACAAAAATCAGTTGGCCACCACCGGATACTTTTGATTCTGTACCGCTTAAGGTCGAAGTCCAAGAAAACGAGTTAACGTTAATTTCTGAAGTTGACCCGTTCTACGGAATCAGGTTTTATCGTCAAATCGCACTCGAACCAAATCAACCGATAATGAAAATCACCACGACTTTTGAAAAGGTCGAAGGTGATTCACAACAAGTCTCGGTTTGGACGATTACTCAATTCAACGAACCAGTTTCTGTTTTCGCTGCAATCCCCCAAAATTCAATTTTTCCTCAAGGTTATAATAAGCAATCGGACGATTTACCAGCTAACTTGAAAGTACAAAACGGTATTTTATCTTTAACGCGGGATGAAGATAAAGCTCATAAAATCGGCAGCGATGCAAGTACTCTATTATGGGTCGGTGAAAAAACCGCAGTCAGGATGGATTCACCCAGAATAGATAAAGCAATTTATCCCGATAATAATAGTAGTTCCGAGATTTACACTAATTACAATCCGAAAACTTACGTTGAATTAGAATTCCTCGGTCCGCTACAAACTCTTGAAGTCGGGGGAAAAATCGACTTAACCGTCACATACACTTTAATCAAAACCACATCTGGAAATATTGAAGAAGAAGCAAGGAAGATTTTGGGGAGATAATTATATATCTACCTTTACTTCCTACGGAAATTACCCATAAATTAAATCTGTATATCATATCCGATATCTTGCGATTGCACTTCTCAATTCCTGAGATAAAAATATATGGGATGGATATCGAAGCAATTTACCTCATAATTTGCTCGTAAAACGAATATCAAAAAAATAATATTGTCAATACTAATATCTGAATTTGAGATTTTTAGTATTTTAAATCACAGTCAACTTTACATTTATTAATTTGAGCATCAAGGATTTTCCATTTTTTTCTCTCGATTTATCTCGATGTAATATGAATATATTACAAACATCAAGTTAGTTGCTGCTTTTTATCGGTTTAGTTGATTGGTTTTGGGGGAAAATTTGAAATGTATATATACTGCTTCACTCAGAATAACAATATCATGTTTTGGCGGAAAGTCCAGTAATCTCGTGAGCTAATTGATAATGGAGTCAATAGTGATGTTTATGTAAACGGGTATTAAGTAGTTGTAACGAAATATGAATACAGAAAATTGATAGCTGGGGAAGTTATAAGTAAGTTTTGGTTATAGAAGCGAAAATTTTGGTTTGAAAGTGGTTAGAAATTAGAAATGGTAAAAAGTTAATTTTAAACTTCTAATTCCCAACTCCCAACTCCCAATTCCCAATTCCTTTTTAATAAGACCGATACTCTTTAAAAATTTGCATCTCCCCATTATTGTCAAAAGAGACTATAGAGAAAGGGTCTTTTTTGTTTCCCATTTCCATACCTGGAGAACCTGAAACCATTCCGGGTACGGATAAACCTATTTGTTTGGGGGATTGAGCGACAAAACGTTTAATATCATCAGCAGGGACATGACCTTCAATAACATAACCATCAATAATTGCAGTATGGCAAGATTCTAATTGTGATGGTACTTGATATTCTTGTTTAACTGCTTCCATATTTTCAGTTTTCACATCATCTTTGATTTGAAAACCATGTTTTTGCATATGTTTTATCCAGTCTTCGCAGCAACCACAATAAGGACTACGATAAACGGAAACTTCCTTTGAAGAAGATAATAGTGGTGCTGTTTCTTTATCCCATGTGCTAGCAATTGCTTGGGCTTGATTTCCTGTAAACGGAAGCCAATAAAATATTCCTACCATTATTAAAATAGCGATGCTTTTGATTGTAGAAATTAACATGAATAAAACCTACTAATTAATTTTGAATTTTGGATGTTGTTCTCTCTCGCGCTACTCAGAGATGCAATATCAAAAATATTACTTTTCTCTACTGAAATACTTGCTTGTCAACTACCGGAATTATTAGTCAAAACCAGAGTTGCGATCGCACTTGTAAAAGTCCAGCCATGAATGAGTTACAAGCAATTGCGATTAATTTGATGACAGGGGTGATGAAATTAAAATAGTTAGTGATTGTAAATACCAACTCCTGTAAATTGCAGTTTAATTTTAGGGTAAAAATCAAAGGAACCGAACCGGGTGCTGTTGTTCAATTGCAAAATACTCAAAGATAGATAGAATTGAATTAAAATATAGAATATATCTTACTCTTCATAATTAATTGAAATTCAGAGGTTTTATAAAAAATAATGAAATATACTTTTATAAAATTAGTTCGTAAACTAGCATTAGTTTCTGTGATTTGTTTACTAGTATCTTCCACTACTGGATGTACTGATAGACCAACAAATTCGACACAAATTGAAATAATCAAAACTCCTTCAACAGCCACTAATTCATCGCAAACAGCAACAACTGAAACACCTTCTGATATTGAGTCATCTACCGAAGAATTACCCGCAAAACTTCAAAGTGCTGTTTTATCAGATGCCAAGAAACGTGTTAGTAAACCAGTAGCAGAATTAAGAATTAAAAAATCGGAAAAACAAAGTTGGTCTGATAGTTGTTTGGGATTAGCCGAACCGGGTAAACTATGCGCTCAGGTAATAGTTCCTGGTTGGAAAGTTACAGTCACTGACGGACAGCGGGAGTTGGTTTATCGTACTGATAATAAAGGTAAACTGGTTAAATTAGAAGAATAATAGCAGTTATCAGCGAACAGCGAGCATTTAACAGCTACTAGTTAGGAATTAATCAAAATAAGTAAGTCGGCACCAATAAACCAAGCTATGTAACAATATACAAATTTACCTCAAACTCTTATTGCTACTTGCAACTTGCTACTTCCTGGTCTTAACTACGATTTTCAACGCCGACCTACTTAATTATTTCCTCATTATTTCCTCTTGTTCCCTTATCTCCCCATTTCTACCTCTAAGGCACTTGCAAGTAATAAAATATCCAGCTTTTGGTCTTAATGACAAGGCGAAATCCTCATCACTCTAGATTTTCTCCTCAATGTATCTTTAGAAGCTGGATATTTTATTTTTTGGATCTCCCTAATTCCAATTAACTAGACAAAGCTTGCTTAATTCGGGAGGGCCAGAAATATTCTCCAAAACCTTTACTAAGATTCCTGGGATTGGTTTTATTGTCAATTTCCGTACCCCATTTTTTACCAGTGGTCACAAGACCAAATTTATCTCCTGGTTGAAAATGCCAAGCTAACATTCCAACACCTCGGGGAAGCGCATTTCGATATACTAATCCCGGTGCTTGGAAACGGTTAGTATCATCTTCACCACTGTTACCAACTTCCCCTATTAATAATGCATGTCCTTTTTCCCTGACTCTTTTAAGATAGTTAATAAATTTTTCATCCATCTTTTTGTATCCATGTGCCCAAAGGTCGTAAACATGGAGACTAAAAATAATCGAATCGTACTTCTTCCCATCAAAATACTTTAATTTATCTCCTTGAGACAAAATAGCGCTGCTTTTCTCGTCTACCATTTCCAAATCCCAACTATCGCTATCTTGTCCGCAACTGTCTGCATCAACCACTATGGGATTTTTTGCACCAACGCGATCGCGAATTAATTGAATAAATTGCTGATGTATTTCTACCCATTCTGGAGAAATTGGTCTGTGCTTTGATACTACTCCAGGTTCGTTGATAATATTGAACCAAACATAAGGGTTATTCTTGTAGCGTTTGGCTACGGTTTTCCAAAAATCATCCAATAATAATAGGTCATTGCCTTGGGGATAGCGACAAGTCCAGTCGTGAGCGTCAATCATCACCACAACTTTCTTCGACGTAAAAGCTGAAACAATCTTATCGAGACTTTGTAAAGCTAAATCCCGATGTGTAGACCACTTCCACTGGGACATTCGCTGACCTTGCCATTTTTGTTCTTTTAAACCAACAACTGCACGTACAGTATTAAAATTCCAATCGTCAGCAATAGAATCTACAAGTTTTGCAGCACCACCAGGGTCTTCTGAATCCCATCCCATAAAGTTCCAACCGTTGATGTTAGTGCCAATAGGGATAAATCGTTTGCCTTCAGGAGATATGATATTCGTACCCCAAACTTGAAACTCTTTCCCGACCATATTTACACTATTATCATTCTTCAATAGTTGATTGGCATTTACGAATAGGTTTAATAAAGGAATCAAACATAAAGTTAGAGTAAAAATAATGATAAGCGAGATAGTTTTTTTTCGAGATATCATTAATTACGTTTTAAGTGAATTAAACACCGTAAACAATATTATTACGTATTTTATTTATCTTAAAATAAAGATTTATATAGGTTTTTAATGTCTTTAAGACTTACGCAACCAGCACATTTTTCTAGTAGGGTGCTGTGACACTTTGAACAAAGCAGGAACGTAGTTACAATGTTTTTAGTGTCACGCACCAGCCGAGTATTGTGACAATTGCGGCCATTCCTGGTCTTTCTCAAACATAAAGTCAGATAGATAGCACGAAGAGGTTAAATATCAAATAATTTATTAAACCTCTTATTCTATAATTATGATATTAGATTCTATCTAGAAATTATGGTTCTTCAGTACTTAGTATGCTTAATCAATAATTGAAATACCAATTAAGTAAACATCTAATTCTAAAATTTTCAAAGTTTCTGAATCCATATCCTGAACGTTGAATAAGTTTTAACTTAAATCTAAGTCCTCACTAAAGGGTTTTTTACATTTATCACACTTGAATTGGCGTTTATTAATTTCCAAAAAAACTTGTTGTTCGCTTAATGGCAAATCTTTTATTATGTATCTATGATTTTGATGTAGTCTATGACTTTTTCTTCCACAACGAGGAGAAATACTTTCTGAGTTAATTGATTCAACCCGTAAAATTATTCCAACTCCTTGATATTTTTGATATGAGATAACTTTTATCCCTTCTAGATTAATCAACTCTGTTAATAATTTAATTTCTCTTTTTGAGGTCATAATAGTAAAAATATCCGCTTTTTCTATCTTCTTCTAGTCTAAGAGGATGTTTGAAAAGTATAGTCTTTAGCCCAACTCTTGGATTATCCCCCCTTCCCCCCCTTAAAAAGGGGGGTTAAAGTCCCCCTTTTTTAAGGGGGATTTAGGGGGATCTCAAAATTTACGGTTTTATTTATGACTTTTCAAACATCCTCTAAAACAACAGTAAAATAGGTTTATATGTCAACATGAATAGAGCTTACAGCTATTGTTTTATACATTTATTTATTTTTTTCAGAATTGAACTATTCTTCAATTAGCGTAGCGGCGTATAGGCGGGCTATGATTATTTGAGGTTTTGATGAGTTGTTGACAAGCCCGTCTATACGCAATTGAAGAAAGCGCAGCGCTAGTTCAATTCGCCGCACCAACGAGTCAATGTGCGCTATTCTTTTTTCATTTTAGAGCTTTTAGTTATATTTTTAGCATACTAGGTACTGAAGAACCGAAATTATCCATAGTAATCAATACGGATAAATAAATTTTTACTAACGTCTTAATGCACCAGTTAATTTTAATAAATTAATATAAATAACTATTGTGCAAAAATTCTTGACCCAAGCACACCAATCAAAACAATTAACCCCAATCCCCTACGAAAATAGTTAACTCCTTGAAATAATTCTTGCCAACCCCAAGTAAATATACAGCCAAAAGTAATTAAATCTAAACCAGTATAAACTTGACCGCTGCTAAAAAAGACTTTAAGTAAACTAGCTATTCCCCAAACAATGAGTGGTGCATTTGGAGGCTGAGCAATAACTATATTGCCATCGCTATCGCGAAACACTTTATCAAATAATGAGTTCTCTATTGTCATAATTGACCTAATTTCAATTCCGAATAAGTATAGATAATGCGAACCAATAAAAATCTAGTATGAAAAAGGAATAGCGAGATTTTTATTAAATTTATTTTAAAGCATTCAAGGCACAAAAAACTCTACCGTTAGTGTGTTTTCAACTAATAATAGACTTTTAACTGTATCTATTTATATATATCTAAATAATTCGGTAACTGAATAGTCAAAACATTCTCCTCTCTATTTTACATTTCACTTCCTCAACAAATAATTGCTGTATCAGATGCACCTTTCATGAGTAAATAATAGTTAGTAGTTCGTTTTCGACTTAACGTCGGGAGACCTAGCAATACAGAGAGTCTCTACATTCATGCCATACAGTCCGAAAAGGACTACTAACTACTAACCACTAACTACTAACTTATGATTACAGGTACAACAAAACTACTTGGAGTAATTGGGAATCCGGTAGAACATTCTCTATCTCCGTTAATGCATAATGCAGCTTTAGCGAGACTGGATTTAAATTATGTCTATCTTCCCTTTCCTATAGAACCCGAAAATTTAGCAAAAGCTTTGGATGGATTTGCAGCAATTGGTGTTGTGGGATTTAACGCTACAATTCCTCACAAACAAGCAATAATGCCTTTACTCTCAGAAATTGAACCAATCGCTCAAAGTATCGGTGCAGTTAATACAGTCTTTCGTAGAGATAACAAGTGGATAGGTACAAACACTGATGTAGAAGGATTTGTCGCACCATTAAAACATTTAGATAGAGACTGGAGCCAAACCCATGCAGCGGTATTGGGTAATGGTGGTGCAGCTAGAGCAGTTGTAGCAGGATGCACTCAATTGGGTTGCGCTTCAGTGACTGTGGTGGGACGTAAATTACAAAAACTAGAAGAATTTAAAGATTCCTGGAAAGACTCTTCATTAAAAATAAATTTAAAAATTCATCAATGGGATTCTCTTGCAGAAATAATTGCAAATACTAATTTGTTAGTTAACACAACTCCCATCGGAATGTATCCCAAGATAGAAAATTCTCCTATCAACGCAGATTTATTCGCACATCTACCTAAAGATACAATTATTTATGATTTAATATATACACCAAGTCCAACAAAATTTTTACAATACGCGCAGCAAAGTGAACTTGAGGCTTCGCGTATCGTTATTGACGGTTTAGAAATGTTGGTTCAACAAGGAGCAGCAGCCTTAAAGATGTGGCTGCAACGGGATGTTCCAGTTGACGTGATGCGCTACTCATTACAGCAGAAGCTTTATGGATGATGGCTATATCAACCGCTGACAGGTGCTTTGCGGGTCTAAACTATTAACTCATTACTCCTAGCTCCCGTTCTTATCACTTGCTACTCCCTCATAATTAAAAATGTGAAAATGGACAAAATATATTCGTAATTTTTAATTTAATTTTATTTACTTTTTACACATTTATCGTATCATTAGTTATAGCAAATGATACTTTCATAGATGCAACTCTATGCTAATCATTAAAAAAGCATTAAGCTGAAAATATGTGATTGGTTTAGACTTATTACCAATGTAATTTGCTGCATTACGTTCTGGTCTCAAGATAATTGGGTAAGGAATCATCCGTTAGATAGTATTTTTATTGTCAAAGGTAATGTTTACTAAAATTCGGGGTTTACAAGAAAATTTTTTGCTAATTAAATAACTAGTCATCAATAATATTTTCTTTTATTATCCGCTAAGCATTGATGTTTGGGCGGGGAAAGAGATTGGTTATCTGCTGTCGGTAAAAAGTGAATTACTCAAAAATTTGTTCAGAAACGATTATTAGTAAGAAGATGGTGTAGAAATATATGCAAATAACCAACCGTATCCATTTTAGGAACCTGCGTGGTGACATATTTGGTGGTTTAACTGCTGCGGTTATCGCTTTACCGATGGCTCTGGCTTTTGGTGTAGCTTCCGGTGCTGGTGCCGAACATGGGCTTTACGGTGCTATACTAGTAGGCTTTTTCGCGGCACTTTTCGGTGGTACTCCTACATTAATTTCCGAACCCACCGGACCGATGACGGTTGTCATGACTGCGGTAATTGCCAATTTAACCGCCACCGCTCCGGACAAAGAAACTGGATTAGCAATGGCTTTTACCGTGGTGGTGATGGCTGGGATAATTCAAATTGCTCTGGGTGCGCTGAAGTTGGGAAGATACGTTACCTTGATGCCTTATACAGTGATTTCCGGCTTTATGTCGGGGATTGGGGTAATTCTGGTAATTTTGCAGACAGCACCATTTTTAGGGCAAGAGGGACCGGTCGGTGGAGTACTCGGAACGGTACAAGCGATACCGGATTTGATTGCCAAGACGCAACCGGTGGAACTTGGTTTAGCGCTGTTAACGGTTGGTATTCTAATATTTTCACCTAAGAAATTAAATAAGATTGTACCTCCACAGTTGACAGCTTTAATAGTGGGAACTCTTCTTTCCCTTGCTATCCTCCAATTCGGTATCGTTGATTCCGAACAAGGTCTTCGCGCAATTGGTCAAATTGAAGCGACTATACCTAGTTTTAGAATGCCTGTATTTAGTGCAGCGCAATTCCAGACCATGCTCATTGATGCTCTGGTTCTAGGTATGTTGGGTTGTATTGATGCATTGCTGACATCAGTAGTAGCCGATAGTTTGACTCGTACCGAACATAATTCAAATAAAGAATTAATTGGTCAAGGTATAGGTAACATAGTTTCTGGATTGTTCGGTGGTTTGGCTGGTGCTGGTGCAACAATGGGAACCGTGGTTAACATCCAGGCTGGCGCTCGCACGGCAGTTTCAGGCTTAACCCGCGCCATAGTGTTAATGGTTGCAGTATTAGGAGCGAGTTCTTTAATTGCTTTAATTCCGAAAGCGGTGTTAGCGGGTATTGCGCTGAAAGTAGGTATAGATATTATCGATTGGAGCTTCCTCAAACGCGCTCATAAGGTATCTGTCAAAGCTGCCTTGATTATGTACGGTGTGATAATTCTGACCGTATTTGTTGACTTAATTGTCGCGGTTGGTGTTGGAGTATTCGTTGCTAATATCTTGACAATCGAGCGTTTAACAAACCTTCGTTCGGAAGAAGTTAAGACAATTACCGATGCTGACGATGCGATTATCTTAAATGATGTAGAAAGAGACCTATTAGATAGAGCAAATAATCGCGTGTTGCTGTTCCAATTGGAAGGGCCGATGATATTTGGTGTTGCTAAAGCCATAGCCCGCGAACAAACCGCGATGAAAGACCATGATGTGTTGATTTTGGACTTGAGTGAAGTTCCACACATCGGGGTCACAAGTTCTTTAGCAATAGAGAATGCGATTAAAGAAGCCATTGATAGTGGCCGTCATGTATTTATCGTTGGTGCAGCACCTAAGATTAAGCATAGACTGCAAAAGTTAGGCATTTTAAGTACATTACCTCCCCATCACATAGTTGATAAGCGCGAGGAAGCATTAAAACAAGCCCTTAACTTGGTAAGCTATCCCAGCAGCAGCGATGATGTTTCCAACTATCCAACGACAGATTTTAACGAAACAGCATTCGGACAGTAATTTCGGTTCGGGTTAGTAGTAGGGGTGCAAACGCTTATTACTAACTTGGAACTCAGATTTCAAAAACAAGTCCCGAGGGGGAGCATAATTTTAAAGAAAATAATTTAAAATTGCTTCACACGTTCCTTGAAGAAGAGAATTCAGAATTCTACATCGAGTCACAAAATTTACATAACGTTTCAGATTGAAGGAGTTATAGAAGTTACGGAATTTTAGAAATTCTGATAACTTGGATAACTCTTTCTAATTGCCGAAAACTGCGGAAAATCCTTAAAAATCGATTGAGTTCTGATAAACTCACTCTTGTTAACCAAGTTAATCGCTAGGAGAAAGCATAAATACGTCTAATGAATTATCCACTTGAAATCATAGCGCCAAGCAACTATGTGCTGGCAACAGCAGAAGCTGAGAATGCACCCATTGTCCTTGCAGGGGTATTACTGAGTTTAATTGTAATTTATCTTGCTAGTAAACTAGGTGGTGAGTTGTCCAGAATGCTGGACTTTCCTCCGGTTTTAGGTGAACTAGTTGGTGGTGTGGTAGTTGGTGCTTCGGCTTTGCATTTATTAGTATTTCCCGAAAGCGGTGCTACTGCTTCCGACTCAATGCTAATGACTGTATTGCAGTTTTTTGATGATGTCAGTCCGGAAGCGATAAATTCAATTTTTGAAAGTCAGAGCGAAGCGGTTTCGATTTTAGCGGAACTGGGTGTAATCGTTCTGCTGTTTGAAATTGGCTTAGAATCCGACTTACGAGAACTGCAAAAAGTTGGCTCTCAAGCTGCGGTTGTTGCTGTGGTAGGTGTAGTTGCTCCATTTATTGCGGGTACTGCGGGTTTAATGTTTCTATTTAACGTTCCCGTAATTCCGGCTATTTTCGCGGGTGCAGCTTTAACAGCAACTAGTATTGGTATTACCTCGAAAGTTTTATCAGAGTTGGGACATCTGAAATCTCAAGAGGGTCAAATAATTGTTGGTGCGGCGGTAATTGATGACGTTTTAGGTATTATCGTTTTAGCGGTAGTTGCGAGTTTAGCAAAAACTGGCGAAGTAGATGTTTTCAATGTAGTTTATCTAATAATTAGTGCCAGCGCTTTTCTAATCGGTTCGATTCTGCTGGGTAAATTCTTCAATAAAAGCTTTGTTTTCACAGCCGAATTATTTCAGACCAGAGGAAATATAGTAATTCCAGCATTTATCTTTGCATTATTCATGTCCTTTGTGGCTAATGCAATTCATTTAGAAGCAATTTTAGGTGCTTTTGCGGCTGGATTGGTTTTGGATGAAACCGATAAACGCAACGAATTGGACGAACAGGTGATTCCTATTGCAGACATACTGGTACCAATTTTCTTCGTATCGGTAGGAGCGAAAGTTGATTTAAGCGTACTTAATCCTGTAGTTCCGGAAAATCGTCAAGGTTTAATATTAGCGGTATTCTTAATCGTAGTTGCGATTATTGGTAAAGTAATTACCGGCTGGTCGGTATTTGGAAAACCGGGAATTAATCGTTTAGCCATTGGTGTGGGAATGGTTCCACGGGGTGAAGTTGGACTGGTATTTGCTGGTATTGGTGCTGCTAGTGGAGCATTGGATAAACCCTTACAAGCAGCAATAATTATCATGGTGATTTTGACAACCTTTATAGCACCACCTTTGTTAAGGTTTGCGTTTGGAGATGCACCTCAAGATGCTGTAGAAGAAGCAGATGCTGCTAGTTAAGAATTCAGCACATTTTTTAATTCAATAATTAAATCATAAATAAGTCACCTTTGATGGTGGCTTTTTTTTTAAGTAATGGTAAAGGGAAATTGATAATGAGTAATGGGTAATTTGCTGAAGTTGATATAACAGTTAATATAGAGTTTGAGTGTTGCGATACTGCCGTTGTTTATCAAAACCTAGAAGGAAAATCACGAGTATATTTTTATTCGTAAGCTATAATCGGTAACCTAATAGATAAGTAAGCGAACAAAAGTATTTACCTTCATTGTTCGCTATGCGTTAGCGGAGCGTCTCTGAAAGAGATAGCAATCCTAGCCCTTGCGTTTGCTTCGTTTCACTCCGTTCAACTCGCAATGACATTGTGTAATTAATTATGTTTATCTACTTATAGGTTAAAAGAGATAAGTATTTATTCCTTATAAACATAATAATTTAGTTTTTGGCTCAATCTTATTTGTAATTACTAATATTTTCTCACTTTCCCTACTCCCTTTATTTATTAACTTTAAAGTAATCATCAATTACCAATTATCAATTATCAATTACCAATTACCAATTACCAATTACCAATTACCATTACCAATTACCCATTACCAATTATCAATTACCAATTACCAATTACCAATTACCCATTACCGATAAAAAAATATTCTTATGGAACAGATATTACAAGACCTTACAAAGACTCCTTTAATTGCTTTTACGATTCTTTTATTAGTAATTTTGGTAGTACCGCCAATTTTTGAGCGTTTGCGACTTCCAGGATTGGTAGGACTATTAGCAGCAGGAGTAGTTTTAGGCCCCGATGGTTTAGGTTTGTTGAGTGCAGAAGCAGAAACCATGAAATTACTGTCGGACATTGGTAAAATTTATCTGATGTTCGTAGCTGGTTTAGAAATAGATTTAGAAGACTTTCGTAAAAATAAAGACCGTTCTTTAGGCTTTGGAATTGCTACTTTCCTAATTCCTTTAATCTTCGGTGCAATGGTGGGAAGATTCTTTGGTTTTGGTTGGAATCCGGCAATTTTGATTGGTTCTCTTTTGGCTTCTCATACTCTTTTAGGTTTTCCTATAGTTAACCGTTTGGGAGTTACTAGCAATCAAGCCGTTACGGTAACTATAGGTGCAACAATTTTTACCGATATTGCTGCATTATTAGTACTTGCGGTTTGCGTTTCTATTAGCGCTGGAGAATTTTCTGCTGCTAGTTTAACCATCCAGTTATTAACTTTAGCTGCTTATTCAGCCATTGTTTTATTCGGTTTTGATTGGGCTGGAAAAGAATATTTTCGTCGGACTGGGGACGAAGAAAGCAATCAATTTTTGTTTGTTTTGCTAGCAGTATTTCTAGCTTCTGTAGGAGCGGAAATTATCAATGTAGATAGAATTGTGGGAGCATTCCTAGCAGGATTAGCGGTAAATGACGTAGTGGGACATTCCCCGGTAGAAGAAAAAGTAGAATTTGTGGGAAGTACTTTATTTATCCCTTTTTTCTTTGTGGGAATGGGATTGTTGATAGATTTTTCTGGTTTTGTTTCCAGTCTTACTACTGCATTACCTTTAACAATCGGAATTGTGGGAGCGTTAATCCTGAGTAAGTTCCTTGCTGCAATGGTAGCAAAAATATTGTATGGCTACAACTGGAGTGAAGCTTTAACAATGTGGTCTTTATCTTTACCGCAAGTTGCTGCAACTTTAGCCGCTGCACTAGTAGGAAAAACCGAGGGAATTATTACAGATGCAGTGTTTAATACGGTGATTGTGTTAATGTTGGTGACGGCTATTTTGGGGCCGGTATTAACAGCAAGATTTGGTAGTAAGTTAACAGTTCCTAAAGCGAGTTTACAAGAAAATTCTCAAACAAAAGAAGAAGATTCCGTAGATGAAGATTTTAATTTAGATACAGATAATTTCATTTATAATAGTCTTTTCAAAGTAGTAGTACCTATATATAATCCCCATACAGAAAGATATTTAATTGAGATGGGAGCATTGTTAGCTCATCACGAACAAGGAATAGTTGTGCCTTTATCGATTCCTAAAGCACACGTTCATATGGACGAACCACAGCTAAAAGTTTCTATAAAAAGAAGCAAAAAATTATTACAGCAAGCTTTACAAATAAGTCAAGAATTCCAAGCAAAAGCTAAGCCAGTTATTCGGATTGATGATGATGTTGCTCGGGGAATTAGTCGCGCAGCTAGAGAACAAAATGCTAATTTAATTGTTATGGGTTGGAGTCCCACTAGCAGTTTACAAGCCCGTTTATTTGGTAATATTATCGATAATGTTTTTTGGGCCGCTCACTGTCCAATTGCGGTAATGCGTTTGTTAGATGAACCGATAAACATTCATAGTGTTCTCGTTCCCGTAAGAAACATTACTCCTGAAATATTGCGTGCAATCCAATTTGCTCAACTTTTCGCCGATACAAACCAAGCATCGGTGACATTATTACACGTTCGTCCGCGCAAAACTTCCGATAAAGAAATTGCACTATTTGAATCCGAGCTTTCCGAATATTTAAGCAATAGTAAATCCCAAAAAGAAGTCGTAATCAGAACCATTCGTCACGACGACGTAGCAAAAGTAATTATTAAAGAATCCAACTCCTACGACATGATAATCTTACGTTCCGTTCACCGTCGTACTGCTGGAGGTTTAGCAGTTAGCGACGTGAGTAATAAATTGTTGTCGTCGATTAATAATTGTTCGATGGTGTTATTTGGGGAACCGCATTCGGGTTGACAGTGAAAAGTTAGGAGTTAGGAGTTAGGAGTAGCAAGTAGCAAGTAAAAAGTAATTGGGGTGGGGAATTAATATCTCCTTTTCTTCTTGTCCCCTTGTCTCTCCATCACCCCAAAATTTCAATTAAATTGCAATATATAGATAGACTGGTTAAGTGTTTGAGCTAGAAGTCTAATGATATTTTGTTTGTAATAGCTAAGTACAATTAAGCATTCGGGAAAAACTTAAAAGTTAAAATATAAAATACGCTAGAATTTTTATACTTATCTATCCTAGCTATTTTGACTATGGAGAAGTCAGTTGAAGGGAAAAAAAGGTTCAAAATTGGGATTAAATGGTTAATCTGCTCGGCAATCCTGACTGTAATGGGTGCTGGTGGATGGTTATTTTTTCTCAGCAATCAGAATCAATCTAGTAGCGCGGTGGCTTTACCCGTAGTTCCCGTCAAGCAGGGAGATGTAGAAGTTACCGTTAGTGAAAGTGGAACCCTCGAATTGGGAGCGCAGCAAGAAATTAAATCTCCCACGAGCGTGGTAGTAGAACAAGTATTAGTTAAAATTGGCGACCGGGTTAAGAAAGGGGATAAATTAATCATTCTCCGTAACAATGAGGGGCAGAAAAATCTTGCAGACCAAGACTTACAAATTAAAAGCAAACAATTAGCCCTCGCACGCAGTCAAGAGAGGGTGGTGGAAGCGCGAGATAAATTAGCCAACGCTGAGCAGGAATTACGTCAACCCATCAAAAAAATTGATATAGAAAATCAACAATTAAAAATAGCACGCGCTCGGGAAAAAGTTAGGGAAATTCAGCAAAGAATCGTCACGTCTGCTCAACAATTAGAACAATTAAAAAAACGACAGCAAATTGATAATCACAAACAGCAATTAGCCTTGAAAAGAACCCAAGAAAAAGTTTTAGAAGCCAAAAGACGTTTGGTTGGGGAACAGAATAAACTTAAAAATCAACAAGTACTTGCGTCCAAAGGGTTTATTGCTGGGGACGAACTACAAGCCCAACAGGAAGCGGTTCGTGTTGCTGAGTCTGGTTTAAAAGACAGTGAATTAGAAGTTAGAAATCAAATACTTGAATTACAGGGAAAGCAAATAGAACAACGACGTGAGACACAAGAACAACGTCAGAATGTATTAGCAACGCAGTCAGAATTACAGGAAGCAATTTTAGCAATCGAAAACGAAACTGCTGAATTAAAGCGGATGCAGCTAGAACAAAAGCGTGCAACTCCAGAACAGGAAAAACTCCTTAGTGCACGTTCGGAATTGCGGGAAGCAATTTCTACGCTCAGAAACGAAAAAACCGAACTTCAGCGCTTAAAAGTGGAACGTAATTCTGTTACCGAACAGTTACAAAATAACATCGTTACTGCTCCGATAAACGCCAAAATACTCGATATAAAAGTTAAAAATGGCAATGGTTTGGAAACGGGAAAAGTATTACTAATTTTAGGTAATCCGCAAAAAGAATTAGTCAAACTTCAACTTGTAACTTTAGAAGCGGGGAAAGTAAAAGTTGATCAACCAGTACGGATTAAAACAATTGGCCCTAGTGCAAAAACATTCTCTGGAAAAATCAAAAATATACATCCAATAGCACTATCGGGTAATGGTGACGCTGCAACTAGTGGTGATTCCGGACAGGCCAAAGTTCCTGCAACGATAGAGCTAGATAAACCGACTGATTTAATACCCGGTAGCCAAGTTAGTGTGGAGATAATCGTCCAACAGCGCGAAAAAGTAGTTGCTGTCAATACCGAAGCAATTCAAGGTGATGATAACAAACCATTTGTATGGATGAAAGACGCACAAAATAGAGCCATAAAACGTACAGTTACCTTGGGTTTAGAAGGTGCAAATAAAGTAGAAGTTAAATCCGGTTTGAAACCAGGAGACAAAATCATTGTTCCTTTCGCAGATGTCACCTTAGAAACAGGTACATTGATAAATATCGCGGATTAAATTGATTTCGCCGATTTCACTGATTTATTAATCACAATTATCACGGATTGAATGGATTTAACTGATTGATTACTAACAGCTAACAAGTCATAAATTACGAATAACAACTATCAACTATCAATATTAGAAATGCTTTCTCCTAAAGATTTAATTATTCTGAGTTGTAAATCATTGATTGCTAATAAAGTACGCTCTGCGTTAACGACCTTGGGCGTATTTATGGGGGTTGCTGCTGTAAATTCGACTTTACAAGTCGGTGATATTAGCCGTGCAGTTCTTGCTAGAGAATTAATTAAAAGAGGAACACCTCACGTTCAAGTTTCTGTTTGGTCTACTGAGGGTAAACAGGCAAGTTTGTCAGAAATGAATTACTTGGGTAAAAATATTAGTAATATGATTGCTATTAGCGGAAAAAATGATTTACGCGAGCAGAACAAAGTATTTTATCAAGGGGAAGAAGCGGAACCAAATCAGCTTGCTGTGACTGAATATTATCTGCAAGCTACTGGTAAAAAGTTACTGAAAGGTCGATTTTTTAATACGAAAGATTTTTTACAATATCGAGCAGTGATTGTAATAGATGAAGATTTAGCAGATAAATTCTTTAAAAATCAAAATTCTCTCGGACAAAAGTTATTAACTGATGGCAGACTTTATACAGTGGTGGGAGTTATAGAAACCCAAACTAGCTTTGGTATGGAGCCAAAAGGGAGTCTGTTATTACCTATTTCAAGATACATTGCTACAACAGGAATAGATAGTATTCAAACAATTTCGATTCTTCCTCGTAATCCAGACAAAATGGAAGAGTTGAAAGGTATAGCGCAACAGTTATTACAAAAACGTTTACCCGATGCAGAAGTATATGCTTATAGCAATATTGAAGACATTTTGGCCGGACAACAAATTTTAGGAATAGCTTCTCAAGCATTGACTCTTCTTAGTGGGATTTCTTTAGTAATAAGCGGTGTGGGAATTACAAATATTACTATTGCTGCAGTTATTGAACGGACTGCGGAAATCGGTTTAAGAAGAGCAATTGGTGCAACAAAATATGAAATTTTATGGCAATTTATTATCGAAGCCGCCATTTTAAGTTTGGTGGGAGGAATTACTGCTATTACTACGGTACATGGTATTACAACTGTCGTTACGATGGTATTTAATTTGCCTTATGAATTTGAAATAAAAACTGTGAGCTTTTCATTAGGTTCGGCTTTATTTGTGGGAGTCGGTGCTGCTTTTATCCCTTCTTTACGTGCTAGTAAATTAGACCCTGTAAAAGCATTGCGTCAATCCTAATTCCTAAAGGAATATTCTAATTTTAACGCTGATAAATATATAAAATATTCTTGGAAATCGCTTTGTTCACTGAAAAGTTATGTAGTAAAAATATGAAAATAATTAAATTATTTCCATTACTTCCCAAAGTCATTTTGATTCCCATAGCTATCTCATTAGTATTTTATGAAAACCTTGCAGCATTTGCTCAAAATAACTCACCCATCAATAAAACTCCGAATAGTTATCCATCAATTTTCCAACCAGTAACTCCATTAAATAAAAATCCCAAAAAACTTGTATTGCAAGATGTCGTTGTATTGTTATTAGCCAATAACACAGAAATAAAAAATGCTTATTTAGATAGAATTATTCAAAGAGGAGAATTAGCAGTTGCTGAAGATAAATTCAGACCCGATTTTACTCCTACACTATCTGTATCTGCGAATAGATTAGGAGATACAACCAATACAAATAGCATCCTTGATGCAAAAGTAGTAATGAGAATTCCAACTGGAGCAGAAATTAATTTTGGTTGGAGTGGTAATACCCAAACTGATAATAATAATATTATTAACAATAATGGCTTTGGGCAAAATTTACAGTTAAGCTTTCGTCAACCTTTACTAAGAGGTGCTGGGACTAAAGTTAATAGAGCATCTGTGAATTTAGCAAGGATAAGCGAGCAGAGTAATATTATTAATTTAAAATCGATATTAACCGATACAATTACTAGAAGTATTTTTGCCTATCGGGAATTATTACAAGCTCAAGAGAGAGTTAAAATTGAGCAATTATCTCTGAAAAATGCTCAAGAATCTTTAGAAGTTACCAAAGCATTGATTGCTGCTGGAAGAATAGCACCAGTTGAAATTGTCCAAGAAGAAGCAAATATTGCTAATCGTCGTTTGAGTTTAGTTGAAGCGCAGAACAGTTTAGAATCAAGTAAACTAGCTTTATTAGCAATTCTTGATATTGATAAAAATACAAATATTGAAGCAGCAGAAATTCCTAAAGTTGAGCCGGTTCAACTAGATTTAGATAACCTTAAACAAACTGCAATTAAAAATCAACCATCATATTTACAATCGCAGCTTAATTTAGAAACAAATAAAATCGGGCTTATTTTAGCAAAAGATGAAAAGCGATGGGATTTAAGTTTGAATCTTGATATTAACGATGGTACCAATCAAACTAATGATGCAAGAGCAGGATTAATTATGAGTAGAACCATCGGGGATTTATCGTTACAGCAAAGAGTAGACCAAGCAAGAATTACCTTACAAAAATCTGAAAACACTTTTAAAGATATTAACGAAAATTTAGATATTGAATTACAAGATAGGATTAGAAACGTTAATTTAAGCTTTTCTCAACTAGAATTAGCCAGACAAGCAACCGAATTATCAAAAAGACAGCTTGACATCGAACAGCAAAAACAAAAGTTAGGTGGTAGAACCAGAGTTATAGATATTGTTAACTTTCAGAATGCTTTAGTACAAGCACAAAATGCCGAACTCTTCGCGACAATTCAATATCTTAACGCTTTAACAACACTCGACCAATTCTTGGGAACTACATTACAAACTTGGAATATTGAAATTGATACGGAGGATGGGGAATAGTAGAGAGTAGTAAGTAGTAAGTAGCAAGTAGCAAGTAGAATACTAATTTTTTCTTATTATCAGCTTCGATAATATCTATTCCTGACAGCGTTACTCACTACTCGTTACTTAAAACTCATTACTTGCTACTTGCTACTTATTACTTGATACTCATCACCCCAACCTATCAATCAAATGCTCCCCAACCCGTAAAGCATTAGCAATCACTGTCAAACCGGGACTGGTTGCAGAAATTGAGGGGAAGAAACTGCTGTCAACGACGTAGAGATTATCAATATCGTGGGTTTGACAGTTGAGGTTTAATACCGAAGTTTTTGGGTCTTCTCCAAACCGACAAGTTCCCGATTGATGAGCGACTACTTGAATGGGTGTTTCACCACGGGGATAAATACCTTGTTTGTTTCCGTCGATGGACTTAAGTACATCAATCCAGCGATAAATTAAACGGTCATGGGCTTCGGTGTTGTTGGCTGTATAATCTATATATAATTTTGAATCTTGAATACGAACGCGGTTTTTTGGCCGTGGTAAATCTTCAGTTTGCAACCACCAACCGATAGAACGTTTCGCTAATTGTTTTAAACCAAATCCCGGCATTCTTTTAGCTAAAATTGATAAAAGTGGTGGTGATTCGGCGAAAATCACATCTTGGAGAATACCACCAGAATTTTGAATATGACCCATTGGGTAAGAAAAATTTTCATCTCCCCAGTAAAAATCATTTATATAGCGGGTTCTTTGAAACAATCCAGAGTTAGATTTATTAGTTATTTGTACTAATACAGTCATCAATTGCTTCATCAAATTACGTCCCACCAAATCAGAACTATTCGCTAATCCTTGGGGATGTTTTTCATTCGCAGAGCGCAAAAGTAAAGCTGCTGAATTTATTGCTCCACAGGAAAGAACAATTATATTTCCCATGAACAAATAAGACTGCTCGCCAATTTTTGCTTCTACAGCTTTTACTTCTTTTCCTGTCGAATTAGTATGTAAACCAACAACTTTGGATTTGGTTTTTAGAGTGACATTATCATAGGATTTAATTGTAGGAGAAATCCCCGTATCTTCAGAATCAGTTCGTCCTTGATTACCAACTCCGATGGGAAGGTATGCTGGGTGCAATCCTTGTTTAGAAATACGATTACAAATTTCTTCTACTTGAGGTTCGCTATCAACTACGGGAAAGGAAAAATCTTCGCTCCTGAATGGTTCTGTTAAGTCATCACCGATTTTACCGTGGACTTGATAGAGTTTTTCAGCTTCAGTATAGTAAGGTTCAAAATCCTTATATTTAACTTCCCATTCCGGAGAAACACTATCTTGGTGCTGAACCTTTTCAAAATCCTGTTCTCGCATTCGTTGTAATACACCACTATAAATTTTGGTATTACCACCAACCGAATAACTAGCTTGGGGATTAAAAGGTTCATTTTCCGAGTCATACCATTGTTCGGGAGCGTGAAAGTCTTCTTTCTTAAAAACTTCCACATCAACTAATTCCGAACTTTCTTTTTCTAAAAAATCTCCCTGTTCCAAAACAAGAATCTTTTTACCGGTAGGTGCTAACTTATGAGCTAAAGTTCCTCCACCAGCACCAGTACCGATAATAATTACATCGTAATTTTGGTCGTCAATAATCATAATGAGTAATGAGTAATGAGTAATTAGTAATGAGTAATTAGTAATGAGTGATTAGTAATGAGTAATTAGTAATGAGTGATGAGTAATGAGTAATAAACAGTTGATAATTTATTGTGATTTAACTGTTTCTTGTTTCTAATTTTCTCTTAATTTATACTAAATTTTAACTACTTGTTACTTCTCATACCCAATCCCAATCCTCAATTTCCATTTTTTATTGCCAAAGATATAAAAGTACAAATAAAACAATCCAAATCACATCAACAAAGTGCCAAAATAAAGAAGTTGCATCAACTCCATAATGACCATTTTCATAATTACCGGGAATGAAAGAACGAATCAACATTGTTAACTGCAACAATACACCACTCAAAACGTGTAAACCGTGGAATCCTGTCAATAAATAAAACATTCCACCGAACACACCCGATGTGAAACCAAATTGTAAACCATTCCACTCAACAGCTTGACCGTAAAGAAAATAACTTCCCATAGTCATTGTTAACAGCCAAAATAAGCGAAAACCCCAAATATTATCTTTCTTTAAAAATCTTTCCGCGAAATAAATTACAAAACTACTGGAAACAAGAATTACTGTATTTATTGCAGGTTCTCTAACTTCTAATCCTTCAACACCTGGTGGTAACCAATCAACAGTAGTTGTTTTATAAACAATATATCCAGCAAAGAAACTTAAGAAAATCACGCTTTCCGATATCAGAAAGACAATGAAGCCAAACATACTGTTGCCTTCTTCATCATGCTCGTGTTCCGCTACATTTTCATGATTTTCTAACTCTAATTCCTGTAAAGAGTTATCATTTTCTAACTGGATTGCTTGACCGTCTGTAGTACTCATGATGGGTAATTGGTAATTGGTAATTGGTAATTGGTAATTGGTAATAGGGAAGAGTAATGAGTAAGAAATATTGGATTCTTTCCCTCTCTCCCTCACTCCCTCCCTCACTCCCTCTAATTAAGCTCCGAAGGATTAGCGACTAACTTCTCTGGTGTTGATTTCCCATAACCGTAGGGTTCTTCAATCACAATCGGAAGTTGTTTTTCAAAGTTTTCTATAGGTGGTGGTGAAGAAACTAACCATTCCAAACCAATTGCTCTCCAAGGATTATCTGGTGCTTTTTTACCGTCAGCCCAAGAACTAATGACGTTAAGTAAAAACGGTAACGTGGACATTCCTAACAAAAATCCACCAAGACTAGCAATTACATTCCAAAAAGCAAATTCCGGGTCGTAGGAAGCGACTCGTCTTGGCATTCCTTGCAATCCTAAAGGATGCATGGGAAAGAAGTTGAGGTTTGCACCGATAAAGGTTAACCAAAAATGCAGTTTACCCAAACCTTCGTAATACATCCTCCCAGTCATCTTGGGGAACCAATGGTATAAGGCAGCGTAAACACCCATTACCGTTGCACCATAAATCACATAGTG
This sequence comes from Calothrix parasitica NIES-267, assembly GCF_002368095.1. Lineage (GTDB taxonomy): Bacteria > Cyanobacteriota > Cyanobacteriia > Cyanobacteriales > Nostocaceae > Rivularia > Rivularia parasitica. Next base: position 3,018,832 of record NZ_AP018227.1, on the reverse strand, counting down.
GAAGTGACCGACTACAAAATAAGTATTGTTAACGTGAATATCAACGGGAACCGCAGCGAGCATGATACCGGTAATCCCAGAAAATACAAACATGACCAATCCACCCAACGCGAATAACATTGGTGTGTCAAGACGTAACTTTCCTCCCCAAATTGTCCCAACCCAAGCAAATACTTTGATTCCAGTGGGTACGGAAATCAACATTGTAGAGAACATGAACAGCATCCGCATCCAACTGGGGGTACCGCTAGCAAACATGTGGTGAACCCAAACCACAGCGCTCAATCCGGTGATAATTAGCGATGAAACTGCTACTACTTTGTAACCAAATAGAGGTTTGCGGGAATAAACCGGAAATACTTCGGAAAAAATTCCAAAAACTGGCAGTATAATTACGTAAACCGCAGGATGGGAATAGAACCAGAAAAAGTGTTGATATAATACCGGGTCGCCACCTTTTGCGGGGTCAAAGAAACTTGTTCCTACAGATAAATCAAACAATAACATTACCGCACCAGCGGTCAGCGCAGGCAATCCAAACAATTGAATCATCTGAGCGCTCAATACCGTCCATACATAGGCAGGCATTTTAAAGAAACCCATTCCCGGCGCTCTCATGCGGAAAATTGTAGTCACAATATTAACCGCACCCAAAATCGAAGATATCCCCGATAATGCCACAGCTATCAACCACAGGAATTGTCCGTTAAACAAAAGCCCCGTCGGATTTTGGGTGCTTACCGGTGGATAAGACCACCAACCAGATTGAGCGGGACCACCAGGAACTAGGAAACTCGCCATCAGTATAATTCCAAACACAGGAACCATCCAAAAGGCAAGAGCATTGAGACGCGGGAACGCCATATCTCGCGCCCCAATCTGCAAAGGTACGAGGTAGTTTGCCAAACCAGCCAGTACCGGGAAAGTCCACATAAACAGCATTATCGTACCGTGCATGGTAAACATGGCATTATAAACGGTGCGGTCAACCAAGTCAGATTCAGGAGTAATTAACTCACCCCGAATAATCATCGCGAAAATGCCACCAATCAGGAAAAATACGAAGGCGGTAACGATATATTGGATACCTATTACTTTATGGTCGGTACTAAAAGTAAAATAAGTTTTCCAAGTGGTCGGTGGATGATGATGTCCCCCATGATGTTGTTCTTCAACAACTTCAGTATTTGTAGGTTTAGTGCTAGTCATATCGATTTTGGATTTACGATTTTAGATTTTGGATTCTCGATTTTGGATTATTGTTAACTGATAACTGATTAATCGTGATAATTAACAACTGGGGGTGCTGCTGGTTTAACTGTTGCCCAACTGGTTTTAATTGCTTTATCTGATTTACTGTTATATTCAGATACTGCTTGATTGTATGCGGGGGATGGTTCGTTATTTTGAGCAACTTTTAGCCATTCTTGATATTTTTCTGGGGATTCAACAACTACATCAGCCTGCATTGCTGCGAAGTAAGTTCCGCTATATTGAGAATCCCGGAGTCTATATTTACCTTCAAGAATCGGTGTAAATCGAAAATTGATTATTTCACCAGGAATTACATCTTGCTTTACCCGAAATGCAGGAATATAGAAACCGTGAATAACATCTTCCGATTGCAATGTTAAAGAAGCTGGTTTATTTACGGGTAAATGTAACTCGGTACTGCTAATATTTTGCTCTGGATAGTTAAAAATCCAAGCCCATTGTTTAGAGATAACTTCGATTTGCTCTGAGTTTTTAACTGGTGCTGCAATAGCTGATTTCATTCCCATAGACATATGCTGATGTTGCATAGAACCAAGGATAGACATTTGGTCATAAACTTGATAACTATAAACCCCAATCCAAATTACTAAAGCAAATGGAATAGCCGTCCAAACTACTTCTAAAGTGATATTACCTTCTATCGCAGGACCATCACTAACATCGTACTTACCGGCACGATTAAATATGATTGAATATACAATTGCTCCCGTAACTCCCAGGAAAATAAATGCTCCTAAAGTAGTCAAAAAACTGAATAAGTCATCTACTAAAAGAGATTGAGCAGTAGCTTGTGGAGGAAGCCAAGAATAAGCCTGTTGTCCAATCCATAGACTAACAACAGCTAAAATAATTGCGCCGACAATTATTAATAAAATTCCCCTCATTTTCATAATTAGTTATTAGTTATTAGTTGTTAGTTGTTAGCTGTTAGTAATTAAAAATTAGGAGTTAAGAATTAAGAGCATAGATAATCGACTTAATAGTTAGTTGTTAATGTATAATTCAAAATTACCAATTACCAATCCCAAATCCCCAATCCCCAATTTGTTTATTTCAATACAGCATTAGGGTCTTGTCCCAATCGCAATAAATTATCTGCGGTATTATGAATGCCAAATTCACCGGCCATGTGCGCTCCTAATGTTCCGTGAACGTACATGAGAAACATGATAAATAATCCAACAAATAAATAACTAAATTGGACTTGCAGACCTCTATCTTTACGCCAAACAAATCGCTGATATCCACGCCAAACAGTCATTCCAACAATAAATGCTAATAATACAACTCCACCAACACCGTGCCAAAGCATTGTTTCCATGGCTCCCAATCCCCAAGCACTTTTAATCCCAGCTTCTGGGTGTGCCAGCATTATTTCGTAAAAACCTGCTGCAACTGTAAAAAATGTAATAATAGATGCAGCTAACATATTGTACCAGCCAACATCGAAGAAACCCGAACGAGTTGCTTTAATAGCTAGAAATTTGAATATTGGTTTTTCTAATGTAAAGAATGCGCCAATGATATCAAAGGCTATACTAATAATAAATAATCCCAATGTTAGATGCACTAAATTAGGGTGAATTGGGATAGAATAAGGTAACCCATTAGCTCCTAAATCTAACTGATTCATTAATTCAGAATTCATTATAAAATCCCCTCTTTCACAGCTTCAACAACTGGACTTGTATGTAATCCATAAACCCAAACTAGTTTATCTCCGAGATATACTTGAAAACAAACTAAAACGGTTAAAAGTACCCCGACTCCTAAATAAGAAATAGGAATGCTTTGAGTATCTCGCAAACGAATCACATATCGCCATCCCGTGATTGCTGCAATAATTCCCGAGAGCGACCAACCAATTAAAGTATGTAAATTCAATACTGGTTCAACAGCATCGTAAGCTAATGCTAAACCCGCTTCTATTTGACCAAAAATAATTGCTATAAAGATGGAAATTGTAGCGAAAAACATATTCCACCAACTCACCTCAAAAAGTCGGGAATTTTTAGTAAAATAGCCAATAACGTCGCAGAAAAAAGCAAATAAAACCATTGCAATCACGAAGTGAACGACAATGGGATGTATCGTATCTGGATAGGGCAAATTATGCTCGTTTAAAGCTGGAAGAAGATTATCAAACATTGTGTTCCCCTCTACATTCATCGCAAAATATTAGTACTAATATTTTCGCTTTAATCTTAGCAATAATATCTGACTTTTTTGTAATATTTCTTTATTGTGAGCAAACAATCATAAACGGCTATATTCTATTGCTATTTTCAGCACCTTTTTCTGTAAATACAGGTTATTTTAATCATTACAACTTGTCATAATTCGACATTAATAATTTTTCTTCGATACTGTATAGACTTATATCTAACTTTCATGACTTTTAAATAATTTAGTACTGATGTTTTGATTGTAATAATAAAAATTCAATTATGTGCAGTATTTAATTGATGCTGGTTACAATGTTACTTTTGTCACAAAGATATTGAAAGTCAAAAAATAAAAGGTTTGCATCAAGGATTTAGTCCTTAGTGCAAACCTTTGAAAGCTAATGAATAATCTCAGAGAACCTATACTCCCTTCCCGGTGAAAGATTACCTATTGGTCGGAGGGAGTGAGGGAGAAATTGCTATAGGAAACTTAAAGCGTATCGCAATCGGTTTTCTTTGTTGAAGTGAAGTATACAATTAGACTTTAAAAATATCCTCTAAAACAGGCTTCCATATGTTCTATAGCTGTAGTTGTTAAGTACTTATGCAGTTTATCGAGAAGATATGTGATTCTAATTGATTCAAAAGTGGTGATTAGAAATACCAACTACTTAATTTTTTCTATTTTCATTCCATTAATGCATAATTTGAATTAACCTGCTCCTATTTATAAGAAGTGTCTGTTAGCTTTTTAAACTTAATGTTCCTTAAAGAAGCAGGTACAACATTTTTCAGATAGTTACTGCTTAGTTAATGCTTAAGTCTTGCATAAATACTATAGCGTTTATCAAGCAACTGAGGTACAGCAATTACCTCACCCCTAAAAAGCTGTACTTTATCTCCCCTCTCCTTAATAAGGCTAAGGTGTACACACATCTCCTAGATCCCCCCTAACCCCCCTTGAAAAGGGGGGAATCTGAATTAAAGTCCCCCTTTTCAAGGGGGATATAGGGGGATCTAAACGCTGTGAAAGCAATTTAGAGTACTTGTGTGTACACGGTAGCCTTAATAAGGAGAGGGGTTGGGGGTGAGTTTTTGAGATGTACTTCAATAGACTGGGAAACGCTATAGATGATACATGAATTAATAATATGAACATCAAAAAGGTTTGCGTAATTGGGGCTGGTGTAAGCGGTTTAGTTGCAGCTAAGACTTTCCTTGAAGAAGGTTGTGAGGTTACGGTATTGGAAAAGAAGTCGGGGCTTGGAGGTGTTTGGGAAAAGTCGAGTAGTTATCCAAATGTGAAAACTCAAAGCAGCCGTCACACATACTGTTTCTCAGATTATCCCATGCCTGAAGATTATCCAGAATGGCCTAATGGGGAACAAGTACGTAAATATTTACAGTCTTATGCAGACCATTTTGGAGTAAGCGAAAGAATTATTTTTCAAGCAGAAGTTACCGATATTTATAGGAAAACTGAAGAAGCATTATGGGTAGTTAGTTTCAAAATTAATAATCAAGATAAAGTCAAAGAACAAAAGCAGGAATTTGACTTTGTTTTAGTATGTAATGGCATATTCAATATTCCGAAAATTCCAACAATTCCTGGTAATAAAGAGTTTATTGCAACAGGAGGAAAGATACTGCATTCGATTGAATTTAAAGACTCTTCTTTAATTAAAGATAAGCGAGTTGTGGTTGTTGGTTTTGGTAAATCTGCTTGCGACATAGCCGCATTTACAGTTGATAACGCAAAAGAATCTATTTTAGTTTTCCGACGTGCTTTATGGAAAATTCCCCATTTTATTTTAAATAAAATTCAATTTGAGTATATTCTATCCACACGTTTTGCAGAACTTTGGTTACCATCTCGTAAACAAGAGGGAATTAAGAAACTACTTCATAGCATAGGAAAACCTATTGTATGGGCTTTTTGGCGGTTAAACGAATTAACTTTACGCAAACAGTTTAATCTTGATGGTAGCAATTTACGACCAGCAGAATTTATAAATAAAACCCTTTCTTGCTCTGCTAATGTAGCCCCAGAAAATTTTTATAAGCACATTGAATCGGGAAAAATAAAGGCGAAAAAAGCGAGTATAGCTAAATTTATGTCTGATGGTGTGGAGCTTGATTCAGGCGAAAAATTGCAGGCAGATGTAGTTATTTTTGGTACTGGATTTCGTCAAGATATACCTTTTTTAGAAGAAAAGTATCGTCAATTAGTTATGGATGAAAAAGGAAATTTTAAGATGTTTCGTAATCTCATTCATCCAGATATCCCAAATATGGGTTTTTTAGGCTACAATTCTAGTTTCTTTTGTCCGCTTACGTCAGAAATTGGAGCTTGGTGGTTAGCAGAATATGTCAAAGGAAATCTAGTTTTACCAACACCGTCTCAAATGCGTGAAGAAATTGATAAACAGTTGGATTGGAGTATGAATAATTTACCTCCTGCTTTTGCTTACGGTACTTGTGTTGCTCCTTTAACCTTTGATTATTTAGAAGATTTAATTGAAGATATAGGTTTTAAAATTTTCGGGAAAGGTGCTAAACCAATTCAAGGAATAATGGAAAGAATAAAGCCGTCTGCATATCAACAAATTCGTGACTCTTTACGCGCTAATAAGCCTTTATCAATAAAAAATATTTCAGAAAAAGAAGGGAACATTCCGATGCAGGAAAAAAGACGATAGGTGATTGCTTTTACAAAATCGCTTTGCTCCGTTTCGGAGCTAAAGTAATAAGTAGGAAGTAGCAAGTAGAAAGTAATAAGTAATATAGCTCCGAAATTGGTATAAAACTTCTCCTTAAAAGGAGAAAAAACAACATCTTTAATATTAAAGAGAGAACTGTTGCGCGAATCCTCTTCCTAAAGAAAGAGGTAAAACTTGCTACTTGCTACTTCCTACTTCCTACTTGAGCGTAGCGGTACTTGCTACTTGTGAAGAATTACGAATTATATTCACCCCAATCTGTTCATCAAATGCTCCCCAACCCGTAAAGCATTAGCGATAACCGTTAAACAGGGACTGGTTGCGGAAATAGAGGGGAAGAAGCTGCTATCAACAACGTAGAGATTATCTATATCGTGAGTTTTACAGTTGAGGTCGAGAACGGAAGTTCTTTTATCTTCTCCAAAACGACAAGTTCCGGATTGATGAGCAACTACTTCAATGGGTGTTTGACCCCGAGGGTAAATACCTTGTTTATTTCCGTCGATGGAGTTAAGTACATTAATCCAACGATAAATTAAACGGTCGTGAGCTTCGGTATTGTTGGGGGTGTAATTTAAATATAATTTCTCACCCTTAACAGAAATGCGGTTTTTAGGTGAAGGTAAATCTTCAGTTTGTAACCACCAACCAATAGAATGTTTTGCTAACTGTTTTAAACCAACTTCTGGCATTAATTTAGCAGCAACAGATAAAATTGGTGGAGACTCGGAAAAAATCACATCTTGGAGAATACCACCTGAATTTTGAATATGACCCATGGGGAAAGAAAAATTTTCATCACCCCAATAAAAATCATTAATATAGCGAGTTCTTTGAAATAATCCGGAGTTTGGGGTATTAGTAAGTTGAACCAATGCAGTCATTAACTGCTTCATCAAATTACGTCCCACCAAATCAGAGCTATTCGCTAATCCTTTAGGATGCTTTTCGTTAGCAGAACGTAAAAGTAAAGCTGCTGAATTTATTGCACCACAGGAAACAACAATAATATTTGCTGAGAATAAAAAAGACTGTTCGCCAATTTTTGCTTCTACAGCTTTAACTTCTGTTCCTGAAGTATTTGTCAGTAAACGTAAGACCTTAGCCTTTTTCTTCAGCTTGACATTTTCATAAACTTTAAGAGTAGGAGAAATCCCCGTATCTTCGGAATCAGTTCTACCTAAATTACCAATACCGATGGGGAGGTATGCTGGGTGAAATCCTTGTTTAGAGATATCAATACAAATACTTTCTATTTGACGTTCGTTTTTTACTGCATGGTGTGGAAAAGCTTTGCTGCGAGGAGGTTCTGTAAAATCATCGCCAGTTTTACCGTGGACTTGATATAATTCCTCAGCTTCAGTATAGTAAGGTTCAAAATCTTGGTATTTAACATCCCATTCCGGGGAAAAACCATCTTGATGTTGAACTTTTTCAAAATCTCTTTCTCGCATTCTTTGGAGAACACCGCTATAGATTTTGGTATTACCACCAACCGCATAACTAGTTTGAGGAGAAAAAGTATCACCATCCTCTTCATACCACTGTTCCGGAGGATGAAAATTCTCTTTCTTAAAAACTTCTACATCAACTAACTGAGAACTTTCTTTTTCTAAAAACTTACCCTGTTCCAAAACAAGAATTTTTTTACCCGTAGGAGCCAACTTACGAGCTAAAGTTCCTCCACCAGCACCAGTACCAATAATAATTACATCGTAATATTCGTCGTCGATAATCATTTTTAGTTGTTAGTTGTTAGTTGATAGTTGTTAGTTAGTAATAGGTAATTGGTAATGGGTAATTCTAGATTTAGTCTGGTGAATAATTATTAGTTAGAAATTAATAGAAAATCTCGAATATAAAATTATTAACAGGAAACAGTTAAAGAATAATCAATTATTAACTACTTATTCCCAATTACCAAATATCTATTACCAAATACCAATTACCTATTACCAAATTTATTTATTGCCAAACATAAAGGAGTAAAAATAAAACAATCCAAATTACATCAACGAAATGCCAAAATAAAGAAGTTGCATCTACGCCAAAGTGACTGTTGTCATAATTACCTGGAATAAAAGAACGAGCTAACATATTAGTTTGCAAAATAACACCAGTCAGAACGTGTAAACCGTGGAAACCAGTTAATAAATAAAACGTTCCACCAAATACACCTGATGTAAAACCAAATTCCAGACCGCTCCATTCAACTGCTTGACCGTAAAGAAAGTAACTTCCCATAGCCATTGTTAATAACCAGAATAGGCGAAAAGTCCAAAGTTTATGGTTTTGTAATGCTTTTTCTGCAAAGTAAATAGTGAAGCTACTAGAAACCAAAATTATTGTATTGATAAATGGCTCTCTAACTTCTAACCCTTCAACTCCTGATGGTAGCCAATTAACGGCTGTTGTTTTGTAAACTATATATCCAACGAAAAAACTTAAGAAAATTACGCTTTCTGAGAGAAGAAAGGCAATAAAGCCAAACATGCTATTACCTTCTTCATCATGCTCGTGAGCGCCTGCATTCGCTTTATTTATTAACTCTATTTCATCGAATGTATTTTCATGTTCTAATTGGATTGCTTTGCTTTCTGTATTACTCATGATACATATTTTGGATTTTAGATTTTGCGGAAAGTTTGGGGTGTCGGTCTCCGTCCCCAAAACGCATCCTCGACGGATTTTGGATTGGCTAAGAGTGAAGAGTCAGGAATTAGGAATTAGGGAATAAGTAATTAATCTTTTATTTCTACCCCCTCTTCCTCTTCTTCCCCCTCTCCCCCCTCTTATTTCCAAATTCCAAGTTAATTAAGTTCTCTAGTTCAATTCTGAAGCGTTAGCGACTAAATCTTCTGGCTTCAATTTACCGTAACCGTAGGGTTCTTCAAGTACGATGGGAAGCTGTTCTTCAAAGTTTTCTACAGGTGGTGGTGAAGATACTAACCATTCCAAACCGATTGCATTCCAAGGATTGTCTGATGCTTTTTTACCGTCAATCCAAGAACTTATCATGTTGAGTAAGAACGGTAATGTAGACATTCCTAAAATGAACGCACCGATACTAGCGACTACATTCCAGCCTAAGTATTGTGGGTCGTAGGAAGCTACTCGTCTTGGCATTCCTTGTAATCCTAATGGATGCATGGGGAAGAAGTTGAGGTTTGCACCGATGAAGGTTAACCAGAAGTGAAGTTTACCTAAACCTTCGTAGTACATTCTTCCTGTCATCTTGGGGAACCAGTGATATATCGCTGCATAAATCCCCATGACTACAGCACCGAAAATTACATAGTGGAAGTGACCGACCACGAAGTAAGTGTTATTTACGTGAATGTCAATGGGAACGGAGGAAAGCATGATACCGGTGATACCAGCAAACACGAACATTACCAATCCACCCAATGCAAATAACATTGGTGTATCTAAACGTAACTTTCCTCCCCAAATAGTCCCTAACCAAGCAAATACTTTAATTCCGGTGGGTACGGAAATCAACATTGTGGAGAACATGAACAGCATCCGCATCCAACCAGCTGTACCGCTAGCATACATGTGGTGAATCCAAACTACTGCACTCAATCCAGTGATAATTAAGGATGAAATTGCAACTACTTTGTAACCAAATAAAGGTTTGCGAGAGTAAACGGGAAATATCTCTGAAAAGATTCCGAATATAGGCAGTATAATTACGTAAACTGCTGGGTGAGAATAGAACCAGAAAAAGTGTTGGTATAATACCGGGTCGCCGCCCTTTGCTGGGTCAAAGAAACTGGTTCCGACGGTTAAGTCAAACAGTAGCATTACTGCACCAGCAGTCAAAGCAGGCAATCCAAACAGTTGAATCATCTGAGCGCTTAAGACTGTCCATACATAAGCGGGCATTTTGAAAAAGCCCATTCCTGGCGCTCTCATGCGGAAAATTGTAGTAACAATATTAACCGCACCTAAAATGGATGAAACACCCGATAATGCTACAGCGACTAACCATAATAGTTCTCCATTAACCAAGTTACCCGTGGGATTCTGAGTACTTACAGGAGGATAAGACCACCAACCTGCTTGTGCTGAACCACCAGGAATAAAGAAGCTAGCCATTAGCACAATTCCAAAAACTGGAACCATCCAAAAAGCAAGAGCATTCAATCGGGGGAAAGCCATATCTTTAGCCCCAATCTGCAAAGGTACGAGATAGTTCGCTAAACCTGCAAGTATGGGGAATGTCCACATGAACAGCATTAAAGTACCGTGCATGGTAAACATGGAATTATAAACGGTACGGTCTACCAAGTCGGAATCTGGGGTCATTAATTCACCCCGAATTATCATCGCTAGTACTCCACCAATCAGGAAGAATAAAAAAGCTGTAACAATATATTGAATCCCAATTACTTTATGGTCGGTACTAAAAGTAAAATAGGTTTTCCACGTTGTTGGTGGATGCTGGTGATGTTGAGGTTGATGTTGAGGCTGATGCTGGGGTTTATACTGCTGTACAACCTCAGTTTTTTGACCTTGAGTGTCAGTCATATTGATTTTGGATTTTAGATTTTGCGGAAACTTGACGGGGAGATGTTCTTTCCGTCAAAGTTTTCAAGACGGATTATGGATTGTGGATTATCAATGAACAATTAACAGTGAACAATATAAATACGATTGATTGGTGATTAACCAATTACTAATTACAAACACCTCTTGAGTGACGATCCACATCCGACGGATGAACGAGTGATAACTGATAACTGATTACTGATAATTGACTACAGGAGGTTCAGCAGGTTTAACTGTGGCCCAGTTGGTGTCAATAGCGTGGTCTGATTTTCTAGTGTATTCAGACATTGCTCTGTTATATGCAGGTGATGGTTTGCGCTTTTGAGCTTCTTTCAACCACTGTTGATATTTTTCGGGTGATTCAACAACTACATCAGCCTGCATTGCTGCGAAGTAAGTACCGCTATACTGTGAATCGCGCAGTCTATATTTACCTTCGAGGATGGGGGTAAATTCAAAGTTAATTGTTTCGTTAGGAATTACATCTTGCTTAACTCGAAACGCAGGAATATAGAAACCGTGTATCACATCCTCTGATTCCAAGGTTAGATAAGCGCGTTGATTGACGGGTAAATGCAGTTCTGTACTGCTGATATTTTGTTCGGGGTAATTAAAAATCCAAGCCCACTGCTTTGATATTACTTGAATTTTGTCAGATTTTTCAGATGTTGTCGATGATTCTGATAGAGGTTCTGCGATAGCAGATTTCATACCCATCGACATAGATTGATGATGCTCCATCGAACCGATAATCGACATCTGGTCGTAGATTTGATAACTATAAGCTGCAATCCAAATGACTAAAACAAATGGAATAGCAGTCCAGACAACTTCTACAGTCAAATTACCTTCTATATGAGGACCATCGCTAAAATCATACTTACCCGCACGATTAAAGATAATCGAATAGACGAGCGCTCCACAAACTCCTAAAAATATAAATGCTCCGAGAGTCACCAAAAAGCTGAATAAATCATCTATCAATAGAGATTCAGCCGTAGCTTGAGGGGGAAGCCAAGAATAAGACAGTTCTCCTATCCCTAGACTAGCAACTGCTAAAAGAGTTGCACCGAAAATTATTAATAAAATCTTACCTAAGTTCATAAGAAATGTGTGTTAGTTGTTAGTGATTAGTATTTGTACCTTTAAGCTCTAACCTTTAACCTACTTCAATAAAGTATTAGGGTCTAATCCCATTCTTAATAAATTATCTGCGGTATTGTGTACGCCAAATTTAGCGGCCATGTGCGCTCCTAATGTTCCGTGAGCGTACATCAAAAACATGACAAATAATCCAAGTAGTAAATAACTCCACTGTACTTGATAAGCTTTATCTTTTCGGATTAAGTAGCGCTGGAAACCACGCCATACAGTCATTCCAACTATTAATGCTAATAATAAAACTCCTCCTACACCATGCCATAGCATTGTTTCGGCTGCTCCCAATCCCCAAGCACTTTTAACATCAGCTTCGGGTCGGGCTAACATGATTTCATAAAAGCCTGCTGCGACTGTAAAAAACGAGATAACACATGAAGCGAGCATGTTATACCAGCCTACATCAAAAAAGCCAGAACGAGTCGCACGAATGGATAAAAACTTAAAGACTGGTTTTTCTAAAGTGAAGAATACGCCAAGAATATCAAAAGCGATACCAATAATAAATAATCCTATTGTTAAATGCACTAAATTAGGATGAATTGGTATAGAGTATGGTAATCCATTTGCTCCTAAATCTAATTGGTTAATCAGTCCTGAATCCATTACAAACTCCCCTCTTTCACAGCTTCAACAACCGGACTTGTATGCAATCCATATACCCAAACTAGCTGGTCTCCGAGATATACCTGGAAACATACTAATAGTGTGAGAAATAACCCTAATCCTAAATAAGCAACTGGTATTCTTTTAGGGTCTTTCAAGCGAATTACATATCTCCAACCGGTGATTGCTGCAATAATTCCTGAAAGCGACCAGCCAACTAAAGTATGTAAATTAAGTACTGGTTCAACCGCATCATAAGCTAATGCTAAACCGGCTTCTACTTGACCAAAAATAATCGCAATGAAGATGGAAATTGTAGCGAAAAACATATTCCACCAACTTACCTCGAACAGTCGATAGTTTTTAGTAAAATAACCGATTACATCGCAGAGGAATCCAAATAAAACCATCGCAATCACAAAATGCACAACGATTGGATGCATTGTATCTGGATAAGGTAAATTATGCTCATTTAGAGGTGGAAGCAGATTCTCAAACATTGTATTCCCTTCTATAACTAAGCCGGTTATTTGTACTCATCTTTTCTTTAAACTGTCTTAACAATAATATGTTAAAGTTTGTAATTTTAATAAATTGTATTGCATTCAACAGAAAGTCTTAAAATTTAAGTTTATCGGAGAGAATTTTTCTATATATATAGATTCTTTTAACTATGACTAAAGGTCATAATTAACTATGGTAAAAAAATGATTTAAAGACTTGTTTATTATTCTTGCAAAATGCTTACCATAAGCTTTATAGGCTTTAAAGCTGCTGAGGAATAATATATTACGGAGATAGAGAACAATAATATATTTCACTTTTTAACCTACGAGTTTTTGACAGCATTAATAAAAAATGCAGCTGATAATACAAAATAAAATAAAAGGCTTTCAAGCAGTTCATAGGGTACAAATAACTAAAATCCCAAATGTTAAATCTTACATTTGGGATACTAGTAATGAAATATATAGAATTATTTAATCTTGCTGTTACTCCCTTACCGGTTTTATGATTGCTTGTTTAGTGAGGGGGAAGAGAGGGGAGATGGGGAGATGGGGAGATGGGGAGATGGGGAGATGGGGAGCGAGACCCTAGCGCTACATTTTGAATATCTTGCTACTCGCTACTCACTACTCGTAATTGTCCCATGCCCAATGCCCTATTTTTGCCAGCTATTTTTTAGCCCATCTCCAGTGATAGCGATTCCATTGATAAACACCTTGAATTTGATATTCTCCACCATCATTGAAGCGGATAGTGCAAGTTGTGTAATTCGTATCACTATCGGTGATTTCTTCGACATTAATTACAGAACAGATAAACCATTGTGGTTCGCATGGTGTACCTTCTTGTACCCATTCCCACAATCCATTGCAAACTTCGATGCGATCGCCAATTTTTAGTTTGAGATTTGCTTGGCTGAATAATTCCTCAAAATGGTATTTTTCAATTCTGCTTAACCACTGTATACCGTAGCGCTCGCGGATAAATTGGACGACTCCAGAATTGTTCTCCTGCAGCCAATCGTTGAGCAGTTGTACCTTCCAAGAACGATTTTGCTGTTCGTGTTCCCTAACGTACCGAGAAAATATCTCTAATTCCTCAGAAGTAAGTTCTTTTAAAGGATTAACATCATCTAACAAACCTTGACTAGAATTTGCATTGAATTGCTTGCTTACTACTTGCAGCAATATCATTTTTTGCCCATCAGTGAGAGGACAGCGGGCTGCATCGCAGCGATTGAAAGCCGATTGCAGTGCTACTTCTATCTCATCTGGTTTCATAAGCCAGTTTAAAAATGAGGGTCTATTTGTTTAATTATTGCAAAATTTTTATATATTTTAAATTCGGGTTCGATACAATGTTATATTTGTATGTTCATTACTTCGCTACTTTTTGTCGAAATTTACAGAAAATCATTTCGATAACGCGATACCCGATTACCTAGTTTGGAAGAGGGGGTAGAGGGGGTAGATAGGGAAGAGGGGGAAGAAAAAAAGAAATTAATTACCAACTCATAGTTCTTAATTTTGACCTATTACCCATTACCTATTCCCTAATTACTTACATCAATTCTTTTTCAGCTTTTAGCCAGCATTCTAGAGATTGACCGCTAGGACGACCCATTTGTTGCCAAATTTGATAAGCTTTGATACGGATTTTTTCTTCAGGTGGTCGGTTGCTGATGAAATGTTCGCAGGAATTAGTGGTTGAATTGCAGGGAATTTGCGTAAAAAAGTTTTGACGACCCAGAACTTTAAGGGTGAAACGGTAGCAATTTTGTTTTATCAGACAACTTTCTCCGGGACATAAAGTAATATCGTATGGCATAAAGCTAAAATCATAAGTATAGAAGAAATTATTTAAACCTTATGGCTGCTGCAAAACGTAAATCTTCCGATAAGTCCGCTGTTTGGCGAGAATTTGGTACTGATAACGCTGCTACTCAAAGAGCGACACCTGATTTACCCCCGGAAAAACAAGATTTACGGGTACAAGCTACTCGTGCTGGACGAAAAGGTAAAACTGTGACGGTGATTACAGGGTTCCAAAGTAAACCGGAAACATTGCAAGCTTTATTAAAGCAGTTAAAAGGTCAATGTGGTTGTGGTGGTACGGTCAAGGATAACGAAATCGAAATTCAGGGAGAACACAAGCAGAAAATCCTGGAGATTTTGAAAAAGCAAGGTTATAAAGCCAAAATTAGCGGTGGATAAGAACAGTTAAAAGTTAACAGTGGCAATATAAGTTCTGTAAGCTAGTTTAGATTATTAATTACTAGGTGTTAACTACTAAGCTATTATTCGTAATTACCGTATCTGTATCAAGCTGCCTATTTAATATTGAAATGCTATGGTTAGGATATAGATAAAATAATCCTACTCATTCTAATATTAATAGGAGACATAATGGATTTAATTCGCATAATTTGTGCTATTTTTCTTCCTCCTTTGGGAGTATTTTTACAAGTTGGTATTGGTGCTGACTTTTGGATTAATATCCTTTTAACTCTTTTAGGATATTTTCCTGGAGTTATTCACGCAGTTTGGGTAATTGCGAAGAAATAATATTATCAAAATTATAAATATTATCAATTTTTAGTGCGTTAGATGTTTCATTTAACGCATTTTTAACGCATTTTATAATTCATTTAAGCGATATCAGAAACCCGGTTTATTTGTGTTTTAGCAGCAAAAAATCATGCTTTTATGACTATAGCAATCCTACATGAGTTGTGAGAAAGGTAGGTGCCAGAAACCCGGTTTTTCCAAAATACCGGGTTTCTTTAATAATTAATCCAACGTGTATCTACCCACAATCTAAAATCCAAAATCCAAAATATAAATCATCCAAACCCACCACCACCAGGGGTTTCTATTACAAAAACATCCCCAGGTTTCATCTCAACAGTAGCGGTACTATCTAATTTCTCTTCACTTCCATCTTTTCTAATTACCAAATTACGTCCAACTTTCCCCGGTTCTCCACTGTTTAAACCAAAGGGAGATATTAAACGATGAGAGCAAAGAATATTCGCTGTCATGTTTTCTAAAAATTGAATTTGACGAATTACTCCATTACCACCAGAATGTTTTCCTTTACCACCACTTCCTAACCGTAAACTAAAGTTTTCTAAAAGTACGGGATATCTGGTTTCTAATACTTCCGGGTCGGTTAAACGTGAATTCGTCATGTGAGTTTGTACCGCATCCGTACCGTCAAAATCTTCACCTGCACCAGAACCACCACAAATTGTTTCGTAATACTGATAATTTTCATTCCCAAAAGTAAAGTTATTCATCGTACCTTGGGAACCAGACATAACTCCTAAAGCACCATATAAAGCATCGACAATAGTTTGAGAAGTTTCTACATTACCAGCGACTACAGCAGCTGGATAAGTTGGGTTGAGCATACAACCTTGAGGAATGATAATTTCTAAAGGATTAAGACAACCAGCATTTAAGGGAATATTATCTTTAACTAATGTACGAAAGACATATAAAACCGCAGCTTGAGTTACAGCTTTAGGAGCATTAAAGTTACTATTTAGCTGCTTTGATGTCCCGGTAAAGTCAATTTTTGCTCTGCGATTTTCTTTATCGATAGTGACTTCCACTTGAATTTTTGCACCACTATCCATTTCGTAACAGAACGAACCATCTTTCAAAACGTCAATTGCTTTTCGTACCGCTTCTTCTGCATTACCCTGTACAAATTTCATATAATTTTGTACAACTTCCAAGCTGTATTGCTCAACCATCTTCAGAAGTTCTTGAACTCCGCGATTATTCGCAGCAATTTGTGCTTTAAAGTCAGCTATATTTTGGTTGGGATTTCTAGCTGGATAAGCATGATTTGCTAATACTTCCCTTACTTCTTTCTCAAGAAAATTATCCGATTCAACCAGAAGAAAATTATCAAATAAAATACCTTCTTCTTCTATAGTCTTACTATGAGGAGGCATCGAACCGGGTGTAATTCCCCCAATATCCGCTTGATGACCGCGAGAAGCAACGTAGAATATAGGAGTATCGGAATTAGAGAATACGGGAGTAATTGCTGTTACGTCAGGAAGATGAGTTCCACCGTTATAAGGATTATTTGATAGATATACATTTCCCGGTTTTAAACTATTACCTTCGTCATTAATTAAACTGCGAACGCTTTCACTCATTGAACCCAAATGTACGGGAATATGGGGAGCATTTGCAACTAATAAACCAGAAGAATCAAAGATTGCACAGGAAAAATCTAAACGCTCTTTAATGTTTACAGATGCTGCGGTATTTTGCAGCACGATTCCCATTTGTTCGGCTATAAATTGATAGAGGTTTTTGAATATTTCTAAGCGAACTGGGTCGGGTTGGTTTGTTTGATACATGGTAGATTGATTTTTGTTAATTGAATATGAACCTCACCCCTTCCCCTCTCCTTATCAAGGAGAGGGGTTTTAAGATTATTTTGTTCTCTTTAACAAGTAAAGGGGTGTACAGATTCTTAACTTCTCCTTATAAAGCATAAGGGTGTCAAGATTTTTCCCCTCTCCTTAATAAGGAGAGGGGTGTCCGGAGGACGGGGTGAGGTTTCAAGTTATTACTACAAACCTATAAATAACTATCTATTATTTTCGCCAAAAATACGACAATCATCCAAAATTGAATTAAATTGTGCAATTGCTGTTTTTGGATTTTGACCTTTCATTGCACTTGTAACTATAAATTCATAGGGATTTCTTTTGATTCGCATAACTGTAGATATTGCTGATTGATTAGTAAATCCCCGTTCGTAAACTAACCAAGCAGTTAAAACCTGTCCCGTCCTTCCAATTCCAGCGGAACAGTGGACTAATACTTTTTCATTCTGTCGATTTGCTTCTGAAAGAAATGGTAAGATATTTTGAATTAATAATCGGCTATCAATTAAATTAAAATCCTCAATTGGTGCCCAACAAACTTTTTTTAATCCAAATTCTTTTTGATATAAGTCTAATAAATTTGAATATTTTTTTAACTTCTTTTGAGTAAGCAAACAGCAAACGCGCTTTATACCTTGGCTTTGCATAAACTCAATCCATTGCAATACCTTTTCATCATTATATTCGGGTCTTGCAGAACCATATACAATAGTCTCATTTTCGCTAGCGGGTGCAAATCTGTACATACAATAATTTAGTTTGATTAATATAATAATTATTTAGATAAGCAAGAGTTAACGGTGAAATAACTAACATTTTTAATCGCTGATTAAATACTGTTATAATTAACGCAATTTAAAACAGCAATCAATGACTCCATTCATAGCTTTACTAATTTCCTTAGCTATTGAAATTCCGATTATTTTATTGCTAACTCATTTTCTACAAAGATTTTCCTCTTTAGTAGAACTATTGGCAATGTTTGCTTTAGCTTGTGGTGCTACTTTATTAACTCATCCCTTAGCATGGACGAGTAATTTAGTAATGATTTATAATTTAGAATTTCCAGCGAGGATAATTATAATTGAAGCAATTGTTTTCTTTATTGAAGGTTTTTTATATGCACAGGTCTTAGATTTAGGTTGGAAAAAAGGATTGTATTTATCTTTCATTGCTAATCTTGCTTCTTATTGCGTTGGAATGATTTTTTTTAAGTTTATGTCATAGGTCATAGCACATTAAACTTACTAATTACTAATTACTAATTACTAATTAATTTATTATTTTCTTCAGCCGGGATTGCTATAGCTAAAAGCAAAATTGGAAATTCTATCCAAGCATGAACTGCTGCTGCTATTGAATATAGTTTACGAGCATCGGTAAAAGATTGAGCAAAATATATAAATATCAACGTACTTAAAAATATTACTGTTTTTTCAACAATATTTGGACGATTTCGCACGAAAAAATTATTATTTTGATTCCTCTCCCAACTCGGTAATACACCTAAAACTATAGCGTAGTGCATGCATTGAAGAAATACCGCTGCGGAAAATGCATGTATTGCGATAAAAGATTCATGTAGTTCTTGAGGTACAAATGCACCTAAGTGAAGTTGTAGATTTCCAGCTTGGAGAATATTTGCTGAAGGTGCAACTAAATTCAAGGAAGATAAATAATTATAAGGATATCCAGAAATAATTATTGATGGAATCAGTCCAAAAACTATTAAACAAATAAATAAAGCAAATTTTCGCTGCAATCCTCGCAATCTTTCCGCTATGAAACCGATGGGAGTAAGATTATGTAAAACAGCAAGAAGCAACATCATTAACGTAGGTATCCAAAATACTCCAGCAGAAAGCATAATACAAATTGAGATACCTAAAATTGCTAATTTCCAATCTTTTACTTTTAAAATTGGGATAACCAGCGCAACTAAACCGATTACACAAACTAATTCTAAAGGTACGCTTATTGAAGAATTAATCACACCTAGAAGTTGTGAAATTCGTAAATTAACTATTATTAGAAGTATGAAAAATATTTTTCTTTGTAAATCAATATTCAAACGTTGCTTAAAACGAGAATTGACATAGCGTAACTCAGTCAAAACATGAGCTAGCCCAAAAATCGCTAATGTCAAAGTATAAGTAGCTAAGGGAAAAGCCACCGATAGAAATGCAGCAGTTACTATTAATAAAATAGCTGCAATCATTTTTTCATCCCGCTTTCTTAGATTTACTTGATTTCTTCCAGTAAGCAGCACCACCGATTAAAGACATTCCAAGAATCGGAACGTACCAAAGGAAAGCTGTATTATTTATTGAAGGTAATGGAAGTTTGTCTTCTTCTACATAAGCTTTTGTTTCTGATTTGTTATTTTTATAAATATAAGTAATGGAGTGATTTTTTAATTTTAAATATCTATCATTAATCTCGGAAATTTCATAAGATTTAGCAACCTTAGCAACTTGATAAACGTTCTTCATTGTTCTAATTGGAGAAATTTTATTAAGCGCAGGAATTAATTTAGCTTTTTTGCTATCAAAATCTTTTAACTGCTCAAATTCTCCTACGATATCTTTATTTAAATCAACATCAGACTTCTTTAACGCATAAATTTCACCATAAACACGATAACCACCAAAATTATGACATTCACCAGACTTTAGAAATCTATTCCTAGGTGTCATTCTCGGCCCATCCGATTTTTCAAGCAGCATAAACAAGTAATCTGGATATTTGTCAATATTAGTAATTTTGAAACAATAACTTACTCGACTCTCATCCGGAGGTAAAACATCTGCTTGGACTAAAGATGGTTTGAATAAAGTTAATACAATTCCCAAAGGGATTATCGATATTAATCTTTTTTTACAAAATATTTTCACGTGATGAAATTAGGAAACTACTTAATATTTATATTTATAGCTTATCTATCATCAAGAAAAAATGGCAATTTTACGAAGTAATAGAAACCCGGTTTTTTCAAAAAACCGGGTTTCTAAATTCTCAACTAGGAATAAATTATTGACGCTGTAATATTTTGTGCTACATTTGTAGTGAGGTAGTAGTAAAGCTTCGCTGTAGCTCGGGTTCAGTATACCCGACTGGTGCGTCAAGCAATGCTTAGAACGTATTCCGCGAACAACTCGAAACTATTTCAACAGCTTAATTTGCTAAGTGGTAAAGCAATAGACTCTTAATCTATCATTCGTAGGTTCAAATCCTACATTAAGCCCCCGGAAGTTAGCTCATCGGTAGAGCGGTAGACTCATAATCTATTGGTAGCAGGTATGTCCTAGCGGACACGCTTCGCTAACGATTCCTGCACTTTTAACCAACCAACTAACCTGAAAAGTTAGTAAAACCCCTACCCTGTCACGGTAGTCCAAAAAATCCGCAAATAACGCTCCTAAGCTCCTTGCTGGACGCAAGGTTCCCGATGGTCGAATTATCGTCACAGGGGAGCGTAATCGGAATGCTTTCCTAGAAAGCAAACTCCGCAATGCAAGTGCTTGCGACCGTTCGTTACCTGGTAACGTTCGCGAGCTATGGTGAAGTAGCCAGAGCAATCGTTTTTTCCTTGACTTGAGTATCAGCTTCGCTTGCTGAATTCAGTTTTTCTCAGGAAATTCTGGAAACGTAAAGCGAACCTCATACTTGAGAATTGTTTGATAATTAAAGATTACCTCCGGGTAGTCTGAGATTGGAAAACAGTTTTCTTAATCCAGTTACTGAAAAACTTTTGTCCGCTACGGAACCATATCAGTACTTGTATTTGCGGAGTTTTTAATTTGACCTCACCCCTCTTTTTATCAAGGAGAAGGGAAAGAAAAAATAAATTATAAATAATCACCTTTGACCTTTTTAATTTTCTCTATTTGACCTCACCCCGTCCTAACGGACACCCCTCTCCTTATCAAGGAGAAGGGAAAGAAAAAATAAATTATAAATAATTACCTTTGACCTTTGACCTCTAACCTTTGACCTTTTTAACTTTCTCTATGCTAAATTTGTAGCGAGGTAGTACTAAAGCTTCGCTATAGTAAGGGTTCAATATACCCTGCTGGTGCGCCGAGCAATGCTTTGAGCGTATACCGTCGAGTCCTTAAAGCTATTTCAACAGCCTAAGAAGCTCAGTAGTTGAGCAATCGGTGAATCGCCGATTTACGTAGGTTAAAATCCTACATTAGGCAACAATAACACCTCCGTCCTGGGTTATGGACACCTTGTTTGGGACAAGGCTACTTAAATTTAGGGATACTAACAAAAACACGTTTTGTTAGTATGCAAACTCCGCAATGCAAATGCTTGCAACCGTTCGTTACCTGGTAACTTTCGGGAGCTATGGTGAAGGAGCTAGAGCAATCACCTCTTTCTTTAACTTGAGTATGTCCTTTGTTTGCTGCATCCAGTTTTCTTTCGGGAATCCTGGAAAGGTACAACAAACGCCATATTTGAGCGCTGTTTGATAATTTTAGGTTATCTTCGGGTACCCTGAAATTGGATAACAGTTCTCTTAATCCAGTTACTGAGACGTTTTTGCCCGCAACGGAACCTATACGCATTTACATTTGCGGAGTTTTGAATTTTAATGTAGTATGTGTATTACAAAGGGTTTCGTGATTAGAGAAAAATGGTAGTGAGAGTATCTGTATTTTATTTGTAATAACCACATTCGGATATTTAGCAGTATCTTTGATTAGATTTGGCGGGTTTGTTTTTCCGCGACCGTAGGGAGACGTAAAGTTTTACGTCTCTACAAATTAAACTATTAGAGCCAGTTACCCATTATCTATTCCCTATTCCCTTTCAAATTATTTATGTTTCTATCAAGAATTTTCTCCCGATTGCGTCTACCTAGATTACCGAAATTATCTATAAAAATACCTATGTGGAAAACTTTCTATATTAAACCCGGTGAAATCGGAATTTTGTATAACCGTAGCGATTTCAAGAAGGTTCTAACTTCTGGAACATACACTTATTTCGGTAGATATTGGCGAGTTGAAACCTTTGACTTAAAGTCTCCTGAAGCCAATATTGAAAACCTAGAGTTGTTATTAAGAGATAATGCCGAAGAATTACAAGAACATCTTTTAGTAGTACGTACCGACTTTAATCAAGCTGCTTTGGTACGATTAGGTCAAAAATGGATAACCGTTTTACCAAATCAACTACGAGCATTTTGGCGCGGTTTCATTGAAGTAGAATCGCATGTATTTAACTTAGAAGAAAGTTTGGAATTACCCAGCGAATTTGTACGACAACTGCGGGGATTTAATTTTAGCGGAATTAAGAAAGTCTTAGTTAAAGAATTTGAAATTGGTTTATTGTACGTGCAAAACAACTTTGTTCGTCCTCTCGAACCAGGGGAATATGCTTTTTGGACTATAGATAAAGAGATTACATATTATGCAATGAATCGTCTGGTGCATAATCCTCAATTCCCTCTCGAAGAAGTTTTAATTGAGAGACATCCGGAGTTTGTTGCAGCTTATTGTGAGACGGTACAAACGGTTGCTCAACAGGTTGCAATTGTCAGGTATCAAGGTAGAGTAATTGCGATATTACCTCCCACTAGTCGCAAGCTATTTTGGCAGGGTGTGGATGTAGAAGCTATCGATATTAGTAACGATGCAAAATTGTCACCTGCTAAAGTGGCTGAATTAGTTGCAGGTCTATCAGAAACCGTAAATTTAGGTCGTAGCTGCTTACATGTATGTCAGGTACCCGCTCAACACATCGGTTTGTTATACGTAAACCAAGAATTTCAAACACAGCTAGAATCGGGAATTCATGCATGGTGGATGTTTGGACGGACATTCCGTAGCGAAACCATCGATTTACGCTTACAAAACATGGAGGTTTCCGGACAAGATATTTTATCCAAAGACAAAGTACCTCTGCGTTTGAACCTAACCGCTGGATTCCGCATTTTAGATGCATTAAGAGCAAAAGTTGGATTGTCAGATTTCATCGGTTATCTGTACAAAGAATTACAGTATGCTTTACGTGCTGCTGTCGGTGAAAAAGATTTAGACAATATATTAGAAGACAAAGGAGCAATCGACCTCAGCATTGCAGAATACATTCGTCCTAAAGCAGCAGAATACGGAATAGAAATTGATTCAGTGGGAGTAAAAGACATTATTCTTCCTGGAGAAATCAAGACTATATTGAGCAAAGTTGTAGAAGCAGAAAAATCAGCCCAAGCCAATGTAGTACGACGCAGAGAAGAAACCGCTGCAACTCGCAGTATGTTGAATACAGCAAGAGTTATGGAGGATAACCCCGTAGCATTGAGATTGAAAGAGTTAGAAGTATTAGAAAGGATTTCTGAAAAGATTGAGAAAATTCAGGTTAACGGTAGCTTGGATAGTATTTTGACAGAATTAATTCAAATTAATCGAAATTAGTTAGTAGTTAATTTGTAGGTTGGGTTAGACGCACGAAAAATTTAATTAATAATTTTAACCTAAATACGTCGTAACCCAACATTAACTGTGAAATGTAATTAGTAAATAATAAAGGAATAATAATTATGGGTATACCAAAAAAAGGTTCAAGAAAAATAACCGTAGATAGTGAAAATTTTATTTGGTTGATTAGAAGAAAAGAAACTTATTCTCAAGCTTGTTTCGGTATGGGTTTAAATATTGCAGTCGAACATGCTGAAGAATCAGGTTCAAAATTAGTGATATTAACAGATAAAATCAATAAACTTCAATCCGTTACACCTATAGAAGTTTCATCATGGATAAACCAAGCAATTAAAGCAGGATGGGAACCGAAAAAATCGGGGAAACCATTTGAATTTATTGTTAGTAGTTAATAATTATTTGTAGGGTGCTGTGACGCTACAAAACAAATTTAAACATAATTCTGATTTAAATTTTTAGCGTCACGCACCATCAATATAAAAATAATTATTTAAGATGTATGTATTATCAAATTAATTCGTTATCAACTAAATAAATGGTGCGTTACGGCTGAGCTAAATTATCGTTTTTTGAGATACATTATTTGTGCCTTAACACACCCTACAAAGAATTTAAACATAGTTATGATTTAAATTTTTAGCGTCACGCACCATCAAGATGAAAATAATTATTTGAGATGTATCTATTATCAAATTAATTCGTTATCGACTAAGTAAATGGTGCGTTACGGCTGAGCTAAATTATCGTTTTTTGAGATACATTATTTGTGCCGTAACACACCCTACAAAGAATTTGAACATAGTTGTGATTTGAACTTTTAGCGTCACGCACCATCAAGATGAAAATAATTATTTGAGATGTATGTATTATCAAATTAATTCGTTATCAACTAAATAAATGGTGCGTTACGGCTGAGCTAAATTATCGTTTTTTGAGATACATTATTTGTGCCGTAACACACCCTACAAAGAATTTGAACGTAGTTATGATTGAAATTTTTAGCGTCACGCACCATCAAGATGAAAATAATTATTTGAGATGCATGTATTATCAAATTAATTCGTTATCGACTAAGTAAATGGTGCGTTACGGCTGAGCTAAATTATCGTTTTTTGAGATACATTATTTGTGCCGTAACACACCCTACAAAGAATTTGAACATTTTTAGAATTAATTCGTTATCAATTCAATAAATGGTGCTACGAATATTTTTAAATAGAAGTAACATCTTTAACCTTTGACCTCATATTATGGCAAGATAAAAGTCAGCCAAGTAAATGAAGCATAATATACAATGTCTGACTTGCCAGAATTTATCAAGTATCTTTATGAAAAATATCGGGTTCTGGATGATGGTTCTTTAGCTAGCTATATTCCGGAATTAACTAAAGCTAATCCAGATTGGTTTGCAATTTCTATCGTTACTAAGGAAGGGGAAGTCTTTCAAGTTGGGGATAGTCAAGAACATTTTACTATTCAATCTATGTCCAAGGTTTTTGTCTATGGTATGGCTTTGGAAGACCAGAACCGTGAAATATTGCTCGAAAAAATTGGTGTAGAACCTACCGGAGACCCTTTCAATTCAGTTATTCGTTTGGATGAAAATTCTAAACGTCCCGATAATCCGATGGTGAATGCTGGAGCGATTGCGACTGCTGGTTTAATTAAAGGTGTAAATGCGACTGATAAATTGAATCGATTATTAGCAATGTTTCGTCGCTATATCGGTCATGACGTGTTTATAGATGCTCCTGTATTTATGTCGGAACGAGCTACCGGACATCGGAATCGTGCTTTAGCGAATTTACTGCTTAATTTTGGCATTATTGATAATAATATTGAAGAAATTTTAGATTTATATTTTCAGCAGTGTGCTTTGGTTGTTAACTGTCAAGATTTAGCAATGATGGCTGCAACTTTAGCAAATCGAGGTGTTAATCCAATCACGAATAAACAAGCTGTAAAACCTTGTTACGTCAGAGATATTTTGAGCGTCATGCATACCTGTGGAATGTATAATTATGCAGGTGAATGGGCTTATAGAGTGGGAATTCCCGCAAAAAGCGGAGTGTCGGGAGGAATAATTGGTGTCATTCCAGATAAAGCTGGTATTGCTGTTTTTTCTCCTTTAATTGATAGCAAAGGTAACAGCGTTAGAGGTATTAAAGTATTTGAGGATTTATCTGATGAATTCGACCTGCATTTATTTGATTCTCCTTTAGAAAAATGTTCTTTCTTAGAGATTTCTAAAAATAAAAAGGATGTCGTATCTCAGGTAATGGGTAATGGGTAATTGGTTGTAGGGTGCTGTGACGCTATTTTAAAATTTTGACGGAGTTATAAGTTAGATTTTTAGCGTCACGCACCATCTATTTAAAATAGTATTTAGGATATAAATATTTGAACATTTATTAGTCATCATTTAAGTTAATGGTGCGTTACGGCTTCTCTAAATTTAAACTTCTCAAGACACATTCTTAGTGCCGTAACACACCCTACAAATATAATTTTGTATTTAATTACAATTTTTCAAAGCTTCAATATCACCACCAACAATTTTTTCTAGATTGCGGGTAATTTTCTCTATATTCCAATCCCACCAAGCAATTTTTAACAAATCATTAATAACATTATCCTCGAAACGTTTTTTGATTTCTTTGGCTGGATTTCCGCCTACTATTGTATATGGTGGAACGTTTTTGGTAACTACTGATTTTGATGCGATAATTGCTCCATGACCAATCTGTATTCCTGGCATTATTAAAGCTTCATAACCTATCCAAACGTCGTTACCAATAACTGTATTACCTTTATTTGGAAACTCTTCTAATTCTGGTGTAACTTTTTCCCAACCATTACCGAATATCTGAAAAGGATAGGTAGAAAATCCCGATATTTTATGATTTGCACCATTCATAATAAATTTTACTCCTGTTGCTAAAGCGCAAAATTTACCGATGATTAATTTATCTCCAATAAAAGGGAAGTGATAAAGAACGTTTCGCTCAAAATTTTCGGAATCTTCTAGGTCATCGTAATAAGTATAATCGCCAATAATTATATTTGGATTTGTTACTGTATTCTTAATAAAACAAATTTGTGGAAATCCTTCCATCGGATGTTTTTCGTTTAGATTGGCTCCGTACATAAATAGGTAATTAGTAATTGGTAATAGAAAATATGTTTTTGATTATACCCCTCTCCTTATTAAAGAGAGGGGATAGGGGTGAGGTTTACCCAATCTGAAGCAACCCTCAACATTTTGCTAAAATAGTTAACAAAAGTTTATATTTATTTTTTTATGAAGGCAATTGACAAGTTAAATATTTCAGAAACTACTCGGTTGTTTTCTAATCTATCTTTTGATGGAAATAAGCTGGTTCACAAACCTGGTAGTGTGGTTGGAAGTACGGCTCTGATTGCTGGAACTACTGTAGGTGCGGGGATTTTGGCTTTACCTGCGGTGACTTTACCTTCTGGTGTTTTGCCTTCTACGGCTTTATTGATAGGCGTTTGGCTCTATACTGTGCTAACGGGCTTACTAATTGCAGAGGTGAGTTTGAATGGTATGCGTCATAGCGGACGTGCTACTAATGGTTTGCTAGCAATGGTGGAAAGCACTTTGGGTGGAATGGAAGCACGATTTGCGGGTGGTGCTTATCTGTTTTTGCATTATGCTTTGTTAATAGCTTATGTCTCTCAAGGTGGAGAAATTTTAATCTCTGCAATTGAAGGGATATGGGATTTACCCGATTTACCTACATGGATGGGAAGTACGGGGTTTGCTGTGATATTCGGAACTATTTTATATCTGGGAAGAGACAGATTTATTGAGAGATTAAATAGCTTTTTTGTTGTAGTTGTTATTACTTCATTTATTGGTTTACTGTTGTTGGGAGCTACCCAGGTTAACCCGAATTCTTTGTTATCTCAAGATTGGACTGCGTTACCTCCTGCGTTATCAGTAATGTTAGTTGCGCTGTTTTTTCATAACATTATCCCTGTAGTAGCGACTCAGTTGGAAGGAGATTCTAGTAAAGTTCGTCAATCTATTGTGGTCGGTTCTGCAATTCCCTTGACAATGTTTTTGCTGTGGAATGCGGTGATTTTGGGAAGCGTAACTCCGACGATGTTAGAGAATATCGGTAGCACTAGTGTTTTTGACCCCTTACAAGTTTTGCGTGCTGGTGATGCTGGAGAGTGGCTGGGAATATTAGTTACGGTGTTTTCCGAGTTTGCGATCGCAACGTCTTTTATTGGATTTTTCTACGGGTTGCGGGATTTGTTTAAGGATATGAATTTGTTTTCGGGAAGTTCTGAAGCAAGTTTACCGTTGATTTCGCTGATTTTGTTTCCACCGATGGGTTTTTCTGCACTAAATCCCAATATCTTCTATACTGCTTTGGATTATGCTGGTACTTTCAGCGTTTCAATTTTGGGTGGTGTAATTCCTGCGATAATGGCTTGGAAACAGCGAGATAAATACAAGGAATTGAATCAAAAGCTGGTTCCTGGTGGTAAGTTGATGTTGGTAACTATGATTGGTATTGCTTTAATGGCGATAGTTTTGGGAAATTTAAAATAGCAAACAGTGAATAGTTAGGAATTAGGAATTATGAGTTATGAGTAAGTAGCGAGTAGTAAGCTAGTAATTGTTTATACCTATCTCTTCCTCTTCCAATTCTAATAATTAATTTTATTAATTGAACTATATTTTTATATCATTTATCCAAAAAAGAACGAGCAAAAATTGCTGCTTGAGTTCTATCTCTCAATTCCAAACGATATAGAATATTGCTGACATGATTTTTTACTGTATTTTCGGAAATATATAATTGCTCGGCAATTTCTTTATTGCTACAACCAGTCGCAATTAGACGTATAACTTCTTTCTCACGAGTTGAAAGTAAAGCTAATTGCGGTGGTTCTTCTAGTTGTTGTAGCTTTGGTTCGTTAATATTAGATGTGGGAAATGTGTTTAAGGAATCATCCAAAGCTTTTTCGATGATTCCTGGTGCAAATTGAGTATAACCTTTGTGAACGGTACGAATTGCATTTGCTAGTTCGTCTGAAAGCGTATCTTTCATTAAATAACCTTTTGCGCCAAATTTAATTGCTTGACGTACATATTCGGTATCGTTAAAAGTTGTCAATACCATAACCTTTATATCTGGAAAACGCTGAGAAATTATTTGGGTTGCAGCAACTCCATCCAATATAGGCATTCTTACATCCATTAATATTAAATCAGGTTTTTGTGGTGTTTCGTATAATTTTTCGATAATTTGAATTGCTTGATGTCCGTTTTCTGCATTCCCAACAACTTCTAAATCCGGCTTTGAATTAAGTAAAGTTTGCAATCCTTCCCGAATTAATGCTTGGTCATCTACTATTAATAATCGAATTTTTTCAGTCACTATTTTCTTTACCTTGATAGCTATTTCTCAGTAAAATCAAACTTCGGTAAAGGTATATCTACTATAATTTTACACCCCGTTCCTACAGTACTATTAATAATAAACCTACCTCCTAAAGCACGAACTCGTTCGTTGATTCCCTGCAATCCAAAACCTGTAGTATTTTGTTCTATATTAAATCCTTGACCGTTATCTTCTATTCTTAGCTGTATAGATTCAATTTTCTTTTCTAATATAATCTCAACTGTTGTGGCATTACTATGTTTAGAAATATTTGTTAAAGCTTCTTGGATTATTCTGTAAATCGCTATGTTTATATCTGTATCTAGTGATTGTCTAATATTTATAGATAAATTTGCTCTGATATTAGTAATTTTGTAAAAATTTTCGATTAATAAGTCAATAGTTTCTGCTAATGATTTTCCTTGTAATAATTCTGCTCTTAGGGTAGA
This sequence comes from Calothrix parasitica NIES-267, assembly GCF_002368095.1. Taxonomy (GTDB): domain Bacteria; phylum Cyanobacteriota; class Cyanobacteriia; order Cyanobacteriales; family Nostocaceae; genus Rivularia; species Rivularia parasitica. Next base: position 2,989,115 of record NZ_AP018227.1, on the reverse strand, counting down.
TATAGATTTACGAATTTCATTAAGAGCATCTATTGCTAATTCCCGAGATATTTCTATGTATCTCTGAGTTTTATTTGCGTCGGAATGACAAAATAATAAAGCGCTTTCAAGCTGAATAGTTTGAGCAGTTAAAGCATGTCCAACAGAATCGTGAATTTCCCTTGCAATTCGGTTCCGTTCTTCTAATACAGCTTGGTCTTGTATTTTTAATGAATATATACGTAGTTGGTTGTGAGCAATTCTTAATTGTTGACGACTTTGACGCTCTTTGATAAATGCATCTACTAGCGCTAATACAAAAGCAAATATGATTGCTACGTTTAAAGTTGCGCTAAAAATTATATAAATTACTGACCTGTAAATTTCTTCTGATGATAGATTTCCTAATGATAAAAAACCTTCTTTTAGACTCTGAGTATCTATAGATATTATGAAGCATATAAGTGATAATCCTCCAACAATTAACTGTTCTTTTCGAGGAAAAATTAAACAACTTCTGATTAAAATAATTACATATGGAGTGGTAAAGTCCGACCATCCAGTTAAAATATATCCTAATAAGATTATTACAAACTGTGATATGGTATAAAACCATTTTATTTTTTTGGAAGCTGTGGGTAAACGCAGTCCCATTAAACCAAAAATTATAATCAGTATCAGCGTTAATAGCCAATAGTAGGGTATTGAAGGTTTGAATGAACTTCCAACTAAAGGTTTTACCGATGGTAAGATTTCATCCCAGGGAATATCGACAAAAATAACGATGCTTAGTAAAAGCCATTCTAGGTAGAGTAGCAAGCGAAAAGGATGATTAGTAATTCGCTGTAATAATTTATCAATTTTCAAACTTAATCTACGCAAAAATCTTTTCACATTCTGATTTTATGTAAAATAATTCTTGTCCTCTATTGTAGTAATTATCGGTAATTCCTAATGATGTCATTCCTAATTTTTGAGCAACTTTTAACGATGCAGTATTTTTAGGGTCAATAATTGCAATCAAAACAGGTAAATTCAGGGTATGAAAACCATAATTCATAATTTTCAGGACTGCTTCTGTTGCATATCCTTTACCTGAAGATTCTTGATGTATATGCCAACCTATTTCATAATTAAATGTTGGATTTTCGTTAATATCGTGAAGTCTTTTAAGCAGTATTCCTCCAATAAATTCCTGGGTTTGCTTAACAATAATTGCCCATAAACCAGTTCCGTCATTAGATTTTTTAGAGCTATGAATATTCTTTTTGTGAATATTAAAATGTTCGCAATTAAAGCAAGATGAGACATTAGAGTTACTAGAAGTCGCAAATGCTTGTGGTACATCTACTTCAGGAATCCAAGGCAGAATAATTAGCCTTTGACTTTCAAGTACTGGCAACATAAATATTATTTTCTATCTACTTATTGGTTGCGAATAAGTTATTTTAAAGGATTAGATTACTAATAGAAAATTAACTTTTTTGGCAACATTTCAATTATAAGTAGATAAGAAAATATTGCATATGATACTAAATTCCTAAAAATATTAATATCAATAGTCATTTCGCACTATTGCAATAGCAGAATAATTATGTATTAATGTTTTCAATCTTTAAAATTAAGTCTTAATAAAACAAAAATACTAGTCAATCATCCCAAATCGATAATTGATTGACTTTATCTAGCAATAATCCAACATAAGTAGCGTTTGTGTTTTCAATTTTTAAAGTACTAAAATAACCGTTCTTACCATCATGAGTATGAGAACCAGTTTCAACTACTTGATATCTTCCTTGACGTACTGCTTTGATGAAAGGAGAATTTACCATTATTGACCAGCGGTCAGCAAATAGAATTTTGGTAACATCCTCAACCCAATCGCGACTTCCTTTTAAATGAAATGCTTGTTCAATTTGATTAAATCCGGTTTCACCGTCGAAACTTCCACCGATGGAAACTAGGATTAACCGTGTATTTAACCAATTATCTAAATACTCTGCTGCACCTAAAGATACCTGTGCCCCTCCGCTAGTACCTACGAGAATAATTTTAATTGGTTGCTCGGATGTCCCTTTGTGTAAAGGTGAAGCCGCATTCATTCGTTCTGCGATCGCATTGGCAATTCCCAAGTTATAAACCGAACTATAGCGACCATCGGCGGAAATAGCAAATCTCCATAAATTACGAATTTTAATTAATACATCTGCATTCTTGAACCAACCATGTTCCTTAGAAGCAAACCTCCAAACTGGAGCTAAAAATCTTTGTCCTCCCAAGCTTTTATTAGCTGCTGAGTAGGGAAAAACATCATCTACAATTGCACATTGAGGGTGTAATTCTGCTAATTGATTGAGAAAAACTTCTTCTCCTGGAGTTAATTCATTAGCAGAAAAATCCCCGACACCGGGAAGAAAAACGATATAGCAATTCTTATCTCCGGTACCAGCTAAAGCATTATTTTTAATCAAATCTGGAGTTGGATTTATATCAAAACCTAAAGCTTGAGTTCCAGTACTCAACCACCATGATAAAGTACCAACGGGAGCAATAATTCCCCAAATAATTAATAGGATACCCGCATAAATCAATAACTTTAAAGTTTCTCCTCGCAGCCATTGTAAAATCCGTCCGACAATTTTTAGCATTTTATATAGAAGGGAATGGGGAGTAGGGAATAGGGAACAGGGAATAGTAATAAGAGATTAAAAGTAAAATAAAAGTTACATCATTCATACAATAATTTTTTAGATACAAACCATAAAAAATCCTATTTACAAAATTTATTATTTTAAGTCCATTAAAATGGACTTCAGCTATTAGACTGAGACTTGCAGTCCCAGTCGTTATTTTTTATAATATTTCCTATTTATTGTTTCTTGTCAATGAATCTTGCACAATCATCAATACTCGATTATATTCAAAATTCCGGTAATGTCTAGCAATAAACAATGAACGCAACTCAAAACGCATCCAGATGGCAACTATTATATACAATTAAAAATGCTTTACTTCTAAACGAGAAACTTTACGATGATGCTTGTAATACACCTTTCAACAATCAATTAGCTTTAACAATTGTAACTTTGGCTGGTGTATCTCATGCTTTGGGCAGTATCTTTATATTATTAATTAATCGAGCATCAATTTATTTGCTGTTATTGGCGCTTTTAATTGATGCTCTGTCAATAATCATCGGATATTATGTTTGGACTTTAACTATTTGGAAAATTGGAGATTGGATAAAGTCTAATCAAAAATTTAGCAGTTTATTAAGTCCAATTGGCTTTGCTTATGCACCTCAAATATTAAACTTTCTAACTTTGATTCCTTTACTCGGAAGACCAATAGAATTAGTTTTAGCATTGTGGAGTCTTTTAGCAGTAATTGTAGCAGTTACCCAAGCTTTAGATATTACTACTCGTAAAGCAGGTTTAATATGTTTAATTGCTTGGCCGTTAATTCAAATTACTGTTGGTTTTATTCAAGTTTTGGAACAAAAAGTTGTACAGTTTACTAATTAATTAAGGTTCGTAGTTGCGCTTTAGCGCCAAACCTTTAAGAATAGACCTAAATATAAAAAAACATCTATTCTTTCATGCTTCTGTATACTTTCAAAAATTATTTATAGTGTTCGGCTTTCTTTTCAAACCTTTGGCGCTAAAGCGCAACTACGAACATAATATAAAAATAAATTTACTTTAATTTATCACCATCTAATTCCTTTACCACCCGCAAAAATAATTTATCTTGACCGACAGCATTAATATGATTAGCATTTAAAAAACGACGGTAATCTTGATTGTTAACTGCATAAGTTTTAAACATTGCTAAAGCTAAATAATTTGTATAATCGCGAGCTAAGTTAGGAGAAGGTCCGATAACTTGCGACGGTACGGGAATCGAAGAATCGGGTGATTCTGCAATTACTGAAAAGTGGGTTCCACCGTTCATTAATACTAAATATTTATTTTCATTTGTTAGCCAAGTAAAAGGCACAATTTGTTCTGGATATGCAGGAGCAACATTATCAGCAGTACCTGCTACAATCATTACCGGAATATTGATTTTACTTAAACCTTCTTGACCGTAAACGCTGCTATCTACTGGATTAATTGCAACCGCTGCTTTAATTCTTGGGTCGGATAATTGATAATCCGATTCAGGTAAACTCAGAGCTTGACATTGCAATAACAACGAAACGTTCAAAGTGTTTTCATTCACCGGACAACTTTTTTGTAAATTATCAAAATTAATTTCAGCACCTGCTAATGCTAAAGCGGTATAACCACCAAAAGATTGTCCGATTACTCCAACTTGCTCCATGTTGAAACGTTGTTTATATTCAGAGTCTGAATTTGATAAACGTTCCATATAATCTAAAATGTATTTGACATCTAAAGGTCGGTCTACAAATTCCCTCGGTTCTGTAACTGTATCTGCTATTCCTCCTAATAATGCTTGTAATTGTTGAGCGTTACTACCGGGATGTTCGGGAACTGCGACAACAAAACCTCTTGAGGCTAAATATTCAGCTAAATAAGCAAAACTGGTACGGTCGGAACCTAACCCATGAGAAATTACAACCACTGGACTAGTTTTGGTTGTTCCAGGTAAATAAATATCAACAGGAAAAGTACGAGTCCGAGATACATCATTAAGAGTAACGCTGCGTTTTGTATAGGTAAAACGTCCTCTTTCCAATACATTTGAAATCACATTATTAGAAACAGTTTGATTATTAGCTTCTTCTATAGATTTTTCATTAATCAGCTTAACTGCTTTTTGAGTCCGATTGATAATATTTCTGGCTCGTAATCCAATTTCCAAACTGCGAAATAAATCGATAGAAATAGTTTTAGAAGGAAATTTACGTAATATATTAATAATATTAAAATTATTTTTTTTACTGGCTGCTAAAATTAAAGCCGCACGAGTTCCATAAAATCCACTGCTACGACGAAGCTTATTACGATTTGTTGTTCCCCTATTACGAAATTCGCTTTGGACAACTTGCGAAAGAGTTTCCAAAAGTTTCTCACCAATCGGCGAATATAAAAATTGAGAAATTTTAACAGCATCTAAATCAATTGGAGCAAGTAATGCTTCTCTTAATTCTCCCCTACTTTCTTCCGGAACATATTTAAAATATGCTGCTAATTCATCATTGACCTGACCGGTTCTAGCATAAGTTTCTAGAGAATCAACTGAAACAGACCTTTCCACTATTCCAAAAGAAAGCTTTAACCTTTCAGCACTAACAGCACGACTAGCAGTTAAAGCAGGTAAACCACAAGCAATAAAACAGCCTAAAACAGCATTCAGCCAAATTGATTTTCGCATACGTTATCAGTTACCAGTTACCAGTAATTAATTTATAACTCCTAACTCCTAACTCCTAACTCCTAACTCCTAGCTCCTAACTTCTAACTTATTACTTCTTACCCTTGTCCCGACCAGGGTTCTAAAAAGTCGGGATAAAGTGTTAATCCACCGTCAATATATAAAGTTTGTCCGGTGATGTAAGCTGCTTCATCGGAACATAAGAAAGTTGTGACCGCAGCCATTTCTTCAGAGGTACCCGCTCTACCCATGGGTATATGACTTTCTACATTGGCTTTTTTATCTGGGTCGTCAGTCCAAGCATCGTTGATGGGGGTGATAGTTGCACCGGGGGCTATAGCATTGACTCGAATCCCTCTCCTAGCATATTCTAGCGCTAGGGTACGAGTTAAATTTTGCATTCCACCTTTACTAACGGAATAGCTTATATATTGGGGTCTGGGTATGATTTGGTGAACGCTGGAAACGTTGATGATACTTCCACCATTACCTTCATCCAAAAACATTTTAATTGCTTCTCTAGCGCACAAATAAGCACCTTTTAAATTAACGTCGATTACTTTTGCAAATTCTTCAAATGGTATTTCATGTGCTGCTCCGGGGATTTGAATTCCAGCGTTATTAATTAAAATATCTAACCCACCGAATTCTTTTTTTACTTCAGCGAACATTTCGACAATATCGGATTCTTTTGATACATCTGCTTGTACCAGTATTTCCTTACCTTCGCAACCGCAACGTGCATCGGTACAGGCTTTGTAAATCAATTTTTCGGTATCTTCAGCATCTTCAGGGCTTTTTCGATAGTTAATCGCGACATTGGCACCTTCTTGAGCAAATCTAACCGCAATCGATTGACCGATTCCCGAGGTAGCACCCGTGACTAAAACGTTTTTCCCGCTGATTCCTTTCATGAAAATTAGTAATACAGTGTTTCTCGACGAGTGTATTACATTTACACTGGGTTCCCTTCCATCTATAGTTGTAATCCTTACAAAATCAAGAGACCCAGTATCTTCAAGATAACGGGTCTCTAATAGAGTAAATTTGATTTCAGTTATTAGGATTTATAGTTGTAGCTGTAGGTGAAGGTGTTGGAGATACTTCTGTAGATGATGACTGATTTTCTACTGTTGTCTCGGTTGCTTCTGGGTTAAGCAAGTCTTGTATTGTTTTCACCAAAACCGACGTAGATTTTTGATTTTTATCAATTTTGGCATCTAGTTTAGTAATTTGTTCCTGATTCGCTTTAATTTCCGTTTGCAGTTGAGGAATTATCGTTTGACTAAATTGTCTAATTTCAGTTCTAATTTTATCGATTTCCTGTACTTTTTCTGGTGAAAAAGTTGCTAATTGTTTCTGTAATTGCAATTGATTATACCAGCGAGAACCAAACCAACCAAAGACACCGCTGAGTAATAAAACTGTGATAAACCAAAAAGATGAGAGCAAGCTTAAACGAAATCTTAATCTACCGATAATTCTTTCATACTTTTTACTACTTTTTTCGGAAGCAGTTTTTAGTTCAGCTATTTTTTTGTGTAACTCATCAATATGCTGTTGAGAATAATCGGGTATTTCACGAGTCTCTGTCACGGAAACTAATTCTCTGTTGGAATCAACTGGTGTTAGATGACTATCTAGTTTCTCACCAAAGTTGTCGGATGGAATATTATTCTCGTTCATTTATTACTCGCAAAATTCTAGTTAAGAAATACCATCATTAGGTACTCGAATCTTTTAGAATATACGTTATTTATTTTGAAGCGCTAGGTTACAACCAAACACTTTGAATAATTATTATTTAATAGTATTTGTACCGAAATCTATAAACCCGGTTTTTTTGAAAAACCGGGTTTATTTGTTCTGAAGTTTCAATTACAAACTATTAAAAGTTGTAACCAACACCAATAGTTGCATCAAATTCTGTATCACCTAAGAAAAGAACGTTTGCTGCTGCTGTTCCAGTGATTCTAGGAGTTAACTGAACATCCATTCCAGCAGTCAACATTAAATCTGCATCACCATCAGAATCAATAGCAACTCCACCACCAGCAAAGGGAGTCATTCTACCGTTCAATTCACCCAAATCTCTGTTTACCCGAGTGATATCAATAGTTGCTGGAATACGTACATCTAAGTCACCGTTGCTGAAAACTGCGGAAGGTCTTACGGATAGACTTTTTGATGAATCCAAGTTTAAGACCTTTACTTTACTGATAATTGCAGCATCTATAAAATCGGTGTCTCCTCCGATAACTGTTCCTAAACCAACATAGTTATCACCAGGACGCTTTGATTCTCTAGAACCGAAAATCTGAGATACTTTTTGAGACTTGTTGTTAATAGATAAATTAGAAGCTTCTCCAGCAACAGCACTTGAAGAAATTCCGATTACAGCAGAGAAAGCTACAGCCAAAGAGATTACAGAAGAGATAGCGAATTTCATGTTTTTAGTCCTATTAATTGTATTTTTGTTGTTTTTTTGAAATTTTTTTTGCAAGCTGATTTGATTGCATTTACAAATAGAATCTTCGTCTATATTGCAAGGATGCGATATTTTTCAGCTTATTTATTGTTAAGCCAATCACTTTTCTGTCAGAATTAAAATTAATTCTGACCGCAAGCAATTACTCGCTTTAATTTGTTATTGGTTTTGTCACAATTATTTATTAATTTCCAGCTATTAAATTAAATCCGGAATGGCGAAACACAAGCTTAGTTTTTTAAACAATATTTGGTTTCGATTACTGCTCGCAAATATTGCCAATATAGTCATATCAAAAGAAGAATTATCTTCTACCGATACTATCTGTGTTTCACTTTTTAACCGCCTCCTACGGGGGAATTAATCTTCGAGATTGCTCTCTATATTTAAATAATAGATTAATTCAAAAGCCGTGTTATTTCTTATGTGCCAGATTTACCGGTGTCATCTGTTACGACGATTGCGACCTTTTTACAAGTCTGTATTGTGTAGCGGGAAAGACTTTATTTAATACATCAGTAACCTCAACAAGAGCTTCAAACCTATAACTATTAAACCCTTGACCTTTAAGCTTCGCGTTGTGCTATATAAATTATTGGCGCTATGAGCGCGACTACGAACGATTCAAATTATTGTTCTTATCGCTTAATCTCACGTTAATAGTAGGAGCTTCAACAAGCTCAAAAGTAGCGGAAGCAAACATTACCTTTCCGTTGGTATTTTCAAACTCATCTAAAATACGAGTAAATAACTGGTCTTTCTTGATGCGACGCTGTTTGTAACTTACCGGATAGCGGATTGTAAATTGCATCCAATTGTCGTTAGCGATTAAAGTAACTATAGGTTCTATTCTGGCATCTTCAATTAGGTATTTATTGGTCATTTTATGCCATTGTTTTTTTGCAAGAGGAATATATTCCCCAGTCACTTCTAAAGCGACTTGCTCTAAAATTTCTTTAGCTAACTTATGTTGGCTACCATACTTAACAGGAACAGTAATTTCATCCCACAAAAAAGCAAAATCAGCCGAATAATTATATACGGGTTCTTTGAATACAAAACTATTAGCAATTCTGACAATACGACCGTTATATAAATCAGCTTTTACCCAGTCACCACATTCCATCAAAGTAGTTCGTAAAATGCTGATATCAATTACATCGCCCATAATACCGCCTAATTGTACCCTATCCCCCGGTTTATAAAACTGACCCAAAGAAATAGCTACCCAACCAGCAAAACTACCGATGACTTCCTGTAATGCAAAAGCGATACCAGCACCAACTACACCAAAGATAACGGTAAATTGTCCTAAACGGTCGTTAAATACAAATAATGCGAATAGCAACATTATTATGTATCCAATAAAATTAATTGCTTTACGAGTCCGGTAACGAGTATCGGAATCTTGAATATAGCGTGGTAAAGATTTACTTATAAACCGAAAAACTATCGCAATAATTACCATTCCGATAGCAACTTCAATTAATTTCGTAATAGTAGGGTCGGAAAGCCAACGTTGAATATTTGTAAGTGAATTAGTCATTATTTAGTTAGGAATAAAGGTAAATGCAATGTAATCGTAATAGTTAGTTTTATTAATTCAGACTGATTTGTTTTTTACCGACGCAATGTAGAGACGTAGCAGTGCTACGTCTCCCGACGTTTAGAAGAAAATAAACCAGTCAAAATGTAATATAAAGTCCTTTCTGTAAAACTAAAGCATCCAAAAGCATGTTTTTTAGAATATCTATATCAGATGATTTATGCAATTTTTCATTTGATAATGAATTAAGCAACTCAAAATTTTGTCTTACCTTTTCTGGAGATTGAAAATAAGAACCTTGTTTTCCTGGATTAAAATAATGTTCTGACGAACTAAATACTGTACCTAACAATGGAGATATTTCTATATTGAGTTCTTGTAAAAGTAAATCATCAAGTTGCATCCAATCATAGCCCATGCCAATATCATCGTCGGGGTTATAGTATTTAGTCATTGCAATATCAGCGTATTCATCTACATCTCCTGTCTCTATGATTTCTTTCCAAGAAAAATCTAAAGTTCTTCCTTCGTCAGGATGTTTTAAGTAAGATAGGTTATTTTCAATAAAAATTAGTAATTCACAACTTTCATTTTTTGCAAGAGCATTTTCTAAAATATCTGCTAATTCTTTGATAAAAGCATCGTAGTTAAAGATAAAAGCTTTATGTTCTATTGTCATTTTTTCAACTATATAGCAGTTTTAAGTTGGATAGAATACACCCCTCTCCTTAATAAGGAGAGGGGCTGGGGTGAGGTCTGTCAAAGTGTATTTCACTCAACCGAAAAGCGCTACAGTAACCAGCCGAAAATATAAAGATGGTGCGTTACCAGTACGGCGATAACACACCCTACAAATCATGAATCAAAATCTATTCTTTACCTTCTTTAGATTGATTTTGATTTGAATTATGAGACTTATTATTCAATAAACCAAGTATGGTTTCTTGCGGAAATATTCCCCAACCGGGTGTCGTATAATTTTTGGGAAGATAGTCTTCGGGAATTGTTATTTGACTACCGTCTCTTACCGCTGAATAATGCGGTGAAAGAATTTCTATTCCTGCTTCATTACATTTATCTTGAAGATTTTGATGCAACTCCGAATAAATGCGAGCCATGATAGTCGGATTGTGAGTAAAAGCATTTAATTCGTAACTTACATAAAAGTCATCTAAACTAGTTTGCAGTACAAAAGGTTCTGGTTCGGAAAGTAAATGTGTTGTCGATTTTGCAGCATCTATTAATACCTGATGCACTTTTCTCCAGGGGACATCATAACCTAAAGTTATCGTGGTATGTAGAATTAATGGAGCTTGGTCAGGGTCTAGTTCGGCTGCGGTATAGTTAATAATTTGATTGGTAAAAACGCTAGTATTTGGAAGGGTAATCATCACGTTTTTTACGGTGCGAATGCGAGTTACGAATAAAGTTTTTTCTACAACATCTCCAATCGCGTCACCAATTTTTATTCTATCTCCAATCTGAAAAGCACGAGTGTAAATTAAAATAACCCCAGCGACAACATTTGCTACTACTACACTAGAACCCAAAGATACGAGCAAACCTAAAAACAGAGATATTCCTTGAAATGCGGGAGAACCAAATCCCGGTAAATAAGGAAAAGCAATTACTGCTGCTAGAATTACAATTAAAAATACCGATAATTTAAAGGTCGGTTCCGCCCATTCTTGGTAAAAACCTTGAATCGTTAGATTCCCATTACCCAGAGAAGTAAATAGATTTCTGGTGAACTTGATTAAGTAGTAAGTAATAAAGAGAATAATAGCAAGAGCAAACAGATTCGGTAAATAACTCAGAAATGCTTCCCAAGAATTTTCTGCTGCTTGTAAAAAATATCTATATACCCTTAAACTAATTTGTCTAGTCAAAGGGAAGAAACTCATTACTAAAGGTACATAAATTGCAAGTACGCTCAAAGTTAAAGCAAACCGAATCAACTTGAGTAAAGCAATTAATAACCGAGAAATTCTAGTTGCAGGTAAGAGTTCAAAATTTTGAATTCTGATTGCTGGAATTCGCGTACCCTGTAAATTCCTGACTTTCCCATAACACCAAGGAAATATAATTGCAAATAATATTAATGTTCCAATTAAAAGAACAGTTGCAATAACGCTATTAAATATTGCTTGACGAATATAATCCGGAGTGCGTTCGATGCGATATTGAGTGATTGCTTTCCGAATCTTCTCTTGATAGTTTCTCGCTAACTCTTGTCGAGATAAATCGGCAGCACGAGCATCTGCATCTGTTATAGTTAACAGTACCCGATTATCTACAGTTAAATTAGTAGTTAAAGGTTTATCTTCGATTCTAATTGTTTCTACTTTAATACTGGGGTCATCCCCAAGTTTAACAATACGATTGTTGACCGCTGTAGCACGTTCTTCAGCAGTAAATGCTCCCACTCCAGCACGAATTTTAAAAAGCTCTTCTCCTCCTAATTCTACAACTGCACCTTTATTATTTGAAGCGGTAGCAGGGGTTTGTGTAGGTGTGGGAGTCGGTGTTTGAGCATCAGTTGCTGAAAAAGGAGCAATAGTAAGTAAGAAACACAGAATAATAGATGCAACAAAATAAATAAATCTTCTTAAGAAAGGATTTAACTTTATTTTTTGCGATAACCGAAAACTTTTCATTTCAGATGATAAATTACAGTTTCAACAATATAGTTGAATAATTTTGAGTTCGCCAGTGTTCGTTACAACAAGTTTTAGAATAATTAGGAATAGCGAGTAATGAGTAATGAGTTCAGCTTTAATTGTTACTGTAAGATAATTTCATCTTCTTATTTACCCATTACCCCTTACCCATTCAATTACTGATTAAAGTTTGTAGCTATACCTAAAACTGCGGTGAAGTCTCTATTATCTTCAAATAATCCAAGGTTAACGCTACCTACTGCTGTCAAACGCTTGTTGATACGATAGTCAGCACCAGTAGTTAAAACACCACCAAACTGTCTATCCTGAGTAGTTACACCAGCACCAGCACCAATAAACGGACGCAATCCACCAGATGTTTGACCGAAATCGTAGGTTACGGGTACATATATTGTGGCATGACGGTCGCCTTCTTCAAACAGTTTACCTGTTGCTTTCGGACGTACTGAAAAACGTTCGTTTAGTGAAAGTTTGCTTTCCAATGCTGCACCACGATTAGAAGCACCGACACCAAAGTAGTTGAGGGGTTTTTCTTGTGCGAAAACACTCATAGGTGCGGTAACTGCAACGGTACAAGCGAAACCAATGGAGATTAAGGAAGCAATGGAGAATTTCATGATTATTATCCTTGATAAAATAGTTTTTGTTTTCACCCCTCTACTTAATAAGGAGAGGGGAAGGGGGTGAGGTTGTTTGTAGACAGACCTTTATTTGAGTTAGAAAAAGTTTCGTACCACAATTGCAATAGTCTCGCTATACAAATGCGAACCTTTGTAATCATTTATTTAGCGAATCAATGCATATAGACTTTGATTTTTTAGTTGTAGTTTGAACCACAAACTAAGTCTATAGAATGATTTTTGCTATGGGTTTGGTTAAAAATTATTGGCTGTAGACTTTCTATTTCGATTGTATTTATAGAAAGTTTAAGTTATGCTGTTGCCAAACTTGCTGCCGAACAATGTATCGTTTATTTATCTGTTTCAAAACAGAAGATGCTTCTGTTTAATCGCCCGTATTCACTTTTTTTGTACCGCCTTTTAACGGATTAAGTAAGTTGTTGAAAGATTTCTCTCTCATGTATATAGATATATCGTATTGGAAATTGTGACTGATATTCTTGTATGTCACTATCGTAACTGGCATATTTTCAAATCTTTCTTTTAAAAAGGATTATCGCGGTAACAACAAACCTATCAAGCATCCGCTGACTAATCCTATTTCCAAGACAACTGACAATAATACAAAAGTATTGTATCTACTCGAACGACGCTCAAGCGCAGAAGCAGCAACGAAAAGCACTCCAGCTATCAGCAAAGCCCAAACCGTAGCAGTAGATAAACCATACACACCACTCGTATAGCTTCCTAATACAGCAATTCCCGCTAAACCAATTCCTTTAAAAGTCACCCAAACTGTTTCAGCGATGATTCTACTATTAAGATTGTCAAAATTAGATAGCTTAGCTTGTTTACGGTTTTTAACTGCAAAGAAAATATCAAAAGTCAGCCAAGCGCTAATCATGACGCTAACCCCAGCCAAAGTCCCCATTCCCAAACCAACCCATGCTCCGATAATCCAATTACCAGCGATTAAACCGTAGGAAATACCAACCAAAAACCCTAAAACTGCTGCTGCTGCTATTAACCAAGAAACAACTCGAAACCAGAAACCAAAAAAACCAACTCCAAGTACAAACCTAGCAGCCTCCGCAGACCAACCTAATGCTAAAACTCCATAAAAAGCAAAAATCCACCAAGGCACATTAACAAAACTTAAAAATACACCCAAACAAGAATAAAGCACCCACGCAGAAAATAACCACAATATAGTTTTCATTTATCTTTGATTTAATTTATTAATACGGAAGAGGAGGGGGGAGAGGGGGAGATGGGGAGAGGGGGAGATGGGGAGAGGGGGAGATGGGGAGATGGGGAGACAAGGGGACAAGGAGAAATTAACTTTGACCTTTGACCTTTGACCTTTAAGCTCTTACCTCTTAACCATTACCTATTACCTGTTACCTTTCCTAACCATTCTCTGACCAATTGTCCGGCAATTTCTCGGGTTCCTAAACCAATAGCTAGAGCGATACTAACAGCAATTGCACCGAGCGAAAGACTAAAGGCTAAATTTACAATATCTGTTGCTATTCCTATTTGTTGTAATGCCATTGTGCTAACAAAAGCAATAATTGTAACGCGTGCTGTTTGCGCTAAAATTCGAGCTTGAGAAAGACCTGAAGTGATGATTAAGTTGAAGGCTAAATTTGCGAAATATAAACCTATTGCTAATACTAACAATCCCACTATTACACTACCAAAGATAACAATTATTACCTGCGCTATCGCTGTTAAAGCAGTCAAATTCAAAATATCTAAAGCCGTGACTGTTGCAAATAAGATAATTCCAATTCTTGCCATAATTCCAATTATTTCTGATGGAGTTTGATTTACAGGATTGTTTTGTAACTCGGATGATTGAGTTGGTAAACCAAGCCAAAAAGGTAAATTATTAAAATTAATCCCGGTTAAGAGATTCGTGATTAATTCTCCAACATATTTACCAACCAAATAACCGATAAAAATAATTACTGTAGCGGTTATGATTTGAGGAAGAACTGTAAATATCTGAGTAAACATGTTAATTGCAGGTGTGGAAACTGCTGCGATATCAAGTTTAGTCAGAACGCTAATTGCTGTAATAACCAGAAATAAAACGTAAGCAAAAGTACCTCCGAGCCATGATAAAGAACCTTTTTCAGCCGCGCTCATACCAAATTTAGTTCCTAACTGGTTAGCTCCCACAGCGGTTAAAAAACTGCTGATAATATTGCGTATAGTTGTGGCAAGAATCCAACCGAAGAAACCGATTAATACCGCACCTAATATATTCGGTAAGTACAGTAAAAATTCTTGTAGCAATTTCTGTACTGGTTCTAAAGTACTTTGTAATCCTAATGCATCTAAAATAATTGGTAGAAAAAATAGGAAAATAAACCAGTATAATGCTCTCGGAATTGCGTTGCTCAAAGATAACTGATTTTGTTGAGTAGAATCTCCTATTTGACTATTTACAAGCTCGTCTACTCGTAACAAATTCAAACTGCGAGCGGCTGCAAATTTAACTGTTTTTGCAATTAGCCAAGCAAGAAATAATAAAATCGCTGCACCTAATAAATTAGGTAGATAGCTACTAATATTTTTCAGCAGAACATTAATCGGTTTAGTAAACTGCCTTAACTTGAGTGTTTCCAAACAAGCTATTAAACTAATGCCGAAAATAATAGAGAAAAGCCCTATCGGTATCCACTTCTCTAGCTTAAATATTTCTAATTGATTTGAATTACTTCTGAATTTACCAGCAATACGGTCATCTAATCGAATTCGTTTTAAAAGACTGCGAGCATTAACTGCAACAATTGCTGCGAAAAATAAACCCAGCAAGAGAATCGCTAAAGCAACAATTATATTAACAATTGATGGACCTAAATTTGTAGTTATACTGCTTACAAATTTATTCGCTGTCTCTGATATATTCGTTGACGCTAAATTAAAAGATGCAAAATATTCAAAAAGTTTTGTTAACACAATAATCCTTGATAACCAAATTAATTTAGTAAAGTATTTTTACCAGGAAAGGTGAAAGATATCAAGTATCAAATTAGTAAAAAGGGAATAGCGGAAATTGCAGTCTCGGGGTCTCCCCAAGGGTCGCAAATTTTCAAGAGAGGGAGTAGGGAATAGGGAAGAAAAAAGTGTAACCTGAAAAGCAGCCTCAGTTATTTGATAAAATCACCCGAACCTATACCCCTATTTTTTTTAATAAATAATAAAAAACCTTGGATATCAAACTTTTCTATCTTGAGTACACAGCATAATAAAGATAAAAAAATCCCAAGCTGGTAATGAGATATTGGTATATCAGGGTTGAAATGGGTAATTGGTAATTGGTAACGGTTAGAAGGTAAGAGAGAATATGAATAATATTTATCCGTGAAAGCTTTTAGCTGTTTTTTTATTACACATTTAGAGTTACTTGTATAACTCTAACTACTTAATTAACTTAAAAGATTCGTAACCTTATTCCCAATTCCCAGTCTTGAAAAGTTGCTCTTGGGGAAACCCCTGCTCTGCACACTAGTTCACCGCAACGCAATGGCTCCCCAAGACCGCACTTTCCGCAATTACCAATTACCAATTACCGATTACCAATTCTTTAATCTTATTAATAGAAAAGTGATGAACAAGTTCGCCACAATTGATGGAAATGAAGCGGTTGCTCGGGTTGCTTATCCTTTGAATGAAGTTATTGCGATTTATCCTATTACTCCTTCTTCGTCGATGGGTGAATGGGCTGATGCTTGGTCAGCGGGAGGTAATCGCAATTTATGGGGTACTGTTCCCAGCGTGGTTGAGATGCAAAGCGAAGGTGGTGCTGCTGCTGCGGTACATGGTGCTTTACAAACGGGTTCCTTGACTACTACTTTCACTGCATCTCAGGGTTTGCTGTTGATGATTCCCAATTTGTACAAAATTGCGGGAGAACTCACCAGCAGCGTTATCCATGTTGCAGCTCGTTCTTTAGCTACTCATGCTCTATCAATTTTTGGCGACCAGAGTGATGTGATGGCTGCACGAGCTACCGGTTTTGCTCTATTGTGTTCTGCTTCGGTACAGGAAGCTCACGATTTTGCTCTGATTGCTCAAGCTGCTACTCTCAAAGCTAGGGTTCCGTTTCTTCACTTTTTCGACGGCTTTCGCACTTCCCATGAAATTCAAAAGGTAGAACTTTTACAACCAGAAGATTTAGAGGCTTTAATTGATGATGAATTAATATTTGCACATCGAAACCGCGCTCTTACTCCCGATAACCCAGTTTTACGCGGTACAGCACAAAATCCCGACGTTTATTTCCAAGCCCGCGAGCGAATTAACCCTTATTATGATGCTTGTCCGGGAATCGTTCAGCAGGTAATGGATGAATTCGGAAAACGCACCGGTAGATATTATCAAATTTTTGAATATTACGGCGCTCCTGATGCGGAACGGGTAATCATTTTGATGGGTTCCGGTTGCGAGACGGTACATGAAACTATCGATTATCTTAATCCTCGTGATGAAAAGCTAGGTGTCCTCAAAGTTCGATTATTCCGTCCTTTCGACGCACATCAACTGATTAAATCCTTACCCGACACGGTAAAATCAATCGCGGTTCTCGACCGTACTAAAGAACCCGGAAGCGCTGGGGAACCTTTGTATTTAGACGTTGTGACGGCGATTTATCAGAATTGGGAGACAAGGGGACAAGGGGACAAGGAGAGTTATTATTTACCTTTTCCTAAAATTGTGGGTGGAAGGTATGGACTTTCTTCTAAGGAATTTACCCCAGCAATGGTGCTGGCTATTTACGATAATTTAGCTAAGGAAAAACCGCAGAATAATTTTACTGTCGGTATTAATGACGACTTAACAAATACCTCTTTAGATTACGATTCTAGTTTTTCAACGGAAGCCGAAAATGTTGTTAGAGCGATGTTTTACGGCTTGGGTTCTGATGGTACTGTTGGAGCAAATAAAAACACAATCAAAATAATTGGTGAGGAAACAGACAACTACGCTCAAGGCTATTTTGTCTATGATTCTAAGAAATCTGGTTCAATGACCGTTTCCCATTTGCGGTTTGGTTCTCAGTTAATTCGCTCTACATATTTAATCGACAAAGCGAATTTCATCGGTTGTCATCAATGGACGTTTTTAGAAAAAGTTGATGTACTGAAAAATGCCGTTTCTGGTGCGACATTTTTATTAAATAGTCCCTACAACAAAGAAACTGTATGGCAATATCTTCCCGAAAAAGTACAGCAGCAAATCATCGATAAGCAACTTAAACTTTACGTCATCAATGCCAACAAAGTTGCTCGTGATAGCGGAATGGGTGGAAGAATCAATACAATAATGCAAACCTGTTTCTTTGCATTAGCTGGTGTTTTACCGCAAGATGAAGCCATCGAAAAAATTAAATATTCTATTAAAAAAACATACGGTAAAAAAGGCGATAAAATCGTCGCTATGAATCTACAAGCAGTAGATAATACCTTAGATAATTTACATAAAGTCCAAATTAACCAGTCCCCATGTAGAGACGTAGCAACGCAACGTCTCCCCGATTCCCCTTTAGAAAAGATGATGACCGGAAGAGGGAACGAATTACCCGTAAGTCTCTTACCTGCTGACGGAACATTCCCCACCGGAACTTCTAAATTAGAAAAACGCAACGTAGCTCAGGAGATTCCCGTTTGGGAACCAGATGTTTGCGTTCAGTGCGGTAAATGCGTCATGGTATGTCCCCACGCTGCGATTCGCGCTAAGGTTTATCAACAGAGCGAACTGAGTAATGCTCCGACTACTTTTAAATTTACCGAAGCTAAAGATAAGGCTTTTGTAGAAGAAAAATTTACGATTCAAGTAGCTCCTTCCGACTGCACCGGGTGTAATATTTGTGTCGATATTTGTCCCGCAAAAGATAAGAAGAATCCAGACCGTAAAGCAATTAATATGGAATCACAATTGCCTTTACGAGAGCAAGAAACAGAAAACTGGGATTATTTTCTCAAATTACCAAATCCTGACAGAAATAAACTCAAATTAAATCAAATTCGCCAACAACAACTGCAAGAACCTTTATTTGAATTTTCTGGTGCTTGTGCTGGATGTGGCGAAACACCATACCTAAAATTACTGAGCCAACTATTTGGCGATCGCGCTTTAATAGCCAACGCTACGGGATGCTCATCAATCTTCGGTGGAAACCTCCCCACAACACCCTGGACAAAAAACGCAGCAGGAAGAGGTCCAGCTTGGTCAAACAGTTTATTTGAAGACAACGCAGAATTTGGTTTTGGTTTCCGGTTATCGGTAGATAAAAAAGCCGAATATGCAGCGGAATTATTACAGGAAATAGCTTATGGGGAAGATTACAAAGGATTACTTCCCCCAGGTTTAGCAGGATTCATCTTAAACGCACCCCAAAAGACAGAAGCCGATATTTGGGAACAGAGAGAAAAAGTTGAATTATTAAAACAGAAATTGGAAGAATTATTATCTAAAAACTCTTCAACTCCAATCCAAAATCCGTCTTGGAAAGTTTTGGGGGAAGAGAATCTACACCCCAAACTTTCCGCAAAATCCAAAATCCAAAATTGCTTATCCCTTGCTGATTATCTAGTTAAGAAAAGCGTGTGGATAGTTGGTGGTGATGGTTGGGCTTATGACATCGACTTCGGAGGACTCGACCACGTACTAGCGAGCGGTCGTAACGTCAACGTTTTGGTAATGGATACCGAAGTGTATTCCAACACCGGCGGACAATCATCAAAATCCACACCAAAAGCAGCAGTCGCCAAATTTGCAGCGAGTGGTAAGCCCGCAGCCAAAAAAGACTTAGGCTTGATTGCAATGACCTACGGAAATATCTACGTAGCGAGCGTAGCATTAGGAGCCAGAGACGAACATACCCTCAAAGCATTTCTAGAAGCAGAAGCATATGAAGGGCCATCATTAATCATTGCTTACAGTCACTGTATCGCTCACGGAATCGATATGGGAACAGCAATGAGCAATCAAAAAGCATTAGTAGAATCCGGAAGGTGGCTTTTATATCGTTATAATCCCGACCTAGTTAAACAAGGTAAAAATCCCTTACAGCTAGACATGAGACAGCCGAAAAATTCTCCAGAAGAATCAATGTACAAAGAAAATCGCTTTAAGATGTTGAAGAAAAATAAACCGGAAATTGCCAAACAATTGATGGAAGAAGCGCAAGTAGAAGTTAATCAAAGGTGGAAAATGTATGAGTATTTAGCAGCTAGAAAAGTTGTTGAAGAGTAGGGGATAAATTAATAAATTAATGATTAATAAATTTGTAGGGTGTGTTATTGCGACAGCATAACGCACCGTTTTTTATTGTGTTGATAATATTAAAAATTTTTGCTTATTAAAAGAACTTTCTGTCTATGAAGCTAATATGAAAATGAAATAGTATACAATAAAATCTTTTGATAATCTACTTCTATAAAGAATAAAAAATGAATTTAGAACTTGAACAAAAGCTTTGGAATGCGGGTAAAGGAGAGGAAGAATATAGCAGAGAAACTTGGTATGAAATTATAGATGCTTTATTGGATGATTTTTGTGAGTTTATTGGTGAGGATTTTCATCGCGATTCTGAAATTGATTTAATCACTGGAAACCCTTGTCCGTCGTTTAGTAGGTGGATATGGACTGATAAAAAAGCAATGTTTCCTATATCTGTAACTTGGTCAGCTTTTATTAGTGGTGATATCGTAGATGGTTTTGATGTTGGTATTCCATTATTTATGTTTGATACTACTGGTGATAAACGTTTGCAACTCAAAACCGGAGAAAGCTATCTTTATTTTACTTATAGAAAACAGTCTAATGGTTGTGGAAATTGGTGTAGTTTAGGTTGGTTTAAGGATGAATGGGGTCAATGGGAAGATATGTGATAAGTAAATCATTTTGCGTGTGACACATAAATTATGTATGAATTATAAATTATATTTTCTTCTAAAGGTAAGCATTGATGACAAAATACGACGCAAGCATGATTCACATCAAAAATATTCCTCATCTCAAAGATTTGGGAGATAATAAATGTGGTCGTACATATCATTACTGCTTTCAAAATCGGCTACCTAAACAAAAAATATTAAACAAAATAGCTGATACATTAGAACAAAGATATATTTTAGATAAAGAGAAATATGAATTATCAGAAGATATTGAAATTATCGGATACGTCAAAATTAAGCGTTTAACCGATTACAAAGCAAGAATTACCTATTTCAGCATTGAACCAGAAGAAGATTGTATTTATCTATCCGGTATTCGTACATTACCGCTCAAAATTGAAAAGGTATTAGGAAAACTAAAATCAATCCAAGGACAACCGCGAGATTGGTGGTTTGGGTTTGGTAGAACTAAGAAAAATAAATTTATTAATCTTGATTTATTTCCCAATCATCAGGAGAAATAGCAGGCTCATTAGGGTCTGCTAAATAAGCATAGGGTTGCATTTCCGTTAGAGGATTTACAGCAAATTCGCGTTTGTTCTCTGATGAACCTTTAACTTTTCCAAACTTTTCTTTGATACTTTCTTTTAAGATAGAAGAAGCAAGTTCTTCAACAGAAATTTGCTGTAAAGCTGCTGCTTTAACTAAAGATTCTTGAATTTCTTGACTAATGTAAATATTAGTACCAATCATTGTGTCTTTACTTTTATTTTTTGGAAATTATACCATATTGTTTTCATCCATATGGATACTCAATCTCATCAGCTAAATCTATTATCATTTCCGTCAAGCTTGAATATTCAATTCTCGCTTCAACCCAACCTCCTATTTATTAATGGCAGATGGTGCGTTAGACGAATTTCAAAATTACTCGTTGATTCACAAAATTGTCGTGCGTCTAACAGCACCCTACAAAATAAATCTTTTCTATTGACTAGATTGATGCAAACGCTTTTTATATTTCGCTGATTTTCTACGAATTATATTAGTTTCTCCTCTGTTCGGAATATGAGGTCTTTCGCTGAATACTTGCTTCAATTCTTCAAGGTTAAACACGTGACCATCACAATCAATATCACCTCCACCAAGTAAACCTTTATAACAACGATTTTTCAATTCAATAAGCTGTTTGGTATGAAGTGTTCTCAACCATTCTATTCCAGTCATATTTTTATTAAAAAGCTGTACAATATTATGTTTATTATATTTGGAAATCAAAATCTAATACAAGATTGGTGCGGTCTTACGAATCCCAAAATTACTCGTTAAATCACAATATTATCGTGCGTCTAACAGCACCCTACAAAAGAATTTTGGCATTGCTGAATTGAGGTATGAATTTATTTTTACTCGTCGGAGTCAGCCCCCTAAATCCCCCAATTCTGGGGGACTTTAAGTTACATTTCTCCCCCTCTTCCCCCTCTTCCCCCTCCAATCTTTCTCGTAAAAACCTTTGTTAAATAACGATAACTCTTGTAGAGACGGGGTGTATTGCTACGTCTCCCTATCACCTATGGTTTTAAATAACTATTTCAATAAATTCCAATTCTATAACTTCCAACAACCAAAACTATGCTCAAAGTATTTGCAGACAGGGGTGGAACTTTTACCGATATTGTAGCCGTCACTGACAATCAATCTACAATCAATCAACTCGCAAATCATCCCCAACGTTTCCTCATCGTCCCTCTCCCAAATCAACAGTGGGTCATCGTTTATAAACTACTTTCGGAAAACCCAGAACAATATCAAGATGCAGCTATTCAAGGTGTTCGCGATATTCTCGGAATTTCCAGCAATCAACCGATTCCCACTGAAGAAATTGAAGTGGTGAAGATGGGTACTACTGTCGCTACTAATGCTTTATTAGAAAGAAAGGGAGACAGGGTTTTACTTGTTATTACTAAGGGATTCAAGGATGCTTTACGAATCGGTTATCAAAATCGTCCCGATATTTTTGCTCGTCATATTGTTTTACCAAGTATGCTTTACGAGCAGGTTATTGAAGTTAACGAGCGGTATGATGCAAAGGGTAATGAGTTAATCCCGGTAGATGTTGAAGCTGTAAAACAAGATTTACAAGCTGTTTACGATACGGGAATTCGTAGCTGTGCTGTGGTATTAATGCATAGCTACAATTATCCGCAGCACGAGCAGCAGGTAGCTCAAATTGCTCGCGATGTGGGATTTTCGCAGATATCGATTTCTCATCAAGTAAGTCCGTTGATGAAGCTAGTTTCACGAGGAGATACTACTGTTGTTGATGCGTATTTAACTCCGATTTTACGTCGCTATGTTGACGCTGTAGCTAGTCAATTACCCGGTGTTAAATTAATGTTTATGAAGTCGGATGGGGGCTTGGTTGATGCCCAACAATTCCAAGGTAAAGATAGCATTTTGAGCGGTCCTGCGGGTGGTATCGTTGGTGCGGTTCAAACTAGTTTGCGGGGTGGTTTTAATTCCATAATTACTTTTGATATGGGGGGAACTAGTACCGATGTTGCCCATTTTAATGGTGAATACGAGCGACAGTTAGAAAATGAAATTGCTGGTGCGAGAATGCGAGTTCCAGTTTTGGCAATACATACAATCGCTGCGGGTGGTGGTTCTATTTTATCGTTTGATGGTTCAAGTTACCGGGTGGGACCGGAATCTGCTGGTTCAAATCCGGGACCTGCTTGTTATCGTCGCGGTGGTAAGTTGGCAATGACGGATGCTAATGTGATGTTGGGTAAGATTCATCCGCAATATTTCCCTTCTGTGTTTGGTAAGGATGGAAATTTACCTCTTGATAAAGATGTTGTTACTGAAAAATTTATACAGCTAGCAGAAGAGATTGAGACCGCTACGGGGAATCATCGTACCCCGGAACAGGTTGCTGCTGGTTTTATTTCCATAGCTGTGGAAAGTATGGCTAATGCTATCAAAAAAATAAGTCTGCAACGGGGTTATGATGTGACGAATTATGCGCTTTGCTGTTTCGGGGGAGCGGGAGCGCAGGTTGCTTGTTTAATTGCGGATACTTTGGGAATGAAGAAGATTTTTCTACATCCTTATGCTGGGGTGCTTTCTGCTTACGGTATGGGTTTGGCTGATGTCAGAGGGATTAAGGAAGCAGGTGTGGAAAAGGTTTTGGATGAGGAGTCGTTGGGAGATTTACGTGGGTTGATGGAGAGATTGGAAGGAGAAGGGAGGGGGGAATTAGAAACGCAGAGGGACGCTAAGGTAAACGCAGAGGAGCGCGAAGAGGTGGTGAGAAAGGTGAATTTGAAGTATGAGGGAACTAATTCGATTTTGGGAATTGATTTTAATTTAGATGTGGGAATGATGAGGGAGAAGTTTGAAGGGGAGCATAAGTTGAGATATGGTTTTGTGCAGGTAGACAAAAATTTGATTGTGGAATCGGTTTCGGTGGAGGTGATTCAGAAAATGGATACCCCAGAGGAAGCTTTGATTTCTCGAAGTCGTGGTTTAGATGAATTTCCGAATCCTGTAGAAACGCTAGAGATGTTTACGAAAGATAAATGGTATTCTGCTCCGGTTTATCGTCGAGAAGATTTACAACCAGGGGATGTTATTCAAGGTGCTGCAATTATTGTGGAGAAAATTAGTACGATTGTAATTGAACCGAACTGGGAAGCTGAGTTAAGTGAAAGAAATCATTTACAGTTATCAGTTATCAGTTAACACTTATCACAAATATTTTAAGGTTCGTAGTTGCGCTTTAGCGCCAATAGTATAGAACGAAGACGCGTAACTATGAATATATTAATTGATAATTTTTGATTATTTATGGTTTAGTCTTCTACATTTTTAAAGCTGAAGCGCAACTACGAACATATTAATTGATAATTGTTGATTATTTATGGTTTATTCTTCTACATTTTTAGGACTTACGCAAAAGCAACGTAATTCCGTCATTACGAGCGATGAGCCACACGCTTCGCGTGAAAGCGACGTATTCACCGAAGGTGTGGATCATCGCAAAAACCTTGCGATTGCTTCCCTACACATAGTGACCGTCGCAATGACAAATCTTCGTTGCGTAAGTCCTGATTTTAAAGCTCAAGCGTAACTACGAATATATCAATTGATTATTTATGGTTTAGTCTTTTACATTTTTAAAGCTGAAGCGCAACTACGAACATATTAATTGATAATTGTTGACTATTTATGGTTTATTCTTCTATATTTTTAAAGCTCAAGCGTAACTACGAATGTAGCCAAAAGAAGATATTATATTTGTTACCCAATCGAGTATTTTATCGTCTTGTTAAATTAATCACTATCTCAATCAAATCATCTGTATCAACGGGTTTTGTTAAATGTATTTGAAAACCTGCATCCAGAGACCTTTTGCGGTGTTCTTCTGCGGCAAATGCTGTTAGTGCGATCGCGGCAACATCGCCTCCTTGATTGTACGGAAGTTTACGTATCTTTTTTACTAAGCTAATACCGTCTTCTTCTGGCATCCCGATGTCACTAATCAAAATATCGGGTACAAAATTCTTCAGCTTGTTCAAAGCTTCTTTAGCAGAACTAGCTAACTCAATTTCAGCACCTTGTTGCTCTAAGATGAAAGCTAATAGTTCGCGAGCATCGGGTTCATCATCGACAACTAATGCTTTAATTCCATAAAGCTGGTTATCGCTTTTTTCATCAGGTTCTAGGAATTTTTCTGAGCTTATATCACTAGATTTTACTGGAAATATAACTGTAAAGGTTGACCCTTGTTCGTCTCCGGGACTTTCTGCGGTAATTGTACCACCGTGGGCTTCTACTAGATGACGTGTAATTGCCAAACCCAGACCCAAACCACCTTTGGAACGAGTTGTGGAACCATCAACTTGACGAAAATATTCAAAAATTGAAGCAAGAAAATCTGAACTTATACCAATACCCGTATCGCTAACTTTAATTTGAATTGTTGAATTAAGTTGTTCTAAACTGATTTCAATGCTTCCTCCCTCGGGAGTAAATTTGATTGCATTAGAAAGCAAATTCCAGATTATCTGAGAAAGACGATTGGAATCACCCACTAAATTTCTGACGTTTTCATCTAAATTGAGCGCTACGTTAATGGATTTAGCCTCAGATGCTAAACCCAAAGTCTCTACAGTATCTCGAATTACTTTCTTTAAATCAACCGAGTTTGATTCTAAATGAAGTTTACCGCGAATTATCCGCGAAATATCGAGTAAATCTTCAATTAATTGTGCTTGTAGCGAAGCATTTCTGTCAATTACTTCTAAAGCTTGTTCCATTCTATCCTGTTTAATTCTGCCACTGCTAATAAGCTTTGTCCATCCTAGAATTGCATTAAGTGGAGTTCGCAATTCATGAGAAACTATGGCTAGAAATTCGTCTTTGATCCGACTAGCTTTTTCAGCGTCTGTACGAGCTTTCCGCTCTCCCTGTAGTAAGACCCTACGCTCTGCTTCTATTTGTTTGCTTAAAGTAATATCAACAGCAGTCATGATAAAACAACAGCTACTTCCTTCACAGTCGTGTATCGGTGCTAGGGAAACATTAATATCAACTTCTGAATTATCTTTCCTCCGATGACGAAATTCTAGATTTTTTAAAGTTTGATTTTGTAAAACTCTCTCCACACAACTCCTAAAAGCATTTTGATACTCTTCGGGGATAATCGGTAGCGGGTGATGTAAAATTTCAAATGCTTTCCAACCGTAAATTTCCTCTGCTGTTTTATTCCAGGTTAAAACTTGATAGTCTAAACCTAAAGTAATAATTGCCACCGGAGAAGCGTCAATTACTGCTCGGAGCATATCATCGGTTTGACGCAAAGATTCTTCTGTACGCTTCAGTTCCTGACGTTCTTGACTATCGCGTATAGCTCTTTTTACTGAAGGAATTAATCGTTCAAAACGCTGTTTAAGAACATAATCTGTTGCTCCATCCTTAAGCGCTTCTATAGCTCTTTCTTCTCCTAACACTCCAGAAACGAGTATAAAAGGTATATCCGGACAAGTTTGTTGAGCTATTTTTAAAGCAGAAATTCCGTCAAATTGAGGAAGTAAGTAGTCAGATAAAATCAAATCCCAATTGCAATTTTGCAATTCTGCTAAAAAATCATTACGAGTCTCTACCTGTTTTAACTCGCAATCTATACCACCATTTTTCAGGGTAGCGCGGATTAACTCGCTATCTGCTGAATCATCTTCTAACAATAGGATATGCAGCATTTTCTGAGAAAGCTGATTGTTGGGTAAAGCGTTTACTAGCAGAATTGGTACCTCCTAGGGAATTAGTAAGAGTTGTTGGGCCTGAATTTACTTACTAAAACAATACAAAAATCTACATCTATTAACTTCTATCTAAAGAACAAGTTTTTACATTTCTTTTGACGGGAAGTAAGGAAAGTTAGGGGTTAGGAACTGTTAATTAAAAACGATTTAATTTAATATTTTTTTAACATTTATCTTTCAAGCTTAATTATTAAGAATTAATTATTATTTATTGATTAATTGGTAGCGAGAAGTAGATTGTTGTTCCTTGATTTACTGCTGATTGAGTCCAAATTCTTCCTCCGTGACGATGAACAATTCGCTGTACATTAGCGAGTCCGATTCCGGTTCCTTCAAACTCTTGGGAACTATGCAACCTTTGAAAAATACCAAATATTCTATCAACGTAACGCATGTCAAACCCAACTCCGTTATCTTTGATAAAAAAAGTTATCTCCGATGAGTTAATATTGCTACCAATATTAATTTCTGCTATATTTTTATAACTAGTATACTTAATGGCGTTTTCAATTAAGTTTTGCCAAACTAATCTAAGAAGGGTTTGGTCACCGTTTGCTGAAGGAAGGGGTTCAATCTCCCAAGTAATGTTTCTATTTTCGGTTTGAGATACTAGCTGCTGTTTGATTTCCTCCACCAAACCATTCATATCGATGGTGGTGTATAACATTCTCAATCTTCCAGTACTGGAAAATTCCATTAAATCATCTATCATCTTACTAGCTCTTTTAGTAAGTTTAATAATCATTTCTAAATAACTATTAATCTCTTCCGAAAGATTGATAGATTCTAGCGACTGATGAAGTAAATCCGCAAAACTATAAACTTGGCGAATTGGCGTTCGTAAATCATGAGAGATAGAATAAGCAAAGGTTTCTAATTCTTGGTTAATTGCTTCTAATTGAGCGGTACGTTCTGCGACCCGATGTTCGAGAGTTTGATTGAGTTGTTGAATCTGAGCTTCAGCGGATTTACGTTCGGTAATATCTTGTAGCAAACCATCAATAACCGTTTCACCATCTAATTCGGTGAGAGTTTCGCTCAACATCAACCAAGTAGTCTTTCCATCAAGTAATAATTGAACCTCTTTCTCCCAAGGTGGTATTCCATGAGAATTAGCTAAATTCAACCTTGGGTAACTACGAAAAAATATTCTTGCTTGTTCTGAAGTGCTTAAATTTAAAAGATGCAAAAAACCATCATTACATTCAATCAACTCTCCTTCTAAAGTCGCTCGAAAAACTCCTACATTTAGTTGATTGAGCAAAAATTGCAAGCGTAAACTTGTTTGATTTAATCTTAAGCGAGTTTGAGCATTTTCCCAAGCCAAACGTACAGCTTGACTCAAACGGATAAAATGCTTGGGTGATTTAATTACATAATCATCCAATCCAGCTTTCATTGCTGCAACCGCAACTTCCTGAGTACCGGAATTAGTAAACATAATTACCGGAATACCTGGATAACGACTTTTAAAAGCACTCAGAATATCAAGTCCGTTTGTCCATTTGAGTTGATAATCTGTAATTACTAAATCATAATTATCTACTTCTAATGCAGAAGCAAATTCCTTTGCATCAATGATTTCTACTATTTGTAACTCAGAAAATTCTTTTCCAAGTTCTCGAATAGCTAGAAGACGGTCATCTGGATTATCGTCAATAATTACAATATTTTGTAACGGACGAACCTCAATCATATGTTAACGCCATACAAACTTTACAACTTATTATCGAGCCATGCAATATTGAGCTTAGAAGTCGGATTTTGTTAATATTTTGTACCAGTTTGAGAAATCAGCGTCCCACGAGGGGAAGGTTAAAGGTTAAAGGTTAAAGGTGAAATCTCAAAGGTATTTAGAGATTATTTCTAGATTCAAAAAAATTATAGTTATACGGAAAATTCTATTGATTTTTCACAAAAATATTTACCTATCAGCAGTTAATATTATCCGTGATGCTTAATTAATCAGTAATATATATTAGTTTTAAATAAATAGTTTATTTCCTTAGTGTTTTATCAAATAAAGACTAAAAAAATAAAAATCAATAGTAAACAAAAGATGAAGTCGAATTAAACTACATAGAAACAACAGAAGGATAACAATTCAAGCGTAGCCAGAAAGCATTAAGCGTGTCAATCATCTCATTTAAAGCATTATAATTCACTGGCTTCAGCAAATATGAATTCACCCCAATATCATAAGCTGTATCTACATCACTATTTTCTTTAGAAGAAGTTAATATTACAACCGGAATGCGTTTGATAACAGGTTGATTTCTAATCCATTGAAGAACTTCCAAACCAGAACGACGAGGTAGTTTTAAGTCTAAGAGAATCATAGCCGGTAAAGGATAAATATTTCTGTCAGCATACTTTCCCTTACCTGAAAGATAAGCAACAGCTTCATCTCCATCACGTACAACCTGTATAGAGTTTTCCAATTTACTTCGACGAAAAGCCCGTTGAATAAACAGAATATCATTGGAATCATCTTCTACTAAAAGAATTCCATAGTCTTTTAAACCCATCATGGATACCATTTTCTATTGACCTTAAGTTAATCGTCACCTAAATCTATACTAAAGGCTGATTCTTTAATCTTAAATTAATCTACTTTAGAGAGTTGTCAAATTAAGTATAGAGATGCTATAGGATGCTTTAAAAGTAGGCAGCGCTTTATTACCGCTAGCCAGTTGCTACAACGCGGGGAACCCGCGCAATGCACTGGCTCTACTACACAGGTAAATTCCCTCCGGGAGACGCTACGGGACGGAAACCGACACCCCTTTCCTTGTCTCACCACCTCCGTGGAATAGTTTTTTTTACCCACGCAGGTGGGTTTTGCTTGTGTACCCGCGACTTACAATCGCCAAGACAAGTATAAAAAAACTCTCAAATCCGACTTTTAAAACATCCTCTTAGAGGAAAACTAGAGACTGAAGGTTAAAGCAATCCAACCTACACTTAGCATCTCGCACTATTCTTAATACCACCTTGATGGGTAAGGATTTTAGTGATTTTTAACATACTTTGTATATCAGCTGTTGAAAGCTAATTTAGCTTGGAATGCAAGATTCCAAATTAATAGTAATTACGCAAAATTACTGATTTATAATTATCAATTCCTTACTCTTTACATTTAGGTAATTCAATCCAAAAAAGACTACCATGATTGAGATTAGAAAAAACACCAACCGAACCGTCTATACTTTCTACACCACGCTTAACAATTGCAAGACCAATACCGGTACCTACATAAGATTCAACTCCATGTAAGCGTTCAAAAACTCTAAAAATTCTTTCTTGGTGTTCTGGAGCAATACCAATACCGTTATCTTCCACCCATAATCTGATATATTTACCACGTTCTTCTGCCCAAATTTGCACAACTGCACGAGCCTTGGGATGAACAAATTTAATAGCGTTAGTTATCAAATTAGTAATAATTGATTTTAAAATGCTTTGCTGGCTTTTAACAACAGGAAGCGTTGTTTTAATAATAACTTGCGCTTGCTTTTCCTGTAATTCGGATTCAAGTTCCCGAAGTATTCCTTCAACTACGCTTGCTAAATCAACTTGTCCTAATTGGATTTGAGTTCTTCCCAGACGACTATAAGCTAATAAATCTAAAATTAAAGTATCTAAATGTCCTGCTGCTGTTATTAGACGATTTAGATATTCACGTCCCATCTCATCGAATAAACTTTCATAGTCTTCGAGTAAAACTTGAGCGAAACCTTGAATAGCGCGTAAAGGTGCGCGTAAATCATGGGAAACTGAATAACAAAAGGCTTCTAATTCCTGATTTACTTCTTCTAGCTGTTCGGTACGCTGTTTTACTCGTGCTTCCAAGGTAGCATTCAACTGACGGTTTTCTGCTTCCGCTTGTTTACGAGTAATTGCGGCTGATAGAATATTGGCAATTGATTGTAGAAAATTGGCATCATCCCAACTAAATTGATGTTCTTCGGTGGAATGAGCTTCTAATACTCCGAAGGGTTGATTGTCTTCTCCTGGAATAATTGTACTGACACCGCTGATATATTGATGTTGATGCAGTAAAGATGAACCTGTGAATCGATTTTCTTCGTTGAGGTTATCTAATATAACGGTTTGACCAGATAATAAAGTATAACCAGCTTGAGATTTATAATTAGTTTCGACTGTAATGTTATCCAGTAAATCTGATTCTAAACCAACGCTCGAACGTAACACTAAAGCATCAGAATTGGGAACAAGTTCGAGAATTTTGCAAGAATCAACATTAAGACTTTGAGCAACTAAAACTGTAGTTTGCTTGAATAAAGCAGGTAATTCAAGTCCGGATAAAGCAAGTTGTCCTAATTGTGCTATGGTTGCTTGTTGCTTAATTCTATTAGCTAGGTCTGTTTGGGTTTTTTTACGTTCGGTAACTTCAAGTACTACACAACCAATTCCATTCCGGTGATTAGAAACTGGTAATGAAAAATAAGAAGCTTCCCAACTTCTAATCACACCTGGTTGTTTGGGAGTTTCTCCGTTAATTTCAATTCCACATACAGCTTCAACCGTAGTTGCAACTTGTTGATAAATTGATTCTAATTGAGGAGCTACTTGGGGTACTATTTCGCGAACAGTTTTACCAATATGTTCTTCAACAGATTTACCATTAATATCTGCTAAAACATCATTAATTTGTACGTGTCGCCATTTATCATCTAGGATAGCTAAACCAATAGAAGCTTTATTAAAAAAAGTTTCCAATAGTTGCTGCTTTTGCGTGATTTCTGTTTGAATCGACTGGTCAATATTACAAATTTCAGCCACTATCACCTTAATTTTACCTTTACGGTCGGCAATAGGAGTAAATGAAAATTTAATTTTATTTAATGTAATTTCTTCTTGTAATCGCTCAATATTAAGGCTAACTGGCTCACCTTGAGCAGCTTTAGCTATAGCATCTTGTAGTTTTCTTTGAGTTGAGACGGTAATCTGTGGAAAAACCAACCATAAAGGTTTTCCCCGAATATTTTTCGGATTAAAATCATAGTCATTGACCGCTTGTTGATTAACTTCTAATAAACAACCGTTAGGTTTAATGACAAATAAATGCTGATAATTTTGATTAAAAATATGATTATAGCCGCGATTTATTTGACGATTATAGTCAAGACGTTTTGCAAGATATGCATTCCAACAAAACATACCGATTACAATTAAAATACTATCTAGCACAAATGCTTGTAGTTCCATGTGGGAATGTTTAACCGATGACTACAGCCGTACTAATCATAACAATCTAAAGTCATAGTGGTACAAACGTCTATGGTGTTTTAGTGATAATTCAGTCAGTTTTTTAAAGGAATATGAGGTTGAGGGAGATTATGGAGTAAATTTTCAGAATACAATCTCCCGCATTGTATATTAAGGAGCGCGATTAAACTACTGCGATACTGACTTTTACGATTAATCAGTTTCATTAATCACTAACTTTTCTTTACTGTTCTGCTGACTTTGATTCGGTCTTTTATTCAAATTATTTTCATCTGTAATCTGATTGTCAGCATCTCCAAAATTGGGTAAAAATTGTTCAACTGCAAACTTTAACTTCGTCATATTCCTGGTGAAAAAATTGTCATTGACTACCATTTGGTTGCCATTGTTCTCGATAGCTTGATAAACTGCAGTAGCTACATTTTGTGGAGTAGAGCTAGCTTCGGTTACTTGTGCGGCGGACATATTATTATCGGCAAATAAACCTCTTTGAGAGTATCCCGGACAAATATTAGAAACTATTATATCCGTTGGTGCTAATTCATCTCGAAGAGCATCAGCCCACATTAGCAAACCAGCTTTACTCGCAGAATAAACGCTATCATAAGGATGACCTTTCTGAGTAGAAAAAGAAGCAATATTCACAATATGACCGCTGCCTTTGTTTAACATATTTGGTAATACCAAACGAGTTAATTCTATTGCTGCAATTAAATTAACCGATAAAACCAGTTGAATATCTTTGAGAGAATAATTTTGAAAAGAACGATATATTTCTATCCCAGCATTATTAACCAAAATATCAACATTAAATGAGCCTGTAAGTTGTTTAATTTCATACATTAATTCAGGCATTCTTTCAACCTTGCTAACATCAAAAATAACACCGATACCTTTTCCACCCAAATCATCAATCTCAGAACATATTCTCTCCAAACCCGATTGAGAACGAGAAACGCATATGACAGTTGCTTGTTTTTTCGCAAGTTCGCGAGCTATAAATGCTCCTATTCCCCGCGAAGCACCTGTTAAAACTATTGTCTTACCTTTGATAGTTGTCATTGGTCGAAATTGGGTGTTAGACATGGGCAACGAGGTATGAATAAAAGAAGATTCATAGCAAGTTTATTTACTATGAACTATTATTTTCTCAGAATTTGGTTAATTATTTAAGAGAAGCAAAATATCTATTTATTTAATAATACGAAAGGTAATCTATATAACAATTTTTATTTATACGACTTTCTTGGAGCAAGCCCATAGAATATAGCTTGATTATGGGGATTACCTGATAAATCGTGAATAGTTACAGAACACACGAGCATAAAAATTCAACTGTTAAGATATTTAAATTAACTTTGAGATTGTTGCTTATATCTGTCTCTTAGATAATGACTTTTGACAAGATTTTGATGATATATTTCTGTTTTCTCATGTTTAAAATCAAGCTTTTTATCCAGCTTACCAAATAAAGGAAATCCATCTCCTAAAATAATTGGCACAACCGTAATAATCATTTCATCAATCAAATCTTCTTTAAGAAAACTTTGTATCGTTTGACCGCCATCAATATATATATTTTTGTATCCTTGGAAATTTAATTGCTCAATTAGCTTGTTTATTTCGACCCTGACTATTGTGGCTTTATCAGCGATGTCTTGAGGAAGTTCTGTTAAACTATTGCTTAATATAAAAACAGGTTTATCATAAACCCACTCACCAAAGCTTAAAACCTTTTCAAAGGTATTTCGTCCCATAACGATAGCATCAATACCGCTCATAAATTCAGCATACCCATAATCGCTATGGCTGGGATTGGTAATCTCGTATAGCCAATCTATACTCCCATCCCTGGTGGCAATAAATCCGTCTAAACTGGTTGCAATGTATACGTAGTTTGTCATTGGTTAATTGTGGTAACAATGTTGAAGTATAAGTCTATTAATTTTCTTCCTTATAAATCAAAATTTTAATCCTAAAGGTACAAGTATTTAGCCAAAGCGACATAATACGATTGAAAAATAATTTCAGCACATAATTTAATTTTTGTTCTGTTCGGGACTTATCATGAATAAAAAAAATAAAAAATCAGAAACAGATTCTATTCAAACGAGCGCTAACAACAGCCGTCCAGTTGACTCAAACAAATTTGAAATAGACCATACTTTCAACGAAGATGGCAAACGTCCCGTTGCGAAAAGTAATCTTGAAATAGAAGAAACCTATAATGTTGAAAATCGCCATCCAATTGTTAAAAGCGAAGTACAAGAAGGCGAATTTCTTCATGTAGACGGTCAGCGTCCTATTGACCCGAGCGAACTAGAAATTGACCATACTTTAAATATTGATGGTCAGCGTCCGGTTGAAAAAAGTAATCTTGAAATAGAAGAAACCTATAACGTTGAAAATCAAGCTTTAATTACCCGTCAGGATAATAAACAAAGTGAATTTATTAATGTAGACGGTCAACGTCCCATTGACCCGAGCGAATTAGAAATTGACCATACTTTAAATATTGACGGTAATCGTCCCGTTAGCAAAAGCCGCTTTCGAGTAGAAGAAACCATTAATGTAGATGGTCAACGTCCAATTGCCAAAAGTAATTTTGAAGAGAACGAAACTATAAGTGTAGACGGTGAGCGTCCCATTGATGAAAGTGATTTAGAAATTGACCATATGTTGAATATAGATGGTCAACGTCCCGTTGGTAAAAGTAATTTTTAGAATTGGGAATTGGTAATTGGTAATTGGTAATTGGTAATTGGTAATTGGGAATTGGTAATAGTTAGTAGAAAATAAATAGGGAGCAAGATGCTCCCACTACAAATATTTTATTAATTCCTGATTCCTGATTCCAAATTCCTAATTTCCTACCCCAAAACCAAACGCATCAAACTAAAAATAACCGCACTTAAAACCGCACTTACCGGAAGCGTCACAATCCAAGCAGCAGCAATTCCCTGTAAAGTTTTAAACTGTACCGATTTAATATCTTTAATAATTCCAATACCAACCACACCACCGACAAGAGCGTGAGAAGTAGAAACAGGTAAACCCAAACGAGAAGCAAGAATTACCGTAGTAGCAGTTGCAAGTTCCGCACAAAACCCGCTACTTGGTTCCAAAGCAATGATGCTTTCACCAATAGTCGCAATTACCTTTTTACCCAAAACCGCTAAACCAATAACAATACCACCACCACCAATAACCAGAATCCATACAGGAATATCCAAATCATAAATAGGAACTTTCCCAGTCCGATTGATATAAGTAATAGCAGCTAAAGGAGCAATAGCATTACCCACATCATTAGAACCGTGAGCAAACGCTACAAAACAAGCACTCAATAATTGAAATCTACCGAAAATACGCTCAATTGGATTTTGGATTTTGGATTTTGGATTTTGGATTGGTAATTGATAATTAGATTTCTCCCCATCTCCCCATCTTCCCCTACGGGTTGCGCCACTCCCCTCAACCGAGGGAACCTCGGCACGGGGGTGGCTTACCATCTCCCCATCCCCTTGTCCCTTTGTCTCCCCATCTCCCCCTCTCGTCAACTCTCCCCAGCTATAAAAAGTCAACCCTAGCGCTATAGTTGTACCGATGAATAAAGGTACATCATGAGACGGTATTTTCCAACCAACTTCTTCAATCAAGTAATTCGCGAGCGGTTGAGTTACTTTTGGT
Organism: Calothrix parasitica NIES-267; assembly: GCF_002368095.1. Classification (GTDB taxonomy): domain Bacteria; phylum Cyanobacteriota; class Cyanobacteriia; order Cyanobacteriales; family Nostocaceae; genus Rivularia; species Rivularia parasitica. Next base: position 2,953,273 of record NZ_AP018227.1, on the reverse strand, counting down.
AAGACTATTATTCCGAAGACTCCTAATAACAAAGCACTTAACCAGGGAATCCACTCATTTAACTGTTGTAATGAGTAAGGCTGGTCTAAAATCCATTTTTTGATTTGACTGTAAAATAAAGCAGCAATACAGCCGCTGATAAGCGGTGTAATTACCCATCCCAAAGTAATCATACCAATCGATGACCACTCAATCGAATTAAACCCAGCAGCCACAATACTAAATCCGGCGATCGCACCAACAACAGCATGAGATGAAGAAACCGGTAAACCTTTTGATGTCGCTATTTGCAACCACAAAGCACTAGCCAACAAAACCGAAAGCATTCCAGTAGCAAAAACTTCAGGAGTATCAATAAATAAAATCGGATTGCTCACCTCAGTCGCCAAAGTTTGTGATACTTCATGTCCGAATAAAACAGCACCAGTAAATTCCAGGATGCCAGCAATTATTAGAGCTTGTTTTAAAGTCACAGCTTTAGAACCCACCGAAGTTCCCATTGCATTGGCAACGTCGTTGGCTCCGAGGTTAAAAGCCAGGTATAAAGCTAATACGCTAACGATAAAAATAGGGATTGTCATTTTAATTTAATAATAAGAGTTAGGAGTTAGGAATTTGATTGTCTTTTGTCTTTTCCTTGTCCGCTTTTTATCTTGCCTTAACTAGAATCTAAGATAAACTACTTTACAATTATCTTGAAACGGAACTATAGGTAAGAATATTACGAATATATTATTGCTTATTTGTAGTTAAAAAAATACTTCAATTACTCTAAAATGTAATATTCATGTTTAAAACTATACTTTTAATTGTTGTTTAATCTCGGTATAATACAAGTTCCTAAGAAATCTATGAATGATTTTGAGGTCTAGTATTGAAATTAAAATTGAAATTAAAGAGCAAGTACAAAAAATTCTCAAAATTTAATCGTAAAGCTAGGCTGAATCTGAAACGTATAGTTTGGTTCCGGGTTTTAATAGCCTATGTCATTAAGTTTGCATTAATCCTAGTAATGCTTATTTTAGTTGTATCTGGCATTGATAAATTAGACGAAAGTCAAGTTGGACTTTGGTTTAAAAAAAATATACTAAATACTGAACAATTAGATTCTTCGGAAAAAAAGAATCAGAATTCAACACAACCAAAACAAATAAAAACAAACGAATCAAAGAGACGAAGAAACTTAGGAAAACATTTATTTGATAATATTGAATCCTTTAGTATTCTTGTTGGTTCGATACTCTTTGTTTTGAATATTCCAGAGCAACATAAGCGTTCTCAATATGAAGCATGGCAGGTAATTAACTCCGCAAAAGGTCAGAAAGGAAGTGGAGGTCGCGTTCAAGCACTCCAAGATTTAAACAGTAACAGCGAAAATTTAGCAGGTTTAACTGCTAATAATGCAGACCTGACAGAAATTAATCTTCAAGGAGCGGATTTATCCAGAGCTAATTTAAAAAATACTAAGCTTGATAAAGCTAATTTATGTGATGCAGTTCTGTTTCAAGCACAGCTTAACGGTGCTATCATCCGCGATGCTAACCTTACTGGTGCAAATCTGGCTCGTGCTGACCTGAGTGGTGCAAACCTCAGCGGTACGAAATTAATTGATGTTCGGTTCGTAAACGCTAAGCTTTGTCATGCAATCCTTAGAAAAGCCGACCTAAGTGATTCTGACTTTAGCGACGCAGACCTGACTGGAGCTAACTTGCGAGAAGCGGACTTTAGTAATGCAAATCTGATTGGTGCAATTCTTTCTCAAACATCACCTAGTAATACCAATTTTAGTGGTGCGAATCTCAGCGGTATCGACTTTGAACGTTTTAACCTCAACCGTATCAATCTCAGTCATGCTCGGTTACTAGGTGCAAATCTTAAAGGTTGTAAACTGTGTGGTGCAAATTTGAGTCACGCTAAACTCAGCGGTGCGAATCTAGCTGAAGTAGACTTAAGCGGTGCAAATCTCTGTTGTGTAGACTTGCAAGATGCAGAACTTAATGAGTTTAACCTCAATGGTGTCAATCTAAGTCGTGCAGAACTAGTAGATGCTCAATTAGTCAAGATTCAGTTAGTAGATGCAGACCTAAGTGGTGCAAATCTATCTGGTGCAAACCTCACAGGTGCAAATCTGTGTGATGCTAACCTCAGAGATACGGATTTAAGTGGTGCAAATCTATCTGGTGCAAATTTAATTGGTTGTAACCTGATTGATGCCAAATTAGATAGAGCAAATTTAAACGATGCAGACCTTAGCTGTACAGACCTAAGAGGTGTCAATCTCTACGATGCAGACCTCAACGGTACAAAGCTTAAGCACTGTTTATACGACCAAAAAACAAAATTTCCAGACAATTTTGACCCTAGCAATCGAGGAATGTATTTGATTGCGATTTATTCCAATCTAATTAATGCACAACTTAATGGTGCAGACCTGAGTGGTGCAAATCTATATGGTGCAGACCTAGATGGAGCAAATTTATATGGAGCAAATCTATATAAGACCAAACTAATCAAAGCCAAAAATTTAACTGTTTCCCAAGTTCAGAAAGCTCTTAATTGGCAGAAGGCAAAATACGATAAAAATTTTTGTAATTTACTCAAGCAATCAACTGATAATTGACAGAAAAAAAGAAGCATAAACTTGTTATCCATCAGGAGTTTAACACTTATTTTTCAATAAAAACTATGAATAATTCCAATAAATCTTCAATTCAAAAAGTCACCAGTAATTCAAATAATAAATTGTATCAAGCTTTAGTTGTAGGGATTAATAAATATAAATCCAGAGACTTACATAATCTTCGGGTTCCTGCTTTCAATGCCAGATATATAGATAATAGACTGCAACAACAATTTCAAGTAGAGCGACTTGAAAAAGCTACTCGCAAACAATTAAAAGAAGAAATTGCCAACCTGTTTAAACCAGAAGGACAGCATCCATATACTGCACTACTATATTTTTCCGGATATGTACTTCCTAGAGATAAAGGAATTACAGAAATATATTTAGCAACTAGTGATTCTAATCCTTCACAAGAATATGAATTAGGGGTGTCTTTAAGCTGGCTAAAAAAAATATTACAAGAAAGTCCTGTAGAGCAGCAAATTATTATTTTAGATTGCTGTCATCAAGAATATAAAAATTTAGATTTAAATACATTATTTCCAGGTAATAAAGCTGGAAAAGATAGATTTTGTATTATTTCATTTCATAAAACAAATAAACTTTTTATCAGCAAAAATAGCTGTAGCGAATTGACTGGGGCAATATTGAATGAGCTAAAAATAAAACAGGAAGAATATATTGACCAAAAAATATTAATTCAAAGATTGAAATATTACGAAAAGCATTTAAGAAGATGCGGAGACTTTACACGCATATGTTTTGGTAAGTCAATTTACCTTTTATCTGCTTCTACAGTACCTGAAGGTATTAATATATTTTCAAAAGAGCCAAATAATCCTGTAGATATTAATAATCCTTACAAGGGTTTAGCTTATTTTGATTATGAAGACGCTAAATATTTCTACGGACGCGAAAAGCTGACAGATGAATTATTAGAAAAAGTTCGTGAAAATAATTTCCTTGCGATTATGGGAGCCACTGGAAGTGGTAAATCTAGTGTTATTAGAGCCGGTTTAGTTTATCAAATAAGACAAGGGGAACAGATATCTGGTAGTGAAGATTGGCAGGTTTATACTTTTCAACCGGGTAAGTATCCTTTACAACATTTAGCAAATGAGTTACAAACAGATGTTGAAGAGTTTAGAACAAAAGGTTCCGAATATTTAAAGAGTATTTGCGAACAGAGTTCTTCAAGAGTTGTTTTAGTGATAGACCAATTAGAGGAAGTTTTTACCCTTGCTAAAGACAAGGAAGAAAGACTTAGAGAAAGAGAACAGTTTTTTGAATGTCTGATGTATGCTTTAGAAAAAGTAAAGAATAATAAACTGTGTTTAGTTTTAGGAATAAGAGCAGACTTTTTTGGTAAATTTGCCGAACAAGAATATAAGGGACTTGCCAGAAAAATCCAGCAACATCTGGTAGCTGTAACACCTATGGACAAGGACGAATTAACCCAAGCTATAGAGAAACCAGCGAAACAGTTAGGTTATACGATTGAGCCAAAATTGGTGAGTAAATTAATTGAAGATGTGAAAAACGAACCGGGAAGCTTACCTTTATTACAATATGCTTTACAAGAACTATGGGAACAATCTACTGATAAATGTTTAACTGTTGCTGCATATAATCAACTTGGAAAATCTCAGGGAATCAAAGGTATTCTTGAAAAACACGCTAATAAAGTTTACGACTCTTTAAATAAAGATGAACAAGAAATCGCAGAATATATTTTTATTCAGTTAACTCAGTTAGGAGATGGAACCGGACACAGTCGTAAAAAAGTTTCACGAAGTAAGTTAATTAGAGCAAATTCTAAAGATAAATTTGATAAAGTTATTAATATTCTTTTAGAAAATAATTTAATTGCGATAAATCAAGAAACTTTAGAAGATGGACAAAAGGCTGATTTTCTTAACTTAAGTCATGAAGCATTAATTCGTCACTGGTCAAAATTTAGTGATTTGCTTTATATACACCGTAGAAATATAAAACTAAAAGACGAAATTGAAGAAGCAGCAAAGAAATGGAAAGGTAAAAGAAAGGAAATTGATGACCCAAAAGATTTCTTATATACGGGAGAAGAATTGAGAGAAGCAGAAATATTTATTGAAAAATGTAAGCATATTTTACCTCTCAATGCAGATACTGAAAGGTTTATCACAGAAAGTCAAAAAAATCGAGCAGAACAAGAGCGGGAAGAAAAAATTCAACAACAGAATCAGGATCTACGACAAAAGCGCGAACGAGAAAACCAAAAGTTACGACTAATTATTTTATTAACTATTATTGTCGCATTATTATTCATTGTTTCTTTATCAAGCTTCTTATTCTTTTTAGAAGCACAAAAAAATTGTCGCTTTTAATAATCTGTTAACCGAACTATAGTAATTCTATTTGAGTTGTAAAAATGATAAGTGTCAGAAACCCGGTTTTTTCAAAAAAACCGGGTTTCTCAAATCTCACAATCCCAACAAAATATTTTCTCTTTCCCTACCTATTTTTGTAGCGGACAAAGTAACTGCTTGTAATATAAAACGAGTATTTAACAAGCATATAAATGAATAATGAATCATCAAACCTACACCACCGATGTTTTAGTAGTAGGTGGAGGAACCGGGGGAACTACCGCAGCGATTCAAGCAGCGCGACGTGGTGCAAACACTATCTTAGTCAGCGAATTTTGTTGGCTGGGAGGAATGTTAACTTCGGCTGGAGTATGCGCTCCCGACGGTAACGAATTAGCAGCTTTTCAAACTGGAATCTGGGGCGAATTTTTACGAGAATTACTTTCTCGACAACCTGGGGGTTTAGACAACTGCTGGGCAAGTTTTTTTAGCTATCATCCCCAAATAGGAGCGCAAATTTTTGCTGATTGGGTAGCCCAACTCACAAATCTGCAATGGTTTTCCGGACAAGTACCGTTAGAGGTATTTAAGGAAAATAATTGCATTACCGGGGTTAGATTTGCAGGTTTTACCGTTAAAGCCAAAATCACGCTTGACGGTACCGAATTAGGAGATGTAATTGCTTTAGCTGATATTCCCTTTCGGTGGGGTTGGGAATTGCAATCTGAGTTCCAAGAACCTAGCGCACCCGTTGCACATAATTCCTTTACAAATAAATATCCCGTACAGTCTCCGACTTGGGTGGTAATCATGCAAGATTACGGTGAAAATTTAGCCCCAAAAATTCCAGAAGCAGCAAATTACGATTCGTCCTTATTTACAGGTGCTTGGGATAATTACGGTGCGGAGAAATTCTTGAATTATGGATGCTTGGGGAATGGTCTTTTGATGATAAATTGGCCTAACTGTGGCAATGACTACGGTGATGATTTAGGTCGAATGATTGAATCAGAGCAAGCAAAAACTGAGTTTCTCTATGAATGTCGCAATCATAGCCAAAATTTCGCTCATTTTATTCAATCTAGCATCGGTCGTCGCTATGGTTTGGCTGAAAATGCTTTTCCCGATATTCACAATTCCCGTGGTTGTTTCGCATTTCATCCTTACTATCGGGAAAGCCGTCGTTTAGTGGGATTAACTACGATAACAGAACAAAATATTTTGCCAGTCCCTGGGGGTAATGCAGCAGCTTTATATCCAGATACTATTGCTATAGGAAACTACCCGAACGACCATCATTATCCCGATGCTGAATCAATATCTGAATCTAAATTTAAATTTAAATTAAAGCCAAAATTAAAACCAAAATTAAAACCAAAATCAATCCGTTGGGGAGGACGCTTAACTGGAACTCCTTTCACCATTCCCTACCGTTCCTTAGTTCCCTTGAAGACAAATGGCTTATTAGTCTGCGAAAAAAATATTTCCGTTTCTCATATAGCAAACGGTGCTACCAGATTGCAACCCGTAGTCATGAATATCGGTCAAGCTGCGGGAATGGCTGCGGGAATATGTGTTGAACTAAATTGTCAGCCAAGAGATTTACCTGTAAGAACATTGCAGCAAGCTTTATTAAATGACATGCAAGCCCCAGCAGCAATAGTTCCTTTGTTCAATTTATTACCAAGTCATCCTGATTGCTTGATAAGCCAAATGTATTATTTAGACAATTTGCATGATTATGCTGTTAGCAATAACTGTCACAATACATCTTTACTTAAGTACTCATACGGTAGTAATCATCCAGTGACCCTACGGAATGTTTACCGTTTTAAAGGCATTTTTCAGCGTATAAGTCAGCAAGATTACAGATTAGTAATTAGTACTCAAACTGTATCCAAACAATTAATTTATCAGCTAGTTACCTTAATTCCATCTGTAAATAAAACCTTAGAGTCTTTGTTGGATAAGGAATGTATAGTTATTTATGCTCGTATGAATCATGCTGGTAGCTGGTTATTAGTAGAACATGTAGTAAAAAAAATAGATTTTAAAAATTAGAGTAAAAAAAAATACTATTTAAGAAAATTTCCGGATGCAGTATTTAAAACTAAGTATCAGTGAAGTGGATAGTTCAAAAATAGACATCTACTATGCGTACAGCCATTTCACTTTTAGTTACAAGCATTGTATTCGGCTCCTTAGCTGTTAACTTTCAAGAAGTTGGAAACTCTTTAGATAAAGAAATGCTTTCTACCTCGGTTGAGCATGAATTACTATTGAGTAGATCCAGACGCAAGCCTAAAGCACCCCATAGAGGTAGCGGACGTAGAGAATTTGTGGAATATTTCAACCACGGTTAATTTCTCACGCATCGCTACAAAAAGTGCAACGCATAGAACCAGTTAGTCGTGTTATATCAAGTACATCAAAATATAGCTACAGGGTTTTATTAATCACTCTTTATTCCCCGCAGCTTTGTGCAGATATAATTTTTGCTACACGACATTGTTAGATAGTTTTCGTTATAAATTATTTGTCGATTGTATAAAGAGCCACTGCTACTATATATCAACGGTTACTTTATTGACTGTCTAGTCCGATAGTACGATAATCGCTTCTCGAAAGAAAATTTTTCTGCCGTTCGTCGTCTGCCAATATAAAGGTTAATTCTCTATTTGATTTCATATTTACAATATGATTCCTGCTTTACTAGTGAGTGGGACATCTAATTTAAATATGTCTTCATGTGCAAAAGAGGAAACAAACTACTTGTCTGCCATTTATTTCACTATGTTTTAGGTAACTGCTTGTTTATTCAAGTAGATAATATCTGAACAAGGAGAAGTTTGAATTTTCTTTGAGACGATATAGTTGAATAAAACGCTTGGATTGATGTATCTAATCTCTTTTCTAAGCGCCGTCTTCAGCTTGGGTTTCAATTTATAAGAAATGCTCAAAATCCCATGATTTTATTCAGGGGACAATCAAAAATAACTATTAGGAGCAAGTAATTTTATTTAGGCGCTAAAGCGGATAATAAAAGTTACTTAGTCCTGTTTGCTTAGTTGCAATGATTTTTATCAAAAGGTGATTTTTTCACCTATACATTATGCATCCTATGCTTGTTCAAAACTAGAGGCGAAAAAATCGTCTCTAGTTTTTGTTTAGTTTTTATTCCAAAAAAATACTTTGTGCAACCTTCATTAACTGTATGCCAGGTATATAGTATGGCGCGGATGCGCCATTAGCCCAAATTATTAATTTTTAGGATTATCTTTACCTGCAATACCGTTGATAAACATCGGCACAAACTTCTCCATAAAAGCTTGCGGATCGCGTTGCCATGCTTTTTGTGCAGCCTCAATTCTAGTAAACTGTAATTCAGGTGCTAAAACAGTTTGGGGTAAGCGTTCCATCAAATACTGAGGACGCTCCCACATGGGCATTTGATTTGCTACTTCCATTAAGTTAGCAACCCGTCGCAGTTCTGCACCCAGAGTTATATCCATTCCGGATTCAAAGGCTGCTTGTTCGACCGCTGAATATTTGCGCTTAGCCGTTTCTACTTTTTGACGATGCTCTGGACTCTTAGCAGCTAACTTTGCTAACCAACGATTACCCCAACGAACGTGTCCAGCTTCTTCTGGCAGAATTTTCTCGATTGTTTCGCGGATTTTAATGTTTTCTTCTGTTTGCTCGGCTTGTTTGAGCGCATAAATGTGGGCGGAGAAATACTCACAACCCCGCTTTTCTGTAACGTTAATCGCTGCTAAAGCTGCAATTATACCATCTTCCAAATTATCGTTTGAATTGAAAGAATCTTTATCTAAAAGACGGTCAAATTCATCGATGTAAGACATTCCGGGTGGTGTACCTAAATTAGCACCCAAATCAATTAATAAATCGGTTAACCACATAGCATGACGAGCTTCATCAGAAATATGGCGGGATATATCCTGCACCAATTCCGGTGGGTTTCCATTCAATTCTTCAATTACTTCAGTGAGGTCTTTGCAACTGCGTTGTTCGCTGTAGCGATAGCGATTAAGAGTAATCATGTGTATTTCACGGTCGCGTACAACCTGTTTCATCACATCCCTAGCGCTCAAAGAATTCTGAAATTTCCGAGGGTAAGCAACTGTCATAAAGATAAATTTTTGTATCTATTATTTTCATATATTTTAAACAAATTTACCGATACATTTACGAATAATGCTATCTAAATTAACGAAATAAGCTGCTATAGCGCTTTTTTATTGACTGTATAAGCTTCTGTAAAAATGAGAGCGATCGCCCTAAGATATTTCCGCTTTTTTCTCATAATCGTTAATTTTTGTTTAATATATATTTTTTTGTAGCCAAGACTACAGAATATTTCAGATAACTTCTATTTTAAAAATTGGAAGTGAATCGGGCGCGAATTTGAATTTTTATTTAGTTTTCTCCGTCATCGGTAACCCATCATTGCTGCTACCGCTTCTTGCAGCTATGACTGGATTGCTTTACAAAATATAATGTTTAGATTTAATAACATTGTCAAAAAATAGTAGTCATTGTTACAGAATTATTTCTATAATTAATAGAATCAGCAATAAGCTTACTACATATTGATTAAATATAAGGAGTTTAAAAATTATGACTACTCAAGAAAAGGCACGTGCTTTAATGCAAGGTCATTATCAAACAATTAAAAATCGTCAACAGTCAATGCTCGGACGTGCAGGGGAAGAAATTGGTCTTCCAGGAGAAGCATCTCGTTACTGGAACCCTGTCCAGGGAAAGATAAATCCCAATGCTTGGACAAGCTATGACCGCAGTAACGCGACAATGAGCTAAAACGATTTTAGATTTTGGGCGTTGCTGATTAAAAGTATGATTTGCCCCCCAACCCCCAAATAAGCGGGGAGAAGAATAATTTCAAGTCCCCCAAAATTGGGGGATTTAGGGAGAAAAATAAATTCATATTTCAATTCAGCAACGCCAGATTTTCCTTCTTCTTTAAAAAAAAGCCACCCTTGTAGGAGTGGCTTTTTTCATAATTCTTAACTATTTAGAATTGACCTAATTTTACTGTCACTATGTGCAATTAACAGTCGTAATAAAGAGAAAATTCGTAGGGATGAGGACGTAAACGCAAGGGGTTAACTTCAGTGTCTAACTTGTAAGAAATCCAGTTTTCAATGAAGTCCTTGGTGAATACTCCACCTTGGATTAAGAAATCATGGTCTTTTTCAAGAGCTTCTAATGCTAAATCCAAAGAACCTGGTGTAGAAGGAACTTTAGCTAATTCTTCAGGAGAAAGTTCGTAGATATTTTTATCTAAAGGTTCGCCGGGATCAATTTTGTTTTTAATACCATCTAAACCAGCGCAAAGCATTGCAGCAAAGGCTAGATAAGGGTTACAAGTTGCATCGGGACAGCGAAACTCTAAACGCTTCCCTTTAGGATTGTCACCAGCAAGAGGAATACGCACGGAAGCGGAACGGTTACCTTGAGAGTAAGCCAAGTTTACTGGTGCTTCGTAACCAGGTACCAAACGCTTGTAGGAATTGGTGCTTGGGTTCGTGAATGCTAACAATGCTGGTGCATGCTTGAGGATTCCACCAATGTAGTGAAGCCCCATTTCACTCATTCCCGCATACTTATCACCCGCGAACAAAGGCTTACCATCTTTCCAGATGGATTGGTGGGTGTGCATACCGGAGCCGTTATCTTGGAACACTGGCTTCGGCATAAATGTAACAGATTTGCCATATTTCTTGGCTACGTTTTTGATAACGTACTTGTAAGTCATTAACCAATCGGCTGCTTCGATTAACTTACCAAAACGGAAGCCTAATTCGCACTGACCGCTAGTAGCTACTTCGTGGTGGTGTTTTTCAATAGGAACCCCGCATTTTGCCATTGTCAGCAGCATTTCCGTCCGCATATCTTGCGAGGTATCGGTTGGAGAAACCGGGAAATAACCTCCTTTATAATTTGGCTTATAACCGAGGTTTGGACCTTCATCTTTACCGGAATTCCAGCGACCTTCTACGGAATCCACGTAGTAATAGCCTGCATTTGCTGTTTGGTCAAAACGAACATCGTCAAAGATGAAGAATTCAGCTTCTGGTCCAAAATATGCTGTATCACCAACACCCACTGAATTTAAATAATCAATCGCTTTCTGAGCAATTACCCGAGGACAGCGGTCGTACCACTCACCCGTCCGGGGTTCTTTAATACTGCATGTAATGCTGAGAGTCGGTTCTTTCATGAAGGGGTCGATCCAAGCAGTATTTGGATCTAGCACCATTGACATATCTGACTCATTGATGGCTTTCCAACCCCGAATACTGGAACCATCAAATGGTACACCATCGGTGAAAGAACTTTCATCGATTTCACCTTGGAACATTGTCAAATGCTGCCAAATCCCTGGCATATCGATGAATTTCAGATCTATCATCTGAATATTGTTGTCTTGAATCATTTTCAAGACTTCTTTTGGGGTTGTCATGGTTACTCCTTATATGCCGATACGCAATGGATTAATATCGAAAAATTACAAAAATTTGTTGACCCTCAGAAGCTGGAACCACTTTTTGATACATCTGGAATATCCTAAATATAGGTAAAACGTGAAATTGTATCCATTGTTACAGATAATCAAATGTCAAGCTAATGTTAACCTTTTTCTAAATCATCTATACAAAAATAAAAGTTCATCTTATGAGGGTCAACTTTGACATAGAATCCTTAAGTAGTATGGATTGCTTTTTGCCAGATTTTGGTTAAGTTAACATAAAATACATTTTTGCGATAACTGAAGCCAAATTGATATCAAAATCTTAGATAGGAATGATTGGGGGATAATAAAAATGCAAGATGCCGTAACAAATTTAATTAAGAATTATGACGTTACCGGACGGTATTTTGATAGAAATGCAGTAGATTCGCTGAAATCTTATTTTGAAAGCGGTACTCAAAGAATAAAAGCTGCTGCTGCTATCAATGCCAATGCAGCATTTATAGTCAAAGAAGCTGGCGTGCAGTTATTTGCAGACCAGCCCGAATTGATTCGTCCCGGCGGAAACGCTTATACAACTCGTCGTTATGCGGCTTGTTTGCGGGACATGGATTACTACTTGCGTTACGCAACTTATGCTTTAGTCGCTGGCAGCATGGACGTGCTAGACGAGCGAGTATTGCAAGGTTTACGCGAAACTTACAACTCTTTAGGAGTTCCCATTGCTCCCACAGTTGCGGGTATCCAAATCATGAAGGAAATGGTTAAACAACAAATGACTGATGCTGGTGTTGCCGATACCAGCTTTGTTGACGAACCATTTGACTACATGACAAGAGAGTTGAGCGAAACTGACGTTTAATAAGATGGGGATAGGGCATGGGGCATTGGAAATAGTTGGGAGTTGGCAGTTAGGAGTTAGGAGTTAGGAGTCAAGATTCTTCCCCCTCTACCCCCTCTACCCCCTCCCCTCTTTGAATACCCAATACCCAATGCCCAATTCCCTATTTTTTATGAAACAAAGACTTGATGTTCTGTTGGTAGAAAAAGGTTTATCTTCGTCTCGTCAGCAAGCGCAGCGGTTAATTCAGGCTGGGGAGGTTTTGGTTGATAATGAGTTGGTGGATAAAGCGGGAACTTCTGTTGATGTCGCGGCGGAAATTAGAGTTAAGCAGAAGTCGCGTTTTGTGTCTCGCGGTGGAGAAAAGCTAGCTAAGGCTTTGGATTATTTTGGTATCGCCGTGGAAGGACGTGTTTGTCTGGATGGTGGAATTTCAACGGGTGGATTTACGGACTGTTTGTTACAAGCTGGTGCTAAATTAGTCTACGGTATTGATGTCGGTTACGGACAAGTTGATTGGCGTTTGCGAAATGATGAGCGGGTGGTTTTGCGCGAGCGTACTAATTTACGTCATTTGACTCCGGAAGATTTGTATGGAGACAAGAGGAGAGGGAGAGAGGGAGAGAGGGAGACAAGGGGACAAGGAGACAAGGGGACAAGGGGACAAGGGGAGAGGGAGATGGGGAGATGGGGGGATGGGGAGAAAGAATTAGTTAAAAATAATCGCAAAAACTTACCTCCCCTATCTGAGACAGGAGAGGTTTATCAAAGGGAGTTCCCTGATTTGACTGTGGTAGATGTATCGTTTATTTCTTTGAATAAGGTTTTACCTGCCCTGTGGCAACTTTTACAATCTCCTCGTGAAGCTTTGTTGCTGGTAAAACCACAGTTTGAAGTTGGAAAAAACCGAGTCGGGAAAAAGGGGGTTGTACGTAACCCGGATGACCAAGCTGATGCAATCTTTCAAGTTTTGCAAACTGCTGTAGAGTTAGGGTGGTATTACAAAGGTTTAACCTGGTCTCCCATAACTGGTCCTGCTGGTAACATCGAATATCTTTTGTGGTTGGGATGTCAAAGCAAAACTCTACAGCTTGATTTAGCAGCTATCAAGCAAATAACTTCAGACGCTGCTGCAAGTTTGAAACATTAGATTTAGATATCGTATACCCGACATTCAAGCGCATTTGGGTGGGTAGCACAATAATTTTCCAATGAGCTTTTGATTTTTGCTGCTTGCTTTTGATGGGATTTCTCAGCTTGCAATTCTTCTACAATATCCCAAGCTACAGCGCATTCACTGGAATTGCTCCCGTTAACTTCACAAGTCGAACGTGCTTCTACAAGAGCGTCGAATATTGCTGTCTCCAGTGAATTACCTGCTTCTCCGTTAGAATTAACAGCAGTTTGCAATACTTCTGTATTTTTAGACATTATAATTACCCCTCAATATCATTCAATATATTTAACTGCAAGCTTATATAGTTATAGAATTGCTTACTTTTACAGTGTAAATATTCTGCTGAAAATCGTTCAGTAGTAAAAACCGAAATTAATTTGGAGTGTTTTTGCGATAATTAGAACGTTAAATTAAATATTAAATAGACATAAAAATGTAACAATATTAAGTCTCTAGATTTGATAAACTTTTTAATTTAATATTTGATACAAATTTGAATTCTCCTAGGAAAAATTTTCTTGTTACCGAAAAGTTACTCATAACTTTGTAAATTAGATACGGAATCAGCAAAGCAGCAATTAACCGCATGGTGCTTTCATTCAAAAATGGTACCTTTTGCAAAGTTATCTGAACGGGTTGATGTAAATAGATAATAATCATTGATGCTCCTCCTATTTCACAAATAACCTTATCAAATAATTTATTTTTAGTGATAGTTTTGGCAATTGTCTGGACAATAACTATACCTGCTATTGCTATTAAAAAATTAATTACAGGTACTCCATAAATCTTGTTACTCATATCAAATGTAAAATCAAAATAAGATAGTTTATCTATGAAAAACATTGTAAAAAGCGTAGAAAATGCAATGATAAATAATTTTATAGAATTAAATATATTTGATTTTTCCGAAGCCATATGTCCGAGCCAATAAAATGGAAGTGCCATCAGCACAACATTTATATCCAAAGGGAAAACAACATCTTTAAACAATAAACAATCAATTATTGCTAAACAGTAAACGTCTAACATGATAATATTCATCAACCATTTTTCGTCGCCGAACTTAGTATAAATAAAATTGTAAATTTGCTTAGTGAAAAACAAGCAGGTGATAAGCCAAAACAAAGTAAAGCAATCACCTAACATTTCACCACCATAAAATTGCTTCAAGGTAAAAACAACTAATGTAGACAGCGAATCTAACTGTTTAGTAACAAAAATTCCATGTATATATGTTGTGATAGTAGGAAGGCTAAATAAGATTAAAAATGAGATATAAGGAACAATTAAACGGAGAAAGTTCTTTTTAAAAAAAGATAAATAATTATGCTCTTCTTTATACATATATCCACTAATAAACAAAAAAAGCGGCATATGAAACCAGAAAACATACTTGGTAACATTAAAATCTAAGACATGACCGAAAACAATTAATATTGTTGCGATACCTTTCCAACAATCAATCCAGCTTATTCTCTGCCTCATTTACACATACTCCATAATTCAAGCAAATTTGACAGCACCGTGTCTTGCTTTATGCATAGGATTTATACGGAGTATTAGTGTATTTTTTATTTAACTAAAAATATATGTATTTTCTAACGATTCACTGAAACAATAAATACTAATATCAGACCTGTATTGTCTAAAATGCCTATACCGTAGGGTATAGGCAGATTTTGAGATATCTAAATGTGTAAAGAATCGGTGAAATCGGGAAAGAGACCGAATGTAGAGACCTAACAGTGTTAAGTCTCCTGGTAATTATGGAAAAACGAACTAGTAATAACAAGTAGTAAGAATATGTCTATATCTATAGCCATGGCGGTTTCTGGTTACCCATCGCTGGTAAACTAAAACTTATGTTTCCTAAATTTCTACCTGCTGAAATTGAGCAATTAACTGAACCTGCTTCGATTGCTCTTGCTCAAACTGTTGAGCAAACACCTTTAATAACTCCTTTAAGCAAGCAACCGATTAATACAACTTACGTACATCAGGGTAAGGATGGTACCCCCTTTCTGCTTTTACACGGGTTTGATAGTTCGGTATTGGAATACCGTCGTTTATTACCTCTATTAGCAGCGCAAAATGAAACCTGGACAGTTGATTTATTAGGTTTTGGTTTTACTGATAGACTCTTGGAAGTGAAATATCACCCCAACGATATTAGAACCCATCTTTATAGTTTTTGGGAAGCTTTAATAAGTAAACCCGTAATTATAGTGGGTGCTTCGATGGGAGGAGCAGCAGCGATTGATTTTACTTTAAATTATCCCGAAGTAGTAGAAAAACTAGTATTAATTGATAGCGCGGGTTTGACTGGTGGTTCACCGATAAGTAAATTGATGTTTCCACCGTTAGATAATTTAGCAACAGAATTTTTGAAAAATCGTAAAATACGGCAAAGCATTAGTCGTACAGCTTATAAAAATAAACAGCTTGCAACTCAAGATGCTTTATTTTGTGGTGCTATGCATTTAGAAATGTCTAACTGGAATAGAGCTTTAATTGCTTTTACCAAAAGCGGCGGATATCAACCTTTCAAAGCGAGTCAGCTTGAAAAGATTAAGCAAGAAACGCTGATACTATGGGGAGATAGCGACAAAATTTTAGGTACAAAAGATGCTTATAAATTTGAAAGTGCAATTACTAGTAGTAAGTTAACTTGGATTAAAGATAGCGGACATGTTCCCCATCTAGAACAACCACAAGCTACCGCAGAAGAGATTTTAGATTTTAGATTTTAGATTTTAGATTTAGCAATTAGTTGTTATAGCGTTTCCGTAAGTAACTGAGGTACAGCGATTAATTTAACCCGATAAAGCTGTGCTTTATCTCCCCTCTCCTGGTGGAAGGAGAGGGGTTGGGGGTGAGGTTTCAAGATGTACTTCAATAGACTGGAAAACGCTATAGTTATTAGTTGTTAGTTATTAGTTTTTAACTCCTAACTCCTAACTCCTAACTCCTAAACACTCATAACTATTAACTAATTAATCCAACAACCACATGGGAGAAGAACTGCTATTAGACTCTTTGAGTTCGCTTCCGGGTAAAGGACCAGTTGGGCGAGAATAATGTTTTCTGTAAGCTAATGATGATGAATAATCTTTCTTTGGTTGAGTTATAGCAGATTGATTGGGAACTCTTTGTTTAGTAGCAGGTTGTCTGGAAGCAGGTTGTGGTGCAGTAGATTCTATTTCCGCAATTTTTTGAGCTGCGTTAATTTCTGCTGTAAGTTTTGTATTGGCTTCTGCTAACTGTAATGCATCTTTTTTAGCTGCATAAAGTTCTGTGTTTAACTTTTCTGTTAATTCATCTTTCTCTTGCAAAGTTAACTGTAACTCTCCAATTAGCTTCTCTAAGCTTTTTTCGTTTTTACGTGCTGCTGCTAATTCTTGTCTGGATTCTTCTGCGGTATCTTGTGAATTTCTTAATTTTTCTATCTGTTCATCTTTTTCTTTTAAAGTTAACTGTAGCTCTCCAACTAGCTTCTCCAAGCTTTTTTCATTTTTACGAGATTCTGCTAACTCTTCTTTTAGTTCTTCAACAGTATCCTGCAAATTTCCTAACTTTTTGGCTTCTTCAACTTCTTTCTGTAACTGTTTGAATAATTTATCTTGTTCGGCAATTGTAGATTGAAATCCCGACGCTTGCTTCTGTAAAGTTTCTTCGTTTTTTCGCGCTTGCGTTAAATTATCTTGCAATTCTTTAACAGTAGCTTCTAAATCAACAGAAGCAGTTTTAGTTTGTTTATTCATATCTTTTACCTCAGATGCAGGAACATCAATAGTTGACTGGTCACCTGCTGGTTTTTTTACTTCTTCTTTTAATAAATCAGAAAGATTTCTTTTAGCCATTATTTTCTCCAATCACGCTGTAATTCATCGGCTACGCGGCGATAGTCAGACTCCGCTTCCCGTGCGTTTTTTCCGCGCAATTGAGTAATCGCAACCCCATCAAGCGCCGCTCTTTCATGGGCTTTGTAAATACGGACAAATGCATTACAAGCGGGAATTCCCAAATTTAAAAGAGTATTTTGAGCTTCGAGTGCTTCTCTCAAACTTCGCGTATCCACTTTTGTTAGCAGCACTCGATGGGGAGTACCCACGGGAGTGACTGCTTCCTTGACTGTATCAATCAAAGCAGCTAAATCCATTGGCGCTGGGGGTGTTGGCAAAACCAAATAATCTGCATTTGTGACTACTGCTGCTAGTGCTTGAGAATGCAGCGCTGGAGGCGTATCGACTACTACTAAATCGTAACCCTTTATAGAACGTAAACTACTTAATAATTTTGGATTTGTTTCCTGAGATAGATCAAACCCCATCCCCGAATCACTTCTTGAGAACCACCAACTCGCCGAACCTTGTACATCAGCATCTACCAAAAGTACCTTTTTTTTCTCCGCAAAAGATGCTGCAAGATTTATTGAAGTAGTTGTTTTACCTACTCCTCCCTTTCCATTCAGGATAGCTATTACTTTTGGCATCTATCCTTTTCCCCCAACGCTTATATGAAAAAATATACCGCGTTTTTGTAATTCGTAATAGAAAATTAGAAGAGAGGGGGAGATAAGGGGACAAGGTTAAGAATAAGTTATTTGTTACTAGTAGTGCATTTTATTGATTTTAACGGTATGTAGAGACGTAGCAGTGCTACGTCTCCCTACGGTTGCGGGAAAAACGAATCCTTCAGAATTTATGCAACCGACCATTAGTAGCGCATTTCATTAATTTTGACAGTTTTGTTTTCTACGGACGTAATGTAGAGACGTAGCACTGCAACGTCTCTACATTACGTTGCTAACTGATTCTCACCATCCAAAAGGTGAAAACAAAGAACTTTTATTCCGATAAAAATGCAATCTTCCATAGCCTAAAAACTGTCCGTGGGATTCCTCACCTTTAGGAAATGCTGTTACACCAAATAAATAAACACCTTCAACTGAAGGATTTTGTAATGGTTTCAAACCAATGGTAACTGTTTTACCGGGTTCAACTGGTGGATTAAATGTCAAAGAAACTGTTTTTAATTGCTGCTTATCGCTAATCTGAAACTGCAATTTTTCTTTTTTACGTTTTTCAGTTCTTATAAAAGCAAAACTATCTTTCAAATCAAAATTTATCCTATCCAATCCCGAATGCTGGTTAATAGTTATCTTTTGCAAGGGTTCTCCCGCATCGGACGGAACTTCAACCGTAAAATAATACGTTGCACCCCATATATTCACATCGTCAAAAGTTGTTGTTGCTTTCACCAAACGTGGAACTTGAACGAAATATACTTTTCCATCTCGTAACTGTACTGCTCGACTTAATCTTGATGTTGAAATCTCAATACCGATGATGCAAGCAAGAAAGGTGCTGGATATAATTGCGAAGCGCATGGTTAGGAATTAAGAATTAGGAATTAGGAATTAGGAGTTAGGAATTAAGAGTTAGGAGTTGAGAGTTAAATAATTAATTAGTCTATTTGTTGGCGCGGTCATCGCAACTACGAACCTTCATTGTTTCACTTGTATCGAATTAATCAATGCTCAAAATATTAAGAAATGTTATTGAAAATTTACGTTAAACACTATATTTACCGTAAAAATACGACTGCTTTGTTACAGATAGTTGAGAAGTTGGTTAAAACTACTTTTTTTGTTTCACACTGAAAATATAACGAAGCAATTATTTTTTATGAATACTATTTCAACTTCCAACGTCGAATTTAAGCGTCCAGCTTGGCAAAATGTTGTTATGTTAACCTTGGGCTTTTGGTTAAGTGCTAGCATCATTTTAGATTGGGTAATTATGCCTAGTCTTTACGTTTCTGGAATGATGACTCAATCTAGTTTTGCATCGGCTGGTTATACAATTTTTTGGAGTTTTAACCGAGTTGAATTATTGTGTGCGGGGCTTATATTAACTGGGGTTATGGCTTTTGGTCAAATTAAATTAAACTGGTCAAAAAGCGCTATTTTCTTAGCAAATGTACTAGTTGCAATTGCTTTAGCTGATACTTATATTTTGACTCCAGAAATGTCTGCTATTGGACTGCAATTAAACTGGTTTGAAGCAATCGCTGAAGTTCCTGCCAATATGAATTTATTACATGGTACTTACTGGGTACTTGAAATAACAAAATTAGCAGTAGGTGGAACTCTTTTTGCTTGGTGCTGGAATCAGTTAACAGCGAACAGTTAACAGTGAACAGTTAACAGTGAACAGTTAGAAACAATTGAATATTAATAATTATTTACTCAGCTTGATTCTTCGGGCTGAGTGTTGTTTTTTATGATTGGAAGTACTGACACCCCTCTCCTTGATAAGACTACCGTGTACACACAAGTACTCTCAGCATACGTTTCAGGGATTTCAACCCCCCTTAAATCTTCATTGCGAGGAGGAACAACTAAAAACTACTATATCTTCTAGAATACTGATTCAAAAATGGTGCGTTACGCTGTCGCGAAACACACCTTACAAAACATCTTTTTGAATGAAAATTGATAACTATATGTCCCCTCAGGAAACGCTATCTCCTCCGGAGACGCTTCGCTAACGCTAACACTGTTAACTGATAACTGTTCACTGTTCACTGTTCACTGTTTCTTCTTCTTCTTCGAAAAATAGTAAACGTATTGCTAGTATCGCGAATCCGATAGCAGCTATTGTTTTGAGCAGTCGTGTAGGTAGAAATTCTGCTGCTGCTCCTCCAGCTAATGCTCCTAAAAGACTTGCTAGGAGTAATGCACAAGCGGTTCCGAAGAATACTGCTCGCGGAGATTTACTGCGTCCCGAAAGAGCTATTGCTGCTAATTGACTTTTATCACCTAGTTCGGATAAAAATACTGTGATAAAGCTGATTCCTAAAAGATGTAAGTCCATAGGTTAGTTATGAGTTAGGAGTTAGGAGTTAAGAGTTATGAGTAAAATAAAATTTCTAGTAAAGAATCAAGTCTAAGAAGAGCATCACAGAAATAAATAGTAAGGTCATTCCTGCGGCTTTGTTTATAGTTTTTGGAGAAAGATGCTTCGACATCCAACTACCTAAAGCGACCCCTAAGAAACTTGTTGTAATTAGTGCTGCACCAGAACCGACAAATACGACCCACGGTGAATGAGATTCTGCGCTCATCAATAGGGTTGATAGTTGAGTCTTGTCTCCGATTTCTGCTAAAAAAATGGTGATAAATGTTGTTCCAAAAATGAATATTGGAGATTGAGATTTTTGGGTAGAATTATCCTGCGATTCTTTTGGAGATGCTTTCTCAACTGTCTCTAAACTGGTCTTAGAGCAACCAAGTTCTGAATCTTCTATATTGTGTTCTTGGCTATGGGATACTGAAGTGTCTATCAAAGGGATGGGATTAGAGTCTAGTTTCACGAGAAATAATTCTATCTCTAGAGAGTTTTCATTTTGTTCTCATTTTCTCAGATTTTCACTATAAATTGCAAGCCCTTTTTTGGAAGAGGGGGAGATAAGGGGATAATGAGATGGGGAGATGGGGAGATGGGGAGATAAGGGGACAAGGAGACATTTTAAACTTCTAACTACTAAGCACTAACTACTAACTACTAACTTCAATGAGTGAAGAAAAAAAAGAGCAACAACATCCACAATACAATCGCGACCGTCCTTTGCTAGAGAATTTGTTGGTGGGGGAACCGAATGATATTAATTTGGCTGAATTAGCTCGGTTGCGGATTCGCTATCATAATTTTCCCGGAGCGAGAGATATTCAAAGCGGTTTGAATGAGGTTTTGCAAAAATGGGGGATGACGGAAGCGGAACTTTTTGAGAAAACTAGAGCAATTCACGCTGTAGGGGGAATTTATCGTACTAAAGGTAAGAAGGAAGAACAAGATTGGAATTAAGAAGAGGTTAAAGGTCAAAGGTCAAAGGTCAAAGGTCAAAGGTCAAAATTAAATTAAAATATTTCTACCCCATCTCCCCATCTCCCCATCTCCCCATCTCCCCATCTCCCCATCTCCTTGTCTCCCCATCTCCTCATCTCCCCATCTCCCCATCTCCCCATCTCCCCATCTCCCCATCTCCTCATCTCCTTGTCTCCCCATCTCCCCATCTCCCCATCTCCTTAATCTCTCTTCTTCTGATATTCCCGAAGTTGTTTCAAGAGTTCTTCTTGGGATGAAAGGTTTTCCTGTAGTTGTTTATTTTGCTTGATTCTTGGTTGGCTTTTTAAAGTTTGAGGTGAGGAACTAAATCTAAAAGGTTGTTTTCTTGTTGATGTTTGATTTTGTGGTTGGTCTAAGTTGGCTTTTACGGAATCGAGGGTAGCAGCAAATTTTACTTGTTGTTCTATTTGTTCGGTCGAAGATACTAAACCGCTCAAACCATTTACGAGTTCTCTGAGGTTTTCTCGGAATTTTGTGTCTCCGGTCAGGTCTTCTAAATCTGATGTGATTTTCTGGGTGTTCTCGAAGGTAACTCTGGCTGAATCTAATGTTTGCTGGAGTACTAATAAATTGTTGGGGTCGTTGAGTGTTTTAGTAATATCGTTTAATTGTTGTGATGCTTCTGCTGCATTTGCTGAGAGTGTTTCGAGATTTTCTAACAATTTTCCTTTGGTTAATCTACCAATGCTTGGTGTTAAACCGTTAAGTGTTGTTCTTAGTTGAGAACTTGTTGCTGTGATGTCGTTTAATGCACCAACTAGTGAAGAACGATTGGTTGTGACTAGGTTATCAATGTTTGCTAAGAGTCTATTTGCTCGATTAGCTGTAGAACTAATTTCTTTTGCTGTACCGCTAAACTCTTGTGCTGTTCCGCGAAACTGTCTTGCTGTTGCGTTCAATTGCTCTGCTGTACCACCAAATTCGTTAATTGTTTTATCAGTTGATACACTTACTCTATTGGCAGCATTCGCTACTGTCTCGGCAGCAGAAGCGAAGGTGCTTAACTGCTGCTGTGTAGCTTTTGTCAAGCTAGAAACATCGCGAGTTAGTTTAGCTACTTCTGCTGCTGCTTCAGATGAATTTTTTAAAGCTTGGTTGACGTTGTTGTATACATCCGGTCGGCTGTAAACTTCTGATAGACGGCTGCTATAGCGAATTAGTTGGTCAACGCTAATTCCGATTTCACCTCTAAGACGGGAACCGTCGCAGACAATAATGGTCGGGTCGCAACCTTTGTCTAATGGACCAGCATCTACATTAGACCTCTGGATAATTCTTTCTGGTGTAATTTCGATAATGCTTTCACTAATTAATCCAGATTGATTTGCTTCGATTTTGACATCACGAGGGATTACCAAGTCGGATCTATTGATATCGAGTTCAACTTCTACACCATTTACTCCGGGCTTAATACTGGCTATATTGCCAACTTTCACACCGCGATATTGAACTATAGCACCTTTTTGCATGCCGCCAGCGTCTTTAAAGTCTACGACAAAGCTATAGTTACGACCAGCAGCGTTTATTCGATTTAGCCACAGGAAAATTACCCCAAAGACTCCTAAACCAAATAATATTAACAATCCCACCGAACCTTCTCTAACTAATCGCGATCGCATTTTTCACCTCCCCGTAAATTTCTCAAATGTTGCTTCTAGGTATTCATACATTTTTGTTGTCTCTTGTTTATGATTTGTAAAGTGATGTGTAAATCTATAATTAATAGCGCAGATAGTTGAATTTTAGTGTTTCATGTACCAGCAATTTTAATTGGGCCATCAACGCTTCCGCTCATAAATTGTCTAATAGAAGGATTGTCAGTGGTATCAATCTCGGACACTTTTCCTTCCCACTGGACTTTACCTTGGTAGAGAAATACAATTCTATCGGAGGTACGGCGAATTGTACTATGTTGGTGGGTAACGATAGCGTAGCTGTTACAAGTACCGTTAGTACGCTGTAGATCCCGCATTAAATCTTCGATGATTGTTGACGCAATCGGGTCTAATCCTGCTGTCGGCTCATCGTAAAGTAAAATTTCTGGTGTTTCTTCGGGTCTCTCGGGGTTTGACATAATAGCACGAGCAAAACTGACTCGTTTCCGCATCCCTCCAGAAAGTTCTGCGGGAAATCTGTCACCAACTCCGGGTAAACCGACCATTTCTAATTTTTCATCAACTAATTCCCGAATTCTTGCTTTAGAAAGGTTTGAATGCTGGTAAAGCAAAAAGCCAACGTTTTCATCCACTGTTAACGAGTCAAACAAAGCTGCTTGCTGAAAGACCATTCCAATCCCAACTGCGCTTGCTCCATCTTCTATCAAACCTTCTCGACGCACTCCTTGCACGTAAATTTCCCCTTTATCGGGAGGAGTTAATCCAGCAATAATTCTCAAGATAGTAGATTTACCAGTACCGCTAGGACCAATTATTCCTAATGAGTCTCCTTGATAAACTGTAAAATCGATATCATCTAAAATCTTGTTGCTACCAAACGATTTAGAAACACCTTTTAACTCAATTAGTGGTTGTTCTAGCGGTTTATCTAATTTTTGTTCTAATATTTTTTCTGTCATTACTCATTGAAAGGATAAATAGTAGGAGATAAGTAGGTCGGTGTTGAAAATCGTAATTAAGACCAGGAAGTAGCAAGTAGCAAGTAGTAAGTAGCAAGTAGCAAGTAGTAAGTAGGAAGTAGCGACAAGGGTAATTTACATCTTGTTACATTGCTCCGTTTATTTGTGCCTTAATACTTAGTTGATAGTGGCTTGTAATAGCGAACAACTAATAACTAACAACTAATAACTAATAATAAAAATGGAAAATTTTGATGTCATAGTCATTGGTGGTGGTATTGGTGGATTAACTGCTGGTGCATTACTTAGTCGTTATGGTAAGCGGGTAGTGGTCTGCGAAAGTCATACGGTAGCGGGTGGTGCTGCTCATAGCTTTCGACGACAAGGATTTGAATTTGATTCTGGACCTTCATTCTATTGTGGACTGAGTGATGCTAGAAGTTTGAATCCTGTAAAACAAGTACTAGATATTTTAGGAGAATCTCTCCAAACTGTACCTTATGACCCCCTTGGACATTATCACTTTCCTGAAGGTAGTTTTGCAGTTTACTCTAATTACCAGCGTTACCGCGATGAAGTAGCGAAAATAACTCCTCAAGGAGCGAAGGAATTAGCGGAATTTGAAAAGCGTTTGCTGCCGCTATACGATGCTATGAAAGGTATTCCCACCTTGGCTTTGCGAGGTGATTTACAGTTAATTCCGATTCTATTAGGACGTTATTTACCGTCTTTGTGGAAAATGCTACCCAATTTGCCTTTGGTGCAAAGTTCGGTAGGTAGTGTAATGGATAGTACGGTTAAAGACCCTTGGGTAAGACGACTTATTGATTTAGAATGCTTTTTACTATCTGGTTTAAAAGCTGGCGGTACAATCGCTCCGGAAGTAGCATTCATGTTGGGAGAACGTTCTCATACTGCAATTGAATATCCTTTGGGAAGTAGCGGTGCAATTATAGATGCTTTGGTGCGAGGGTTTAAAAAATATGGTGGGGAGTTACGTTTGGGATGTCATGTAGAAAAGATTGTCGTGGAAAACAATCAAGCGGTAGGGGTAAGGTTATCTTCTCGGAAAGAAAAAGAAGAAGTCATTAAAGCTCCAATCGTAATTTCTAATGCTACCGTCTGGGATACCTACAGCAAATTACTGCTCCCAGAGGACTTACCAACATCTTACCGTCAGGAAGGTTTAGCGACTCCTGCTGTAGAAAGCTTTATGCATTTACATCTAGGTTTTCGCAGCGAAGGTTTAGAAAATTTGACGGGACATCATGTTGTAGTTCACGATGCTCAACAGGATATTACCGTACCGGGAAATACCTGTATGATATCGATTCCCAGCGTTTGGGATAATTCCTTAGCTCCAGAAAACCATTATGTGGTTCATGCTTATACTTTAGAACCATTTACCGGATGGGAGAAAAATAAAGGTTACGAAGAGAAGAAGAAGCAAAAAGCCCAAACCTTGTATCGAGCGATAGAAAAAGTAATTCCCGATATTAGGGAGCGTGTAGCTTTAGAACTAATCGGTACACCATTAACTCACGCTGGTTATTTAAGGAGATATCAAGGAACTTACGGGCCAGCAATTGCTGCTGGTAAAGGAATGTTTCCCAGTCAAAGCACCCCGATAAAAGGATTGTATCGCGTTGGTGATAGCACCATGCCAGGAATTGGAGTTCCAGCTGTAGCAGCAAGCGGTATTTTGTGCGCGAATTCTTTAGTGAAACCTTCCCAAGTGATGGAACTTGTGGATTTGTTATGATGAAATGTTTCGGTTATTTAGTACAAAAGGAACAGGGAATGTAGAGACGTAGCAGTGCTACGTCTCCCGACGTTAGGTCGAAAACGAACC
Organism: Calothrix parasitica NIES-267; assembly: GCF_002368095.1. Classification (GTDB taxonomy): domain Bacteria; phylum Cyanobacteriota; class Cyanobacteriia; order Cyanobacteriales; family Nostocaceae; genus Rivularia; species Rivularia parasitica. Next base: position 2,927,430 of record NZ_AP018227.1, on the reverse strand, counting down.
AGAAAAATTAACGGGACAAACTAGTAGTTGAAATCGCTACGGTAAAATTTTGATTTGAAAATCCTTTATGATTAATAACTTAATCCTTAATCCTAAATTGATTCATAAAAGCCATGATTGACCGCGAACAAGTACGTAAAGTAGCTCTGCTAGCTCGTTTAGAATTAACAGATGAAGAAGAAGAAAAATTCACTACTCAATTAGGCGATATCTTAGACTACTTCGAGCAATTGAGCGAATTAGACGTTACCGACATAGAACCTACAACCAGAGCAATTGATGTCAGCAACGTAACCCGCGAAGACAAATTACAACCTTACCCCAATCGAGAAGAAATTCTCCAAAGCGCTCCAGAACAAGAAGGTGAATATTTCAAAGTACCGAAAATTATGAGTGGAGAATAGGGGACAGTTAACAGTGAACAGTGAACAGTGAACAGTTAGGAGTTAGTACCACCGGAATTAGGAATTAGGAGTTAGGAGTTAGGAGTTAATAATTTTTTCTTCCCCCTCTTCCCCCTCTCCCCCCTCTTCCCCCTCTCTACTCATTACTCATTACTCATTACTCCTTACTCCTTACTCCCCTCTCCCCTTACCTAAGATAGTTTAATATAACGAAATGTTAAGCTTAAATATAATAATTAGGTTATTTATTTCGGAATTTCAACACTTATGACAATTTCAAATAGTCAATTCAAAGTTAATAAATCTGAGGAAGAGTGGAAGCAGGAGTTGACACCCGAACAGTTTAAGGTGTTACGGAAGCACGGTACTGAACCTGCTGGTACGAGTCCTTTGGATAAAACTTATGACAAAGGGACTTATGTATGTGCTGCTTGCGGTCAGCCTCTTTTTACATCAGACACTAAGTTTAATAGCGGTACTGGCTGGCCTAGTTTCTACGCACCTATGGATGATGCAATTGAGACAACAGTGGACAAAAAGTTTTTTATGACAAGAACAGAAGTTCATTGTAGTAACTGCGGTGGACATTTGGGTCATGTATTTGGTGATGGCCCGAAACCAACCGGTCAGCGTTACTGTATGAATGGTGTTTCACTAGAATTTAAACCAGAAGAAGGTTAATTCTTCCTAATGTAGAGACGTAGCAATGCTACGTCTCCTTCAATGTGAAATCGTAAATACCACGTTTTCTTCAATATAAAATCATATTTTGATAGCGGTTTTTGGTTAAGTGAAATACGCATTAACCTCACCCCTTCCCCTCTCCTTGTCAAGGAGAGGGGTAATAATTTGTATTTATTAAAACTTATTTTTTTGAATAAAAATTTGAATTTATGACTATAAAAAACTACCAAACTTCAGCCAAATCTAAAATAAATTCCGGTAATATATTCTCACCCGATAAAGAGGTTGGATTATCTAATATTTCCACATCAAAACCTTGTCGATAAATTTCTACCTTGCGATTCTTACGGTCAATTAACCATCCCAATTTTGCTCCGTTTTCCACATACTCCTGCATCTTTTCTCGCAAAGGTTTCATATTGTCGGAAGCAGAGCGCAATTCCACAACAAAATCGGGACATATAGGAGCAAAACCTTTTTTTTCTTCTGCTGTCAATGCTTCCCAACTTTCCAATTTTATCCAAGAAGCATCAGGAGAACGGTCTGCACCATTGGGTAAGTTAAACCCTGTAGATGAATCAAACACTACTCCTAATTTTGTTTTGCGATTCCAAAACCACAATTGTCCGATAATATCAGTATTTCGGTTTCCCGTTTCGCTTCCAGTTGGAGCCATTATGATTAATTCTCCTGTAGCGGTTCGTTCTAATCTTACATCACGGTTAGCTGCTGCTAGTTCTTTGAATTGTTCGTGAGTGACTTTGAAAGATTGAGGAATAATTACAGTAGGGTTGAGCATGAGTTGAAACTGAAATTACAAGTTACTTATATGGTGTCATAAGTGAAGGATAACGGTTTGTTGTATTCTATTTATTAAAATAAAAACTTAATAGCTGATTTAGCTATATAATTCTTATCTGGTTTTAATCATTTTATCAGACAAGACTCAGCGCAAATGTTTACACTTAAGGTTAGATTAACTATCAAATAATAAAATCTATTATGAAAAGAAGATATTTTTTAGAAGCTGGAGGAATAATTTTAGGTGCTGGATGGTTATCGCAATATTTAATAGATAAATCAACAGTTTTAGCGACTGCTTCCACTGATTTTGAAATTAGTAAAACTGAGTCAGAATGGAGCGAACTTTTAACACCCGCACAGTTTTACGTATTGCGTAAACATGGAACGGAACGCGCTCGTACCAGTCCCCTTGATAAACAATATGCAGAGGGTACTTATTTATGTGCTGGGTGCGATTCACCACTTTTCAAGTCTGAAACAAAGTTTAACAGCGGTACTGGTTGGCCTTCTTTTTATGCTGGAATTCCCCAAGCAATTGATACATCAATAGATAATTCATTTTTTATCAGACGTGTGGAAGTTCATTGTCATAGCTGTGGTGGACATTTAGGTCATGTATTTAATGATGGTCCTAAACCCACTGGTAAAAGGTATTGTATTAATGGAGTGGCTTTAAAGTTTGTTGAAGCTTGAATTATAAAAAAAACTGGAACTAATGTAGAGACGTAGCAGTGCTACGTCTCCTTCAATGTGAAATAAAATTATAATTGTGAAATCAGTTTCTAATATTTTGTTTAATTTGCATAGGTTAGTTTAATAGTTAGTAGTAAGCGATTTATCGCTCCGAGTGCAGGACTAAATTCCTTACTAAAAACCTTGAGAAAGAAGAGTAAATAAAAGGGAAGATGTTTGAATAATTATCATGCAAACTAAAGATTTATTAATTTAACCTAATAATAGGATATATAGAGTTTAATCCATATGATTAATTAGTTAAGTAAATCGATAATTGGTTTTTCTTCTTCTAACTCATCACTTATTCTCCTGTTACCTATATTATTCTTCAAAAGTCTTTCACCCTGCTTAAGTTTTGGATTAAGTAAAATTTTTGATTCTTTTTCAATTTTGCGTTTTCCTTCTTCAAAAAATCTCTCAGATGCTGTTGGTGAATACAAACCATTGATTACAGTTTGATTGGGTAATGGTACAGCTTCTTGTGCTTTAGCTGTAGCCGTAGCACCAACAATTAATGATGAGTATATGCAGATAAAACCAGCCAATTGCAACATAAAAATATTGGTTTTCATCTTAAACTCTCCAAAAATCATATCCTATACTTATATTATAGAAACAATTTCCGCTTTACCTCCATGCAGAATCATAAAATCAGATTTATTATTACTGAAAATTTTGTAATTTAAGTATTGCTAAGGAAAGCGAAAAAATATAGACTACATTAAATAAACTCGTAATATCACTTGTCAAGAATGGAACCTGTAGCATTAGCCACGGCAGTTACAACTGTTATTTTTGCAGAAGCTTTAAAAGAAGGTGGAAAAAATATAGGCAAGAGTGCTTCCGAACAAGTAGCTCGATTATTAACTGTTATCCGTGAGAAATTCAAGATAGCCGGAACTGAGGGTTTGTTGACGCGGACACAAAACAAGCCTACAGAGCCTAATAAGACTATTTTTCAAGCAGAACTAGAAACTCAAATAAATGAAGACGAAAGCTTCAGTCGTCAAATCCAGGAATTAATAAAGCAGCTTGAGTCAACAGGTGCTATTAAACAGGTAATGGCAAGTGGGATAGAATTATCTGCTGACTTAGAAGCGAAAGATATGAACCAAAAAGCTACACCTGGCACTTCAGTAGAACAAGAAATGCTTAAGGATATAAAAGCACAGAATGTAAAGCTTGGAAATTTAAGTCAGGAAAGCTAAATCATGAATAATTACCCTGAAGATAGTCAGAAGCAAATTCAGCAGAATGCTTTAGAAAATGTAAGTGTAGGTGGTAATTTATCGATTGGTCAGTTGCAACAGATAATAAATCTTACACCACAGTTAAACAATCCGAAAAATAGCTTCTGTGGTCTTATAAACTGGATTTATAAAAAATCTGATTCTAATTATTTAGAAGATTTACATCCAGAATATGCTAAGGATATTTTGAAAATCATAAAACAAGTTCCTTATGAAAAAAAATTAGATTTTACACCTATTGAAACTCGGGTTTTAAGTTTAGTACTCAATTACTGTCATTATTATTCTCAAGGAGCTAAAGCACGCTCTGAAGAATTTTTTAATTTTATAGAAGAGGACTATTTATTTGAATTAAATAAGTTAGCAAGTACACAACATAAAATAAGAAGTCAATCTGTAAAACTAAGCGATTTAATTGCAGATAAAAAAATATCCTTAATAGTAAAACGGTTTGAAAATTCTGATGAATTCTGAATATTCTTATAAAAGAAATTTGATTAGAGTTTATTTTGACTTACTTAAAGAAAATCGTGAGAATGCTTCTTATCCTATTTTAGAAAATGTTAAAACTAATTTAGAGGCGGAGCTAATAGTTTTAAATAAAGAATTAGAATCATCTAAACTATTCTTAGCTGAGATTGAACTTTTTTTAGCACGTCCAATTCCAATACCTCCTTATCTATCGTCAAAAATAATCAAAATCATTTTTGATGATATCGGCAGAGATTTTAAATATATTATTAGAAAGATAATATTATTTACAAATAGCATAGACGGTAGATTAACATATATAAATTTATCAAAGCATCAAATATTTATATATATATTTATTATGGCTGTTATATGTTTTTTAATAGCATTTTTTATAGCGCTATTTATTAAACAAAATTTTGATGGTTGGATTTGGTTTATATTAATCTTATCTATAACTATTTATTTGTATATTAAATTAAAAAGTCTTCGGATTTTTTATAACGAAAAAATAGTTGCTCTAGAAGAATTATGTCAGCGAAAAGAAGATGAGATAGAAGCATTAGAACGTCAAATAAGAGAGTCTAAAATTTATGATATCTCAGATTTGGAAGAAAAGATTGATAAGTGGCTTGAAGAAGATAAAAATCATTTAATCAAATTAGGAATAGAGAAGTTAAAAATTGAACGATTAGTAGATACAGCACAGCCTATTCTATCTTTCGTCGGAATAAATTCTTCAGATAAATCAGATAGTTATATATTAAGTACAGATAGAGAATTAGAGTATATTAACAATAAATATAAAGAAATATTAATTAACGAAAATGATTTTTATAAGGAGAAAGGAAATGATGGGAAATATAGATATGGGGTATATGAATGCTTCTTGATATATTTAGGTGAAAATTTTCTCTCCTATTATAAATGCTATTGGAACTTTTTGAAAGGAGCTAATGTTGATGAAGAAACTTGCGAGTATCTATTTGATAGTATAGTTTCTGTTAAAACTAGAGAACGTTCTTCATTGAATCAGCAAAATCCTGAAGAAAAGCGAAAGTATGCAGATATATTATCTTTAACAACTATGGACGGAAAAATAGTATATTTTAAAATGTCTGATGATAAAAAGCAGAAAATAAATTCCAATGACAAAAGAGTTTCTCAGTATGTATCAGGAATTAATCAAGCAGCAGTACGTATTAGATATTGGTTAAGGAAAAGAAGAGTAGATTATCAAATGACTAAGGATCTAGATAAAAAATAATCAATTTGGAACAACTAATTACTTTAAGATAAGTTGGGTTTCGTTCCTCAACCCAACTTACAACTGCTGAATGTTCTTTTCAATCAAGCAATTAACAACCTAGCTCTATCAGCTTGTTCCTGTACGGTTTCTTTCAACCATTCGCTAATTGATTTACCCAACTTAATCGCAATTGTTGGGTCTTTTGTTAATGTTTCATGGATTTTCTGCTGTAATTCTGGCTTTTTCTTAACTGTTAAATCGTTGATTCTAGTATCAGAAACGAATTTACGTACCCAAGCAGGAATATCTGTTTCTTTAACTAATGATTCACCAGCAAAGTAAGCAACAATTCCGATGATTGGAGCAATTATTCCGGCAAAAAGTATCACGTGGAATAAACTAGCAATAACAACACCAACTATAATCGCTACAAGGTGTCCGACAAATAAAGAGAGTCCGCTTAAATCATCAAATGAAATTGATGTCGGGACTTTTCCGGTATGGTCTCCAAGGTCAATTGTTTTACTACCAAATGTACCTAAAGGTAAACCATATTTACTGCAAATAGAATCAGTTTTTTCTCTAACTTCATCCTGGACATTTCCCAACCATGCTAATAAGCATTTGGTTACTTTACTATTTCCATCGCTTCCAGTTAACCAAGTTTTAGCTTTGTTTTCTATTTCTATTTCTAAAGCTTTAAGAGTAATAATTTCTCGATTTCGCCAAGATTTGACGCAAGGTTTAACTACTTCCTCGACTAAACCATCAGCAAGTTCTTCAGCTAATTTATCTAAAAATGCGGGGACGTGATTTCCGACAATACCCGTTAATTCGTTATCTAAAAATTTACTAATTTCATCCATGAAACCGGATGTACGAATATAAACTCTCCCCCAACGAGCTAAACCTCTAGCAATACATAATTCGGGTTCACCGTCACGTTTACAGGGTAATTTAGGAAAAGTTTCTTGAGCCATTTCCAAAACAAAACCCATTTTGGAAGCGCTACCAGTCAGTAAAATTGCACTGGGTATAATCGATTGTTCGTCTAGTTTTCGTTTAACAACTTTTAACTGACTTCCAAAATCGTCACACCAGCTTTTATTATCTAATTGCTGCAAAGGTTGATTGAGGATAGCATTAATTATTTTTCCGTTTACTAAAGGTGAAAACTTAAATTTCCTTTGAATATCTTCGCTACCAACATTCACAAATTCATCTTGATAAGTCTCTTGATAGTTAAAATATTCTTCCTTAGCTTTCCGACAGCGAAGTTCGCAACGGTTTCTATATATAGGACTTTGTTTGAGAATTGCTTCTAGTTTATCAATCTCTTCTAAAGTCCAAATTTCTTGCTCATCAAGATGCTTTCCTAATTTGATAATATCTTCCCGTTTTTCTCGGTATTGACGATGTAATTCTAAAGTCTTTTTAAGAATTTCTTTTTCAATTAAAGAAGCACCTAAATCATGACCAAAATCGATGGGAGTATCGGCCATTCCTTTAACTAAGGTATAATCAGTTGTGGAAGAACCGATATCAATTACTAATACAGATTTTTCTAATTCTTGAATAGTAAAAATACCGCTTTCTTTTGCATGCATTAAAGCCGCTCTTGATTCTTTAACGACTGTTGCATTCGGTACGGTTTCGGAAAGTATTTGTTTATAACTTTGAATTTCTTCTATCCACCATCCCGAAGGACAACCGATAAAAAAGTAATTTGTATCTGAAGTTTGAATTTGATTTGTATCGATTAAATGCTGATAAATTGCGTTTACAAATTCTTCAATCGTCTTTTGATAAGAAAAGTCTTGAAATTTCCTAGTTTTAAAAGCGATTTCTAAAATAGTAGCATCTGATAGCTGACAAGCCATTTCACCGATAATAATTCCCCGCTGAGGATGATGAGCTATAGCAGTGATTTGGCTTTTACGATTATTAATTAATAAACTTTGAGGATTTGTTTCTTGATTATCCGCACGTACCCAAGTTAAAGCTGTTTCTCCATGCCCTAAATCAAAACCAATTATTCTAGTATTATGGTAATCTTGCATTTTTTTGTATTGAATAGATGAGTAAGAAAAATAATGTTTGAGTCTAGGGAGTATAATTTTGGGTTTTACTATATGTATTAATTAGATGCAGGTTCGATAACGCTTCCGGGTAACAGCACTCGTTCGTCTTTTACAAAAGCATGTTTTAAGGTTACATAATCGGTAATATTCGGGTCGATACTTGGTTCAAAGTAGAACATATCCCAAGCTTTATTTGTTTCTAAAGAAGGTTGATAAACTTTGGCTTCAATTCCGTAGTTTCTTAAAACTGTTATTGCTTGTTCAATTCTTCTACGGACTGAAATTGGTAATTTTGTTTCTTCATCAAGCGCATCAGCCATTAATTCTTGAAGATATTCTAACAAGTCTAAATTGTTTTCTAAATCGGGTTGATTTGTTTTTTCTTCTTTTACACCGTAAGCTAAAACTGTTTGGTCAATGGATTGAAAATTTTGGTACAAATAATTAAGTAATTTATTAGTATCTATAGTTATTCTGGTTTGATTTTGAATAGTTTCATCCGATAAATTAGAAACTGTATCGGGTAATTGCTTTTGTTTAACAACCTTACCAAATACACCACCGGTAATTAAACCAATTACCGCTCCTACCAAACCCCAAGTGATTCCTCCTTCCAAAGTTCCCGCTAAACCCGCTGCAAGTAAACTACTAACAATAACTCTGCTTTTTTGTAAAGGCTGTAATAATATCTGTTTATAATAAGCAGGAGATGTCCAATTTTGAATATTTTTTTGAGTTTGAATAGCTGAATTCAAAGGTGATAAAACGCTTTGATTTATATTTTGATTAATATTTTTACTCAATTCCGCTTGAACTTCGGAAATATCAAAAGATTTTTCAGGGACATCTACAGTTAAATCTTGTAATTCAACAGAACTCAATATCTGGAGATTTTCCTTCATTCCCTCCAACATATTTCGAGCAAGACGTGCTTGTGGTGGAGTTAATTCTTTGATATATTCACCGTTGAGGTCGGTAAGCTGGTTTATCTCATCTCGAACTATTTTAACTACTTCCTCAACTGTATTTGTAGCATCCAAACGAGACTTGAGTTTATCCTTGATTTTCTGATAATGCGATACAAGGCTTTTCATAATCTAATAAACACAACTTTCAAAAAAGAATTATAAAACAACTAAGCGGAACTTACCCAGAATTTGTCACTTTCTTAATTTATTCCTAAATCAAGCACTTTGAAATCATCCTATAGTATATTCATCACCAACTATTCCCTACCCTTCAAGGCAGATTATTTATTTTTATAAAGTCAAATATCTATACTTTTACTCGCGATATCAGTATAAGTAAAGTTTGATAAAATACAGTTAGCAGAATATTTACGATAGAAGTTATTCTCTGACTAGATAATTATCGATAGACTCGATTTAGACAAAAAGGGTTTTGCTAATTCAAATCTCATTAATTCATACATAAAAACTTAATATCTTCAAGCAAACTAGCTAACAAACCTTCTGTATCAACTTGTAAAGCAACCCAAGAGTTAGCATCAGTTTTAGCCGTGAATCTTTCATCGAAGAAAGTTTTTCCTAAAGTATGTTTACCTTGAGTTTCAACTTCTACTTTTGCACGACAAAAGAGTAAAGTTTCAGGATAGAAAAGATAAGCTATAGTCGCACCATCATGAACTAAGAAACCTTTAACTCCTTTAGTTTGACGATATCGCAAGTTAGCTTCTGTCATGAAGCCACATAAATCAGAGATAAACTGAGTTAAACTATTTTGAGAATTACTCATGATATCCTCAGCCATTTCTGGAGTAAAGAGCAATTTTTCAGTAATATCTAAAGGTAAAACTACTGTATCATTGCAGCTACTTAATACTTTTGCTGCTGCTTCCGGGTTATAGTAAATATTAAATTCAGCATGGGTAGTAACATTTCCCGGAACTTTAAAAGCACCTCCCATAATCACAATTTCTTTTGCTTTTTCTAAAATACCGGGATTTTTAGTTTCAGCAGCTGCTAAATTAGTTAAAGGTCCCACAGCGAGAATAGTAATTTCTCCTGGATAAGCATTGAGTTTATCTATAATTAAATCATCGGAATAAACTGCTTTCTCAAAATCATGTTTAGCGGCTGGTAAATTATTAGAAATATTACCCATTCCATCCATTCCATGAATATGAGCAGCATCATCAGCTTGAAGATTTTTAACCGTTACTCCTCGACCTAATTCAACTTGTTCAAACCCTCCTAAACTTAAAACTTTACTAGCATTAATAAAAGTCAATTTAGAATTAATATTACCTTCAGCAGTAGTTACCGCAATTAATTCAAGTAACCCTTGCTTTGCTAAACTTTGTAACCATAATAAAGCGAAAGCATCATCACCACCGGGGTCTGTATCGAAGATTATTTTAGTCATTTAGATTTTAACAACGGATACTTTTTTTGAAAAAGAGATTTGCAGAATAATAATTGTAGGGTGTGTTGTCGCGCAGCGCAACGCACCATCGTTATAATTAATAGTAAAATAGGGTAGGCATTTTTTCGTACTAACGCTTCTAATAAGAACTAAAATACTAACTACGAACCTTTAATTCAAACAGATAAGCGCTTTTCTTTTGAGTACAATACACTTCGATAAACCTCACCCCCTTCCCCTCTCCAAAATAGCGGAGAGGGGTGTATTTTATTCAACTGAAAACTGCTATATTAGTTTGTAGTAAGCGATTTATCGCTTCTAATAAGGACTAAAATCCTAACAACTAACCTTTTATTCAAATAAATATTACTTAAACGGTGCGTTACGACTCTCAAAATTTATCACCTCGAACAAATAATCTCGATGTCGTAACACACCCTACTAAATCTTTGTTTTAACCTTTGACCTTTGTTAACCTTTTAAGAATTCCTACGATACTCTTCTATCAATTCGGGAATATAATCATATCCATCCACACCAATAAAAGAAATCATTTTAGGACGATTTTTTCCTAATGATGTTTTAAACCCTTCTTCTCCTAATTGATTTTGTAAAATTGATAATAATTTTGCTGGTTTATACCATTCTCGGGAAGCTATTTGATTGAGTATATACATTCCTAACGATGCTGTATAAATAGCTCTTTCAAAGTTGGCTAAACTATAGTTAGCTTCAGCTAAATTACTCAAATTTAAACCTTGTAAATACAAATCACCGGAGGTTTGTGCTGTCTTAAAACCTTCTTCTAAACTCTTGATTGCTTTATCTGGTTGTTGGGTAACTATATAAGCTACTCCTAAACTACTCAAACATAAACCTTTACTTTGTAAATCACCTAATTTCTCTGATAAATTCAAACCTTGCTGTAAATAATTTATTGACATTTCATAGCTTTCTGCTTCTGCTTCTGATTCTTGAGCTTGCATTACTTCGCTATAACCCAAATTCGCTAAAGCATTTGCTTCGGAAATTTTATCACCTGCTTGTCTGCTTAATATCAATGCTCGTTGAGAATTATTGATAGCTTCGGTGTAATTCTTTTGGTCAACATAAGTACGACTAAGATGATTTAAATTTGCTATCTCACAAGCTTTATCTTCAGCATTCCGAGCTATTTCTAATGCTTGTTGATGAAATTTTACGGAATTTTCGTATTGTCCTAATGCTCTTTGAGAATAACCTAAAATTGTTAAAATCCTAGCTTTCTCTTGAGTTCCTTCAACTCTTTGTAATGGCTCATCTAAATAAGAAAGCGCGTCTTTTAAATAATCACCAGAAAACGAAGCGAAGATTCCACCATACAAAGGGAAATATGGTCTTTGAGAAAAATTTCGCAATATTTGTAAGACTATTTGCCAAGCTGCACTACCATAAGAAGTATCGCTACCAAAGCCGTTCCCTAACTGACTCCAAATAACAGAAAAAGTTAAAAAAGTTGAAATAGATAAATTAGAACCGGCTTTGACATTGTAAGCTTGTTGGTCAAACCAATTAACTAATCCCCGCTGTAAAAATTGCAAACTTAATGTTAATTCAACCCAATCACTAAGACTAACACTGCGATGATTTTTAGCAAATTCTACGGGAGATTCCTGCTTAGCTAAACTATTAAATAATCCTTTACTAAATTCTCCATCAAATTGCTTTCCCCAAATGCGATAAGGTCCATTTTCTCCCGGAATTCCACCAAATCCAATTGATGCACGGTTTTGTTCGTACATCCAGCTTATTAAATGTTGCTGCAATTTTCCCCAAGAACTAATTCCCCGAGTGATTCCTTGAGAAAATTCTGATAAATAATCTAATTTAAAAGTCTCTGCATTTTTTTGTAGTGATTTTGCTAGCTGCTGGAGTTGTTTTTGATTTAAAGGATTTTTGCGATTTGGGTCAGTAACGCTCAAAAATATAGCTAATCTTTCCTCTTCCGGTGCTGTAGTAATTTCTCTAGCCGCAGATAAAATTGATTCGGTAGCTTTATTTTGTTGTTCTACCTGCTTCCACTGCGTTTGAATTGTCTTTAATGCTCTCAAACTACGAGTAGCTTTTGCTTTTTTTAATTCATCAGTTTGAGCATCCACCTGTTGCTGGGTAGCATCTAAGTTTTCGCTCAAAACTAACTCAAATACTTCTCCAGTACCTACAGTGACACCTTTGAGCAGCATTTGATACACTTGTCCTTGGGAGCTAATTTTCCCTTTGAGGGTTGCTTGGACAATTTCATTGATTAAAGCAAGATATTTATCCCGTAATGATAATTCAGACACTTTAGTAGTAATTATAATTAAGTTGTTTATTAATTCTAATTGTAATAGGGAGCAAGAAGTAGGGAGTACAGAAAAAATATTTCACCATTAAACATTTTGATTCTCTACATCTTCGTTTGCTTTATTTTCGATTTTATCGGTTCGTAATTGTTATAAAGTGTTAAGTTGGTAGAGTGTGTTAGATATAATATCGTAACGCATCAAATTTTTTGCCTTAATGATGCGTTACCGATTACGCTAACGCGTCACTACTAGCTAAATAATTTGCCAGAATTCAGAAATCCGGATTTTCTCAACAAAACCGGGTTTCTCATCACTTCAAATTCTGACAGCTAATTATAAACAGCACTTACGCAACTGGTCTATTTTCTATGCAGGATGCTGTGACGGAAAACCTGTGACACTTCTACTATTTTTAAATGTAGCAATAAGCTTTATAGTGTCACGCAGCAACCGGGTCTTGTGACAATTGCTGTTATTCCTAATAAAATTACGATACAGCAATTTAATTTCAGTATTACAAGTATTTGTTGTAGTTAAATTAAAAACATTTTTTCTGCAAATAATATGTAATTATTCTTAATTTAACAGCTTTTTTTTGAGTTTAATTTCTGTTTTGGTTGTTATTTATGCACCGTTATAGGTTATTAGTAAAAATACTACAGAGTTGGGTAAACTCTACATGGGTCGCATAGCCAAGCTAACATTTAATCGCGGTACTTTAATTTTACATCCACCTCCACGGGGTAAAGCATGGATGGATTTTGCAACGTGGGATGATAGGATTGAAAAATTCCGCATCAAAGCTATTGAATATCGCCGTTTGGTAGAAGCTTTACAGGCTGAAAAAACGGATTTTGTTGATGAAGCTAAAGAATTTTATCCAGTAGAAATGATTCCGGGTTTGGTGATGGAACCTTACCCCCATCAAAGTGAAGCGTTAAAGGCTTGGAAGTTAGCGAAAAGACAGGGTGTTGTAGTGCTTCCTACCGCAGCAGGGAAGACCTACTTAGCCCAGTTAGCGATGGAATCCACACCACGAACCACGTTGATTGTGGTACCTACTTTAGATTTAATGCATCAATGGTACGCTCACCTAGAAGCTGCTTTTCCCGACGTACAGATAGGTTTGCTCGGTGGAGGCTCGCGAGATAGAACGCCTATACTAGTTTCTACTTATGATAGTGCAGCAATTCATGCAGAAACGCTAGGAAATCAATATGCGTTAATAATTTTTGATGAGTGTCATCATTTACCAACAGATTTTAATAAAGTAATTGCGGAATTTTCCATAGCACCCTATCGTTTAGGACTTTCCGCAACCCCGGAACGTACCGATGGAAAACATTCGGATTTAAACTATTTAATTGGTAGAGAAGTATATCGAAAAAGAGCCGAAGATTTAGCGGGAAAAGCGTTAGCAAAACACGAAATTGTCCAAATTAAAGTTAAATTATCTCAAAAAGAACGAGAAAAATATAACGAATTAATGCAAACCCGTAATACTTTTTTAAAAGATTCTAAAATCTCTTTAGGAAGTATCCAAGGTTGGCAGAGATTTGTCCAGATGAGCGCTAGGTCTCAATCTGGAAGACGTGCCATGTTAGCTCATCGTGAAGCTAAAGAAATTGCTTTAGGTACCGATGGAAAGATTAGAATTTTAGCCGATTTATTAGCAAAACATTATCCAGAAAGAGTATTGATTTTTACCGCCGATAACACCACAGTTTATCGGATTTCCAATGAATTTTTGATTCCCGCAATTACCCATCAAACCCCTGTAAAAGAGAGACATGCAATTCTAACTAAATTTAAAGAAGGTGAATACAAATCTTTAGTAGCTTCCCACGTACTGAACGAAGGAGTAGACGTACCCGCAGCGAGTATAGCAATTATATTATCCGGTACTGGTTCGGCGCGGGAATATATTCAAAGATTGGGAAGAGTTTTGAGAAAAGGAAATGTGAAAAACAAGCAAGCAATTTTATACGAAGTAGTTGCGGAAAACACTAGCGAAGAAAGAACATCAGAAAGACGCAGAGGAGTGGAGAGAGAACCGCAAAAAGGCAGAGAACGCAGAGATGGAACCGGAAATCTACAGGTTGTGTATGGGAATGGTAGTGGAAGAAAGAGTTATAAAGCAGCCGAAAAGAAATCGAATAGTAAGTATAAGACTCGAAAGTCTCCTAAGCAGATGAATATTTGGGATGATGATGAGAGTTAGGGGACAAGGGGACAAGGGGACAAGGGGACAAGGGGACAAGGGGACAAGGGGACAAGGGGACAAGGGGAAGAAGAAATATATAATTACTAATTACCAATTACATCATGAACAAAAAACAACGGGTACATCAGGATTTACGTTCGGTTTTCGATGGATTACAAAAGTTTAGAAAGAGTCATCCAGATGTGTGGAGAGATATCAATAAGCATCTGACTAAAAATGGTAGCACTACCCTTACCGATGCGGATGCAGCACTTTTTTATGCATTGGAAATAATTGAAGAGACAGAATTTGAAAGTTGAGAAAAGGGAAAAAAGAGAGTTAGGAGTTAGGAGTTAGGAGTTAAGAGTTAGGAATTAAATACTTATAACTATAATACCTTTGACCTTTAACCTTTAACCTGTTGAAATGCTACCAACTGATTTACTAATGTTTCGTCAAAATGGCGAGCAAATTATTCCTAAGCGATTGAATATTGATAAGTTTCATCTAAAGTTAGCGGTGGATTTAGTTGAATGCTATAAAAAAGCTGCTAACGAACGATATGGTGAACTCGAACGTCGGCTTTCTGAAATGGAAGGTGATAATACTGACTATAAAATAAAAAGGGGTTTGGCTTATATATTAAAAAGCAGTTTTTCAACTTTTGAAGTAGTCAGTCCTTTAGAACCTCCAATGTTACGAGAAAGGGTATTTGCTAGTGCTGCAAAATCTGTTGCTAGCCGCGATACTGCTAAGTTTACTCTGAAAAAAGTTGCTGATGAATTAACTCACGAACTTGATAAGGAAGTTTTACCGGAACAAGTTAGTAAGGGTCTATATGCTGACTTGACGGAAAATAAAATTTTAACTGCTTTTGATGCTCCTACAACTGAAGCTTTATTACATCGATATAACCTTTCTCAAGTTCAAGGTATTTTCTACAAAGCCAGTAAATTAATTATAAATGCTCACCGTAATACTCCCGGTGAATATAAGATTTTGTTTCGCTATCTAAAGTTATTTCAATTAATGTCTTATATCGAAGGAGATGCCGACCATGGATTTACAATTACTGTTGATGGCCCGACTAGTTTGTTTAATCCCAGTACGAGGTATGGATTAGCTATTGCCAAACTAATTCCGGCTTTACTCCACGTTACCAGATGGAGTTTAGCTGCTACGCTACAAATTCGCGATGTTTATTCTGGTAATTGGAAAACCGGACGTTTTACACTGAATTCGGAATGCGGTTTAGTTTCTCATTATCCACCAGGGAAGGAATTTGATAGTATGCTCGAAGCGTCTTTTGTTGATAAATGGAATTCAGCAAAAACCGAGTGGGTATTAGAGCGTGAAGTTGATTTAATTCCCATTCCCGGTAGCGTGATGATTCCCGATTTTCGCTTGGTTCATCCCGATGGTAAAACCTATTTATTAGAAATTGTAGGATATTGGCGACCGGAATATTTACAAAAGAAGTTTTATCAAGTTAGAAAAGCCGAGCGAAATGATTTAATATTAGCAATTTCCGAGCGTTTGAACTTAGATAAAGCCGGAGTTAAATTAGATAATGTTCCCGCGAAAATTGTTTGGTTTAAAGATAAGTTGTTACCGAAACAGGTTTTGGCTGTTTTGGATTGATATTGGTAGTTGGTAATTGGTAGTTGGTAGTTGGATAATTGATCTAAATTAAAATTTGAATTCATAAGATTAAATAATTAAGCCTATCTATCTAGCTAACTAACAATTACCCATTACCTATTACCCATTACCAATTCCCAATTCCCTAATCATAAATACTACCATCAGGCATAATCGCTCCAGTAAAAACAGCCCGATTTAAATTAGCTCCTTCTAAATTAGCCCCTTCTAAATTAGCTTCTACTAAAAAAGCTCCTTCTAAGTTAGCTCCTTCTAAGTTAGCTCCTATCAATTCTGCATTCATCAAATTTGCTTGCTGAAGATTAGCATCAATTAAAATAGCATAATTAAGATTTGCTTCTCTCATAAATGCTCTCTGTAAAATACTCTGACTCAGATTAGCTCCCTGTAATTGAGTTTTCCTTAAAGAAGCTTGATATAGTAGTGCTTCGCTGAGGTTGACCTCCGTTAAATCTGAAGAGGATAATACTGCTTGACTCAAGTTGGCTAACTGCATCGAAGCTTGATATAAAATCGCTTTTTCTAAGCAAGCTTCTGTTAAATCGGCTTCAATTAACAATGCTTGAGTGAGGTTAATACTTTGTAGATTGGCTTGAGTTAATATGGCTTGAGAAAAGTCTACTTGTGGTAGGTTTTCTCGACAAAGAATTACTTGTGACAAATCAATTTGTCTAAAATTCCTTTCTCCACACTGGTATCGTCTCAAAATTTCCTCTTTTTTCATCACCTCTGACTACTTACATTGTTTTGAAAATAGTGATTTGCTGCTCTATGTTAATAAAACTTAACACGAGTTTTTAAGCACAAATGCTCAGTTAATCATTTGTTAATTATTTACTTCTATCTAAATTCTTTAAAAACGAAAATTATTGTTAAGTTTAGTGTTAAAATGATAAAGAAAATATTAATTTTTCAAATAAAATTGTCACAATAGACTGCGGATAGAGTGTTTTTTGTCTGAACTAATCTCAGAAAGTGATAATAAAGTATCTGCATCTCAGGTTGAGCGGGAAAGATTGTTAACAGCAATTACCCTGCGAATTCGGCAATCATTGGATTTAGATTCAATAATCAACCAGACGGTGCAAGAAGTTCGACTGTTTCTTCAAACGGATAGAGTATTAGTTTACCGTTTTGAGCCAGATTGGAGCGGACTTATGGTTGCTGAATCGGTTATTGCTCCATATCAAGCTGTTATTGGTTCCAAGATTAAAGACCCTTGCCTTACAGAAAAGCATATAGAAAAATATAGGCAGGGGGGAATCCGAGTAATTGAAAATGTTGAAACAGCTCTCTTACCTGAATGCTATAGGAATTTACTGGCAAAATTTGAGGTCAAAGCTAATTTAGTTGTTCCGATTATTGCAGGGGAAAAATTGTGGGGACTTCTGATTGCTCAACATTGCGAATGTCCTCGTCAGTGGGACTCATCAGAAATAGAATTACTTAAGCTGCTAGCGAATCATGTCGGAATTGCAGTTCAACAAGCTGAGCTTTACCAGCAAGTACAAAGTCTTAATATTTATCTAGAGCGAAAAGTTAAAAATAGAACTGCAAAATTAGAAAAAGCTGTTCAGTTTGAAGCTTTGATAACACGGGTTACTCAAAGTGTTAGAGATAGTTTAGATGAAACTCAGATATTACAAAAAGTAACTCAGGAATTGGGAGAAGTTCTAGATATTGAACGTTGCAAAATCGAACTTTACGAAAATTATCATACAGTAGCAACTATTATTTTTGAGTATACGAAAACGCAATTATTTTGCGAAGAAACAACCAAAAAAATCGTAGATTTCCCCGAATACCAGCAGCTATTACAAAAAAAATCTATTCAATTTATAGAAAGAATTACTTCGTTCGATTCGCAGAAACAACAAATTACTCGATTAGCATGTCCAATTTTTGATAATCAAGGTATTCTAGGAAATATCTGGTTACTCAAACTAAAAGAAGAAGCATTTGATGAGTTAGAGATTCGTCTGGTTGAACAAGTCGCTAATCAATGTGCGATTGCGATTCGTCAAGCGCGACTTTACGAGAAGTCTCAAGCCCAAGTAAAAGAGTTAGAAAAACTAAATACCCTCAAAGACGACTTTCTCAAAACCATTTCTCATGAGTTACGCACTCCTATGACTAGTATATTGCTGGCTTCCCAAACTTTAGAAAAACTAATAACAACTCAGGGAATAAGAGGAATAAAATCTGATAAATTTCAGCGCGTTTTTCAGATATTCAAAGGTTCTTGCGAGCAACAAAATAAATCGGTTAATGATTTGCTAACACTTTGTTATCTTGATGCTGAAAATGCTACTTTAATTCCTGAAATAATTGATTTGCGGAAATTTATTCCGACAATAGTAGAGCCTTTTAAAGAGCAAATCCAGCAACACGAGCAAAAACTGTATATCAATATCCCTGAAGAAATATCTCCACTACAGTCAGACGTTACACTTTTAGAACGAGTAATTAACGAACTAATTACTAACGCTTGTAAATATACTCCAGTTGAAGAAACTATTACCGTTACCGCTGAGGAAAAAGATAATTATCTCTATTTAAGCGTTAGTAATTCGGGAATAGAAATACCTTTAGAAGAGCAAAAGCACATTTTTGATAAGTTTTATCGCATTCCATCTCACGACCCTTGGAAGCATGGAGGGAGTGGTATCGGATTAGCTTTGGTAAAAAAATTAGTCAAACTTTTAAATGCAACTGTTAAGTTAGACAGCCAACAAGGTCAAACTACTTTTACAATTCAATTTACAATTGAAAGTTAAATCGAAGTGCATTACAAATCGCTTATAAAGATTCGATGTAACAGTTCAAATCTTAATTTCTTAATTAGTCATATCTTTGAATAAAAGTAATAGGTTAAATAATATTAAAAATAGTTTACTTGTGACTACTTTTATTTCAATGATTTAACAGATATGAAAGAAAATTTACGCGGTTGCTGATTAAAAGTATAAATTTCCCCCCAACTCCCAATTTTGGGGGACTTAAAATTATTTTTCTCCCCGCTTATTTGGGGGATTTAGGGGGCTAGTAAGTATGAGAAAAATAAATCCATATTTCAATATGGCTAACGGCTGGGCTAACAGCAATGCCAAATTTACGGTATGTTAGCAAATCAAGAATTTTCAATTTGAAAGAATAATCAGAACTTGATAAGATACGTATATTAACTAGGGTATTCCAATATAGACTCGCATATAATTAATGGCGATTGCATGCTTTATAAGCGGGCTATTGCAGATATATAGCGGAGTGTGAATAAGAATGTTGAAAATTAAGTTGTTGACTGTTTTAGGAATAGCTGCAGTTGTCGCCAATATTACTAACCCCGTTAGCGCACAGACTTTGAGAAATGTAGAAGGGAAAGGATATAGTTTGTCTGGTGATTCGCTAATGGGAATTAGCGAAAGAACAGCTAATCAAGATTTTCCTACCTTCTTCATTATTCAGCCTTCTGGTGCAACTCCGGCTAGTCGAATCGAGACAAATACAGCTAGTTTTCGGAGAACTAGGGAACAAGTTCAAATAAACAATACACCAGTTTATTTAGAAGCAGGAGAAGAAACTCTTAATGGTAATGACGGGTTACAGGTACAGTTTGATTTAACTAATACCGACAATAGAAAGAATGCAAGATAAAGGAATTCAAGGAATTGCAGTAAATTATTTCCTCATATATCTTGTATAAATCCATTTCTAGCAATTTTTTTAGATTATTTTTTCTCAGGTAAACTCTTTAAATCACATACAAGTGATATAAACCCGTTTTTACGGGTTTTATTTTGTTTATTAGCTCATCCTTACAAACAGATGCTAGAAAAATAATATAGCGTTTATCAAGCAACTGAGGTATAGCGATTACCTTAACTCTATAAATCTGTGCTTTATCTCCCCTCTCCCTTAATAAGGCTACGGTGTACACAGAAGTCTTGAAATCCTACCTGGAAGCGGGTTTTGGATTCAGATGAAAATAGCTCAAAACCTGTCATTGCGAGCGAAGCGAAGCAATCCCAGCACTTTGCGGTTGCTATGTCCTATCGGACACGCTCCGCTAACGTCGTTCCTCCTCCCAATGACGATTTAAGGGGGTTAAAATCCCTGAAACGTATGCTGAGAGACTTGTGCGTACACGGTAGCTTAATAAGGAGAGGGGTCGGGGGTGAGTATAATTCGTAATTCGTAATTCGTAATTCGTAATTAATACCCCATAAATAGAATTTAGGGGCTTCAAGAAAGAATAGGAATTGTCATCCACGGATAAATCCGGGGGCTTCTGAACCTTAAAAGTTTACCTGGTGAGGTTTTAAAATGTACTTCAATAGACTGGGAAACGCTATAAAATAGACAGGACTTACGCAACGAAGATTTGTCATTGCGACGGTCACTACGTGTGGGAAAGCAATCCCAGTAATTGGGGGATGATCCGCACCCGACCGGTGAATACCTCGCTGTCGCATGTCCTAACGGACACGATACGCTAACGGACTGGATAAAGTTACGTTACTTTTGCGTAAGTCCTAATAGAAAATAAAGATAATTTTAATTTCCAATTTCCCATACCCTATGCCCAATTTCCAATTCCGTCGCACTTTCAAGTAAAATTATTTCTTGAAAGAAAGGAGGGGAGATTTTGACGCGAGTAATTATAGTACGCCACGGTCAAAGCACTTATAATATCGTTAGACGCATTCAAGGACTTTTAGATGCATCTGAATTAACTGAAAAAGGTCGTAATGATGCGCTAAAAGTAGGTAAAGCTCTTAATAATATTTCCTTTGATGCGATTTATTGTAGTCCCCTAAAAAGAGCAAAACAAACAGCGACAATTATCTACGATGAAATTAAAGCCAATTTAGATAATACTCCCACTCTTCAAGAAAATCCTAAAATCAAAGAAATTAATTTACCTTTATGGGAAGGAATGCTTGCTACAGATGTGCAAGAACAGTTTCCCGAAGACCATAAAATCTGGAAAGAAAGTCCAGAAAAATTGCGGATGCTGGTTCAAGATGGTGGAAAAACCGTCGAATATTTTCCTATTTTGGCATTATACGAACAAGCAAAAGAATTTTGGCAAGAAATTTTACCAAAGCATCCCAATCAAACCATACTTGTAGTCGCTCATAGCTGTATTAATCGTTGTTTAATTCAAACTGCAATTAATATTTCTCCCGGTTACATGCAGCATATTCAGCAATCTAATTGTTGCATTAATGTACTTAATTTTGCTGGTAATAATTATAGTAGTTTGGATGAAGATAAAGTTCAGATAGAATCATTTAATCAAATCCAGCATATGGGGGAAACTTTACCTTCATTGCGTCCGAACCATCAAGGAGTCAGATTATTATTAGTCCGTCACGGAGAAACTGAGTGGAATCAGCAGAGTAAATATCAAGGACAAGTTGATGTTTCATTGAATGCAAACGGTAAATTACAGTCACAGAAAGTAGCTGATTTTCTCAAACATGTTTCTATTGATAAAGTATACAGTAGCTCGATGTTACGTGCTAAAGAAACAGCAGAAATCATATTGCAACAGCATCAAGGCACATCTAAGCTCGATAATTTAGAATTAAATGATGGATTTAAAGAAATAATTCACGGAGTTTGGGAAGGAAAATCAAAAACAGAAATCGAACGAGAATTCCCTGGAGAATTGCAGCGCTGGTACGAAACACCAGAAAAGTTTAAAATGCCTTCAGGAGAAAGTTTACAGCAAGTTTGGCAGCGCACGGTGGAAGTTTATGAATCAATTCTTAAAGCAGCATTAGATAATCAATTGAAGACTGTATTAATAGTCGCTCACGGTGGTACAAATCAAATTTTACTTTGTCATATTTTAGGATTATCAGCAAAACATTTCTGGAATTTTCGTCAAAGTAACTGTTGCTTGAATGTTATAGATTACCCTAAAGGATTGGATGGTTCTCCCGTACTCCAAGGAATTAATATTACTTCTTATTTGACAGGAAGTGTATTAGATGAAACTGTGATTGGAGCAATGTAAAAAGTCAGGAGTTAGGAGTTAAGAGTTAAGAGTAAATAAATTAAGTTCTTACTTATTTTTATTTCTATAATTGCTTTAAAGAAGCGTCTCCCGGAAGGAGATATTACGAATCAAGACTTACAAATTATATTATGGCAAGCCAACTGCTACAACAAGTAAGGATTATCAATCCCTTAACTAAAACTGACCAAGTTGCTGATGTATTAATTGAAGATGGCTATATAAAATCAGTAAATCAAAAAATTTCTGATATTCCTAATGATGCTTCAATTTATGATTGCCAATCTTTGATTCTAGGACCTGGATTAGTCGATTTATACAGTCATTCCGGAGAACCGGGTTTTGAAGAAAGAGAAACTGTTGCATCTTTTCTCAAAGCAGCTTGTGCTGGTGGTTTTACTCGCGTTACTCTTTTACCCAATACGTCTCCAAGTATTGATAATCCAGCAGTTGTAGCACAATTACAGCAGCTTCATAAAAATTCAAACTTAAACTCTTTATCTAATCCTTCATCTCTTCCCCTCCTTAATATTTGGGGTGCAATTACCAAAGATGTGAAAGGAGAAAAAATGACCGAATTAGCAGATTTAAAAAATGCAGGGACTGTTGGCTTCGCTGATGGTGATGCTTTAAACAACTTAGCTTTAGTACGTCGAGTCCTCGAATATTTGCAACCCTTGAGAAAACCTGCTGCTTTTTGGTGTTGCGATCGCAATATTTCAGCAGATGGAATAATGCGTGAAGGTGCAGATTCAATTCAGTGGGGATTACCGGGAAACCCTTCTGCTTCGGAAACTTCAGCAATTGCGGCTTTACTCGAACTAGTCGCGAACACATTCACCCCAATTCACATCATGCGGGTCTCTACAGCAAGAAGCGTCGAATTAATAGAAGATGCAAAAGCTAAGGGTTTACCCGTAACAGCTAGCACTACTTGGATGCATTTATTACTCGATACCTCTTCAGTCAAAACTTATCATACAGCATTAAACTTAGAGCCACCTTTGGGTAATCCAAAAGATATGATGGCATTACGTCAAGGAGTACGTCAGGGAATTTTAGACGCAATCGCTATAGACCATTCACCATTTACCTACGAAGAAAAAACCGTAGCATTTGCTCAAGCACCTCCAGGAGCAATAGGTTTAGAATTAGCATTACCTTTATTGTGGCAAAATTTGGTAGAAACAGGTGAATTTACAGCTTTAGAATTATGGAAAGCACTGTCTATTAATCCAGCAGAATGTTTAAAACAAAGTCAAAGCAATATTTTAGTTGGAGAAAAAGCGGAACTAACTTTATTTAATCCCCAGGAAACTTGGAAAGTAGAGAGCAAGAATTTACATAGTTTATCAAATAATACACTATGGTTTGGAGAAGAATTGACAGGGAAAGTGGTGAGAATTTGGTGTTAGCAAAAAATAAATAGACAATAGAAAATTATTAAATGTATTGTATTATAAATATTTTCCCAGTCCTATTAATAGGACTTTTGCTATTAGCCTTGGGTTTGCAACCCAAGGTGGGTTTGAACAAATTTAGAAGAGTTTATATATAGCGTTTATCAAGCAACTGAGGTACAGCGATTACCTCAACTCTATAAAGTTGTGCTTCATATCCTCTCTCCTTAATAAGGAGAGGAGTTAGGGGTGAGGTTTTGAAATGTATCATCAATACCGAAGAATTACCAAGCTTCTAATAACTAATAGAATGTATATTTTGTGCATTACGTATTTTCGGGTAAGTAATTGAACTGAAGATTAATTTTCAAAATAGCTGATTCTAATAAATTCAAATCTCCTCCCCAAAATGCAATCTCTGAAACAATAAATTTTGATACTTATTCTGCTCAAAATCAAGCTAGTACAACACGGCGTAAATAAACCAACCATTAAAGAGCTAAAACTTTACCCTTGTATGTCCATTTAAAAGGTTTAGCCATTGTTTTATTAAAGTAGTCGATGAAATCGAGAATTCTAGTTTTTAAATCATCTTGACTCTTAAAACTCGCACGTTTTAGTAATTTACGAACTAAAATACTAAACCAAATCTCAATTTGGTTGAGCCAAGAAGAATGTTTTGGTGTATAGTGGAATACAATTTTATGGGTTGGGTCACTTAAAAAAGCCGCACGGGATTTCATGGATTTGAGGATACCACTTTTCCCTTTAATGCCCAGGTCAATATTCAAACCTTCGTGTTGTGCAACAAAACGAACCAGTGATTCGGACTGGTGAGTATTAAGGCAATCCATAATTAGATGCCACTTTTTGGCATGGCAATCGCTTTCAATAACTCGACTGATATTTAGGAGAAAATCTGATTCTGTTCTAGAATCACCACAGTTGGGTTCAACTATTTTACCGGTAGAAACATCGAAATTCGCGATTAAGGTTTGTGTTCCGTGACGAATGTACTCGAACTCTCTTCTTTCTACTTTACCTGGTCGCATGGGCAAATCTTTCTCTAAACGCTCAGTAGCTTGGATACCAGTCATTTCATCAATAGAAATGGTTCGTTCGCAGTGACGGTGACGTTCAATTGCATTGATATATAAGCCAGTAATATCTTCTACTTTTGTGTCAAATTCATCATCTGGGGGGGGGAGTCAGCCAGTACCTACTTTGGTGTGGCTTCAGTTGAGCTTCCTCTAATAATCGTCCAACATGACGAACCGATATGTTTTTAACGATGCCTTGTTTCATTATTTCGTCCGCCAATTCCCTTGATGTCCAATGACTTATTGGTCGTCCGTAGTCTTCCGGTGGAGAACATGCGAGGGCAAACAACTCAATCACTTGCTCCATACTAAATTTGATGGGTGCGCCGCAGCGTTCTGCATCTTGTAATCTCTGAAAAATCGATAATTCTTGGGAATCTGTTTCTAACCATCGGTTTCGCCATAAACGAGCCATATCTCTACTAATACTTAGTATTCGAGCGATTTCACGATTATTTTTACTCTCCGATGCCATTAAAATTATTTTGGCTCGTAATACTACTTGTTGTGCTGTATTGTGCCGGTCAACTAATTGTTGGAGTTTTAGGCGATCGCAATCAGTTAAATTTAATGTTTTTGGAGCTAATCGTGCCACACCCTTATACCTTTATTTTAGCCATTTACTGCTTTTACCTGATTATTTTAGTATCCCACAATAATGGTAGGTTTATTTGCGCCGCGTTGTACTAGCTATATATCAGATAATTATCAATACTATGAAAAATTAGGTCATAAAATCAGAATTTATTCTATTTCTATTTTTAATATCGAAAATATTTTAGTCATTTTATAAAGTATCCTACACTCAATAATTAACAACTATAAATCATTGATTTAAAAAAATATAAAATCAATATATTTGAATATAAAATATCCTTTTTTTATCTATAAAATTTATTCATCCTGCTTAATAGACACTTTAATTAAAACTGCTGACATTTACTTAGTCAATTGCCTAATATAGTGATTGTTCGGGGTTCATAAGTAATAATAAAAAAATGAAAATTAAGCATAATCTATTAAAAGCATTTACCAGTCTATCTCTAGGCTTAGGTATTAGCTTAGGTACAATAAATGCAGGTCAATCCGTTGCAGCTACAATAACTTACGACTTTGAAGTCCGTAATTTGACCGGTAGTCTTGCAGGTAATACTTACAGTGGATTCTTCAGTTATGACGATAGTCTTCCTGAAAATCAGATGACAGGAATTGGAGCAGAAACTATTACGAGTTCTCTAGGTGGTTTATCATTTAATTTTGACTTTTTAGGTACTGTTTATGATGAAACTAATGACACCTATGACCGCACTCAAGTAGGTTTTAATAATGGTGTTGCAGACTCAATTTATTTCCGAGGTAATTACTACCAATATCCAAGTACAGCATCGAATACTTTTGCTTTCGCTAGTTATCACTCACCCGCTCCTGGAATATTTAACTACGTAGATTTTACTTACTTAATCGATGCTGGTCCAAATGCTGGTGGAGGTATTGGTGACGTTTTTATTACCCGTCGTCCTAATGTAGCTGTATCACTCCCTGACCCATACACTGAAATAGAATTTATTCCTAAACCACCAGGTGATTTTCTAGGTAAAGTTTCAACCACACCTCTACAAACACTAGCTTTCGCAAAAACATCTGAGTATGAACCTAAATCGGTTCCGGAACCAATGAGCTTAGTCAGTTTAGGAACGATTTCTATGGGATTGTTGCTCAAAAAGAAAAAAGATGTAAAAGCATAATATCAATTACATAATCTTTTCAATCAAAAAACCCGGTTTTTCGTTATGAAAACCGGGTTTATCAACACTTAAAATTTAAATTTCACAAAAAACTTAATCAACCTTTTCCATAGCTTTAGCAGCCAAATAAGGTCTATTTGTGTAAGCTTTAACTACCTCTGGAGCCAAATCAAAGCCATAATCCTTTTTAATTGATGCAGCATCGAAAGTGTTCATTACACCAGTTAGTTCAATATTTGTACCAACAGCAGGAGCATCTTGATTACTTACTACTAAAACCTCCTGTCCTCGTAGAGATTCTATATCGTAAACAACAAATGCTTTTGGTCCCAAAATTTGTTTAACTTTAGTACTTACCGTAACAGTCTTCCCAACCAATTCTGAGTTAGGAAACTCTGTACTTGCATCTGTACCATCTTTTGCACCTGGAACACTTGGTTTAGCTGCACCTGTATTCCCAGTTACTGTAGTGTCAGTGTCTCCAGTGTTTGTAGCTTGCGATGCTTGTTCTGTAGATTCTACAGTACCTATTGTTTCACTTCCCTCGCAACCTGACAATACTAATGCAAAAAATGCGATTGCAATTGCACCATTTACTTTAGCAATTTTCTTGATAAAATTACCGGTTTTAAAACCTTTTTTAGAGGTCATGTGATTATTTTTAAGTTTATCCATGAGATGTATCGTTCCTTTATAATTAGGTATATCCAAGTTGCCTCTTAATTAAAACAGCATCAAAAACAACCTTTATTTCGATGTAGTATATTAACAGAGATAAAAAGTATGGTAACTACTTCCTACCAAATGATGGATATCAATATTTGTTAATCTTTACCTTAAATTAATTTTAGTTTGTATAACTTCTATCCCTAGAAAGGAAATAAATTAAATTCTCTGAAATATGCTTTAAATTCTTTTCTTCCTTTTGATAGATGCAAAAATAGTAGTTATATTAGCTGACATAGATTTTTGAAGCTATCTATATAGTGAGCTATTCTATAAATTTAATCAAATTATGTAAATGCTTGATGATGCCAATTCATAAATCATTAATAGCAAAAAATATGTATATTGCTACTGTTCAAAATATTCGGAACTTATGCATTTCAATTATTCCGATAGAATGTAGAGACGTAGCACTGCTACGTCTCCCAAGGTTATAAAGAAAACGAACCCATCAAAATAATAGTATTTCCAGAATTTTTGTTAGCAACTAATCCTAGCAACTAAAAATACACATCAATTTGCGAACGTCCTGTAGTTTTGAGCCAGTTTTGGGCTTCGATATAGTTATTGGGAGCCATCCGAACAGCTCGAACCCAATAGTCAGCAGCCCTATCAAATAGTGCTTCTCCTCCATCATTATCTCCAGCTTCTTTGGCTTTTTCACCTTTGAAGTGGTAGATAACGGCAATATTATTCAAAGCTTGAGGTAGACGAGGATTCAACTCTAATGCTTGATGGTAAAGCTCAAGAGCTTTTTCATGGTCGCCATTACTGGCATAGATTAACCCCATGTTGTAAAGAATATAGCTCTTATCAAAAGAATCTTCTTCAAGTTCCAAAGCTTCTTCATAATTTTCCAAAGCTTCAGCATATTCACCATCTGCTTGGGCTGACATCCCATCTCGATAATAAACGAAAGCTTCTTTGGCTCTCTTGTTTGCTGGCAGAAGTTTTAATATAAGGTCTGCCATTACCGTAAAGGATTTATCGATAAAGTTATCGTTCTTCTGAGTTCTTGGCATATCTGACAATAATTATGGTGATAACTGATAATTTACCCAAAGGGTGTGAACTCTTAACTGCTTAATGTTCTGGGTTCATTGTTAATTTAACTGAAAAATTCCGGATTCTCTGTTAATTTTTCTCTCTTTCTGGCTTTATGCATTCACTACTGTTATTCTTAGGATTATTAACTCTTATACTTACTGCGGTCATTGTCATGTTCTCGGATTTTAATGGTTGTAGTAGTTCCTGCAATAGTTCAGTTTCTTGCAACTTTGGGTCTAACCATTGTTCGTAATCCGACTGCTGGAGAATCACCGGCATTCGATTGTGAATTGGTTGTAATAATTCGTTAGCATTTGTAGTAATTATTGTACAAGAAGCTATTTTTTCATCTTCAGGAGACTGCCATTCTTCCCATAAACCTGCGAAAGCAAAAGGCTGTTTATTTTGTAACTGAAAATAATAGGGCTGTTTTTTAGTTTCAAGTTTTTTCCATTCGTAAAAGCCATCAGCAACGACTAAACAGCGTCTACGTTTAAAAGCAGAACGGAAAGAAGGTTTTTCTGCCAATGTTTCCGCTCTAGCATT
Organism: Calothrix parasitica NIES-267; assembly: GCF_002368095.1. GTDB lineage: Bacteria > Cyanobacteriota > Cyanobacteriia > Cyanobacteriales > Nostocaceae > Rivularia > Rivularia parasitica. The sequence goes on along the minus strand of NZ_AP018227.1, from coordinate 2,898,586 downwards.
AATCATTCTTGCTCCCATTTTAGAATCTTTCGCCCAACTAGGAATTAGTCCCCAACGAAGCAATTGAAAATGCCGTTTTTCGGCTTCGGAATTATATAAAACAGTCGCGACCATTTGCGTCGGTGCAATATTATACTGTGCCTCAAACTGATAATTACCTATGTCTGAAATATCAAAAACTTGTTTCAACCTTTCTGGATCTGTAACTAAAGTAAATCTTCCACACATTTTGATTTTGATGATTTATTGATATTACATGTCTATTTAAATACCTATCATAAATTACCTTTTGTATAAAATCAGATAGTGTCCTGAGTAGTTGAAATATCTACCAAAAGGAAGCATAAAATATGCAAATCTATATATAGACAGCAAAACGAAATATATCTCTAAAAATATAAATTTAGAATTAGCTTCAAAACATGTCATTAAAATTGTATTCTATAGTTTCAATACTGAGCTTATATTTGTAAAAAATAATTATTATCTATTTTTTCGTCTGTAAATAAAAAACTATTTAACTGTATAGATTATAAAAATTTTATAATTTATGTTCTGTTTTTCGGACGATGTATTGTAATTTAAATTTTGATTGAATAATCATTTCCTAATCAACACTTTTTAGCATGGAAACGCTTCGTTTGTATGATTTCTTACCTTCAGGTAATGGCTATAAGATACGTTTGTTATTGACACAGATTAGTATGCCATTTGAAATAATTGAGGTGAATATATTAAAAGGGGAAAGTAGAACCTCAGACTTTTTGAGTATAAACCCCAATGGTAAAATACCAGTTTTAGAAATTGCCGGGGGTAAATACTTAGCAGAATCAAATGCCATATTAATGTACTTGAGTGAAGGGACAGAATTTCTTCCTTACGACCATTTTTTGAAAGCACAAGTATTGCAATGGTTATTCTTTGAACAGTATAGTCACGAGCCGTTTATCGCTACATCTAGGTATTGGATTTCCATATTAGGTAAAACGGATGAATATAAAGAAAAATTACAAGAAAAACATCAACGTGGTTATGAAGCGCTGCAAGTGATGGAAAATCATTTAACTAAAAATAATTTCTTTGTTGGGGAATCTTACACCATTGCTGATATAGCTTTATTCGCTTATACCCATGTAGCAGATGAAGGAGGGTTTGATTTAAGTAAATTTAAAGCAATTAAAGCTTGGATAGAAAGAATCAAAGCTCAACCAAGGTTTATTGGTATTGGTAATGTTGAGGAGGAATGGGAAAAGAAGAGTTAGGAATTAGGGGTTAGAAGTTAGGAGTTAGGAGTTAGAAGTTAGGAGTTGAAAATATATTTTAATTATTTAATCCTTTGTCTTACAAGATAAAATAATCCGCCTTGAAACTCACTTCAAAGCGGATTATTGAATCTAATTAAATATTTTGTTCTAATTTCTTGCTATTGTTAAAAACTAACACTATTAGGCATACGAGAAGGAAGAAAAACAGGGTAGCATTCTTTGCGACGTTTATTTCGTCGTTCAATTCTTCTTTCTACTATTTCTAAACGATTTTGCAAACCTTTGAGAACTCTTATAGCTCTAGGGTCTTGAAAACTATTTATACCAAAATCTGTAAATGCTTTGGGGTCGAGTTTGGCACTAACATTAGATATAAGCCGAACTTGAGCAGCAGATGGATTTACGCCAGGTAGAAAAGTTGTTAAGCTGTTTTCGTCAGCGAATTTTCCTTTGGTAGTAGGAACCGGCTGATAAAGCGCTCCAGGCATATTGGGAGGAAAAGCCATATATTGATATTGAATTAAAGCAATGGCCGAATGTTGAGGGCCACCTGTAAAAATAATTTGTGTCAAAATATCTATCAACTGGTCGCGGTTTGTAAGTTTTTCTGGTAGAGAAACGATACCAAAACCGCCTTCATTAACGGCTTTTCTTAAAGTTTTTAACCAATTTTGTAGCTCGGAATCTTGACGAATATCTCGGTTGGATTTGTAGTAAATTCCGATATATCTACTTACATAGTTTTCTAAAGTATTCCAGATAAGCAATCCGTCATCTCGATATGGAAAATCTCTCAAGGTAAAACGATTATCAACACCGCGCTGACGTAAGTTATTTGGGAGTGCAAAGTCACTAAAGTTGTTGAAATAGTCAGATACACCTTTTTCGGTAAGTTGCAGCGAGCTTTCTAAAGTACCGGGAAAAACAATATCAACCAATCCCCCCGGATTAATCAACACTTCATCAGCAAAGTTATTGATTGCCATTGTGAACTCAAAATGGGGCTTTAAGAGTACGTTCACTGGGTGTCGAGCAGCTAGCTCCCGTACAGTAGCTAATGCAATTGCTTCCATTACTAGATGAGCTTGTCCCAAATGACGATAAAGCTGATGGACGAAATGGTCAGCAGTTTGGGTAATCAGCTTGGCTAAAGTCCAATCGACACCATCTAAAGGTGTACAAACTAAACTTTCACCCGGTACCTGTCCCAACTGAATAGCAATGGGAATTAATTGAAAATCACCACGAATCCTTTCACTGACATAAAGCGCTATTGGAGCAGCGATAAATTTGTTTTCTCCAGGCTGAAGATTATCGATTACCCCATAATCGGTGACAAACAAACCTCCTTCTTTGATAGCCCTATCGAGAGTTGTATTAATACGCTTCCTGCCTGTTTTTGCACTCAACACGGCTCTAAAAATATCGTCCGTAATCTCAAATTTGTCGCGAATATCGTAATCAAGCGTGAGAACATTTCTCAATTCCATCGGGTTAGGACTAGAAAGTCGCTGTCGTGCAAATACATCGTCATCGCGAAAATTTTGAGCAATATCGGGTAACGGTAAAGCGGGAAATAGAGCAGCATAGTCATCAAGGCTTTGAAAAGGTTGAGCATTCTCTATAAATGCTTCTTGATTGGCTACTACTTTTTCCGACAAAGCTGCTCGATTATTTTGATATCCTTCAGAAAATGCTTCTCGCTCTGGTAGAGTCTCGACTCTGGGCGAATTTGGTAATCGCAAATCTAACCGATATTCTTCACGAGTCTGTTGCAGCTGCATTTGTCGTTCTTGTCGAGTTGCGCTTGAATCTTTTTGAGGTAGGCTCGGGATGCTCGGATTTTCTGGTGGCTCGGGTATGTCGGGTTTCGTTTTGGTGTTTACTAAAGTTTCCAAACCGGGAGTGCAGACCAAAGCCATCAATGCCATCATGGTACGTCGCGATAGAACATACTGTTCAACTAATTCTTGTCTTAGTTGTTTTGGAGTGGGCTTTCGCATCATATTATTCCCCTATAAAATTCGCAGCCATCTATTATTAGGAATGGTTAAGCGCTGTACATGCACTTATTGATAAAATTTCAGTAATAGAATATTGGGCGTTGCTGAAACGCGCAGCCGTTAGCCATATTGAAATATGAATTTATTTTTTTCATATTTACTAGCCCCCTAAATCCCTCAAATAAGCGGGGACTTGAAATTATTCTTCTCCCCCACAATTGGGGGCTGGGGGGCAAATCATACTTTTAATCAGCAATACCGAATATTGTATCCGCTCGGTAAATCGGGGTAGAAATAAATTTTGGAGAATGTAAATTGGTACAGACTGCGTTATAGAATATGACACATGACGCAAAAATCCGAAGCCGAGAATCTAGTATCTACAGTGCTGCAAACCATCGACACCAGAGAGATTGCAGATGAATCAATGCGTCGGACAGTAGAAATATTACTTAACCTGATAGAACAACAGCAAGTAGAAATCAAAGAACTACGAGAAGAAAACCAAAAACTGCGAGACGAAAACAACCGTCTTAAGGGTGAAGAAGGCAAACCAGATATCAAAGCGAATAAGAAGAAAGGGTTTAAAAACGACCATTCGTCCGAAAAAGAGCGAAAAACTCCAACAGAACATCATAAAAGAAGTAAAAACGAGACTATAAAAATAGATCGCGAAGAGATAGTTACCTATCCAAAAGAGAAACTACCAGCAAATGCAGAATTTAAGGGTTATGAAGAAGTAGTCATCCAAGACATTTTGCTGACAACGGACAACGTATTATTCCGTAAACAAAAATACTACTCATCACAAACAGGAAAAACTTCCGCCAGCATCCTTGCCAGAGGGTTACGACGGAGAATTCGGTCCGGGGATAAAAGCCTTAGTAATGAGCTTGTATTATGGTGGAAACATAACCCAAGGTAAGCTTCTGGAATTTTTGAAAGATATTGGTATTTCAATGAGTGCGGGATATCTATCGAATTTGTTAATTAAAAATCAAGAAATTTTTGTTGCAGAGTATAAAGAAGTATGTGCAGAAGGTTTAGCAAGTAGTCCTTGGCAGCATTTTGACCAAACAGGTGCGCGTGTAGGTGGAGTCAATCACACAACAAACGTAATTTGTAACCCTTTATATACAATTTATCAAACGACAAGAAATAAAGACCGTTTGAGTGTCTTAAAGGTATTGCAAAACACAACTGAACTTGAGTTTGTGCTGAACTCTCTCACATACGAGTTATTAGAGACTTTTAACCTACCAACAAAGTGGATTAATCAACTCAAATTATTACCTCAGAAAACAGCTTTTACGGAAACTGAGTTTAATGTCTTAGTTGATGAGTATTTGAGTAAATTAGGTTCTCAACATCGTACCCGTGTATACGAAGCAGGTGCAATTGCCTTTTATCATCAGCAATCGACCATTCCGGTTATTAATACTCTACTATGCGATGATGCTCCGCAGTTCAAGTTACTAACTTCGGATTTAGCTTTGTGTTGGGTACATGAAGGACGACATTATAAGAAGTTAACTCCATTTGTGGCTTGTCACCAAAAACTTTTAGATGATTTTCTGGAACGATTCTGGAATTATTACCGAAAATTATTGGCTTACCGAGATTCTCCTAATTGGGATAAAGCTCACCAACTAGAAATGGAATTTTGGAACCTTTTTACCGAAAAAACTGGTTACGAGCAGTTAGATGAACGAAAACGATTAACTGCTTTGAAAGTGGATGAGTTGCTTCTTGTTCTGGAGCATCCAGAATTACCATTGCATAACAATCCTGCTGAGTTGGCTGCTAGAACTATGGTACAGCGACGTAATATTAGTTATGCCACTCAAACCGAACAAGGCACAAAGGCATGGGATGTTTTTATGTCTCTTGTTGACACTACTCGCAAACTAGGCATCAGCTTTTTTGAATATATCCGCGACCGCATTTCTCAAATTGAAAATATTCCATCTTTGGGGACTATTATTCAGGAGAAGTCTTCTTACAATCCATTTGGTTGGTCATGGATACCCCAATAACTCCCTACCCCGAAATTTTGAGGGGATACCGAATATTGATAGTAAAAATTACAATTAGCAATGGATTACTTCAAAGCTTCCTAATTTCAATCCTAATAATTGATACATTAATTTACAGTATGTATAAGATAGTTAAAATACTGGCTTTTCAAAAAATAGTAAAGATAGAAAGAAATCCATAATAAAAATAGTTACCCAACCGCTTACAACAGCCTTTGTTGCCGATTCACCTACTTCCTTCGCACCACCACAAGTAGATAAACCGTAGCAACAACCGATAAAAGCAACCGAAACACCAAAAACAAAACCTTTGAATAAGATAATAAATAAATCCGAAGGCTGTAGAAACTCCCTGACCGATTCCAAAAATATTTCTGGAACTACTTGATAAAACTCTCCAGCTGCAAAAATGCCACCAATAATTCCCGTGACTAGAGAAAAAATAGTTAAAATCGGCACAAATAAACAACAAGCAACAACTCTAGGAAGAACTAAATAATCAATCGGATTAGTTCTCAACATATAAAGTGCATCAACTTGCTCGCTGACAATCATTGCACCGATTTCCGCAGCAAAAGCCGAACCCACTTGTCCCGCAATTATACTAGCCGTTAGAATTGGTGCTAGTTCGCGACAGAAAGCCAAAGCAAAAGCACCACCAACAGCATTAACAGCGCCAAAATTGACTAGTTCTCTCGCAGTTTGAATCGTAAAAATCATACCTGCAAAAAAGCTGACAAGCAGTACTGGAGAAATTGAACCAGGTCCGACTTTCACCATGTGTTCTAAAATATTTCGGTAACAGGTTTTTCCTCGTAACAAACGCAACCAAACTTGACCAAACAACAGTAGAGCGGAAATTAAACGCACAACTTACATTTCCTGCTTGCTTTTGGTTGCAATTCTAACGTAAATGGTAATAGGTAATTGGGGATTGGGGATTGGGGATGGGGAATAAATTTAGAGTCTGTCTTTACTCATCTGTTGTATCAACCTCAATCAGCTTTTGACGTGAGGAAGCACCAGATTTAATACTGATATGAGATTTTGGTACATTATATTTTTTTGACATTACCTTAATTAATTCTTGATTAGCCTTACCATCAACAGGAGGAGATTTTAAACGTATAGTAAGACTACCATCTTCCTCTTCAATAATTGTTTGCTCTTTAGAATTAGGTTTAACTTTAACTCTTATTTGCATATTTAAATACTCATGAATTGAGATTATAAATTGAGAGTTAGGCATTAGGAAAAGAGATTTTCATATTAATTGAATAAAAAAAAGTGCGCTGATTAATTTAATACAACACACCTTTTAATTAATAATTAGTAATTATTGACTGTTCGCTGTTAACTAATTTCAGGTTCTTCTGGAGGGAGCATCCCAAATGTGGAAAAATATAGTTTGTCATTACGAGCGTAATGAAATGAAGCGTTAGCGAAGCGTCTCCCGGAGGGAGATAGTAATCGCAATAACTAGACTTTGCGATTGCTTCATTCCGCTTCGCTCCATTCGCAATGACAATCAATATCTTGGTAAATTTGCAAAATTGGGATGCTCCCCTTCTGGATTGCCATTACCGATAACAGAAATTTTGTGTCGATTATATGATTGGTAAATTTTAACTACTAACTGACGATCCACATCTTCCGGATGAACAACTGCTCACTGATTACTCTGTTGGAATTTTTTCAACGTAAGCTTCAGCTAACATTATTAATTTTCCAGCTTCTACTTCCAAACTTTTAACCGTTACATCCATTCCTTCCAAATCAAAGTTGCTTAGATTTAATAATCCGCTGGTTTGATTTATTAATGCTTGTGTTAATTCAGGAGAAGTTTCTTCGTTGTTCCCATAATCAATATTGTCCAAAGTTACAGTTTTACCATCACTACTTACATTAGGTACTGCGGAAAATGCAACTTTTTTGGTTTCGTTTGTTTCTTTCAATATTAAAGTAGCATCTAACTCTACTTTGCCTTTCCCCGGTAAACGAAAATCTACTTTCCTAGGGACAATACTTGTAGTTTTTCCATTAATATTAATTTTCTGACTCATTAACTGTTGCTGGACATATTCAGAATAAAAAGCGCGATTAATATCTTCTTCTAGTAAAACAACTCGCACGCTACCTGTAGTCGGTTTGGTAAGCTCAATTTTCCCAAATGCAGCGCTCATAGGATTGATAGCTACGTTATCAATATGCATATCTAATTCTTCCATGCGAAGGTCTTTATTCATTACCAAACCATCGCCATCGATATCAACCGATTCTACCTTACCCTGAACCGCTTGAAGAGCATTGGTTTGGATATCAACATCTAAGCCTTCAACTTCATCCAACTGACTAGCCATTCCTACTTCTGCGGCTTTATTTAGCGCTTCTTCCCCTAACCCTTTAGTTTGTGTCATTAAGATTAATTTTTCTAAGATTGCTTCTATTAAGTCAATTTATGAGATTTATCAGCCAAAGTTATCTCCCTAATGGGGTAGTAAAGGCATTTTATTTATCTGTCTTAAAGGATAAGTTTTAATTTAAAAGTACAGAGGTTAATTTTTTAGGAATTATTTGTAAATGTATTAGATATTATTAGATAACTTTTGAAAAATACTTCAATAAATTAAAAACCCTTCCCATAAATAGAGAAGGGTAAAAACATTAATGGTTAATTCAGGTGATGTTTTATCTAGAAGCAATAAGAGATTTAAAGATAAATTTCTCGTATTTCTTGTAAAGTATTCTTAGTTTTAATTCCAGTAAGAATTGACTCTAATACATCCACATCTTGTATTTGAGAAATTTCTGGTAAAATCTCCAAACCTTCAGTACCAAATTTCACTTCTAAGAGTGCTTCGATACCTTTAAGTATTCCTTGCTTAATTCCCCTTCTCTCAACACTAGTTACATAAGGCATTTTTTTGTTCTCCTCATATTCAGTTACTTCATTCCGAAAACTAGTTTCTAATTCTTCCGGTAATTTCAGCACCCAATCTATAAATCGAAATAGATTGATGATATCTTCTCTTTGATAACCTTTCTCGTAAAGTTGTTTGGTTAAATATAGCTTCCATCGTTTGCGAATTTCGCTATCTTGACGGGTTTCTTTAGCTTTCAAATGCGCCATTACTACGGTAGCAAAAGGATTTGAACTTGCTTCTAATTGATTCCATTGTTCGGAGTAATCAAGAAGCTTGACAATGGGAAACTTGAAAGTAACTTCACAACCCCATAACTCATCGCGAAACTGATTTGGTCGCCATGTTGGACGTTCGTCAGCTAAAATAGCAAAACTGGCTATAGATTGATTGTAACGGTCAAACAATCGATAGTGGTAGATATACATCCGTTTTGCAAAGTCCTTTTCTTCATTACTTTGCACCTCCAGATGAATTAACACCCATTGTTCCGTACCATCCTTTAGCCAAACTTGAACCAGTTTATCTACAAATCTTTTTCCAAATTCAGCATCTCGAACAACTTGCTGTAATTCTTTATCAAGGAAAGTATATCCTCGTTCCCAGTCTATTTCTGCTGCTGCAATCGGAAAGAAAAATTCAATGCATTCGCGAAAGTAGATTTCAATCGCTTCTTTCCACGGAGTATCGTATTCGTCAGCGGACATTATATGTGTTGGTAGATGTATGTCCGATTATGACAGAGTTTTGGGGATTTGGGGGAGGAATGCGATTAGTCGGAGGCTAGACGCTTGAAAAGCGTATCGCACTTGTAGAATTGTGGATTTTTATAGCTGTTGGGTTTTGGTTTGAGGAGAGGGAAAGATTATTTTTGAGGTGTCCTAGTTTGCGGTAGTGACTTACTGCTGGTTCAGAAATACGATTAACCTCGTAAATATTTCACAACTGTGTAGACAATGGCTCAATTTACTATTGAAGAACTTTTAATTACTGCAAAAAAAATTATAAATGATGTCTTTAATGAATTACAAAATCAATGTCAATATGATGAGATATTAGAAGACATAAATAACAAGCTTGAATATATCACAAATGATGAGAATAGAATATATAATTGTCCAAGTTTAGAGCAACTGATTGAATATGAAAATACCCTTAGTGAAGTTTTAAATGAAGAGATTGATTTTAATGATATTGAACCTCTTTAGTAGTATCAGATGAATTAGCATGTGTATTTATTTTTTCAACAAATCTATTGATATAATCTTTAATTATTTCTCTTGACATGTCATTTGTGAATATTTCCTTTATTTTGTCATCTAACAATATATTGTCTCTAGTGTAATTCAAAGCATCTAATTCGTATTTGCTATTTTTGATAATTCGATGTAAAGACCGTGTTGGCATATCGCAATCAAATTTTATACTGCAAATTAGCCAAGCTTTTAATATCGCATATATATTTTTATATATTTTATTTTCCTCCTTTGTGATATGACCATTTTGCTTTTTATTTAAAGAATAATCACCTGCTTTTCGTGCTATTCTCATTAATAAAAAATCATTTAGATTAGTTACAATATCTTGACGAGCTTCATATCTTTTTCTAAAATTATCAAGATAAACTTCTTTAAATTCTCTTCTATCTTTCATTAATTCTTTACGCAAATTTTCAGACATTTCATTAAAGTCAATATGATTTAAATGCTCTTTATCTGTCCAAATAGCTAAAAATTCTAACTCTTGTCTTTCTTTAATTGCTTCAGGTGCTTTTCTTTTATATTCTTCCTTGATTTGATTTATGTCTTGTTGATATTCTTCTCGAATTTTTTCTATTTTTTCTTTTGATTCATATTCTATAGATTCTTCAATAAAGTCTTTAACATAAAACCATGAAGAAAAAGGTAAAAGTATTATAACTGTCGGTAAAATAAAGACAGGAATATTAATATTAAAGTTCTGTAGTAAAGTTACAAAGGGTTCAGATAAAATTAAACTTACGACCTGAATAAACGAACAACAAATAATTAATAAATAAGCTTTTAATACTGCTTTACGCTTGGTTGTATAACGTTTGCCTTGTGTATTCACTTAAGTTTCTCCAGTTATATTACAATATATTTTTCACTCTGAAAATAGCATTGATAAAGTTTTCAGATTGAAGTCATCGCGCTAAGGGTTTACTAACCAATTTGTAGATTATTAAAAAGGGAGAAAAGCTTTCTCCCTATATGAAACTAATCCCTAAAATTTCACCCCCAAAAACCTCTCCAAAACTCCCGTCTCTTCTTCCTTAATCTTCCTCACCATCGAAGCGGCTGTATTCTTATTAACTCCAATTTCCTTAGCCAATTGACGCACGCTGATACCTCCTGAAGAATCCATTACTAAACGAATGGCTAAAAACCATTTATCCAAACTCACATGAGTTTTGTGGAATAGTGTACCAACTGTGACACTAAATGACGTGTAGCATGAATTACAATGATATCTTTTCTCTTTTTTGTAAGCTGTTGCGTTAGTTGAACCGCAGTAAGGACACTTTGGCTTACCATTCCAGCGAATTTGTTCGAGAATGCTTAGATATTTATCGTTATTTAATGTCATTATTATGCTCAGAACTCTGGGCATAACAATGTCAAAAAAGATTCTTTGTATTTGTATTTACACGGACTTGCAAAACACAAAAGCGCTGGATTAAATAACCTCAGCGCTTTCTATTTATAGAATTAAAATGTAGTTTCAATTACTTTGTATTTATCTCAATCCCTTCTCTGCTGCTAATTCAAAATATTAAGTAGGGATACCACATTGTTTGAGACGTAGCAGTGCTACGTCTCTACATTAATAATTAGTTCTATTTCATATCGTAACCAAATAAGTTAACGTCAACTTCTCCTAATTCCAATTCATCCAATCCGTATTCAGCCCATCTTCTTTCTACCATTGCGGCTACTTCATCATCGGATTCTAACGGGTCTCCCCATTCGTGTTCGGTTTCTGGAGGAATTTTTGTAGTAGCATCAATTCCCATTCTTCCACCCAAACCTAATTTTTCGCTGGCAAAGTCTAAGGTGTCAAATGGTGTATTTGGTAATATAAACACGTCTCTGGTGGGGTCTACTTTGGAACTGATGGCCCATACAACTTGACGGGGGTCGCGGATGTTTATATCTTTATCTACGACTATGACGAATTTTGTGTAGGTAAACTGCGGTAAAGCGCTCCAAAATGCTAAAGCTGCTCTTCGTGCTTGTCCGGGATATGCTTTATCAATAGATATTATCGCGGCTTTATAACTCAAGGCTTCCATTGGTAGGAAGAAATCGACGATTTCGGAAACCTGCTGTCGCAAAATTGGGGTATAAATCCGATTTAAAGCAATAGCCATCATGGCTTCTTCTTTGGGAGGACGACCGCTAAAGGTGGTCAAATACACCGGGTCTTTACGATGTGTCATGCATTGAAAGCGCACCAAGGGTGAATCTTCAACACCACCGTAGTAGCCCATATGGTCGCCAAATGGCCCATCTGGTAATACTTCTCCAGGGGTAATCGTTCCTTCTAAAACAAATTCGGAATCTGCGGGTACTTCTAAATCAACGGTTTTACATTTAGCTAAACTTACTCCCGAACCACCGTATAAACCCGCAAATAACCATTCGGATAAATCAACGGGAATCGGGGTAGCTGCTGCCATGATAATCAAGGGGTCAACACCTAAAGCAATGGCTACTTCTAGTTTCTTCCCATTTTCGGCAGCTTTACGTAAATGTCTGGCTCCACCACGCACCGAAAGCCAGTGTACGGTCATGGTATTGTTAGATTGCAGTTGCAAGCGATACACCCCGACATTCGGTGTTCCGGTTTCGCAATCTTTAGTAATTACTAACCCCAACGTAATAATTTTACCTGCGTCACCGGGATAAGGACGAATCAAAGGTAATCTATTTAAATCTAGATTGTCCCCTTCCACTACAACTTGCTGACAAGCAGGAAAAAAATCTCTTCCCGGTTTAGCTTTGACAACATCAAACAAAACCTTACCAAAATCAACTGCTTGAGAAATCTTCTTTGGTGGCTTTGGTTGCTGTAACATTGCTAACTTCTTCCCCAAAGTTTCCAACTCCTGGGGATGTTCCATGTTCATAGCCCAACATATCCTTTCCACGGTTCCCATCAAGTTCACCGCTACAGGAAAATCAGCACCTTTGACATTTTCAAAAATCAAACCGGGGCCACCTTTTTGCAGCATCCGATTAGAAATTTCAGCAATTTCCAATTCAGGGTCAACCTTAGCGGTAATCCGCTTTAATTGTCCCCTTTCCTCCAAAATTTTGATAAATCCCCGTAAGTCTCTTGCCATTGTATATAAAGATATTTGAAGCGTTATTTATATTATCAGGCAAAAGTGGGGGATTGGTTCGTAGTTGCGCTTTAGCGCCAAAAATCTTGAGTAACATGTGGGGATTGGGGATGGGAGATTGAATTATTTTCTATTACCTACTGAATTTAAGTAAGCCAAGCGTATCTTTTTCAAAATTATTCCGTACTCGAACAATATTCCAAATTTTATTAGCTAACTTCTCAGCTAATTGATGAACTATTAACTCTTCAAAATCAGGTTTTGACAAACTATTTTTTCAATTGCAACGACAACTCTACAGTTTCCAAAATCACTCAAAAAAGAACATTCCCAATCCCCAATCACCACATCTTACATAAGATTTTTGGCGCTAAAGCGCAACTACGAGCCAATTACCAAATTACGGAGTAAGTTCTTTAATCCTTTCCATCGCATCTTGATAATTCTTCTCTTCACCTTTTTTTAGAAATATATCTGCTGCTGCTTGAAAGTCTTCGATTGCTCCCGGTACTCTTCCTAAATCGGTACGCAATAAACCACGATTATAATAAGCTATTGCATATTCGGAATTAAATTCAATTGCTTGGGAATAATCTGTTAATGCTTTGTTCCATTTTCCTAATTCTAAATAAGCGTTACCGCGATTGTTATAGGCTGTTGCTTGAGTTGAATCTAATTCAATTGCTTTATCATAATTTTCGATTGCTCCTTCTATATCTTTCATTTGGAAGCGATATTTACCCCTATGGATATATGCTTTGGGGTCTTCAGGATTCATTTCAATCGCTTTTTCGTAATCTTCATAAGCTTGTTTGGGATATCCTAAATCGGTGTGAATATCTGCACGAGCAATGTAAGCGTCAATGTATGTAGAATCTAATTCGATTACTTTACTAAAATCTTTTTTTGCTGCTGGTTTTTCGTTGAGTGAGTAGCGAGTTTTTCCGCGTTCATAATAGGCTTCTGTATATTTTTTATTGATTTTAATTGCTTCATCAAAATCTTTGATTCCTTCAAGTTTCTCTCCCATCTCGCGGCGAATAATTCCTCGCTGGAAGTAAGCTGAAGTAAATTTTGGATTGATTGCAATTGCCTGATTTAAATCTTGAATTGCTTTCTCGTTTTCTTTGATTTCGTAACGGGCTAATCCTCTACCATAATAAGCATTTGCAAAGTCAGGATTGAGTTTTATTGCTTGGTTATAATCTATGATGGCACCGTTAAACTCTCCCGCGAAATAAAGACTAAATCCTCTATCGTAATAAGCATTTGCATCTTTAGGATTATTACGAATTGCAGCGCTGGAGTCTTGTTGAGATTTTTCGTAGTTTCCTAAATTATAATAAGCATCTCCCCGCAAATTATATGCTGATGAATATTCGGGGTTTATTCTAATAGCTTGAGAAAAAAGCTTGATTGCTTGTTTATATTCTGAGTTTTTGTAGTTTGTTAATCCCTGTTCGTATAGCTGTTTGGCATGATTCATATCTTTTGATGCAAAAAAATACCAACTTGTTGTAGCAGCTAAAATAAGACTTCCTAATCCAGCAACTAATTTAGGTCTTTCCGATATCTGATGCTTTACTTGTTGATATATCTTATTTGCTTGCGGTTGATTGATTTTTGCTAAATCTTGTAATACTTCTTTTGCTGACTGATAGCGGTTTCGATAATTCAAATCCACCATTTTGTTTATAATTTTAGCCAGCTTTGGATTGACTTTATAGCTGCGGGGATGCCAAATTATTCTTTCTGCATCGGTATTTTTTTTATTTTTATTATTGGTAATTTCCTTTGCTCTTAAGCCTGTTAAAGCTTCAATGGCAATAATACCCAAAGTATAAATATCGCTGTTAAATTGAGGATTTCTGTGAACTTGCTCTATAGGCATATATTCTGAAGCAGCAATAATGTTAGATACTGCTTCTTGAGGGGCACCAAAATCTATTAAAACTAGCTTGTTGTCCGATTCTCGGCGAATAATATTTGCTGGTTTTAGATTGCGATGTATTACACCTTGTTGATGTATAAATACTAATATTTCTAATATTTCTTTTAATATATTTTGCACTTGTTCCGAAGTTAAATTCTTACCTGAAACTATTTCTTCCTTTAAAGATTTACCTATAATATATTTTCTGACTAAGTAAAAATTAGTATTTTTTTCAAAAAAAGTGATTAAATTCTCAACTCTATTGTTTTGCTGTGATAGATTATTTAAAGGTTTCACTTCAGTCTCTAACACGCTATGAGACACTTTTAATAATGTAGGATCTTTGCTAGGTGGAAGAAACTGCTTTATTACATATCTATTTTTTGCAGATTGACTAGTATCTTCACTCAAGTAACTTCTACTTCCTAAATGACCGCTAAGCAATTCTATTATTCGGTAGCGTTCGACGAGAATAACATTACTCATGATAGATGACTAAAATCCTTTATGCAGCTTTGCTATATTAGTTGAAGCCACTTCGTTAAGGAAAGCAAACTGCACTTCCTTTCTCAACATAAAATTTTAGAATGATTCTATATAATAAAGCCTTATATATTGGATTTATGCTTATCCAATCGGAAATTATTGGCAACAGATATTGTTTTTTTGCATTTATTCTTGCGTATTTTATATCAAATTTTGTTGATTATTAATGATTGTTGAAGTCAAAGGATTTTGATTGATTAATATTGCCCTCTTCGTGAATAATATTAAAGATATACTGATTAATTAGTGCTTTTTTATTGCTTGACCTCGAATCTTTAAGTTTTCCTCTCAAAATATGGTGGTAGCAAAATTAAAAAGCCAAAATAGAATATAGGGGCTATGTAATGAAAGCCTGACATTCTACATGGAGCGTGCTATCAGTGGTATTACAAGTTGAAAAGAACATCTACGAAGCGAAAACTCAGGAAATCGCGAAAAAACTATTAAGTGCAAATCAAGAAAATCGTTCTTTATTTTCAGCTTTGCGCGACCAAATGCGTCCCGATGATAAGTTATTAGCGTGGGCCATGAGCAATCCCGGTTTACGGGTGCAGTTGTTTCGGTTTATCGATGCTCTTCCAGCTTTAAGAAGTAACCCGGAAATTGCAGCGCATTTACAGGAATATCTTGGTGATGATTCGGTAGAATTACCTTCAGCTTTGAAGGGGATGTTAAATTTTGCAAGTCCCGATTCCGTACCGGGAAAAGTTGCTGCTACGACGGTTTCCAAGAGTGTGGAAACTTTAGCTCATCGGTATATCGCTGGTGAAAATATTAAGCAAGCTTTAAAAAGTATCGAGAGATTACGTAAGGAAAAAATGGCTTTCACCGTGGATTTATTGGGTGAAGCTGTGATTACCGAAGTTGAAGCGGAGTCTTATTTACAGCGATATACCGATTTGATGTCGGAGTTAGCTTCTGCTTCTCAGAAATGGAAAAATGTTGCGTTAATTGATGAAGCTGACGGGGAAGAATTACCGAAGGTTCAGGTTTCGGTGAAGCTGACAGCTTTTTATTCGCAGTTTGACCCGTTGGATGATAAGGGTAGTGAAGAAAAGGTAGTTGCTCATATCCGGACTTTGCTTCGTCGTGCTAAGGAGTTGGGTGTCGCTATCCACTTCGACATGGAGCAATATATTTATAAGGATCTGACCTTCAATATCTTGAAAAAGCTGTTGATGGAAGACGAGTTTAAACAGCGTACAGATATTGGAATGACGATTCAAGCTTATTTACGAGAAAGTGAGGAAGATGCAAAAAGCTTGATTGAATGGGCGAAACAGCGCGGAAATCCGATTACAATTCGGTTAGTAAAAGGTGCTTATTGGGACCAGGAAACCATTTCAGCCGAACAAAAGCACTGGAAACAGCCAGTTTATAACGATAAAGCTGCTACAGATATTAATTTTGAAAAGATAACTCAATTATTGCTAGAAAATCATCAATATATATATGCTGCTATCGGAAGTCATAACGTTAGGTCACAAGCACGAGCTATAGCAATTGCTCAAAGTTTGAATATTCCCCAGCGCAATTTTGAAATGCAGGTGCTGTATGGAATGGGGGATAAAATTGCTAAAGCTTTGGTAGACCAAGGTTATCGAGTCCGGGTTTATTGTCCTTACGGTGAATTATTGCCGGGAATGGCTTATTTAATTCGTCGTTTACTGGAGAATACCGCTAATTCTTCCTTTATTCGACAGGATATGGAAAATCGTCCCATTGAGGAATTAATTTCACCACCGGTAATTAAAGAGGGGGTAGAAAGGGAAGAGGGGGAAGAGGGGGTAGAAATTGTTTCTGCTTCTGCTGTTACTTCTTTCAATCCTGCTGCTGATAGTGATTATGCTGAGGAAAGTTTAAGAAAGGAATCTCAAGCTGCTTTTGAAACTGTTAAAAATCAGCTTGGTCAAACTTATTTACCTTTGATTAATGGGGAATCAGTAGAAACTGAGGTCAAGGTTGATTCAGTTAATCCTTCTAATTATTCTCAGGTTGTAGGTAAGGTTGGTTTAATTAATGTTGAACAAGCTGAAACAGCTATGCAGTCAGCAAAAGCAGCTTTTAAGCAATGGCGAAAAACATCTGCAAAGGAACGGGCCGATATCATCCGTAAAGCTGGGGACTTGATGGAACAGCGTCGAGCTGAATTATCTGCTTGGATTGTTTTGGAAGTTGGTAAACCAGTCCGGGAAGCTGATGCTGAGGTCAGCGAAGCGATAGATTTTTGTCGCTATTATGCTGCGGAAATGGAGCGGTTAGATAAAGGTTATAACTACGATGTAGCTGGGGAAAATAACCGCTATATTTATCAACCACGAGGAATTACAGTGGTGATTTCTCCTTGGAATTTCCCTTTTGCAATTGCTACCGGTATGACTGTCGCAGCTTTGGTAACTGGTAACTGTACTTTACTCAAACCAGCGGAAACTTCTGCGGTAATTGCTGCGAAAATTGCGGAAGTTTTGCTAGATGCTGGAATTCCCGACGGTGTGTTTCAATATGTCCCCGGTAAGGGTTCGGTTGTCGGTTCTTATTTAGTAAATCACATCGATACTCACGTGATTGCTTTTACTGGTTCTCAAGAAGTCGGCTGTAAAATTTACGCAGATGCAGCGGTCTTAAAACCCGGTCAAAAGCATATGAAACGAGTGATTGCTGAGATGGGTGGTAAAAACGGCATAATCATTGATGAAAGTGCAGATTTAGACCAAGCCGTTGTCGGTGCGGTACAGTCAGCATTCGGTTACAGCGGACAAAAATGTTCTGCTTGTTCGCGGGTAATAGTTGTCGAAAGCGTTTACGATACTTTTATTAACAGATTTGTAGAAGCAACAAAATCTTTGAATGTCGGAGAAGCTGAATTACCAGGAACTCAAGTGGGACCGGTAATTGACGATAAATCCCAATCTAGAATCCGCGAATACATCGAAAAAGGTAAAGCAGAAGCCGAAATTGCTTTGGAAATGTCCGCACCAGAAACCGGTTATTTTGTCGGTCCGGTAATCTTCGGTAACGTTCCAGCAGATGGAATAATTGCTCAACAAGAAATTTTTGGCCCGGTAGTAGCAGTAATTAAGGTAAAAGATTTCCAAGAAGCTTTAAAAGTTGCTAACGGAACCAACTACGCTTTAACCGGAGGACTTTATTCTCGGACTCCTTCCCATATCGAACAAGCCCAAGAAGAATTTGAAGTCGGGAATTTGTACATTAATCGTACCATCACCGGCGCTATCGTTTCCCGTCAACCCTTCGGTGGATTCAAACTTTCCGGGGTCGGTTCAAAAGCAGGAGGTCCCGATTATCTCCTACAATTCTTAGAACCACGTACCATCACCGAAAACATTCAGCGTCAAGGTTTTGCTCCAATTGAAGGAGCGGAGTAAAGAGTTAGGAGTTAGGAATTGAAAATAGTTAGAAGTTAATAATTAACTACTTCATGCAACGTTCATTCTCTCCCTATCTCCTCGTCTCCCCCTCTCCCCATCTCCCCATCTCCCCATCTCCCCCTCTCCTTAACAAGGAGAGGGGAAGGGGGTGAGGTTTATCAAGTCGCTATAAATGTAAGGATTTCAAATTTTAATATTAGATAAATGTTAGATAGTACCACTACCGAACATAATATAAGGAATAAATGATATTTAAAATTATGGCATGGCTGAAATCACGGTAAAAGTTGTTGAATGGGAACAGTATCCGGTAATTGAAATCATTAGAAGAAGAGTATTTCAAGATGAACAGAAAGTAGATGCAAGTTTAGATATTGATGGGAGGGATAAAAATTGTCCCCAGTTGATTGCTTATCTAGATAATGCTGTGGTGGGTACTGCGAGAATTCGATATTTAGATAAACATACCGCGAAAATTGAAAGGTTAGCGGTTTTATCTTATGCAAGGGGGAACGGTATCGGTAAAAGGTTAATGCAAAAAGCTTTGGAAGTTATTAAAAGTGAAAATATAGCCGAAGTTTCTATTAACGCTCAAGAATATATTAAAGGATTGCACGAGAAATTAGGCTTTGAACAAGTTGGAGAAATTTTTCTCGAAGCGGGAATTCCTCATGTAAAAATGGTAAAAAGGTTAAAGGTTAAAGGTTAAAGGTTTTGAATGGGTATAGGGGATGGGGCATTGGGCATTGGAAATAGGAATTATAACCGCTTCCTCGTATAAGAAATAAAAAGGAGCAAGCCAATTAATTTTGCGGATAAACTAACCACTTGCTTGTTTTTTGAATTAACTATAAATATAGATGCTTTTTTATAGCTTTTAACTTAAAATTCAATATTCTATATTTTCCCATGCCCAATGACCCATCCCCAATGCCTAATCCCCACTTTCTATGAAACTGCTGATTCTCGCAACAATTTGGCTGCTCGGTGCAATTTGCGATCGCGTTTGGTTTTTTTGGGATAAGTCAATTCCATCATGGGACCAAGCGGATTATTTAACTGGTAGTTTAAATTATTTACAAGCTTTACAAAATCCCGATTTATTAAATGGTGAATGGTGGCAAAATTTATGGCTGCTATCATCAAAAATACCGCCATTTACTTACATCATCACGGCTTTTATTCAAGATTGGTACGGTAAGGGATACGACCAAGCAACTTTGGTAATGCTGGGATTCAGCGCTGTTTTAATCTTATCTGTATATGGTTTGGGCAAAGTTCTCTTCAGCGAAACCGTTGGATTATGGGCAGCAGCGTTGTGTCAAGTAATGCCAGGTTTATATCGATATCGTCTGGAATTTCTCTTAGATTATCCCCTAGCAGCAGTAGTAACCTTAAGCTTCTTCTGTCTAACACTATGGTTTTTCACCGGATATAAAAACACAATTTCTGGAAAACAAAAAAATAATTCTTCAAATACTTCCCCCTCTCTCCCCCTCTCCCCCTCCCCCCCTCTTTCTCCCCCTCCTCTTCTCTACGCAACATTCTTCGGTTTATCCTTCGGATTAGCCTTGATGGTCAAACAGACAGCATTATTTTTCCTGATAACCCCAATCATTTTGGTGGTCATTACATCAATAAGAAAAGGTTTGTGGGGAAGAATTTTACAATTAATTGGTGCTTTTGGTTTATCTACATTAATCTTTGGTTGGTGGTATCGTACTAATTGGCTGCTGATTTTAACTTCTGGAAAAAGAGCAACGGTAGATTCTGCGATTGCTGAAGGAGAAGCACCTCTTAATAGTTTAGATGCATGGACTTTTTATTGGCATCAATTACCATCACAAGTTTCTTTACCTTTATTATTAGTTCCTATTTTTGCATTATTGCTCTACTGGGGAAAAGCAAAACGAAAAAGAAGAAACGGACAACCAGAACAGGGATTAGAATTATCAATTGCTTTAAAATGGTTAGCAGCTTTTCTGATTGGTGGCTACTTTTTATCCTGCTTAAATCCTAATAAAGATTATCGTTATGTATTACCGTATTTACCAGTTTTAGCAGTATTTTTAGCTTATGGTTTAACCCGTTTTCAGGGAAGATTAGGAAAGCGGATTCGCTGGGGAACTTTTGGTTTAGCAATCGTTTTAATGTTATTCAATTTATTTCCTATCGGTGGAATCCCCGGAAATTGGATAACTCAAATTCTCAGTGATAAAGTCCAACATCATCCTTACCTCGGACAGAAATTTCCTCATCCCGAAGTCATACAACAAATTATCAAAACCGAACCGTATTTGCATTCGACTTTGGGAGTACTACCTTCAACTCCACAAATCAACCAGCATAATTTGAATTATTATGGAGCGTTGAAAAATTTCCACGTATACGGAAGACAGGTCGGAACTAGAAACAGCTTTGTAGAGAAAGATGCACGCTCTATTTCTTGGTTTCTAACCAAAACCGATAATCAAGGTTCCGTACCAGAAGCACAAGCTAAAATTACCAAAATTGTAGAACAACAAGACGGTGATTTTGAATTAAATAAATCCTGGAATTTACCCGATGACAGTCTCCTCAAACTTTATCATCAAAAAAATCCACCAATTGTAGTTAAGAAAGTAGAGGAACAGGATGAGACAAGGAGACAGGGGGACAAGGAGAAAAGGGGAAATAGAAATAATATTATTTTAAAGAAAGTTGATATTCCGGAAATAGCACCACCGGGAATTCCGATTCCGGTAACTTATACTTGGGAAGGAAATTGGGAAGAATTAAAAAATGGTTTATTGTTGTTGACTTGGAAGAATTCCGATGATTCAAAATTCATACATGACCATGGAATTGCTTTAGGAAAACTGTATCTCAGTGGTATTAAACCAGTAGGTAGATTCCAAATTACCGAAAGAATGGCTATGCTTCCATCAAGTAATATTGAGAATGGTAATTACAGTTTAGAAGCAACTTATCTCAATCAATTTACAGGGGAAACTTATCCAATCGAAATTCCCCAAGCAAGTTTACAAATTGATTCTCAAGCAACACCTACCCCAGCCCCAGAATTAGATTTATCTACACAATTCCGCACCCTAGCAGCAACTTTACCCCAAGGAATCAAAGCATTAGATAAAGTCTTCGATGAAATTGGACGCATTAATCAATACGATGCAAACCAAGATTATTTAGTACAAACACGTAAAGCTTTAAAGCACCGATTTCAGAAAGAAGAAAATCTAGAATACGCTTACAGCATAGCTTTGACCTATATATTGCAGCAAAAAGCAGACAGTGCGATCGCAGCTTTGAAAACAGTAACTCAACTAGACAAAAATAACCCGTATGCTTGGGCTTATCTTGCATTCGTACAGCTTTACGACTTCCAAGGAGCAGCAGCAGAAAAATCTTTAGAACCAGCTTTAGCGAAAATACCAGATGTCACAGAAATTCAAGCATTATCAGGAGTAGCTGCACTACAGCAAGGTAAATTATTTAAAGTGTGGGAAGTTGTGAATAAATTAATGAATGGGGAATAGGTTAAAGGTTAAAGGTCAAAGGTTATGAAATTTAAATTTATAACTCTCAACTCCTAACTCCTAACTCCTAACTCCTAACTTTCCCTATTCCAATGCTTTTAATAAAATTCTAATAATCGTTTCCAATTCTTCAGTAACCCGGTAAAGATTAATTCCTTCCTGAATATGTTTTTGCTGACGATATAATACCCCAAATTGCCAAATATTACCTGTGGTTACAGCACCTAATATTTCAGATTGTGGGGAATCAATCCACTGGTCTAACGCTATCATTTCTGTAGCTAACTGCGTAAATCCTCATTTCCTAATCCCTATAATTTCAAACAATATTTCTAAAACTCAAACTAATTCTTTCACCAGCACCATCTTGTTTAGGAATAGCATGCATCCAACTATCTTGAACAGCTTTATCCATATACAAAAGTCCACCACAATAAAGCTGATATTTAAACTTAATTTCCCTATCAACCTTACTACGAAACGAAATACATCTTTCAGAACCAAGCGAAATAATAACCACACCAGTCCCTACTTTTAATTCCTTAGCTGAATCCGAATGATAACCCATCGTAGAATTACCATCGGGATAATAATTCAAAAGACAATTATTCGGTAAAAAACCGATATCAGATTCTATTTGATTGCAAATAGTTCTCAAACTAGAATGCATTTCAACTTGAGGATAAGTAATATTAGAATAATCATAAGCAACACCAAAACTTGCTGTCTTACGCGCTTTTATTCTTTCATCCCAAACAATACTATCTCGAAGTGAAACAAATAGTTCATCACTATTTTCTATAAAATTATCAATAAATACCAATTCTGGCTCTTTAATGTTCATTATTAAATCGTAGGGTGTGTTACGGTACAAATAAATTTTATTAGAAGTTACTATTTAAATAATGCCGTAACGCACCATTCTATATTGTCAATAAACTAATCATTACAAAGTATAATAACTCAAAATTCGATAAACCTCATCCACAGAATCATCCCTCTTAAATTCAAATTCCCTTGGTGAATCTTCCCCAGAAATCCAAACCTTAATTTCAGCATCCAAATCAAAATTACCAGCACTTTCCTTACTAAAATATTTAATCGACTTATAAGGAATCGATAAAAATTCAGTCTTCTTACCCGTCATTCCTTGTTTATCAATCAAAATCATTCTTTTATTCGTAAAAACAATCAAATCTCTAATTAATTTAAAAGCTTTATGCATGCTTTCTCCCTCAATCATCAAAGGAGTAAGTTCCTGCTCCAACTTCTCAATATTAACCTCGGATGCATTACCCATCAATCCATCAAAGATTCCCATATTCTTATCCTTAGTAAGTCATAAATTTGATTGATTCTAACTTATTTATAGATATTCTGAATTAGTCATAATGAACTAGGAGACCTCACCCCCTTCCCCTCTCCTTATTAATGAGAGGGGAGTCAAAAATTCATCATATTACTTCGTTTGAAAAATATTCTGTACCATCTTCTTATCAGTACTAGCTGCTGCTTTATCCAATTCCATAATCTCCCCAGCATCCAAATTCCAACCCAAAGCACCAATATTCTGCTTTGCATGCTCCGCATTCTTAGCTCCAGGAATGGGAATCGTACCTTTACAAATACACCAATTAATAGCCACCTGAGACATGGTTTTATTCCTAGATTCTGCAACTTCTCGCAAACAATCCAGTAACGATTTTACACCAGGAATTAATTGTTTAAATAGAAAATTTCTAATACCTTTAGGATATTTACTTTTATCTGTATATTTCCCCGTCAAAATCCCCAAACACAAAGGACTATAAGCAATTAATTTAATTCCCAACTCGTCACAAACTTGCTTAACTCCCAACTCCGTCACCGGATAAGTCGATAATAAAGAATACTGTACCTGCAAAGTCTTAATCGGTATTCCTCTTTCTGCAAACCTCTTGTGTACCTTCCTCAATCTCTTAGAACCATAATTCGATAAACCCACACCCTTGACCAAACCTTGCTCGTACAAATCTCCTAACCCATCCAACAAACTCCATTCTTGCCAAGGAAAATAATTCGCAGTAGACCAATGCATCTGTACCAAATCGATATTTCGACCCAAACGTTCCGCAGAAGCTTTACCAGCAGCAACCATCGCACCTCTAGTCAACCTCCAGGGATAAGCAGCCAACTTAGTAGCAATGCAGATATCGTCTTTATTTACACCATCATATTCTTGATTAAAACGTCCCAGAAGCTTCTCGCTCTGTCCCTTGAGCTTTCCCGTACCGTAGGAATCGCCAGTATCAAATAAAGTCACACCATTGCTTACACAAAGGTTAAACACCTCCTGTAAATCATCATCCATGCCTTGATTGTATCCCCAAAGCACCTGATTACCCCATGCCCAAGTTCCGCAACCCATCGTGGGGAGAGAGAGTTTTTGGTTATTCATCTTTAAATTAGCTTTGAATTATAGTAGATGTTCTAACCTTATTATTTATTAAAAGAGTGACGGTTAGTAAGTGTGTAAATTATGATTGAAAATTCAGAAACCCGGTTTTTTTAAAAAACCGGGTTTCTAACGCTTTAATTTTTTTATTAATTTTCAATCAAGCGATTCCCATATCTGTTTATCAACAACTTCACCATTTGGTAATGTAACCTCTAACAAAGTATTACCAGATAAATCTATTCCTTGGGCATTTTTAAAGTTACAGCTAACAACCTCATTTTCACCAAAATGCATTTGGTCACAATTAGCAGCTTCAAAATCAACACTTTGAAAACCACACATAGAAAACCAACTCATATTAACGTCAATTTGCTTACAGTTACTTTCTATAAATCCTCCTTCCTTCATATTTGACTGACTCAAATCTGCTCGTTCAAAATTACATTTTTCAAAAACCGAAAAACTTAAATCGCTTTGTATTAATTTTGCACTGACAAGACTAACCTCATTCCAGTTACATTGGTAAATATCAGCTTGAATCAGTTTAGCGTTATCTAGATTCACTTTATTCATTTGAGAATAATGTAAATTAGCTTGAGATAAATTGGCACCTCTTAGATTGACATTAGTACAATTGCCTATACTACAACGAGTCAGATTAATCCCTTCTAAATTTACATCTAATAAATCGGGTAAATTTATAGCAATAAAATTTCTTTCCCCTCTACGGTATCGTCTAAGTAATTCTTCTAAATCCATTATTCAAAGTGATATTTTTTATTGATTAAAACAACAAAGGTTCAATTCTCGCTTGCACTTCTTCAATCACATTTTCTGAAATAGCTTCTACAAACTGAACATTTCATCGTGAAGATTATCCGGAGTAATTTCTTCAACAAGTTGGTTTAAAGTATATTTGCTGCGTTTCTTTGGCTTTAATACTAAATTTCCATCAACAATATCAAGCTTGACTTCCGAACCTTCAGCTAAATCAATTTCTTTCGCAATGTTTTGAGGAATACGAATTGCCAGACTATTTCCCCATTTAGCAATTATTGAAAACATTAAGACTAGTTTTATTAACGTAGATACTATGTATATACATCATAACTTAATCTCCTGTACTATTTTCAACAAGCGTTAATAAATCTGGTTTTTGATACTGCTTACTTCCTATTAACCCTCATCCCAGGGTAAATCAAACGGACTATACTCTTCCCCAAATTTCCGATACCTTTCTAAATATTGATTATCAATATGAACGTGTTTTAACATTCCCATATAATCTTTCCCTGGATTCTCTGGAATAAAATCTTTTTTTATCTCATAAATATTGATGTAAATATATTCACAATTCTGTATTACTTGAATTTTATTTATCGCTTCACGAACTCCGTTCAAATCCACAAAATAATATTCTTCTGCTTCTACCAAATATACGGGATACTCTTTTAAGTCAACCGACTTCATTCTCTGACCATCTCTAATATCTTCAGGTATCAACTGAAAATAATTCTCAGCATCTTTCTCGTTCAAAAAAATTCCCGATATCCATTTACGATTGTCGCTTACTGCTTCTATGTAATTCATTTTTATAAATAAGTAAGTAGGTCAAATTAAATATAAAACCTCACCCTCAATCCTTCTCTTTATTAAGGAGAGGGAAGCCGGAGACAGAGTGAGGTCTTACTCCCTTCCCGGTGAAAGATTACCTATTGGTCGGAGCGAGAAATTGCGATAGGAAATCTTAGAGCGGAACGGGAGTATCTTATATTTAATTACGTCTACCTACTTAATGTTCCAGCTACAGCATTTATCTTAATCTTAAAAAATCATAAAGCTATGTCTTTTGATAGTTGTATAACTATCTTTTTGAATTAGACAAAGCCGAATAAATGAATTAACCAATTAAATAAAAAATAGTTGTCAATCTTGATACATAAAAACGTATACTAGGCACGGCACTATAAAATGCTAAATACGTCAATCATCCTGTCGCGATAATTTTGCTTCATCTAATGCAGCAAATTAACGCGTATTAAGTAAAACTCTTATAGATTAAGCAGACATACCTGTAGACTAATGAATCAGTTTCACAATCAAGGTTTACAAGTTCGCGCAAAGCTAGCTTATTTATTCGGAAAGCTAAGTGGACGGAAATTCTCATTAAAACAGCTACTCAAGCGCAGTTTTCCAATTGTATTTGCAATATCATTTTCTACGGTATTGTTGCTCGATAATTTGCAATCGTTTGCTCAATTTCCTCAACTTCCTTCGTCAGCGACTATAATTCAACCGGAAATACTTCAGCCAAGACAGCTACCCCGTCAGAAAATTCGCGGGGTATGGGTGAGTACAAACGATTTCAACGTAATGAAAACTCGTTCGGGGTTGAAAGATGCTGTAACCCAACTGCGTCGCTTAAATTTCAACACTATTTATCCTGTCGTATGGAACTCTGGCTATACTAAGTTTCCAAGCATTACAGCGAAACGCGCTGGTATTCCCTTTTTCTTTAAAGGTACTGATGGACAGGATGTTCTAGCGGATTTGATTAGTCAATCGCATCGTCAAGGTTTATTGGTACTTCCCTGGTTTGAGTTCGGTTTTATGACTCCCGAAACTTCGGAATTAGCTTTAAATCATCCTGAATGGTTGACGCAAAAACGCGACGGAAGCCGAACTTCCAATAGTGCTGCTGGTGAAGTTGCATGGTTAAATCCTTTTCATCCCCAGGTACAGCAGTTTATTCAAAACCTGGTTTTAGAGGTAGTTAGCAGATATGACGTTGATGGTATTCAGTTTGATGACCACATGAGTTTACCTCGCGACTTTGGTTACGATAAGTACACTGTTGCCATGTATACTCAAGAAACCGAAAATCCACCACCAGCAAATTCAGCAGATGAAGCATGGGTAAAATGGCGTGCTGACAAAATTACAGCTTTCATGACACAACTCAATCAAGCAGTAAAAGCCAGAAAACCTTATACAATTTTCTCTGTCTCTCCTAATTACTACAATCACGCTTATAAATTACAGTTGCAAGATTGGCTCAACTGGGTACGCTTAAGTATTGTAGATGAATTGGTGATGCAGGTTTATCGCAACGATTTGAACAGCTTTATTAGTAAAATTAACCTTCCAGAAATTATCGAAACCAAACGATATATACCCACTGGTATCGGTATTATGACAGGTTTGCGAAATCGTCCGGTTTCAATGCGACAAATTAAATCTCAGGTACGAGCAGCGCAACAACGGGGTTTAGGTGTAACTTTCTTCTACTATGAAAGTCTATGGAATTATTCTCAAGAAAGTGTTGAATTACGACAAGCTGGATTTAAAGCTTTATTTCCACGATTTGCTCGTCGTTCCAGAATTTAATTAATGTAGAGACGTTGCACAGCAACGTCTTTGCAATCCAAATTTTTACCTATTTATTTTCCTTCTCAAATAATTCCATTAAACCAATTGTACCGACAAAAAAAGTATAGATACTGTACTTATACCAAACTTTATCCTTAGAACCTGCATTAAAAGCTGCTATGATTGCCTCAATTAAATGCGCTGCAACAGCAACACGTTCAATCCAAAAAATTGGTTTTATATTGCTAGGTATTTCCAACTGATTTATTACTGCATAAATATTCCATATTTCGAGTCCGATAGCACATGTCATTAGAACTGTAGACGCAATTTTAATAGCAAATAAGTTTTTATTGTTCATTAAGTTAGCTTTCATAAATTTAATATCTAGCTATTTATCCAGATACTTTATATTTTATACTCGTGCTTTAACTATTGAAGTTTGATAAATTATTGTACTTGTATAATCTAAAAGTAGACTCACCCTCAAAATAGTTAATCAAAGGATTATACAGTAATTTGTCTCAAAATTGTCACTATTTCTATTGGGTCTAATCTTTCAGTAAAATCGGAATCAACAAAAGCATAGTGAATTTTACCATTTTGATTAACTATAAAAGTTGCTGGGATTGGTAATTCAAAAGATTCGTCTCCATTATACCTGGGAAGATAAATTCCCAGATTTTCGTAGTGAATGCGTGACTTTTCGGGAATTTGCAATACAATTCCAAACTGTCTAGCAACTTGATTCCTTTTATCAACTAACGTTTCAAAATTTAACTCTTCTAAACTATCAGAAGAATCTACAAATGTTTGAGGCGAAATAGCAATTAAAGTTCCACCGAGCATATTAATAGCTGGTAAAGCTTGTTGGAGTGCTTTTAATTCCAAACTACAAAACTGACACCAAGTACCGCGATAGAAAGAAATTACAACACTACCTCTTTTTAAGATTTGCTGTATTTCAATTAATTGTCCATTTTGATTCGGTAGCGCAAAATTAGGAACAATATCTCCAACTTTTAAGCTTTTAGGAATAACTTCTGAGTGACTTAATTTCTTTACACCATTTATCAATTCTAAAGTTTCAGCGGATACTTTTTCTGATAACTTTTTTCGCGCATTTTTGAGAGATTGAGAAAAATCCATTGGACTTATATAATGAAACGCTACTACATAATTTAGTTTTCCCAAAAACTAATGCACAACTGTTATTAATTCAAAACAAATTAAAAACCCGGCTTCTTTAAGAAACCGGGTTTGAATCATTCTAAGCAACTACTATTAATGTAGAATCACTATTACTTGATGCCAGCTTTTGCTTTCTGTTCGCTGCTGCTAGCTTCATAAGCTTTTTCCAACCGCATGATTTGCTTAGCTTGTGCTGATAATGCACTCTTATCAAGCAAGTTTGCAATCAACGCATCGCTAGAAAATAATCCCGCACCGTTGATGGTGAAGAACAAGAAACAAGCCGCGTAAATTGCGGATAGTTCCAAATATGAAATATTGAACCCTGCAACTTTGACGTGATGGTACATTGCAACGCACATTGTTGCAAATAAACCAAAAGCTGCTGGACGGGTAAATAAACCAAGTATCAACAGGGGGGCACCGATTAACTCGGTAAAAGCTGCAACATAGCTAAAGAATATAGGAAAAGGTAAGCCGATAACCTCTACGTAAGCTTCTGCAAAGCTCTCGATGTTACCTAATTTGTCTAAGCCGTTGTGAATCATCATGATACCAACTATGGCTCTCAACACAGCCCAACCTGTTTGTGAGAAAAAATTAAGACTGACGTTAGGCTTGAAGATGGTAGTTATTAGTGCGTTATTACTCATATCTCAATTATCGATGCGGAAAAATTTATCATTTATATATTAATAAATTTAACATTTAAGTTAAGAAATGTAAATATAAAGTTTAGTTTATAAAAGTTTTCTCATAAAGCGTAATGCTTAACAAGACTGAAATAAAGCATTAAATAACTGCATAGTTAGGCTTTTGAAACTTATTACTGTTTGTAGCTAACTGAATTTAACTGAATTTAACTGAAGCAATTAGTGCTTTATATTAAGAAATATTTTTTAATATACTTAAAACCATCATATTGGCCTTCATCTAAACTTTAAGGTAATCTCACTGAGATTATTTATTCTCTTGCTGTATAAAATACAAGTAGTGTGGTACGGAATTGACTTTAAACGGGTAGAAGCAGCAAATCTGCGACCTAAGTTAATTCAATTCAAATCTGAAAGTTAGTAGATATCGATATTTGTGGTATGACTAGTAAAATGTTTTATGCAAAAACACGATTAACAACATTGCATATTAGAAATGCATTGTTAAAAAAATTTTTACCATTATTCTTTCTGTTATCTCTTATTTGCTCTTTAGTTGTAAATAGTTTTACACCAGCGATAGCACAGCAACCCCGTCAAGAAATTCGTGGGGTTTGGATGACTAGTAATGATTTTAGTATTCTTAGGTCGCGGGAGAAAGTTAATGATGCTATGGGCTTATTGCGAGGCTTAAACTTTAATACTATTTATCCTGTAGTGTGGAATTCTGGCTATACCAAGTATCCCTCTCAAGCTGCAAAGAGAGCGGGTATTCCTTTCTTTTTTAAAGGTGAAGAAGGACAAGATGTTTTGGCAGACTTGATAAAGCAAGCGCATAGTCAAAACTTATTGGTAATACCTTGGTTTGAGTTTGGTTTCATGGTTCCTCAAAGTTCTGAATTAGCCTTAAAGCACCCTGATTGGTTGACCAAAAAACAGAATGGAAGCCAAACTTCAATTGGTGCTGCTGGTGAAAACGCTTGGTTAAATCCATTCCATCCCCAGGTACAAAAATTTATTACTGAGTTAGTGACAGAAGTAGTAACTCAGTACGATGGTGATGGGATTCAATTCGATGACCACATGAGTTTACCCCGCGATTTTGGTTACGATAAATATACTGCGGCTTTATACCGAAAAGAAACGGGTCGCAATCCTCCTAGAAATTCTCAAGATGGACGTTGGGTACGCTGGAGAGCAGATAAAATTTCCCAGTTCATGGTGAAGCTGAATCAAGCAGTCAAGGCTAAAAAACCCAACGCGATTTTCTCTGTTTCTCCCAATTACTACGACTTCGCTTATAAAATACAGTTACAAGACTGGCTCAAATGGGTAAGAGAAGGTATCGTCGATGAGCTAATAGTCCAGGTTTACCGTAACGATTTGCAGTCTTTTGTTAAGAAAATCAATCGTTCAGAGATTAAAGAAACCCAACAGAAGATTCCTACAGCAGTTGGAATTATGGCAGGATTAAGAAACAAACCTGTTTCAATCAACCAAATTCAATCTCAAGTTAGAGCATCTCGACAAAACGGTTTAGGAGTATCATTCTTTTATTATGAGAGTCTGTGGAATCGCAGCCAAGAATCAAAAGAGCAGCGAAAAGCAGGATTTCAAGCGATGTTTCCTCAACCTGCTTTTCGTTCTGCGATGAGGTAAAGAGGGAACGGGGAACAGAGAACAGTAAAAATATATAATTGATTAATGTAGAGACGTAGCACTGCTACGTCTTTATTTTGTTAAAAGGATAACGCTGTATAATTTAAATTAAATTTTTATTTATAGATTAATTTTCAATACGTGAGTATGGCTATTAACTGGCAGCGAATTGAACCTTGGATTAAGCCTTATTCTAAGATTAAAAATCCATGGAAAGATAAAAGATTACAAAATCCAGAAGACACAGCTTTGTTTCAAAATCTAATGGTAACTAAAAATAAGGGACTATCAAATCAAGAAATTGCTGTGTATAAAAAAGGATTTAAAGTTGATTTTCCAGAAGATTTCAAAGAGTTTCATAGAAAATTTCGTCAAGATGTATATTGGCATATTGGTTGTTGGATTATTTTACCTTTTGGTGAAACGATTCGTGTAACTAATGCCATGGGAGAAATAATGGTTCGTGATATTGTAGACGATGACTCGGAATACTACTGGAATTCTCAATGGTTAGTCTTCGCGGAACATATTAAAAAAGACGATGTAATGTGTTTAAATTTAGATTATGAAACTGATTTAGAAAGCGAAAATTCAATATTTTCTCGCTTAGATGAAGTTTTCAAGTTTGAGTACGAAGATGAATCTGGATATGTTTGTCCGATGAAAATGGGCTTTGGTAGATGGCTAGAGAAATGGGCTATTAAATTAGAAAAACGCTAGTAATCTACGAAATATACCAATGTCACCCCTTCACCCAATTTCAGATTTCATCGACATTAATTCAACAATTAACAATTCATCACCTGCTTATTATTATCAAGGATATTCTCACAATGGAGAATTACTACAACTTCCCCGTACTTCAGAAGCAGAAGCAGTTGCTCGCGGTTTAATGCGTCAACTTGCTGAAAATGAAGTATATTCCCATGAAGGTAAAATGTATGGGATTTTATTAGTAGAATTACCAACTAAAGAAAAAGCAGTTCTCAAAGCATTTTCGGGATTGCTCAATGGTAAGAGTATTGTCGAAGGTTGGGTACCACCAATTCCCGGTAGAGAAAAAGTTGTATTAGAAGAAAATCGTACTTTGGCAGAGTTGGAAGCTATAAAACAAGAAATTATTCAACTTAAACAATTAACTCAAAGAGAAGAATATGAAGCTGTTATATTAGAATTTGAAAAACGTTTGCAAGAAATGAGTAAACATCATCAAATTAGTAAGCAACAACGCGATGAAAAACGCGACTTACTTTATAAAAATCTAACGGGAGAAGAATTAAATCAAGAATTAAATAAACAATTAAATAAACAATTAAAAATAGAGCTAGAAAAACTCAAAGAAGAAAGTCGTCAGCAAGGAGTTGAGCGAAAGTTACTTAAAAGAAAGCGCGATGAAGCTTTACAACCACTTCAAGAGGTAATAAATGATGCAGATATGCGGGTTCGAGAATTAAAGCAGCAGCGAAAACAAATATCCCGAAAGCTGCAAGCGCAGATGCATGCTGCTTATTCAATTATGAATTTTATGGGTAATTCGTCGAGTTTACAGCAATTAATGCCGCAAGGTTTACCTACTGGCACGGGTGATTGCTGTACCCCTAAATTACTTCATTATGCTGCGACTAATAACTTAAAACCAATGGCGATCGCCGAATTTTGGTGGGGAGAATCTACTCAAGATAAAAAACGGGGAGAATTCTACGGAGCTTGTATGGAACGCTGTCAACCGTTAATGGGTTTTTTACTATCGGGTCTAAAATCTGGGAGACAAGAAGAAATTTTAAACCCTTCCCTTGTTACGGAAGAAATTCCCATTATCTATGAAGACGAATGGTTAATTGCTGTAGATAAACCTTCTGGCTTGCTATCAGTTCCGGGAAGATACCATCATAATCAAGATAGCGTTGTCAGTCGCTTAAGTAATTTATTACCCGACAGCAAAAATATAACAGCAGTACATCGTTTAGATATGGATACTTCTGGTATTTTACTTTTAACTAAGAATAAAGAAATTTATCGTTTATTAAGCCAGCAGTTTGAGCAAAGGTTGGTGAGTAAAGTTTATGAAGCAGTACTTTTGGGTAGTACAATTGCGAATGAAGGTGTGATTGAACTACCATTATGGGGAAATCCCGAGAAACGTCCCTATCAAGAAGTTAATTACCAGTACGGTAAACCCTGTATAACTAAATTCAAAGTTTTAGATAGAATTTTCAAAAATAAAGTTTCCAGTCAACCAGAAAATTATACTCGTATCGAATTTATTCCTTTAACTGGAAGAACCCATCAATTAAGAGTTCATGCTGCTGATACAAAGGGTTTAGCTGCGGCTATTTTAGGAGATAAGCTTTACGGGTGCGAATCTAGAGAAGTCAGTCGATTGCATCTTCATGCTAGAGAACTTACATTTAAACATCCGTATTTGAAAGAAAATATATGCTTTAAAGTAGGAACACCTTTTTAAATTGGTAATTGGTAATTGGTAATGGGTAATTAATCCTCCATCTCTTTTCTCCTTTTTTCTTCTACTTGCTACTTATTACTCATTACTGGTTACTCTTTCACACACAACATGTTCCCAAAAAAAGTAAATCACACTACAATATAGACTTCTTGCATTAATTTGTTTTTGCTGTATTAGCGAAATTGATGTAGCTGCTTTTTAATAGCTACTCCCTTTTTCTAATCAATTATCATTGTGTAAATATACTTAAATTCAGGAGTTAAGCCGTGAGCATAGAGACTCTTGTTCAACAAGCGAACTTATCATCTACCGCTTTTAATAAAGAAAACTTTGATGAAGTTGTAATGTCCACTTACGGACGCTTTCCGATTGCTTTAGAGAAAGGTCTTGGATGTCGTCTGTGGGATACCGAAGGGAAAGAATATCTCGATTTTGTTGCTGGAATTGCTACTTGCACCTTGGGACACGCTCATCCAAAAATCATAGAGGCAGTTACCCAGCAAATCCAAAAAATACAACACGTTTCAAACTTATATTACATTCCCGAGCAGGGAGAACTAGCACGCTGGATAGTTGATAATTCCTGTGCTGACAAAGTATTTTTCTGTAACTCCGGTGCAGAAGCTAACGAAGCAGCAATTAAGTTGGCGCGGAAATATGCTCATACCGTTTTAGATATCGATAACCCAATTATTTTAACGGCCAATGCGAGCTTTCACGGACGTACTTTAGCTACAATTACCGCTACCGGACAACCTAAGTATCAAAAAAACTTTAATCCTTTAGTACCGGGGTTTAATTACGTACCCTACAATGATATTGATGCGGTAGAAGCAGCAATTGGTGAGTTGGACGAAGGTAATTATGCCGTCGGCGCTATCATGTTAGAACCGTTACAGGGAGAAGGTGGAATTCGTCCTGGAGATGTCAAATATTTTCAAAAGCTGCGTTCGATTTGCGATGAAACTGGTATTTTATTAATATTCGATGAAGTACAAGTCGGAATGGGACGAAGTGGAAAATTGTGGGGTTACGAGAACCTCGGAATTGAACCAGATGTTTTCACTAGCGCAAAAGGCTTAGGTGGAGGTGTCCCCATTGGTGCGATGATGACAAAGAAATTCTGTAACGTACTTCAAGCAGGAGAACATGCTAGTACTTTTGGTGGAAATCCCTTTGCTTGTGCTGTAGCCACAACCGTTTGTCATACTCTAGAGAAAGAGAATATTCTCCAAAACGTATGTAATAGAGGGGAACAACTGCGCGAAGGTTTACGAAATATTGCGTCTAAATATCCCCAGCATATTGCTGAAGTACGCGGTTGGGGTTTAATTAACGGAATGGAATTGCAAGCAGATATTGAGTTAAATGCTATTGATGTAGTTAAAGCAGCCATGAAAGAAGGTTTGCTATTAGTTCCAGCAGGTACTAAGGTTGTGCGTTTCGTTCCACCGCTAATTGTTACCGAAGCTGAAGTTAATACAGCGTTGCAAATTGTTGATAAGGTTATGGGGCAGATGAAAGGCTAATTCGATTTTGGATTTTGGATTTTGGATTAACTTTCATATTCCTTAGAATCCAAAATCCGTATTGAAAAGTTTGGGAACCATTTGCTCTTTTTGCGGAGTGCCATTTGCTACAGCCTAGGAAGTCTCGATAAAGCAATGGTTCCCCAAGACCGCAATGGTTCAACTTTCCGCAAAATCCAAAATTGAAAAAATCTAAATTATGATTTAACAATTGTCGCGGGCACTGATATTTACGAATTTTCTCTACTAAGCGGAATTATTTCCGTTCAAATGCTGATGACAACGGGACTATATCGAAGCAACACGGCCGTACTATTTATGCTATGGTATTAGGCAGAAGATTGAGTTCGGTGGTTCAGTTTGTTTGATTATGTATTGCAGACTTCTCCGGATGTAAATCTCATCAAATTGTTAATTCTGGAGACGTTGTATGTCGATTTACGTAGGCAATCTCTCTTATGAGGTTGTAGAAGATGAGCTAAAGCAAGTCTTCCTCGAATATGGAGAAGTAAAAAGTATTTATTTACCAATGGATAGAGAAGCAGGACGCATTAGAGGTTTTGCATTTGTTGAAATGGGTTCTGATGCAGAGGAAGCTACAGCAATAGAATCCCTTGATGGTGCTGAATGGATGGGTCGCAGTCTACGAGTGAATAAAGCCAAGCCTAAGCCAGAAAGAAGCGCTTCCGGTGGTGGTGGCAGGTGGTAAGTGAGTAATGTCGAACGATATATTAGACATTACCTTACTCGATTGAAACATTATTTAACTTTTGAGTACAAAGGGCATACAATTAAGTTTGCCCTTTTTTTGCTCGCGGTTAATGCTACTCTTGACACTTGAGCATTAATTGTCATACTGGACAGCGTTACTTTAGATTAGGAGAAAGAATGACCCAAATAGTTGTTGGTGAAAACGAAGGAATCGAATCAGCATTGCGTAGATTTAAGCGCGAAGTTTCTAAAGCTGGTATTATGCCGGATATCAAGAAGCATCGTCACTTTGAAACACCTCTACAGAAACATAAGCGTAAAGCAATTGCTAGATCCAAGCAGCGTAAGAGACGCTTTAAGTACTAAAAACGGTAATATTTCCAAAAATTTTCTTGCAAAAATTAAGAAAATTTGTTAGTCAAGCATTGTGGTGGATCAATTATCAGTCATCAATTATCAATTATCGATATTTTATTGATAATTGCTCATTGGTAATTGTCTTCCCTTTTTACTTCAAAAGTATAGTGACCTAGAGAGGATGTACCTACAGGACAAGTAGGAAGGTTATTTTGAAGAATTGGTTCTGGAAGTTGAATTGAACCAGAAGTATCGGATTTACAGATAATCGTTACGGTTATAGATTCACCTTCGGCATTATTATAAACAAAAGTCGCTCCAACAAAGCTTTTGTACTTAGATGATTTTTGATTATTAGATTCTTTTTTTGCAACAGCATAACTAAATGCTGCTTTAGGTGTAGCTCGAACCGAATAGCGATGATGTGGAGTTTCGCTACTAATACCTGTTTCTAATTTATCGAAAGAGTTTGCAAATGATTTCTTTTCAATATATCTAGCATGTTGAGCGCGATTCATTATACCTGCATAGGTTTTTGCAATTCCATCACCAGAATCTACACAAGCACAGCTTGGTTCAGAAAGCTTACCTACAATTATTAAACCACCAGTAATTAATGCCGATATAGAATAAAACAAGTAGGAACGTATTTGTTTTTTGAAAATGCTAAAAGATAGTAATTTATTTTGAGATTCCATAGATAAATATTTACTGAATAAGTATTTTTTTATTCTTATATTTATAATTAATACTGACAAAATCCATATTTTCTAACATACTCCAATTCTTTTCAAAAAGACTTCGGTAATATCATCATTTGTAACTTTACGCTTCCCCTAAAGACAGAAAATACGCTCGAATTGTTTTCAATCGATAGAGAGATGGATTTTAACTATTCAAATGTTTAGATTGAAACGATTGATATCAACTATTAATCAAATTTTATTCAATCAAATTAGTTTCAATATAGGTGAATATAATAGCAGCACAAAACGGTAAAAATAAAATCCGCTATGCAGCACTTGGATTGGGATGGATTGTTCAAGAAGACGTTTTACCAGCATTTCCTAACACTAATAATTCAGAACTAGCAGCATTAATATCTGGAGACGAAACCAAACAAAAAGAATTAGGAAAAAAGTATAACGTTCCTGCTTATAGCTACGAACAATATGAAGAATGCTTAAAAAATGAGAATATAGACGCAGTATATATCGGTTCTCCCAATCATTTACACTTAGAGCATACAGTAAGAGCAGCTAAAGCAGGAGTTCACATACTTTGTGAAAAGCCAATGGCTATTACTGAAAATGAATGCGCTCAGATGATTAATGCTGCAAAAGAAAACAATGTTAAACTAATGATTGCTTATCGTTTGCATTTTGATAAAGCCAATATGGAAGCAGTAAACATAGTTCAATCGGGAAAAATTGGCGAACCTCGTTTCTTTGATTCCGTATTTTCACAACAGGTTGCAGAAGGGAACGTAAGATTAAGAGAACCACTTGAAAACGGTGGTGGTTCGTTTTATGATATGGGAATTTACTGCATTAATGCAGCACGTTATTTATTTCAAGACGAGCCTACAGAAGTATTTGCATTTATTGCTAATAACGGTGAAAAACGCTTTGCAAAAGTAGATGAAATGACAAGCGTTTCCATGCGTTTCCCTAAAGAAAGATTGGCTCATTTTACAAGTAGTTTCGGAGCAGCTTCTACAGCAACGTTGCGAGTAGTAGGAACTAAAGGTGACTTGCGGATGGATAGCGCTTATACCTATGCAGGTGATTTGAAACAAGAGATTACCGTAGAAGGAGAAAAACAAGAGCAATCATTTTCAGCAGGAGACCAGTTTGGTGCAGAAATTCAATATTTTTCTGACTGTATTTTGAATAATAAAGAACCAGAACCTAATGGAGCAGAAGGTTTAGCAGACGTTCGTATAATTCGAGCAATTCTTGAATCAGCAAAAACAGGAAAACCCGTTAAGCTCGACGAATTTAAATTAGAAAAAAGACCAACATTAGAGCAAGTAATTCAGCTTCCTGCAATCGATACACCAGATAGATTTGTTAATGCTAAGGATATGCAAGGGAATGGGTAATTAATAATAGGTAGTAAAGAGTAAATAATAAATAATATTAATGTAGAGACGTTGCAATGCAGCGTCTTTATTTTTATTAGATAAAATTACTTAAGTCTACAATAATTTGCGTATTTATATTTAAAATAGTTTTGATAGTAATAATTTCAGTAAAAACCGATAAAGGTTAACTAAACAGATTTCTCCTCACACTTATCTTTAAAATAATTCAGAAAAAATATCATTGAAATTTATACCAGTATTCCGGAAAATAGATAATAGATAATAAATGCGATTTTTTTTAATAGCTGTTTGAATATTGTTGTTTTAAAACGTTCGTAGTTGCGCTTATAGCGCCAAAAATGTTGATAAAGCAGCGATTAAATTGCTGTGCTTACTTTCATTTAATTACAGCAACAACAGAAATAACAAATTTTTGAAAAAATAACTTAAATAAAAACATGAATAAACCACAACAATTAACCAACTTCAATTCCTCTATTATCGGTTCAAACCCTTCACAATTAACCGAAGTTAACGGAGTTATTTACTTCACAGCAGACGATGGAAGAAAAGGTAGAGAACTTTGGAAATTGGATGAACGAGGTAATCCCGTTCTGGTTGATGATATTAATCCAGGTTTTGGTTCCTCTAATCCCGATAATTTAATAGCTGTTAACGGAACGCTTTATTTTACTGCTGATGATGGGAGAGAAGGTAGGGAACTATGGAGTATAGACAGCAGGGGTTTTCGCAGACGAATACAAAATAGAAATAGCGGTGCAAATTCTTCAAACCCTTCTGATTTTACGGTTTTTAATAATACGCTGTATTTTATTGCTGATGATGATAGACATGGTAGAGAACTGTTTAAACTTGATAGTTTAGGTAATCCACGGATTGTTAAAGAAATTAATACTAATCCTGAGTCCTCTAATCCTGCAAATCTGACAATTATTAACGACTCGCTTTATTTTACTCTTACCGATGATGACGGTAGAACACAACTTTGGAGAGAAACTAAAACGGGAGAAGTTGAAGAGGTAAAAGGTATCAGCTTTTCATCTTCTTATAATTTTTCAAATCTAACTATTTCTAATAATTATCTATATTTCACTACTACTGATAAAAGTAATCGAACTTATTTATGGAAGACAAATGATTTAGGAGATGTAGAACAAGTTAACGGTACTGGTACCTCTGTTTTTTATAATTCATCGAATTTTACGATTGTTAACGACACGCTTTATTTTTCTACTACTAATGAATCTCAATATCGAAGGTACTTATGGAAAACTAACAATATAAATGGACAAGAAAGAGTCGAGCGAGTTTATGGATTTGATAGCAGTTCATATAGGCTATCAGATTTTATAGATGTTAATGGTATTCTTTACTTCACCACCCTTGAACGTTCTGGTGAAAGATTATGGAGAATAAATGATGAAGGTAGAGCAGAAAGAAATAGGTCTATTTCTACTGATTCCGCAGAAATTTACAATTTTACTATTTTCAATAATACTCTTTACTTTACTGTTGCTGATACAGATAAAAGATTAAAGCTATATTATATTGGTGAAAATGGTAATGCAGAACAAGTTCGCAGTACCAGTGAAGGATTCAGTTTTTCAGACTTCACAATTATCAATAATAAATTATTTTACATAATTAATAACTCAGAATTATGGCACATTGATGAAAATTCTAATGCTCGTCGTGTAAATGGATTTGATTACCGCTCGTCAAATATATCTAATTTAACTATTGCTAATAATAATATTTACTTTACTCTTACAGATAAGAGAAATAATGAAGCAAAAATTTGGACTTTAGACGATGAAGGGGATTTCGCTGTAAAGGTTCGCGATATGGATGAAATGTCGAATCCTTCAGATATTACTGTTATTAACGATACGCTTTACTTTACCGCTAGCGATAAGATTTATGGAAATGAATTGTGGAAAGTAGATAATACAAATACTGTTGATAGAGCAGTTCGTTTAAATCCAATCAATAGGGAAACTAGCGAAGCTCCATCCGATTTTATAAATGTTAACGGTACGCTGTACTTTACTGCTGAGAATAAAGGTTCTGGTAGAGAATTATGGAGAATTAATAGTGAAGGACAATCAGAACTTGTTCGTGATATTAATATCGGTAGTGATTCATCAAACCCAGAAAATCTGACTCTTGTAAATGGTACGCTTTACTTTACTGCTCTAAGTAAAGATAAAGGTAGGGAATTATGGAGAATTAATAATAATGGTGTTCCCGAACTTGTTCAAGATATCAATAATGGAAGTTATTCCTCGAATCCAGATAATTTAACTCTTGTAAACGGTACGCTTCACTTTAGCACTACTGACGAACAAGGTAGTACGAGAATTTGGAAAATCAACAGTGAAGGAGAAGCGGAAGCGATTCGTATTATCAATGATTATCCGCTAGAAAATCCTCAAAATTTTACTTCTATAAACAACACGCTTTATTTTACTGCTAACGCTAGGGATAACAGGGGAAGATTATGGAGAATAAATGATGAAGGTGATGCAGAAAGTGTTCGTGATTATTATCCTTACGATACACCATTCAATGCTAAAGATTTTATTACTTTTAACGGTACAGTTTACTTCTCTGCTGAAAATGAAAAATACGGTAGAGAATTATGGACTATAAATGCTCGTAACGGTTATTCAGGACGTGTGAGCGATACTAATAATGGTAATCGTTCATCTAATCCTGAGAATTTCACTATTTTTAATAACAGACTTTATTTCACCGCTACTGATGATGAAGGAACTGAACTTTGGAGTATAGATACTAATGGGAATCGCAGAAAAGTAAAAGATATTTATGATGGTGCGAATTCTTCTAATCTGGACAGTTTAACAGTTGTCAACAACGCGCTTTACTTTACTGCTAATGAAGGAGAAAATAATACTGGTAGGGAATTATGGAAAATAGATGATAGAGGTAATGTAAGACGTGTTACTGATATTAATCAAGGTAATGCTTCTTCCAATCCTGAGAATTTAACAGTTGTAAACGACACGCTTTACTTTACTGCTACTGATAGAGATGGAATTAAGCTGTGGTGGATAGATAGTAATAATGAATTAAAACCAGTTGAAAATATTAACCCCAATCTATCTAATCTATCAAATTTCACTGTTCTGGGTGATATGCTTTTCTTCACCGCTGATTATGGAAACATTAAAGAGCTATGGAAGGCAGATAATAAAGGTAATGCTATACCTGTAGAAGAAATCATTGAAGATGCTAGTTTTTCTGAAGATTTTAGCTTAACCGGAATTGAAAACAAACTGTATTTTGTTAAAAATGATTTTGGAAGAAACCCCCAATTATGGTCTTTAGAATCTTCCGATTTTGACTTTCAAAATAATTACGCTCCAGTCTTATTAGATACAGTTGTTGACGTAAGAATAGACGAAGACGCTGGAAGTCCTGAAGGTGCTGTTGGTACATTAATTTCCAATTTAATTGAATTGGATGTAAATGTTACTGATTCTGATAGCGAAGCTTTAACTGGTATTGCGATTGTTAATGCTTCAACTAAAGGTGGTTATTGGTATTACAGTACAAATAATGGAGCATCTTGGAATGATATAAGAAAAGAAGTTTCTGAGAGTAATGCTTTGCTTTTAGCAGCAGATAGCAATACTCGGATTTACTTTAGTTCTTATTCCAACTATAACGGTACTATTAACGAATCTCTTACTTTCCGTGCTTGGGACCAAACTTCTGGTACTAATGGAGGTTTCGCGAATACAAATGTCAATGGCAATGATACTGCTTTTAGCAGCAATATTGATATCCTATCGCTAACTGTTAATCCCATTAACGATGCTCCGGTTGTCACAAGGGATTATAGTTTTAGTATTCCCGATAATTATGACAACGGTACGGTTATTGGTACCGTTACTGCTGAGGATATAGACAGCGAAAGTTTTACATGGTCTATTGAAAGTGGAAATCTAGATTTAGATGGTGATGGAATATCCGCTTTTAGCATTGATTCTACTACCGGAAAAATTGCGATCGCCGATAAAGATGATTTAAATTTTAGGACTAATCCCAGTTTTGATTTACAAGTTGCAGCGAATGACGGTATTGATAGTAGTAGCGAACAAGTTTCGATTAAGTTAGTACGTACTGCTGGTGATTTGGACCCTAGTTTTGGTAACGGTGGTAAAGTTATTACCGATTCAGGAAGTAGTTACGAGAGATTTCAAAATGTTACCGTTCAAGAAGATGGCAAAATTATTGTATTAGGTACGGGGGGAGAAAAGTTTACTTTAACCCGGTTTGAAATTGATGGTACTTTAGACAGTTCTTTTGGAAGTAACGGTACAGTAATTACTTCCGTCTCATATGATTCTAGGTATGACAAATCTGAAGTTGTCGTCTTACCAAATGGGAAGATATTATTTACAGGAACTAGTTCAAATGATTTTTTACTAACTCAATACAACAGTAACGGAACCGTAGATAATAGCTTTGGTGATGCTGGGGTAGTCATAACCGATATCAGTGGAAGTACTGACGAAGCTAATGGTATTGCAGTACAAGAGGACGGTAAGATAATAGTTGCTGGTTATACGAGAAATAGCAGTACCAGCAACTATTATGAATTTGCTCTAACACGACATAATGTAGATGGTTCCCTCGATAGTAGTTTTGGTAATGCTGGTAAAGTAGTTACTGCTATCGGAACTACTTTTGACAAAGCTTACGATGTTGCTATTCAATCAGATGGAAAAATAGTAGTCGCAGGTCAAGTACATGATTCTAATGGTTATGATTCTGGTTTAGTACGCTATAACTCTGATGGAACTTTAGACAGTAGTTTTGGTAGCGATGGTAAAGTAAGAACATCATTCAAAAGTACAAATTATTCTTATCATCTTGCTATTCAATCGGATGGAAAAATGATAGTCGGAGGAACCACAGCAGGTGAGTTTACATTCTCACGTTATAACAGTGATGGTACTTTAGATACTAGCTTTGGAGATGCGGGTAAAGTATATACAGAAGTAGGTAGTGCGAATATAGGCTTTACTGAAATGATTCTCCAGCCAGATGGTAAAATTCTTGCGGTTGGTGATGCAAGAGTATATAGTTTCTCCTCCGGACCACAGTACAACGATGATGACTGGATTTTAGTACGTTACAATTCCGACGGTAGCTTGGATAAGACCTTCGGTGACGACGGTAAAATAATTACTCCTGTTAGTGCTGAGAATGATTACGCTCGGGGTGTAGCG
This sequence comes from Calothrix parasitica NIES-267, assembly GCF_002368095.1. Lineage (GTDB taxonomy): Bacteria > Cyanobacteriota > Cyanobacteriia > Cyanobacteriales > Nostocaceae > Rivularia > Rivularia parasitica. Next base: position 2,854,856 of record NZ_AP018227.1, on the reverse strand, counting down.
CTTCAAGCTGATGGCAAAATAGTTGTAGTTGGAGAGAGCGACGGTGATTTTGCTATCGTTCGTTACGAAGGAAGTAACGGAAACAAAATACCTACTCCTATCGAACCTAAGAACGAAGTACCCACCATCAATCCCAACCAAACCTTAACCGTCGATGAAAACAGCAGAATTTTCACCTCAGTGGGTAAAGTACTTGGAACGGATGCTGACAACGACTTTTTAATAGACTGGAAAATCACTGACGGAAATCTAGATACCGACAACGACGGTAGGGAAGCATTTTCCATCAATTACATCACCGGAGAAATCAAAGTTAATGATTCTGACGAATTAGATTTTGAAACTAACCCCAGCTTTAATTTACAGGTAACTGCTAGCGATAGAACAGATACTAGCCTTCCCACAACCGTCACCGTAAATCTTAACGATATTACCGGACAACAAATTATTGGTACTTCCTCTAACGATAGAAGACTTTATGGAGGTTTGGAATCCGACATCATCGACGGAAAGGAAAAAAATGATTATCTTTACGGACGTGGTGGAAACGATACTTTAATTGGTGGAACTGGTAACGATAACCTTTACGGTGGTGAAGGTGATGATTCGATTGATGGAGGACAGGGTTTTGATATCCTGCGAGAATCAGCCGACGTTAATTTTACCCTAACCGATACTCAACTAACTGGTAGCGGAACGGATAGTTTTGTAAACATCGAACGAGCTATTTTAAGCGGAGGAAATAGCGACAATATAATTGATGCTTCTGCTTACAGTAAAAATACTTACCTTTATGGACGCGCTGGTAACGATACTCTTTTAGGTGGAACCCGCAACGATTACTTTTATGGTGAACAAGGAGATGACTTTATCGATGGAGGAAAGGGTTATGACATCATTCGAGAAACCCGAGATACTGACTTTACTTTAACCAACAATCAACTAACTGGTAACGGTACTGATACTATTGCAAGTATTGAGCGAGTAATTTTAACTGGAGGAAATAGCGATAATAACATAGATGCTTCTGGTTTTAGCGGAAGCACTTACCTTTATGGAAAAGCTGGTAACGATACCCTCAATGGTGGTACTAACAGGGATTATGTTTATGGTGGAAGTGGTTCGGATGTAATTAATGGTGGTTCTGGCAACGATTATCTGTTAGGTGAATCGGGAGATGATTCGATTAACGGGGGACAAGGTTTTGATACTATTCGAGAAAATAAAGATGCTGATTTCGTTCTTACTGATACTCAATTAACTGGTAATGGTAATGATAATTTGGTAAGCATTGAACGAGCAATTTTAATATTAGGAAATAGCAGTAATAAAGTTGATGCTTCTGGATTTAGTGGAAGTATTTATGTTTATGGACGTAGCGGTAACGATACTTTGTTGGGTGGTGCTGGTAATGATTATCTCCGGGGAGATAATGGTGATGATTTAATTAACGGTGGTGCTGGTAATGATAGGGTTTATGGTGGTAGCGGTAAGGATACTTTTGTATTAAGTAAAGTAGCTGGAAAAGATACCATTTACGATTTTGAAAACGGAATTGATAGTTTGGGTTTATCCGATGGTTTGACTTTCAATGATTTAGATATTCAAGCTTCGGGAAATAACACCAATATTTTGTTTGGTAATCAGGTTTTAGCTACTTTAAATCGAGTTAATAGTAGTTTGATTGAGCAAAGTGATTTCACTTCTGTCTAAGGTAATTACAGAATTTCATTGGAGTAATTAAAATAAACCCGGTTTTTTGAAAAAACCGGGTTTTTAGTATATTTAATTATGACAAATATCTATAATGAAATTCTCTTAAGCTTCTTAAACAAGTTCGTAGCGTAGGAATCAGTCATACCGGAAATAAAATCGGTGACTTGAAGAATTTTGTCATATAAATTTTCGCTGTCACTAAAAAGATATTGCTGGGGTATTGTTTGTTTGAGAATTTCTGCTTTATCTCCTTTGGATAAAACAGCATTAGCAAATTCATTAAATAAATGTACTAATAGTTCATGTCCACCGATACGAGTACTAACAACTTCTGGATTGTTTATTACTTTATTTCTAGTTTCAGAGCGTATATCTTCAAGTGTGGAAGCATATTGACTCAACGCTAATAATTCGGTGTCAAATTCACCGGTTAAAATTTCTGGTTCTTTTAATAGAAATATCTCAGCAACATCTTTGACAAGCTTACTAATAGCACCAGCGCGTAAATATTTAATTTGTTCTTCGTCAGTATTTGTTTGCGCTTCAATGTCAGATTCGGAACGTTGAGCTATAGCGTTGAGTAATTTTTTCGCGCTCTCGAAAGAAATATATCTCATGCGGAAACCATCTTCTATATCTACAATTAAATAGCAAATATCGTCGGCTGCTTCCATTAAAAAAGCTAATGGATGTCTAGCCCACCAAGCAACTTTATCGCTACGACGAATCAGCCCTACCGTTTGTGCAACTTCTGCAAATAACTCTTTTTCGGCTTGAAAAAAATTATATTTAGCAATACTTTTACCTTGATAACCATTAAGTATATGTTCGGGTATATAAGATTCTCTGGGATACTTTGCAAAAGCTGCTAAAGTTGCACAAGTAAGCTGCATTCCACCTTTTCTAGGCTGCATTTCCAAATTGCTGATAATCCGGAATCCTTGAGCATTACCTTCAAATAAATTAAAGTCGCTCTCCTGTGTTTCGTTGAGAGACATTTGTAAAGCTGCATACCAATTCTTAAAACCGCTTTGAATCGCATCTTCCCCAGCATGACCAAAAGGAGGATTACCAATGTCGTGAGCGAGACTAGCAGCGGAAACAATGTCCCCGAAATCTGAGGGATTATAGTCTTTAAGATTATGTCTTTGAATGATTTTGGTTCCGACAATCGTACCTAACGACCGACCAACACAAGAAACTTCGATACTGTGAATCAAGCGAGTACGTAAATAATCGTTTTCTGATAAAGAATAAACTTGAGTTTTATCTTTTAATCGACGAAAAGGAGAAGAAAACACCAGACGGTCATAATCTCTTTGAAAACAAGTCCGTACAGACTCGGAATCAATCGGACTATTTTTACCCAATCTCTGTCTTGTTAAAAGTTGCGACCACTGCATCATAATAATTTTGGATTTTAGATTTTGCGGAAAGTTGAGCCAGTCCGTTGCGGTGAGTTAGTGTGCAGAGCGGGGGGTTTCCCCCATGAATAACTAACGTTAGGGAAGCGTCTCTCGTTAGCGCAGCGTGTCCGATAGGACATAGAAAGATACCCGTAGGGAGGAACACGACCGTTGTAGGAACTGGTGTTGGGGTGTAGATTTTCTCTTCCCCAAAACTTTTCAAGACGGATTTTGAATTAAAAATTATAAAAACGTAGCACTGCTACGTCTATAAGGAAATTAGGAATTACAAGTTATTAATATAGCAATCTTACTTAACCCTCGTAGTGCGAGCATCTTGCTCCTTTCTGTCTCTTTAACTCCCCACCTCCCCCTCTCCCCTCTCTTTTACACAGCTTTTACCCGATTCAAGTATGAATACAATTCTTCACCTTCTAAAACTTCTTGTTCTAAAAGATGTTGGGTCATTTCTTCGAGTAGGTCGCGATTTGTTTTGAGAATCAATATAGCTCGATGATGAGCATTTTCAATTATTTCTTTGACTTCTCTATCAATTGCTGCTGCAACTATGGAGCTTACTGAACGACGAGAATTTGGTGAACCTAAAAATGAAGATTGTGATTTTTCCATTGCAATCGGTCCTAATTTCTGGCTCATACCGTAAACCGTAACCGCTTGTTCGGCTAAATCGGTTGCTTTTTGAATGTCGTCGCTTGCTCCTGTGGAAACTTCACCAAAGACTACTTCTTCTGCACTACGTCCACCTAACAAGGTAGTAATTCTAGCCCGTAGTTCACCTTCTAACATTAAAAAGCGGTCTTCTTTTGGTAGTTGCAATGTATAGCCCAAAGCACCTACACCTCTGGGAATAATGGAAATTTTTTCTACTTGACCGGATACTAATGCACCGACTATTGCATGACCGCATTCGTGGTAAGCAACTATTTTTCTTTCAGTTTCGTTGAGTACGCGGGATTTTTTCTCTAATCCTGCTATGACTCTCTCTAGAGCTTCGTTAAAGTCTGCTATTGTTACTGCTTCTCGATGATTTCTGGCTGCTAATAGTGCTGCTTCGTTTACCAGGTTGGCTAAATCTGCACCTGCAAAACCTGGTGTACGTGCTGCAATTAAACTTAAATCTATGTTCTCTTGTAACTGGATTTGTTGCGTATGTACTTGTAAGATTGCTAAACGTCCTAGCTTGTCGGGACGGTCTACAACTACCTGTCTATCAAAGCGTCCGGGACGAAGCAAAGCTTGGTCTAATATTTCCGGTCGGTTGGTTGCAGCGATAATAATTATTCCTGTATTCGCTTCAAATCCATCCATCTGAGTCAACATTTGATTCAGGGTTTGCTCTCTTTCTTCGTTGCTGGAAGCAAACACCCCACCATCACCTCTAGATTTACCTATAGCATCTAATTCATCGATAAATAGAATACAGGGAGACAACCGCTTAGCCTGTTCAAACATATCACGAACTCTTGCAGCACCTACCCCTACAAACATCTCGATAAATTCAGAACCAGAGACATTGATAAACGGAACCCCAGCTTCTCCAGCAACTGCTTTAGCTAGAAGGGTTTTACCTGTTCCCGGTGGTCCGACCAATAAAACTCCTTTGGGAATTTTCGCTCCTATTTGAGTATATCTATCGGAATTCTTGAGGAAATCAACTACTTCTTGTAATTCTGCTTTCGCTTCGTCAATTCCAGCAACATCAGCAAAGGTGATTTTAGTTTCGTTCTCGTCTCCGAAATATACTCTAGCTTTACTTTTACCTGCGTCTAGAGGGTTAGAACCTCCCCCACTTTGAACGCGGCTAGCAAACCAACCTATTATTAAGAAGAATAAAAGTGGTGGAATAAACCAGCCTAAAGCTGCAAAAATCCAGTTTCCCCCACCATCGGGTCGAACCCCAAATTTGACGTTATTATCTTCTAGCAACTTTGGTAAAGTTTGGTCTTCTGGTAAAGGAACAGTTACATAGGCTTTTTCTGGACGAGTAATTCTACCAGATTTAGATTTTTTCGCTTTGTCTAAATCTTGTTTGAGAAAGTATTCTACTTTGTTTTTTCCTACTATAACTTCACCTACTTTACCTTCTCTTATTTGACTCCGGAATTCACTGTAAGGAACCTCTGTTTTACTCGGATTATTGAATAAAGGGAAAAAACCTAAAAATATAAATAACAATACAACTGTAAGCAAACAACCACCAAAGTTTCCTTGTTTTTCCGGATTTGGATATCCATCCTTTTCAATTTGCATTTTTAGTTTAGGTTTTACTCTTAAGTAAAAAGGCTGTATAGCGAACCTTATATTTAGCCCGAACAATGAAATAAAGGGCTATTTATTAGTATAATTTGAAACTTGTCATTTTAATGTTAACCTGAAGACTGTTAGAATTGGCTGAATTCTTTTTATACTAAAACAGATAGGTTTGTAGTACTATTTGCATTTTATTGTAAGAATGAAGTTGTTTTATGAGTTGATATTATGCCAGAAACCCGGTTTTCTAAAAAACCAGGTTTTTCAAATCTCATAAATTATTTAGGAATGCTACCGCAATATTTACATTTCACTGTAATAATGAAGTTTTTTTGTCAGTTTATAGCCTGTTTTTATAAGCATATAATAGACGCTTATAACTTACAAATCTACCAGTATTTGTATCTATAAATAATCATGCGGTTAATAATTATTAATTACAGCTTAATGATTTAGGAACGGCCGCAACTTGACATTTTTCTAGTAGGGGAGGCAAAATACGGTTCCTTAGTGCGGTCTTGGGGAGCGATTGCGTTGCGCGGTGAATCAAGGAAAGGGGGTGTCGGTTTCCGTCCCCCTTTCCTAGTGAACCCGAAGGGGAACAAGCGCGTTGTAGCAAATGGCGTGGTTTCCCCCATGAGCAACTAAGGAACCCGGAGGGTGTAGATTTTCTTCCCGTATTATTTGCCGAGGCACGTGACACTTTGAACAAAGCACGAACGTAGTCACAATGTTTTCAGTGTCACGCACCAGCCGAGTATTGTGACAATTGCGGCCATTCCTGTGATTAATTCACTCCCATTCTTTAAATTCAGTATTAATATTGCGAATCAGGATATTTAACTGTTGACGACGACCTTCAAAGTTGGCTGCGATGAAAATCAATGTAATTCCGACTAGTAAACCTACTACCCATTTAATAAAGGGATAATCAAAGGTAAATATTACCAAATGATAGAAAGCCGTGATTAAAAATGATATTGTACCAACATATAAAAAAGCCCGTATTTTTAATCCTAACCCCACAAATATCGCCAGCAAACTCAAAATTCCTGGTATCCAAAATACATTTTGATAGAATACAGTCGCATATCCACAAATCATTACAGTAGCTAACATTCGTAACCCGTGACGATATATTTTGTTTTGGGGTAGTTTCAGTAGCGAATCAAATTGAGCAATATACAATAAAGATAAACTAACAGAGGAAATATACCATAAAGCATCAGTTAAATTTAAATCGATATACCACCGCCATAATACCCAGTTAACTAACATTAAACTGATATAGGTAAAGCGAAATTTATGAGCTATTTTGGCAATTAAGATATAGTAACCGGCTACAAGTAATAAAGAAATAGAATAAATTTGTATTCTGGTTTCCCATAGATAAAATAGTGGGAGAATATATGCAACTATTTGCCAAGGTCTTTTCAGCCAGCCCCAACGTTGCCAAGGTAAAATGTAGAGTAAATAACCAAAAATACAGGAAACTCCTGCTATCCAAGGACGTATTTGTTGTAAGAAAACGCTAACTACAGAAGCTGGTGGAATAAAGTATCTGAAACAAGCGATTTGTATTAAACCAATGTAAACCCAAATATCTGCTTCTGTTATTATTCTCGAACTTGCTTCTGATAGTGATAAATCACTATGATTTGCTTGTTTTCCTTCAAATATTGCGTAGCAGCTTAATAATAATCCTGTCGCTAATGCTAATTGATAAGCTGTTACCGGACTCCTTAATGTTGCTGCTAGTAATACGCTACCCAAACCCCAATGAAAATGAGCAAACATTTTCAATTCTTGGAAACTCACCTTTAAATAACTTGTTAACCAAGGTGATAAGAAACGATAAGCGTAAGCAATACCTGTAGCTAAGGTAGCGAAAATAATCCAACCATCACCAACCGTACCGCTACCCGCTGCTTGTTGGAGTTGATAGAATAATAGCTCGTATGCTGCAATTGATACACCAAATAATCCTAAATACAGTAATGGTTTTAATTTTTTGTTGCGTTTTCCGATACTGATTACAATCCAAGCAACAGCCAGCGTCGATAAACCAGTCCAGCTATCAAAAGTGTTATAGCGCAGCAACACTCCGAAACCCGCATATAGCAAAGGTAGAATATGCCAGCGGTTGGGTAGGAGGTTTTCTGAATAGTGCTTACTTTGCAGCCACTCACCGATAAATTGCGTAATTAAACCTAAACCGATATTCGCGATCGCAAGATAAATAAGTTGAGGTGAACCATCATTGGTAACCTCGTAAATTCCAAATTCAAATATCTCAATCAAGTACAACTGCAATAATTCCACACTCCAACCAATACCGTAAAAAGTCCAGTTGGTGGATTCGTAGAAATGACGGAAAGCTAAAGCGACTAAAGTAATAACTGCGGAAATAGCACATAGTAAAATATCCGATTCACCAAACCAATAAATAGAGATTGCGTGAATACTTAAAAGCAGCAACTCGAAACCGCAAATTGTACTACCCCAGGAGTCTGTAGCCACTGCATATATATTTGCTAATTCATTTCCTCGCTGCAATAATTTACGAATTACCCACAAACATAAAGTAGTAACCGCAAATAATACAAACCAACCGGCGTAAGATAGAGAAGTAAATTCCCACACACCAGCAGCAATAAAACTTAAGCCAAAACCGACCGTAATTATCGCAGACTGTTTATTCCTTAAATATCTCGTATTTACAAACATCGTCACCGTACCCACCGCTAAGCTAATCAAGCTAACAGTTGATAAGGGTAAAGTTAAAAGCTGAGCGAGGATTATTGCTGAAACACTAATTATTTGCTTGTTTTTTCCTGCTTCTTTATTACGACTACCAATAATCGTCAAAGTTATGGGTGTGACCAACCAAGTTAATCCCCAACTTGATTGATTCATCAAACTGGGTTGATTGATAAAAACATTATTCCCAGTAAATTCAAAATCCATCAACAGTAACAAATAGCTCAAACTCGCAAGGACTAAACCGATGTGCCATGAACTACGTTGCCAAACTCCATCACTAACACTAAATAACCATTCCCCTACCATCACAACCAAGCAAATAACAGCCCAAACTGGTTGTGAAATAGTGGGGAAGAATAGATGTATCCACGAGAAAAGGGTAAGTATTGCAGTGGTATGAGTTAGGTAGGTGAGAGGGAGGAGGGAGTCGGAAGAGGGGGTAGAAAGTATTTGTTTAAATTTTTGGTAGGTGACGATTGCTAGGGTAATTGTAGATAAAAGTAAATTTATAGAGCGTAATGTGGGATTTTCTAAAGAGATTGTGGTTAAAGTAATTCCTAGGATTAACGTTAATATTTCACCGAAGCTTGCTAAATCAAGTTTATTTTTAGTAGTGAGAGGATCTTGCTCGCTAGATTTAGAATTACTTTGCTGACCGGGTTTAAAATTATCCTGCTCGTTGGATTTTTCAGGAGATAAGGAAGATGCTTCTACTACCTTGAACTTTTGCTGTGTTTTTCTCAAATGATTTGTAAATCCCACCATGAAAATAATATAGGGGAATAATCCGACACTTAATAATCCCCAATTTTCTATTACAAAATAATTATTTTGATAATTAGTTAACCGAACAGCAAATGTAATTATTGAAGATTGAAATTCATAGGGTAATAATCTCCAACCCAGAAACATTGACTGCAATCCAATCGCAAAGAAGGTCGTTAAATCCTTTTTGAAACTATATAAATTTAAGCGATTGTAGAAAAAATGTAACCCCAAACCGCTGACAGTAATTGCCTGAAAAGGACTGCTCCAAACTGTCACAAACCAACCGATAAATAATAAAAAACCACCGATGCTCTGTGAAAATAACTTGGGGAGAGAGGGAGAAATTTTTCCTTGTCCCCTTGTCCCCTTGTCCCCTTGTCTCCTCGTCTTCCTATCTTCTCTTTGCGCTAACCAAGCTATCAACCAGCCGCAAATACCAATAGCTAGACCCAATTGAGCAACGTTTATACCAACACCGAAAATTGCTCTTAGTAATAATAATATTGACGAGTATACGATTACGGTTGCAGGTAAATTTTTTCCCCAAGAGAATTGAGATTTGTTTTTTGAGACGAATTCGCTTTCTTCTCTTTCCTTATCAGCAGCTCGAAGATTTTGAAAAACGGTAATTACAGTTGTTCCAATCAAGGCTAAATAAACTGCAATTAAAGGGAATCCGTTAATCTTCCAACCGAAATGTAGGAAACTTAATCCCAGAATATTTATAAAAGATAATTTACTAACTGGAACACTTCCGGTAAATATTGATTGCTTGGAGAGTAATACAGTAATTCTAGTTAAAACAATTGAAGCAATAGCAACAAAAATCAAGTTTAGCGGATTCTGCCACAAACCAAAACTATCCATTGCCCAAAAGTTAATTGGAACAAGTAGCATTGTGACAATATGCAAAGCGCCACTTGTCAACCGTAAATTTGCTTGTTTACTAGTCCAAAAACTTAGTCCAAAGAACAAGAGGGTATAAGCAAACAAAACCCCGTATTGTAGGACAGCGGTAAATCTTTCCCATTGACTACCAGCAAGCGCACCGGAAGAAATTACTACGGTAAACATCCCTAGAAAAAGCAACCAACGGACGCTAAATTCGGCCCGAAATGATTGCCATATTGTTCCGAATAAGCTGGGTGTGGCTGTTGCTTTAGCTTTTTCCGCAGGTTTACGAGGTTGGAGGAATGGGGTTTTTGTTGGTTTCACAGATGTAACTTCAGTCTGTAAAATTACCCTACAAGTTAGGTATTCCCAACAAAACTGTCTAACCTGAGAATCGGATATTAAACCTAAACGCAACCATTCATCAAGTCCTTCTAATAAATGTGGATGTTCGGAAGGAAGCGCGATTTCAAACTTAACCGGTCGAGAATTGGATGACATTTATTCACCCTAATAACAATATTTACATCATTCCTTAGATGTATATTTTGGTGTGAGTTGTTTATGACACTTCCCCGGCTGAATTAAATATTTATAGAAGGTGTTAATTGATTTGTTTTCTTTGGGGAGTTGGGAGACGTAAAATTTTACATTTATATGAAATTGCGCTCAATTACCCTCAGCCTATAAGGCTGGGGCTATTAAAACGAAGCCCGCCTAAACGAGCTAAATTAGGCACATCTTTATAGAAAAATGGTATGACTATTTAATTATTTATTCGGTTATAGTTGTTGCTTTCTGCGTTTAAATACTGAAACACTACCCAAAGTACTAATAGCCAATAAACCTAATATTCCCTTATGTTCGGGTACTGTCTGCACTGGAGTAGGGAGAGGCCCGTTACCGCTACCGGAACTACTGTTATTACTTGCTGTATAAATACCACCGGGGCCGCTCGGTGCTTGGGTAGTTTGCCAAAAGAAAGTTATTGTTTGTGGATTTAAGGTATCTGTATCCCAACCTGCTCCACCGGATACATTCCAGGCTAAGCTGCCATCATCAAGCTGTTTGATATCAAAACTCGCATCGGCACCGAGCGCATTTTCTGTTTGAGAAAAGCTATAACCTGCAACACCGTTAAATCCAGCAGCATCAAAACCCAAGCTGAATTCTTGAACATCATTAAAAGGAGTTGTGTTTTCTGGTGAAGGAAATGGAGCATCGTTGGGGAAATCAACACCGGGAGTTACCTGGTGTACGTAAGTATAAATTGTCCCTTGTGGATTTTCTGGTGGTACGCAGCTTGTGAAGCCCGGTGGACAAGATACACTGCTTGTCAAATCTCCCAGTCCTAAGTTAACAGGATTAACTAAAGATGTTTCTACTTCTGGGCCAACTGGGCCGATTATAGTAGCACCCAAGTTTAAATCGTCAAAGTTTGTGGGTGTTAAAGACGCAGCATTAGCTTTTTGAGGTAAAAAGCCGAATAAGGTAAATGCTATAAATATAGGAAAAATTTTTTTATTCATGAAGAATTGAATCGTAGAACTACTGGAAATGCAAAGACAACACATGAATTAGGTAAATCCATTGTTGTGATATGTAGCTCACTATAAAATCGTATACTTAAAATTTCCTGAGAATTTAAGTAAGATTCATGGAAGATTTATATACTTCATCCTTTGACTGCTCTTGATTGGTGAAAAGAGGAGCATCCCAATGGGGGTCAGAAAGCCTACAGCCTAGAATCCTGGGGCTAATAGTACAAAGCCAGCCTTCGCGGGCTAAGAATCTTAGTAGCCTGCGAAGGTGAGCTTCCTTTATGTAGCCGCACCCTTATAGGGTGTTGGATCAAATTTTGAACAATTGTATACAGATAACCTAATTTTATTTAAGTAAGTCGGCACCAATAAACCAAGCTATGCAAAAATATGTAAATTTGCTTCAAATCCTTATTGCTACTCCCTGGTTTTAACTACGATTTTCAAGACCGACCTACTTACCTTAACGCTTCAAGTTTTTGTTTCTGATTTTTATACATTTCCTTAAATACTCTTTGCTGCTGTTTATGTTCTACAATTGGTTCGGGATAACCAACAGCTTGACGCTCTAAAGGTGTAATGTTTCCTGTTACTAAATACTCGGCATCCATCGAACTTAATTCCGGAACCCATTGTCGAATATATTCACCTTCTGAGTCGAATTTTTGTGCTTGAGATGCAGGATTAAAAATCCTTACTGGTTTGGGGTCCATTCCACTAGAAGCACTCCATTGCCAACCACCATTATTAGCAGATAAATCTCCATCAATTAGTCTTTGCATAAAGTATTTTTCGCCTAATTGAGGATTAAGTAATAAGTCTTTTGTCAAAAAACTAGCAACAATCATCCGACAGCGATTATGCATCCAGCCCGTTTGATTTAATTGTCGCATAGCAGCGTCAACAATCGGGTATCCCGTTCTTCCTTCACACCAAGCTTGAAAATATTCATCGTTATCTTCCCAAGGAAAGTCTTTGAAAGCATCGCGATAAGCACCCGATGCTAATTCCGGGAAGTTATACATTGCATGCTGATAAAATTCTCGCCAAGCTATTTCTTTTTGCCAAGTACGAATATTATTTTCTAATTCTTCGCTGCGACTATTTTCTAATGCATCTTCAGTGGCTTTCCATACGGTACGGATACCAATTACACCAAATTTTAACGCCGCACTTAATCTTGATGTACCATCAATTGCAGGAAAATTTCTTTGTTCTTGATATTCATTAATATTGCTATAACAAAATTCTTCTAACCTGTCTTGGGCTGCTTCTTCCCCAGGTTCAATTATCAATTCTCCATCCCAATTAAATCCTAAATCTTTAGCTGTAGGCAATTCAACCGCACCTGCTTTGATTGCAATTGCTTGTTCTTCTGCTGTTAATCCCTCAAATTTACCAGCAATTTCTACGGGAGAATCTTTCGGTTTAGCAATCCAATTTTTCCAAAAAGGAGTATATACAGTATAAGGATTATTAGAACCAGTCCGAATCGAATCTGGGGTGTTTAATAATTGGTCCCAATTTTTTTCTAAATATTCAATTCCTTGCTCTTCAAGTGCATTTATAACATCTGCATCTCGCTCCTGAGAATATGGTTCCACATCCCAATTCCAAAATACAGCTTTAGCTTTTAAAGTCGCTGCTAATTTAGGAATCGCTTTAACTGGATTATCCCAAAGAATCAATAACTGGCTACCCATTTGAGCGTATTTTTCTTCCAATTTCTGCAAACAGCCAATCATATAAGTTACCCTAGCCGCTGCGACATCATCCCCTTTGAGAATATTGGGGTCGAGACAGAAAAAACCCACCACCTTACGAGTTTTTTCTAATGCTGCTGCTATTCCGGTATTATCAGAAATCCGTAAATCGCGACGATGCCAAAACAAAATTAAATCGGACATATATCTAGGTTTAATAGTTCTATTGTACTAAAGTGTTGACAATGAATTACAATAGCATCTTTTGGAATTTGAGAATAGGGAATAGGGAGTTAGGAGTTAGGAGTTAGGAGTTAGAAATTAGGAGTTAGGAATATTTTTTCACCTTTGTAGAGACGTAGCAATGCTACGTCTCCCAGCAATTAGAAAAAAACGAACCCATTAAAATTAATATCTTTAACCACTACGACAATATAAATAAAATAGGGATGCTATCTTTCACAGCACCCCTACAATTTGAAAGAGAAATCCAAAATCTAAAATCTAAAATCTAACTTACCCATGACCCGTTTGCATTTGCTCTTTTTGAGCCATGTTTTGAGGGACAAATTCTCCTTTCAAACCGTATTTAACTAAGCCCATGTATTCGTAAATCATCATCATTGCTTTTCTAGTTTGAGTCAGATGAGGTGCTGGACTTTGATGGGGAATTACTTCAAATCCTGCATTCCGAAATGTTAGCAGGGAGCGCAACATATGAGGAGGGTCTGTAACTAAAATAATTTTATTAATACCTTGGGGTTTTAGTACATAAGCTGTAAATATAGCGTTTTCTTTAGTAGTTCGCGAACAATGTTCTTCGTTGAGTGCTTCCGAAGGAATACCTTTTTGCTGTAATCCATTCGCTATTTCGCTTCCATCACCTGAACCACTTGCAAAAATCAAAGGTGCTCTTTGCGATTCCCAAAGATTTGCTGCTACTTGAATTCTAGATTTTCTAAAAGCTTCTCCACGTCCTAATACAACTATTGCATCTGCAACTTGACCTTTATCTGGAGGAACAAATGCAACTAAACCTTTGTTTGCAACAGCCGTAGTTAAAGGAAATTGAGCGCTAAAATAAGTTACTAACAATAAAGTTCCGAAGCCACTCCATAGACGTTTCCAACGAAATCTTGGAACAATCCAAGGTAGAAAAATCAAAAATACTAACGGTAATACTATTAAAGTTGGAGTCATTAGCCAATCGATAATCATTGATTTGATTCCGAGCCATTGGCTAACAGGACGATGACATAAAGCTGGGTCAAGCATTTTGTGTTATTAAGAAATATGAATGCTCTTTCCTGCCATATTAAACTACTTTTTCATTAGATGTCCATTTTATTGAAACCCTTTCTATGACTATATTTTGATAGATACAGCTTGTATATTGCTATTGGTTCAATGGTTGATAATTTAAACTATTGATTATTTGCTTGAATAGATTAAAAAAAGCTTATCCCTATCCGGAAAATTTAATTTGCTGATGTTTAAAATTTTGTATTTTTAAACACAAATTTAATAAATATATCTAAACTATTTGTACAGGAATTAATTCATTGTATCTATCTAGAAGTATATTTGCTGCTTCTTCTAAGTTTGTTCCGAAGGAAATGATACCTTCTTCATGTCCGGACATAACTAATATTTTTGTGTCGATTAAATTATCTTGTTTGAATAATCTGATAATTTCCTTTGCCATTTCCGGTGTTCCGTAGGGAACATGTTTTTCTGTTGTGGGAACTTTATACATTAGTTTTTGCCAAAGTTCTAAATTGTGAACGTGAATAATCGCATTCACTGTCTTATCTGTCTGATATAATGTAGCGTGAGTTAAAGACTCGGAAGAAGCTTTTATTGGTCCATAACAAGTTAAAGAATTCTGCTCTAAATCAAATTTAGTGACTCTTGTATAATACTGTTCGTTCAAAAATGGTAAATTACCTGTTTGCGTACCAGAAATGATAAATTGCTCTGGTTGAAAATAACGGATGCTAATATTACCAAATCCAATACCATTCTCATATTCACCAATTAAACCCAATTCATAAAGTTTATTTCGCCATTTGTTGAGTTCTGCTATCTCATTTAAATCTATTGGTTCTGATTTAATCCAGTTGCATTGATATTTTATATAACCTTCGTCAATCATTTTTTTTAGGCAATTGGTAATTGGTTAAGTAATTATATTACAATCCAAAATGAAACATTATATACTAATTCGGGAGTCTTGTTCAGAGATTTCGTTTTCTTATTGGGAGGTGATAAAATACTACCCTAAACCATAGAACATATGTATTGTATAAATCTCTGACTACCTTGTCAAATAATTACTCAGTTATAACTGTTAACTGTTGACTGATAACTGATAACTGATAATTGATAATTGATAATTGAATAACTAATAATTGAATAATTGATAAATGTGTCAACTTCTAGGAATGAATTGCAACGTACCGACTGATATTTGCTTTTCTTTTGAAGGGTTTTCGGCTCGGGGAGGTAAAACTGATGACCACAAAGATGGTTGGGGTATTGCTTTTTTTGAAGGTAAGGGTTGTAGAATTTTTATGGATGCTCAATCTTCAGTAAATTCTCAAATCGCGGATTTTGTAAGAAAATATCCGATTCATTCGACCCATGTAATAGCTCATATTCGCAAAGCAACTCAAGGTGAAATTATTTTAGAGAACTGTCATCCTTTCCGTAGAGAGCTATGGGGAAGATACTGGGTTTTTGCTCATAATGGTGATTTAAAAGATTTTGATTTACCGTTTATGGACTTTTATGAACCTGTCGGAAATACAGATAGTGAAAAAGCTTTCTGTTTGATTTTAGAAAGTTTGAGACAACAATTTCCGATGGTAAAACCACCTTTAGAAGCACTGTTCCCGATTTTGAAAAGAATTACTGACAGAATTGCTAAGCACGGTATATTTAATTATTTATTAACTGACGGGGAACACTTTTTTGCTCATGGTTCAACCAAGCTTTGTTATATTGTCCGCAAAGCACCTTTTGCTGCTGCTCATTTAATCGATGAAGATGTAACAGTGGATTTTAATGAATTAACTCGTCCCAAGGATAGAGTTGCTGTTATCGCTACAACTCCGCTTACAGATAATGAAGTTTGGACGCAAATTCAGCCGGGGGAATTACTTACTTTTCTTGATGGAGAACCGGTTAAGGGATTTTAGATTTTGGATTTTGGATTTTGGATTATTAATAATCAGTTAGAAGTTAGGAGTTAGGAGTTAGGAGTTAGGAGTTATGAGTTAAAATTAAATAATTATATTTAGCCTTATTTAACCTTTAACCTTTAACCTTTTTCTAACTACTAATTAGCTTCCATCCTGTTGTAATTCTATTTCGAGTCCATCGAATATAAGGGGTAATTATTAGCTTAACTAAGAAGGGAATAACTATGATTGCTCCGATAACAACTAAAGCAATTATTTTAAAAGCGATTATTTGCATTTCTTTGATTGATTCTTGCATGCTTAAAATAATTCCTTGATAATATCTTTGGGTTTGTTCAAAACCAGCAATACTGCTAATTTCCTGATTGAATTTATTCAAGATATCAAAGTTATTAGCTAAGATATTTTTTACATCTTTGAGTCCGGGTATAAAAATATCAAAACTAGGAATAGTAGGCAATTCAAAGGGTAATTTTGCATCGGTCAGTGAAATTGCAGGAGTTTTAATATTTACAGGAATATTATTCACTTTCTGAGACACCTCAGATAGAGTATTTTCTAAATTACGAATAGGTTCTACTGAATTACTAAGAGAATTCGTAGAATTATCTAATGTCGCTATCATTCCGGAAAAAGAACTATTAATTGTCTTTACTGAACTATGTGCTAGATGATTGACATCAAAAATTATATTTAAAAGAATAACTATCCAAATAATTGGGATAAAAGCGGTGAAAATCATCCATAAGCCTTTAATTTTACTTAAAATCATCTAGCTAACTCCATAATTATCAAAATCGCGATTAAAATATTTAACATTATTTACTGGATAACTAAATTTCTTAAATACTCTTTACTATCAATAAAAATATTTTTTGTATTTGTTTCTCATGTAAAGATGATAAGAAATTATAGTTTCTCTACCAAACGATATCAAGTTAATACGATTACCTGTATGCGTACATATTTCTGATTTCACTGCAATTTAACCCAATTTATACCCTAAGATACAAGTATTTAGAGAAAAAAGCAGAAATAATAAATTTATCTCTTGAATTTAAATCTTTAATAATTTTTCTGGCAAAATGAATTTAGAAGAATTTAAGAAATCTATACAAACATTGGAAAAGTGTCCAGCTTCTCTACCTTTATCATTACAAGGTTTATGGTACGACAAAAAATATGGTTGGGATGAAGCTCACGAATTCATAGGAGATGCTAGCGATAGCGATACTGCTTGGGTTCATGCATATTTGCATCGTAGAGAAGGTGATTTAAACAATGCTCGCTACTGGTATAACCGTAGCGGTAAATCGGAATCCAATCTGAGCTTAGATGAAGAGTGGAATCAAATAGCTGCAAAATTATTAACAAAGATTAAATAAAAAGGTTAAATAAAATGGATGCTGAAGAATTACAGCGACGTTACGATGCTGGGGAAAGAGATTTTACAGCAGTTAATTTAGCTAAAGCTAAGCTAATAGGAGCCAATTTAGTTGGGATTAATTTGTTTGCAGCTGATTTAACAAATGCTAATTTAGCAAAAGCCAAATTGTGGGGAGCTAATTTAGGAGGTGCTAATTTAGCAAATGCTAATTTAATCCGAGCCAATCTAAGCGGAGCAAATCTTAAAGATAGTAATCTTCGAGGAGCTAAGCTTAAATATACTAAGATTTATGGAGCCAACCTCGATAGAGCTTGCTACGATGACAGCACTCGTTTTACTCCTAATTTTGACCCCGTTAGCAATAATATGCAGAAATTTTAATAGATGAACAGCTATTAATCACTTCCAATTTAAGTTTTATGTTAATTAAGTTATTAAGACCTTGTAACGACGTTGAGAATTTCACAATATGAATTTGAGTGGGCTTTTAAACTCTTGTAAAATAAGGGTGATTTAAGTCATTTTAGGTGTAATTTACAATATATTACTAAGTATTTTTTGTTTTAAAAGGAACGATATAGAGCGTGGATTAAACTCCATCAAAGCCCCTGAATTGTAATTACAGGGAATGAATTACGAATTGTACTTATTCCCTATTAATAAGAGTTGTATCTTTCTAGTATTGGTATAGATTTACTCGTTACGATGATATCGTATTGAGAAATACTTTCGGGTATTTGACTAACGACTTAGACTTCTCTCCGAACCTATAATCTCTACATCCTTTTATTGAGGAGATATTCTATGTCAAATTTATATCATAAGTAGTTAAACATAATTAATTACATAATATCATTGCGAGTGGAACGGAGTGAAACAAAGCAACCGCAATGATTAGAGTTAATTCCCTTAACTTGTAATAAGGGTAAATAATTTTGTTCGCTTACTTAAACGCAAGTCAAAAGTTGACTGATTATAAGTTTCGGCATTCCCTAATGTCCTAAGCGAACTACGAACCTATCTCATTATTCTAACAATGTTTATTTACTTAAGTAAAATGTTCGTGAAAAGCATGATTTTTAGTTTTTATCTCTAACAATATTTGGGCTTTTCAACAAAAATATTATTAGTGGGATAGGTTCACGTAATGCTATAAACTCAGCAAATGAAGGTTTTTAACAACTTTCCCTTCTTCCTTCTTCCTTCTTCCTTCATTTGTAAATATTGGGAAAAATAATCTTAATGTCGAACGCAAGAAAAACAGCTTTAGTTTACTGTGAAAATCAATTTGGCTTAATGGATGGCAAAACCGCAGCCGGTTTAGTTCGGCATTCAGAAATTTATCATATTGTCGGTGTAATCGATAGTTCATTGGCTGGCAAGGATGCTGGAGAAGAATTAGATAATAAAAAAAACTATATTCCCATTTTTGCTAACTTACACTCAGCTTTAGACCAATTACCAAACGTTCCCGATTGCTATATCTACGGTAAAGCTCCTTTAGATGCGACCATACCCGCAGAAGAAAGAGCTTTAATCTTGGAAGCAATGACTAAAGGAATGGATATAATTAATGGTCTGCATCAATTCTTTTCTGATGATTCCGAGTTTAGCGAGATGGCTGCTAAGTGTGAGATTGAAATTAAAGACATCAGAAAACCTCCTAAATTAAAAGACCTCCATGTGTTTACGGGACAAATTTCTCAAGTTAATATTCCCGTAATTGCTGTCTTGGGTACCGATTGCGCTTGCGGAAAAATGACTACCGCAGTGGAATTAAACAAATCTTTAAATAATTTGGGCCTCAAGTCCGTACTGGTCGCGACGGGTCAAACTGGCTTGATGCAAGGGGCAAGGTATGGTGTATCCATCGATGCGCTAGTGTCTCAATTTGTGATTGGGGAGATAGAAAATGCCGTTGTCCAAGCCTTTGAACGAGAAAGTCCCGATATTATTTTAGTGGAAGGACAAAGTGCAGTGTCTCACCCGGCTTTTATGAGTTCTGTAGGCATTTTAAAAGGAAGTATGCCCGATGGAATTATTTTGCAACACCCTCCAGGAAGGAAATTTCGCTGTGATTTTCCCCATCTAACCATGCCCACAATTGAAAGTGAAATTCTTTTGATTGAAGCAATTTCTCAATCTCAGGTAATTGCGATCGCCTTAAGCCATGAAAATATGACAGAAACAGAAATTAAGAAAACTATCGAAGGCTATGAAAATCGTCTTCAATTACCAACTACAGATGTGTTAACCTTTGGCTGTAAAAAACTAGTTCGTACTTTAGGTAATCGTTTTCCAAGTCTTGACCGTCAAAACAAACTAAATTCTCAGACTACTCCTTTATTAACGACAAGGTAAACGCAAAACGTTTAAATAAAATACATGAAAGCGTTTATGCCAAGAATCGAAATTTCCCTATCCAAAATACAGCATAACGCTCGAATGTTATGCGAACTTTACGGACAACAGGGTATTTCTTTAATGGGAGTCTCTAAAGCAGTATTAGGAGAGCCTTTAATTGCAGAAGCTATGATTCGAGGAGGTGTAAAGTATATTGCTGACTCTCGTTTGGAAAACATTCAAAGAATGAAGATTGCTAGAGTATCGGCAACTTTTGTTTTACTCCGCACCGCTTTAAGTCAAGCAGAATCTGTTGTTGAAGATGTAGATATTAGCCTCAACACGGAAATCGAAACAATCAAAGAGCTTGACTTTTATGCAAAGAGGCATAATAAAATCCATCAAATAATTTTAATGGTAGAAATGGGTGATTTGAGAGAAGGAATACTTCCCCGCGACGTTTTCTCATTCATTAAAAAAGTTCTTTGCTTCCCTCACATCAAAATCATGGGACTAGGGTGTAATTTGGCTTGCTATGGGGGAATCAAGCCCGATAATCAGAAAATGCAGCAATTATCAGACTTAACCGACGCGATGGAAAAGGAATTTCACATTAACCTATCCATAACTTCTGGGGGAAATTCTGCTAACTATGAATGGTACAAATCAGCATGGGAGGTGGGACGAATTAATAACCTACGTCTGGGAGAATCAATTCTTTTAGGACATGAAACCGCACACAGCAAAACCATACCAACATTAAATACCAACGCTTTTAAATTGATTGCGGAAGTTATCGAGTCAAAATCAAAGCCCTCTCTACCTTATGGGGAAATCGGTCGAAATGCTTTTGGTCAGGTTCCGGTTTTTGTCAATCGCGGTATCCATACCAGAGCAATTATCGCTTTGGGAAAGCAGGATACTCTCATTTCTGGCTTAAGTTGCGATTCGGAAATACTGGGATCTAGTAGCGATCATGTTGTTCTTGAGTGTAAAAACTCTTGTTTAAAAGTTGGAATGGGAGTCAATTTCAACTTAGATTATGGTAGTCTTCTTGCAGCAATGACTTCTCCTTTTATTAAAAAGCAATTTATTTCATAAATTCCGCTAACTTACAACACTGTATTGTTTCTCGTTTATCCAAAAAAAAACGCTTCTAGGAAAGTAATGTAGAGCTAATCTACTTTATTCCCAGAAGCGTTTTTTCTATTATTTAAATTTGAAGTTTAGAAACGGCTGTTTCGACGACCACCACGAGATGAGCTTCTGTCTTCACGAGGCATAGCTTTGTTAACCTTTAGAGTCCGTTCCATCCATTCTGCTCCCTCTAAAGCTTCAATAGCTTTTTCTTCGTCGGCTTCGGATTCCATTTCTACAAAAGCAAATCCTCGGACACGACCTGTTTCGCGGTCGGTGGGAATCTGAACCCGCTTAACAGATCCATACTCGGTAAAAATTCCTTTCAAGGCTTCTTCATTGACTTCGTAAGATAAATTACCGACATAAATCGACATATTTTTGTTGTCTTCTCATTGAGTATTGTGTTTAGAGAGAGAAGATTATTGGAAAAGAAATAGCTCAATACTTTATGGAAAAACCTTTGATACTGAATATCAACTTAATCGTTAATCTTTTGGTTCTCAGTTTAAATTATAACATTATTTATTGACAATCGAAATTAATTTCACCAAAGAAAAAAATACTTTGGTCGCAAAATCAAAATAAATAAATATCTATCTTAATCTGGAAATACTAGGTTCTAATAGCAATTGCGTTCCCATAGCAAAAATGCTCGCTCGTTATTCTCAATTTTCTAATTGTAAAGTTTGATATCGTTATCAGACAATTCATACAAACCATACATTGCTCAAACGCTTTCTCGAACACGATTTCTAACAGCAGGATGTCATGCTAATAACTGTCAGATATATTATACATAAGGGTGACAAAAATGGCTGATATCGTAGATACCGCAGTTAATGCTGGTTCTTTCAATACTTTAGTTGCTGCTGTTAAGGCTGCTGGTTTGGTCGATACTCTCAAAGGCAAGGGACCATTCACCGTTTTCGCTCCTAGCGATGACGCATTTGCTAAGCTTCCTGATGGCACGGTAGATGGATTACTCCAGGATATTCCCAAACTTAAGAAGATTTTGACTTATCACGTTGTTTCAGGTAAGGTCATGGCGGCTGAAGCGGCTAAACTGAAATCAGCTAAAACAGTTGAAGGTTCAGAAATCAAAATTGACGCTCGTAGTGGTGTCAAAATTAATGATGCTACTGTTTCAAAAGCTGATGTTACCGCTGATAACGGTGTAATCCACGTTATTGACACAGTTTTGATGCCTTCCTAAGCAACTGTGAAGTATCGTAAATAGATAGCGTTGATGGAGTAATACTATAGAAAATTATTACTCCATCAACGGCAATCAGCGAAAATTAAAAATTAACGATTATACAAACTTACAATACAAAATTATCTACAGTTCTTATCCGCAAAGGGTTTGAACTGTTTTTATTATTCCTCGCTCAAATAAAAATTGAATTAATTAGATTTTGTATAACTTAGTTATCAGGAAAACGTTACGATGGAATAGTAGAGGTTTAAAAATATGATTTGTAAATTATACGATAACATCTCAACAAAAAACTTTGATGAGGTCTTTCCCTTATGGCTAAACGGTCGCTCCAGGCATCGCCAGTAGGAGTCAAACAAGCCAAAAAAGCTTTTACCAATAAGGGTTGGACTCAAGAAAACCTGGCAGGGGAAGTGAATCTAAAGACACGTCAGCCAGTTTGGAGATTTTTTACAGGTCGTCCCATAGAGCGCTATTCTTTTATAGAAATTTGCTCTGTCTTAGAGCTAGATTGGCGAGAAATTGCGGTCAATCCTCCAGACGAGTTTTCTGAACTAGGACAAGTATCAATAAATATTGATGCGCTGGTAAAAAAAGTGCGATCGCAACGTCGAGACAAAATTCAACAACAGTGCGGTACCTTACAGTTATTGGATACTAACCGTCCTGTTGAAATCGAAAATATTTATATAGATGTTAATATATTGCAGGATATTGCCAGTCAACAGTGGTTGAACATCTCTAATTTAGAAAATCCTACTGCTGAAGAATTTGACCGTTTTGGGTTAGGTCAGATTTCTGAGAAACAAATACCAGGCATGAGGGCAGTTGAAACCCATTCCAAGCTTAGGGTACTGGGTAAACCTGGGTGTGGTAAAACTACTTTTTTGCAATATCTCGCCATTCAATGCAACCAAGGTAATTTTGCAGCGAATCTAGTTCCGATTTTTATTACCTTGAAGGATTTTGCTGACGAATCAAAAGAGACAGGGGCGTTCAGCTTATTAAACTACATTAGTTCTGAATTGTTAACGGGTGAGTCAGAACAGCCAGCCAGCGAAATGCTACTGCGTGAGGGGAGAGTATTACTGTTATTGGATGGACTCGATGAAGTGTTTCATCAAGATAACAAAGCAATTTTGAAGGAAATTCGCAGATTCTCTGAGAAATATCCTCGGAATTTATTTATCGTCACCTGCCGAACTGCTGCCAAAGCATTTTATCTTAAAGGCTTTACCGATGTTGAAGTTGCTCCTTTTACTCAATCGCAAATTGTTGCCTTTGCCCAGAAATGGTTCGCAGTATTTACTAATAACAGCGATTCAGACGAGATAGATATGGCAGTTCAGTTCATTGAAAAACTGGATTTACCCGAAAACTTGCCATTCCGAAGACTCGCAGTTACGCCCTTGTTTTTACATCTTGCTTGCTGGGTATTCCATCGACAAGAAGAATTTCCCACCAAAAAAGCCGAATTCTATAAGCAATGTTTAGACCTTCTTTTAGGAAAATGGGATGAGATTAGAGGCATTGAGCGGGATGAGGTTTATCAAGGGTTTTTATTGCCACAAAAACTCAAACTGATGAGTCAAATTGCCGCGTCAACATTTGAAGATGGCGATTACTTTTTTGAACAACGAGTCGCCGAAGAGTATATTGGCGACTTTATCGTTAATTTACCAAATCCTCCCACCGAGCCAGAAGAATTACAACTCGATAGCGAAGTGGTACTAAAAGCAATTGAATTACAACACGGACTATTAGCGGAACGAGTGCGGGGAATTTTCTCTTTTTCCTCTTTAACATTTCAAGAATATTTCACTGCCCGAAAAATCGTTGCCAGTCATAATTTACAGTCATTAGAACGAGCCTTAGAAGGTTTAGTTAGTCACATCACCGAACCACGATGGCGCGAAATTTTTTTGTTGACTACTGCTATGTTGCGGAGTGCAGACTCCCTCGTACAATTGATGAAGCAACAAATCGATGCCTTAGTCGCCCAAGATGCTTACCTCCAAGAGTTTCTCACCTGGGCAAGTCAAAAATCTCTGGTTATACGCCAACCTACTTTAGTTGCAACTCGTGCTTTTTATCTTGGTCTTACGCAAACTCCTCATGTTGCTCCTCACTTCGCTCTTGCTTGTACCCTGGATCGAGGTATTTTCCTCGATGCTTTACTAGATAACCTGGTTTTGGAATGCGTTATTGACTCCACTGATTTTGCTCATACCCATGCTTGCGCTGATGCCCTCAGTAATGCTATTAGGATTGTACTTGATGTTGGTTTACAGCAATCCCTACAACAACTCAAAGAAGAACTCCCCGATCCAGATTGCGACCGAACAACATTTCAGTCATGGTGGCAAATCAACCATCTCGCTTGGACTGAGCGTTTAAAAACGGCAATTTACTTTCATCGCAATATACAGTCTCACTGGCACTTTAGCCCCGAACAGCAAAAAGTTCTAGAACACTATTATGATGCCAACAAGTTGCTGGTTGATTGCCTGAATAGTAACTGTGAAGTAACAGTTGCAGTGCGTCAAGAGATTGAAGCTGCCTTGTTATTACCCCAGAAGGAACTTGAACAGAGGGAATGGGATAATTGATTTGTGACAATAATATCTAAAAATAATACTCCTGACTCGGGATAAATATTTTAGTTTTAATTTTTGTAACGAAATCAAACATTAAAAGTCAATATTATACAGTTTAGACTTTTGCCAAAACATCATTTTAAACATCCCTCTGTCACATTATTAAAAATAGTTTAGGCAAAAATCCTATATGGTGAGCGGGATAGACAAAGATAATGTATTTGCTGTTAATCTTGCATTACTTCAAGGGCTGCGAGTGCTTGTTGTAGACAAAAGTGTTGATTGCTGCGATTTGCTCGAATTTCAACTAGGACTCTATGGTGTAAAGGTAAGAAAAGCATTTTTAGCCCAGGAAGCTGTAAAAATATTTTTAGAATGGCAACCAGATATACTTGTGAGCAATATTGCCTTGCCAGAAATAGATGGTTTTACCCTGGCTCAACAGATAAAAACAATGGCAGCAGAACGACAGCAAGCGTTGTTAATCGTTGCGACGACAACTGATACCAGTGAAGAGATATCTCAATATACTCTTTCAGATGTTTTCGATCTGTGGTTTACCAAACCCTTGGATATTAATCATTTCCTGACTGTGTTTGCTTATTCAATGATTAGCTATAATCCACCATTAGTCAAAGTATTTTGATTAATGTTGTAGACATCAGTAGGTCGGCGTTGAAAATAGTAATTATCACAAGGTAGTGGGCAGTAAGGCTTTGAAGGTAATAAACATTCTATTACATAGTTATGTTTATTTCTACCGACTTCTTGCACCATTCTCAACAACCGCCTTGGAATAAATTCCCAGGCTTATATACAAAGTCTGATAAATCAGACTGGGTAAGAATTTGAGTGCGTTTTAACGCACTTTGTATATTAGCCTCGGATTTTGATTTCCGTGGAATGCGGGCTTAACAACATTGGTGCAAGATGTAAGTTTCTACCGACTTACTTAGTTATCTAAAATTTGAAAAACATAGATAAAATTCAAACCTTTCAGGAGTTAATAAATGAGTATTATTACCAAAATCATTGTCAATGCAGATGCTGAGATTCGCTATCTCACCCCTGGAGAACTTGAGGAAATCAATCTCTTTGTTAAGAGCAGCGATCGCCGTCTAAGAATTGTGAAAACTTTAACGACTAGTCGCGATCGCATTATTAAAGAAGCTGCAAATCGACTTTTTCAAAGCAGTCCAGGTCTAGTTTCGCCCGGAGGTAATGCTTATGGAAAAGAGATGACTGCCACCTGCTTGCGAGATATGGACTATTACCTGCGGTTAATTTCCTACAGTATTGCTGCTGGAGATAGTGCGCCAATTCAAGAAATCGGAATCGTTGGTGTTCGCCAAATGTACCAATCCCTTGGCACCCCAATTGAGTCTGTTGCCAAAAGTGTCCGTGCTATGAAAGAAATCGCGACCTCGATTTTGCCCCTAGAAGACACTACTGAAGTTGGAATGTATTTCGACTACTTAGCTGCTGCTCTCAATTAGACAGTAATCTGTTAAGTCTCAACATTTGCATCTGAGAAGCGGGCATCCTGCCCGCACCACAATCTTTAATCTTTTTTGGAATTATTATGTCTTCTTCTTCCAGTCAGGGTATGGTTGTCACCATCATCTGTGAAGCAGTTTTGCAAGAGCGCTTGATAAAGTTATTACAAGCATTAACTGTCCGTGGGTATACGATTATTCCAGTGCAGGGTGCGGGTAGTCACGGAAAACCTATGGGAGATATGGCTGGTTACAACTCTAATATTGAAGTCAAAACTATCGTTACACCAGCCATATATGACAAACTAGTTGAAAAACTCAAACAGTTTCGGGCATCTTACGCATTAATAGCCTTTCGACAAAAAGTAGAAGGTTTATTTGATTAAATACTGTAATTTTGAAAAATATTTTAAATTTACCAAATAATTTGACCTTGAGCAACATATCTTAAAAAAATGTTATGCTCTTAATATGAGCAAACAAAATATATCCAGTACCATCACCCTTAAAGATAAGGTAGTAGCGCATCGTATTAGTGATGGAAGTGAGCTAATCCCTGCTGAGATACAGGCAAATAAAAGCTTTGATAACAATCGATTACCTAATACACCTCTTGAGACAGGTTACATCGTTGATGATGAGGGAATCATCGATAACTACGCAACCGAAGCCGATATATCTTTAACAGACTATCCATCACCAAAACAGCAAAAACATTATATCTTCTTGGGAGCAGGAGCTATGCTACTTGTTACCACCACATTACTAATTGCATTTGCAGCCAGCTAGACGTAACTAAAGCTAGGTATTCCAAAGTCAAAAATACCTAGCTAGTAGGGTTGATAATTTAGTTTTCTTTCCAGGTCAAAGCTCCTTATTATTCGCACACCAGAAATTTGATGAATCAACCAATAGAATTATCTTTAGAGCAAGAATTTCAAGTCAAAAGCTTTACTTCGCAAGTACAGCGTATGTCTCGCGAACAAGCTCAAAAGTTCCTAATCGTCTTGCATAACCACATGATGGTTCAGGAAATAACGTACCGAGAACTTTTGATGCACGAATGGAATTTAGATTCAGGCAAAGAAAGCTAAATAAAGCCAAAAAAGGGTTTGCTCGCTCCCTTTAAGAAACACTAAAAATTGTCTGTATCAATAAAAAGCGCTTATTTGATGAATAAGTCAGCACGCACAAAAAGGAAACAATAATGTCTATATTTTCTAACTTTATTCCTATTCCCCCAGCAATTCAGAGTAAGTCCAGTGTTGGAGACTTGAAAAAACGTCTTGATTGGGGTGAACCAGCCTTAACTATCATTGATGTAAGACTTAGAAAATTTTTCAATATTAGTCATATCAGAGGTTCTATTCCGATGCCTCGGGACGAGCCTGCCGCTCTTACTCTTGCTAGTCTCGAATCTAGCCGCGATATTTATGTTTATGCAGAAACTGATGAGCAAACTGCTGTAGCAGCAAGCAAACTGCGCCAAGCTGGTTATCAAAACGTTTCTGAACTAATCGGTGGTCTAGCTGCTTGGGGAAAGGCTAAATATCCAATTGAAGGTTGGTGGTCTATGCCTGTAAAACAAGTCTAAGTATTCAACTAAGATAAAGAATTTTCAGCTTGATTACAAACATCACTTCGTAAACAGATTTTTTCGCTTATTTCTGGGTGATGATTATGCACTTTTAGTCCAATGTAGGAGTCTCTATATTATGTCTATGACTATCAAGTCTGCTCAGTCGATTTTTTCAGATACTCAAGTTGCAAATGTTGTTCCAAGTACAATTGAGCTATTCAATCGACTAAATGCTGAAAATCAACTGGCACTAATCTGGTTTGCCTATACAGAAATGGGTAAAACAATTACGATTGCTGCTCCTGGTGCAACCAGTATGGTCTTTGCTCAAAAACTGCTTGGTCAGATTAAGCAGATGTCTCCTACAGAGCAAACACAAGCCATGTGCGATTTAGCAAATCACACTGACACTTCCATCTGCCGTTCTTATGGCTCTTTCACTACTAATCTAAAGTTGGGCTTCTGGAATCAGTTGGCAGAATGGATGGAACAGGGACTTGTTGCGCCAATTCCCCAGGGTTACAAGCTTTCTTCTGAGGCTAATACCGTGCTTCAGGCAATTGAGAATGCCAATCCAGGACAGCAAATTACCATACTGCGTAATATTGTCGTCAATATGGGATTTGATTCCAATTCTTCTGATAACAGCCAAAAAGGTAGAAAACCTATAGCTGTCCCTACAAAGATAGCAGACCCAATCAAAACTAAAATCGAAGGCATAACTAATACCGCAGTGGTGAGTTATATCAACAATATGAATGTTAACGACTTTGAAACTGCTGTTAACTTATTCGCTTCTAATGGTGCTTTGCAACCGCCTTTTCAAAAACCAATTATTGGTCGCGAAGCCGTTCTTAACTATATGCTCGAAGAATGCGAGGGACTTAAATTGATGCCAGAAGCAGGCACTATTGAGTCAATAGAAGATGGGTATACCTCTATTAAAGTTACAGGTAAAGTACAAACTCCTTGGTTTGGTTCTAGTGTCGGTATGAACATATCCTGGCGCTTTTTGCTCGATCCTCAAGACCAAATTTTCTTTGTAGCGGTTGATCTACTCGCATCATCAAAAGAACTACTCAACCTAGTTCGTCAAAAGGTAAATTAGGCATAGGTTTTTAAGCTCCCGGCAAGTGAGAATTGACAATCTTGCTATGCCTACTAGCTCAATCAAACACTTTATTGTTCTAACTGTGGGCTATCGCTGATATTTCAATATTCAATTTAGGAATCGTTATGGCAAAGAAAAAAGGCAACAGAGAATCTAAAAAACCAAAAAAACAATCCGATGGCACAAAGAAGCAGAAGAAAGACCCCAATAGATTTGACGGACTAGGCTTGGGAATAAACAAAAATGAAAATACATAAGAAATATAAAAACCACCCTGCGCTTCATCAAGCACCAATAAACGAACCAGCATTGATTATCGCTCCAAGGGAAAGTGAATCTGTTCTCAAATGGATAGAAAGTAGTGGTCGATTCAAATCCCATGAATCCGATAAGTACCACGAGGATAAGCCAACAAATGAAGTTGAAGAGCTTTTAGATCCAGACGAAGGATTAGACCCAGAATAATAATTTCTGTTTCTATCCGTAAAAGTGTTACCATAGTATGTATGAAAATTCAAGCGCTAGATATTCGACCTGGCGATCGCATTATTGCTTACTTCAATAATAGAATGCAGCTTTGCACGGTGAAGTACGTCTCTAATCCCGATCTAACCAACATCACGCTATCGGTATTCGTTGGAGAGCGTTATCGCCATTCAAGCTCTGGAACAATTACATTTAAACCGGAAGCTTTACTGGAATTGAAAGAGAAACATAAGCAACAAGAACCTAGCTTGGTAGCAGAAACTGTTAACGGAACTTAAAATTCTATTAGAATTTTAGATTTTGGATATATCCAAAATCTAACTGTCCAAATATTGTTTTAAATTGGTATATATTTTTTAATTATTTTTCAAATATTTATCGCACCAATTAACCATTTCCCAAAGTACGTGTCCCACTGCTTCGGAGGAACGATAACCGTGGGCTTCTGTTGGTAATTCTACCCATCGCACGGTTGCCCCCAATCCTTTTAGTGCTTGGTATAAACGTTTGGTTTGCAGGGGATATGTTCCTGCATTACTATCGTTTTCACCGTGAATTAATAATAGTGGGGCTTTGATTTTGGATGCATGGGTAAAGGGTGACATGTTTATGTAAGTTTCTTGTGCTTCCCAAAAGTTACGCTGTTCTCCTTGAAAACCAAATGGTGTAAGGGTGCGGTTGTAAGCTCCACTTCTAGCTATTCCCATACAAAATAAATCTGTATGAGCTAATAAATTTGCGGTTGTAAATGCTCCGTAAGAGTGTCCGCCGATACCTACATGCTTGCGGTCTGCAATTCCTCGGTCAACTATATAATCAATTGCGGCTTGCGCTCCAGCAACTAATTGTTCTACATAAGTATCGTTGGGTTCGCTGTCTCCTTCACCAATTATTGGTAAAGTTGCACCGGAAAGTACTGCATATCCTTGGGTTAACAAAAACAATACAGAAGCGCGGGTAGGACGACTGAAGGTATTTTCAGGTGTAGTTATTTGTCCTGCAAATTCTTTATCTTTAAATTCTTCGGGATACACCCACAATATCGTTGGTAAAGGACCATCTCGCTCAATATCATAGTTTGGGGGTAAATATAATTTAGCTGATAGCTGTACTCCATCAGCTCGCTGATATTGTACTAATTCTTTATGAACTCCAGCCAATTGTGGTGCGGGGTCTTGATAATTTGTAAGTATTTTTTTATCGTTATTATTCCGAGAAAACTGGATTATGTTGGGTGCTTCGGTTTTAGATTGACGGATAGTAATTAAGTTTTCCGCTTGTTCGTCAAGTACGGCGAATATTTCCTCGTAGTAAGGGTCCGAACATTGCCACAAACGTTGATTTTCCTGAGTTTCTAAATTCAAACTATCTAAAAATGGGTATACACCTTTAGGAGATGCACCACGTCCGCTTAGGTATACACTTTGACCGTCTGCTGTAAAACGTAGAACTTGATATCCATAGTCCCCAAATTTTGTGATTGGTGCCCCTGGAGCGTTATATTTATCTTCAAAGCTGCGGTCAAATAGTAATTTTGCTGGTTTTTGGGGATTATTTGGGTAAATTCGCCAAGTTCTGTAGCGTCGAGTATCGTACCATTTTTCGTAAACGATAGCGGTATCGGCTTTACCCCAAATTATAGAATTAAAGCGATATTCACATTTCCAGAGTTGGGTTGGTGTTGCGATGAAAGGTGCTTCTAAGATAAATAGAGCATCCCGGTAAGCAACTTCTGTGTTTGGGTCTCCCCCGTCTAGTGCTTCTACCCAAGTTAATGTAGCTTTTTCATCGCTGCGCCACGATGTGCGTCTTCTACCTTTACGTACTGCATCAAATTTAATAGAACGTTCTTCGTCAAGGGGTAAATTTGCAACTTGATAAATTTGGTTTCCGCTATTATCAATTACGTATATTGTTTTAGGGAAACGTGCTGCGGGAACTTGGTAAGAAAATGGTTTATGTATACTAGAAATTAAAATAAAATTGCTATCGGGAGAAGGTATTGCTTCGCTAATTAAGGAAGCTGAAATTAA
This sequence comes from Calothrix parasitica NIES-267, assembly GCF_002368095.1. Classification (GTDB taxonomy): domain Bacteria; phylum Cyanobacteriota; class Cyanobacteriia; order Cyanobacteriales; family Nostocaceae; genus Rivularia; species Rivularia parasitica. Next base: position 2,823,206 of record NZ_AP018227.1, on the reverse strand, counting down.
TTGAGTGCGGTTTCCTTGGAGAGTAATTTTTTCTAAAGTTGAAGTTAAATAATATTCAAATAATGTCTCGTCGTGAGTATTTTTTAACAAATTTGTATAGGTTCGAGTCGGTTTTTTGCTACCTAAATTTTCTTGAATCAAGGGACCTGGTGGAACATTTGATTTTGTTGGTGCTTCACCGCGAGTTTGAAAAACAAATTTACAAATTAAAGTTTCATTATCAAGCCATCGATAGGGAGTTCCATAAGCAGCATTAAGCACTGATTCGGTTAATTGCTTGATAGTCAGATCCGCAATGTTTAAAACCCAAAGTTCTAAACCTGTTTCTTGGGTCAGGGTAAATGCTAGCTTTTGACTATCATCAGACCATTTTACGTAACCGATGCGAGGATTTTCCGGTAGTTGAATGGCTTTCACGATTTCGGGAGAATCTACCGCTTTAATCTTCATACTGTAGTAAGTATTGTGACGAGCGGGACCATTGGTTTGGGGGTTCAAGCGAAAACCTGCTACAGCTACTTCTTCTTCTGAAAGTAAAGCGATGGGAACTAACTGCGACTGTTCTAACTCCACTATCCACTGTCTGTTAGGGGAAATACGGATTTGTGGTGGAGGTGCTGCTTCGAGAATTTGGTTGATGGGTTGTGGTGGTGTTTGCCAAATTGATTTTGTGGAGGAGTTGCTCATTTTGTTGTGCGTACTTTACTTATGTAATCGTAGAACATGAACAAAAGTTACACAAATGGCAGTTATTTGAGACATAGTATGAAAAGCAGATTGCTGATATGGCGATAAAATTATTAAGTATTTTTTTCTAAAATTATAATAAATGTATTTTTAAGTACTTTTAGATTTGAAATAATCAAGCATAAAACAATCAACCGTTTTTGACTAAAAAATATTTATATGTAAGGATTTTAAACAAAAAATGAGTATTTTGGCACTAAAAATATTCATATTATACTGATTATTATAAATAGATATGTTATATTTATAACATTGTGTATAACATTGTAATTTACGTAGTTTAGCTACCAGTAAATATATTAGTATATGTAAATTTCTTAATCTTACAAACTATGATATCTGACACAAATATTTTAAATGCTCAGATTCAAGAGCAATTAGAACAGCAAAAAGCACTTGCAAGTGTGATTAAGCAGATTCGGCAATCTTTAGATTTACAAACTATTTTCCAGGCTACTGCAACCGAGGTCCGTCAATTACTTAAAGCTGATAGAGTAGCTGTATTTAAGTTTGATATTGAAAATGATTGGGAAGGAGAGTTTGTTTCAGAAGATGTTGCATCTGGTTGGGATTCGGTAGTTGAAAAAAAAGTCCACGACCATTGTTTTGGGGAACAGTTTGCTATTCACTACCAAGAAGGTAGAGTACAAGCAGTTGCTGATATTTATGCAGCGGGATTGAGTGATTGTCACGTACAAATATTGGCTCAATTTCAAGTTCGTGCAAATCTGATTGTTCCACTACTACAAAAAAATGTTTTGTGGGGTTTGCTTTGCGTGCATCAATGCAGCGATACTCGGAATTGGAAGGAATCAGAAATTGAATTTGTACGGTTAATTGCCGAACATTTTACCGTTGCTATTCAACAAGCCGAATATTTTAAAAAGTTAGAGTTACAAGCTGGAAAATTAGCTCAAGCAACTCAACGTGACAAAGTAATTACTCAAATTGTTAGTAAAATTCGTAGAACATTAGATATTGAAACTATATTTCAAACAACAACTCAAGAACTGCGAGAGTTAATTCAAGCCGAACGTGTTGCTATTTTTCGTTTTAATCCAGATTGGAGCGGTGATTTTGTTGCTGAATCTTTTGCACCGGGATGGACTCCTCTAGTTGATGTTCAACCTACAGTTAATGATACTCATTTACAAGAAACTCAAGGTGGACGTTATGTTCGCAATAAAACATTTACCGTTAATAATATTGATGAAGCTGGATTAGCTGAATGTCATGTTGCTCTGCTAAAGCAATTTCAAGCACAAGCTTTTGTAACTGCTCCGATTTTTCAGGGGGAAAAACTCTGGGGAATAATCGCTGCTTATCAAAACTCTTCACCTCGAATTTGGCTTGAAGATGAAGTGGAAATAATTACCCAGAGTGGAGCGCAAATGGGTATAGCATTAAAGCAACAAGAATTATTATTAAAAGCTAGAAATCAAGCTAAGCAACAAAAAACATTAACTGGGGTAATTGCTCGGATTCGGGAGTCTTTGAATTTAGATACTATCTTTCAAACAACTGTTACTGAAGTTCAGCAGATGCTAAAAGCTGACAGGGTAGCAGTTTTTCAGTTTGACCCTCAACAAAATTGGGAAGGAGAATTTGTTTGGGAAAGTGTTGCTGCTGAATGGAATTCTGTTGTTTCAGCTAAAGTTTACGACCATACTTTTGGAGAAAAATTTGCGGTTCACTATCAAAAAGGTAGGGTACAAGCAGTTGCCGATATTTACGCAGAAGATTTGAGTGATTGTCATCAGCAAATATTGAGTCAATTCCAAGTTCGGGCTAATTTAGTTGTTCCTTTACTTAGAGGAGATGATTTGTGGGGTTTATTATGCGTTCATCAATGTGGAAGTCCTCGCAATTGGGAGCAAGAAGAAATTGAATTTACCCGTCAAATTGCTGATAATTTAGGAGTTGCTCTACAGCACAATCAAACTTTATTAGAAGCTCAATATCAAGCAGAACAGCAAAAAGCATTAACTGGTATCATTACCCGAATTCGCGAATCATTAGATTTAGAAACTATTTTCACAACTACTGTTACTCAGGTACGTCAGCTGCTTAAAGTCGATAGAGTCGGTATTTTTCGTTTTGATACAAAAACTGAATGGGAAGGAGAATTTATTTACGAAGATGTAGCTGATGGTTGGACTTCAGCCGTTGCAAACAAGGTTTACGACCACTGCTTTAGTGAAAAATTTGCTCCGCTTTATCAACAAGGTAGAGTCAATGCAATTTCTGATATTCATCAAGAGGAATTTAAACATTGTTATCTAAAAATTCTAGAACAATTCCAGGTTCGGGCTAATATCGTTGCTCCCTTATTAAAAGAAGATGAATTATGGGGATTGCTTTGTGTACATCAATGTAGCAATCCTCGTAATTGGCAATCCTCAGAAGTTGAATTTATCAGCCAAATAGCCGAACAGCTTAGTATTGCTTTAAAACAGGATTCGTATTTAAAACAAGTTAAGACGCAAGCAGTACAGCTAGCAGAAGCCACCGAAAGAGAAAAAGCGATGGAAAGACAAAAGCTTCTGTCTGCAACGGTTGATAAAATTCGTCAATCACTCGATATTAAAACAATTTTTAAAACTACTACTCAAGCGGTACGAGAATTATTAGAAGTCGAAAGAGTTGCAATCTATCGGTTTAATTCCGATTGGAGAGGTAAATTTGTCGCAGATTCATTTAAAGACGATTGGAAACCCGTTATTAATACAAAACCAATTATTCAACCCACAATATCTGATGATGACGATGACGATAATTTACCCCGTAACGAAACCTTTGTTCCGATTTCCCAAGGTGAGAAATTATGGGGACTCTTAGTTGCTTATCAAAACTCACAACCCCGCTACTGGAAAGATGAAGAAGTCAACCTACTTGCACAAGTCGGTACGCAATTAGGAATTGCAATTCAGCAAGCAGAATTACTCGAAAAAACTAAAACTCAAGCCACGAAACTTGCTAAAGCATTAAAAGAATTGAAGCAAACTCAAGCTCAATTGATTCAAGGTGAAAAAATGGCAGGTTTGGGACAACTAATAGCTGGAGTTGCCCATGAAATAAATAATCCTGTTAGCTTTATTTTTGGGAATCTAACTTACGTAAATGAATACGTTGAGGATTTGCTAAAAATAGCAAATATTTATCATAAAAATAGTTCTAATTTACCAGCAGATATTCAAGAACAAATTGAAAACATAGATTTAGAATTTATTATTTCCGATTTACCAAAAACACTCGAATCAATGAGAATAGGAGCAGAACGTATTAGCGAAATAGTGCTGTCGCTGCGTAATTTTTCTCGTAAAGACGAAGCCGATTCAAAACCTGTAAATATTCACGAAGGATTAGACAGTACTTTGCTTATCCTGGGTAATCGATTAAAACCCAATGGCGAATATCCAGGAATTAATGTTATCAAGAAATATCATGAATTACCATTAGTCGAATGCTTGCCCGCTCAACTAAATCAAGTATTTATGAATATTTTGAGCAATAGTATTGATGCATTAGAACAAAAATTTGCCGTGTCAAAAGAATTATCTGATAAAGTAGATTTGAATATCGATATTACCACCGAAGTAGTTAACGATAAAGTGATAATTAAAATTGCTGACAACGGTTCGGGAATACCAGAAGAAATAAAAGATAAAATGTTTAACCCATTTTTTACTACAAAAGAAGTAGGAAAAGGCACGGGGCTGGGATTACCTATTTGCTATGAAATTATAGTTGAAAAACATCACGGTCAAATTCAATGTTCTTCTCAAGTAGGAGAAGGTACGGAATTTTTGGTTGAGTTACCGATTAAAGCTGATGTTTGAAAATAATAAAGTAAATTTGAACGGGCAGGAATTTTTCTCAAGTCCGAGCTTTTTACGAAAAAATACTGAGTATAGGAGTAAAAAAATATCCTTATAAAACAGAATTAAAAATGCGATTGCAATCGTTGTAAGTGTTGCTCAACCTCAGCCATGATAGTCAGAATCGATTATTCTTGCACATTTTTGCGTAGGAGTGTCAAAAGATAGTGAAGGGTTAGTATATTAACTCCGGTTTTACAATCCTGTAGAAAACATCATGACCCAGAGAAAAAGTTTTTTCGGAAGCAAGATATTTAGATTTATATTGCTATCGTTAGGAGGTTTGACTACTGGATTTCTATGTCTCATTGTATATATTTATATTCCCCGTTCTCTACCACCAAAACCATCATCATTTACGTTGATTGCTCATAGAGGAGTTCACCAAACATTTTCTCGTGAAGATTTAGATAATGATACCTGTACCGCTACAAGAATTTATCCACCAACCCATAATTTTTTAGAAAATACTATCCCCTCAATTCGTAAAGCATTTGAGTATGGTGCAGATATCGTGGAAATTGATATACATCCAACTACTGATAATCAACTGGTTGTATTTCATGATTGGACAATTGATTGTCGAACTGAAGGTAAAGGAGTAACCCACGAGCAAAGTTTACAAACTTTGAAAAAGTTAGATATTGGGTATGGTTATACCGCAGACAATGGCAAAACTTATCCATTTCGCGGTAAATTTGGGGGAATGATGCCAACATTTGATGAAGTTAGAAAAGAATTCCCCGATAAAAAATTTCTGATTGACCAAAAAGATAGGTTTGAAAAAACAATCACAATTTTGGCAGATTCTTTAAAAAAATATTCTTCAGAGCAACGTAAAAATACTTTTTTATTTTCAGGAGATGAGCGATACCAGTTATTAAGTCAAGAAGTACCGGAAGTACAAAAAATATTCCCGACTCGAAAAGAAACAAAAGATTGCATTCCTCAATATTTAGGAATGTTATTCTCTGGTAGTATTTCCAATTCTTGTGGAAAATATGCTTTTGGAATACCAACGAGCTATCTTAAATACCTTCCAGGTTGGAATTCTAATCTTTTTCTTGTTAAAGCAAGAGAAGCGGGATTAAAAGTTTATGTAATCGAGGTAGATACAGAAGAAGATTTTCAACAGGTGAAAAATTTACCGCTTGATGGAATTGTGACCAATCGAATTGAAATAATTGGACCGCTTTTGAAACGCAGATAAAATATGAAAGCTTATCAAGCAATTAAATAGCTTTAAAATTAATTCAGGAGCTATTCTCAAGGCTGATTAAAAATGATGCAAATTTTTAGAAATACACCAAAACGCTTATCTAATTATATTTAGCTGACTTGTACTATTCCCTAGGGATTTCCATTCTCCGGTGGTGTTGAACATGGTAAATTCAATAATCTAAAATCCAAAATCCCCTCAGTGCATATTGACCACTTTTGCAGATTTTTGCTGTTCTCGTCGTTCTTTCAAAGCTTTATCAATCAATTTCGCAACCAACCAAGAAACCGAACGCTCGTCTTCTTCTCCCCATTCTTCTAATTCCTTCTTTAATTCGGGAGGAATATAAGTTACTACTCTATCTAAGTTTGTTTTACCACCCATATTAAATTCCTGTATTAAATTAATTCGATTTTCAATCCTAAATCAATATTTACCGCATCTAGCATAGAATAAATTTGCTAGTCTATGCTGTGCTAGCATAGCATAGCATCTCTAAATTGAAATTATAAATATGAACAATCAAAATTTGCTTTCTATAGGTGGAAATAAAACCCAGAACAGGAAAGGACTTGTTTTACTTTCTTCTAGGGAGTTAGACAAAATGCGGGTTGTGGGTAAACTAGCTGCAAATCTCCTCAACCATCTCGAACCAATGGTACAACCGGGGGTTACTACGAAAGAATTAGATGATGAAGCAGCTCGTTTTATGAAGGAAAATGGTAGTGTTAGCGCGACTATAGGTTATGCTCCTCCCAATCACCCACCTTATCCGGGTCATGTTTGTACTAGCGTTAATGAAGTTGTTTGTCACGGAATTCCCAATTCAAAGCAAGTTCTCCAGGAAGGGGATATTATCAATATTGATGTGACTCCAATTTTAGATGGTTATCACGGGGATACTTCTAGAACTTTTTTGGTGGGAGATGTATCTGATAAAGCTAGGAAGCTAGTTGAAGTTACCAAAGAATCAATGATGCGAGGAATTGCTCAAGTTAAACCCGATGGCAGAATTGGCGATATCGGCGCTGCAATTCAGGAATATGCTGAAGCAAATGGCTACTCAGTAGTTAGAGATATGGTTGGACATGGAGTTGGGAGAGTGTTCCATACAGAACCCCAAGTTCCCCATTATGGTAAAAGAAATACCGGGATGAAGTTGCGAAAGGGAATGGTGTTTACCATTGAACCGATGCTGAATGAAGGTACTTATAAACTAAAGTTTCTTAAAGATGGTTGGACTGTAATTACTCAGGATAGAAAATTATCGGCTCAGTTTGAACATACCGTTGCTGTAACTGATGATGGTGTGGAAATTTTGACTCTTGCTGGTTGAATATTGAGATTATTTAAGAATTGGTTTGTAGAGACGCGATATATCGCGTCTCTACATTGTTTGTGAATATCACCGTAATGGGAAATTAATATTTTCATTTGTTTTTGTGCCCAATTTATTACTTTTATCTGTTTCAATTCAGCGTAGATTAATTGAAGTAGACGTTTATTGCTTTGAACTTCTGCAAAAAATGCATCTCATCATCGTTCAAAGTTATTAACAAAAAATACCTTTTCTATGGGTTCATCAAATTTATCCTTTAAGCTTCCATCTCGCTACAGCAGCTTTTTACCTCGTTTTTACCGATTGGCATCTGTCAGTATTCTCTCTAATATTATGGTGCCTTTGTCTGGGATAGTTGATACTGCATTTCTGGGACATTTGGCAGATATTCGTCATTTAGAAGGGGTAATTTTAGCAAGCATTTTGTTTGATTACCTCTATCGAATTTTGAAGTTTTTTAGGAATGGAACTAATGCTATTACCGCTCAAGCTGTGGGAGAAAATGATGAGAAGGGAGTAGTTTTAGCTCTATTACGTAGTGCTTTAGTTGCTGGTGTTATAGCTCTTTTAATACTAGTTTTTCAATATCCCATCCAACAGTTTGGTTTTGCTATTTTAGCTGGTTCTCCTGATATTGAAATTTTTGGTATAGATTATTTCAATGCTCGCATTTGGGCTGCACCTGCGGTATTACTTAATTTTGTATTAATTGGTTGGTTTTTGGGAAGAGAGATGAGCGTTTTGGTGTTACTGATTTCTTTTGTAGGTAATGCTTCTAATGTGGTTTTGGACTACTTAATGATTATTCGATGGGGATGGGGAAGTACGGGAGCGGGATTAGCTACCTGTTTGAGTCATTATTTATCGCTGTTAGTAGCTTTGATGGGGATGGTTTTTAGTTTAGATAACAAAGCATTACCCGTGTTGAAAGATATTTTTGATTGGTCAGCTTTGAAAGCGAGTGTGGTACTCAAAAGCAATATTCTGATTCGCTATTTAGCTATGATTACCGCTTACTCTATTTTTACTAACCTGAGTGCAGCGATGGGAAATGAAGTAATTGCAGAAAACGGATTGCTGCTGCAAATTGTACTATTAAGTCAGTTTACGGTTAACGGTATCGGTTTAACTACTCAATCTTTGATTGGTAATTTCAAAGGTAAGGGAGAAACCGAGCAGATGATGCCATTATTGCAAGTATCTATTTTTGTTGGGGTCTTAATTGCATCTATATTCGCTTCAGTATCGATACTATTTCCACAAACAATTTTTGGTTTATTAACTAGTCATGCAGATATCAGTCAATCAGTTGTACGTTACAGAGACTGGTTGCTACCGCTGCTAATTTGTGGTGCTGTTGCTTTTATGTTTGAAGGGTATACGGTGGGATTAAAAGAAGGAGCGAAACTGCGTAATTCTGCTTTGATTGCTTTGGGATTGGGATTTATTCCGGTAGCTGGAATAGCTTGGTATTTGCAGAGCAATCATCTGCTGTGGTTGTCTTTAACATCTTATATGGCTACATTGATGGTAGCTTTGGGAGTACAGATTCCTGGAATGCGAAGCAAGTAATAAGTAATGAATAATGAGTAATGAGTAATAAGTAATAAGTGATGAATAATTACTTTCTCCTTGTCTTTCCCACAATACTATTTGCTACACTCAGATTGTCAAAAAGTTTTTTAAGGTGATGCAAACTACTTTCGAGCAATCCCAAGATTCAAAAAGCAATTGGTGGAAAAATTTTATTGCTGTAATTGCGGTCATTAATCTTGTATTAGTGTTATTTGATTTCAGCTATATTCCTTTGAGAGATGTTTATTTAAAACATATTCCTGCTGTTACTGCTTATGATTCGGTTAAAAGTATAGAACCCCATCCGGTTACTCAACGTTATTTAAATACAGTTGATGTTTTAGAAAAGCATCTTCAGGAAAATCGTTTACAAGCTAATTCAACAGCTTCAATATTTGCTAGTTTACGACAACAAAGTATAGATATACTTACAGAAAATCCTTTTTCATCAGCAAATAAATTTAGTACATTTGCGACATTAAACCGCCGTATGGAGTATCAAATGGATACTTTATCGGCGAGAAAATCTTTTACTGAATTTTGGACTCAAGATTATTTTCGTCAAGTTGGAATTGAAGAAGCATTGTCTTTCTTTGATAGTAAAATTCGTCCGCTTTTAGAAGTTAATTATTACCGCGTTATAGACGAAAACGGTCAATTTATTGATAAGTTCTGGTTCATCGATATTGGATTTGTTGTCTTTTTTATTCTTGAGCTTTTAGTTAGAACTTTCTGGGTATCTCGACAGCAAGATGGTATAAGTTGGTGGGATGCGATTTTAAGAAATTGGTATGACGGTTTATATTTATTACCTAAATGGGAATGGTTGCGAGTTATTCCGGTTGCAGTAAAGTTACATAAATCAAGCTATATCAATACCGGTCGGATATTAGAACAAGTTACCTACGAACCCGTTGTTTATCTAGCCAATCGCGTATCAATGTTTTTAATGGTACGTTTAATTAATCAAACTCAAGATGCAGTCGAATCTGGAGATGCTGTACGTTCTTTATTTAAACCAAAAGAATATCTTAAAGTTGGTGAAGTTGATAATTTTGATGCGATTACAGACCGTATCTTAAAATTAGTTATTTACAGAGTTTTACCGGAAGTTCAGCCGGATGTAGAAGTGTTTTTACAGCACAGTTTAAAAAATTCTTTGAAACAATCGGATTTTTACCAGGTATTAAAAAATGTACCGGGAATGAATATGATTCCCGCAGAATTAAGCGAACAATTAGCCGACTATATCGCTGAAACTGCTTATGAAATTTTAGCTTCTTCTTACGCCGATACTCAAGGACGTTTACTATTCGAGAATTTGACCGATAATTTTAGACTAGCTTTACGCAAACAGCTTCAAGATAAACGACTTCAGCAAGAATTACAACCGTTGATTTCTGACTTACTAGAAGAATTAAAGCTTAATTACGTGCAGCGTGCTAAACAAGAAAATCCCGAAGCTACACTTGATGAAGCGATTAAAATTAGCGAACAGTGAACGGGGAACAGTGAACAGTGAGCAGTGAACAGTGAACAGTGAACAGTTATCTTCTCTTCTCCTTGTCCCCTTGTCTCTGTGTCTGTCCCCTTCATCTCCTTGTCTCCCTGTCTTCTTAACGTCGGGAGACGTAGCACTGCTACGTCTCTACATTTGAAAATGTGATTTTATTAATTAACTTCTCAGGAAACTCTCATAAGCTTATCAATAGTTTCTCAGAATACTAAGGCAAATTAAAAACAATTCAACTTTCCGCAAGATAATTTGATTAAAAGGGGTGGCTGATGTTGATTTTAATTCCAGTAAAAAAGTGCTTCTACAATTTCTACAGTCAATCTAAGTTAATACTTTTAGAAAATTTGATTTCATAATCGTAAAAGCACTATAAGACAGCAACTACATGACAATTTTTCTGACACTTGCCATTGTTGTCTTGGCATTGATTTTATTTGTTGCTGAATGGGTTCCTTCTGATATAGTCGCAATTATTATTACTCTACTTTTAACAATTCTCGGTTTGATTACTCCGGAAGAAAGTATAAGTGGTTTTAGCAATTCTGCAACTATTACGGTAATGGCGATGTTTATTCTGAGTGCGGGTATTTCTCGTACTGGAGCCATTCAAATCGTTAGCGAACTCTTACTTAAATGGGGTGGTAAACGCCCTTCTCAGCAAATTTTTACATTAGGGTTTATCGTTGGACCAACAACAGCTTTTATTAATAATACTGCAGTTGTTGCTGTATTTTTACCCATTGTGGAAGAATGGTGTAGAAGACAAAAAATTTCAGTTTCTAAGTTACTAATTCCTCTATCATATGCTGCTATTTTAGGTGGAATGATTACGGTAATCGGTACTTCTACAAATGTTTTAGCAAGCGGTTTATCCGAACAGTTAGGATACGGTAGATTTAGCTTATTCCAATTTACTAAATTAGGGTTAGTCACCTTTAGCATCGGTTTAATTTATTTAGCGGTGGTAGCACCAAAGTTATTACCGAATCGTAAACAACATACCGATGATATCTTGACTCAAAACTATGGTCTAAAGGATTATATTAGTGAAATACTAATTCCACCTGGTTCTAATTTAGTCGGAAAAACCTTAGATTCTACTGGTATACAGCATAAGTTTGATGTAGATGTATTAGAAATTATTTCTAACGAAACTCACTTTCATCAACCATTAGAAGACAAAAAATTACCTGCTTGTTCGGTACTTTTAGTTAGAAGCAGTCGAGAGGATTTGCTCAAAATTAAAGATGAGGAAGGTATTGAAATTTTACCCGAATTCATCCGCAATAAAAAGTCTTTGCAGGCAGAACTGAGTTCTGAGGATGAAGGGATTGCAGAGATTCTCATTCCTTCAAATTCCAATCTTATCGGTTCAACTATCAAAGAAGTACGTTTTCGACAACGCTATAATGTCACGGTTTTAGCAGTTCATCGCGGACAAGAAGTTACACGAGAGCGACTCAGCGAAATCCAATTGAGGTTCGGTGATGTCCTCTTATTACAAGGTCCGAAACAAAGTCTTTTGGGTCTGCAAATCAACCGCAACTTATTGGTTCTAACACAGCGAGATTTAGAAACACTCAGACGGGACAAAGCAGCAATAGCGATTGGTATCGGTTTAGGAGTTGTTATTGTTGCAGGATTTAACTGGTTACCAATTCTCATCAGTTCTCTGATTGGTGTTGTATTGATGGTTTTAACCGGTTGTCTCAAACCTAGAGAAATATATGATGCTGTACGCTGGGACATTATTTTTCTACTTGCTGGTTTAATCCCTTTAGGTATAGCAATGGATAAGTCTGGTGCAACTCAATGGTTAGCAAACGGCTTGGTTGGAATCGGTGGAAGTCTCCCTGGTTATTGGATACTGACATTTTTCTTTATTCTGACTTCCATATTTACAGAGATGATTTCCAATAATGCAGCGGTTGTTTTAATGTTACCAGTTGCAGTAAATGTAGCAGAAAAACTCAGCTTTAATCCTCTCGCTTTCATGTTAGCTGTTGTCTTTGCAGCATCTAACAGCTTTATGACACCAATTGGTTATCAAACAAACACAATGGTTTATGGAGCAGGAGGTTATAAATTTACAGACTTCATGCGGGTTGGTACACCACTAAATCTCTTGATGACCATAATCGTACCACCATTGATTATTTTGTTCTACGGACTTTGAAACAGTGAGCAGTGAACAGTGAACAATTATCAACTATCAATTCAAGGAGTAAAATCATGTCACAAATCACAACTTTAATTCAACCCCACGGTGGTAAGCTCATCAATTGTTACTTGTCCGAGCAAGAACGCAAAGAAAATCTGTTGAAAGCGACTAACCTTCCTAGTCTAACTCTGTCCATCCGCAATATTGCTGATTTAGAATGCATTGCTACTGGTGTTTACAGTCCTTTAGAAGGTTTTGTTAACAAGCAAGAATATAACTCTATCGTTCGAGATATGCGTTTACCTAACGGTCTTGCTTGGAGCATTCCCGTTACTTTACAAATTCCTGAATCTGAAGCGGAACAATATAAGTTAGATTCTGAGATTGCTTTAGCTCATCCTAACGGTGAAATACTTGCAGTAATGACTGTTAATAGCAAATTTAAACCAAATCAAAGGTTTGAAGCACAGCAGGTTTACCGAACTTCCGAAGAAGCTCATCCAGGAGTCAAAGCGATGCTTCAAGAAGGGAATGTTTATCTTGGTGGCCCGATTAAGCTTATTAATTCGGTTCCTTATCAAGATTTTCTTGATTATCGTTTGACTCCTGAAGCTAGTAGAGTTGAATTTGCTAGACGTGAATGGAATACGGTCGTAGCATTTCAAACGAGAAATCCCATCCACCGTGCCCATGAATATATCACCAAAATTGCTTTAGAACTTGTTGACGGACTTTTCATCAATCCTTTGGTTGGTCAAACAAAGTCAGATGATATCCCAGCCGACGTGCGAATGCAGTGCTATCAAGTACTCATGCAAAAATATTATCCGCAAAATCGCGTATGCTTGAGCGTGTTTCCTGCTGCCATGCGTTACGCCGGACCTCGCGAAGCAATCATGCACGCGATCGCACGCCAGAATTACGGCTGCACCCACTTTATAGTCGGACGCGACCATGCAGGAGTTGGCGACTATTACGGCACTTACGACGCGCAATATATCTTTGATGAATTTACAGTAGACGAGTTACAAATTACTCCCTTAAAATTTGAACACGCATTCTATTGTACTCGCAGCCAATCAATGGCTACAGGTAAAACCAGTCCAAGTACTAAAGAAGAAAGAATACATCTATCGGGTACAAAAGTGCGGGAAATGCTGAGAAGCGGAAAAACTCCACCACCAGAATTCTCACGTCCAGAAGTTGCAGAAATTTTGGTTTCTTCGATGAAACTAACTACTGTTTAATTTCTAAAAAACCAATTGTAGTGGGAGCGTCTTGCTCCCTAGTAACAGATTACTTATAACTAGCGACCAAGGTAGTCCCACTACCCCAACCGTACAGATAATCAACTAAAAAGAGAGGAGAATCATGACACTAGCTAATAATATTTCCATAGTCGAAGACATCACTAAATTAGAATCCGAGTACTCGCAAAAAAGTCCTCAAGAAATACTTGCATTTGCTCTCAAACAATTCGATAACATTACAATTTCCTTCAGTGGTGCAGAAGATGTAGTGTTAATAGATATGGCTTCAAAAATCAAGAAAGATATTCAAGTATTTTCCATTGATACAGGTCGTTTGCATCCCGAAACTTATCAATTCATCGATAGAATTAGAAAACAATATCGAATCAAAATAGACGTAATTTCACCGGAAGCAGCAGAAGTTGAAGCATTAGTTAAAGAAAAAGGACTATTTAGCTTTTACCAAGACGGTCATAAAGAATGCTGTGCTATTCGTAAGGTTAAACCATTACGTCGTAAACTCAAAACCGTCAACGCTTGGATTACCGGACAGCGTAAAGACCAAAACCCCGCTACCAGAAATAGCGTTCCCGTAATTCAAGTTGACACAGCTTTTTCCACAGATGAAAACACATTAATCAAATTCAATCCCCTTGCTAACTGGACTTCCGCTCAAGTATGGCAATACATCCGTGCTAATGAAGTTCCCTACAACAAACTGCATTCCCAAGGTTTTATTAGCATCGGTTGCGAACCATGTACCAGACCAGTATTACCCAACCAGCACGAACGTCTCGGTCGTTGGTGGTGGGAAGAAGCTGCTGATAAAGAATGTGGTTTCCACGAAATAAATTTAACCGAAAATAACGATTAGTTGGCTTCATAAATTGATTGAGACGTAGCACTACTACGTCTCTACACAAGTAATTTTGTTTCCTATTATTTATCAAATATTTCAAAATCATGAATATCAAACTAGTTCAAAAAATAAAAAAAGACGGTAACTCTTGTAGAAAATCCGCAAAAGTTTTAAAAGAACTCAAGGAATTAAACTTATTAGATAAAATAGATGAAATTATCGCAGCAGACGAGCGTCAATCTAATAGTGAAGGATTTGATTTAGCAAGAAAACATCAAGTATCATCCGCTCCTTTTTTTATTGTTGAAAACGATGAAGGGATTACTAAAATTTATACTGCTTATTATCAATTTATGAAAGATGTTTTCAATGTTGTAGTTTCCGAATCAGACGAAATTTCTGAAATTATGGCTCAAAATCCAGAGTTAGATTACATCTAATTCAATGGTGACGTTATAGATAATTGACACATTTTTCTTGTAGGGTGCTGTGACACTTTGATTAACTTTGAACGTAGTAATAACTAACCATTTTAGTGTCACGCACCAACAGGACATTATGACCACTCTTAATGTCTCTACATCTTTTATTAATTCACTTCGAGCTATTGAAATTATTACTGTTAAATAATTAAGGTTATAAAAATGGAAAGCCCACCTCAGAATCTGAAAGCAGAAATTATCAAATATTTACCATTTAACGCAATAATTCCAGGTTTATTATTAGCCTCTGGAGTCGCTATTTTAGCGGAGTACCTAAAAAAAATCCCTTCACTTTCATTTTTTAGTTCGCTAATCATCGCCATAATTTTAGGAATAATCTTAAAAAATACTGTTGGAGTTTCTCAAATCTTCAAACCGGGAATTACCTTTTCCTTAAAACGGATTCTCCGACTATCTATTATTCTCTTAGGATTGCGATTAAGCGTACCTCAAATACTAGCAGTTGGTCCTGCTGGATTAGCAATTGTATTTGTAACTTTGGTCAGCACATTTATTTTTACTTGCTGGTTTGGTAAACGAATTGGAGTTAATCCAAAGCTGACAAAATTGATTGCTGCTGGTACTTCTATTTGTGGAGCTTCTGCTGTAGTTGCGACTAATGGAGTTGTCGAAAGCAAAGACGAAGATGTTGCTTATGCTGTGGCAATAGTAACAATTTTTGGTACTCTCTCTATGTTGCTTTATCCTCTACTATCTAATTTGGTACAGGTAACATCTCAAGAATTTGGTATTTGGTGTGGTGTTTCCATCCACGAAACAGCCCAGGTAATTGCAGCAGCATTTCAAGGTGGAGAAGTTAGTGGTGAATTTGGTACGATTGCCAAATTATCGAGAGTTATATTTTTGGCTCCGGTTGTATTAACTTTAGGATTTATATCACCATCTTCAAGCGATTCATCAACAGGAAGTAAGCCTAAAAAATTACCAATTCCTTGGTTTGTATTAGGATTTATAGCTCTAATGTTACTGAATAGTGGTAATGTTTTTCCTGAAGGCTTGAAAAAATCTGTTGCAGAAGTTAATCATTTTCTATTAACCATTTCAATGGCAGGAATGGGGTTAAAAACTAGCATCCGTGAAATCAAACAAAGTGGCATAAAACCTCTTTATTTAGGTGCCGTTTCATGGATATTTATTTCCGTGCTTAGTTTAAGTCTTATCAAGGCTTTTTATTAATTTGAATTGGGCATTGATAATTGATAATTTTGTAATTTTTGGAGAATCACAATGAAGAAATTTTTATTGACTGCTGCTGCATTAGGTTTATTAGTTTTTCCCGCTTATGCAACTCAAGGAATTAGAGAAAGCTCTCGACAAGAGATAGCTAGAGGTAGAAAAAACGGAATTAATCGGGTTAGAAGAGATGGTATTGTTAGAGTTAAAAGTAATTACAGCGTTGAAGAAACAGTCAAACGTTT
Source organism: Calothrix parasitica NIES-267 (assembly GCF_002368095.1). Lineage (GTDB taxonomy): Bacteria > Cyanobacteriota > Cyanobacteriia > Cyanobacteriales > Nostocaceae > Rivularia > Rivularia parasitica. Next base: position 2,806,741 of record NZ_AP018227.1, on the reverse strand, counting down.
TGAATCTATTGCAAAAGAGCAAGGTTTAAATATTTTTGGGACGGTAAATCATCAAGCTGGAGCAGCATCTGTTAATCAAGAATTACGTCCAACTCAAGTAATTATATTTGGTAATCCTGCTGCTGGTACTCCGTTGATGCAGTGCAATCAAACTGTAGGAATTGACTTACCTCAAAAAGCACTTATTTGGGAAGACGAAAACGGACAAGTTTGGCTCGGTTATAACAGTCCTAACTATTTATCTCGTCGTCATAAATTACGTGGTTGTGCTGACGAACCATTAGAAAGAATTAGTAATGCTTTGAAAATGTTGGCTGAAAAAGCTACTCAGTAAACAGTTATCAGTAAACAGTGAACAGTGAACAGTAATTAGTTAACAGTTACTAGTGGTTAAAATTCATAACTCTTCACTCCTAACTGTTCACTCTTAATCCAAAACAAAATCATCCGTTGTTAAAATCTAAAATCTAAAATTAACAAGGTGAATTATGCAATTATCAAAACAAGATTTACACGAAAGCACTGATAAGATTTACGATACTATTGTTATCGGTGGTGGTGTTGGTGGTTTGTCTGCTGGAATCTATTTACAAAGATATCTTTTGGATACTCTAATTATAGATAAAGGTAAGGCTCGCTCTTTCTGGATGCAGGAACTTCATAATTATCTTGGTTTACCACCGGATACTCAAGGTCGGACTCTATTGAAACATGGTAAAGACCATTATTTATCTTTGGGTGGAGATTCTCTTAACGGTTATGTGGAAGAAATAACTGATAAGGAAGATTTCTTTGAAGTTAAAGTCAAAATAGGTCGTCAAAACAGTATTTATCAAGTATTTAGAGCCAAATATGTAATTGCTGCTAGCGGTATTATCGATAATTTACCTTTCCTCGATGATATGCAGAACGTCTACGAATATGCAGGATATAATTTGCATGTTTGCTTGATATGCGATGGTTATGAAATGAATAATAAAAGGGTTGGTGTATTTGGAAAAAATCAGCGTAGTTTGGAAGTAGCTTTTAGTTTAGGTTGGTTTACACCATATATCACTCTGTTTACCCAAGATATGTTTGAAGTCAGTTCCCAATTCCGCGATAGATTATGGGAACACGAATATAAACTGGTGGAAAAACCGATAAAAAAGTTTATTGGTGAAAACCATCAAATGACAGGGGTACAAATGACAGATGGTTCTGTTATCGAACTGGATGCTGGATTAATTTCGATGGGTTCGCAATTTCATTCTAGTTATCTTTCTGGGTTAAACCTGCAAACTCAAGGTGAAAGTCTCGTCACAGATAAAATGTGTCGTACATCCCACCCGAGAGTTTTCGCGATTGGAGACTTAAAATTAGGACTCAATCAAGTTGTAATTGCTGCTTCCGACGGTGCTGTTGCTGCTACAGGAATTTGGAGGGATATTCGTCGCAAAAGAGGGGTCAAACGTCGTTCGGATATCGAGTCTGCTGTCTTGGTTTAATTTTTAGTTTAATTATTAGACAAAAAGTAGACTAAGTTGTTTACCTACTGGTTCGTAGTTGCGCTACTCTACGAGAAAGCTCCGCTCATAGCGCCAAATATGTAGCATAAGAAAGTGAAGATGTTATAAATACAAACTTTTTACCCATCAAAACTAATACTAGACCACATTAATTTTGATAAGTAAACGAGCAGTATAAAATCTTCTACCCCCTCTTCCCCTCCCTAACCTCACCCATCTTATTTATTGTGGTCGAATACTAGGGGATTTGTAGTTTCGCAGTGAGTCGCTTTCTGAGAGCATATTTGGCGCTAAAGCGCAACTACGAACCATCCATAAAAACACTCAAAGTTTCACGAGTATATTCGGCTCCCATAGTGCTATCCTCAATGCTAGCCATCAAGATTGAACCACCCATCAAAAGTAGGTATTGGTGAGAAAAGACTTCTGGTTTAGGAATTTTAGCTTCAAGAGCTAGCTTAAAAATATAAGTCCGAACTGACTGTCTAGCCATTACAACAATTTGATTCACGGGATGAGAAATATCCGCAATTTCTACAGCAGCTTTAATAAAAGGACATCCGTGAAATTCAGGACTTTCATACCATTCCAGCAATACGTCAAGGCTTGATAATATCATCTCTTTAGGGCTGCTTGCTCTTTTGCTGACTTCTTCTTCAAAATATTTAAGCCATTGCTTTGCTTGAAAACGCATTACTTCTACAATTAACTCATCCTTGGATGGAAAATATCTATAAAACGTGCGTCTGGAAACCTTTGAATTTGCAATTACCTCGTTGATACTAACTTGACTAAAACCGTTACAGTAAAATAGTTCTGCTGCTGCAATCAAAATCTCATCGTACAATTGCGAACGATTCCTTTGGGGCTGTTGATTAGTTTCAGCGCTCATAATCTAATAATTAGGTAGACTAATAAGTCTACTTAGTAGTATGTTAAAGTGCAGGCTTGTATCCGCATGCGAGCTAAGGCTTGTCTAATAAAGCTATACAAAGCTTTCAATAGCAGCTTGTATTTAAAAACATCCTACAGTATTGGTAATCGGGGAGCTTAGCGATGACAAACGAAAAACGGCTCGAAATCGGATTATTTGTCATGCGTTTGAGTATTGGAATATTTTTTCTAGCTTTGATAATTCAAAAATTTCTAGCATATCGACCAACAACAGGGGATTTTACAGGATTTTATTCGATTGAAACATCAATCTTCTTTTATCCAGTGTTGTTTACTGCTACAGCTTTAATCATAATCTTTTTGAGCGGTTTATGTAAAACATTTTCTTACGGTATTTTTTTGGGACTACAGTTAGTTTTTTTAGGCTCCATGCATAATGAAATGCTTCAGCCTCAACAGCCTAATTATGTTTTATTTTGGACAGGTATTCCAATTATAGGAGCTTTAATTACGTTATTCTTATTGCGAAATAAGGATATTTTTTTGAGTTTTAGTAGAAAAAGTAATGATAATTTGAATTATCAAAATTGTTATTGGCAGCATAAACAAAGAACTTTAGAAATTTTATCTCATCTTAGTCATCGCACTGGTGAATTTAAGGTGTATTTACAACAAATAGCTAACGGTGTTAGCGAACTGATTGAAATTGATTCTTCTGTTATCACTATATGTCAAGAAGATTTTGCTCAAATATTAGCTAGTAATATTCAATTAAAAGAAGATAACAATCATGTTTCATTACACGGTCAGTTAACTGGTACCGTGTTTAATTCCGGTAAATGCCTCGTTGTTGAAGATACAATAAATTCTACTGAATATGGTCAAGCACCGGAAGGATGTCGCGCTTATTTAGGAATACCTTTACGCACTTCTCAGGGGAAAGTTATAGGTACAATTTGTTGCTTTCATGGTAAACCCCGTAAATTTTCCGCTCAAGAAATAGAAATTATTGAATTATTTGCAGAAAGAGCCGCAACAGCTATTGATAATCACCATCTTTATCAACAACAAAAAGAGTTTAATCAAACATTAGAAGCAGAAGTAACTAAGAAAACTCAAGAATTAAAAACAGCGCAAGCTCAACTTGTTAAACAAGAACGCTTGGCAGCGATTGGTGAATTTGCAGCTTCTATTGTCCATGAAATTCGCAATCCTTTTTGTACAATTAAATTAGTTTTAGAATACTTTAATAAAGTTGATTTATCCGCTGAGGTTCAAAAACGTTTAAACTTAGCAGTTGATGAAGCAAAACGTTTGGAAAAATTATTAGAAGAAATTTTACTTTATGCAAAACCTCATATTTTAGATATTTCATTAATTGACATGAATCAATGTATTGAAAAAATGCTAAATATACAGCTTGATTTACCGCAATTTGCAAACAAAAATATTGAATTTAATCCAGCAATAAGTAAACCATTAATCCAGGGAGATGAAGATAAAATCAAACAGGTATTAATCAATCTTATTCAGAATGCTTGTGAAGCTATAGCTCCCGGAGAAGAGGTGGAATTAGAGGTAGATAGTAATTTTGACAAAGAAGAAGTTTCTATTCAAGTTCGTAATGGTGGCGAACCGATACCACCCGATATTTTACCATTATTAACTCAGCCTTTTTATTCAACAAAGTCTTCTGGAACTGGCTTGGGACTAGCAATTACTAAACGGATTGTAGAAGCACATAACGGAGAATTTATGATTGAATCAAATCCCGAACAAGGGACTTCGGTAACAGTGAAATTACCGTTGGCAATTGGGTAATTGGTAATGGGTAATGGGTAATGGGTAATTGGTAATGGGTAATGAGTAATGAGTAATGAGTAATAAGTAATTAGTAATGGGTAATTAGTAATGAGTAATGAGTAATTGGTAACTGGTAAATAATAATCTAAAATCTAAAATCTAAAATCTAAAATCCAAAATCGAAATGAGTGAAAATATAATTCTAGTCGAAGATGAAATTAAATTAGCTCAATTTTTAGAAATGGAGTTGAGCAGTGAAGGTTATACAGTTCAAGTTGCTAATGATGGAATGTCAGGGTTAATATTAGCGAGAGAATCAACTCCAGATTTAGCAATTTTAGATTGGATGCTTCCTGGTTTAAGTGGAGTCGAACTTTGTCGTCGTTTGCGAGCAACGGGAAGTAAAATTCCGATTATTTTATTAACTGCTAAAGATGAAGTGAGTTCGCGAGTTGAAGGTTTGGATGCTGGGGCTGATGATTATGTGCTTAAACCTTTTAGTATTGAAGAGCTTTTAGCTAGAATTCGCGCTCATTTACGTCGTCGTACCGAAGAAGATAACCGTCATTTATTGCAGTTTGAAGATTTAAGTTTAAATCGTCAAACTCGTCAAGTTTTTCGCGGTCAAAGAGCAATTGAATTAACGGTGAAAGAATTTGATTTACTCGAATATTTGATGAGCAATCCCCGTCAAGTTTTTACAAGAGACCAAATCCTAGAAAAAGTCTGGGGTTATGATTTTATTGGTGATTCTAATGTAATTGAAGTTTATATACGTTATGTAAGGATTAAACTCGAAGAAGATAATGAAAAACGTTTAATTCATACCGTGCGAGGTGTAGGTTATGTATTGCGTAATGAGTAATTTATTTTGGAATTTTGGATTTTGAACTGTTGTGAACACCAGCGAGAAATTTAATTAAGATTTTAGTAGCTGAAGTATTTTTAAAGATTGCATCTATCTTTGGTTCAATTAAATAAAATCTATTGGAGGAAGTACTTTTATCCGTAACTACTTAAAATCAGTTCTGGCAAGGGATTTTTACGCTTAATTACGAATTACGAACTACGAATTACGAATTATTACCATGGGTTATCAACCAATCGAAGACTACGGCATTATCGGCAATATGCATACCACTGCTTTAGTGGGGAAGAATGGCTCAATCGATTGGTTTTGCTATCCCAGACATGATTCACCGAGCGTTTTCGCTGGTATCCTCGATGAAAAAAAAGGCGGATATTTCAGCATTTCACCTACACTTTGCAACGATAATCATAAACAATTTTACTGGCCCGAAACTAATGTTTTAGTAACCCGCTTTCTAGCTGATTGTGGTGTTGGTGAAGTTATTGATTTTATGCCTGTGGGATTATCTCCTAACGAAAAGGGTTATCATTGGCTGGTAAGAAAAGTAAACTGTATCCGCAGCAGCATGACTTTTCGTATGGAATGTCAGCCTGCTTTTAATTACGCTCGCGATAAGCACGAAACTCAGCTTACTGAAGGTGGGGTTGTTTTTAAATCTACTAATAAATCTGGCGATTTAAATTTAGGATTAGTTAGCGATATACCTCTAAAGCAAGATGACAACGGAGTTTTTGCCGAATTCAGTTTAAATGAAGGAGAATCGGCAGTATTTATATTGCGTGAAGTTGAATGCGAAAAAGGTTGCGGATTACCCTTGAATCCAGAAGAAACTACGCAGATATTTGAACATACTATAGATTATTGGCGACAGTGGATTTCCAAATGTACCTACAAAGGTAGATGGCGAGAAATGGTAGAGCGTTCGGCTTTAATGCTGAAGTTGCTTACCTACGAACCCACCGGAGCGATTATTGCAGCACCAACTTGCGGTTTACCTGAAGGAATAGGTGGGGAACGTAACTGGGATTATCGCTACAGTTGGATTCGCGATTCTGCTTTCACTCTCTACGGTTTGATGCGAATTGGCTTTACGGAAGAAGCGGGTAACTTTATCGATTGGATTATAGACCTTTGCCCGTCGCATTTAGAAAATGATTCGCAATTGCAGATAGTTTACGGTATTGACGGTAGAAAAGACCTTAAAGAAGAAATTTTAGAGCATTTAGAAGGATACAAGGGTTCTTCACCAGTTCGTATCGGTAACGGTGCTTACGACCAAACCCAACTTGATATTTATGGGGAATTGATGGATGCGGTGTATCTTTTTAACAAATATGGAACCCCGATATCCTACGACACTTGGGTTAATCTGCATAAATATGTCGAGTGGGTTTGCGATAACTGGACAATAAAAGACAGCGGTATTTGGGAAACCAGAGACGGAAAACAAGATTTTGTTTATTCCAAATTAATGTGTTGGGTAGCTATTGATAGGGGTTTGCGTTTAGCCGAAAAACGCTCCTTCCCCGCAAATCGCGAAAAATGGCTCAAAGTTCGCGATGAAATATACCTCGATATCATGGAGAACGGATGGAGTGAAGACCAGCAAACATTCATCCAGTATTACGGTAGCACTACCTTAGATGCCAGTAATCTCATCATGCCCTTAGTATTCTTTATGTCACCAAACGACCCCAGAATGCTAAAAACACTCGATGCAATCATGAAGTCACCCCAGGAAGGAGGGCTTTTATCCAACAGTTTGGTATATCGTTACAACACTAAAGACTACAGCGACGGATTAGAAGGTGAAGAAGGAAGCTTTAATTTGTGTACGTTTTGGTTAGTAGAAGCTTTAACTCGGGCTGGAAGAGGAAGAGATTCCAAAAAATTAGATAAAGCCAGATTGATATTTGAAGAAATGCTAAGTTACGCCAATCATTTGGGATTGTACGCTGAAGAAACAGGTAACAGCGGTCAAGCATTAGGAAACTTTCCCCAAGCATTTACGCACCTAGCATTAATTAGCGCTGCTTGCAATTTAGACCGCTCGATTTAATGAGTAATGAGTAATTGGTAATTGGTAATTGGGAGAGGGGGGAGACAAGGAGACAAGGAGACAAGGAGAATATAAAATTCTTAACTCGCTACTCGTTACTCACTACTTGCTACTCATAACTCATAACTCCTAACTCTCTATTACCCAACTTTTAAAAATCGCGGCAAGATATAAGTAGAGGTAATTTTAATTTAGGTGATGATTATGTTTCCTTTCTGGATGAATTCTTGCTGTGGTACTGATAGCTTTTCTACTACAAAACATCAGGAAAATAAATTAAAGTTTCTCAAATTTATGAGAGACAATGTAGAAGCTAGATTAGCTGCGCTAAATGCAGCTATTGAAACTATTGAAAATCAGTTAAGCCGAAACAGCGATACTGTTTGAGAATAGTTAGGAGTTAGGAATGAGGAGTTAGGAGTTAGGAATTAGAAATTAGGAGTAGCGAGTAGCAAGTAGTGAGTTATGAGTTAGGAGTAGCGAGTTAATAATTGCTTATTACTTGTTACTCATTACTCATTACTTATTACCCATTACCAATTCCCTAATCTTTCAATTCTGGTAAATCCATAATTTGCTTAACGTCGGTGACAATAATCTGGGGTTTATCTCGATAAATACTCAAGTTTCCTTTTACATATGCATAGCTCCTCCGTGGATGCTCATCATCTGTAGAAATATAGCGGTTTTTAATTAAACTCATTATCTTTAACCCAGCATTATCATCAACTTTGGGAATAAAAATTGAGAAAGGCTTTTCGACGGAACCAATACCAATAAACATGTTGTTTACAGCAACACGTTTGGGATTGCGTAATTCTGTAAAAATGGTTGCTTCTTCTTCTTTTTTTGCTATTTCAACTAATTTTTCATAATCGAGACGGGTATTAAATACGGTCGCATCTGGATTTTGTTGCTTAAACCGTCGATAATTTTGAATTATTTCAGCCCTCAAATACCACCAAACACCTAACCGTGCGTAATTCCGCACTTGCGAACCATTCACCTCGATTTGATTCCAAATCCCGCGATTGGCTATTTGTGCTTCCTTCTCGGCTTGCATGTATCGTTCGTGATTATCGGGAAGTGCTGCATAACCGTACTTCATAAAATAGGGACTAAAACCCTTTTTAATCATGTGTTCCTGGAAATCTGTACCGTCGTCAAGATAAACAAATACCAACAAACGACCGTAATTTCCCCGATACCTTTGCAAACATTCTTTTACAGATTCATCACCGGGGAATTTCAACTTTACTTTATCTCCAGCTTTGAATAATTTTTCAGCTTCCTTCTTCGCTTCCTTCCCCCAAGGTGAAACCGGTTTCGGGCTACCCGCATTGGATTCTTCGGTATCGAGCGACAAAATCCGCAGACTTTCTTCCTGGCCCTTGACTTCCACACGAATAGTATCGCCATCTACAACCCTTACTACACTAGCATCAACAGTTGTACCCTTGATAGCCTTTGCTTTTTCCTTAGTTGCTGGCATAGTTTGAATTCCCACTTATGATGAAAATTGGTTTTCACATATTGGTGTAACAGAAAACACGAATTTAGGGGATAGGTTTAAATTAAAAGTTACACTAAATCTTCCCTCAGACTGGAAGTCTGTAGTATTTTACGGAGTACAGCTTTTTCATGGGTACTTGAAGGATTATTATTCTTATTTTGATGTAGATTTTTAATTGCTTTTGGTTACTCCCATTCCGCTCTAAGATTACCGCAAAATTGTAGGTTGGGTTGAGGAACGAAACCCAACACCAACGTTGGGTTTCACTCCGTTCCACCCAATCTACTTCATAGGAAATATTCTACCGGGAAGGGAGTAATTTATGATTTGGAAGTCCCTAAAGTATGACTTTTAGCCCACGCAGGTGGTGAGTCTAGTTGGGGGTGTCGGTTTCCGTCCCTCAAACTAGCGAACCCCTTCACGTTAACGAAGTGTGTCCGAAGGACATAGTGCGGCTCAGGGGCTTTGTTTCTATAGCCCCAGACTTCTAGTCTGAGGGCTAGCTAAACAAAAAGCAAAAAAAGGTCGCTGAATCAACGACCTTAAAACAGATTTAAAATTGGTAAAAAATCAAGCATATATCCTGAGATAACACTACTTGATAAACAGCATTTCTTGATAAGTTGGTAGAGGCCATAAATCATCTGCAATTTCGGCTTCTAAAGCATCAACGTCAGCCCGAACATCTTTCATTAAAGGACATAGAGTAGTAGCGTAATACTGCATGTGTTCTTCAATAGTGCCAAAATCTGACTTGGCAGCAGCCGATTGCAGCTTGTCTATGTTGTCGGTCAGAGAGTTAGTCAAATAGGCAACACCGTTAATATGGTCTCTATTGAGACTAATGCCCATTCCTTCTAGACCTGTGACGGTGGTAGCAATATTCTCTAAGTGGCGCATTGCCGCAGGATACACTACTGTCTTAGCCATATCGGTGACTAACTTAACTTCCATGTCAATCGAGAGAATATACTGCTCTGCATAGACTTCAAAGCGGCTATCCAAATCTGCAGATGAAAGAACCCCAGTTCTCTCAAACAGTTCTTTGGTATTTTGCTCTTTTAGTACGGGTAAAGCATCAGCAGTGGTGGGTAGATTCGCTAGACCTCTTTCTTTAGCGATATTGTGCCATTCCTCCGAGTAGCCATCGCCACCAAAGATAACCGCACGGTGTTTGCCGATTATTTCTTGAATAACAGAAACGACTGCGTCTTCAATTTTTACTCCTTTGCCCAATTCTGATTCTAATAAATCGCCGATTGCGGTTAAAGAATCGGCTAGCATTGTGTTGAGCGCAATTAGAGGGCCTGAAACCGACTGACTCGAACCTACTGCCCGAAACTCGAAACGGTTGCCAGTAAAGGCAAAAGGACATGTACGGTTGCGGTCGTCTGCATCTTTTGTCAACGTTGGCAGAGTATCGACCCCAAGGTTAATTTCGCCTCTGTGACTATACTGAACGTTCAGTGTTCCTTCAGCAACAATATTGTCAAATAGTTCCTCTAGGGAACCCAAGTAAACCGACATAATCGCCGGAGGTGCTTCGTTTGCACCCAAACGATGGTCGTTACCAGCACTGGCAATTACCGCCCGCAGCAAAGTTCCATGCTTATGTACGCCGCGAATTACCGCCGCACAGAAAACCAAAAACTGAAGGTTTGTATGGGGAGACTCACCAGGGTCGAGTAGATTTCCCTGAGTTGGATTACCGACAGACCAGTTAACATGCTTACCAGAACCGTTTATACCAGCAAAAGGTTTTTCGTGTAACAAACAGACAAAGCCGTGCTTTTTAGCAGTCTGACGTAATACAGTCATTGTCAACTGCTGATGGTCGGATGCTACATTCGCCGCTTCAAAAATAGGTGCAATTTCAAACTGACCGGGAGCTACTTCGTTGTGTCTGGTCTTGGCAGGAATACCCAGACGGTACATTTTCTTTTCTACTTCCTGCATAAAGACCTGAACTCGTTCGGGAATTGCCCCAAAGTAGTGGTCGTCAAACTCCTGACCCTTAGCAGGAGCTTTACCAAACAAAGTTCTACCCGCTAATAATAAATCGGGACGACTATTAGCAAAATGCGCGTCAACTAAAAAGTATTCTTGTTCCGCACCACAGCTAGAGTTGACGGTTGCAATATCGCTGTTCCCCAACAGCTTTAATACCCGATTAGCTGATTTATTCATTGCCGCAATCGAGCGCAATAGAGGAGTCTTTTTATCTAAAGCTTCACCACTCCAAGAAACGAAAACGGTGGGGATGCAAAGAGTTAACCCGTTGTCGGTTTCCATCACGTAGGCAGGACTGGTCACATCCCAAGCCGTATAGCCCCTGGCTCTAAAAGTAGAGCGAATACCACCATTAGGGAAAGATGAACCATCAGGTTCACCCTGAACTAAAAGCTTGCCAGCAAATTCAGTAATCGCCGTACCATCACTTTGAGTAGAGATAAAGCCATCGTGTTTTTCTGCGGTGGCATTAGTCATAGGATAAAAAACGTGGGCATAGTATAATGCACCTTTAGAAATAGCCCAGTTTTTCATTGCCGATGCCACTGTATCGGCAATAGAAACATCAAGTTCTTTGCCTGCTTCAATAGTTTGTTTCAGCGATTTAAATACAGCTTTAGGCAGACATTGCTTCATTTTGCTGAGGCTAAAAACATCTACTGCCCAAAGTTCTTCAAGACGACTAGGAGAATCGACGGACATTGATTCGCGTTCGGTGATTTGCTTGATTGCTTGAGCGCGAGATTCGTATGTCATAAGAATTATAATATTATTGCGAGTATCTAGTTAAATTGATGATACTCTATTCTTAATGTTGAAGATGTCAACTTAATAACATTGCTAATTTAAAATTTGGCTCGCTCGCAGCAACTTTCTTATAAGGTAGACAAATCAAAAAAATCTTTTCTAAAATAAATTTTATCGTAGATAAAAAAGCTACAGAAACCGCTATAAAACAATTCAAAAAATTTAGTATTTTACATTTAACTAATCACGGTTTCTTCCTAGCAAATCAAAAACAGGTAAATACAACAACTTTTTTTTAACTAAAATTAAAAATAATAAATCACTTTAGTTTCTTACTTTCAAGATTCGTTAGTATCAGCTTTCTTCTCACCTATAAACGCTCGGAACAAATTAATTACAACGTTATAAGTCGCTGCAATAAATAAGACTAACATTAAAGCTGCAAGACCGCTAAAAGGAGATAGAAGCAGTAATAACAACAATCCGAACACTATGACTGATATCAATGATTTATTCATATTTATCCCTTTTAATCACATTCAATATTTATATTTAACAACCTGACACCTCAAATTTATTGCATCTTAAGGAAGAATAGTTATATTTCGCAGGTAATATTTATTTCATAAAAAAAAGGTTCATAGTAAGCACTTAACTTGCTTTTACAAGGGATAAATCCCTGACTACGAACCTTGAAAATTTATATTGTCAGCCCACCTATATGGTGAGCTTTGTGAATTAGAATTCAAAATTATAATTAACCAGCATCTCCTAAGCTAACTTTAACCACTTTGTGCTTTTCAGCTTCAGTTTTAGGTAAAGTCAAATTCAAAATACCATCTTTATAGTCTGCGGTTACATTGGTATTTTGAACTCTTGCAGGCAGAGGAATTACACGATGGAATTTACCGTAGTGGAATTCGCTTTTAAAAGTACCGTTCCCTTTATAAAAAATAATTTCTATAGCTCCTACGAAAACAAAAATGCTCCAGTATTTCAACTACCGGAGCATTTTTATTAATAGTTATTCAGTTTCGCATCCAGCACAAGCATCAGAAGAAATTGACTTAGAAATTATCAGGTAGCAAGGAATTAAGAAAAAGAAGATATCTAATTTTCTAACTCCTAACTCCTAATTCCTAACTCCTAACTGTTACCTATTCTCCCTGTCTTTTTGCGAAAATTGCATGTGAATGGTTTTCGCTTGTTCGCTATCGGGAGCGACTGCGGTAATTAAGTAGTTAATCAAGCTTTCGGTGAAGGGAATCCTCAAGTGGAAGGTACCGTCTTGCTTGACTTTAATGTTGTGTCCGTCAATGGTTACTGTGGAACCGGGTTCGGTAGCACCATGAATTATTAATTCCGCATCTGCTTCAAACCAGAAGTCTTTATGGGGACGACTGAATACTCGAACAATTGGGGAACGAGATACCAGTAACCATTCTTTATCCTTTGTCAGATAGCCGATTTCGGTGATGTAATCTCTATCTGGGTTAGGTATAGCTACATAACGATGATTGACTGTTTCTTCGCATTCGTACTGTTGTACTAGCTTGGCGTTTTGATAGCTCAGGTCAATATTGGTAGTGTCATAAAGTCGCAGTACTAATTGGGTAGCACCTCTTTCATGCATTGCTTCTCTATCAGCAGCTGCAATATTCCAAGAAGCATAAGCCCATTTTGGAGTGCGATTTGCTAAAAGTATATTGCTTTCACCGGGTACAACGGTCGCTCCATTATGGTGAATACCGTAAATTCTATCCCAGTCGGTGTCTCCTTGGTCTGAGTCTTCCTTGGATGTCCTAATTATGGTATCAATTTCAGCTTGGTCTGCAACTTCGTCTAAAGCTATATCTTCATCGAAGGATTCTTGAGGAGTAGAAGTTTCGCTGTTTTGTTGGGATTGTTCTTCATTGGCTTTCATTTGAGAACCAAGTGCAAACGCTCCAACAGCGGCTCCTCCAGCTAATACCGCACCTGTTGCTGTTGCAGAAGTATCTTCTTCTACTGTAGATGAAACCCCAAATTGAGCAATTTCTTCTTGGGAAACGGTTTCTTCAGGAGTAGCAGGTTGTTGATTTGATTGAGTTACCCAAACATTTGGTAAACCATCGTTTGTTGGTTGCTCTTGTGGTGGTGCTGTTTGAGCATCTGCCAATTGTTCATCTTGATTAATGATACGAACTTCTGGTAACTCTGAAGTTTCGGCAATTTCTGATGTCTGAGCGGTATCGGTTGTATCTGTATCGGTTGCACCATCAATTGCATTTGTATCGGTTGTATCTGAGGTATTTTTTCTAAACCGATTCAAGAACCATCCGCTACCTAAGCCAGTATAACCCGATTCATTATTTTGCTCTTCAGTGCTTGTTTGCTGCTGAACATCCTGATTTTCTTCAGTTTTATTACTGTCTTCGGATGTATCATCATTGTCACGATTGAAGAATTTAGAACCAATTGCAGCAGCTCCCGCTACTAAACCGGCTCCTGCTGCTGCTCCACCTAAAGAAAAAGATGATTTTTCTTCTTCTTCCTCTTGTACAGATGGTTCTTCAGTTGGTGAGGTTCCCCATAATGAAGAAGGTGAAGTTACATCGTTATTTTCTTCTAGTGTATTTTCGTCATCGCGATTTAATAAACTCGAATCGCTATCTCGATTACCACCTAAAGCAAAGGATGATTCTTCTTCCTCTTGTACAGATGGTTCTTCAGTTGGTGAGGTTCCCCATAATGAAGAAGGTGAAGTTACATCGTTATTTTCTTCTAGTGTATTTTCGTCATCGCGATTTAATAAACTCGAATCGCTATCTTGATTACCACCTAAAGCAAAGGATGATTCTTCCTGTTCCTCTTGTACAGATGGTTCTTCAGTTTGCGGGGTTCCCCACAATGAAGAAGGTGAAGTTAAGTCGTTCTCGGGATTGCTATTTTCTTCATTTAACAAATCCGAACCACTACTTACAAAATTATCTGCTTCAGTATTTACTTTTTCTGTTTGGGTGCTGTCCCAAACATCTGGTAATTGAGGATAAGGAACAGTTCCTTGTATTTGTGAAGATTCCTCTTCTGTTGATTCATCTTCTTTTGATTCCGGAACTTCTTTACCAGCAAATTGCGATTTGATTCTCTGAGCGCCAGCACCGGCTGCTGCGGCCGCACCTGCGACACCAGTACCGAGAGCAAAATTCCCTAGAAAATTACTTGTGGAAGCGGATGGTAATTCTTCTTGAGGAACAGCGTTATTATCTAGATTATTTTCTGATGGTGTATCCGCAACAACTGGTTCTGTTGGTGGTACTTCTACATCATCAATTGGGGTATTAATTCGCGGTAAGGAAGGAAAGGAACTGCTGACTACATTCGCTGGTGCTTCTAAATCCAAGCTCGTATCTGGAATATCGGGTTGTTCTAAATCCGGTGCTTCGATATCCAATCCCGTACCATAAATATTCGCTTGTTCTGAATCCGGTGCATTAAAACGTCCTTCGGGAGAAGTGTCAGCTACAAAATTGTCGCGAATTTCAGGGTTATCTTCATTATTATCTCTGGAAGATAGCGCTGCTGCACCTGCTGCTCCCAATCCTGCAATTCCTGCTGCACCCGCTGCGATTCCTGCTGTATTAATTCCTCCTGCTGTATTTGGAGGTTCTACTGCTGCTGCATTTATTTCTGCATTTGGCTCAACAGGAGTGTTTACAACGGGTTCGGGTTCCTTAACCGGCCCGGTAGTAGTAGAAGTAGGAGTAAAAGGAGGAGGAGAATTTTCTGGTAACACACCGCGAGCAACGGTATCATCTTCTTGAGACTTGCGTCTTCCCAACAACCACCACAGCGCCAATGCACCAATAACTGCAACGGGTAGTAAAATCCACCACCAAGGCATTGTTCCTTCACCTGCTTCAGCCGCAATACCCGTATTGTCAGGTACAAGTGCTGTAGTGCTTCTGCCATCGGAATCGGAAGCAGATGTATTGGTTGCAGCCCCCACACCTTCGTTTGCTGCACCTGCTTGATTCTCACTACCTGCGGCTGTACCGTCAGCTGTTGCACCTGTGGTTGCTTCGGGAGTTGCACCTGTAGTTGCTTCGGGAGTTGCACCTGTAGTTGCTCCGGGAGTTGCACCGGGAGTTGCTGTAGCGTCAGGAGCATCACCGGAAACTGAAGCCGCAACAGCTGCTGCAACTGCAACTGCTTCTGCTTTTCTAGCCACTTGTAAAGCTTCTTGTCCGGGTTCTGCGGTTGAAAAGCCAATAAAGTTTTTAACTGCTTCGGAAGGATTTTTCTTAAAGATGTAAACCAGCGGTTGCGAATAAGGGTATCTGGGGTCAGTTGGTGAAACTTTGTGCATACTCAAAATACGCACGTTGTCACCCAATTCTTCTACCTGATTGGCTAACACAAAACCAATACCATCATCACCCAACTTGTTTACAACTTCGGCTGGGTCGTCGCTATCCAATTGAGTTGCTGTAGAACCAGTTTTTAATCTGCCCTTGAAAAGCGGATAGTTTTTAAAAGCTTCGCGAGTATCGCTAAACTCGGGACGGTCAATAACTCGAATTTCTTTATTGGGGCCGCCAAGTTCCGACCAGTTGGTGATTTCTCCGGTATAAATTCTAGTAAATAGCCGATTATCCAAATCCCTTTTAAAAGGATTATCCTTACCAACAACTATCGCAATCTTTTCCCGGCGCAAAAGCTGCTGCTCAAAGCCCGATTTTTCTAATTGTTCTGGGGTTAAACCGCGTCCAATTGCCGCAATATCTATTTTTCCTTCTTCTAAAGCTTTGAGCGCTTCATCGGTTCCACTAGTCGCAAGCTCGACATTAGTACCGGAATATTCTTTCTCAAAACGCTGCTTTAACGCTTCATTCGCTCTCATCATGCTGGTGGAACCATCTACCCGAATTTTAGTCCCATTCGGTACCGCAGTCGGAAGCGGAAAAGATGGGGTTTCGCTTGGTGATTGTGCCAGTACAAAGTCCGATTTGAACAAGCTAGGCATCACCGGTGTTGATGCCAACGCCAATAATAAAGCCAAGCGAACTATTGGATTTCTGTTCTTTTCTTTATGCCACATAATGCCCCATTTACTTACTAGAGGAAACAACTCGCCGCTGGTTCAACCAAAATTATCTTTATTGTTTGAATTTATGTGGAGGAGACGCGATAGCACCATATCCGTGTTATCTTATTGTTAAGCTTTTACAGACACTTTATTTAGTGGAGATTGATTGAATCAACTCTACCTTGTCGAGAAACAATAATGAACTCGTGCTTATATTTTCTTAAGGTATCCGAAACAACTTACTCCACATAAATTTAAACATTATTCAATCTATCTATAGAAGTATTTCAATACTTAAATTCAAAATTATTTCTGATAATAAACCCTCAACAAGATTACAGATTTGTACTGTTTGCAATTCTTGACATAATCGAAGTTTATACAGCGATTATGCCGAAAATTTACTTAAGCTAAAGTTACCATTAGCAAACAAATAATACCAGTTATCTGAACTACACCAACAATTAATAGGGTTAGGTGAGAAGATAATAACAAATTAGGGGTTTTTTAACAATTTGGGTTGACCCGAAGGGCTAGTAAATTGGAAACGGGCAACAGAGAATGATAAATATTATTAATTCGGAATTTTTTGACTCTTAACTCCTAACTCTTCAAAACTCGACTTGCATTCAAAATCGCTAACAATGCAACTCCGACATCTGTAAATACGGCTTCCCACAGAGTTGCGACACCAAATATTCCCAGTAGGATAAATAAACCTTTAATTGACATTGCCAAGATAATATTCTGCCAAACAATCTGATAAGTTTTCTTACCCACCTCAATGGCTTCTACAATTTTGGCTGGTGAATCTGTCATCAATACTATATCAGCCGTTTCAATCGCAGCATCGGCACCGAAAGCTCCCATAGCTATACCGATATCGGCTCTTGCAATTACCGGAGTATCGTTGATTCCATCACCGACAAACACAACTTTTTTGTTTTTACCGGTTTTCCTTAAATAGCTTTCTACTGCTTCTACCTTATCTTCGGGTAACAATTCTGCTTGATAAGAATCTATCTGTAGTGTTTCCGCAGTAGTTTTGGCAATAGCTCGATTATCCCCCGTCAGCATTACAGTTTGCTTGATACCAAGGTTTTTCAAGTTCCGAATTGCTTCTACTGCATCATCTTTAATTTCATCCGCAATAATAATTCGTCCCGCATAATTTCCGTCTATAGCCAGATGAACTATAGTTCCTTCTAAACTACATCCATCATGCAACGCATCAAGATAAGTAGAACCTTTAACTAACAGTCAGCGCTTAATCACCCGCAGCTTAAAAGACTGGGAATGGTATTGGGTAAATTATTATATATATAGCGCGTTTCATTTGGGTTTAATACAATGCAGATAAACCTCACCCCCTTCCCCTCTCCTTGTCAAGGATACTGCTGGTCATTCAGGGGTGACACCCCTGAATGACCAAAAAACAAGGGTTTCAAGAGTGCGATCGCACTCTTGGTGATAACTCAGAATCCCTATTGATTCGTTGGGATAAGGGGTCAGACCCACTATTCGCCAGCAGTATCCTTGTCAAGGAGAGGGGTGTATTCTATTCAATTGAAAACTGCTATACCCCTCTTCTGTCACTTTCCGGTTTTTACTAATATTAGAAAACTTTACTGGTTTTCTATAAGCTATAGATAGTAAGGGTTTTGAAATTAAAAATTAAAGAACTAACTAAATTTAATAGTAGTAAATAAAACCACAATTGCTTTGTATACAATAATTTCGAGATTATAAAAAAGCAAAAGTTTTCGGAGAGTTACAGAAGAAGGATATATTAATTTATACTAAAAAGCCCAGCCCAAAAGGCTGGGTTTATTGGGGAGCATCCCAAATGTGTAAAAATATCATTTGTCATTGCGAGTGGAACGAAGTGGAACGACGCATTCACCCGAAGGGTGTGGCTCATCGCAAGACTTTGAGATTGCTTCACTTCGTATGTCCTATCGGACACGCTCCGCTAACGCAATGACAATCACAATCTTAATTTTGCAAAATTGGGATGCTCCCGTTTATTGTTTGTTTCAATTAATATTTTTAAGCTATTGCGAAACACTATATTTATCCTTTGTACAACTTAAAGTTTAATT
Organism: Calothrix parasitica NIES-267; assembly: GCF_002368095.1. GTDB lineage: Bacteria > Cyanobacteriota > Cyanobacteriia > Cyanobacteriales > Nostocaceae > Rivularia > Rivularia parasitica. Next base: position 2,788,166 of record NZ_AP018227.1, on the reverse strand, counting down.
TATTGTTGCGCTGTTGATAAATATTGATGTTAACTGGAGCAGAGAAGAATGTTTATGCTAATTAATGATTTTTTTTGTTAGAATAATCGCCTTCATAAGGCTGTACTCCAGATTTGGGATAATCATCATTGCTGGGGCTAAAAAGTTTATTTGCTCCATTAGTTGCAAAATTAGTTATTTTTTGCGGTAATTCGATAATTGATTTAAGGACTTGCTGAAATTTTGATGTATTAGACATAATTTATTCTCCATTCTAATTAAGATAAAAAGCAAAGCACGATAGCATCTTTCTAGGGAGATCCAAAAAACAAAATATCGAGCTTTATTAGATACATTTCGGAAAAAACCTAGAACAACACGGCTTAAATAAGGCAACCATTAAAAATGGCTGAAAAGCCCCAGATATCAAACTTTTTGTCTTGGAAATTTGCTCTTGGGGGTTTCCCCCAAGACCGCAATTTCCGCTACTTCTTACTTTTTACTTCTTACTTCCGCGAAGCGGTACCTGAATACCTTATTGCTACTTTCGGGTAGGAATCAAAGTGTCACAGCACCTTACGAGAAAATATACCAGTTGCGGCCATTCCTAATTACTTGCAAGTTCCCTATGTATTCATTACGTTGAGGATGTATTTGATGAAGAAGCTGCATCAATTTCGGAATGAGAGCGTTTAAACATATTTTTCTCTACATTTTCAATATGCTGGCGCTGTTTAACTAATATTTCACGCGCTCTTTCTTGTATCGTTAAATCAAGTTTTGCTGCATCATATTTTTTCCCACGGGCTTTTGGTAGACTCAGGGTCAAAAGACCATTGTGAATTTCGGCTTTCACTTGTTTGTAATCAACACATACAGGTAAAGTTACTTTGCGTTGAAAATGCCCGTAACTAAATTCGGAATGGTATACAATTTTTTCGTTATGAACTTTTTGCTCGTGACATTCGCCAGCAATTAAAATCGTATTTTTAGTTACATGAATATCTAAATCCTTTGGTTCTATACCAGGTACTTGGGCTTGAATAATTAGATTTAATTCGGTTTCTTTAATTTCGATTGCTGGTTCCTTAATTGTATTCTCGACATCAACTGGTTTAGGGATATTTTCATTAATCAACTCATCAAACAAATTATTCATTTGATAGCGTAGAGTATTCATTTCCTCTCGTTTATGCCAACTTTTTTCAGACATATATTTACTTCCTACAATCCTAAGAACTGAGCGAATAGCGCCATTATCGTAAAGCCTTTTATTAGCTCTACTCTCAGTTTAGGAAAATAATTTGAGGAACTTGTGAGGAAAGAAGGAGGAAAATGAGATAAAGGGTAAACTTTTAACCACTGCTCGCTTTTAATAAAAACCCAATTTATAAACTGTATCCTCACAGAATCCTCAAATTATTTGGCTATAAATAGATATTAGTTGTGAAAAGGAAAGAATCGAAACATTAGTATTGCTATAATTGAAATTATCAAAGGTTAATCCATTCGATTAATTAACTTCAACCATTTAAAAGACGAATTCAACAAATCAAATTCTTATGCTACCTAAAATTTTAGTTTCAATTGATGATTCCGATATGACCCAACATGTTGTGGATGAAGCTGTATTTTTGGCAAAAGCAACGGGTGGAAGTTTGATGTTTCTACACGTTATATCTATATACGATAATGAGCCATTGTTTGACCCTTTATTTATGCAGCCAACTATTCTCAATGCAGAATTACAAAACGAAAGTCATCAGAAGAATTTGAGCGTTTGGCAAGAGTTTAAGAAAAGTAAAGAAAATTGGCTGCATTTGTTATGTGAATCAGCAGCTTCTTCTGGTGTAAAAGCTGAATTTACCCTGAATATAGGCGAAGCAAGTAGAAGGATTTGCGATTTTTCTCGTAATTGGGATGCTGATGTAATTGTAATTGGTCGTCGAGGTCATCGTGGTTTAAGTGAAATGTTTTTGGGTAGCGTAAGTAATTATGTAGTGCATCATGCATCTTGTTCTGTTTTCACAGTTCAAGGAGGAAATTTTGCAGCTACAAAAGTATCTCAAAATCAAGAATTAGCAAATAAAACGCTTTAAGGTCGGTCGAGAGAGTTAACGAAGATTGCTAACGGTAACATCGGTACCATTGGTATTAAACAAATTAGCCATTGATTAAGATTTAGCGGTGCTGTTTCAAACAACAAGTTCATAAGGTGACTTTGACTAAATATGATTTGTAAAACAACAGCACCAATAATTCCCACAATCAATATTGGTGCATTGGTAATCGACCTAGATTTTCTGGTTATATAGTTGAATAAGCTAATCCCTAATTGACTGATGCTGAGGAGATAGATAATACGAGCCGCAACGAGGGCTTGAATTGCCATTGTTCGAGCAACTGCAATATCTCCAGTAACAGATTTTGCCCATTCAAATATGCCAAAAATCAGAATCCAATTAAATAGGGAAACTATCGAAATTCGACGTAATAATTTACCCGTGATTAAAGGTTCTTTGGGGTTGCGTGGGGGATGCTGCATTAACCCGTTTGATTTGGGTTCAAAGGCTAAAGGAACGGTCATGGTGAGAGAATTAATCATATTCAACCAAAGTACTTGTAGCGAGAGAATCGGTAAATCTCTTGCTAGCAAAGCGCTAATTAAGATGGTCATGGATTCACCACCATTGACTGGTAAAAGAAACGCAATTGCTTTTCTCAAGTTTTGATAAACGGTGCGTCCTTCTTCCACAGCAGCTTCAATTGAAGCAAAATTATCGTCGGTGAGCAGCATATCAGCAGCTTCTCGCGCTACTTCTGTTCCCCCTTTCCCCATCGCAATACCGATATCAGCTTGCTTTAAGGCTGGAGCATCATTGACCCCATCCCCGGTCATGGCTACGATTTCTCCTTTTGACTGCAATGCTTCTACTAATTGCAGCTTTTGAGCGGGAGCTACTCTAGCAAATACATCTCCATCTTCAACAGCTTGACTAAGTTTATGCTCGCCAATGTTTGCTAATTCCCTTCCCTCAAATGCCAGTACTTGCTCTCCCTTTTTGATACCCATACGTTGAGCAATTGACCGAGCCGTTAAAACGTGGTCGCCGGTAATCATTTTGACATTGATTCCCGCTGACTGACAGGCATGGACGGCGGCGATCGCCTCGGGTCGGGGTGGGTCAATCATCCCTTGCAATCCCAGAAATACCAACCCGGTTTCAATATCTTCATGGTCTATGGAATGCTGATGAGAATTAACTACTTTATAAGCAAAAGCAAGTACTCGTAATCCTTTCTCTGTCATTACTTGAACTGCTTGCTCAATTTGAGATTTTTCTAGAGCAATAGGCTGTCCCTCTCGATTCATCATCTCAGAACAGCGGCTTAATAGCGATTCCACCGACCCTTTCACATAGATTTTTCGGGGATAAACATCATTTAAAGTGGCCATGTACTGATACTGAGATTCAAACGGTATCGAATCTAATCGTGGTTTTGAAGCACCTAGCTCAAACTGGTTAAAACCAGCTTTAGCCGCAGCCGTAATTAATGCTCCTTCGGTAGGGTCACCCACAACCGACCAATTATCTCCAGTTTGCTTTAATTGAGAGTCATTGCAAAGCACTCCAGCAATTAAACATTCTTCTAAAACTGAGTCCAACCTACCTTCAAACGAACCTTGAATATCACCTTTCGGACTATAACCGCTACCACTCACCTGATAATGCTGTCCCCCAGAATAAATAGCCTGTACCGTCATTTGATTTTCCGTGAGCGTTCCAGTTTTATCAGAACAAATCACGGTAGCGCTTCCCAGAGCTTCAACGGCTGGAAGTTTACGAATAATAGCATTACGACGCGCCATGCGGTTTACACCTATCGCCAGAGTAATAGTTACTACTGCTGGTAATCCCTCGGGAATCGCGCTGACAGCCAGAGCAACAGCGGCTTCAAACATGTAAATCCAGGATTCACCCTGCCCTAATCCGATAGCAAAAGTCAGAGTTGCCAGAGTGAAAATAACGTAAAGCAGAGTACGACTGAACTTCTCAAACTTACGGGTTAGGGGAGTACTGAGGCTAACCCGTCGCTCCATTGATTGAGAAATTTTTCCGACTTCCGTTGCATTTGCTGTAGCGACAACAATCCCCGTACCCTGTCCAAAGGTAACAAAACTCCCAGCGTAGGACATATTAATCCGTTCCGCTAAGGTCGTATCCTGCAATAAAGCTTGGATGGATTTCTCTACAGGAACCGATTCCCCCGTCAAAGCAGATTCATCAACCTGTAAATTGCGAGTTTTTAACAATCTTAAGTCTGCTGGAACTTTATCCCCTGATGCGAGCAGTACTATATCTCCCGGTACTAAATCTCGTGACGGTATCCGCAGCGCTTGTCCTTCTCGGACTACTATAGTCTCGGTGGTTACGGCTTTTGCGAGAGAAGCGATAGCACCTTCTGCTTTTGCTTCTTGGATGTAGCCAATTGTCGCATTGATGAAAGTCACTCCCCAGATGACAGATGCATTAGTCCAAGAACCTAAAAACGCTTTGACAGCACCTGCAACTAACAGGATGTATAGAAGCGGTTGATGAAACTGCAATAGAAATCTTAGCCAAGCAGGTTTTCCAGGTTTTACGGGTAGTTCATTCCAGCCATAGGTTTCGTAACGAATTGCAACTTCTTCAGCCGTTAAACCCCTTTCTAAATTGCTATTAAAAAATTCAGTCGTCGATACAACAGACATTTCATGATAGGAAACGTCATGAAATGAAGGAGACTTAACTTGATTTTGCACCATATCTTCTAATAAACCATGACCGCTGGGCGGAAGTAAAAAGAAAGTAAGAAGTAAGAAGTTTTATCGGATAAGGATTTCAATATTATTAGCAATGGTTGTCAAATTTTCAACCTGCTGTATTATCCAGGTTTTCCTACTCCTATAATTTGATGCTAGCTCATACCGGATTTTTCATTCATAAGATGTTCGCATCGAAGTCATAAGTATGTAGGAGAGGAGAAAGCAGCAGATTTCATCCAAGTGAGATATACCTAATGATTTGAGTAAGTAGTAAGTAGTAAGTAAGTAGGTGGGTGAAAAAAATTATAACTACGTCATTGCGAACGTAACAAAGTGGAGTGAAGTAATCGCAAGGTTTTCAGAGATTTTACATTACTTCACATAGTTAGGTTTATTCCCACCTAGCTACTTAGTAAGTAGTAAGTAAATTACTAATTACGGTATTATTATAGGGCTTGTCAACCTTCAATTTTTACTTGCTACTTTCAACATTTATTCCTCTACTCAAGCTGAGAAAGCCAAGTTCCTTTTTTAATTTCTTTGGATATAGGATGTATTGAATTTATATTTTTTGTATTAGAATTATTCTCAGATGTATCTTGATGCCAATTTTGCCATATTTGGGCTGCGAGAACTGAGAATTCATTACGTGCTTGGAACCAAGTGGGATTATTTTTTTTACCGTATAAGTTACAGAGCAATTCTAATGCTTTTTCTGAATTATTATTGCTCATAGGATTAAGTTTATTGATATTCGATTTTATTAATTTTTCTTCCTCAGAAAAGACTCTATTTAATCCTTCCTTTATACTAAGACTTCCGAGATTTTCAGAACATCGATATAAATTATATAGCGAATCACAAATACGCCGATTTAAACCCAAGTATATAGAGCCTTTGAGAGCTTCGATAAAATGTTTTAATGCTGCTGTTTCATCTTTCTCAATTAGTAATAAATATTCTCCTTTAAGTAAATTTATTTCCGAAAGAACTGCTTGAGCAAAATTATCGCTATGACCGGTTGTTAAATCAGTTTTAGCCAGTTTTTCCGATAATTTTAAAGCCTGTAATGCTAATTTTTTGTCTTTCAATCTTACCCAAACTCTTCCTGCTAAAGCAATCCATCTAGATACACGCTGAATTAAACCAATACGTAATGCATAATAAGCAGCAGAAAGAAACATTCCTGGTACTTTTTCTAAATCTGTTACATCATGAGAAACATAAAAATAGATTCTGGCAATATTACCTTTAATTTCTGATAAAGATTCATAGACATCTAATCCAGCATCTTTATAGCAAGAATTTGTATTCCTGACGTTAGTAATTTTTTTATCCCATTCACCAAAGTCAATCGAAGGATTTGTATGTATTTCTTGAAATAATTTAGAACTATGTCCGGCAGAAAGTTCGTATAAATAAATTTCCGAATGAATTAAAGCTTCTATCGGTGAAAGCTCTTTTTTATCTACATTTAATTGAAATTTTTCAGGATGATTGATAGCTTCGGTAAGTTCTGTAATTAAAGATTTAGCATTAATAATATTACCCTGAAAATTTGATAATCTTAATTCCAACCGCTTTGCTAAACAGTAACAGCGGTAAAAATTCAAGCGGTAAGCAAAATATATCTCTTCAGCAGGAATTTCTGCTAAATTTTGTTTAGCTTCCTCAGCAATTTTTTTAATTTCAGATACTTGACATCCTTCATCTAAAAATTGAAAATTGTGAAACGCTTTTCTAATTTTAATTAACCGCTTTCTTAAATCCGAAAGATTTCTACAAGCCGATTCATATATTTTACTATCAAGCTCTTTTTTTCTGGTTTTATCCGCAAACCATTGTTTTACAGCACTAACAATAGCTTGTAACATCACCGTCATAGAATCTCTATCAACCCAAATTCCCTGATATTGCTGTTTTTCTCCTAAAATCACTGTTGTTTCAACTAGAGAATGAATGCTGCTATCAAGAGTATTTGTAGACATCGTTAATAAAGTATCTTCCTTTAAACCCATATTTAAAGTACAAGCGCTGATTGCATTCTCCACCATGGTATTACTGGACGTGTATACCCATTCCAACGGTTCGCTATTTTTACTATCCGAACCAAAACTACAAGTGGCGATCGCCATAATTACGGGTTGAATAGAATCCAAAATTCGGGTATCTGGTTTCTTTTTGCGGGAAATTCCCGGAGTTTTAAGTTGAGACTCCGCATAATAAGCAATATTTTCTAAATCACGATAAATATCGCTGTATTCCTCATCATCATCAATAGAGCGAGATAAAGTCTGAAATTCCAACTTTTTAATTCTTGCATGCAACGAAACTTCATCGTTCATTTTCTCCTTAATCAGGATACTGAGAAATAGTGAAATAGCTTCCTTACGACTAAACTTAGTTTTACCTGCATTCCTCAAATTTTCGCGACTAGACTTCAACTTTTCGATGACCTGCAACTTTAACTTTAAACCTAATGTAGGTTGGGGTTGCCAAAGTTTATCAATCAAAGCTTGTAAAGCATCATCATCCTGATAATCATCAAACCATTTCGTACTAGCAATGGTTAACTTATTACTAGCAATCGCTAAAAATTCCTTGGTTGTAGAAAGTAAATCTTCAAAATCCAACAACTCAAGTAATGCGACTACTTGAGCAATTTGAAAAAATCTTTCTGGAGTAACTCGGATACTTTCGGTTTGATTGGGTAAAAAACCAGCAGACTCTAAAAGTTCATCAGCACCGATTTCTCCTAACTTTTGTCTCATCTTCTCCGGAGGAAGATTAGATTCATCGTCATTACTGTCTTTATTCGATTTTCTTTTAGAGGGTCGGTTTTTTTGCAAACTTTCGCATAATTGAACCAAACCTTCGCTACTAACCGGTAAATAATCCTTATCCCGATTCAGAAAATCAATTACCACGGGACGACTAACACCCATCCCCTTGGATAATTCTACCTGGGTCGCTCCCATTTCCTTTAAAAAGAAAATCAGCATTTCCCGCAATTTATCCTGGTCGCCAATTTTATCCTTACTCATTTTCTTCCACTTTTATCAATATTATCCAAATGTAAAACAAATTTACTTTTATTTGGTATTCAGGCATACAAATACATATATCGAGATATTTTTTTAATTACTTGCAGCAGTTGAATAGAAAAATATATTAGCTAAAATAGATATATAGCCTATCTTTGAGCAGCTTTACACGTAATTGCTTATTGCTTAATTAAAAATGGGTCAAATAATTTTTCTCCTCAGAATTATAGAATACCTATCTATTTATGTACATCAGATTAACAGCAAAATAGAGAAAATATTAGTTTTTGTATCCTTAGATACTTTTTATTTTGATAAATTGTTTGTAGAATTTACACAACAAGATTTTTTACACCTATAATACATAGGTATAAATGAAGATTCGCGAAAAACATTGAAATTAGCAAATAGAAAAGTTTACCTTTCACCGCACTTATCGCAATCTAAAATCATATGACCTTCCCACAATTGCAAGAATTTCTAGAAACAGAGCAACCCATGAGGATGTATCTGCGTATAGGAGACAAACGCCCTGACACTAACTCATCCATAAAAACACAACAGTCTAATCCATCAAACACAGTAGTGCTACCCGTAGTGTTTTCCCACATGAGTTTTTTATTAATTCAAGCCCTATGTGAGACAGGACACGGCGAATTTCAGATTAGTAGCGAAAAAAAGAACCACGAACTAGCAGTTTATTTAGGGAGTCACATACGCTATCGATATTTACTTAAACCCCATCAACTGCAACCAATCCATAATGCCTATCATCAAGTTACCAACACTTGGAATCAATGGCATTTGTCAGAGTAAATTTTGGATTTTAGATTGTGGATTCTGATTTAAGAGGATGTTTTTAAAGTCTAATTATATACTTTACCTGGCGACTATAAGTCGCGGCTACACAAGCAAAACCCAGCGACCTGGGTTAAAATCTACTATTCCACGGAGGTGGAATGTGCCTGTATAGTAGCGGTTTCAACCGCCGGACACTTTTAAAACATCCTCTAAAGATAATCGGAGGAGAGTCTTTAAATCCTATTCACCAGGTTGAACCTGGGAACCAGAAGACCACTAACCAATCCAAAATCTAAAATCTAAAATCCAAAATCGAACTTGGCTATCGATAAACAGGAAGTTTACGGGCCGGTGAAAGTGTTATAGCACTTCCCGGCTTTTTTACTGAAATTCAATATTCCATCTTTCATATCACAACAACCAGGAGTATCAAACAATGACTACTAACAAATTCAGTCCTCTATTTAGATTAGCTCTAAAGGCTCTCCAATACTTAGCCTTCATCATCATTGGTTTCACATTCGCTGCTGGTTTATCTGGAATTATCGGCACCTCGCAGATAACCATCAGTCTTTTCCCTCTTGTATTTACATTTATCTGGAAGTCTGGAGTCGTCTTAATTTGCTTAGCTGGAGCAGCAGTACTCATTGAATCTTTTCGATAAATTCGCATATTTAACAGCCCGAACCCCAATTGCTTTCATGAGTTTGAGTTTCGGGCTATATAAACAAGGAAAATCCACATGAATATGATTAGAAATCTGTATGTTTTCGTTGTATCTTCTTGCATTTATTCAACAACGATTCTACCTATGTTAGGTCTTCCAACAAATTTTTCAATCGAAGTGAAACCATTTAGCCTCAAAGTCACAATATTAAGCTCTCCTCGATATATTATCGACAATAAATTACCACAGGCTAAACTGTTGAGCGACAGCAGAGAAAATTAATTGAATGTACATTCAAAGCTGTATTATCTTAATTCTTGCCTAAAAAGTAATCTTCTTGTTACAAACAAGAAATCCTTTTAGGCTGGATTGAACAGTTTTTCAATTAGTGAATCAATATAATAGTTCAGTCTTTCATTATTTCATCCTTCGAGCAAGATAATATGATTTTATTATCTTTAGTAATAGGGCTAATTTTAGGATATTTACTGAGTGGTAAAAAAGGTAGCTTAATTAACGTTAGATTTTATATAAATATTAATTTCAGCGATAACTTGAACGGTAATGGCAACAATAATGGGAATAACAACGGAAACGATAATTTAACCAATATTGAAAATAACGCGAATGGGAATGAAGCGAAGAGTGGAGAGTTAGAAGTTTGAAAACCAAATCATTTAAGATATCAAGTTAATTTTATTGGTTTTGATAGAATGTAGAAACGGGGCGTATTGCTAAGTCTCCAGAGATTAGGGAAAAACAAGCCAATTAAAATAAATGAGAAGTACTAATATAGGGTTTCTTAGTCTGGTGAGGTGCATATCTCAAAACCTCACCCCTAACCCCTCTCCTTATTAAAGCTACGGTGTAAACACAAGTACTCTAAATTGCTTTCACAGCGTTTAGATCCCCCTATATCCCCCTTGAAAGGGGGGACTTTAATTCAGATTCCCCCCTTTTCAAGGGGGGTTAGGGGGGATCTAGGAGAGTGTGTACGCGGTAGCCTTATTAAGGAGAGGGGAAATGAAGCACAGCTTTATCGGGGTGAGGTCAAGCTGTAACTCAGTTGCTTGATAAACGCTATAGTACGTATCTTGATGATATTTAATAACTGAAGAAGAGATTTTACAGGTAATTGAACAAGCAGCAAGAGAAGGATTAACAACATTATAGAAATAAAACAACTTCAAAAACTTAAATATCTTGATTTATCTAAAAACCCAATTTTAATTCCACCAGAAGTTTTAAAAGAAAAGCCTCAGAAATTCTTCGATTTCTATTTCAACTCATAATATCGGTAAACAAAGACTAAAAGAAGTCTCCCCTTCCGAAGCTGAATCAAGCATCAATTCCCCATTATGAGCGCGAACAATTTCACGAGCAAGGCTCAACCCCAATCCAATTCCTTCTACTTTACGATTACGAGATGGATCTCCGCGATGGAAACGGTCAAAAATTCGAGTTCTATTCTCATCTTTTATTCCCTCGGATGCATTAATAATTGTTATTTTAAGTAAGCTATTTTTCGCGAAAGCATCAACTTTTATCCAACCGTCAGTAAGATTATATTTTATAGCGTTACTAAATAGATTTTGCAAAACCTGCATCAGCAAATCTTTATCACCTTTAACTTTTAATCCTTTTACAATATTAGTTTGTACGCTCAGATGAGGAGCTAACATTTCCACATCTTCCAACATCTGAAATAATAACTCCGAAATATCCACTTCCACCAGGTATAGACTCAATTTTCCCGCATCCGCTAAAGACAGCAGTAACAGTTTGCGGATAATTCCATTCAGACGGTGAACTTCATCCAATAGATAACCCAACCGCTGCTGTACTTCACTTCCGGGATTTACCTGTTGTAAAGTTCTTTCCAATTCTCCTTGCAAAATAGTTAACGGTGTTTTCAGTTCGTGAGCAGCATCACCACTGAAACGAGAAGCTTGATGAAAACTGCGTTCCAAACGTTCCAACATCAGGTTAAATACCCGAATTAACTCCAAAAACTCTATATCTATTTTATCAATAGAAATTCTTCTATCTAAACCTTTGACACTTACCTGTTTAATTTCATTCGTTAATTGATTTACCGGACGTAAAACACTTCCAGACAGCAACCATGCACCAACTGCAATTAATAGCAATATTCCAGGGATAGAAATCAAGAAAATATTGGTAATCGTAGCCATTTCTTGATTAACCACTTCCAGATTAACAGCAACTGCCAGTTGAATTTTGCGAAATTTAGCCGTACCAATTCGCCAAGTTCCTGTTTCTGTGGATTTTGTAGTTAAGAGAATGGGAAGTGGGGGAGGAGGTAATTCCTGGCTGGATAGTTTACGAACAGAAATTAATCGAAGGGGCTTTGTTAATGTTATTTGTTTAGCAAGCAGACGATGCAAATCTTTATCTACAATGGTTTGCTGAGATTGGTAAAGTTTATTACCCTCTGCATCAAGCACTAATAAACCCGTAGGTATTTTTGTATTTGCTCCTAATATATCGGAAACTGAATTTGAGTATAATTTCCACCTCTGCTTCTGGTAAAGTACCGTAACATCTCGTTTTGGAGGCCCATTTCCTCGCATCAATTCATTGATGATTTGTGCATCCAGACGGCTAATATTGGCATTATAAATTTGCCACCAGGAAACTGCACCAAAACCAATCAGAGCGCTACCAGCAAGAAATGAAGAGAATAAAGCAATTCTCAGACGAAATGAAGATAGTTTCATGAATGAGTATCTGCTTGACGAAAGCGATAACCAACTCCGCGAATACTTTCAATCCATTCTCCCTTGTCAATAGGGTCAATTTTTTTGCGAATCCGCTGGATACAAACATCTACAACATTGGTATTCGGATTAAAATCATAACCCCAAACATGTTCCAATATCTGGGTTCTGGTGAAAACTCGTTCTGGCGATCGCATCAAATATTCGAGCAGATTAAACTCGCGAGTGGTAAGCTCAATCGCTTTTTGATTGCAAGTAACTTCCCTAGTAATTCTATCTAGCTTCAAATCTCCCACAGCAATAAAATTTTGCCGTTCTCCCACAGTACGACGGATAACAGCATGAATCCGAGCGACTAATTCTTCCACAAAGAAAGGTTTAGCAATATAATCATCAGCACCCAAATTCAACCCTACTAATCTATCATCAAGTTCATTCCGAGCCGTTAACAAAATTACCGGAGTATTCTTACCTTCTCGACGCAATTGTTTGAGAATTGATAGCCCGTCTTTCCCAGGAATCATGATATCCAAAATAATTGCGTCATATTCATTTTCTAAGGCTAGTAAACAACCTTCATCACCATTATCGCAGTAATCTACAATAAAACCCTGCTCCTTTAGTCCAGCCCGAACAAAGTCAGCTATTTTTGCTTCATCTTCGACAAATAGAACATTCACGACTATTGTATGGCTTCTGCATGTGAAATTTTATTTTACACTTGCTATTCAAAAACTAAAATTACAATTTTGTAACCGTTAGTGTTGGTGTCGGCAGGCTGTTGTCGTCTGCACTGTTTCCCCCGCAACTTTTTGGTACTCAAACTCCCAGCAATCCGATGAGGTCTTACGGTACACAACAGAACTTGTGACACCAGGTGTAGTTAAAGAATTAAAATCCAAACGATACTCTCCATTTTCATTCCTCTTAAAATCAGTGATAAGCGTGGAGACAGGCTCACCATAGCTACCACCAAACGGGCTTGATGTACCCTGCGCCAGTGCATCGAAGGTGGGAGGTTCTATTTGTAGCCTAGAGTCAAAAAATCCATGATGGCAACCTACAACATATGGCGGGGTTTTGGTTGTGTAATGCACATAACTACCATCAGGTAATCGCAGCGCGTTGCACTCATCAAGTTCTTCATCGGGTAGGTAATTAAGGTGGCTGTATCTACCACGTCCATAATAATCATCACCACCTTCACCAAAATAGATTGGTGCGCCATCAAGACCAAAGGCAATCGGTAGTTCGGGATTATGTTTATCCATCAAGCAAACCGGAGCGTAGTGATAGTGATAGTCTTCACCCTGCCCTGAATGACCTCCACACTGGTCTAATTCACCCTGAACAACGGTATCGTTGCGCTCTTCGTAGTTATCTAGGGAAGTTGAAACATCAGGTCGTCGCTCGTAATGGAAAATTGGTACACCATCGGCTGCAACCGCTATCGGTCCTCTAGCGCTTGCTTCAACAGGTTCATTTAACCACTGGGGTTTGAGGGGAATACGCCACTGATAATCATAGGGAACCGCAACTCTTTGTATCCAAGATTGGATGCCTACCATTGGTACATCTTCACTGGTTCCAGAATTCAAATCGGGAAGACCTGTAGCAGTTACCTCAAGGGAATCAGCAGTACAATTAGCCAACTCAGAATCGAGGTGTAACCCAAAAGCCTTTTTATAGGTTGTGCAATCTGTTGCGGTTGTAGAACTTTGAGCCAAACTAGAACAGCCACAGCTAAGAAGCATGACTACAGTAAGTTTGGCAGCATGCAAAACCCCATTTACTGCTATACGTTGCATTTTCATAATCAATCTCTTTCCTAGTTTGATTGTGTTTATGTTGCTGAATAACTTTAAAAGTCTTATCCCGTAACCTTGTGGGTTGGTTCTAATCTGAAGCAGTGCAATAAAACTAACTTCTTCCACCATTCGGGTGGAAGTTCAAAGAAACCCGGTTTCTATTAGTGAAAACATTATTATCTCGTTTTGAAATTAGAAAGAAACCGGGTTTCTGCAACTGGTGCAAGATGTAAAATAAAATAAATACATAAACCTTAAAAATCTTGCATCTTCAATTTTTTAAAATCTAAAAAACAGGTTTAAAACTATTCCCTATTCCCTATTCCCTTTCCTGGACGAGGGGGTCTTTTACCCTGCGGTGGTCTATCAGGTCTACCACCCCTTTCATCCTGCTGACCTTGCACCAAAGTCCCATGAAAACAAGAAATTACTGAATTTTTTGCTGCTTTATTTGCATGATAATGATAACCTATCCCTTCCACCTCATGACCTCCGCACTCATCCAGTTCTGGAGCTTGATTAGTTTCTTCGTAGGCATTATGGATAGGAAATCCATCCATAGCATATCCAATTAATTTCGTTTCACCATCAACTTTACTTTCGACACCAAAGCATCCATTAATACCATGTTGATGATACCCAATTACTGGATTAATATGACCTCCACAATCATCAAAAGCCGCGATAGTATAGGCAGAAAGAATTGCTTGTACGGGTGCTGGACTATCAATTACAACCCCATTAATAGTTATTCCAACTTTATTTTTTCTGCCAATATTGGTAGCAGTACTAGCTTTAACTGGTTTATCGGGAATTTCAACAGTAGTTTGAACAGGTGAGCCACCTTCAAGCCATTCTATTTTTCCTTCGACACAATTGTATTTATATTTCTCTTCTACTTGAGGTTTAGCTGCTCCATCAAACTCTTCTTGAGTATCAGTAACATTTACATTGCCACTGGAATCATATAAAACAAATTTCTCATCATTGTATATCTCAGGAAGTTTCTTGATAAACTCACCATCTAAATCGTAAATATTTTCACCATCGAGCCAAATACCAGTTGTTTCTTTAGAATCAGCCGTTGTTCGCGGACAAAATGGTCCTGCTTCATAGTTAGACGGATATCCGCTTACAGTAATTGATTTACAAGTGGTTTGCGTTCCATCTGCTAAAGTACAATTCTTTACAGCAATATCTTTTACAAGCGCATTTTCTAGAAACGTCATACCAAGGGTTTTATATTTTGTTGGAGCAGTTTTTGCTTTTTTTTCACGTTCTTCCTCACTAATCTCAATTGTGTTTGTGCTGTTTGCACTTGGCGATTGTTTCGTACAACTTAAGGATAATCCTGCTGCGAGAAACGCTGTAATAATCACTATTGAAAATCTTTTATGCATTTCATATAATCTCCCAATTCAATTCCTATTTCTCCAGATATCTTACAAATAACTAAAAAAAGGGTACTAAAAACTGTAGGAACATATGTTAAGGAGCATTTGAACAGTTTTTAGCTATAACCCTATAGAAACAGATTTTATACTAAAAAAATTGCTTTTTAACGGCAAAAATTACGTATTAAAATTACAATTTTGTAATTAATCCAAATAGTGAATTTTTATGTACATATGTTGTGATTAATTAATATAAAATCATTAAATAAATATAAAAATTATAGAAATTTTCACAAAACAATTGCTGTCTAAAAACAAAAATTACGCTTCAAAATTACAATTTTGTAATTTAAACACAGGGTTAATTGTTGTATCGATATACTGTAATTAATTAAAACTATTAAATTATCCGATAAATATAAACAAGTAATTAATAAAGTTTTTGCAACGCTCTCACAAAGAGCCGCACAAGTCGCAATCAAAATAATTTATTGTTGCTTCTTGCACTAATAGTGCATTCGTAGCGTATGAAACTTCAATCTTCCCAAAATGCGATATTTCAGCCTGTAGGAAAAGGTTTTATCAAACATAAGCTAAGCAAATGGCTGATAGGTTTACTGATTCTGTGTTCGTTAACGGGCGGTGGGTACATTATTTACCGTCAGATGGTGATTTCTTTTGCTCAAACAGCCAGAAGCAAAATGTTAACAGTCCCAGTTGAACGAGAAACTTTACCCATTATTATCTTAGCCAACGGTACAATTGAAGCCAAACAATCAACTAACGTCAGCCCCGATACTTCTGGACGACTAAAGAGCTTGCTTGTCAAGGAAGGGGACTATGTAAAAGTCGGACAAATCCTGGCACGCATGGATGATTCAACCCTACAAGGGCAGCTGATTCAAGCACAAGGTTCTCTAGCTTCGGCTCAAGCAAGTTTGCAAAAGGCAATAGCAGGTAATCGCTCTCAAGATATCGCTCAAGCGCAAGCACAATTAGAGCAAGCTCAAGCAAATCTGCAAAAAGCACAAGCAGGTAATCGTCCTCAAGATATTGCTCAGGCTCAAGCACGTTTAAAAAGCGCTCAAGCAAGTTTAACCAAAGCTGAAGATGATTTTAAACGCAATCAGCAACTATACAATGCTGGTGCTATTTCCCTACAAATTCTCAACCAACAACGTTCCGAACGCGATAGCGCCCAAGCGTCAGTAAATGAAGCTCGGGAAGCATTAGCATTGCAAAAAGCTGGAACACGCACCGAAGATATCGAGCAACTAAAAGCAGCAGTCAAAGAAAAACAGCAAGCTTTAGCCCTGCAAAAAGCTGGAACACGCACCGAAGACATTGAAGCTGCACGGGCACAAGTTACTCAACAACAGGGCAATTTGAAAACGATTCAAACACAGATTGAAAACACAGTTATTCGCGCTCCTTTCAGTGGTATTGTCACTGCCAAGTATGCCGACCCCGGTGGTTTCGTCACACCTACCACATCGGGAAGTGAAGTATCTAGTGCAACTTCTTCTTCTATTCTGTCGCTAGCATCAAATTATCAAGTTGTAGCCAAGGTTGCTGAAACCGATATCAGCAAAATTAAAGTCGGCCAGTCGGTCACGGTTATAGCTGATGCCTATTCTGACAAAACTTTTAAAGGCAAAGTTGCCGAAATTGCACCTCAAGCAACGGTGACTTCTAACGTCACTAGCTTTGAAGTAAAAGTAGACTTCACCGACCCAGAAACTCTTCTGCGTCCCAATATGAACGTTAATGCGAAGTTTGATGCAGGTAAGTTAAGTAATGTGCTTGTCATCCCAACGGTGGCGATTTTACGCCAGAAGAGTGGTACCGGAGTAAGAGTAATTACTGAAAAGGGTACTAAATTTGTACCAATTAAAACTGGACTTACTATTAACGGTAAAACTGAAGTACGTTCCGGTTTGCAAGGAAATGAAAAAGTTTTGCTTAGTGCGCCATCTGGTTCTCAAAGAAACAGAAACCGTCCTCCTGGTGGTGGTCCTCCTCCTTTGTAAATTTGGTGCCATTTTGAGGTTAGTAAAATGAACGCACGCTATTGCAAACCACGAGTTAAAAAAGTATCTACGGTGTCGAAGGTTGAAATTCTGATAATGGCTCTTGAGGCGTTGTGGAACAATAAACTCCGCACTATGCTAACGATGCTGGGAATTATTATTGGTATTACAGCAGTGATTGCCGTTACCGCTATTGGTCAAGGCACTCAAAAAGCTACCGAGCTACGATTGCAATCCCTTGGAAGCGACATTTTGCAAGTGCGAGCCGGTGCAGCTAGAAATGGCGGGGTGCGTCAGGGGGCTGGGAGTGCAGCGACATTGACTTTGGAAGATGCTCAGGCCATTGCTCAACAGGTTTTAGGAGTTGAGCGCGTATCTGCTTTCCTAGAACAAGATGCTCAAGTTGTCTATGCCCAAAACAACAACTCCATCACAATTATTGGCACCGATGTCAATTATCCAGATGTACGTAATACCCATCCTCAAACAGGTAGATTTTTTACTCAGGAAGAAGTAGATACGGCAAAACCTTTAGCGGTTCTAGGCCCCACCGCACGAGATGAATTGCTGGGTTCGGGAAGTAATGCAGAAGGTTCGCAAATCCGTATTCAAGGACAAATTTATGACGTAATTGGCGTAATGGAAACAAAGGGAGCGCAAGGACGACAAAACCCGGATGAACTCATTTATATTCCGCTCACCAATATGTCTGCTCGACTAGTAGGAAATAATTCTGTGAAAGGAATTGCTATTAGAGGGATTTATGTCAAAGTCAAAAGCCAGGATAGGTTAGATGCTGCCGAGTATCAAACTACAAATCTTTTACGGGTAAGACATGGCATTTTTCCCGCAAAAGAACATAAGGATGATTTTAGAATTATAAATTCGGCTGATATTATTGAAACCCTTACCAGTACATCTAAAATGTTTACCGTAATGGTAGTAGCAGTCGCCGCAATTTCTTTAATTGTCGGGGGTATTGGTATTGCCAATATTATGCTTGTGTCAGTGGTTGAGCGAACGCGAGAAATTGGAATTCGCAAAGCAGTCGGAGCTACTAATAATGCTATTTTGAGCCAGTTTTTAGCTGAAGCAGTAATAATTGCCGCAATGGGAGGGGTAATTGGCATCTGCTTGGGGGTCGCAATTGGCTTCGGTGCCTCAAATTCGTTTAAATTTCCCCTTGTAATTTCCATCTGGTCGATTTTATTCGGATTTGGTTTGACATTTTTTATTGGGTTACTAGCTGGGGTGATTCCGGCTCGTAATGCTGCCAGACTTGACCCAATCGAAGCGCTCAGAAGTGATTGAAACAGAATATTTAGAACGCAGGGGATTACTAACATGGCAACTATGATTTGGATGGAAGAAATTGAAAAAACTTATTATTTAGGGGAAAGCGAAGTTCCGATACTCAAGGGGATTAACTTATCTATGGAAGAAGGTGAATATGTAGGAATTATGGGGATGTCTGGTTCGGGGAAGTCTACATTGATGAATATTATTGGTTGCCTCGACCGCCCAACATCTGGATACTATGTTCTAGAAGGTAAAAACTTAACTACACTAACTGATGACGAGTTGGCATATATCCGCAATTTCCATATCGGTTTCGTCTTTCAGCAATTTAATTTACTGCCTCGCTCCACAGCTTTAGAAAACGTGATGTTGCCAATGGTATATGCAGGTATTCCCAAATCGGAACGCAGAAAACGGGCAGAGTCAGCCCTAATCCGCGTTGGTTTAGCAAAGCGAATGTTAAATCGTCCCAATCAGATGTCTGGAGGACAACAGCAGCGAGTAGCCATTGCTCGTGCCCTTGTCAACCGTCCTAAACTTGTTCTAGCAGACGAACCTACAGGAGCATTAGACACCAAAACTTCTGGGGAAGTGATGGATTTACTGATTGAACTTAATAGTCAAGGTATTACAATCGTGATTGTCACTCACGAGCAAGATGTCGCCGACCAAACCAACCGCATCATTCACGTTAAAGATGGTTTAGTGACTCACAAAGTGACCTAGTGGTTTGTCCCATAAAAAATGATAGGTGTAGAGACGTAGCAGTTCTACGTCTCCCGACCTTTGAAAGAAAACGAACAAGATTAATAGGGCAGACCACTAATAGTCCTTTAATAGTCCTTTTCATTAATTTTGACAGTTTTGTTTTCTACAGACGTAATGTAGAGACGTTATAAATAACGTCTCCCGACATTTCCAAAGAAAACGCGACCCATCAGAATTTATGAAACAAACCACTAATTGTCTGTCCCGTTAGTTTTGATAGGTAAATCATTGTTTGTACGTAAAGGCTGAAGCCCTGAATATTTGGCGAAGACCGCGCAACTACGAACAAAGATAAAAGCCCGTCAATTTTTATGGGGCAGACCACTAACTATAACAACAAAAAAATGCGGGAAAGATAGATTATCTTTCCCGCATTTCTGATAATTTAATGCAATCAAAAATTCCAAAGCTATAATCGTTACTTTTTCTATCTTCGGATTCTAACTAACTTACATTCCCGAACTTTTCTAACACCTCTTCTTGTTCGGACACGTTTGTTAACGCAAACCTCTTTGAATTTTTTCTTATCAACTCTTCGTCTGTTTTGACCTCTTAAATTAACATTTACATCAACGACTTCAACAACTTTATTTCTTCCATGACCGTTGTTAGAAGTGCGATAGGGATTTGCCGATACAGGTAATGCAGTAGTTGCTAAAGAAGCCATTACCAATATTCCTGTTGAAACTTTATTCCAGTTCATAATTAACCCTCTTAAAACGAGTGGATAACCCAATAATAGAAAATATTAGGATTCAATACCTGTATCTTTCCTCATATAAATAAGTGCCTTTTTTTCATATATAACTCAGTACTTTTATCACTTGAAATAAATTATTTTTGAGGTAGTAAAAGATAAAAAGAGAGAATTCTTATGAGTTAATTTATGGAGATTATCAATATAGTAAATATAAGACTTAAATTACAAAAATGTAATTGAATAATAAGCTCAGTTGTAATTTTAAAGTGGCTAAATAATAAATGTCAGGCAATAAAGTTTGGTTAAAAACAATTACCACACAACGAACTGAACTTTATTGAAATATAAGCATTTGGAGATACATGATGAAACTGAATCAAGTATTAGTAATAACAGCAATTCCTGCGTTACTTGGAACATTGGTTTTTAGTTCAATTAATAAAGCTGATGCAGCCAACACATCTTTCCAAACTATTGCTAGAAACGAACAATCCAAGCCACCAGCACCAAAACCTGAGAGACCAGAGCCAAGACCTGAAAGACCAGAGCCAAGACCTGAGAGACCAGCACCAAAAGGAAATTTGAAAGCAGCAGCCAGCCCAGCTTCCCTAACTATCGCTCAAAACCAACCACCCCAACCACCAGCACCAAAGCCTGAAAGACCAGCACCAAAAGGAAATTTGAAAGCAGCAGCCAAGCCAGCTTCCCTAACTGTCGCTCAAAACCGACCACCGCAAGGACAGGGTAGACGACAAAAACCAGATTTGGCAGCAGCAGCAGAAAAATTAGGAATTAGCGAAGAACAGCTTAAAGAAGCATTGGGACCACGACCACAACCAGATTTTGCAGCAGCAGCAAGCAATTTAGGAACTAGCGAAGGAGAACTCAAGGAAGCTTTAGGTGTTCCCGAAAATCCTGTCGAAGGAGAAAAACGACCTAAACCGAATTTTGAAGCAGCAGCAGCAAAGTTAGGTGTAACTAAAGAACAAATTAAAGAAGCCTTTGGACCACGACCCAGACGAGATTTGGCAGCAGCAGCAAGTAAGTTAGGAATCAGTGAAGAACAATTAAAAGAAGCTTTAGGAGTTCCTGAAAATCCTCCCGAACGTCCTGAGTAAATTTTAAATTTTCACCCACCCACAAAGAGACGTAGCACTGCTACGTCTCTACATTTATGGAATAACTATTCCTAAACACCAACTCTAGACTTTTGATATGTAGGAAAATCTGTATAACCTTCCGCTTCAAACGAATACCAAATAGCTGGTTCTGGGTCGGGGTTTAGTTCCCAATTATTAGCAAAACGCTCTACTAAATCGGGATTACTAATAAACGGTCTGCCGAAAGCAATTAAATCACCATCACCAGCAGCAATAGCTTTTTCAGCGCTTTCTTTGTCGTAACCGCAATTACCTATCAAAGTACCATTATATATTTTTCTCAATTCACCTATAGTCATTGGTTCTCCTAGTTCGTGAAAACCAAAACCCAAACCGTCCATCACGTGTAAATAACCCAATCCATATTGATTTAACTGTTGGATTACATAGGTAAAAGTTTCTCGATAATCTGGCGAACCCATATCATTATAGTTACCGTTGGGAGAAAGTCTTACTCCAACTCTTCCCGCATCCCATACAGTAAGAATCGATTCAATAATTTCTTTCAAAAACCGAAAGCGATTTTCTAAACTACCACCATACTTATCATTACGGTGATTGGTTTTAGATTGTAGAAATTCATCGATAATATAGCCGTTTGCACCGTGAATTTCGACTCCATCAAAACCAGCTTTTTTAGCATTAGCTGCTGCTTGACGATAATCTTCCACAACTGAGGAAACTTCTTCTGTTTCCAAAGCTCTCGGAATTTCATGAGGTTTTTTACCATCTGGTGTATGAGCTTCCGAGCTTTCAATTCTAATTACTGAAGGAGCAACTGGTAGCTGATTGTTTTCTTGAAAACTGCTGTGAGAAGCTCTACCCGTATGCCATAACTGCAAAAAAATCGGCGTTCCCTTCGCGTGAACTGCATTAACTACTTGTTTCCAGGCTTCTGTTTGTTCGGCAGTGTAAATACCCGGTGTATGCAGCCAACCATTTGCTTGTTTAGAAATAGTTGTACCTTCACTAATAATTAAACCCGCACCTGCTCGTTGAGCGTAATATTCTGCCATTAAAGCGTTCGGCATTCTTTCAGAACCCGCACGAGAACGAGTCATCGGAGCCATTACCAAACGGTTTTTTAAGGATAGATTACCCAGATTGAAATCATTGAGGAGATGGGAAGTCATGCGATTTTACAGACTATACGAGATTAACAACTTCCTAATATTAACTACATCAGCGTAACTTGTTCATCCTTTTTCTGACTATCAAATCTATATGTATAACTCTAATTAATTTAGATTCAAGTTCTGATTAAATATCAGTATTCATTAGTCTTAACCTATCGAAATATTTCGCAATGTTTTGACCTCTTATTGATGCTATTATCAATAGTCCAACAGCAGTATAGGAGTTACAGTATGTAGCATACTATTTGTAGGCTGGCGAAAGTAATACGCTATTTTATTTTTACTCGTTTAAAGCTAGATAAATCGTTATTTTTTTGTAGTATGCTACCTCTTTATTCAAGCTATTTTTAGTAGTTTACAAAATTTAATCTGACTGCTGTTTACATTGCTTAATTTTAGATAATTATCTATTTGATTTGAGTATTTTAATTATGGG
Source organism: Calothrix parasitica NIES-267 (assembly GCF_002368095.1). GTDB lineage: Bacteria > Cyanobacteriota > Cyanobacteriia > Cyanobacteriales > Nostocaceae > Rivularia > Rivularia parasitica. The sequence goes on along the minus strand of NZ_AP018227.1, from coordinate 2,765,396 downwards.
ATGATAAGAGGTTTGATAAATGCAGAATTTTTAAACAGATACAATCAATTCCCAAATTCAGCTAAATCTAAAACGAATTCTGAAAAAATATCTTCTCCTCAAAAAGTTTGTGGAGATTGAAGGATTTCAACTTTTTGATTTGGATAATAGATTTAAAATTGCTGCTGTTTACTGCTAATTACAAAAAATTGAGCAATTATATATACAGCATTTACGAATAATTAAGTAATTAGCTCATTATATGCACCAATATATAAGGGATGTTTGTAATAAATAAAACGTCTGTCGTTAAAATTTATGGTCGTGAAAATTCTTGAATAACCTCAATCAAACCAACAATATTAGAATTAAATTCAGATAAATCTTTCGCAGGAATCCAATATTCTTGATGTCGGGAAGCACCTACAACTTTGACAGAATAATTGCTCAAAAATTCCGCTTTCACCTCAAATTTAGTTACATAACCAATATTTTCATCCACAGCATTCTAATCGCGAGCAATTTCAATCGCATACTCTTGATTTAACACCGGATAAAAAATTGGTTGCTCTGGTAATCTTGGTGGAAACTGTTTACAACCGCTTTCCTTAATTAAAACTAATTCCTTTTCTCCTACCGGACGATATAAAGTTACCGTCTCCCTTTTCAATTCTTGCTTATTTAAATTAATCCACTTCGGTAAAACTTCTCGCGCTTGTAACCATGTATTTGGAATACTTTCCACACCCGCATACAAAGACACAATTCCACCGGCGATCGCCCAAAGGGCGACGCTAAAGCGTATCGCACAAGTAGTATCTCTATCTCCCAAACCGGAAACCGTTAACCATAGCGCTTCTTGGTAATTATCTAAATTTTGAGCAGCACACCATAAAGCAAAAGGAACCGTATCTTGTGCAGAAACTTTGGTTCCGTTTCCTAAAATTGCAGCAGCCGAATTTACTGATATACCATCTTGCAAATCTCGCGCTCGACGAACCTTAGAAGCAACTTCGCTCTCGGGAATATAAGGTAAAATCAAATCTAAAAATTCTGTTTTATTTGGTTTATTTAATTTATTTGATTCCTTTAAATTACAAGCAAAAGCAGCAGCCACAGCAACAGCAACCGTACCAGCAATACCTTCAGAGTGAGCGTGAGTAACTTCAGCACTTTTAACAGCTTGCTTTACCACCAAATCCATATCATCAGCGAAAAAAGCCCCCAAGGGAGCAACCCGCATCGCTCCACCATTACCGTAAGAACCTTGTCCCGCAAAAGAACTAGAACTTAAATATTGCCATTTCTCACCATCGCGAATACTTAACAAAAGCCTTTGCATACCGGCACCATAACCTCTTTCCTCGTCATACCTACGAGCAAAACTTTTTGCTAATTCATCTTGATTAATTTCACCGTACTCTCGTAAAACCCAATAAATTGATAACGACATTTGGGTATCGTCAGTGTAATACCAAGGTAATGCGGGAATAGCGCGAGATGCAATTATATTCTCAGCAACATCAGGATGTAGAAAAAACTTTTCTCCAAAAGCATCTCCTACAGATAATCCTTGTAGAGAATTAAAAGCGCGATTGAGGCGAATATTATTTGAATTTGACATGACTTCAATAGTTAACAATAGTTAAATCGTAAAATTGTAAAAATTTTCTGAGCCTTTGAGTAATTTTTCTATTTCTAAATCAATATAATCTAACAAGCAATTTTTAATGATTTTCCGGCACTATGACATTAAACCAACCAATTGCCGTTGACTTCAGCCAAGAAGCAGCAACGTCAAAGGTTCTGAAACGTCCAAATTTACTGTCGAGTCATCAGGTAAAATGGCATGGGATTTATTTAGAATATCACCAGCATCCACCTCATGAAACTCCCGAACACTATCCCAAACAACATGTTTTAGCAATTCAAACTTTGGGTAAAGTCGAAGCAGAACGACGATTAGATGGACGCTTAAAACAAGAGCAAATTAATGTCGGTGATGTATGTGTTGTTCCCGCTCATACTTCCCATTGGATTCATTCAAATGGGGAACAAGAATTGATTTTACTTAGTTTAGAGCCTTCTTTTCTTAAACATATTGCCTACGAATCTATTGCTTCCAAGATTGAACTCATACCGCATTTTGCTAAACCCGACCCTTTAATTCACCAAATTGGACTTTCCTTAAAAGCAGCACTGCAAACAGACCCTTTAGGAAGTCGATTTTATGCAGATTCTTTGATTACCGCTTTAGCCGCGCATTTGCTGCAATTCTATACAGATAGAAAGCCGATTGTTAATGCTGATGTAGGAAGTAATTCTCAAATCGGACAAGCCATAGAATATATTCACGAGCATTTAAACGAAGATTTATCATTAGAGGCTATTGCTTCGCTGGTTGGTATGAGTAAGTTCCATTTTTGTCGCTTGTTCAAGCAGACAACAGGTTTAACACCTTGGCAATACGTTATTAAATTGCGGATAGAAGCAGCAAAACGTTTACTGAGTATGCCGAAATTATCAATTGCTCAAATTAGTCTACAAATGGGGTATTCAACACAAGGTCAATTTGCCAACTTCTTTCGGAAGCATACTGGAGTCAGTCCATCGACCTACCGACGACATCTTTAGTTCTATCGCAAGTCGGATATTAATGTTGTAGAGCAAGATTTGAAAAATATTAGCAAGAATTTGTATAGAAAAAATCGAGCATAATTCCTATTCTCAATAGATATCCGACGAATAGGAAAACAAATAGTGAGAATTCTTGTAACTGGTGTAACTGGATATGCTGGCTTTTATGCTGCAATTGCTTTTCGTCAAGCAGGACACCAAGTAAGCGGTTTAGTTCGCGATGCTAGTAAAAATCGTGCTAAAAAATTACTATCTTATGAAGTTGGTTTATGCGAAGGAGATTTAAGCGAACCAGAAAGTTATCGTCAGTATTTAGAAGATAGCGATGTAATTGTACATACGGTTTTAGATTTTGATAGTCCTCAAGAAACCGACCAAAAATTATTTACAACCTTACAGCAAGTAGCTCAAAATTCCCGAGTTCAAAGACAAAGATTATTTATTTACACTACTGGCTGTTCTATTTATGGCAAACGTCCCGAACGAGTCATGGACGAAACCACCCCAGCTAATTCCGAACATGCTTTAGCTTTCCGCATGGAAATGGAATCAACGCTGTTTAATACGACAATACCAAATGTCAGCAAAGTTGTTTTGCGACCTGGCTTTATGTATGGAATGGACGGACATTCCAGTGTTAGCGGACAGTGGTTTGAAATGGGAGAAAAAGGTAAAGCTGTTTATCATGGAGACCCAGAAAAAGGTTGGAGTTGGGTTCACGTCAACGATTTAGCTCAAGCTTATGTCATGGTAGCCGAAAGTCCCGCTAATTTAGATGGTCAAGTTTTTTGTGTTGCAGACGAACAAAGATACAAATGCATTGAAATAATGCGAGCTTGTTATTCTGCTGTTGGTTATCAAGGAGAAATCGAAATTGCTGCTCCCAGCGAAGATGATATTACCAGTACATGGTTTGACCAAAACGAATTTATTACTTCTGGAAAAATAAATCGTTGGCTGGGTTGGTTTCCCAGACATACTGGATTAATTGATGAAATTGAAATTTATTACAACTCTTGGAAAGCCGCTCAAGGTGATTGAGAAAATGGGTAATGGGTAATGGGTAATGGGTAATTGGGAAAAATTAAATTAATAACTCTGCTTTCCTCTGCGCTTACCTTTGCTTTCCTCTGCGTTGAAAAATATATAATAATGAACCACTATCTTCCACATTCTACGATGGAGACGAAAAAGGTTATACCGATTATCCAACACTTGAGGAATTAAAGGTAAAAGGTTAAAGGTCAAAGGTATTAAATCTTTTTAGTTAAAAATTCAAAACAACCAATGAAAGACTCTATAGTTTCAGCAGCCGACCGAATTGAAATAATAGAATTAATCAATCAATTTGGAATGTTAATTGATTTACGCGACTGGGAAAATTTTGCTAATTTATTTACCGATTCCGTTGAATTTGACTATTCATCTATTGGCGAAGTTGCAGGTAGTTTAGAACCAAAGGATATTGTTAATAGTGCTCGTAATGATTTGGGAGGTTTTCAAGCAACTCAACACATGATTACCAACCATCACATCAAATTTTCAAATAATAATCATGCTACCTGTCAAGCACACGTTCGAGCTTTTCACTATTTACCGGGGGAACCGGGAAAAGATATTTTAGAAATGGGAGGTTATTACACTGCTGGTTTGATTCGCACCGATTCAACCTGGAAAATCAAACGTTGGAAATTTAACGTACTTTGGTCTCGTGGTAATCAGCAAATTTTCGACGTTGCCAGACAAAAAGTTGTTTAGTGATTTTCTGTTTTGATATAAGATGGTGCGTTATGGCTTGGACCTAACGCACCCTACTAATATTTAATCAACAATTACGAATTACGAATTACGAATTACGAATTACCTAAGTCCCCTTCCGCTGACGAATATCTTCTGGGATATGATTTCTATGTCCTAAAAATTCCAATAAAGGACCGTGAACGTCAAATTTAACCATGCTCACCGACGCAACCAAAATATTAATCCGATGACGGTAACGACCCAAATCAATACCCAGTAGACTACAAAGCATAATCCGAATCGTAGCTTTGTGAGAAACCAACAGCACATTACCTTCAGGATGTTTTTCCTGAATTTCAGCAATTACAGGCATAGAACGGTTTGCTATCTCCACCGAAGTTTCTCCACCCTTGGGTGCATTCCATGCGGGTTCGGTCAACCAATTAATATAATTTTCCGTGTAATTTTCTTGAGCAAAATCCTTACTCTTACCTTCCCATTCACCATAACTACCTTCGCGGAGTCCATCACGTAACTGCATGTCAATTCCCGTAGCATCGCAAAACGGTTTTGCAGTCGCAACAGTTCGCTTCATCGGACTAGCGTAAACCGCTTCCCACTTCAGCTTCTGGTACATATCACCAAAAGCTTCCGCCATTTTTACCCCTTCTGGAGTCAATTCTGCATTAGTTTCCCCGCAAAAATCACCACTTTGGCTATAAGTAGTTTCTCCATGTCGAAGAAAATATAAATTAAGAGTCATAAAATGTATCGCAATTAAAGCAATGAATAATGTACCTAGCAATCCTATCGAATATTACGAGAAACTGTTACCAGTTAACAGTGAACAGCGAACAGTTATCAGCGAACAGCGAACAGTTATTAATTCCTAACTCATTACTTATTACTCATTACTCATTACTCATTACTCATTACTCATTACTCATTACTCATTACTTATTACTCCTAACTCTTAAACAAAGTAGTCGGAGCAAGGGGTGCGATGGTGTAATCAAAACCTCCTACCTGATTGGTTCTCAAAACCCAAGCCATAGCTTTGTGCTTGAGAAAAATTTTGGTGGTTTCGTCTTGCGCTCTTTTGGGAAATACGGTTCGCCAACTTTTGAGCATTTTTATTGCTGTTGTAATTATGTTGTCGTTTTTATTATTAGTTCCGAATAAATCTTTGACATTTTTTTGCCAGTCTTTTCGCATGACACCGAGGGGAATTAACTGTTTTTCTAAATTACCTCCTAAAGAAATTAATTCTTTGAAGTACTGGGTTTGCTGGTCTTCAGGATTATTTTTTAACCAATCATTAATTGCTGGATTCAATTCTACAAATTTTCGTATATCATACACAGTGGCGTAAAGTGCTTGATTAGAATCTTGAACGCAGGAAGCTGTGGGAGTAATTATTGATGCACCAGTCCCATCTCCGACGCGATAACGGGCTGTAATTTCTCTTTGCTCTTCGATAAATTCTGATAAAGGAGAGAGTTTGATTCCATCAAAATCATAATCGGTAGTTATCGGCTCATATTTAATCAAAATATCGCTTACCGGACGAGTTCCCAACCAACCCTGCCACAATGAACCCATATAAGCAGCCCAAGTTATACTTCCAGAAACAATTCCGTCTACGTTATGACCATAAACTTGATAGTAAATAATCTCAAAACGTAATTCCGAGGTAATACTATCCCTTACTACTTCTGCAATTCCATAAGAAAGATGACCCGGAACCGGAAGCCAACCTGCTGCTTCTGCTTTTTCACCACCAATACCACCAAATATATGTATTACTAAAGCTTTATCGCCTAATTTCCATTGAGATATCGGACTTTCTTTGTTTTTCTGATTATCTGCTAATAAAACTGTCTGACATTTTCCTTTTAGTAATTTGGTTTTCGCCCACATTCCTCGATTTATATATTTAAATACTTCTGAGGATTTTGTAATCACTTTTTGTGGTTTTAACTGAATTAAAGCACGAGGTTCAATAGCCTGTACTACAAAAGTTCCTTCTGCATTATATGCACCATAAATGTACCAGCCTTGCGAATTTAATTGCGATTTTTCTATATTTTTATTACTAGAACGAGCAATTCCTCTTGTATCTTCTGGTACTTGCGGTATACAAATAATTTCTTCAATTCCCTTATAAAAGTTTATAGTTGCTTTGTTATGGTGACGAACTCGAAATAAATCGCTTTTTGAATCGACTCTTGATAAAATTTTTACCAATCCAACAAAACGTCCGACAATTTGAGTGGGTTCGCTATCAATAATTAATTCAGTTTCCCCTTCTGCATTAATTTCCACTTCTGGATTCGATAGCATCACGCAGACATCATCTATCGGTCTTGCACCTGCTAAGGATTCTAAGGGGTCAACCTGAGAAAGTCCATCCAACCTTACCGGATGAATCATACCTTTCTGCTGACTTTTCTTTGTTTGCTTAATAAAGTTAACGTCAAAACTGACTCGTTTAACATATTCTTGTACTTTGCTGTCGCGACTCCATTTCAACTTCACAACTTTACCAAGTAGATGCATATATGAATCGGGAGCATTTTGGACTTCAAATTCAACAAAACGCTCCTGCTTATTTTCCACTCGTAAAATTAAGCGACCGCTCCATTTTGCTACGGGTCGATAAAGTTCTTGATTGGCTCTTTTATTGATGGGATAATAATCGCTACGAAATAGAGGCGATTTTTTATTTATTTTGTAGTTCGATGATTGAGTTTTTACAGACTTTTTAGAAACAAGTCGATAAACAACAAAGCCAATTGTCAGCCAGACTACAACTATTATTATTTCTGTCATCTTGTTTAATAATTTTAAGAATACTGTTGTCCCGTATTATCCCTATATAACCAATATAAAAATATAAAAAATTGTGACTTGTATCATCTTAACTTGTAATTACACGGGGAAATTAATGTATTTTTAATCTACAAAGAATTTAAAAGAGAACCCTAGTGGTATGAGAAGGAGTGAGGATGTCTAAAAAAATTACGGTAGCAGCCTTAAGCTTGCTATTAACAGCAGCACTACCCGGTGTTGCTTCAGCTGAAAGTGTAATGCAAAAGGTGAAACGCACCGGTGTATTGACAGCAGGAACCAGTAAAGACGCTTTCCCGTTTGCTTATAAAGACAAGCAAGGACAGTTGATTGGTTATTCTGTGGATATGCTCAAACTTATCCAGCAGCAGCTAGAAAAAGAATTAGGTAAAAAAGTTCAACTTAAACTAGTCCCACTTTCCCCAGCCGGACGGATTCCTAATATAGTTAATAGAAAAGTTGATATTGTTTGTGATGCTAGCAGCTTTACCTGGGAGCGAAATAAAAACGTAGACTTTTCCTTTAGCTATGGCGCAACTGGTACTAACTTATTAGTAAAGAAAGCAAGTAATTTAGGCTCTCCAAAAAGTTTAATTGGCAAGAAAATCGGAGTACTTGCAAAAACCACAAACGAACAAGCTATCAAACAGGCACAGCCTCAAGCAAAATTAGTATACCTCAGAGATAGATGGCAGGGATATACAGCTTTACAGCAAGGTAGAATAGATGCTTTTGCTGACGATGGTATTCTTTTAGAAGCGTGGTTGGGTCGAAAACAAAATTTTAATAGTTATAAAGTAGTACCAGACCGTCCCTTATCTAGAGAAGGAATTGCTTGCATGGTTCCCGAGAATAATTCCGATTTCCTCGATACCGTAAACTACACCTTCTACGGATTTATGCAAGGGTTTGTCAATAACGAGAGCAAATACGTAACTATATTTGACCGCTGGTTTGGACCGAGAGGAGCAATTCCTTTAAATCGCGATTTACGAGAACTCACAGTAGAAACTATGCGAATAGTTATTGATTCACATCAAGATATTCGCAAATAAATGTAGGGAATAGGGAATAAGTTAGATTTTGTAGCGTTGCTGAATACAGAGATGAATTGATGTTGACCATCAACACCAGCCCCTAAATCCACCTTGTATTGGGGGACTTTAAAATACAGTTCTCTCCTAGAATTAGGGCTGGGGGAAAATTATACTTTTAATCAGCAACGCCAATTTTGTGATTATTACTTCTGCTATCAGACCAGGAATTTTATTCAAGATTTGTATCGGATACAAACATTTTCTATTTCTCAACTTCCTACTCCCTTCGTTCCCGAATCTACTTCTAACGGAGTATTGAATATCATTCAAACTCAAAGCTAATATAAAATATACCGCAAGACAACTAGAAGCTATCTCGCGGTATATAGGGAACACACTCAACACATTCATAGTTTTCCAGGGAAGAAAACTACTCAGTTTGCTAGTAAATTGGGTATTTGATTGAGTTTTTATTCTGACATATATAAATAATTACCTTCAATGGCAGTTAAGCCAGTTAAGCGTCCATTTGAAATTCTTATAGTATTAATACAGAAAAGTTGTGTTTAGGTTGGGTAGAATTATAAATTAAAACCTTCGAGCCATAGATTTTCCTAAATGCTACGTTTATTGCTTCATAACTATACGGCTATTTAATAATTTGATGTTACGGAAACTGTTAACTTGCAATTAATAAGTTAATATCTTTGATAAAAATCAATGAGTATTTATATTTATAAGAATGGATGCCGCTAAACAAAGGCGAAGGCGAGGTATAGTATTGACAGCAATGGGTTTGAATCGTCTGCAATCGGCTATACAGTCAGCCCAATTGCAGGAGAATGATGGTAGACGTTTTACTCAAGAGGAATTGAGCAACCGTATCGGCGTTTCTACAAATACTTTATCGCGATTGTGGTCTCTGAAAACGGCAGTAGATTCACGTTCGGTAAAACTTTGCTTTAGCTCTTTTAATTTAGAGTTAAATGAATCCGATTATACTACTGGGGGAGAAGTAGAACAATTTGATGGAATTGAATATCCTAGCAGTCCGGTATCGCTATATTCAAAATTGTATATACCTCGTTCCCCAATTGAGGAATTAATCAATCAAGAAATTTCTCGTCCTGGATGTTTAATTCGTATCAAAGCTCCCAAGGGGATGGGAAAAACTTCGTTAAAGTTTAGATTGCTCGATTATGCAAAATCATTAAGTTACTATACGGTACATCTTGATTTAAATTTGGTAGATACTGATAAGTTTCTAGATTTAGATGTCTTTTTACGTTGGCTGTGCTGTATTGTTTCTAAAAGCTTGAATATTGAGCCTGAGCTAGATGAATATTGGGATGAGGAAATTGGAAGTAAATTAAGCTGCACTCTTTATTTCCAAGCTTATATATTAGAAGCTCTCAATAGTCCTTTAGTTTTATCATTTAACGAACTAAACCGCGTATTTGAATATCCACAATTAGCTCAAGAATTTTTACCATTATTACGTTCTTGGCATGAAAACTCTCAATACAATCAAGTTTGGCAAAAATTGCGTTTAGTTGTGGATTATTCAACTGATATTTATGTCCCCTTAAATATTAATCATTCACCATTCAATATCGGATTACCCATTCAACTACCCGAATTTACGCTTGAGCAAACCCAAGAATTAGCAGAACGTTATGGTTTAAATTGGCAACAAGGGAATCAAACTGAACAATTAATGGAAGTCGTAGGGGGACAACCGACTTTAGTTAATATTGCACTATATCATTTAAGCCAAGAAGAATTAAATTTAGAACAGTTACTAGCAGAAGCAAATACGGAAAGAGGAATTTATCGGCATCATTTACGAAATAAATGGGATTATTTGCAAAGAAATCCCGATTTAGCAGCGGTATTTTCTGAAATAATTACAGCACAAACAGCGGTAAATCTTCCACCTACAGTTGCTTATAAACTAGAAAGTCTCGGATTGGTAAAATTAACTCCTGATGGTGCAATTGTGAGTAGAGAATTATATCGTTCTTATTTTTATCAAAATTTGGGTAGCATTCTTTAGTAAAAATTAATTTACAATAAGCTTACTTAACGTACATTTTTGATTGAATTATTAATTCATTGATATCAGGTTTTAAAAATAAATATAGAAAAATGGCTTTATTCGGTTACTTGAAAATAAAACTTTGCTTACACTTCGTATTGTTTCGCAATGCTTGTATTAACAATCAAATCTACGTCTTAGATAAAAGATAAAATACTTTAATCACAATCTTTATTCCAGAGGAATTGTAATTATAAAGTCAGTCCCTTTCCCAAATTCCGAATTTACCTCTAAGCTACCACCATGCTTTTCTATAATAATTTGGCGAGCTATAGATAATCCTAAACCCGTACCTTTCCCAACTCTTTTAGTAGTAAATAAATGGTCAAATATCTTTTGTTTTACTTTTGAAGACATACCTTGACCATTATCAGCAATACTAATTTTAACTTGACTGTCTTCTAAGGAAGTTTTTACTATGATTTTATTAGGATTTGCCTCTATTTCTTTAAAACTAAGTTCTTTATTCGACTCGTCTAATGCATCAATAGCATTTGCTAAAATATTCATAAATACCTGATTTAATTGTCCGGGAAAACATTTAACTTGAGGTAAATCGCCATAATTAGTTATTACTTCAATTGCTGGTCGCTTATCATTAGCTTTCAGCCGATATTTTAAAATTAAAAGAGTATTCTCAATCCCCTCATTCAAATCAGCATTGACTTTGCATTGTGTATCACCTCTAGAAAAAGTACGCAGGCTATTACTAATACTTTGAATCCGATATGTAGCTTTTCGCATCGACTCAAAAATCTTCGGCAAATCTTCACTAAGGTATTTTAAATCGATATCTTCAGCATGTTCGCTAATTGCATCAGTGGGGCTAGAGCATTCCTGCTGATATAGCTTGATATGTTCCAATAAATCTTCTACGTTATCTGTCGCATTGCTGATACTACCATTGAGAAAACCCAGGGGGTTATTAATTTCGTGAGCGACTCCTGCAACTAAATTTCCTAAAGCAGACATTTTCTCGCTTTGAATTAATTGTGTTTGCATTTGTTGCATAGAAGCAAGGGTTTCTCTGAGTTCTAATTCAGTTTTTTTACGTTCGATGACTTCCTGTTGAGCTTTTATTTGAGCGTTTCGTAAATCCAAATGCACGTTAACTCTTGCTAAAACTTCCTCTACTTGAATTGGTTTAGTAATATAATCAATCGCACCTATTTTTAAGCCACTAACCTTATGTTCGGTGTCGGAAAGGGCTGTCATAAAAATGATAGGTATGTCACTTGTTTCCGGGTTAGACTTAACACGACGACAGGTTTCAAAACCATCAATCCCTGGCATCATTACGTCAAGTAAAATTAAATCTGGCTGAATATGATGTAATTTTTCTAAAGCAGTTTCTCCATTTCTGACTACAGAAATATCGAATCCAGCACTGTCTAAAACATCGAACAAAAGACGAATATTATTTGGTGTATCATCAACAATTAAGATTGAATTAGAAGCCATAATTTTATTTTGGATTTTAGATTGTAACAACGGATGCGCTTGTTTTAGATTTTGGATTACAAATTGTATGGTATTGCTAAATCTGTAATTATCACATCGGGTTTTACACTATAAGCTTTTTCCAATCCTTCTTGAGGATTTACCGCTTCAATAATCTCAAATCCAATTGGTTCCAGCAAATTAGCTATTACAGAACGGTACAAACAGAATTTTGCAGAAGCTTTGCATTCCATCACGGTAGCCATATCAGTCATTCGTGAAGTAATAATCCATCCTTGAGCTTCCGGTATCTCAACTTCAAATCAAAAATAACTTTCTTCATTAGAACTCGAACAAAATACTAAGTTTAAAAATTAAGTTCTAGCTAAACTATAAATATTATTCCCATCTTCATATTTTTAATAACACTCCCATTCAAAATGTAGAAGCTTTGTAATACCATCTCTCTACACAAAATACGCAAAAAAAAAGGACACGATAACGTGTCCCTTAAATATGAATGCTTTTTGAATACTTTTACAAATTTCTCAATTCCTAAAAACTAATTAAGAAATATTACAAAGATGGAACGTATTGCGCTTTCTCGGGTACTTCAGCGTACTCAGAAACAATTTGACGGAACTCATCACCATCAATGGTTTCTTTTTCAATTAGTAAATCAACTAATCTATCCATCAAGCTGCGATGGTCGCGCATCATCTGTAAAGTTGCTTGATATTGCTCATCAACAATTTCACGAACTTGAGAATCAATACGAGCCGCGATTGATTCGGAATATTCGGAACGTGTAGTCCAGTCACGGCCAAGGAATACTTCACCTTGCTGACTTTCTAACGATACGGGACCTAAATCGGACATCCCGAATCTAGTTACCATTTGACGAGCCATACCGGTTACCTGTTGCAGGTCATTTCCAGCACCGGTAGTAATTTCATCTCTACCAAAAATTACTTGTTCGGCTGCACGTCCACCCAAAGCACCGGAAATTCTTGCTTTCAACTGAGAGCGACTAATTAAACCTTGGTCTTCACTAGGGGTAAACCAAGTCAAACCTTGTGCCTGTCCGCGAGGAATTAAGGTAACTTTTTGTACTGGGTCGTGGTCTTTAACTAAAGTTCCGACCAAAGCATGTCCGACTTCATGGTAAGCAATCAAACGCTTACTCTTACTGTCAACCAAAGGAGTACCTTCCATACCCGCAACTACCCGGTCAACAGCGTCATCAATTTCTGTAAGCGTAATACCTTCTTTACGTCTTCTAGCAGTAAGAATTGCTGCTTCGTTGAGCAAGTTAGCTAAATCCGCACCCGTGAAACCAGGAGTACGACGAGCAATTGCGTCTAACGATACGCTTTCGTCTAATTTCTTGTTGCGTGCGTGGACTTCTAAGATTTCCAAACGTCCTTTGATGTCGGGTGCATCAACAATCACCTGTCTGTCAAAGCGTCCGGGACGTAATAACGCTGCATCTAGTACATCGGGACGGTTAGTAGCAGCAATAATAATGATACCGGTGTTACCTTCAAAACCATCCATTTCGGTCAGCAACTGGTTGAGGGTTTGTTCCCGTTCATCGTTACCACCACCGATACCAGCACCACGCTGTCTTCCCACAGCATCAATTTCATCAATAAAGATGATACAGGGAGCGTTATCTTTTGCTTTTTTGAACAAATCGCGAACGCGGGAAGCACCCACACCCACAAACATTTCCACGAACTCGGAACCAGAAATACTAAAGAAAGGTACCCCAGCTTCTCCAGCAATTGCTTTTGCTAATAAGGTTTTACCAGTTCCTGGAGGACCTACTAACAATACACCTTTAGGAATTCTTGCTCCTACAGCAGTAAATTTCTCAGGTTGCTTGAGGAAAGTAACAACTTCGCCGAGTTCTTCTTTCGCTTCCTCAATTCCTGCGACATCATCAAACATAACTCCGGTTTTTGCTTCCATTTGGAAACGTGCCCGAGACTTGCCAAAGTTCATGGCTTGACCGGGACCACCGGGAAGATTGCTCGAACGACGGAACAAAAGGAATAGTCCGGTAATCAATAAGATTGGGAAAATCAAATTACCTAATAATCCCCAGATGGCTCCATCGTTTCTTACAGGATGAGCATCAAAGCTGACATTCTTGTCTTTGAGCTTGGTAATTAGTTCAGGAGCATTAACGGGTAAATCTACCCGTACTCGTTGAATCCGACCCTCAAGTTGTGGATCAACAGCCTCAACGATTGCGGTTCTACCACCTTCATACAAATCCACCATCGTGACTCGATTATTATCTAAATATTCGAGGAAACGACCGTAGGTCATACGAGTGCTAGCTGCATTTTTACCCATATCAGCAGGAGTATTCGCGAACGCTCCTTGCCAAAAGAAAAAGCCTATCACTAAAGCAGGCAAGGTCCAAAGAACTAGGACTCTCCAAGAGAATTTCATTTTATTTTGCCTCTAGATACCAATGGGATGCATCACCCCGTTAACATAGTTAATGAGAAACGGATGTATATAAATCCCGATTTGTTTTATTTTCATCTTTAATATGTATGACTTGTCATATTAACCCGATTGAGCTATACGACATTTGCCAAGACATTATTATTATTCTTAATTAAATGTAACTTAATTTTAAGACTTTTTACCAATGAGTTGGGTATCGGGAATGGGGCATTGGGGATTGGGAATTGAGAATTGACTTATAAGCGATTCTGTGTATATAAAAACAAGTTGGGGATTGGGGATTGGGGACTTAACAATCAGCGGTTCTGCTTCTGAATACCTGCCTCGAAGATATTCAATTCCTATTACGCCTATACAGCAATTACCCATTACCTATTACCCATTACCCAATCCCCCATGCCCAATCCCCAATTTATCTATTTCGATTCAGTAATTTTCAAAGTATAAGGAAAATAATCCCCTTCCTTGTAAGAGCCGATCCAAACTTGATAGTTACCTGCGAGCCATTCACCGATAATACCGGGATTTTTGCCTTCAAACTCGTCATTGCACCAGGTACCACCGGGACCTTTGATGATTAAAGTGGTGTCTTCAGGGCTTTCTATCACCAATTTCATGTAGTCGAATTTATTTTTTAATTTGAGAGTATGGTCTGGTTCTGTATCCATATAACCAGTACAGGCTCCGGTCGGCGTATCTTTTCTCTCGGAAATATCTTTTCCCGGTACTTTACCACCGCTCATTCCGCGAACTGTCAGGGGGTCTTTGGATAAAGGACGCTCTATAGTTATATCTCCAAATATTGCTGGGGGAGTTTCTTGAGCTTGAGCTACATTGTTTATTCCGGACGCTGATGCTAGGGATAAGAATGCAAATGATAGCTTTATGACTGTACTTAATAATTTTTTAGACATTTTGATTACATTTTTCTAAGTGCTTGAAATGACAATAAAATTACATGTATTGTTCCCTACCCTAAGAGTAATTACTATTCTTTAGGGGAATGAAAATTACATGCAACAACGGGCTTATTGTTAAGAATTCAGAGGTTAATAGGGAACAAAGCAGATAAAAATTTTCGTTTCTCAGGTCGGTTTTTAAAAGTTAATAAATATTACATCCATAACACGCAGAAAACCTCCGAAATACTTTTGCAGAATAAATAGGGGCACATAAAATGCGCCCCAAGGTAGTTATTCAAGATTTTGGCTTACTTCACGGGATTGTCATGGTTTTATTTATGGAAATTTAATCCGCGATTTCTATTGCTTGTTGTAAGCGAAGCTTATCTGAGCCAGTATTATTAAGTAGTACCCAAGATTCTACAATGTCTGGGCCTTTCATTTCTCCAGTTAAAGCAGCCCGCAAACTCCGCATCAGCAAGCCTTTTTTGACGTTTTGCTCTTTAACTACCCGTTTTATGATGTCTTTGGCAATTGAAGCATTGACCTCACTATCCAAAGCCGCGACAACTCCTTGAAGTGCGGGTTTAACTCCTTCTTTTTGCAGTTGTTCCCGTGCTTCGGAATTAAAATCAACTGTCTCGGTAGAAAATAATTTAGCAATCTCTACAGCTTCAGTTAAACGAGATATACCGGGTTGAATTAAAGCGGTTAATTTCTCAAGCCAATCACGGTCTTTGGTTTCGGTAAATGTATATCCTGCTTCTTTCCAGAAAGGTATTAATAAGTCAGTGAGTTTATCTACCGACATACTGTGAATATACTGACTATTTATCCAGTCCAATTTGTCCCAATCGAATTTAGCACCAGCTTTATTAACTCGGTCAAAACTAAAGTCTTTAGCAGCTTCTTGTAGAGTAAAAATTTCCTGAGTAGAATCCGGTGGAGACCATCCCAACAAAGTCATATAGTTAACTAAACCTTCTGGGGTAAAACCCATTTTCTTAAAGTCAGAAATTGAGGTAACACCATCTCGTTTAGAAAGCTTAGCACCTTTCTCATTTAAAATTAGGGGAGTATGAGAGAATTCTGGAACCTTAGCTCCGAATGCTTCATAAAGCAGAATTTGTTTTGCTGTATTTGCAATATGGTCTTCTCCGCGAATCACATGGGTAATTTGCATGTCCATGTCATCTACCACCACGGCAAAATTATATAGCGGTTGACCGATACCGTCATCAGCTGCACGAGCGATAACCATATCACCACCCAAATCGCTACCGACCCAACTCATTTCTCCCCTTACCAAGTCATTCCATTTAATTTCGCGGGTGTCATCAATTTTGAAGCGAATTACAAAACTCCGTCCTTCAGCTTTGAATTCTGCTTCTTGCTCCGGTGTTAAATCGCGATGACGATTATCATAACGGGGTGCTTGATTTCGAGCTTTTTGGGATTCTCGTAAAGCTTCCAACTCCTTGGAGGTGGTGTAACAGCGATAAGCTAATCCCTTATCCAGGAGACTTTGCACCTTTTCCTTATACATTTCCAAGCGCTTAGTTTGGAAAAATGGGCCTTCATCCCAATCCATTCCTAACCAACGCAATCCTTCAAAAATATTATCGGTATATTCGGGACGAGAACGTTCCGTATCGGTATCTTCGATTCGTAGAATAAATTTACCCTCATGATGACGAGCAAACAACCAGTTAAATAGACCAGTTCTAGCCGTACCAATATGTAAATTCCCAGTTGGACTGGGAGCAAGTCGCACTCTAAAAGTCATAATTCGCGATATTTTTAATTTAATCACCACAAACAATTTCGAGTACACTGTCTGTTGAGACTTACTCAATTGTTAAAGTGGCGCGATTTTAGATTGTGATTTATCCAATCAACAATTGCAACAGAATGGATAAATTCAAATTAAACCTCTACCTATTCTAAAAAAGGTAAAGCTTCTTTCGCGGTCACTAATACTTTAGCGTTTGGATAATTCGTAAAATATTTTAATTGAAGCAATAGTACTTTGCTTCGTAACAATCATTTAACATGAGAACGGGACTGACGGGATTCGAACCCGCAACTTCCGCCGTGACAGGGCGGTGCTCTAACCAGTTGAACTACAGTCCCATGTATTTGCGACTTTCCAAGTATCTCTCTTCTGCCATGATTTGTCAAGGGGCAATTTAAATTAATTTTGGAAGAGGGAGTAGCAAGTAGTAAGTAGTAAGTAGTAAGTAGTAAGTAGCAAGTCGGATTCCTATTCTTTGTTGAAGCCCCTAAATTCTATTTATGGGGCATTAATTACAAATTACGAATTACGAATTACGAATTATACTCACCCATTACCTGTCTTGAAAAGTTACTCTTGGGGGAAACCCCTAAGACCGGACTTTCCGCAATCCCCAATTTATAATTCCAACAATTTACCAACAAATTTAGATACCCAACCTTTGATATCACTTTTTCTATCTTGATTGCGTGCTAATTTTTGAAAAATTTTGGGCTTTATTTTTTCGTACTGTGCTTTCAGGATTGTTTTGCTTTGGTTTGGTGAGATGAAGCTTGTGGAGTTATGACTTGCTTGTAACCAATTAAATAGTTGTTCGCGTTGGTGTGGTGTAATTGCGATTGTAATTACGCTGGCACACTTTGTTGGTTCTTCTAATGCAAAAAATAATAAGTGATAGTATCCTTTTTCGGCTAGATGCTTAATCATTCTTTCTCCTCTTTTATCTTTAATATCTAAGAAGCAGGAGAGCCAACGGGTTAAAGATGAATTTGCATCGTGTAAAACTGTTACCCACATAATCATTGGGTAAACATTAATTTTTTGAATAAATTCTGTGGTGTTTTTCTGTTCTAAAAATTTGGATATTTCGGATTTAGGTAGCATTGCCCAAAAAGTGGGAATTTTACCTTGCACTGTATATAGTAAATGAGGAAAAGCAATGGGTGTAATTGGCTTATCATCTGGCCATTTTTTTTGTAAGCAAATATGTTTAGAGATTAATGTCGATGGTGTTAAATCGACGGCAGATAAATTTACAGCAGCACTATCTTCTTTTACTTTGTATGTATTCGATTGACTCTGAAATAAGTCTAATTTATCTAAAATTTCTGTAATTGCTTGAGGTCTATTTTTTGTTTCTTTCGCCAAACAACTAATTACCAGCTTGTCCAATTCTGGAGGTATATTTGCTTCTGGGATGACTTGGCTTAATAAAGATGGTGTTTCAAAACGATGAGCTTGATACCATTCTCCAAAGGAATAACTTTTAAGCTGAAAAGGATGCTTTCCACTAAGCATCTGGTACATGAGAATTCCTAAACTATAAATATCGGAGCGGATATCTAAGAGTTTGCGTCCTTCCATATGTTCTGGAGAACAATAAGGTAAACTGCTCAAAAATGATTTGGAAAGTGTTGCTCCAGCCCTTTCTTTTAAGAATTTAGCAATTCCAAAGTCTAGTATTTTAACTATTCCTGCTTTGTTTTCATCTTCAGTAATAAATATATTTTCGGGTTTGATATCTCGGTGAACGACTGGGTGAGTTTCTCCTTTAACACTGATACCTTTGTGAGCGTATTCCAGACCCAAGCAAATTTGATGACAAATATCTAAGAATCTTTCTAAAGGTAAAGGCTGATTATTGATTACTTCTAGTAAATTTTTACCTTGAAGATATTCCATTACGAAAAATGGAATTTTCTCATCAGTAATACCGTAGCCTAAAAGTCTGACAATATGCTTGCTTTTACGCCCTAATTGAGTACCAATAAAAATTTCTCTAGCAAAACGTTGGGATATCGTTTGATTATCCAAGCTCAAAGATAGTATTTTTATCGCTACTGGCATTCCACCATTGGTACAATCTTCTGCTAGATATACTTTACCCCCTCCTCCCTTACCAATTAAATCTCTAATTAAGTAACGGTGATTTAAAAATTTGCCTATATAAGGGTCTAATTCTGTTTTATGTTTTTGAGTTAGCATCTGATGAATTTCTTGTTGCAACATAAATCAATGAATTAATACGTTTCAACTTTTGAGTAAGCAAATAAGGAATATAAGGCTGACTATATAAGTAGGTAGACACAAATAAACCGAACTATGTAACGAAAAGTAAAAACGTGGAACACCTTGCGACGATCCACACCCTACCCTTCGGGAACATCTATGTCCTTACGGACACGCTACGCTAACGATGAACGGGTGAATGCTTCACTCCATATCTCCCTCCGGGAGACGCTGCGCTAACCTTCCGTTCGCAATCACGTAGTTATAAATTTTTTCACCCACCTACTTAACTGAGCGGTAACTAAATAAATAATTTTGGTGAATTATTTTTAGAAAGTTTTAATAAATATACCGAGATTTATCGGAAACACACTAGATATTATGTAACACAGGCAATCAGCTAAGCCTATGAGAAATTTTACTGAAACGCTCTTGTGTTCTACGTGGTGTTGGGAAATTATTCTCAGTGAATATACTGCGATAGCTGAAATTAATGGTGATGGTATTCCATCTGAAAGCCTCTATCCACAAGCTTTTCCAAGGATTATTATCATTTATCGTTGTTCAAATATATTTTATGAATTTAAATACTGATTTTGAGGATATTAAAGAAAATATACTTAGCTTGAGCTTGCTTGTAGGGTGAAAGCTAGCTAAGTATTTATAATTACGGTTGTGGTCTATTATATTGATTTCACGGCGTTGGTGAATCCCGGCGTAAATTTAGGTGTGCTATTGGGTTGAACAAAGTGAAACCCAATGTACGTAATAGAAAATATTCAAACAGAAAGAAATAAATTTTACGGGATTACTCTACGAAAGACGTTCTTTAATCATACGAATAAGTCTTTCAAATCGGGATTCTATTTTGAGTTGGAATGTTAGAAATTGAGTACGTTGTAATCGATTAAAGTTATTGTCACTGACTAAGATGAGCGAAGGTTGTCCGCTGGGGAAAGTTTCACCAATGGTTAAACCTTCTGTATTATCTAATGCAACTTCTAATTTACCTAAGCTCATCAGTAATTCTTTCTTTGCAGGTTTAATAGTTTGAATATCAACTTCTTTAAAACTATCAATATCTTTAATATCGTCAGCTGTTGATAGAGAAACTTTAAATAATGAATTGACAAAACCAAATCCAGTAAAAGTTCTTTCTATGCTCAGAAAATTACCATAATTATCTAATGCAATTAAATCAGTTAATCCGCTAGAAAATCTACCATTAAGCTTAAAGAATGGTTTTACTAGTTTACTGGGATACAGAAATTCTTTTTCAGATTTTTGGGTTAATAAATTATATTTGATGATTCTACATAAACTACCCTGGTTAGGTTTAGCTTTGTCTCCATCTTGAATCAATGCGTTTTCTGTTGCTGTAAATAAATACTTTTTGTCTGGTGTAATTGTCAGACTTTCAAAAGCTAAGTTATTGCGAATACCCTGCTCTTTATCTTGAGATGGTAAAAACTTTTGAGGTATAGGTAGACTAGATATTTCCCGTCCGGTATCGATAGAAAACTCCTTTATAAATGGATTAATTCCTCTATCTACATCACCTTCTGATGAAACGAAGATAGATGAACTATTTAGAGCAATTCCTTCTGGGTCTATAGTACCAGCAGGAAAGGTTTTTCCATTTTTATCTTTTAATGTTGTTAACCTAATAGCTTCAATATCGCTTTTTTGAAAAGAATCTTCGTTGAGGTTTATTTTAAAAGTGTAGAATCTCGCTGCTGATTTTTGAGAGCGGTCATCGGATATAGCATAATAAACTTGGTTCCTAGGATCGTAGGTTATTCCCGATAGTCCTCCTAATTCAATATTTTCAAAATTAGTACCTGTAGGTAAAATCGCTTCACCGATAAAATCGATACCCGTTACTTCAATAGCAGAACTGCTAAAACTTGTGGAAACAAGCATGACGATTATAATTGTGGCAAAAAATACAATAATTATCGGTAACTTAAATAGTTTTCTAATTCCCACGGTACTTATTCAATCTGTGAAAGTCACGAACACGATATCACAGGAGTGAGGAGATAGGGAGATGACAAGATGATAATTTAACAGTAGGCTTTGATTAAAAAACCCGGTTTTATAGAAAAACCAGGTTTTTGGTAGTTTTGAGAATAACAAAAGAAGGGTTAATTTTTTACAACCCCTAAATTTCTTAAGCTAGAACAAAATCGACATCGCTAGCTCCAGCAGTTTCGGACTGACCGGATTGCAACTTTTCACCATTCACTTCAATAGCAAAAGGTGTTGGATCTAAACTGAGATTGTAATCGGTTTTATCAGAAGTATATCCAACACTCGCAACCATCTTACGACCTTCATCTGTATACTTGAAAGCCAACATTTGATTCTTTTGCTGCTTGTTGTCGTAAGCCCAAATTACCATATACTGTTCGCCTTGATACTCAAAAATCTTGGGGGGACGATTGGGAACGTAACGTCCAGCTTCCCCAAAGCTAGCATCTAAAAAGCCTTGAACGGAGCTTTCTTCCACAGAAGCAAAAGCTACTTCATCTGGAGCGGTTACTTCAGCATCACCTTCAGCTTCTGGTGGTGCTTCTTCTTTTCCACGATTCTTGAAGTAGTCTACAGCTTTCTTAGTTCCGATTGCACCAGCAGCTGCAATTCCTGCACCGATAAGCAAATTGCGTAGATTTGGCATGATTTATCTCAACGAATAAGCATCGAGGTAACATCCTATCACTAAGAGAGGCTAAGTCAAGGTTGATTCATTTTTTCTATATAATCTGAAAAAGCATAGGTAAAATTCTGATTAAGATAAGTTTAGGGAATAACAACAATATTTAATAAATACAGATCGCTAATGTAGAGACGTTGCAATGCAATGTCTCCCCGTGTTTTGATTTATAACGGTTTCTAATATTTGATTTACACTATTAATCTTTTCAAATGGTATAAAACCCCAATATCCTTACAACCCAACACGTGAGAAAGACGTAGCATTGCTACGTCTCTACATTAGGGGTTTGCAATTAAGAACATATGTACTATTATGATTTTTAAGATTGAATTGTAAATAGCGGATGAGATATAGGTCAATCACTATTTATGGGAAATCGGTGGAGTAATCGTTCAAATAAAAGTATCATGGCAGAGAATCAGCAACCAGGAAAGTATGATGCTGTCTTAGGAGGGGAAAATCCACCTCCAGTTTACGGAAGCGTTTTAGGTGGAATTGAGGGGGTAAAGCGTAGATTATCGAACCCGGTAGAAGACGTGAAGTTGGCAGCGCTTAGCGATGCTCTGAACTATCAAGAAGCTGGTTTGAATTTGGTGATTCAAGCATTGCAGGGTAAGTCGAAAAGGTTAGAGCGTTATGCTTATAAGTTATTGAGGAAAAGGAAAGAGACGCAGGTAAAACAAGTATTAGAACACTATCAACCTTGGGATTTATTTGAGAGATTACAGGGATATATCGGGTATCAAGGACAGCATGCTGGAAGATTTGCAAACCGCTATGTAGAAGATTATAGTTCGGAATCTGGTATCGAAAATCCTGAGAATACAGCTTATGCATTACGATGGGATTATGATGGCGTTAAGCGAAGCTCTACCGAAGGTAATCGCCCTTCTATAGCAGAACAAATTACAAGCATTTCGCAAGATTCCCGAGCTGGTAAATTAGAAGCATTAATTATTGGTTTATGGGCTGATGATACAGAAGTTGGTAGCGACGAAATTGTCAATAGATTAGTTGATGCGAAAAATAAATTAACCAACTTAGAAGCCATATTTATCGGTGATATTCACTACCAAGAAAGCGAAATATCCTGGATTGCACAAAGTGATATCAGTCCAATTTTAAGAGCTTATCCTCAATTAAAAGTATTGCAAATACGCGGGGGAGAGCGATTGCAATTTAGTCCTCCAGTACGACACAACAATCTACAAACGCTAATTGTAGAAACCGGGGGATTAAGTAGCGAAACGGTTGCTCAAATTTGTAATCTGAATTTACCAGCATTAGAGCATTTAGAATTATGGCTTGGTGCTGATGAATACGGTGGAGATTGTACGGTTATAGATATAAAACCGATTTTAGAAGATTTAATATTCCCTGATTTAAGTTATTTAGGATTGCGTAACAGTCAATTTGCAGATGATATTGCGGAAGCGGTAATTAAATCGGATTTGATAAAAACAATTAGCGTACTAGATTTATCGTTGGGAAATTTGACCGATAAAGGTGCGGAAATATTGCTTAATTGTTCTGACGTAAATGAGCTTGATATTCTCAACGTTTCCGAAGCGAGATTATCAGAAAAAATGATTTGTAAATTGGCTAAACTTGATTGTCGATTGTTAGCAGATAAGCAAGAAACAGATAACGATTATGATGATGAATATCGTTATTGTGCTGTGACTGAGTGAAGACCTCACCCCCTTCCCCTCTCCTTATTAAGGAGAGGGGTGAATGAAGAGTTTTTTTACAAATATCAAATAATAAGAAATGAATAACAATCAAAATCAGCCAAGAGAATTTGATGTAGTTTTAGGTGGTGAAAATCCTGCTCCGGTTACGGGTGTTGTGTTGGGAGGAATTGAAGGGGTTAAACGACGGTTGGAAAGCGAAAATGAAGAGGCTAGAATTGCAGCAATTCGAGATGCTTTGAATTATGAAGATGAAGAATTAAATTTATTAATTAAAGCTATATTTGAAGAAATTAAGGAACGGTTAGGAAGTGACGATGAGAGTAACAGAATTGCAGGGCTTAAAGATGCTTTAAATTACGGAGATGAAGGGTTATCTCTGTTAGTTCAAGCTTTGAATAATTATTCAGGTGAAATCTATCAGGATATGATTTGGAGGTTACGTAAATCCGGATATAAAGGAAAAAAAGTTTTATTAAACTATAATCCCTGGTTAGTTTTAGCTACATTTAGAGATTGGAAGGATGAACACTGGTTTGGTGGTCATAATATTGATTCACCAACATATGGTGGATGCTATGTATCTAATAAAAAAAGCTTAATTAAGGTAATTAATCATTCTGAGGTTAAGAAGATAAAATCTTTGAAATGTGAAATGTACTATAGAGATAGAAACTATAAAACAGCTTTCCAAGATTTTGTCGATACCATTGTTGAAGCGAAAGATTCGCTGGTGAATTTAAAAGCTTTACGAATTGGAGATGAATGCGTTACTTACAATGTTAAATATTTAAATTCAAGAATTAGCGTTTGTAATATTTATCCTATACTCGCAGCTTATCCTAAATTAAAGCTACTTCACATTCGTGGAAAAATGTATCAGGAAGATGTGTTTATACCTGATAATAAGATTTTAGCGGTTCATAATATCAAGAATAAGTTAGCAGTTTCAGCTAAAACTTTCAAACACGAGTCTTT
Source organism: Calothrix parasitica NIES-267 (assembly GCF_002368095.1). GTDB lineage: Bacteria > Cyanobacteriota > Cyanobacteriia > Cyanobacteriales > Nostocaceae > Rivularia > Rivularia parasitica. The sequence continues at coordinate 2,740,817 of NZ_AP018227.1, read as the reverse complement.
AAAAACTTTGATAATTGATGCTGACGGTATATCAGATAAAAATCTAGCTAAACTCTGTAATCTAGATTTACCATCCTTGGAATATCTTGAAATTTGGTTGAATAGAGGAGATTCACACAATATAAGCATTCAAAGTTTAGCACCAATACTTGCGGGTAAATATTGTCAAAACTTAGTATATCTAGCAATTAGAAACAGTAAAAATACAACCGAACTCGTTAAAGCAATTGTTGACTCTCCAATTATCAACAGTTTAAAAATACTGGAAATCACTGATGGAAATATTAGAAGCGATGGAGCAAGAGCTTTACTTGAATCTCCTGCAATTGATAGATTACATACTTTGAATGTTTCTGCAAGTGGTTTAGATGCAAACACTATTGAAAAACTATCACAATTAAATTGTCGGGTAATAACAGAAGCTTCTCATAGATATTATTCAGTTTGGGAATAAATCAAAATATCCGAGAAATATAATTCCTAGTCTAATCGCAAAAGTTTATTCAAATGAGCTAGATAATTTTCGTTGAATAGTCGTATCTATTGGACTTCTACATTGTGCTGTAAGCGAGTGAAACCTCACCCCCTTCCCCTCTCCTTATTAAGGATACTGTTGGCGAATAGTGGGTCTAACCCCTTATCCCAACGAATCAATAGGGATTCTGAGTTATCACCAAGAGTGCGATCGCACTCTTGAAACCCTTGTTTTTTGGTCAATGACCAGCAGTATCCTTATTAAGGAGAGGGGTGAATGAAGAGTTTTAACCAATATCAAATAATTAAAAAAATGAATAGCAATCAAAATCAACCGAGAGAATTCGATGTAGTTTTAGGTGGTGAAAATCCCGCTCCAGTTACGGGTGTTGTGTTGGGAGGAATTGAAGGGGTAAAAAGACGGTTGAGAAGTGAAAATGTTGATGTACGAATTAAAGCGCTGAATGATGCTTTGAATTATGGGGATGACGGATTAGAGTTGGTTGTTGAAGCTTTGAAAAGTTCTTCGGATACAATACATAATGATATTTTTTCAATGCTACGTAAAAATGGAGTTAAAGGGAAAAAAGCATTATTAGAATTTGACCCTTGGTTAGTTTTTTATACCTTTGATAATTGGGAATATGAGGAGCATTTTTATGATGGTGAATGTATTGGTGCTACAGATGACGCTGCATATATTGTAAATAATAAGCGAATATTAATTAAACTACTTCAAGATAAGAGGGCTAAATATTTAGAAGCGATAAGATGTGAGATGTATTATAAATTCTCAAACTCAAAAGAGGCTTTTCAAAATTTTGTAGATACGATTGTTGATTCCAAAGATTTACTTCAAAACCTAAAAGCCTTATTAGTTGGAGATTGTTGTGATATCAGCAATGAAAAGTATAAATATTCTAGAATTAACGTTAGCAATATTTATCCGATACTAAAAGCTTATCCTAACCTCGAAATACTTCATATTCGAGGAAAGATGATTAATGAAGATGTTTTAGTTTCTGATAATAAAATTTTAGCAATCCGTAATATAAAAAATAAATCTCTTATTAAACCAAAAGCAATAAAACACGAATCTTTAAGAACTTTGATTATTGATGCTGATGGTATAACTGATAAAAATTTAGCAAGTCTTTGTAATTTGAATTTACCATCGTTAGAATATCTTGAAATTTGGGTAAGCCGAAATAAATTGAAAGAAGTAAATATTGAAAGTCTTGCACCAATTTTATCAGGTCAATATTGTAAAAATCTTGCTTATTTAGCAATTAGGAAAAGTAATAATACAAGCCAATTAGCTAAAGCGATTATTAATTCTCCAATTATGAAAAGTTTGAAAGTTCTTGAATTAACAGATGGAAATATGGGAAGCGGTGGTGCAATGTATATTCTGGATTCTCCTGTAATTAATAATTTACATACTTTGAATCTTTGTGGAAATCGTTTACAAACAAAAATGATTCAAAAATTATCGGAATTAGATTGTCAAGTATTCACAGATTCACAGTTTAGCGATAGATATTATTCGGTATGGGAATAAGCTTAAACCATCTCGGGATGTGAATTTACACGAAAAATATAAGTTTTAAAAATATCAGTTAATAAAAAATTGATTTCTGGGAACTCTAATATCATTATTAAAATAAAATCATCATGTCACAACAACCGAGAGAATACGACGCAGTTTTAGGTGGTCAAAATCCCGCTCCAGTTACGGGTGTTGTATTAGGAGGAATTGAAGGGGTTAAGCGACGATTGGAAAGCGATATTTTAGATGTACAAGTCAAAGCGTTGACCGATGCTTTGAAATATGGAGAACTAGGTTTAGATTTGGTGATTCAAGCTTTATATAGTGATTCATTTCCAGACAAAAGCACTGTCGGAAAGGTATTAAAATATTCAGATAGCAAGAAAGCAAAACAAGCACTGTTGGAATACAATCCTTATTTGTATTTTACGAGGTTGGATGATTGGGAAGTTGAAGAGTTTAATTCTAAAGTTGGAATTACAAATTCACATATTACAGCTTTCGCTTTAGATTTAGATTTAGAAATTAGTAGAGATAAAATTAATTCTGAACTTTATAATTTAACCAAATCTCTGCCATCTAATTTACCATCTTCCGAAAAAAGCCAATTTTCTAGAACCGAGTATCAACGTTTGGAGAAAGAAGCGACAAATCAAAAATTTCAGGTTTTTATCAAAGCAGCAAAAAATAATAAAATTCAAGCTTTACATTGTTACTATCATAGCGACTGCTTTCTAAATTTACTTATCGAATCCAAAAATAAGTTTCCTGATTTAAAAGCTTTATTATGGGCTGATTGTGAATCTAAATTTAGAAAGCACCCTAAATATAAAATCTCAGGAAATATGAGTTTAATTCTCAAAAATTATCCTGATTTAGAGGTATTTCATGTTCGTACAAGCGCTGATAAAAAATATTATGAATCATATGGTGGTTGTTTATCATTCCCTCGGGTAAAACATAATAATCTTAAAACATTAGTGATTGAAGCATTTTATTTACAGGAATCGACTTTAGAGCAAATTATTAGACTTGATTTACCAAATTTAGAATATTTAGAATTGTGGTCTGCAAATCAAACAATTGAAGCACATAGGATAATACAAACTATTGCTGACAAGTTTCCGAATCTGAAATATCTGGGTATACGAAATTGTCGCAATTCAGATGATGTAGCGAAAGCTGTTATTAAGTGTAAATTAAATCAGCGTTTGAAAATTCTCAATTTTTCAAATATGTACTTATAAAAAATAATTTTTTGATTTCTCAAGTTAGTTTCGGGAACCCTAATATAGTCATCTAAGTAAAAATAATCATGTCAGAACAACCAAGAGAATTTGACGCAGTTTTAGGAGGAAAAACACCACCTCCGGTTACGGGTGTTGTGTTAGGAGGAATTGAAGGTGTAAAAAGACGGTTGGAAAGTGAAATTATTGATGTACGAATTAAAGCGCTTTCCGATGGTTTGAAATATGGAGATGAAGGGTTAGATTTAGTTATTGAAGCTTTGGAGAATGATTCGTTACAGGTAAAAGGTTTTGCTTCGAGATTATTGAAGAAATGGGGAGGTGAAAAAGGGAAACAAGCTTTGTTGGAATTTGACCCTTATTTGTATTTTACGAAGTTGGAAGATTGGGAAGTTGAAGAGTTTAATCCTGAAGTTGGGATTGTGAATCCTGAGAATAAAGCTTATGTTGTGAATTTAGATAAATTACAGCTTTTAATACAGGATGAGAGAGTTAATGAAGTTGAAGCTTTGATTTGTTATTTACAAGACTATGATGTTTATTATGAAGTCAGCCAAGAGTATGATGATTTAGCTGAATTTCTTTATAATCATCGGGAAAAATTAGAAAATTTAAAAGCTTTATTTGTAGGTGATGCACAAATAGATGAATTTAGAAAATCTTATCTTGGAATTGGTGAAATAACTCATTTATTATCAAGTTTTCCAAATCTAGAAGTTTTGCATCTTCGTGGTTGCTGTAATGAATTATGCAGTGGAGTGTTAGGACATAATAATTTAAAAACACTGGTTATTGAAACGAGAGATATTAGTGATATGTCAATTAAGTTATTGTGTTCTCTGAATTTACCAGCTTTAGAATATTTTGAGCTATGGATAGGTAGAGATTTTGAAAATACTTGTGACAACGTTATCAAAAGTATTAAACCGATTCTTTTTAGCGAATCATTTCCAAATTTAAGTTATTTAGGAATACGTAGCTGTGAATATGCGGATGCTGTAGCTGAAGCTATTACGGAATCTTCTTTTATGGCTGATTTTCCTGTAATTGATAATCTTTTTGTGCTTGATTTATCGATGGGAAATTTAACAGATGAAGGTTTAGATAATTTGATTGGAGTTACAGCTATTTCTAATTTACATACTCTTAATGTTTCTCATAATTGTGTAAGTCAAGAATTTCTCGAAGGAGTTGAGCATTTATTACTCCATTGTTGGGTAATTTCAGATTATCAAGAAGAGATTGTTGATAGAGGAGTAGGTATATCGCGCTACTCTGCTTTACATGAATAAACTACCAAAAACCCAATGAAAACCCTAACAATCATAGCCAACCCAGAAAACCGTCGTGTCGGTTTAATCCAAAAAGCACTCGAAAATCTCAACCTACCACCTGCAACCGTCATATCATACGCAGATTTAATTACAGGTAAACAAGACCTCGAACAATTCAAACCCGACAATATCATCCGTTTTGATTCTCCAGAGAAAAACTTTGAGGTTGATAAAGCAATTATTGCTGCTGGAGAAGAGTTAGAGGGGGTAGAGGGGGAAGAAGAGGGAGAGGGGGTAGAAATTAATAATTATCAGCGAATCAGTACTAGTGAAGTTAAGAAGTTGGAGTTTGATAAGGGACGAATTTTTTATCCCCGACAGTGGTATTTGGGATGGAGAAATTTATTACGAGGATGGGAGAAAGACCTCACCCCTAACCCCTCTCCTTGTTTAAGGAGAGTGGAGAATAACCTCACCCCCAACCCCTCTCCTTATATAAGGAGAGGGGAGAATAGAGTTATGAATCATCCTGGGGATATTGCTGTAATGTTTGATAAACCGAGGTGTCACGAAAGGTTTAGTCAAAACAACGTTCCGGTTGCTCGTAGTTTGGGGAAAATCCATAATTACGAACACCTTCGAGAAGAAATGCAATCTCAAGGTTTGGAACGAGTTTTCATCAAATTATCTCACGGTTCGAGCGCTTCTGGTGTCATCGCTTATCGTGCTAATTCTCGTTTTGAATCAGCTATTACCACCGTGGAAAGAGTAAGAGAAAATGGTGAAACTTTACTTTATAATTCCCGCAGAATTCGTAATTATACAAAACGCGAAGAAATCGCCGATATTATCAATATTTTAACAGCGGAAGGGGTTCAGATAGAAGAATGGCTTCCTAAAGCAAGGTTACAAGGATGTGGTTTTGATTTACGAGTTGTGGTTATCAATGGTGAAGCACGACATACCGTTGTTCGGTTGGGAAAAAGTCCGATGACTAATTTACATTTAGGTAACGAAAGAGGAGATATAAATGAATTTTTGGAGAAAGTTAGTGATAGTAATTGGCAGAAAATGAGACAGACTTGCGAACAAGCTGCTGCTTTATTTCCTAATAGTCTATATTGCGGAGTTGACTTGATGATTTTACCAGATTGGGAACAACATGCTGTGTTGGAAATAAATGCTTTTGGAGATTTGTTACCGGGGATTTTATGGAATGGGATGGATACTTATGAAAGTGAGTTAAAAGCGATTATTAACTGAAATTAAACATATTGCTCATCTTCTATTGGTGTCAGAGAAATTTTAACTTGTTTATTAAGTGCAGAAGCAATTTTTTGCAACATCGAAAGCGAATGTCCTTCATAATCAGCATCTTCAAGTCGAGCAATAACAGGTTGTTTTGTACCGACTAAATCAGCAAGTTGCTTTTGTGTTAATCCTGCTTGAATTCTTGCTTCATATATTAGCTGTGCTACTTCTGCATTAATAGAAGCCGTAATCACTATTTCTTGAAGTTCGGGGTCATTACGATGAATGTTTTCAAGTATTTTCAAAGCGTCGTTAGTTTTTTCCATTATCAAGATTATGTCACTTTTAACTGAATCTCTAGAACAAATTCTAATACAACTAGAACACAAAGACCCGAAAATTGCTGCATCTCTACAACCAGGATTAACTTGTGAAGAAATCGATGAAATAGTCAAGAATTTACCATTCAAATTACCAGAAGAAGTATATGAATTATATCAATGGCGAAATGGAATGTCAGAAGATGTAGGATTTGGTTTGAATACATATAATGGAATTTCAGGTATATTTCATTCGCTGAAATTAGCAATCAAATACTTTAATAAGTATAAAAAACGTGGTTGTACATCAAATTTTTTATTTCTATTTTCATTTATCCATGAAATAGGAGGCGATTTTTATAGTGTAAGTTTAGACGATACAACATATCCGATATTTAGTTTTACTGATGAGACGAATATTAAAACAATAGATATTTCTTTCGTCAAAACAAGAACTATTTCTTCAAATCTGACAACTTTAATGTATTCCGTAGCAGAATGTTTGAAAGACGCAATGTATTCTGATACTGATTCTGATGGTTATACAAGCTTGGAATATGACGAAGAAAAACTAAATAATATTTTTGATAAATATCGTCAAGGTAATTTGAAGATTCAAAAAGATTAGACATCTCCGAAAAGAAAAGAATGTAGAGACGCGATATATCGCGTCTCTACAAGGTTTCTGGATGAAGCATATTTAATTTCCGGAGATGTCTATTAGTTTTTATTTAATTTTTAATGATTCCTCACACCAATGCAAAACATTAACCAAATCATCCCCACCTACGACATAGTTTTCATCACCTTCGATACTCTCCGATACGACATAGCAACAGAATTACTATCCCAAAATCGCACCCCAAATTTAGCCAAGGTATTACCAAATAATTGGGAAAAACGACATTCACCAGGAAGCTTCACCTATGCATCCCATCAAGCATTTTTCGCTGGTTTTCTTCCTACTCCCGTCACCCCAGGAATTCACCCGAGATTATTCGCTTTGAAATTTCCAGGAAGCACTTCAACAACTGAAAAAACTTGTGTTTTAGAAGGTGAAAATATTGTCAAAGGACTTTCGCGAAAAGGTTATCATACCGTTTGTATTGGTGGTGTCGGATTTTTTAATAAACAGAATCCTTTGAGTAATGTAATTCCTTCAATGTTTGCTGAAAGTTATTGGAATCAAGAATTAGGAGTTACCGAACCAAAATCTACCGAAAATCAAATCGTATTAGCTCAAAAAATCCTGAATAAAACTCCTCAAAATCAACGTTTATTCTTATTTATTAATATCTCCGCGCTGCATCAACCTAATTATTTCTACCTCGAAGGTGCTAAAACAGACACATTAGAAACTCACGCAGCCGCTTTAGAATACATCGATAGTCAACTAGGAAAACTCTGGGATGCTTTACAAAAACGTGCTTCTACCTTCTGCATACTCACCTCCGACCACGGAACAACTTATGGTGAAGATGGTTACACCGGACATCGGATTAGTCACCCCGTGGTGTGGACTGTTCCTTATGGGGAATTTGTTTTAAATCCCAATGCTAACCATACCGACACCCACTGGGGGTTGCAAACCCCCAGCTAATAGCAAAAGTCCTATAAATAGGACTGGGAAAACCTTCGATATGTTTTGAAATCTTGTCTTAGTACATTATGAAATTATTTTCAAACAGCAACCTGTAATTATCAATATGTTTCTAGTTCTCTTCAGAGAACTTTCGCTATTAGCCTGGGGTTTGCAACCCCAGGTGGGTATGAAAACAAACCCAAGCATCACAAAAACCAATACCAAAACCCCAATCATGATAACCAACAACCATCCGTTACCAACCCCCCATCCGTTGTCAAAATCCAAAATCTTCCAATCCTACGTTTATTCCTACCCCCACAAAACCGCTTACCGTCCGATTTCTCCCCAAAAACCCCTTACCGACGTATGGAGTCAAGAAGACAAAAACGCTTTATTCCTCTACATTCACATTCCCTTTTGTGAAATGAGGTGTGGTTTCTGCAATTTGTTTACCACCGTCACCCACAACGAAGATTTTGTGACTCAATACGTCAATACCCTACAAAAACAGGCCAAACACGTCAAAGCAGCTTTAGGTAAAAGTTCATTTGCAAGGTTAGCGATTGGTGGAGGTACACCAACTCAGCTACCGATTCATCATTTAGAAACCGTATTGAATGTCGCAGAAGATACTATGGTTGCAAATTTACAATCAATTCCCATATCCGTGGAAATGTCACCCGAAACCGCTACGAAAGATAAATTGGAATTGTTGCGATCGCGAGGAGTTACCCGTGCCAGTATCGGAGTCCAAAGCTTCTTTGAATCAGAGGTTGCAGCAGTTAACCGCCGTCAAACCACCGCCGAAGTAGAAGCCGCACTAACAAGAATGCGAGCCGCCGATTTTCCGATAATCAACATCGACTTAATCTACGGATTACCCGGACAAACAGTAGAAACCTGGTTGCAATCAATACGCGCTGCATTGCGGTTTGAACCAGAAGAAATATTTTTGTATCCTCTCTACGTCCGTCCCCTTACCGGATTGGGAACCTCAGAAAAAGAATGGGGCGACATCCGCTTGAACTGTTACCGACAAGGAAGAGATTTTCTTCTCTCCCAAGGATACACCCAAAAATCAATGCGAATGTTCCAAAAAAATTCTACCCCCTCTCCCCTTTCTTCCCCCTCTTCCCTCTCTCCCATATACTGCTGTCAACAAGACGGAATGGTAGGACTAGGATGTGGAGCGCGTTCTTATACCGATGAATTGCATTATTCCAACGAATATGCGGTTGGAGGAAAGGGAATCCGCGAGATTTTGCAAGGTTATATTCAAACACCGGAAGATTCCTTTGATTTTGTTAATTACGGTTTTGAATTAGATGCTGAAGAAAAGCGCAGAAGGTACATTTTATTATCATTACTTTCTCATGAAGGATTGAATTTTAGTAATTATCAAACGCAATTTAATACAAAAGCTTTGGATGATTTCCCCAAGTTATCGGAATTATTTGATTTGAATTTAGCAGTTAAGGATAAAGAAATATTGCGATTAACTCAAACAGGTGTCGAATACTCCGATGCGATTGGGGAATGGTTGTTTTCCGAGAAAGTGAGGGGGTTGATGCAGAGATATGAATTGAAATAGCGTTACTGTTCCGATAGAGGATTAATTAAATTGGAGGGGGAAGAGGGGGAGGAAAGGGTAGAGGGGGTAGAAAGGAAAGAAGTAGAAAGATGTTCTGTCATTGCGAACAAAGTGAAGCATTCACCCGAAGGGTGTGGATCATCGCAAAATCTCTCACTATAACGCAAAATCCTGAGATTGCTATGTCCTAACGGACACGCTCCGCTAACGTTTCACTCGCAATGACAATTTATTAAAATTAATGGTGGATAAATATGACAAACAATCAAAACCAACCCAACAAATACGATGCTGTACTCGGAGGAAATTCACCACCACCAATTCACGGTGCGGTTTTAGGAGGTATTGAAGGTGTTAAAAAGCGGTTGCTTAGTTCTGATGTTGATGTACAAATTTCCGCTTTGAACGATGCTTTGAATTATGGGGATGTGGGTTTGGATTTGGTGATTGAAGCTTTAGAAAATGAATCTGAAAAAATTAGAAATCATGCTTATAAAGCATTAATTTTCAAAAATGAACCCAAAATCAATACAATCTTAAAAAATTATCGATATTGGGATTTCTGGGATTTACGCGAACGAATAAGCGAACCATTAAATAATGGATATATATTTCAAGACTTTAAGATTTTTTCTAACCGTAAAGTAGAATATTTCGACCAAAAATCAGTTATATCAAATCCTCTGAATAAAGCTTATGTAATTGATTATGATGGTTTTGATGCTCTTATAAAACAACCATTAGCAAGTGAAATAGAATCTTTGATATTTAAGTTTGATTACGATTCAGACTTTATTGTATCTGAAAATATATTAACAAATCTCAAAGCTGTTTTTGCGGGTGGTTATGGTAATAATTACGAAATTTCATGGATTGATATTCCTAATATTGGCTTCATTTTAAAAAACTATCCTAATTTAGAAATGTTACAGCTTCGTGGCGGTGATGATAACTATATTCATAATATGCGTGGTAACTACGAGAGATATTATCCTAATAACTGGCAAGATATTTTTGAACTAAAACACGATAAATTAAAAGCTTTAATAATAGAAACAGGAGGTTTAGGTTGTGAAAAGATAGCAAATATTTTATCTACTAAATTATCATCTTTAGAACATTTTGAATTATGGCTGGGTAATGAGGAATATGGTGGTAATTCTTCAATTAATGATTTGATGCCTTTATTATCGGGTGAGTTATTTCCTAATCTTACTTATTTAGGCTTACGTAATAGTGAATATGCTGATGATATCGCTACTGCTATAGTAAATTCTCCAATTATTAATAGAATCCAAGTTTTAGACCTTTCAATGGGAAATTTAGGAGATGAAGGTGCAGAAGCTTTATTAAATTCTCCCGCTGTTAATGATTTAGCTATTTTAAACGTTTCTGATAGCTGTATTAGTGATGAAATGTTCGATAATTTAAATAATTTAGATGTAGAAGTTTTCGCACAAACTGATAAATACCCTGGTGATAGGTATTGCTCTGTTACAGAATAATTCAAACAAAAATTACGACTCTAAAACCATGACAAACAATCAAAACCAACCCAATAAATACGATGCTGTACTCGGAGGAAACGCACCACCACCAATTCACGGTGCGGTTTTAGGAGGTATTGAAGGTGTTAAAAAGCGGTTGGCTAGTTCTGATATTCATGTACAAATTTCGGCTTTGAATGATGCTTTGAATTATGGAGATTTGGGTTTGGATACCTTAATCAACACTTTGAAGCATGAATCAGTAAGAATTAGACAATATACTTATAAATTGTTACAGGATAAAGAAGAAACTCAAGTTAAACAAGCTTTAAAAGATTATAAATTCTGGACTGGCTTTGAAAAATATTATGAATTTCCAACTAATCATGCAACTACATTTGCGAATCGTGAAGTAATAGAATTTGAGCCAAAAATAGGTATTACTGAAACTGCTAATACTGCTTATGCTATAAGAGTTGCTGATTGGGATTTTGCGAGCAAGCCCATTCTTAGTACAGAAAAATTAGAAATTTTGCAACAAAATCCTTTAGCTCATCAAATTGAAGCTCTGGTAATAGGATTTTGGTACACAAAAGGATTATCTCTTATAGATGCATTTCTAAACGCTAGTGAAAACCTAACAAATCTTAAAGCCTTATGTATAGGAGATATTCATGATAGAGAATACTATTTAACTGAAAATATTAATATTAGTTATCTCTTATTAGCTTACCCTAATTTAGAAGTTATTAAAATAAGTTTTAGTAATTTTATATCATATACTTATAACAAAAATAGATTGGGATTAGAAATAAACTCTATTCGACATGAAAATTTAAAAGCATTAATTATTGAATGTGAGATAATTGATTTTGAATTAATCTATGAAATTTACAATCTTGAATTACCCACACTAGAATATTTTGAATTGTGGTCTATTACAAATGAGAACGGTTCTACTTTATCTCGCTTGGGTATTAAAGAACTCATGCAAGTTTTTTATAAAATATTTCCTAAGCTTAAATACTTGGGAATACGTAACTGTAAAAATAATCTTGAGGACTTAAATCATGTCCCTTTTGGAATAGTAGAATCTTCTATTATTGAAAATTTAGTTGAATTAGACCTTTCAATGGGAAGTATAAATGACGAAGGTGCAGAAGCTTTATTAAATTGTCCATCTATAAAGAATTTAGATACCCTTGATGTTTCCGATAATTATTTAAGCGATGAAATGGTTGAACGCTTAAAGCAATTAGATATCGAAGTTATAGCTGATAGACAAGAACCAGATTATCTTGATTACGAACTAATATCTTTTTAAACCTTTAATAAAAACCTTAAAAAATGCACCTAAAAATCCTCTACCGTGGTTCTCTCATCAGCTGTAACTACGGTTGCGAATATTGTCCTTTCGCAAAACGTCAACAAACACCAGCAGAATCAAACATTGACAAACAACAATTACAACGCTTTGTTAACTGGATTTCCCAACATCCTCAGCATCAATTTTCGATTTTATTTACTCCTTGGGGTGAAGCTCTCATTCACAAGCACTATCAACAAGCTTTGGTTAATTTAACTCAAATGTCTCACGTCAATAAAGTCGCTATTCAAACCAATCTTTCCTGTAATTTGGATTGGGTGGAAGATTGTAACAAGGATAGTTTAGCGTTATGGGCAACTTTTCATCCCGAATGGGTATCCCGTCAAAGTTATGTTGACCAATGTCTGGAATTAGATAAACGTAAAGTTCGTTTTAGTGCTGGTGTAGTCGGTTTTCCACAGTTCAAAAACGAAATAGCAGCTTTACGTCAGGAATTACCCTCCCACATTTATCTGTGGATTAATGCAGTCAAAAAAGAGCTTCCCAACTTATCACCATCAGACAGAAACTTTTTCTCCTCCATCGACCCACTTTATCACCTCAACACCCATCATTATCCCAGCCTCGGACGCTCCTGTCGTGCCGGTAAATCAGTAATTTCCGTTGACGGTGAAGGTACGATGCGAAGATGCCATTTTATCAAAGAACCGATTGGTAATATTTATCACCAAAATTGGCAAGAAGTATTAAAAGAGCGCGACTGTAGCAACGATACCTGTCACTGTCATATCGGTTACGTGCATCTCGATTATTTGGAATTAGATAAAGTCTTTGGTGATGGGATATTGGAGAGGATTCCAGTGTGAGAGGGGGAAGAGAGGGTAGAGGGGGAAGAGGGGGTAGAAAATAATAATTCATAACTCCTAACCTTTGACCTTTGACCTCTAACCTCTAACCTTTGACCTATTCCCTTGTTATAACAGTATTATCTACCCAGAGGAAAATAATCATGGCTGAGTATAGAAGAGTAGAATACCGCATTGGCAAAGACGGTAAAATCACTGAAACCGTCATCGGCGCTTCCGGTGCTGGATGTACAGAAACCACTTCCGGAATCGAAGACGCTTTAGGTAAAGTCGAATCTCAAGAATTACTACCAGAATATTACGAAGGAGAAGAAAATATCACCTCCACGGAAAATCAATCTTTGAAAAACAATAACGGTTGAGGTTAAAGGTCAAAGTTAGAAATCGATTATTAATTGCTCATTGTTAATTATTCTCCCCCTCTCTCCCCATCTCCTCCACTCCCTCTAATAAAAAATGACAACCATCTACATTGCGTCCATTACCATAATCATATCCGTTGCCATATCCATTGCAATCATCCGGTTTGTGTTAGCGAAAATCTACGCTACTGGTAATCGGAATGACGAATTACTTTTAAAGTTAATGCGTCGAAATAAAATCCTTAATTGGAATCAGTTGCAACAAAAATCTGGTTTGAGCAATTCTGCTATGTGGAAATTGCGAGACGGTGACGGGAATTCGCTGAGTTTGGATGAATTGGAAAGAACTGCGATCGCACTCAATATTCCACTAGGAAACTTTCTTGATAAGCTGGGAAATCTTCCACCACATCCAGAACTAGAAGCTAAACGTCAGGAATGTTTGGAATTACAGCAGCAGATAGAAAAATTGAATCAAGAAAAAGAAACTTTACGAAAAGACGGTTTAAGATTGCATTCCGAATTACAGCAGCAGCAACTTGAATTAACCCAGGAATTTCGTAAATCGACATTTGAAAAGCTGCAAACCCTGCTCGTCAATTATCCCAGCATTCATCAAATGGTAAAGGTAAAACCAGAATTACCAGCGAAAAACCTGCTTTCCAGCTTTACCCCTCTCGACAACCTGTTAAAAGAATGGGATTACCAACCCATCGGAACACCTTGGGAACAAGTAGAATACAATCCCCAAATCCATCAACCAGACACCGGGGATATAGAACCAGGAGAAAAAGTTTATATCCGCTTTATTGGATATCAACATCAAGATAATATTCTTTGTCCCGCTAAAGTTAGTCGGACACTTCCACGTGGGAAGTAGAGAGGGGAATGGGGGACAAGGAGACAAGGAGAAAGAATAAATAATTCACAATTACTAATTCTTGATTAGTATTTTTCCCAGTCATATTTATATGACTTGAGCTATTAGACTGGGGTTTGCAACCCCAGACGGGTAGGTAATACAAACCAATAAATGAATTTCTCAATAATAATCGTTTTGACTCACACCCAACCTTACAACAAACACAATACCAGCATTGGTGCGTGACGCGCTTATCTAAATTGTAACTACGTACATACCTCTTAATCGCGTCACACACCCTACAAGTTAATCCCTCCTACCCCCTCTTCCCCCTCTACCCTCTCTCCCCCATCCTATACTCAATAACTAGACCCATGACAACAATAATCATCGACTTTGGAACCAGCAACACGGTTGTTTGTACCACCGACACAATTACACAACAACCCCGTACACTAAAATTCGATTCGCTTTCTCGTCGTTTTAACGAAGTCAGCGTGATTCCCTCTCAAGTATTCGTCAAATCCCCAGATAACTTGATTTTCGGGGAACCAGTACGCTCTCAAAGATTGGGTTTTAGTCAACCACAGCGATATTTTCAAGCATTCAAACGAGATTTAGCGGCAGATTTTGTTCCCCCTCCCCGCGTTTTGGATGATGTTAATTACAGTGCTGAAGCGATATCGGAACTGTTTCTCAAGGAAATTTGGAATCAAGTAAAAGAACAATTGGAACCAAGTCGGGTTGTATTTACAGTTCCCGTGGGAGCTTTTGAACGATATTTGCATTGGTTTAACGGTTTGGGTGAAAAGCTGGGTATTCCCGAATTGCAAATCGTTGATGAATCGACAGCAGCAGCTTTGGGTTATGCTGTGAAGCGTCCGGGTAGTTTGGTTTTGGTAGTCGATTTCGGTGGTGGAACTTTAGATTTAAGTTTAGTTCGTACCGTTAAAAGTAATTCCCAATCCGCTACTGTACGTGCTGAAGTTATCGCAAAATCCGATGCTTTTGTCGGTGGAATAGATATTGATAATTGGATTGTCGAAGATTATCTGAGAAAAACTGGTTCGAGTCGGGAAGAAGTTGGAGAAGTTGGTTTTCAGAATTTATTAGAAATATCCGAAAGTTTGAAAATGAAGCTTTCCACTGATAGCGAAGCAAAGGAATCTTGGTTTGACGACGAGAATTTTATGTCCCATGAATTACAGTTAAATCGAGATGAATTGGCGGATATTTTAGAGAACCGTCAATTATTAGAGCAGCTACGACAGACATTAGATGAAGTCTTAGCAATTGCTTTGAGTAAAGGTATTGGAAAAGCCGATATTGAAAAAGTTTTGTTAGTAGGAGGAAGCTGTCAAATTCAAGCAGTACAGCAATTAATAATATCTTATTTCGGCAGACAAAAAGTGAAATTAGACAAACCCTTTGAAGCAGTAGCTCATGGTGGTTTAGCTTTAAACGAAATGGTAGAAATTGATGATTATTTACGTCATAGTTATGCAATTCGCTTGTGGGAACCTCATAGTAAAAAATATTCCTACATGACATTGATTGAACAGGGAACTAATTATTTAGGTAATAACGATAAGAAAAACAGAATTGATGAACCATTGATATTACAAGCAGCGATAGAAGGACAAAAAGAGATTCGCTTGGATATTGGTGAAATTGCGGAAATGGTTCAAGCTGAGGTAACTTATGATTCTGAAGGAAGAATGACCAGCAGTCATTTAGTGAAACAAGAAACCTATCGTTCCTTAGATACCCAACATCAACAAGTTTGTATAGCTCACTTAGAACCACCTGGAGAATTAGGAATTGATAGAGTTTCCGTCCAATTTGGGCTTAACGAGCAGAGAATGTTGATTGCTACCGTCAGGGATTTATTGACAGGGAAAGCGTTGGTTGTAAGAGAGGCTATCGCCAAGTTGAAATGATTAGATTAAGCTAATAATAAGTAATTAAATGCTCAAAATAGAATGTCGGAGAATCAACCCAAAGAATACGATGCGGTACTTGGTGGTAGAAATCCAGCACCGGTTGATGGTGCGGTATTAGGGGGACTCGAAGGAGTTAAGCGCAGGTTTGCTTCGGGTGACGAAAATCAAAAAATTACTGCTGCTCTCGAAGCTTTAAAATATGGCGATCGCGGTTTTGAATGGGTGATTCAAATTTTAGACACACAATCGTCGGAGTTTGAGTTTGCTGTATATCTAGCAATCGGACAAAAAGCTGTAATAATCAATAATCGGCGAATTTTGAGCGATACAGAATTAACTTTTGCTCCAAATACAGCATATGCTCAATTAAAGTTTTTATTAATGCGAAAAAAGTGGAGAGAAGCAGATAGTAAAACAGCAGCTTTAATGTTGGGAATATCTTGTCGAGAGAAACAAGGTTTTATGAGAGTTACTGATATCGAAAATTTTCCCGAAGAAGATTTTATAATTATTGAAAACTTGTGGACAAAATATAGTCAAGGAAAATTTAGTTTCGCAGTACAAGCACGCATTTGGCAAAAAATCGGTGGTAATTCACAACCAGATTGGAATGCTTGGTGTCGCTTTGGTAAGTGTTTGGGTTGGTTTCAAAAAGAAACTTGGCTTTCATGGAACGATATTACATTTAATATAGATGCTCCTGTAGGACATTTACCCCGTGGTGGAGCATATATGGGTTGGGGTTTGGGTGATTTTTGGATTGGTTGTCCAATTTTATCTGCCATGACATCCAAGCTTACGAATTGTAATTTGATTTAGAAAGATTTGACTTCATCCACAACTGGGAACAGTAATAATAGTGAAGCGGTAAAAATACGATGTCAGAAAATCAACCCAGAGAATACGATGCGGTTCTTGGAGGAAATCAAGCTCCTGTTGATGGTGTTGTTTTAGGTGGAATTGAAGGAATTAAAAGACGTTTACAAAATTCAGATAAAAAACACAAAATTTCTGCGTTTAGGAATGCATTAATTAATTATGGTGACGCTGGAAAAGAATTAATAATTCAAATATTAAATGATAAATCACCGCAGGTTAAAAAAGAGAATTATCAGTTACTGAGTCAAAATTTCAAACCGGAAATTCAGCAAATACTATTGCGTAATATTCCCTATGATACATTTGAGTGTCTTTATCATTTAGAACTTTACAGAGCAACTTTATATAAATTTGCTATTTGCAGCGACAAAAAAACTTTGGTGACGTTAAGCTCTAATGATACAATTACTGTCTGGAATTTAATTACAGGCAAAATAGAAAATTCTTGTTGTTGTTTAACTCCTATATTGAACGCAAACGATAGTGTTTTGACTGCTATTGCTGTAAGTGCAGACAATGAAAAATGTTTTGTAGGTTGTAGTGATGGAATAATTTTACTTGTTGATATAAAAGCTAATAAAATATTAAAAACTTTAAGAGGCAATTCTAAAAATATTACATATATCTGTACAAGTCCTGATGGTAAATTTATAGCAAGTGGTAGTAAAGAGCAAGATATTGAAATCTGGGATTTGATAACTGAAAAAATATATAGCTCTGATAATAAATCTTGTGATGTAAATTTTATTGAAATTAGTTCAGATAGTAAAATTGCTATTAGTCAAAGTAAGGATAATATAAAAATATGGGATTTGCAGACTAAAAAATTACTTAATGTATTGGGATGGGATAAAAAAGTAGGAAATTGTATTGGCAGCAGAATTAATCCGACCAAAAAAACTATTGTTGGAGTTAATAACCAGAATGTTGTTCAAGAATGGAATTTAATGAATGGTAAGTTATTAAACAGAATTACATTGGATTTCAGCTATCCTCGAAATTATTCCTTTAGTCCAGATTGGAAAACACTTTGGGGTACTTATCCTTTAGGAATAATCAAAATTTGGGATTGGCATACGGCTAAACTTTTGCATTCTTTAGAAGGATATAGTTATCAATATATTAATTCCATAATATTTAGTAACAACTGCGAATTTGTAATCATGAGTGGAAACGACGGAAAGATTCAAGTTTGGGGTCTAAAATAGCAGATAGAACATTACCCCAACGCAAAAAAATCCATCCGCTATCCAAAACCAACCCATTTGTTATTCACCAAAAATTCATCCGTTGCCAAAATCCGTTACCTAACTCCACCTAGCAACAACAACCCTCACAGTCCCATCCTCCATCACCTCATCTTCCTCAATCGTAAACCCGTGTTCTTCAGCCGAAGCCTTCAAAGTATAATAACCGTAACGCTGCATTACCTTACCCAACCATTGTTCGTTGTATCGGTGACGGTCATATTCCGATATAATCGCTTGATATTGCCCATCATCCTGTAACTTAAAACCAATATCATTACTAGAAGAACCAACATCTTTACGTCGAATAATTATCTCCGCAGTTTCCGGACGGACATCACCTTGATAACCATATAAACCTTGTGGGGTTTCGTGAACTTCCAGATTTTTTAAACCCACATCATTCAAAGCTTTAACTAATGCATCTCTATCTTTAATTTGAGTTTTAATGCTTGTGAAATGTGACATATTTTTGATTAATAATTGGTTTGTAGTTGCGCTTTAGCGCCAAAAATGTAGAACGCTAAAGTGCAACTACGAAAAAAAATTTAAAACCTGACATCACTAATGTCATAAACATGTTTTTTTGCAATTTTACAACAAGATAATAATACTTTTACGACTAGAAACCAGGTTTCCTTAAGTAGCATATAAAAGATTTTAAAATTGTGCGTTACGTAATGCGATAACGCACCCTACAAGACTTGTGAAATATGACATATTTTCGATTTTTCATTTAATATTTTATTCACAGTTGCGCTTTCGCTTTCTACATTTTTGGCGCTGAAGCGCAACTACGAACGAACTAAATAACTTAAACCCAACTCCCCACAACAACTCTCACAGTTCCATCTTGCAAAACTTCCTCTTCCTCAACATTAAAACCCTGCTCTTCAACAGTATTCATCAGAGTTTTATGAGCGTACTTTTGAGTAATTGAATTCACAAATTGCTTTTGATTAATCTTCGCACCCCAAAAGTCAGCTACGATTTCATAATTTTCACCTCGACGACGAAAACCCAAATCGTAACCGTTACTTTGTCGAATCACATATTCAGCATTTGTCGTATCTCCGTGATACCCACGTACTTTTGTATTGCACTCAACTTGATAGCCTAATTCTTGCAATACCTGATGTAAAATTTCACCGTGCTTAATTTGAACCTTGATACTTGTAAAATGTGACATAATCGATTTTAGATTTTAGATTAACAATCATTAGTTACCAGTGAGGAGTTATGAATTATTTATTCTCCCCCCTCTTCCCCCTCTTTTCCTAATCAACTTCCAAAGGAGAAATCCCCCCGGAGCTATACTGCTTCAATTCTTCTACTAACCCCACATCATTAGAAGCACTCCTTGCACCTGCTTGAGCGGCCCATTGTTTCAATGCGTCAATTTGTTCTTTTGCTATGGAAGCAAGGGGAACGGTAACTTCTATAGCTCTAAGAATATCTTCTGTAATAAAGTCTCGTCGCTGTCCGTTAACTTTACTAGAAAATGCGTTGTGCATTGCTTCAATTATTACTTGTTCTATCTCCGCTCCGCTAAAGTTTTCTGTTCTATTTGCTAATAAATTTAAATCAAAATCTCGCACTCGGTTGGGACGTAATTTTTGAATATGAACTTTGAAAATGTCTTGTCTTTCGGCTTCGGTTGGTAAATTCAAGAAAAATATTTCGTCAAATCTCCCTTTTCTTAACAATTCTGCTGGCAATATTTGCACGTTGTTCGCCGTAGCAACAATAAATACCGGACTGGTTTTCTCTTGCATCCAGGTAATTAAACTACCAAACACCCGTCGGGATGTTCCCGAATCTCCATCAACACCGCTGCTAATATTACCGAATGCTTTGTCTATTTCATCCATCCACAATACGCAAGGAGCCATTGCTTCGGTAAGCTGAATCATCTGACGCACGCGGCTTTCACTTTCCCCAACGATTCCGCCAAATAAGCGCCCGGTATCAAGTCTTAATAACGGTAATTTCCATTCGTGAGCGATGGTTTTCGCACTCAGAGATTTACCCGTACCTTGAATTCCTACGAGTAATGCTCCTTTGGGATTGGGTATTCCATAGCGTCTTGCTTCTTCAGTGAAAGCATCTTGACGCAACTGCACCCATTGTTTAAGTTGGTCTAATCCTCCTACTCGTTTCAAAGATTCGGAAGGTGTAAAAAATTCTAATATCCCGGTTTGACGAATGGTTTGCTTTTTCTCTGCCAAAACACCGGTAATATCAGACTCATTAACCTGCTGTTTTGCTGCTAAAGCTTTGGCTAAAACTCGCTGAATCCTGGTTCTACTCAATCCCTGACAGGCTTTTACTAACTGTTCTCTTGCCAAACCTGCTAATTTCAGCTTTTCAGGTACCACCAACTGCTCGACTAAATAATTAATCTGGGGTACGTCGGGTAAAGGGAAATCAACAACTGTGACCTCTTCCTTTAATTCTTCAGGTATTTCACAGGTATGACTGGTGAGAATAATCGACTTGCGACTGCGCTTCAATTCTCTGGCTAAATTTCGCAACTCCCGCACAATCGGCGCACTTTTTTCTGTAGTGAGATTTTTGACGTAGGGGTGCAAATCCCGCAACACGAATATTACCGATTTTTGTGCGTCGGTTTTACCAATGCGAGCCAGAGGTGCCATCACAGAGCCTTTATCCGCACCGTTATCGCTCCAACCCCGCACAACATCCCAATACAACACCTGACGTGCTGGTTGAGAAAGCGCAGCAACCTTAAACAAAACTTCTTCTAAAGGTTCTTCTTCCACGGCAACCATATATAGTAAAGGATACCGCGCTCGAATCATTAAATCGATTTGCTCGACAAGCTCAAAGTTAGGAATTCCCTTACTTTCACCTATTTTATCGTGAGAATTATTCATAACACCCCTATCCCGAATTGGCGATAAACGGTCTTGTTTAATATTTTAAGTCAACAGAACATCTGTACTTATCACTTCAGTTTATTCTCTTTTTATAAAATTTCCAAGAGGTTTTCAGAGAAAAACACGAATCTTATCGAAAGTTTTACAATTAATTGGGTAATAGGTAATGGGCAATTGGTAATAGGTAACTAATAATATCTACCCCCTCTTCCCCCTCTTCCTCCTCTACCCCTCTCTTCCCCAAACTAAATTTATGCTCGCTAAATTTCTAAAACGCTGTTTCACAATCATAATCTTAATACTAATTGCAATCGGATTTACTACACCAGAATCCACAGCAATGCTGCGTCAGCATCACGATGCTCCGGGAGTTTTGCGCTATCATTCTCAAGTTGCTATTAAAGATAAACAAGAGTATAACTGGCAAGTTTTATTATTCAAAAAGATTAAGCCAGGTGTAAAGCAAGAATTAGATTTAAGAATAGTCGGTTTTCCTGGAATCTTTGAATTCTCTCATCCCCATTCCTTAGAAATAATTACTAAATCAGGTAAATTATTAAGTGCTTCAGACGTTTTCGCTACTTCTTCACCAGCCTTAAATGTTGGAGAATATAGCTTTACTGATGTTTTACCGAAATTAACTGAAATCGAATCATTAAAATTAAATTTACCGTTATTGGGTGAAGAAAAGAAGATTTTGGAAGTTCCTAAATCTGTGGTAAGTGAATGGCAGTTACTGGTAACTGAAGTTGATTGATATAGCTCGTAGTTGCGCGGTTTTCGCTCTACATTTTTGGCGCTGTACGCGGAGCGTTCTCGCAGAGTAGCGCAACTACTAACAAATTTTTATTTCATTTACCGCTTCACAAAACCTCAATAATTCCTCTTCCAAAAAATCCCTTTTCGCATAATTAGCAATCAAGCTGACAAATTGAACATTTCCAAAAACATAACCTCGACTGGAATCTATCCTATCTAAACTAGCCGTTTTTGGATGCAAAACATGGTTATTCCAATCGCTAGTTGTCTGAAGATTGTCTAACTTCCATCCTGTATAAGGACATCTACCATTCTGTTTTTCCCAAAGTTGTTTTAGATATTCGAGGGTAATATTACATTCTCGTCCATTGCTTTTTACTCTTCTCCTTGCAAGTCTATGGTGTTGACGAAACGGAGAATATTCGTCTCTTTTACTCTTCTTTGCTATATCGATTGATACTCTGACATCTGTATCATTTACATCTATATAATTATCTTCACCTAAAATTCTGTATCTATAAACGTCGCGACAGAATTCAATTACATCGTGCTGTGTAAAGACGTTTTTAGCAAAGTTAGCAATTACAGCAACAAACTCTATGTTCCCTCGAACGTAACCTAGATCAGAATCTATCCGGTCAACGCTTGCTCTATCTATGGTTAATTTTGCATCTTTATAATCTGTAGTGCTGGGTAATAATAGTAAATTCCAGCCAGTGTAGGGACAAATTCCTTTTTGCTTCTCCCATAATTCTTTTAAGTCAGCTAAAGTGACAGAACATTCGTGCTTTCTGTGTTTAGCGGATTTTCTCATCACTTTCAGATGATTTCGGAAGGGTGAATACTCATCTGTTCTAACAATATCCTTTAAATGGGAAGTAGTTCTATTTGCATTATCTCCAAAATTAGCTAACCCTTGAAACTTTCCGAAACAGGATCTAGAACAAAAATGAGGTCTTCCTAATTTCTTACTTCTATTAAATTCACTGCGACTTTTATTAAATTCCTTTGCACAAACAGGATTTCGACAGATAACAATTACTTGCGATTTATTCATCTTAAAAAACAAATCCACCTCTACGTTTAAGTATAAGGTGGATTAAGTGTTTATGTACTAGTGGATCTGGGCAGAATCGAACTGCCGTGCACAGTGGGTATTTACCCCCGCATCGTTCACAGGTATAGCCTCGTTAACCCTTGAGGCAGGGACCGCTCATTATCCCGAACGGTGGGATGCTTTGGTAAAGTCTTTTCTAATAAGTCCACCAAAGGGAACTTATTAGAGCATCCGTTGGGGGTTGCTCTCTAATGCTTAACGGAGTCACATTAAAGAGAAGCGTACGAAAAAAGTTTAAGCAGCTACTGCTTGACGCTTGAATGCTACAATGTTGTTTGCAGTTATTATTTGTTTTGAGCCTTTATTTACGAGATGCGACTCGCTCTCGACCTGAATCAACGAGTAGCTTTCGCCACCATGTCGAAGCCATTACAGACCCATGTGATTCACATTCTATTATAGTGCAGCTTTTTGAAAATTGCCACCTTTTAAAAGTTAGGAATTACGAGTGTTAGCGTTAGCAGAGCGTGTCCCTTAGGACATAGCGTGTCCGTCAGGACATGGAGTTAGGAGTTAATAATTTTTGAGTGGTTCTTAAGCGTGTAAGATTCTAAGCTTTTAACTAAACTATTCTAAACTCGAATCAAATAGTTGAGACTTCCAACTCATAACTCATAACTCATAACTCCTAACTCCTCACTTTCTTTACCCAAGCGCTTGAGCACCACCCACAACTTCTAGAATTTCTTGGGTGATTGCTGCTTGTCTGGCTTTGTTGTAAGACAGTGACAAACTCTTCATTAATTCTGCTGCGTTATCGCTAGCGCTGCTCATTGCTGTCATTCTCGCTGCTAGTTCGCTGGCTGCGGATTCTTGCAATGCTCGCAATAGTTGGTTGCTTAAGTATAGTGGTAGCAAGGAATCCAGAATCTGTACTGGGTCTTGTTCAAAAATCATGTCGCGAGGAAAATCACGCTTTTGAGTTGTGACTTTTTCTCTCTCGACTTCAAATTCACCACCACGGGTTGTTAAGCGGAAAAATTCGTCTTCCGCTGATAAACCTTTGGGGTCTAGGGGAAGTAAAGTTTGTACTACGGGACGAGAACTAACTAAGGAAACGAATTTGGTGTAAACCAACTCGATTCTATCTACTTCTTCGGATAAGAATAAGGAAAGTAATTCGTCAGCGATGTCAGAAGCTTCGGAAGCTGTAGGGATTTGTTCTAAGCCCATATATGACTTTTCAATCGGCTGTTCGCGACGTTGAAAATACTGACTGGCTTTACGTCCTACTAGTACATATTTATAATTTAAACCCTCGGACTGTAGTTCTTTGGCGCGATTTTCTGCACGCTTAATAACGTTGGTATTGTAGCCACCGCACAAACCACGGTCACCAGAAATTACCAGCAACCCGACTGTACTAACTTCGCGCTTTTTCATTAGCGGTAAGTCTACATCTTCAAAGCCAAGACGACTTTGCAAACCAAATAAAACTTGTGCTAAACGGTCAGCAAAGGGACGAGTAGAAGTTACCTGTTCCTGCGCGCGACGTACTCTTGCGGCCGCAACTAGCCGCATTGCTTCTGTAATTTTCTTGGTATTTTTAACCGAACTGATGCGGTCACGTATCGCTTTTAAATTAGGCATAATCTTTTTCAGTGAACAGTGAACAGTTAACAGTTAACAGTGAGCAGTGAGCAGTTAACAGTTAGCGTTTAACAGTCAGAGAATCAATAGTTAATGCTAAAGGAATAAAAACTAGAAACTTTTATCCAAGCCATCAACCCCTCTCCTCCTATTCTTTACTGTTCACTGTTCACTGTTCACTGCTCACTGTTTTACGCTGTTGCCATAAAGGTTTTCTTGTACTCTTCAATTGCTTCTTTCAAAGCTTTTTCTTCGTCTTCACCAAGCTTCTTCGTCTCAGAAACACCTTGCTTGAATTCTGTTTTGTTGTTCTTCAAGTATTCTTGGAATCCTTCAACAAAATCTGTAATTTTATTAACTTCGATATCACTTAAATATCCGTTAAGACCTGCATACAAGATTGCAACTTGCTCGTATACTGCACGAGGTTGATTTTGTGGCTGCTTTAGGGTTTCCCGCAAGCGTACACCTTGTGCCAATTGGTCTTGGGTAGTTTTATCTAAGTCGGATGCAAACTGCGAGAATGCTTGTAGTTCGTCGAATTGTGCTAATTCCAACTTCAATTTACCAGCAACTTTTTTCATTGCTTTGGTTTGAGCGGCGGAACCCACGCGGGATACGGAAATACCTGGGTTAATTGCGGGACGAATACCAGCGTTGAATAAGTCGGAAGATAAGAATATCTGACCATCGGTAATCGAAATTACGTTGGTAGGAATGTAAGCAGATACGTCACCGGCTTGGGTTTCAATGATTGGTAACGCGGTCATGCTGCCTGCTCCCAGGTCGTCGCTGAGTTTTGCAGCACGTTCCAATAAGCGGGAGTGGAGGTAAAATACGTCTCCAGGATATGCTTCACGACCGGGTGGACGGCGTAGTAACAAGGACATTTGACGGTAAGCTTGTGCTTGCTTGGTCAAATCGTCGTAAATAATTAAGGTTGCTTTGCCTTTATACATAAAGTATTCAGCAAGAGCAGCACCGGAATAAGGAGCCAACCACTGTAGAGGTGCTGGTTCGGAAGCACTAGCTGCAACTACGATGGTATAGTCCATCGCGCCGTTATCTTGTAAAGTTTGTACGACGTTAGCAACGGTAGAAGCTTTCTGACCGATAGCTACGTAAACGCAAACTACGTCTTCGGACTTTTGGTTAATAATGGTGTCAATTGCAATTGCTGTCTTACCAGTTTGTCTGTCACCAATAATTAATTCTCGCTGTCCTCTTCCTACGGGAATCATCGCGTCAATAGCGGTAATTCCGGTTTGCATTGGTTCGTGTACGGAACGACGAGCGATAATACCGGGAGCCATCGATTCAATCAAGCGACCTTCAGAAGTGTTGATGTCACCTTTACCGTCGATTGCTTCACCCAAAGCATTGACAACTCTGCCAATCATGGCTTCGCCAACGGGTACTTGAGCAATTTTACCAGTAGCTGTAACGGTACTTCCTTCCTGAATTTGGCGACCGTCACCCATTAATACTGCACCAACGTTGTCTTCTTCTAAGTTAAGAGCAACACCTGCGGTACCGTCTTCAAATTCCAACAACTCGCCAGCCATAGCTTTTTCCAAGCCATAGATACGAGCAATACCGTCACCTACCTGTAATACTGTACCAACGTTAGCAACTTTGACCTGCTGGTCGTATTGCTCGATTTGCTGTTGGATAATATTACTAATTTCGTCTGGTCTAATGCTAATTGCCATTTTTTTTATCTTCTTTCTTACAATACAAAAAGAAATGCGAGTTATGAGTTATGAGTTACGAGCTATGAGTTATAAATTCTTAGTTATGAGTTATGAATTATGAGTTATGAATTATGAGTTATAAATTTTTCTGTTTTACCAGTTTGACCCAAACTCTTAATTAAATCCCTAATTCCTCACTCCTAACTTTTAATTCTTAACTCCTCACTCCTAACTCCTAACTTTATTTACCCTTTCAGGCTCAAAGATAAGCGTCGTAACTGACCCCTTAAACTTGAATCAACTACCTGAGAACCGACTTTGATAATTACGCCACCAATGATGTCGCTATCAATAGTACTGTCTAACTCGACTTCGCGAGCATCAGTCATTGATTTAACTTTTTCTTTGATGGTTTGCTGCTGTTCGTCGGTGAGGGGAACGGCAGAAATCACTTCCGCTAATACTGTTTGATTTAGCTCTCGCAACTTCGCCAAATATTCTTGAGCTATATCTTCTACTAATGTAATTCGCCGTCTATCTACTAACAACATTAAGAAGTTGCGAAAAATTGCGTTAGTTTCGTCGGTAAGTATCTTGCTAATAACACCTTTTTTGTCTTCACCGCTAATAAACGGATTGGCAAAAAAGTTTTGCAGGGGTTGGCTTTCTTTGATTAAGTTCAGTAAAGAACGTACATCAGAGTCAAATTTATCTGCAACGTTATTTGACTGCGCTATAGACATAAGCGCTTCAGCGTAAGGACGTGATACTGCTGCGGTTGCTGTGTTATTTGCCATGATTAACTCCCTAATTGCGCGATGCTACGGTCAACTAATGTATGCTGAGCATCGTCGGCAATTCCACCACGGAGTTGCGACTCTACTTTCTCTAAAGCCTGAGCGACTACGCGCTGTCGCAGTTGGCTAATAGCTTTATCTCTTTCTGTATTCAAATCAGCTGCTGCTGTCTGCTTCATTCTTTCCACATCAACAGCAGCTTGCGCGAGTATGGATTCTTTTGCTTTACCAGCATTCTCTTGTGCTGCTTGCCTGATTCTTTGAGCTTCTGCTTGAGCTTGAGCCAATTTCTTTTGCTGGTCGGCTAAAGCAGTTTGTGCATCTTGAGTACGTTTTTCAGCAGCTTTTATCGCGGCTTCAATCTTCTCGCGACGTTCTTTTAGAGTACTACCTAGAGCTTTCCGTCCAAAAACGAACAGTACTACGATAATAATTGCCAGGTTAATTAAGTTAGTATCTAAGACATTGGTATTAAAACCAAAACCTTCGTGACCTGCTTCCTCAACTAACTCACTTCCGACGGCGCTGGCTTCCGCCATCAATATAAAGAATGTCCCCATGTTGTTATCTCATCCACTACTGCGCTGCCTTCAGCATAAAATAATGTGATGCTTATCATTCAAGCATCTATAAATTTAAATCTCTCTATAACCAAATAACTAGTAGTAATTTACTTTTTTATAATTCGTAATTAATTGATTTTTATTTTAAGTAGGGCGTTAGATAAGGGTTGGATAAAATATAAAATTGCCCAATTACTTTTCTAGAAAGAGAACAATTTTCAATTTCAAACTGCTCAAATATCTATTGAAAAGAAAGAACAATCCCAAATATAAAATCCAAAATTCAATTGACCCTGTACTTGCATATGGGGTAATAATTACGAATTACAGAGTAGCAATTACTGAATTCGAGCCGAACAATCTTACAAACTTTCCGCACTATGCAAGCTATAGTTTGTTAGCGTTGTGCTGCTAAATCCGCTCCTAAAAGCTTTTCTAATATTTGGCGAGAAAGACCATCGACTTCTTTTTCTAAAGAAGCATAAGCCTCTTGTTTTTGCTGCTCGATTTCTTGAGATGCTTTTTCTCTTTCTGCTTGGGCTTCTTGTTGCGCCGCTGCTACTTTTTCAGAAGCAATTTTATCGGCTTCCGCTTGAGCATCAGCAATTACTTTTTGCGCTTCTCTTCTTGCTCCTGCTAATTCATCTTCGTATTGCTGCGCTAATTTTTCAACTTTCGTCAAGCGCTCTTTTGATTCCAATTGATTGTTACGGATAAACTCGTTCCGCTCATCAATCGCTTTACCCAAAGGCTTGTAAAAAATAGCGTTCAGAATTAGAGCTAGAAGTAGAAACTGAATTGCCATCAAAGGTAAAGTCGCGTCTATATCAAATAAACCACCTTCTTTGGCAACTTCTTCTACAGCTAATAAAGTTGTCCAGTGAATCATTATTGTTTGCTCCAGTAATTAATCTTAGTTCCGAGCCTGAAAACCGCTAAAAAAGTTATGAGTTATGAGTTATGAGTTACGAGTTATGAATTGAAAACTAAGAGTTATGGGTTATTAACTAAAACAAAATTCTTTAGTTTTAACTTTCAACTCTTAACTCCTCGCTCCTAACTCCTCACTCTTAACTCCTAACTCCTAACTTGTTGCCAGTACTCAGTACTTAAACTATGAGAAAGGGTTAGCAAACAATAGTACCAAGGATACAACTAGACCGTAGATGGTTAGTGCTTCCATGAATGCCAAACTTAATAGCAAGGTACCGCGAATTTTACCTTCTGCTTCAGGCTGACGAGCAATACCTTCTACAGCTTGTCCAGCAGCGTTACCTTGACCGATTCCAGGTCCGATAGCAGCTAAACCAACAGCTAGAGCAGCAGCTAGTACGGAAGCAGCAGAAACTAATGGGTCCATGATAATTTTCCTTGGTTTAATTAAATAGAATTGGTTTTCAATTTGAAAGGTGTTAGTTGTTAGTTGTGAGACAGCGCGGTCTTGGGGGTTTCCCCCATGTAAGCGTTCACGCGGAGCGTGCGGCTCAGCTTTCTCGCAGAGTGCGACTGCGTTAGCGCAGCGTCTCCCGGAGGGAGATACCCGAAGGGTTAGTTGCTTGAATAACTAACTGACTTTAACTATTAACAACTAATCGCTTGATATGAGGGTTTTTTATGCCCTCAATGTTCTTCACCGTGGTGGTCTTCTAACGCTTCACCGATGTAAGCAGCCGCCAAGGTAGCAAAAATTAGTGCCTGAATAGCGCTGGTAAATAGTCCCAAAGCCATTACAGGTAGTGGCACAAACAAAGGTACCAGTAAGACTAATACTCCCACAACTAGTTCATCTGCCAAAATATTTCCGAATAAACGGAAACTGAGGGAAAGAGGCTTTGTGAAGTCTTCAATTATCTTGAAGGGCAACATGAATGATACAGGCTGTACGTAGTTGCCAAAATAACCTAAACCCTTCTTGCTGAACCCAGCGTAAAAATACGCTAATGATGTCAACAATGCTAAGGCAATAGTTGTATTGATGTCACTAGTAGGAGCAGTTAATTCGCCTTCAGGTAACTCTATCAACTTGAAAGGAACAAGTGCCCCAGACCAATTTGACACAAAAATGAATAAAAACAAAGTGCCTACGAATGGCACCCAGGGGCGATATTCTTTTTCGCCAATCTGGTTTTTAGCCAAATCCCGAATAAATTCGAGGGCATACTCCATTAAATTCTGTATACCGCTCGGAATCCGCTTAATATTACTGCTTGCCAAAAGGGAAACAATTACTAGCACGGCAATTACAAACCAAGAGGTTAGAAACACTTGTCCGTGTAACTTTAAGTTACCAATTTGCCAGTACAGATGCTTTCCTACTTCCAATTCTGCAAGAGTCACAGAATTGAAAACGTTTAGAAAATTTACCATTTTCTCGACTTAACTTATGTTTCGACCATATTAACTGGAGAAGAACGTTTATAGTTACCCAGTTGTATGCTAGTTAGAACTGAATGCCGTTGTACGAATTACATAGATTATTAGCGTTGCTTTGTAGGTTAAAAAGCCCAGAAATATAGGCAATACTTCCAATTGATTCCACTTTCCTGCTAGCAAAATCAACAACACTAATAAAGCTAATCGAGTCTTACTCAACTTTTGCTTTTCTCTACCCAAACGCTCAACATCTTTTGCCAACATCCTGAGATAAACTAAACCCGCACATCCTCCAATTAAATAATTTAGAGCAATGTTTAAGGAATAAAATATCCAAACAGAGACAAAAATAATTCCCGTTAAAGCAAGGGTAATAACTAACAACTCTTGGTAGAGTTTATAGAAATCCTGCATGGAACCATCTGGCTCTGCGTCCTCAAAACCAGCTTGAGCATTTTCTATTGTCGAAGGCGCGGATTCAATCGTATTATCTGACAAGCTCACGAGACTTGAAACCAGTACAGAAGTTTGATGTTGACTGCAAATCCAGTCAGTTGAATCATATCACGGTTGGGTAACATTACTTTAGAAAAAAACAATTAACTTCTTGTTACCATAGACCATCACTCAACTAACTGTTTTCATTAATTTTTCGACACATTTAAAAGCATAAACAACCTTGGCGTAGAAAAATCGTAGAAAGAAATACTGAACTACACGGATGACAAACAGAGATTAATATGTTTAACAGAAGCTATCCGATTCGACATTCTTGGAGAGAAGACGATAGCTTGCAGAAAAACGCTTATCCAGGATTTTATCCCCGGATTCACCAGATTGTCATGAGCGATATTAGCATTTGGTCAAGGTTTAACTGTTAACTCGGAACAGTCTGGGATTGTTAATGGGTAATGGGAGATGGGGAGATGGGGAGATGGGGAGATGGGGAGATGGGGAGTTGGGGAGATGGGGAGACAAGGGGATAAGGAGTGCGAGCATCTTGCTCTCTGGGGATAAATAGCGAGCAAGATGCTCGCACTACTCCTAACTCCTAACTCCTAACTCCTAACTCCTAACTCCTAACTCCTAACTCCTAACTTTGACCTTTAACCTTAAGTAAGCATTATCAACTGTTGCTTTTGAAGTTCTTTGACTTTCTCTAAATCGAGTTGAACTGTATTTAAAATTTCTTTTACTGTTGAGTTTCCTTTACAGGCTTTCATGAACTCAATTTCGTCTTCCGATAATCTAATTAATTGGTAATCGTAATTGAAAATACTTGAAGCTGGAAATCCATCTATACAGGGATTTAATTCTGGAGTTGCGGCGAGAATATCGTTTTCATTTGTCCAATCGGCTGTGTCTAAAGGTGGACGACTCAGAAAAAATTCGTAATGAGTAATGTTATCTGGGTCTAATAATTCTATTAATCGGTAACGCTCTCTTTCTCCCAGCTTTTCGGCTCGTTCTATTAATTCAGGTGAAGCAGCTAAAAGTCTTTCTAAATTCCAGTAACCGGGATTGGAAAAACCGACAAAATCTAAACCGGAAGCGTCGATTAATTCAAATAAAGTCTCGATATTATAATCAATTTCTTGGGGATGTACGTACATATCGGCGAAATTTTCATCGCGCTGGTTTTCTAAAGCCCATCTTTCTTTTTCTCGTTTGACTAGACGGTTATTTTCTGGAAGTGAATTAAACAACTGTCTACCGATACTCACACCATCGCGATAATCACCGCGTTTTTCACCTTGAAGTAAGGAAATAGCCTTTTGCGTTAAAGTAACTTCAAAGCGACCCAATTCAGCATATACAAAGATATGCATCAAACCACCGGGGGCTAATTTTTTGGCTAAAGCTTGAATACCGCGAATCGGTTCGGATGTGTGATGTAAAACTCCGACGCAATTAATTAAATCAAATTCACCGGGTAATTGTTCTACATCAAATAAACTTAGGTGATGAAATTCAGCACGATTTGCACCTGAACGCTGACACCTTTCTTTCGCGACATTTAGCGCACCTTCGCTTAAATCAATTCCGACTACGCTTGCTTGGGGATTCAAATGAACTAAATATTCCGTTCCTACACCCGTTCCGCAACCAGCATCAAGAATGCGAACGTCTTGTTTTTGCGGCTTTCTACCGGTACAGAAATTATAAGCAGCCAACCAATTCCAGCGCCAATTGTAGCCCGGTGGTGGTTCGTCGAGTAACGGTTCTGGGGGGAAAGGATAAGTATTGTAGAGACTGGCTACTGCTTTGCTTACTTGTTGTGTATCGGACATGGGATTTTGGATTTTGGATTTAACTAGTTTTTTATTTGATGTAGAGACGTAGCAGTGCTACGTCTCCATAAATTTAGGTTTGTATCCATAATTTTGGGAAATACTATATCAATGTTTCCTACCATGTTTTATAGCTTTTTGGAAAATATTCGTTCTAGTTTTTTTAGATTAATAGGTAGTTGAAAATTGGCGAAGACGGCGCAACTACAAACTTGAACACAAAATGTTTACATCTATCTTTAGATGCAGTTTTTTTAAATTAACTCTAAAATCATTGTACGATAGGAACTTGAGGATAATTTATTAAGTCTTATTAATCGTGAAATAACCTTTTGATGTTAATTTTCACATACCCATAAATTGATTATTTTTTATGTCTAAATTAAAATCTGCTTCCCTATACTTGTTAGGAATTATCGGATTAAGTTTACCAATTTCTATAGCTTTAATTTTAAGTCCGATGCAACCTGCTCATGCTTGTAGACCAGGACCTGGTAGCAAACCAGCAACTATTGCTCAAAGAGTAGATAAAACTCCGATTGTTTTTCAGGGAGTTGTTAGAAGAGTTAAAAGAGACACCATTGTAATTAGAGTTAAACGATATTTAAAAGGTTCTGGACCGAAGCTTGTAAATCTAAAAGGATTTAATCTTACTTCCTGCGATAATTTTATTCAAAAACCAGGAGGTAATTTTATATTTTTTGCGGAAAATAAAGGTTCTCAACCTTGGAATGCTGTCTATGATGGTGCTTTTGGTTCGGTACGTCCTTGGGATAAAACAACTCGTCAAGAGTTAAGAAAATTGGGATTGATTGGTAAGAAAGTAAAGAAAGATTCTAAATGTGCTTTTGATAGTAGAAAAACTGTAGATACTGTTAAAAATCAAGTTGGTAAAATAAGAAAGATTCACGATAGGCTTTATATCATTGTTAGTAAAGATAATGGCAGATTTGCTCCTTGTAATTTATCTGATGAATTTAAGAAAGATGGTTTAATGATTCGTTTTAGTGGAGATGTTAAAGAAATTTATCCGAACGAACGTTGGGCTGCTACTCTGTTTAAATTGAGCGATTATAAAGTTGTGGATGAGGAAGATAAATCAACAAAAGTTAGCGAATTTAATTCTGTTAATAAAGAAGAATAAAATTGATGGTAGATTACGGTTTATCAGGGAAAGTTGCTTTAGTAACTGGCGTTAGCCGGAGTATCGGAATTGGTGCGGCTATTTCGCGTTATTTAGCCGCATCAGGTGCAAATGTATTCACTACTTATTATCGACCTTTTGACGAACTAATGTCTTGGGGTAGTAAGTCAACTGAAGTAGAAGAAATTATTGAATCGCTGAAATTACAAGGAGTCAATGCATCGGGAATTGAAGCAAATTTAGCTAAAATTGAAACTCCTGAAAAATTATTTGATGAGATAGAAAAAACTTTAGGAAAAGTAGACATTTTAATTAATAATGCAGCCCATGACCAACAAGCAGATATTTATGCTTTATCACCCGAGCTGCTTGATACTCATTACGCTGTAAACGTTCGCGGTACAACGTTATTATGTGCAGAATTTGCTAAACGTCATGATGGAAGGGAAGGAGGAAGAATTATTAACCTTACTTCCGGACAAACTTTAGCACCCATGCCAGAAAGTTTACCTTACGCGATTACAAAAGGTGCGATAGAAGCACTTACGATAAGTTTAAGTGCAAGTCTTGCTAGTAAAAATATTACCGTTAATGCTGTAGATCCAGGTGCAACAGATACGGGTTGGATGAGCGATGAATTCCGCTCGAAACTTGAGAATGAGGCACCTTTTGGAAGAGTCGGGATACCAGAAGATGCTGCAAAAACTGTGTTATTTCTTGCTTCCGCTCAAGCACAATGGATTACGGGACAAATTATTCGTTCTAGAGGAGGAATGTGAATCAATTTTCAATTAACAAGGGTGTGTTATCGCGGAGCGTAACGCACCATCCTATAAGACTTTCGGTGCGTTAGACTAAAGCCGTAACGCACCCTACGATTGCCATAAAACTATATAAATCAATTTTCAATTAACAATTATCAAGCAATATTTAAAGTCAAGACTAAAAAATACGTACTATCTTGCTCTCGTTGAAATTTCTGAACTTGTTTGAAACCAGCTTTTTCATATAGTCTTAGTGCTTGCTGGTTAAATTCAGCTACGGTGACGCGAAACAAAGTTGCTGAAAAATGACTTTTTGCGAAATCATATACAGCATTAATTATCCGAAAAGTAATTCCTCGTCTGCTTAAATTTGGACTGATACCGAATCCAATATCTAAAGCTTCAATATCGTAATTACCACCTTTAACTCTTGCATCTGCACCAAAGCAACAATAAGCAATAAGTTGATTGCGATTATTAAAAATACTGTAGTAACTATTTTCAGGATTTAAAAAATCTTGTAGGGTTTCTTCAATTTCAGAAGGATTAGGATTATAAAAATCTAACGATTTATCATAGCGCCAATTTAATATTTTTCTAGCGCTTTCTTCGTTCATTGGTGAAAATATATAAGACATATATTTAATAATAAATTTTTATAATGGTGCGTTATAACGAAGTTCGTAACGCAACTTACAAGATAATAATTCAATGCCCAATTACCTATTAACTATTGCCTTCTTTCTTTTATTTTTAAAACAATTTCTTCATGCTTGGTTTTAGTAATAGGATAAATATAGGCTATAACAAAACCGATAATTAAAATTAAGGTTGCTATGGGACCAATTATTAAGCGAATTGCCCATAGTACTGAATCTGGCTGTACGGGTGGTGCTTGATTTCCTACTGCTGGTATTAATCCCGATGAATCCAATATTTTACCGACTAAAAATATCGCTACCGCAACACATAATTTTTGCGTTTGTACGATGAATCCGTAAAAAATTCCTTCTCTACGTTGTCCGGTATTTAATTCATCTAAATCTACTACATCTGGTAACATCGCCCAAGGCGTAATATAGGCAACTGAAATACCAATTCCTGCCATAACTGACAAGATATACATTAATGTAGTTTGTCCCGGTTGTAGAAAGAAAAATCCCGCTTGAGCAATGATTGTTCCGGGAATACCCATACAGTAAATAGCTTTTTTACCAATTTTTTGTCCTAACATGCTCCAGAAAGGCATTAATATTAATGCTGTTCCTTGGATTGCTAAAGCCATTTGGGTAAAGTGCGTTTTTGGTAATTGCATCCAGTCTACAACGAAGTAAGGCAATACTGCTGCCGTTACCTGGGTTCCCAACCAAGAACAAAGATAAATTCCCATTACACAAAGAAATGGTTTATTACTTAAAACTATTTTGACTTGTTTTATAAGTGGTTGTGGTGGCTCGCGTTTAATTTGTTCGCGTTGATTTTGAATAATTTTGTAGCGTTTATAAGTTCCCCAAACGCAAAAGTAAACCGCTAAAAATGAGATTAAGCTCGCAATACCAGCCATGTACAAATAGCTTTGAGGAGCTTTAAAAATACCTAAAATTACTTGGGCTAAAATTAAAGCGAATATACTACCACCCAATGCAAAAGCAGACCTAAAACCAGTTATATTAGTACGTTCGTTGTAAGTTGTAGTTAGTTCTGCTCCTAATGTAGAGTAAGGAACCCATACCGAACTTACGGCTGCATAATAAATAATGAAAACAATATTATAGTAAGCAAATTTTAGCCATTGATTTGCAATTGGTGGAGTAAACCAAAGTAAGCAAAAAGATATTGCAAGAGGAATTGCTCCAATCAACATCCAAGGATAACGTCTGCCCAAATGAGAGCGAGTTTTATCGCTTAACCAACCAATTAAAGGGTCATTGATTGAATCCCAAGCTTTTCCAACTAATATCAAGGTACCAGCCAAACCTGCATTTAGTCCGGCAACATTGGTAAAGAAATACAGTACGAAAAATACCAAAATATTATTTGGGATTGCTCCTCCTAACTCTCCAGCACCATAGGCTATTTTAGTTTTGAAGTTTAATTGTTCTCTCTGAGAAGTAACAGTTATTGGTGGAGAAGAATCATTCATTATAGAAAAATATTAGTTAAAAAACTTTCCCCGCATATTATCTTAGATTGTATCTAGAGTAAAGTTAACTTAAGCAAGTTAAGGAATAGGGAATAGGAATTGAATTAAGAAGTTGTTTGTTTTCGTTACAAGTTCAAATAAACCCAGTTTCTAATCGTGAAAGCATGAATATCTCGTTACGAAGTCAAAAAGAAACCGGGTTTATCACACTGCTGCAAAAAGCCATATAAATAGAACTAAAAACGTCTAATAAATTTTCAAAAATAGTTGTAGTTAATAAATTATAGAAACTCTCACTAAATCAGAAAAGATAAAAAAAAGGATTAGATATTTACCACTCCTCTTTATCTGATATATTGCATCATTCTCAAGAAGCCCAAAGAAACCCAGAATAATTCATAAAAGTATTATTATCTTGTTGTGAAATTAGAAAGAAACCGGGTTTCTGCAACTGGTGCGAGATGTAAGATTTATAGGACTTCTACAATTAGACTAGGATTTGCAATCCCAGTTGGGTTAATAATAGTTTGAATCTTTTTCGCGTTTGCTTTTTTTCAAATCGCTGTCGAACCTTTCATAACTGTTTCTCCTACTGGCAACTCAAAACCATCTTTGGGTTCGATTGTGACAAAAACTTCGGTAGTACTTCCCCATTTTTGTAAGGGAATTTTTTGTAAGACTTTACCTTGAGAATCGGGATTAAATTTCGCGCATTTGACTTTTTTCCCATCAACAAAAGCCCATAAGCGATATACTTTATCTTCTGGTAAGTTAGGTAGCTTTTTTAAAGTTAAAATAGCAGCTTCTGAATTTGGTGCAATTACTAAACTACCGGAAGATGATATATCGGGAGTAATGCTTTTGAGTGCTAATAAACGATTATTAGGCTGTTTTAATACAGATAAAGCTTCCTCATAGCGAGATAATTCTTGCTGTGTCTGAGATAATTGAGCTTGTAAACGGTAGTTTGATAAATCTGTTTCTACTTTTGCTAGTTTTTGGTTTAATCGGTAATTAAAAAATCCCAAACTCGCGATTATTCCTAATGCTGCTATTCCAGCTATTTTTAGCCAGGGTTTGGGAGAAGAAGAGAGGGGGAGATTGGGAGATGGGGAGATGGGGAGATGGGGAGAGAAGGGGACAGGAGTTTGTTGGGTTTCGACAGCGCTTGATAAGTCTTTTTCAGCTGCTTCGAGAATTTGCGATCGCAATTTTTCGGGTGGTTTGGTTTCGGGTAATGATAGGGGAAACAGCGCTAAAGTTGCTTGTAAGCTTTCGACTTCACATGCTAATTCTGGATAAGTTTCTAAATATTGTTTAACTAAAGCTGCTTCTTCTGGGGTTAAATCGCTCAAAACATAACCTGTTATCAAAGCTTCCCAGTTTGGAGGTAGTTCGAGAGGTTCCATAATTAATCTACTAAATCCTTTAATAATTTTCTGAGTTTTAAAAGTCCTTGCCGGGTACGGGTTTTTACTGTTCCCAAAGGTATATTTAGTTGTTCTGTAATTTCTGATTGGCTCAATCCTTCGTAATAAGCCATTTTTAAAACTTGCTGCTGGTTTTCTGGTATTTCCTCTAAAGCTTTACTAATAAGCTGAGAAACTTCTCCCAAGGAAACCTTTTCCATCAAATTACTTTCACTATGAGTTGGAATACTGCGCTGACATCTTTGTAAAAGCTTTTGTTGACTAGATTTTTGGTTCAAACGATTAATTGCTCTACTTCTAGTCATTGTCAGTAAATAGACAATCATTTTTCCTCGATTGGGGTCATATTTAGAACTGCGCCAAAATGCCAGAAAAATTTCTTGCGTTAAGTCCTCAGCTTCGCTTGTATCCTTTAGTATTCGTAGAGCCAAACGGTATACAGCCTCGCCATAGCGGTCATAAATAGCACCTAAAGCCGATAAATCTCCCGATTGCAATGCTTGGAATAATTCTGCTTCTGTCTGGTTTGATGAACTCATATCGGACTCAGATCCCAACCTACTTGGTTTTTGCGTATGTGTTGCTACATTCATATCAGAAAAACCATTTAATGCCCGTAACTAAATAAAAGCCACCTGCTAGAATCAATGCACCGCTTCCTAAGCGAATAATCCATTGAGATTTCGTCAACAATACCTGCCTTTGTTTTACCAATCCCGTAAATAAGCTGGCAAAAAATATTACTGCTGTGTATCCGAGAGCGTAACTTATCATTGTTACCGTACTCAGAACCTGAGAACCACTAGCAGCAGCAGTAGCTAGTACCGCAAAAAGTACTGGAGAAGCACAAGGAGATGTTACCAGAGCAAAGGTTAAACCAGCACCGAACGGACCTGGAACGGGAATGCGTACCTGTTTTTTTGGTAAAGGTAAATGAAATATTCCCGCAAAACTCAATCCCATCAGCAGAATAATTGCACCAACAGCAACATTAATATATCCGCGAAAATCCACCATTACAGATGAAGCAAAAGATGCAAATAATCCGAATAAGCTAAATATACTTACCGCTCCCAAAACAAAAAAACTGGCTTTTAAAAATGCATCTTTTCGAGATTCTATATTTAGGGTTCCTATGTAGCTGAGATTAACGGGAAGCAAAGATAAGATACAAGGGGAAATACTAGCGATTAAACCACCAATAAAAGCAATAGGAATTAGGAGAATAGGACTAGCTGAATTTTGGCTTTTTACCCATTTATGATAGGGAGCTTCTAATTGTCTGACTAAATCTTCTAGATTGTAGTACAAGTTTTGAAAATGACTTCCAAAGACAATGATAATGAAAGTTCCCAAGCAAAGAAAAGCTAATAAATAGAGATTGTTTGATTTTAATTTATTTTTCATAAATTTTAGATTATAAGGAATAATAATGTAGAGACGGC
This sequence comes from Calothrix parasitica NIES-267, assembly GCF_002368095.1. Lineage (GTDB taxonomy): Bacteria > Cyanobacteriota > Cyanobacteriia > Cyanobacteriales > Nostocaceae > Rivularia > Rivularia parasitica. Next base: position 2,701,543 of record NZ_AP018227.1, on the reverse strand, counting down.
GTGCACAGTGCAACGTCTTTAAATCAAATCAGCGAATGATTTCAACTGGCATCAGGAACGTCAATTCTAGCTGTACCAATAGGAATTCTTTGAAGTAAACCTTCCTGCTGAACGCTTAATTGATAAAGTAACGTGTCACCCTTGATTGATTCAGTATCAATTTCTGTAAATCTTATTTTCAAAGTATTTCCAGGCTCTACAGGTTCTGAGAAAGTAACTAAAACTTGGTCTTTATTCTTCTGGATTTCAGCTTTAATATCTTGACCTGAATTATTTTTAATCCTTATATTCTCTAAACTAGTCATCTGTTGAGGAAGAATAATTGCTAGGTCTTTGATAGGTAGAGTCCCAGCAGTCAGTTCAATTCTAAAGTCATTATCATCAGCAACAGACCTAGTGATTATAGGAGTTGTGATTTGTCTATTAATTAGAACTTTATTAGCTAATACCGATTCAGAATTTACAAAATAAGTATTAGCAATTAGTAGAGTTGTTAATGTTGCGATAAATTTATTTTTCATTTGGCATCTATTTGATTATCGGTTCATTTTATATACAAACTAGATGCCAAATTGGATTTAAAAAAGAAGATTTATTGGAATTAAAAAATTAATTATTTATCTGTTTATTAGTTGTATCCAAAGCTGCAACATAATCAGCTTTATTTTGATTTTTTTGAAATAGTTCAACTACTTCACCATTTGTCGGATTCATTACAGCAACGGTAGCGGTTTTAGCTTTATATTTAGCAAATACATCTTCTAAACCTAACTCCTTAGCTTTAGCTTCAGCAGCTTCAGTTGTAGATTTATCAGTAACATCAAAAACTACAAAATTAGCTGTATCACCGTACTCCTTCTTCAAAGCTTCTAAAGTAGGTTTAATTTTCTTACATCCAGCACACCAATCTGCATAAATATCCACAACCACCGGTTTACCCTGTAACTGTTGCGCTAACGCTTGATTAGCCGATGATGACGCAGCGGTAACTTCTTCTGTTTGTGGTTCATTAACACTAGCGCTATCGTTATCAGCTGGACTGCTACAAGCTGCTAAGGTAGCCATAATACCCGCAGTAGCTACTAGAGTTAGAGCTTTGATAGTTTTAGTTTGAGTAAAGAAGTTCTTCATTTTGATATCCATGTCAATCGAGCTTTATCTATATACAGAGCAAAAGTCGAAATGGATTCAGTGGGGGTGAAAAAAATTGTAAAAACAGAACTAAATCACCCTCAGACTGGAAGTCTGGGGCTACAATTACAAAGTCCACCTACATGGACTATAAAGAATTCGGATTTTTAGTCTATAGCTGTATAGCTTTACCCTTCTAAGGTATGGCCGATTAATGTAATATGATTTTCAATCAATCAGAATTCGATTTACGCTGCGAATGGGGACACCAAGGAATCAATCAACTCGCTCCCATCAGTGATGTGATGATAATAGTTGATGTTTTATCTTTTTCTACTGCGGTCGAAATTGCTACTAATAACGGCGCTATTATTTTTCCGTATCAGTGGAAATACAGTTCAGCGCTTGATTATGCAAAATCTATCAAAGCAGAATTAGCAACAAAACGAACTTCTACTACTGGTTATTCTCTTTCTCCTCAATCTTTAACTAAAATTACTACCGGAACCAAACTTGTTTTACCTTCACCAAACGGTTCTTCTTTAACCTTGCTTACCAGAAATAAAGCAACTTTAGCCGGTTGTTTGCGAAACTGTGAAGCTATAGCCAGATTTGCTCAAAAGCGTGGTTCTAAAATTGCTGTAATTCCTGCGGGTGAAAAATGGGAGGATGCTTCTTTACGTCCTAGTTTGGAAGATTTAATTGGTGCTGGAGCAATTCTGAATTATTTAAATGGAAGTTTATCACCGGAAGCTGAAACTGCTGTTGCTGTATTTAATAGTTTTAGAAATGATTTATTAAATACTTTGAAAAAATGCAGTTCGGGAAAAGAATTGATTGCAAGGGGTTTTGAATCGGATGTTGAATTAGCTGCGGAAATTAATGTTAGCGGTTGCGTTCCGGTTTTTATTGATAATGCTTACGTAAAACAACCGTTTTGAGTCAACTATAATATAAATATTGATACATTAAATATCCGTTTAAAGCAAATAAATTAAGATTGCGATCGCCATTTAGTAAAATAACCTCAAAGCCAATCATGACAATGCTTTTAATCCCAATATACAACTTATTTATCGGAATATTATTTATGTAATTGGGGTTGTAAAAAAATGTCTATCAGTAGCAACAATGAATCCGAATCAAATTCTAGAAGCATTTACGAAATAATTCAAACAGATGATATTGCAGGAGTCAGAAATTTTATTACTAACGGAGCCGACATAAATCAAGTACATAAGGAAAGCGGTTATACACCTTTAGAAATCGCTGCGGAAAAAGGTGAATTAAAAATAGCAAAAATATTAATTGAAGCGGGTGCGATAGTTGATAACGGCTTGTCGGAGCCTTTGGAATTAGCTGCGTATAATGGTTTTACTGAAATAGTTGATTTACTTTTACAAGCTGGTAATTACGCAGAAAAAGAAAAGAATAAACACTTTTACAATGCTTTCTTCTCAGCAATAATTCGTGGGCATATTAAGATAGTCAAATCTTTTATTGGTATCGGTGTTGATGTTAATTATCTATTGGATGGTGATAGTGGCTTATGTCGTGCAACGGAACGTTGTCATGAAGAAATTGTCGAATTTCTATTAGAAGCTGGTGCGGAAGTTAATCTTAGAAATGGAAATCAATCTACTGCTTTAATGCAAGCTGCTTATAGAGCTAGTGGTGAAATTGCTCGAATATTAATTGAAAAAGGAGCCGATATTAATGCTAAAGATGCAGAAGGACAAACCCCTTTAATTATTGCTGCTGGATTTGGGAATGCTGAAGTTGCGGGAGAATTGATTTTAGCTGGTGCTGACATTGATGCTAAAGATAATAACGGTCATACTGCTTTAATGTATGCTTCTTTATGTGAGTCAAATGATATTACCGAACCAATACCCGATTTAGAAGAATTAGAAGAAATTTCATCAGAATCCACAGATAGTTTTGAAGATAAATTAAAAAAGTTAGAACAACTAGGTAATATTCTCAGCAATATTGAAATAACCGGACGAGTAAATATTGCTCAAATGCTGCGAATTGCAGGAGCTTCACAGCAAGGTTTAGGTATTAATGATTTAGTCAAAGCAGCAGAAGTAGGAAATCTCGTTAAAGTCAAAAATTTAATCAAAGCTGGTGTTGATATTAATGGTTATAGTCCAACAGGAAATACAGCTTTAATTGCAGCAGTAAAGAAAAATCATATCAATATAGCCCAAACTTTAATTAAAGCTGGTGCCGATATAAATTTACCAGATAAAAATATTGATAATACACCTTTAATGGAAGCCGTAATGAGAGAAAACACTGAAATTGTACGGATTCTTATTGAAGCAGGAGCCGATGTAAATATACATACTGACTATGAATATACAGCTTTTACAAGAGCGCAATATCATAGTAATCCTGAAATAATTAAACTACTAAAAGACGCTGGTGCAAGAAATTATCATGAAATACCCGTTTCTCAATGGCGCGGTATTGATACCATTGAATTAAACGACCATTCCGTAATTGTCAAAGCATCTGTTGAGGAAGTATCAGAAGCACTTTATCAAATATGGAACGCAAATATTTGGCAAAAAGATGTCTTTGAAAAAGAAATCGAAATAACAGATATTTGTTTTATTGTCTTTCAGTTTCCCGGTCATAGTTGGACAGCTATTCGCGGCCAAAATCTTACCGTTTTATACGATTTTAATAATTTAAATGTTGAACTTATAAAGCAGCAATGGCAAAATCCAATTAATGAACAAAATGCCAAAGATACTTCAAAATTATTAAAAACAAAAGCAATTGATTTCGGTTGTAACGATACCTTTGGTGCTGTTGGATATAGCGTCTTCGATTCTGGCGAACTTGTCGAAGAATTTAGTTACTGCTGCAATTCCGATTTCAGTAAAAAAAATGAAAAACCAGCAGAAGATAATGAATGTGTAATTGTAACCAATGATTTTTATTTTCGTTCTCAACTTCGTCATATAAGTATTGATGAAATTCCCCAACATGAGCGGGATGATGATGATTATTTTGACGACGAACCCGAGATAGATACAGACGAATTCAAATTTGTAAATGATTTTATTAAAAGCTTAGACGCTTATATTCCTACTTGGGGAGGTAGAAATCACAACGGTGCTGGTCACAAAAAGGTTTTGAGAGTTATCGGATTCGACCCCGAAGACATTGAAAGAATGGATTTTATTGCCATTAGTTAAATATTTTCTGTTGGGCAATATCTGATTTAACTTAAAATTTCCTATTTGTACGTGACGCTGTAACATACGTTATTAGACCGCAGCATGAATTTTTAAGCGTCACAAACACTACAGTTTTTAATTTCCCATGCCCAATCCCCAATCCCCCATACCCAATTCATAATTAATGGGATTTCGACATACTTCTTAACAAACACCCCGATAGAACTCAAAACATTCTAATCTAAAAGCTAGTGGGTTAATTTTTTGGCAGTCTTGAAGGCAACACGGTTAACGTAAAAACACACCGCTCCTTGAAGCCTAAAGGCAATCCAATATACGCACACGCGCTTATATCAGATAGGAGTTTAAGAAATCACATGAGTGTTAAGGCAAGTGGTGGAAGTTCGGTTGCACGTCCGCAACTATATCAAACTCTAGCTTTATCAACTATTATTCAAGCGGAACAGCAAGACCGTTTTTTGGGTAATGGTGAATTAAAGGAATTAAATAGTTATTTCGCTTCGGGTCAGAAGCGTTTGGATATTGCTCAGACTTTGACTGACAATTCCGAAATTATTGTTTCTCGGGCTGCGAACCGAATTTTCGTCGGTGGTTCCCCGATGTCTTTCTTGGAAAAACCCAGAGAACCAGAACCAGAAATGGCTATGGCTATGGCAACTGGTGAAGAAACTCCGGATATGCGGAGACAAATGGAATTGGGAACCGTCACCTATGTGGAATCAAAAGGTGGATTCTTAGAAAATTTACGTTCCATTTTTAATTCTTCTCCTAGCGGCCCCACTCCTCCTGGATTTAGACCGATTAACGTTTCTCGTTACGGTCCTAGCAATATGTCCAAGAGCTTGCGGGATTTATCTTGGTTCTTACGTTACGCTACTTACGCTATCGTAGCTGGCGACCCTAACATTATTTCCGTGAACGTGCGGGGATTGCGCGAAATTATTGAAAGAGCTTGTTCTGGTGAAGCAACAATTGTGGCTTTGCAAGAAATCAGAATTGCTTCAATTTCTTATTTCCGCAAAGACCCTGAAGCCACAGACATTGTGACTCAGTACATGGATGTTTTGGTTAACGAATTCAAAGCAGCTACCCCTTCAACTAAAAAGCGTCAGCGACCAAGTGGCGACCAACAAGGTTTACAACTACCACAAATTTATTACAATGCGGCTGAAAGAAGACCCAAATTTGTGATGAAACCTGGTTTGTCGGCTATGGAAAAGGAAATGGTCGTCAAAGGTGCTTATCGACAAATTTTTGAGCGCGATATTACTCGTGCTTATTCTCAGTCGATATCTTACCTGGAATCTCAGGTAAAAAATGGCGATATTTCGATGAAAGAATTTGTCCGTCGTTTGGGCAAGTCTCCTTTATATCGCAAACAATTTTATGAACCTTTTATTAATAGTCGCGCTCTAGAATTAGCTTTCCGTCACTTTTTGGGACGGGGACCTTCTAGCCGCGAGGAAGTACAAAAATACTTTGATATTATCTCCAGAGGTGGCCAAGCAGCTTTAATTGATGCTTTGGTTGATTCTAACGAATACGCCGATTATTTTGGAGAAGAAACCGTACCATACCTCAGAGGTTTGGGACAAGAAGCTCAAGAATGTCGTAACTGGGGTCCTCAGCAAGACTTATTAAGATACAGCGCTCCTTTCCGCAAGGTTCCGCAGTTTATTACAACTTTCGCTGCTTACAATCAACCTTTACCCGACCAGCACGTTTACGGTTCCGGTAATGACCCCTTGGAAATTCAATTCGGCGCAATCTTTCCCAAGGAAACTAGAAATCCTAGCAGCAGTCCCGCACCTTTCAGTAAAGATACAAAGCGTATCTTGATTCACCAAGGACCAGGAATTAACAACCAAAACAGCAACCCTAAAGCGCGCGGTGCATTCCCCGGCACTTTGGGTGCGAAAGTATTCCGCTTAGACCAAGTTCCCAGCACTTTAAGCAGTGGAACTGGTAAAGGTGCTAGCGTTAAGTATTCTGAAAGTAGTACTCAAGCTGTTATCAAAGCTGCTTATTTACAAGTCTTTGGTCGCGACGTTTACGAAGGTCAGCGTCTAAAAGTTGCGGAAATCAAATTAGAAAACGGTGAGATTTCGGTTCGCGAATTTATCCGCATGTTAGCGAAGTCGGATTTATTCCGCAAAATGTATTGGACATCGCTCTACGTTTGTAAAGCCGTAGAATATATGCACCGTCGCTTGTTGGGTCGTCCTACCTACGGTCGTCAGGAAAACAACAAGTACTTCGATATTTGTGCTAAGAAAGGCTTCTACGCATTAGTTGACACTTTTATTGATAGCCCCGAATACGTCGAGGCTTTTGGTGAAGATACCGTTCCTTACGAGCGTTATTTGACTCCTCAAGGTGTGGCTTTACGTCAATTGCGTACCGGAAGCATCCGCGAAGATGTTGGTACCCAAGTTCAGAAAGAAGAAAAACCAATGTTTGTCGAACTTGGTACGGTCGAACAAAAACGTACCGAGCCAGATATTCAATCTCGAATCAACCAAGGTGTAAGCAAGCAGCGCGAACAGCGTAAAATCTTTAAGTTGGTAGCAAATACCAAGAATAAAGTAGCTGTAGAAAGTCTCATCAACGCTGCTTACCGTCAAATTTTCGAGCGCGATATTGCACCATACATTACTTCTTCTAGCGAATTCAAGAACTTAGAAAGCAAATTGGGTAATGGTGAAATTAGCGTCAAAGAATTCATCGAAGGATTAGGTTGTTCTAGTCTATACCTCAAAGAGTTCTACACCCCTTATCCCAACACCAAAGTAATCGAGCTAGGAACCAAGCACTTCCTGGGACGCGCACCTTTAGACCAAAAAGAATTGCGTAAGTATAACCAAATACTAGCAACTCAAGGTTTGCGTGCTTTCATAGGCGCGATGGTTAACAGCGAGGATTACACCCGAGAATTTGGTGAGGACACCGTACCTTACAACCTCTACCAAACCTTACCGGCTGCGAACTTCCCCAACAGCCAAACCTTGTACAACCGACTCACCAAGCAAACCAAGGACATTGTTGTTCCTAGTTTCGAGCCGGTGAAATCCAAGATGCAGGTTGCTCAAATGCCGATGATGGGTAAAGCAATCGCAGATATGGCGGCTAAGGCTCGTGAAATCGACAAGAGCAAACCATTGTTCATTCAGTTGGGACGCTCCTTCAACGATGGTAGAGGACAGTCAGTAGAAGTAGGTGTGGGAACAACCCGTCGCAAACCAGCGAAGATTTTCCGCATGACTACTATGGCTAACCAAGCCGAGAAGCAGCAGGTAATTGATGCAATTTACGTTCAGGTTATGGATGTATTTAGCGGTCAAATTCCTTCATACTTCCGTCGTACCGACTTGGATAGTAAGTTGAGAAACGGTGAAATTTCCGTTAGGGAACACATCCGTTCTTTAGCTAGCTCCGAAGTTTACCGCAAGCGTTTCTACACACCGTATCCCAACACCAAAGTGATTGAATTCCTATTCCGTCACATCTTAGGACGCGCACCAGCTACCCAAGCCGAAATTCGTCAGTACAACAAACTGCTAGCTGACGGTGGTTTAAAAGCTGCTGTAGAAACAATGGTAGGTAGCGAAGAGTATTCCAGATTCTTCGGTGAAGACGTAGTACCTTACCCACGCTTCCCATCCTTACCAGCAGGAAACTACATCGGAAGCGTCAAAGCCGCAGCCGACTTAGTGAAACAATCGTGGTCTAGCCTCAGCCCTGCCGTACTCACCGGACGTTATGGCGATAGGTAATTTAGGTCAAAGGTCAAAGGTTAAAGGTTAAAGGTTAAAGGTGAAGAGTTAGGAGTGAGGAGTTAGGAGTTAGAAATCATGTCTACCCCCTCCTCCCCCTCTACCCCCTCTCTCCAATTCCCAATGCCCAATTACCAATTACCAACTACCAAAAACAGCCGAACATGAAAATAAATGTTACGAACTGTTAAAAAGAGTTATAAATACTCAACGAAATATCGGAGAATGTTTTCTGTAGATAATTGAGTTTCCTGCTTTTGGTACTGGTGTTTATTCAAACAGGCTCGGAATGTAGTTTATGTTCCGAAGTAACAGAACTCAATTCTCGATTTTATAAAGCACCATTTTGAAATAAGCGATTGTTTCATTTCGTATTGGAGGAATCCTTTCATGAGTATCGTTACAAAGTCCATTGTTAATGCTGATGCAGAGGCACGTTACCTCAGCCCTGGCGAATTAGATAGAATCAAAGGTTTTGTTACCGGTGGCGAGAAGCGTTTGCGGATTGCTCAAATGCTAACCGAAAATCGCGAGCGCATCGTTAAGCAAGCTGGCGACCAGTTGTTCCAAAAGCGTCCTGACGTTGTATCTCCTGGTGGTAATGCTTACGGTCAAGAAATGACTGCTACCTGCTTACGCGACATGGATTACTATCTACGTCTAGTTACCTATGGAATCGTTGCTGGTGATGTAACACCCATCGAAGAAATTGGTATCGTAGGCGTTCGTGAAATGTACAAGTCATTGGGAACTCCTATCGACGCAGTTGCTGAAGGCGTTCGCGCTATGAAGAACGTTGCTACCGGTATGATGTCTGCTGAAGACTCTGGCGAAGCTGGATCTTACTTTGACTATTTAGTAGGTGCGATGCAGTAGGGCGAATTATCGAAACCCTATAACATCTCCTTGTAAAACAGTTGGAAATAAGGAAATAATAAAATGCAAGACGCAATTACTTCTGTCATTAATTCTTCGGACGTTCAAGGTAAGTACCTCGATACCGGTGCTATGGAAAAGCTAAAAGGCTATTTCCAGACTGGTGAATTGAGAGTACGTGCTGCTACCACCATTGCTGCTAACGCTGCTGCAATCGTTAAGGAAGCTGTTGCTAAGTCCTTGTTGTACTCTGATATCACCCGTCCCGGTGGTAACATGTACACCACTCGTCGCTATGCTGCTTGTATCCGCGACTTGGACTACTACCTACGTTACTCCACCTACGCTATGTTGGCTGGCGACCCTTCCATCTTGGATGAGCGCGTATTGAACGGCTTGAAAGAAACCTATAATTCTTTGGGCGTACCTGTTGGTGCTACCGTACAAGCTATCCAGTCTATGAAAGAAGTAACCGCTAGCTTGGTTGGTCCCGATGCTGGTAAAGAAATGGGCGTATACTTCGACTATATTTGCTCTGGCTTAAGCTAGTAGCATTTTTAGAAGTACTTTATTCGGATATTGAATTTGTTGAAGTACTACTAATGATGAAGGTCTGGGAATCAATTTTGAGTGCTAGAAAGTCTGATTGCTTATTTTTTCTAAATTTGGTTCAAACTTGAAGACATATGTGTTAGCTGTCTGGTATTGATGATTGATTTCCAGCCTCGCAACAATCAAATAAAGATTTGCTTTTTTTGAAATAAATAATAAAGAAATTCAGAATTTAGCTATTTCTGAAATTCCACCAATAAAAAAACTCTCAGTTACTACCATTAGGAGATTAAATCCCATGCGGATGTTTAAAGTTACTGCTTGCGTTCCCAGCCAAACAAGAATTCGTACTCAACGCGAATTACAAAATACCTATTTCACCAAACTAGTTCCTTACGAAAACTGGTTCCGCGAACAGCAACGCATTCAAAAAATGGGCGGACAAATTGTTAAGGTGGAATTAGCTACCGGCAAGCAAGGTATGAATACCGGCTTAAAGTAGATATTAAGATTAATTAAAAATAAACCATAAATAAACCGAAATAATTTATTTAGGGAGTTTTGAAGAGGTCAGAGACGACCTCTTTTTTTGTGGGTTGTGTTATGTCCGATAAATCGCTAATAATATGTCATTGCGAGCGAAGCGAAGCAATCTCAACCACTGCGATTGCTTCGCTTCGCTCGCAATGACGCAAATAATTTTACTTACCCATTTAGAACCCTTTGTTAAAATACTGGTATTGCGGGAGTTGAAAACCCATGAGCCAAAGCATTGAAGATAGAGTACGTTGGACAACAGCGGATATTGAATTACTACCCGATAACGGTAATCGCTACGAAATAATTGACGGGGAATTATTCGTAACTAAGATACCGCATTGGAAACATCAAAGAGTCATCGGTTCTGTTTTCACCGTCCTTAATAATTGGTCGGAACAGAACCAGTCGGGACAAGCGATTCCTACTCCCGGAGTTATTTTTACTGATGCTGATAATGTAATTCCTGATGTGGTTTGGGTAAGTAAAGAGCGTCTCCCCGCTTTGATTGACGACGCTGGACACTTAACCGGAGCGCCAGATTTAGCTGTTGAAGTGCTTTCTGAGGGAGTTGAAAACCAACGTCGTGACCGAGAAGCGAAGTTAAAATTATACGGTTTTAGAGGAGTGCAAGAATATTGGATTTTGGATTGGAGATTGCAGCAAGTTGAAGTTTACAGACGTGATAAAGCTCAACTTAAATTGGTTGCAACTCTACTCAGTTCTGATGAGTTAACTTCACCGTTGCTGCCAAATTTTACTTGTTCGGTTTCGCGTTTGTTTCGGTAGTTTTGAAGATAAAAGTAAGTTTACGTAAATTGTTTAACGGCTGAATGCTTATTGCTGCGTGGTTTTAGGAAGTGATGCTTTGTAACGTTCATCTCAGTTGTGGTTGATTGACGTAACATTAAAGAAACTACTTTATATTATATTGCTGCTCATGAGCGTTAATTATTTTCTTGAATTTCAACCTGTCCTGCTTCACTTTGAAAACAAATTTTTCTGATTGTATTTCCGAGAAAAATACCAGTGGTACCACATATAATCACTCCAATAGTTAAAGTAATAGGTACAATTAAACTGCGATGATATTTTTTAGTTTTATCAGAATTTATAGTTAGCCCATTTGGTATTTCTATCGTCCCAGAAGCGTTAATACCAGCATAGATTTTTGCACTTTCAATCAATGATTTAAAGTTTTGAATATTTACTTGCTTCCATATTGTGATAGTCCGTTGATTCTCTTTATTTTTTAAAACAACATAATGTTCGTGTTCTTTGATATCGTTATATTTTTTATTATCTATATTTTTGAATGTGAGAGCATAGGTATTGTCTAAATTTCCCTGAATTACAATGCATTCGCTATTGTCTTGATGAATCTTTACTTTGCTCAAACCATTCTCTAACATTATCTTTTCAATATTTCTAGCTATAGTTGTCATTATAATTCTCCATTTTGTATGAATATAAGAATCATTTTTATTAGTAATTTTTCATTACTATCTAGGTTTTTATTAAATATTTTTACTTCTGCAATCTTAACTATTTCATCAATACTTTTATTATCTTCAAGCATTCTTTTTACATCAGGTATGTATTTTGATACAGACTGGTAATAGCCATTCTTTTTTTTGTTATTTTTACTATTTCGTAAAGATTCTTTTAGCCATGAAAAGTCAGAACCTTTCAAAAGCTCGTCAGCTTTAGGAGTTATAAGAACAAAGTCTAAATATCTGTAATAATTTACATTTCCAATTTTGCGAGGTAAGTTACCTGTTGTTGAACGATAAGTTGAAGCTAATTCATTATCAATTTGCTTACTAATAATATTAAGAAAAAGCTTAATTTCAATTTTATATTTTTCTTTTAACCATTTTTTGATATTTAATTCATCAAATATTTTGTCATTCGGGAACTCTCTAAATAATTTCTCAATTTCTTTATTCCAATGATTTAGTTTTGGTATAATAGTTCCTAATTTTGGTTCTTCTATTTCAAGGAAATAATAAAGTTCATTTTCTAACCATATGCTTAATTCTTCAAATAAATTGTAGTCAGGTGCATCATCAAAATAGGCATAAATATCTCTTAGCTCTGTTTCACAAAGCGTATATACTTGAACATTTTCATATTTTTCTGTTTTAATATTTACTTCTGGCTCAATTAATTTAAGTTTAATATCTAATTGTTCTTGCCAATTATTAGGATAAAGTATTTGAAAAATATCTTCTAATATAATTAGACCAGATTTATTTTCACAAAGTACTCCAATTTTATGACCTTTAAAGAAATACGGGATGTAGCTTTTATCCATTCTGTAATTTACTACTTATTTCTTGAAATATCATTAATAGTAAGTAAATGCTTTTTGACAAACAAGTATGATAACTACAAAAAAATGTGATTCTGGTCACTCAGTAAGTAATATATAATGTGAGACTGGGTTATTTAAAACGCAACTTTATTTTGATGAGTACTTTTGCTTCACCTCTTCCCCATTCACATTTATTCTTCAACCAAAACTAATTTATAAAGTTCCGATGAAGAATTGAATTTTAAAGCGGGTTTGTAGTTATATAAACACAGACAATTTATTTTTTTATGCTTTGCTTTTGATTGCATGTTGATTTTTCTTCCAAAAAAGGAACATAAACAATGAGAAGAAAGACATAGAAACAAATTTTGCTGTTTATCTGCGGTTTCCCAACAATGAATATCCTCCGCAAAGAATTACATTTCACGCATCTACTACGCAAATTAAGTTTTTTCCTACTTCTGATATCAACAGTAGTAACCCTCTTAATTTGGAATAACTTCAACGTAATATCCGCGACCGCTAGCAACTCGCAATCATTTAAATGGAGCAACGTTAATATTCAGGGTATGGGTTACGTTACGGGAATGTCAGTCGCATCCGTAAAACCCTATGATGTATACGTTCGCACGGATGTTGGAGGTGCTTATCGCTTCGACCGCAAAAATAATAAGTGGCTACCTCTAATGGATATGTTTGATACTAGTTTTTCTGGTGGTGGTATAGGTGTCGAAAGTATCACTGTTGACCCTCAGAAGCCTAATCGCGTTTATGCAGCAGTAAAACATGGAAGTTCAATTATCACGGAGCATGAAAGAAAGAAGTATAAATATTCAGGTGAAGTATTTGTTTCTGACAACAGAGGAAATACTTGGAAATCGACAGGCTTAGGTAAAAAAGATATCTTTCTAGGAGCCAATCAAAAATACCGTTCGGATACTGGAGAACGGTTAGCAGTAGACCCTAATAAAAGCGAAATAATTTACTTTGCTTCTCGACGAGATGGACTGTGGAGAAAGAACGGAAACCAAGAATGGGTCAAAGTTAGCAGTGGATTACCGGCTGCAAAAAGCTTACCACAATACAATAAGTCCGACGGTAAAGAGAACAAAGATTTACCGGGATTTACCTTCGTCGCTTTCGATAAAAATTCAGCAAAAGCCAATCAAGCGACAAAAATAATATACGTTGGAGTTCATGGGAAAGGAGTATGGCAGAGTAAAAATGCCGGTCAAACATGGCGTAATATAGGAGGAGGGAAAGACCCCTTACGCGGAACGGTTGCTTCCGATGGTACGCTGTACGTTAGCTTTGGAACTAAACCCGAAAATGGTGGTAAAAAGTCTGGTGGAGTTCGTAAATATAAAAACGAAAAATGGAATGATATAACTCCAGACAGTACTAAAAGGGTTTATTCAGCTGTAGCAGTACAGGGGAATAATCCCAATCAGGTAATATCGATTTCCGACAAGTATCTTTACCGTTCTAAGAATGGTGGTAGAACTTGGGATAAGCAAACCATGTACATGGGTGCTTATGATGCAAATAATCCTAAAGATAAAGTAAATCCATCCGCTCCCAAATACTATCAATCTTATTCTGGGACTGGTGCATCGGTAGTTGTTTTTGATCCAGGTAACCCCAAACAAGTATGGTGGACAAACGGTTGGGGTGTAGCTTGTACCGACAACGTAACCGCAAAACAGCCGAACTTTAAATGGGTGATGAATAATTTAGAGGAACTCGACCCGAATATTTTGCGAGTTCCACCTGTTCCCAAATCTCAGGGAGGAGCAGATTTAATCAGTGGTGTACAGGACATGATTGGTTTTCGTCATGTCAATCGTCACAAAGTACCCAACGAAAAAATTAATCCAGCAAATATTGATGTCAGTCCTTATTTTAAATGGGCGAACCCCGAATGGAAAAAATATCCCGTACCCTTTCCCCATGTCGCAGCAGCAACGGGTATGGATTACGCTTACAAGAAACCGAAAAATGCAGCTTTTGTAGGTTTTCATCAATGGCAGGGGTACTATCCCATACATGGCTTTACTCAGGATAACGGTAAGACTTGGCAAGCTTTCGAGTCCGTACCGACTGAAAATATGTGGAGTAAATCCAAGTCTAAGCGACAGAAAACTATTGCGATGGGTGGTCAAATAGCTATGTCACCAACCAATCCGAAAAATATGGTTTGGGCACCTACTTGGGGACCTTACACTCACTACACTAAAGACGGTGGGAAAACTTGGAAGCTAGCGCATAACTTAGACCATGACCCCAAACCAGAACCTTTTGACCCCAACAGCGATAAAGATACTCACTACGATGCACTACCAAAATCCTGGGCTAATAGCATCAATCCATACTTAAGCTCATATATCTTAGCAGCCGACCGTCAAGACCCCAAAGGTCAGACTTTTTACTATTACAATGGCTGGACATTCTTTTATAGCAAGGATGGTGGAGCAAATTGGAAAAAAGGAGCATCAAAGCTACCTACATGGATGGTTCGTCCTGCTATAGTTCCGAACCCCACAAAACAGGGTGATGTATGGATGAGCTTTGCTCGCAACCCCGAAGATGTAGAAGGAAATAAACTGTATCGTTCAACCGACGGAGGTCAAAATTTTAAACCGATTGCATCAGTAGATACCTGTGAATTCGTGACTTTTGGTAAAGGTTCCTCGGATAAAAATCCTAGCGTTTATATATTTGGACGTGTAGGTGGTGCAAAGAAAAATGCAATGTATGTTTCAAAAAATATGGGTAGAACATGGAAGCGAATTAGCAACCCACAACTACAGCAATTTCCCGGAATTACCTGGTTAGAAGGTGATATGCGAAAATCCAACTTAGTATATGCAGCTTTGTCGGGTCGCGGAATTATGGCTGGGGAACAGTGAACAGTTAAAAGTGGTTCGTTTTCTTCTTAACGTTAGGAGACGTAGCAGTGCTACGTCTCTACATTAGTTGCTGTTTAAAGCTTTTATTAACGAGATACACTAATAAAAAATAAGAGTAAAAAGTTAAAACTCTTAACCTTTTACTCTTACCTCTTATTGCTTAAAATTCAAAACGGGCGAGAAGGGATTTGAACCCCTGACACCGTGGTCCGTAGCCACGTGCTCTAGTCCACTGAGCTACACGCCCTTGCAACTCAATAATATTAACATATGTTTGCCAAATGACACAAGAAAATTTTCAAAATTCACTCAATTCAAGACCTCAAGAGGGTTTAACTCATTTGGACAAGAGCGGAGAAGCCCAGATGGTGGATGTATCAGCCAAAGCATCTACTGTTAGACAAGCTGTAGCTTCGGGCCGAGTGCGGATGAAGCTAGAAACTTTTACTGCAATTCAATCAGGAAATGCTCCGAAAGGTGATGTCTTATCAACAGCGCGGATTGCTGGAATCATGGCTGCAAAACAAACAGCAAATTTAATTCCTTTATGTCATCCTTTACCGTTACAAAAAATTAACGTGCAAATAATCCCCTTATCTGAATTACCAGGTTATGAAATTCAAGCAACGGTGAAAACTAAAGCTGAAACTGGGGTGGAAATGGAAGCTTTAACTGCGGTTTCTGTTGCTGCACTTACTTTATACGATATGGCGAAAGCGTTGGAAAAATCTATTCAAATCGAATCAATACATTTAGTCAGTAAGAGTGGTGGTAAATCGGGGGATTTTAATAAATAACGTCAGTTCGGGTTAAGAGATTCACCATAAAAAAGTAGCAAGTAGCAAGTAAAAAGTAGCAAGTAGAGAGTAAAAATATTGCTATAAATAGTAAACGAGAGAGCAAATTCAATTTTCCCTTCATCGATTACCCAATATTTTTTACGATTTTACTAACAAAAAAATACCCCGAACTCAGGTTAAATAGGGAGTAGGGAACGGGAATAGGGAAAAATATTTTATTGAATCTTGCGTTTTATTCTAATGATTTGTAGAGACGTAGCAGTGCTACGTCTCCCAACGGTTGGAGAAAAACGAATCCTTCAAAATTAACGTGATGAAACAATAATTTAATTTAAATAAATTCAATATCCCTGGGAAGAGAACATTTTTTGCTACCTGCTTTACAATAATTAGAATATGCTTAACAAATCTTAAAAAATGCAGTTAGCTACAGTTACCTCTACAACTCCAATTCCTGGTAAATATTGGCAATGGCGCGGACATAATGTTTACTATGTCAAAGCGGGAGAAAAACATTCTCAACGTCCGCCTTTATTATTAGTACATGGTTTCGGCGCTTCTACCGACCACTGGAGAAAAAATATCGCCGAACTTCAAAGCCATTTTGAAATTTACGCTATTGACTTACTAGGATTTGGACGTTCCCAAAAGCCTAAAATACAGTATGGTGGGGATTTATGGCGCGACCAATTAAATGATTTTATTGCTGAAGTGATTGGCGATAAAGCTGTGTTGGCAGGTAATTCTCTCGGTGGTTATGCAAGTTTATGTGTAGCAGCACAGTGTCCCGAATCAGTTGCAGGTTTGGTATTGCTTAATAGTGCGGGTCCCTTCAGCCAAGACCAGCCCACGACGGAACCAGAAGCATTACAATCGGAAATTGAGCCTCCATTGAATGAAAAGCTGCAAAAATTATTAGGCGATTTTGCCAAGTTAATTTTTAAACAACCTTTAGCTCAATTTATTTTATTTCAATATATTCGCCAACCTTGGGTTATTCGTCAAACTTTAGAAAAAGTCTATTTAGATAAAAGTGCAATTACAGACCAGTTAATAGAAGAAATTCGTCGTCCATCTGGTGATAAAGGTGCTTTTGACGTATTTTGTTCTGTATTTAGTACTCCCCAAGGTGAAAAAGTCGATGTACTTTTACAGCAATTGACTTGTCCATTGTTACTGTTGTGGGGAGAAGCAGACCCTTGGATGAATGCAAAAGAACGCTCTCAGAAATTTCGCCAATATTATCCACAATTAACAGAACATTATTTACGAGCGGGTCATTGTCCCCATGATGAAGTACCAACTAAGTTAAATGCTTTATTGCGAGATTGGGTATTGGGGATAGAGAGTTAGGAGTTAGGAGTTAGGAGTTAGGAATTAAATTATTTAAGCTTTGACCTCTAACTTTTAACCTCTAAACTCCAACCTTTGACCTTTGACCTTTGACCTCTAACCTTCAACCTTTACTAATTATTTAATGGGTTATAAACAAAGTATTATTCGTGGAGCAATATTTATTCTTGCTGCGGAGTTGGTGTTAACTATGAATGGAGTAATCATTAGGTTGGCATCAGATGGTTTACCAAATGAAATGATTGTTTTCTTTAGAAATGCTTTTGGTTTATTAACTTTGATGCCGATTTTTGTTCGCGAAGGTACGGCTATTATACATACCCAAAAGCTGCATTTACATTTAGTAAGGGGGTTTTGCGGTGTAACAGCCATGTATTCTTTATTTTTCGTTTTAAGTAATCTCGAATTAGCGAATGCAATGTTGCTTAAATCAACTATTCCAATATTTATTCCTTTAGTTGCTTTTACTTGGTTGAAAGAAAGAATTTCAGTTATGGCTCGTCTGGCGATCGCCATCGGTTTTTGTGGTGTATTCTTGATTTTGGAGCCAGGTACTGATTTCGATTGGATAATGTTAGTAGGTTTATTTAGCAGTGCTGTAGCTTCGGTTTCTATGGTAACTATACGTAAGCTGTCAGCTACGGAACCAGCAGTACGTACAGTTTTATATTTCGCGATTATTGCTAGTTTAATATCAGTTATACCTTTAACTTGGGCTTGGAAAACTCCTACATCTGGGGAATGGTTGCTGTTAATAGGTGTAGGTATTAGCAGTACTATAGTTCAATTGCTCACAACTCGCGGTTATGCATCTGCACCTGCTTCTCAAGTCGGAATTTTTTCTTATTCTTCGGTTATATTCGGTGCTTTAATTGGCTGGTTATTCTGGAAGGAATTATGGGATATTAACTCATTTATTGGGGCTATATTTATCACTGCTGCTGGTTTTTTAAGTGTTCGCAATCGGGATAAAACGGTATCGGTAAATGATTGAGGGAATGAGAGATTGGTAATGGGTAATAGGTAATAGGTGGTTTTGTAGTTATCAAACTCACCTAGGGCTGATGACCCAATTTCAAACTCCAGATGTCGAAATCATGTCAGCGTATTTTATTCGCTAGCGATACTCGCGAATAACCTTTTTTGTCCAAAGTCCAATAGTTTGGGTGTGATGCTTCTCACCGTGACAATCCAGCAGCGGTTATGCTGGCTGATGGAGGAAAAAGCTGTTAATTCTGTGGTGCGGCTCATTGTTATTACGTGTTTGTGGAGCTACACTTGGCTACTTTCTTTGTTGTAAAAGGCGTATTTTCAAGAGCAACAAGTTCAACTTCTCCATTTTCATTACGTATAAAACCACTAGCTTCTATAATCGCTGGTTTATTTGAGATTTCCACAACTTCAGAATCACTCGTACCTTGACGATATGTCGATAAATCACGAATATCTGACCAAGTACGGTTTATATTTAAATTCTGGCTGGGATTATTCGGTATTCCACCTTTTCCAGTCGCAACAAAACTGCTGCCAGTATTACTAGAGCATCCTTCCGCAATTTGCTGAGATGAATCTGTTAATGCTACAGGCAATTCTACTAAACCAGAACTGGTGTCAATACTCAAGTTGTTGATTTCTAGCGTACCGCTAACACCAAATTGGGAACTAGCTGTGATATCACTTTCTTCGGTTAATTCGTTACGAAATTCTAAACCGAATATACCTTGAGTCGTAATGTTTATATTACCGCCATTCCCCTCAAATGCATTGGCAATGATATCGCTGTTTTCTAAGCCAGCGATGACGGGAGAGTTAACGGTGATATTGCCGCCGTTTCCTTTTCCTTTTGCTTCTGTAGAAATGAAACTGTTGTTTCGTAAAATCAAATCAGATTGTAAATTCAAGTTGATGTTACCACCGTTCTCAGAGGCAGTGGAGGCATTAATAGAGGAGCCATTGCGGAGAATCAGCGAGTCACCCGTCAATTTGACGATGCCACCATCACCTGTACTGGCGCTGCGGGTGGTAATTTGGGAAGCATTCAACAGAGTGGTATCTTGGGCCTGAAGATTTAGGTTTCCAGCACTACCTAAACCATAGCTGGCAGAGGTGATGGTACTGCGATTATCTAAGTCAAGCTTTCTTGTAAACAAATTTAAGTTACCAGCATTCCAGGCTCCAAACGTTTCATTGGAAATAGTACTTCCCGTTTGCAGGAGAGTTTGATCTGCTGTGATATTTATATTGCCTGCATCCCCATTGCCTGCTGTCAACGCAGAAATTTTCCCACCATTGGCTAAACTGAGACTTTGGGTACGCAATTTTAATTCTCCACCTTTACTCGGTCTTAGACTGCTTCGAGAACCGACCACTTCGCTAAACAATCCGGTTGCGCGAGTTGAAGTTTGTTGGTCGATTTCAACTACTTGAGCTGTAATATTGAGATTTCCGGCATCGCCAATTCCTTCAGTTCCCACATTAATGCGCGCCCCATCGAGAATACGTAAGCGACCCACCTCAAGGTTGATATCAGCGCCTTCTCCAATGCCAAAGACGTTTATCCTGCCCAAAATTGCACTAGAAAATTGACCGGAAACATTTTTTCCTGCCAGTTCAACATCATTCGCAACAATTGTAATGCTCCCAGCTTTTCCCTTTGCGGAAGTACTGACATTAATGTTACTACCGTTCAAAAGACGGACACTATCAGCCTGAATCCGAATATTTCCTCCATTACTACCACCAGAATTCTGTGTAATAGTTGACTTGATTACACTTTGCATCCTAGAAGTTCCTGAATCTAAAACTACAGAGCCTGCGGTAATGCTTGCGTTACCGGCATTTCCTCTCCCTTCGCTCGTCGTGATGATTCGCCCGCCATTGAGTAATTTGAGCTGCTCCGTTTGAAGCGTAATATCTCCTGCGTTACCCGTTGCTTTTATATCACCACGAGCCAGAAATCCACCTCCTATAGTATTGATTGTTCCATTAGACGTTATATTATTTTTTACTCCATCGACTTTGATATCGTTTGCAATCACATTGATTTTGCCACCGTTGCCAATTCCGTTGGTATTGGCAACTACTTGAGCGCCATTCAACAGTTGTAATTGATTAGTTTTGATGTTGATCTCACCACCATTCCCCTGCGCCGTTGGATTTACATTTGCCCGTAACAATGCGGCTACGTTAGAAGTTCCGGTGTCTACCAGAATAGTGTCGGCAGTTATGTTTAAATTCCCAGCATTGGCATTGCCAGATGTATTTACTGAAAGGAATCCGCCATTCAGCATACGTAAGTTCTGGGTTTGGAGGGTAATATTTCTGCCTTGACCACTGGCATTACTTTTGACTTCCGCCAGCAGTCCTGTCCCTCTTGTCCCATCTCTCTGATCGATCAGGATTTCTTTCTTGGTCTGAACATTAATATTTCCACCTGCTTGGCTAGAAATACTGGAGGTATCAATTGTGGAGCCTGTAGTCACAAAAAGATTTTCGCCAAAAATTCGGACATTGCCTCCACCATTTGCCCCTTTGGTAACAATCTGCGAACCTTGAGTGAGGTTAACGCTGTGGCTTGGTTGACTGGCAGCATAATCAAACTGCCAAGTGGGACTAATCCCCACTATTCCGTTGCTCACACTGCCCAATTCGACATGGGCAGAAGGCGCATTAATACGACCTTTGGTAAAGGTTACATCTCCCCCAACTAAAGCTAGAGTTTGTCCGGGAGTTGTGCGTAAGGGGGTATTGGAGCGAACGGCGATCGCTCCTGGATTTTGTCCCATCTGCAATCCCAAAGGAACACTCACACTCAACAATGACTCACTTTGTGCATTCTTCACAGCACTAAACTCAAATGCATCTTCAAATAAAATACTTTCTGCGGTACTTCCCAAAAACGAACCACCGATATTCAACCGGGCATTTTCTCCAAACATAATTCCCGCAGGATTAATCAAAAATAAATTTGCATTACCATTCGCTTTAATCAATCCATCAACGGACGAAATATTTCCACCCGTTACCCGATTTATAATATTAACTACATCAGTAGAATTTCTGAAAATTGCTGCACCTCTGGTAGGAATGGAAAACTCTTCAAAGCTGTGAAATAAATTACCACCTCTTTGAATACCGTTAAGAATATTGAAATTATTGCCGTTAATATTGACTTGTGTGTTGGTAGTTCCGTCAGAAGTTACCTGAGCCATTGCCGGTATAAGCATTCCCGAAGTTACTAAAACACTAATAAATCCAGATAGAATTACAGTCTCTTTCATACTCTTTCATGAAAAATATTTTGATTCTGGATTTATTATTCCCTTGTTTTTTAGGATACTAACACCAACAGAAGACGAACCAACAGAAAAGGCTAAGTATACTGAATATTCAACTGTTAATTTCCTCTACAACCAAAACTGAGCAAAAAATAAGGTACAATAGTCTCCAAACCTCCATGCAGTAACCACTTCAACCGCAAATACTCCAAAACCCGCGCATCGGTCTTGTGTGGTAACGGTTAAGTCATAAAATCTTATAAGTAGGTCGGCATGAAAAAACCAAAGTATGTAAAGATAAGTAAATACGGAGAATGCATCTACCGAGGTTATTGAAATATGGGCGCTCGTTTAAGGGTGTTTCTGACTCGTGAGCAAGATAAAGACTTGCTAAACCTAAGAACCACAAACGTACCAAACAAAGTAAAAGACCGAGCAGAAGTAATTAGATTAAATGCACATGGTTGGTATGTTGAAAAAATAGCAGATCATTTCGGGTGGACTACACAAACAGTAAGAGACATTTTACATAAATGGCAGAAAGAAGGATATAGCGGACTTTGGGATAAACCCGGCAGGGGAGGTAAGACGAAGTACAAGGAAGAAGATATTATATATCTGGAAGAATGCCTCAAAAAAGAACCACGCACATACAATAGTCTTCAATTAGCCCAAAAATTAGAAGGCGATCGCCAAGTAAAGTTGAGTCCCGATAGGTTAAGACGGGTACTCAAAAAAAGGGGGTCATTTGGAAACGAACAAGAAAAAGCCACAAGGAAAAGCAAGACCCAATCTTCAAAGAAATCAAACAAGCAGACCTAGATATGTTAGAACTATCTGCGGCTGCTGGGGAAATAGATTTAAAGTATTTAGATGAATCCGGTTTCTGTATGTGGAGTGAACCAAGCTACACATATTACCATCTCGGTGAACAGAAGCGCTTAGAGCAAACTAAGCGTCGTGGTCGTAGATTAAGTATTATAGGGCTTTTACAGCCCCTAGCTAGCTTTGCATATGGTTTAGTTATTGGTGGTGTTAATCGCTTTTCTTACATCCATATGATGGAACAAGAAGCGGCTGAGGCCCAAACAAGCGGACGCATGAGAGTTGTAGTACAGGACAACGGTCCAATACACCGATGCAAGGAAGTTCAGCAGTTATGGTCTAAGTGGGAAAGTCAAGGTTTGTATATCTTCTTTTTGCCTAAATATTGTTCTGAGATGAACCCAATTGAATTGGAATGGCAGCATCTCAAGAAAGATGAACTTTCTGGACAAATGTTTGATGACGAACTAGACCTTGCTTATGCCGTAATAGATGGAGTTCAAGTTAGAGGAGAAAGAGGTAACTACAAGACACAGCGTGTTAGATTTAACTCCAACACGACATCTTAACTTTTCGTTACATAGTTGTAAATTTTCCCGCCGACCTACTTATATCTTGTGTACGCTTCATTAGACAGATTCAATCTTACAAGATGTGCCAGATGCTATTCTTAGTTTGACCTTACTTAATTGCGTACTACAATATTACATTAATTCTTCTGAATCAGTAATTTAACAGTTAAAAATATTACTACTCAAGATTGCTGGTTATTTCTATTAATCCTGGCATTACAAGAAATGGAGACTGTAGCTACGATAATACTAACAACTACTTTTAGTATAGAGTTATAAGGATTCATGTAATACTCCTAGCAGAATATATGTATGCTCCATTTTATACACTGCCAGTCAGTAGTCAATGTATTATCAGTTTTTAGTTGAGTTAGTTCAATACACTTGCAACCTCACTCCATATTCCGGAAACCCCTTTCCTTAACAAGGAAAGGGGAATGGGTGGAATTAACCTGTATTTTATCTGAGTAAAAACTGCTATATTTTGGATTTAGGATTGCAGAATTTTTCAAAATATAGAGTTGATAGATTGTTAAATTAACAAGGAACATCCTAATTGTTGAAAAATATTTTGGAGGCTCCCTAGTATCTTTAATTAAAAATCAAAAGTCAAAAATCAAAAATCAAATCTATTTCTTCTAGTATTAATCCTCAACTTGTCCTTGACGACGAATATTAAGGATATCGCTCATTTTTTTGATTTGATTAAAGACTTGCTCTAATTGTTTTGTGTCAGATACTTCTATTCCCAAATCAATTAATGCTGGTTGATTGGTTGCGGTTTTGACATTAGCATGAGAAACATTAATTCTTTGGTCGCTCAAGCGGGATAAAATATCTTTGAAAACTCCAACGCGGTCTAAAGCCTCAATTTGCACGTTGACGCTATAGCTTTGAGGATGACGCTTACTTTCTTCGCTATTATTCCAGCTAACAGGTACTAATCTTTCGCAACCGGTGTTTTTCAGGTTTTGGCATCCTTGACGGTGAATAGAAATTCCTCTACCACGAGTTACTATACCGATAATTGATTCTCCAGGAATGGGATTACAGCAACCCGCAACATAATACATCAACCCTTCAACACCAACTATCGGCGAATCGCTATTGCGGGATGTTGGAGCATTTGCTTCTCGTAATGTTTTTTGTGCGGAAGTAGGGAGGTTGGAAAGAGCTTCATCTAAATCTGTATCTATAGGTTGTTGTTCTTTAACAACTTCTCTCCACCGATTTAATACTAAGTTCAAGGTGATTTCACCATAACCCAAAGCTGCAAGCAAATCTTCAACGCTATGATAGTTACATTTATCTGCGACGGTTTGCATTGGTTCGGACTTAAGTAAACTTTCAAATCCGGGCTTACCTAAATCTTTCTCTAATAATTCTCTACCTCTAGCAATATTTTCTTCTCTACGCGAACGTTTGTACCACTGCTTGATACGATTTTTCGCGGCTGAACCTGCTACAAAATTTAACCAGTCTAAACTAGGATGGCTGTTTTTCTGAGTAACGATTTCAACAATATCGCCGTTATCTAGCTGTGTGGAAAGCGGTACCATTCGTCCGTTTACTTTAGCTCCAGCACAATGATTTCCCACCTCGGTATGAATTCGATAAGCGAAATCTACTGTGGTAGAGTTCGGGCTTAAAGCAACTAAATCTCCTTTAGGTGTAAAAACATAAATATCGTCTTCAAATAAATTGTCTTTGATGCTTTCTAAATATTCTTGAGCATCCTTAAGGTCATTTTGCCATTCAAGTAACTGTCGCAACCAGGTAAATTTCTCCGAGGCTGCGGTCATTTGAACATTATTAGAACCACCAGTTTCTTTATATATCCAATGGGCTGCTATGCCATATTCAGCTATGCGATGCATTTCCAAGGTGCGGATTTGCACTTCCATCGGACGACCCCAAGGACCAATTACCCCAGTATGCAGCGATTGGTAGCGGTTTGGTTTGGGTAGTCCAATATAGTCTTTAAATCTACCGGGAATCGGACGGAAAGAATCGTGAACCAATGCTAAAGCGCGATAGCATTCTTCGTTGGTATTTACTATAATCCGCAGCGCCGCTAAATCGAAAATTTCGTGAAATTCTTTATTTTGACGCTGCATCTTTTGATAAATACTATATAGATGCTTCGGACGACCGGATAAATCCTTGCACTCAATTCCTGCTTGTTTCAAACCAGAGCGCAAAGTTTCTGTGACGTTGCTTAATCTTTCTTCCCTAGCTGTTCGTTTATCAGCAACTAACTGCTGTATTTGACGGTAAGAATCGGTTTCGAGATATTTAAAAGCTAAATCTTCCAGTTCCCATTTTAGGTGCCAAATACCCAAACGATTCGCCAAGGGAGCAAATATTTCTCTAGTTTCTAAAGCTTTAGGACGACGCTTATGTTCCGGCATTGCTTGCAGCGTCCGCATGTTATGCAAGCGGTCTGCCAATTTTACAACAATGACGCGAATATCCTGCGCCATAGCCAAAAACATTCTCCGAAAGTTCTCGGCTTGAGATTCTGTCTTACTTTTAAAATTAATTTTAGAAAGCTTTGTAACACCTTCAACTAAGCGTCTTACCTCTTCTCCAAACAGTTCTTCTATTTGGTCAATAGTAATTTCTGTATCTTCAACTACATCATGTAAAAATCCAGCTGCTATCATAACAGGGCTGCCCCCTAAGTCTCTGAGTATTCCAGCAACAGCAACGGGATGGCAGATGTATGGTTCTCCAGATTTACGCATCTGTCCTTCATGGAGATTGTAAGCAAACTTAAAAGCACGGCTAATTAAATTTTTATCCTCATAGTTGTAGGCACTTTCGACATTACTCGCTTCTGTGGGATGCAAGCAATCTCTCAACCATTTAGGAAGAGGGATATTAATTTCTGAATCCACAACTTTGGTGTTCATGTGCGAGTAAAGGGGTTTACTGTCTAAGTTCGATGGACGACGCAAACGAAATTGCTGTCTATGCGATGCTGCTTTTGAAGAACAGGGTAGGTTTGCTAGTTTAAATGGTTTATTCTCAACTAGCAATGTTTTTCTTATCGAATAGGTGTTCCGCATCATAATCGTTCAAAATTTTCAAAAAGTATAATTGCAAATCGAGCCTCAATACTTCACTTGAGGCGGTTGTGGGAAAACTAATTTTCAAAAATTAGATTATTCTATGAGATAAAATTATTGAAATCAATAATATCTCAATAAACAGAATTACATGTGTTTCAACAAGCAGAAATATCGAGAATTTAAAACCTTATTGCAGCAATTACATGCCGATATCTCTTCCAATCTAACCAATGCTTCCGAACTGCGGCAAGGTATAGCATCTTTGCAGAGCTTTTTTCGTGCCGATATCGTACCTTTGACTACTCAATATCCCGCAGAGCAGTCTTATATGACCGAAATCAGCAAGCAGTTACGGTTATTACAAATAGATATAATGTTTTTTCAAGGAGCGCGACAAGCTTCTACTATTAAAGACCGAATAGATGCTCTATGCGAACGTTTGACAACCCTGATTGGATACTGCGATGCCATTCTTAAGATGGATAAAGTAGCAGATGACGAATTCAAAAATTAAAAGATAAATATTAACTAACTAAAAACAACCAAAAGTTACTTATTACACTTCATTTTATTCTTATAAAAGGAAAATATTGTAAAAATTTACTATTGGTAGCTATGTTTTTCAGCACTTCTACTCGTAGAGTGATGTTTAGCTTTCAAGACAATATTAGCATTCTTCCCTGATATTTTGGCAAATAGCTCATACTCATATAAAAGTATTCAATATTATGTCTGATGAATCGGTTGTCAGTCGGTTATTTCTGGCAGTTTAGAATCAAAGAATTAATTTAAAAGCTATTTTTTGTTTTTTTTACAATCTAACAATTGCAATAGCTCATCTATTATTGAAGCGTCTACCATATTTTCGACTTTAATTCCACATATGTAACTGATAATACACGTCAATTATTTACATAATCAAACAGTGTAGGTAACAAGCTTACCAACAGCGAATCTGGTAAGGTATAAAAAATTTGAATCAATCAAGGGAGTAGGGAGTAGTAAGTAGGAAGTAGTAAGTAGTAAGTAGGGAGTAGCAAGTTCTGCGCTTTGCGCTCAAGTAGCAAGTTCAACGATAGGCTGAAGTCAGAGGATTTAAGAATTAATTATCTTTTATCTTTTCCTTATAAATGAGGAGGCTTTATACCATGTAGGAAGCTATAGATATTACTTGCTACTCGCTACTTATTATTTGCGACTTTAGCTCCGAAGGAGTTTGGTAACTAAAAATAACTAATAGGATTGATAACTAATTATGAGTGATGTTTTATTATCTATTGAAAACCTCCGCGTTAATTACGCTAAGAGCAGCACCGAGGAGGATATTTGGGCCGTGGATGACGTTTCCTTTATCCTCCAGCCAGGTGAAAGGATGGGGTTGGTAGGAGAATCTGGTTGCGGTAAATCCACATTGGGACGTGCTGGGATGCGGTTATTGCCCCAATCAACACGTATAGAAGGAAAAGTCATGTTCCAAGGACGCTCTGTGTTCG
Source organism: Calothrix parasitica NIES-267 (assembly GCF_002368095.1). GTDB lineage: Bacteria > Cyanobacteriota > Cyanobacteriia > Cyanobacteriales > Nostocaceae > Rivularia > Rivularia parasitica. Next base: position 2,673,839 of record NZ_AP018227.1, on the reverse strand, counting down.
ATATGACAGCCGAGCAGCTACGTAAATTTCGCGGGGAGGCAGTAGCATTAATCTTCCAAGACCCCATGACTCGCTTAGACCCATTAATGACTATTGGGAACCACTGTCTCGAAACTCTCAAAGCTCATTCACCCCAGTTATCCAACGTACAAGCAAAAGAGAAAGCTGTTGCTACTCTACAAAAAGTAAACATTCCCCCCGAAAGATGGAGTCAATACCCCCACGAATTTAGCGGTGGAATGCGTCAACGGGTAGCTATTGCTTTAGCTTTATTATTAAATCCTAAATTAATTGTTGCAGATGAACCTACAACCAGTTTAGACGTGACGGTTTCCGCTCAAATTCTACAAGAATTAACCAGATTATGCGCCGAAGAAAATATGGGACTGCTGTTGATATCCCACGACTTGGCAATGGTCGCAGAATATTGCGATCGCATCGGGGTGATGTACCAGGGAAAGATGGTAGAAACGGGTTTATCAAAAGAAGTCTTTCAAAATCCTCAGCACGAATATACTCGCTCGCTTTTACAAGCAGCATTGCACATACAAACATTTTCTGAAGATGAGAACGCAGATACCGCTTTTTCGGAAGTATCAACAAGTCTCAACGATAACTCATCTAATGTCACACCATTGCTAGCAATCAAAGAATTAAAGCAGCATTATACTATTGAGCCAAACTTTATTGAAAGAATATTTAAAGGACAAGGACAAACAATCAAAGCAGTAGACGGGATCAACTTAGAACTTTATTCCGGAGAAATTCTCGGATTAGTTGGGGAATCTGGTTGCGGAAAAAGCACTTTATCACGGACAATATTGCAATTAATTCGTCCTACCGACGGTAAAGTGGAATTTTTGGGTAAAGAATTAACCGGTTTGTCGCGCAAACAAGTCCGCTCCGAAAGACGACAAATGCAGATGATATTCCAAGACCCCCACGCTTGCTTAAATCCTACAATGACGGTGGGACAAAACATAAGCGACCCCTTAATTATCCATAACTTAGCCGATGCAGGAACAGCAAAAGAACAAGTATTATGGATGCTCGATAAAGTTGGGTTAAACCCATCAGAAATGTACTATCAACGTTATCCCTCAGACTTATCTGGAGGACAACAGCAAAGAGTTGCAATTGCTCGTGCTTTGATAACCCGTCCTAAATTAGTAATTTGCGACGAACCAGTAAGTATGTTAGACGCAAGCGTACAGTCACAAGTCTTAGACTTAATGCTGGAATTAAAAGAAGAATTCGAGTTGACCTACTTATTCATCACCCACGACTTATGGTTAGCTCGATTTTTATGCGACAGAATCGCCGTAATGAACGGTGGTAAAATCGTCGAACTCGGAGCAACACAAGAAATTTTCTCCAATCCCCAACATCCTTATACAAAAACCTTACTTGCTGCTGCACCTTTATTGGCAAGAGCGTAGGGAAAAGATGGGGAGATGGGGGGATGGGGAGACAAGGGGATAAGGAGAGGGAGAGAGTGAGGGAAAGTCTCATACTCATTACTCCTAACTCCTAACTTTTTATTACCTTTGACCCATTACCAACTACCAATTACCCATTACTAAGAACGGGATAGTTACTTATACTAGCTCCATATAGTTCCAAAAATCTTCTGTAAAGCGACATACTTTTACAGTTAGAAACTCTGCCTAATTTAAGTAAGCTATCTCTATTTTTTTGTGCCAGACTTCGTAAATAAGGTAAATCCTCAAACAAAGTTAAGCAAGATGCAAAATGCAATAATAGCTGTAAAAATGGCTTAAACCATTCTAAATCGCTGTAAATATCAATGAAGAAATAATGCTCGTTTTCATTTAAAGGAACGGCATGGAACATCACGGTTATTCTTCTTTGATTATAAACTGGAATACTTAATTCTACGGTGTAGGGATTATGTAAAATTAAATCTACTTCTACAGTCGGTTGTCTCCAAATTCGTAGAGGATTAAAAGGAGAGTCCAGCATGGTTTGGAATTTAATAACTCCACCATTCTCCGTAACCTGAAAATCGCTGATATTAACAACTTTCAGGTTATTCAAACTAAAATGATGAATACTTTCTAAATGCTTTAAATTTAATAGATGATAAATTTGGCAAATATAAGGAAAAGGTAGTATATATTCTTGACTAATCATATACCTTTGTCTCAAATCTGACTTTAAACCAAGAGTATTGCATAAGCTTCTTTGCAAAGCTAATAAATTTTGATTTTCTGATGAATTTTCAGGTCTTAAAAATAGCCAGCTTGCAAAAAATAAAGAAGCCGTAAATAATTGAAAAACCTCAATTATAGAGATATAACCATCGGCAAATGCAGCAAAACTTCTATCGCCAATACCGAACAACCAAGATGGAATACCAAACAGCCAAATACCGCTTCTGAGCCTACCGATAATAAAAGCAATCTCTTGAGCTTTATTACTCTTTTTATTCTCAACCGATTCTGTTTTTATAATATTATCTTGCATAGGATATTACCATCATATTGGCACAGCGAAGATTTCCCACTTAACTACATCGAGCAAGAGGGCTTCCAAAGAGGGAATCAACTTTTACCGGCGGGAATTTATCCTGCTAAAAAAAGAAAAGTATGATGCACCAATCAGATTATTGAAAAAACTGATATTTGTGTCCCTGCAAAAACACAAATATGAAAAATAGCATCTAGATAGACCTTGGAATTAAATATTATTTTCCTTAATTTGCAAGTAGAAATATAGGGTATCAGGATACATATATATATTTTAGTGAAAATATCTTGACTTTTACGCAATAATCATTATTTATGTCCAGAGTTTGACATGAAATAGGTAATTAAAAATTTATATCAGTCTAGAGACAGTTATCAGAAAATCACTCTATAGCAGTTCTCAGTTGGATAGAATACACCCCTCTCCAAGTCAGCGGAGAGGGGCTGGGGTGAGGTCTATCAAGGTGTATTTCACCCAACCGAAAAACGCTATAAATCAAATCTACGGGGGAAATGCAATCCCTTGGCTAATAGCAAAAGTCCTCTTAAGAAGATTAAATGTAAGCGGTTGCTGATTAAAAGTATGAATAGCCCCTAACCCCCATAATTGGGGGATTTAGGGGGCTGACTCTCAAGAGTCAAAATAAATTCATACCTCAATATGGCTAGCGCTACATTGCGCTAACAGCAACGCCAAATCTAAACTTTATAACTGCTTGCTGTTCGCTGATAACTGTTTACTGTTTAGATGTCTGCATCGCGAGTTGCATTAATCCGGGAAAGAATTTGTAAGCAGCTGACATAAACAAACCCGAACCAACTACTACTTCATCTTTTTGATGTTTAACTGCATCCCAGATAGCATTAGCTACATCTTCCGGTTTGCTTGCTGCTGGTGATTCTAAAAAGCTACTCATAGAATTACGTCTTTTTTCTGCTTCTTGTTCGCTACTTCCGCGAAACTGCGCTCTTTCCATAAAATTACTGTTTGTAGCGCTAGGATGTACTGCACCTACATGAATACCTTTTGGTTTTAATTCGAGTCGCAAAGTTTCTGTTAAACCCGTAATCGCGTACTTGCTGGTACAGTAAACGGTCATTTCTGGTAAAGGCAATTTACCACCAATAGAACCTACATTTATAATTGTTCCAGCACTGCGGACTAAAAAATGCGGTAAAAGTGCATGAATTGTATGAATATATCCCCAAAGATTTACATCAATTACTCGCTTCCAATCATCCAAAGAAGTGTTTTCGATTGGACCGGTCATACAAACCCCAGCATTATTAATTAAAACATCAATGCTGCCAAAATATTCCAAAGCCTTTGATATCAAATTATTTACTTCTGTTTCCTGGCTAACATCGCAAGGAACGGTCAGTACCTTGGTTCCGATTGCGCGAGCTTCGGCTGCTGTTGCTTCCAAAGTTTCCGCTTGTCGGGCACTCAAGACTAAATCATATCCCTTACGAGCAAATAGAAGTGCTGTTGCTTTACCGATTCCTTGAGAACCACCTGTAATAATAGCGCTAGGCATAACAAATACTATCAAATTTTCTGTATCATTTCTTAATATTGTCGTTCATAAATTACAAATGATTATCCGTCATGCGAATGAAAATGATTTACCTGCGATAGTAGCGATATACAACGCTTCAATTCCCCATCGCATGGCTACAGCTGACTTAGAACCTGTATCTGTACAAAGTCGGATAAACTGGTTTAACAATCGTTCTCCCCTGAAACATCCCCTTTGGGTATTAGAGACTGGGAAAGTAATTGCTGGATGGTTGAGTTTTCAGCCTTTTTATGGCAGACCCGCTTATCATGCAACAGCCGAAGTGAGTATTTATATTGCTACAAAATATCATCGTCAAGGCTTGGGAGAAAGACTTTTAAAAGAAGCGATTCGTCAAAGTCCAAACTTGGGATTAAAAACATTAATTGGGTTTATTTTCGGTCACAACGAAGCGAGTTTAAAACTTTTTGAAAAATTCGGTTTTGAACCTTGGGGAAATTTACCGGGAATTGCGGAGCTTGATAGTGTGGAAAGGGATTTGATGATTTTGGGATTGAGAGTTGAATGATAAAAAATTTCAATTCAATATTCTGAAGATAAAGTCCTAAACTTGATACAAATGATGGTATTGTATGAGGTCACGGTAGAAGAAAGCATTTATTTAAATTTATAAACATCATAAACATGGATAATCAACACACAATTTTAGTTTGCTCTAGTTGTGCTAGTACTTGGCAAGATGGAAAGCGCATAGGTATTAGTGGTGGTGAGAAACTCTTAAAAGAATTAGAAGAAAAACATCAAGATTGGGCGCTATCCAAAGAATTTACGGTGAAATCGGTAGAATGTATGAGTGCTTGCAGTCATTCCTGTGCTGTGGCTTTTGCTGCATCGGGTAAAATGACATATTTATTCGGTAATTTGAATCATGATTCAGAAGCACTTCCCGAAACATCTTCTGCTGTGCTCGAATGTGCTAGCTTGTACTACGAAAAATCAGACGGTCAAATGGCTTGGTCGGAACGTCCTCAAGCAATGAAAAAAGGTGTTTTGGCAAGAATCCCGAGTTTACAGTGAACAGTTATCAGTTATCAGTTATCAGTGACCGGTGAATAGGGGTTATTTGACAGTTAAATTATTTCTTCCCCCTCTCCCCCTCTTCCCCTTCTTCTCCCTCTTCCCCCTCTCCCTCCTCCCCTTGTCTCCTCAATCTCCCCTCTCTGGCTACACTCTACCTGTCTTCGCTGTTGCTGCTGCGAAGGCTGCTTTGATTAATCTGAAAAGTCATTTAGCTGATAATTTAGATAGTATTATAGAAAAATTATCGTCGGTTTCTCTGGATTTAATTGATGAAAGAGTAGAAATTCCGATTGAACAGGTTGCTGTTTTAGATAGTAATAGTGCTTTGGCAATTACTCTGAGCAACCCAGGTGATAATTTAGATTTGACTAGAAATACTCCTATTTGGGCTTTGGTGAGATTATCACCGCGAAAGAAAGAAATAAAAGAAAAGGAAAAAATATTAATTTTAGAAGCTGGGGAAGGTTTGGGTAAAACTGCGACGGGGGAAGCTGCGATTTATAGTTTTGCACGTCGTCTGTTTGAAAAGAATTTATTACCTTTAATCCCTGAAGATAAAACTTTAACTGTAAAAATAATTCTTCCTCAAGGAAGGGAATTAGCTAAACGGACTTCTAATGAAGCTTTTGGAATTTTAGAAGGTTTGGCTTTGTTGGGAACTAGCGGTATTTCTAAACCGCTTTCTGCTGCGGAACATTTAGAGGAATTTCGCGGTATTTTGCGGGAGAAGGTAAAAAATCATCGCAATTTAGTTTTTTGTATTGGTGCGAATGGTTACTCGGTTGCGGAACGTTTATCTATCCCAGAATCGGCAATAGTTCCTACTGGTAATTGGTTGGGAGCTTTGCTGGTGGAAGCAGGATTGTATAAAGCTGAGTCGGTATTGTTATTGGGATATCAGGGAAAGTTAATTAAGTTAGCGGGTGGAATTTTTAATACTTCTAGCCATATTGCTGATGCGAAATTGGAAATTATTGCTGCTAGTGTGGTGGAAGTTGGGGGAGATATTGAAGCTGTTCGGGCTGTTTTAGGAGTTAAAACGGCTGATGAAGCGCATAAAAAGTTGATTGAATTGGGTTTGGCTGATGCGGTTTTTGGTAATTTGGCTAAAAAAATAAGTCGGAAAGCGGAAAGTTATGTAAAGAAGTATGCGGATGTAGAGATGAAAGTTAAAGTGATTTTGTTTGACAGGAAGGGGGAAGTTATTTGTGAGGAGTAATTTTAGAATAGAAGCAAGAAATTAATTGGTGAGATTTAAGATGACTGCACAATTACCAATCGCAACAGAATTTAATCCAATGGTGTTAAAGTTTCATCCTGTTATTAATATGACGGATGAGCAATTATTCTATTTTTGTCAGTTAAATAAAGTGATTTTGTGGTTGAATTACGTTCGGAAAGCGATAGTTTGAATGTTTTGCAAGACAAGATGGAAGAGTATATTAATAACGGTACAAAATTAGGATGATTAATTGATAGGAAAGAGCGTAAGGTGTATATTTACCGTTCGGATAATAAGGTTAAAGAATTAGATAATCCGTCAAAATTGAGCGGAGAAGATATTTTATCTGGTTTTGTATTGGGTTTGAGTAGTATTTGGTAAGTACTAGATAAGTATTTTAATTTCTCTGGATTAACTACCGCAAAAACATTTTGAATCAAAATCTTATCATCGCTAACTTTTTCAAGTGTTAACACCACAAATCCGCAATATCCAAAATCATATCTTTTTATAGAGTTATTCAATCAGTTGATTCTTTCTCACGATATAAGACATAGATTAGCAATTAATGCAAATATATTAATTATGGATACTGTAAAAAAACTTGCTACTCTTAACCGAATTCGTAAATTCAGTCGGCTGATGGATACCGCTATCGGTATTCCCGGCACAAAGTTCCGCATTGGTTTAGACCCAATTCTCGGTTTGGTTCCCGGTGCTGGAGATATTATTAGTACGATAGTTTCCGGTTACATTATTTATCTCGCAACTCGCGTTGGGGTGTCGAATGATAACCTCAAGAAGATGATTTTTAATGTTGGTTTGGAATTTGTTGTTGGTACTGTTCCGTTGCTAGGTGATGTGTTTGATGCTTTTTATAAGTCTAATATTCGTAACTTAGCGATTTTGGAAGAACATATTGTCGCGACTGAGCCAGAACTAGAAAAAGCGGATGCGGAGTTATCAGCTAAAGTACCCGCACCGTCAATTTAATAAATGGTTTTTGATTGAATTATTGCACGATTATTAATATTTATAGTCGATTATGGAGACGTTGTATTATAACGCCTCTATATTTTTTTATAAGTTTGTAAATTATATTTTTTCGGTTTTCCGAACTGATTTTTTACTATTAACCGAACATGTTTATTATTGATTTAAATTTGGGGTAAATAATTTGAACTCATTGGATTCTAGTCTAATACAATCGTAACCTCAGCCCGTCCTGCGGAAATGCCTCTACCTATTAAGGAGAGGGGAAACTGCTAACAGTAAAATGGTCGGTTTTCTTCATTTATATTGTGATAAAAACCGAATTTACACTACCTTTTGTTTTGATTAATATAGAAACATCAAAGCAAACAACTAAGACACACAAATCAACCACAAATTGTTATTGGAGGCAAATTAAAATGGCTTTAGTACGTTATAATCCTTGGCATGAAATGAACGCTTTGCAAAGAAGCTTCAATCGTTTATTTGATGATATGCTTGCTCCGGATAATTCTGATTTTGGCAACTTTTCTAAGGTTCCTGCTGCTGAATTATCGGAAACCGATGACGCTATCAATTTGAAGTTAGAAGTTCCAGGTATAGATGCTAAAGACTTGGATATTCAAGTTACTGAAAAAGCGGTTTCTATCAGAGGGGAACGTAAGGAAGAAACTACTACCGAGGAAAACGGGAATAAAAGAAGCGAGTTCCGTTACGGTAAGTTTGAGCGAGTAATTCCTTTACCAGCAAGCATCCAAAATACCGATGTTAAAGCTGATTATAAAGACGGTATTTTGAATCTACATTTACCTAAAGTTCAAGAAGAAAAGAACAAAGTAGTGAAAGTTAATCTTGAGTAAATCCACGCTTAATGTAAGCATGGTAACAGATAATTTTGGATAGTTGAATTTACCAGCCCGGTTGTGTAAAAGCAATCGGGATTTTTTATGTAAATTATTGTAATAGTGAAATATTAAAAATATAATTTGATTTGTAATCTATAATTTTTATACTTGTTTTTATCAATCAGTCTGTTTAACATGCAATTAATTTTTAAAATTTTAATAGGGATTAGTAAATATGCTATCCAAGGTTATAATTTGTTTAAGTTGTTTAACTCTTTCTTTCCTCCTTACTTCTTGCCAAATTAGTAGTATTTTTACGAGAAAAGACTGTCAAACTGGTATTGGGTATAATGCTTATTTAGAGGGATTTTATATAGTCAATAGCGCTTTAGGAATAAAACCATTGCATTTAAATAATTTACATGATTATTGTTATATACAAGGTTATATAGATGCTTCATAAATAAAAATTGGTGAAATTATTAATTCTGGGTGGAACTCAAGAAGCTAGTAAATTAGCCGAAAAAGCGATTAATTTACCTAATATAGAATTAAAAGTCTCTTTGGCAGGTCGTACTAATAAAGCTTTGATATCCAAAAAAATACGTGTTGGTGGTTTTGGTGGTGTTGCAGGATTAATTAATTATTTAGAAGCAGAAAATATTGATTTACTCGTTGATTCAACACACCCTTTTGCAGCAAATATATCTCAGAATGCAGCGATTGCGGCAGAAAAGTTAGGATTACCAAGATTAATGTTGGTTCGTTCGGAATGGGAATCTGTGACTGGTGATAAATGGATAGAAGTTGAGAATACACAATCAGCGGTAGATATTTTACCTAGTTTTGCAAAGCGAGTATTTTTAACAATTGGAAGACAGGAAGTAACTGCTTTTAATCAAGTTGAAAATATTTGGTTCCTAATGCGAATGATTGAGAAACCTTTATCGGATATTGTATTACCAAAAGGTTTACTTGTACTTGAGCGAGGACCATTTAGTCAGGATTCAGAAAAGCTGTTATTACAGAAGCATAATATTGATACTATCGTTAGTAAAAATAGTGGTGGTAATGCAACTTATGCAAAAATTGTTGCTGCAAGAGAATTGGGAATAAAAGTAGTTATGGTAAAACGTCCGATACTTCCAGCAGGGGAAATAGTGGAAGATGTTGAAAGCGCTTTAGAGTGGGTGAAAAGAGTTAGGAGTTAGGAATTCATTATTTTTCAAATAATACTATCGTTACATTTTCACTTTTTAATTCTTCAGCAATTATGGATTCGATAATATTCCAGTCTCCTTTTGCTAATCCTGCACCAATTTTTGGTAAACCGATTTTTTTACCGGAATATTTATTTTGTAACCAATTCATACAGCTACGAACTGCATCATACTCAACTAAAACTCCTTTTCCATGATAATCATATTGTGTATAAGCGTTAACTACATCGCAAAAGCTATTCTCAGTTTTACAAGTAGCAAAAGTACAGGTTCCTAATTTATTTCTATCGCCTTCTTCTGTCGTACAATCTGCTTGATATGCTTCTGGAAATTCCGATTTTATTGTTTTAGCAATACCCGCACCCATAGTACACATGCAGTTACAACCGTGAGCTATAACTTCAAAATTTCCTGCTTTAGCTAGTTTGATTAAATCACCTTTTATATATTCCATTTGTAGAGTCGTCGCAGGTTGACATTGATAGTTGACTGTAAAATAAAATTATTAACTCCCAAAACTCTACTGCTAATTATGTCCCTAGCTAAAGAATTAGAGACTACCCAAGATGTAACAGAAAATGTTATTGTTCCTCCAGGAGATTTATACAGCGACGAACCACCTTTGGAAAGCGAACTGCATCTACGGCAAATAATTTTACTTTTAAATTGCCTCGAATGGTTATGGCAAGATAGAAATGATTTTTATGCTGCTGGTAATTTAACAATTTATTATAGTCAAAACCAGCGTAGAAATGAAGATTTCCGCGGTCCCGATTTCTTCGTGGTGTTGGATACCGAACGCAAAACTCGTAAAAGTTGGGTTATTTGGGAAGAAGATGGAAAATACCCTAATTTTATTTTAGAAATTCTTTCCGATTCCACAGCTAATGTCGATAGAAATCTAAAGAAAAAACTTTATCAAAATACCTTTCGCACACCTAATTATTTTTGGTTTGACCCTTATACTTCAGAGTTTGCAGGATTTAATTTAGTAGTTGGTGAATATCAAGCAATAGAACCTAATAATCAAGGACATTTGTGGAGTCAGCAGTTAGAGTTATATTTGGGAATTCATCAAGGATTACTAAGATTTTTTACAGCAAATGGTGAGCTAGTTCCTACACCGGAAGAACAAGCTGATTCCGAGCGAGAACAGAAAGAATATGAGCGGGAACAGAAAGAATATGAGCGAGAACAGAAAGAAATTGCTCAACAAAAAGCAGAAAAATTAGCTGCTAAGTTGCGAGAATTGAATATAGATCCAGATGCAATTTAGGAAAAAAGGTTAAAGGTTAAAGGTTAAAGGTTAAAGGTGATAATTCTTAATTGCTAACTCTTTCCCAATTACCAATTACCAATTACCAATTACCAATTACCAATTACCTCATCCTCATTCTTTCACGACAACCCACTGTGTCACGGGTACCATTGGTTTCCATCCCAAAAATTTACCGATTGGTTGTGCTCTTTGAATCGCGATTCTTGTTAATGTTCCACCAAGTTGATTTTGCCATTCAAACAATTTTTGTTCGCTTTCTATTGTGACTGCATTTGCTACTAAACGTCCTCCGGTGCGAAGTGCTTGCCAACAGGTATCAAACATATCTTCTGTGGTAATCCCACCTCCGATAAAAATCGCGTCGGGTGGTTGTAAAAGCTGTAATGCGGCTGGAGCCTCACCGTGGATTATACGTAAGTGAGGAGTGCCCAAACTTGCTGCGTTGTCGGCAATGTAATTCAGCCGTGAGTCGTTTTGTTCTATGGCGATCGCCCAGCATCGGGGGTGAGTTCGCATCCATTCGATGCTGATGGAACCGCAACCCGCACCGATATCCCACAGCATTTGTCCGGGGATGGGTGCGAGTGCGGCTAAGGTGATGGCTCGGACTTCGCGTTTGGTTAGTTGTCCGTCGTGTTGATAAGCGATGTCTGGTAAACCGGCGATTCTGGGAAGTTGTAATATATCTGCATCGGCTACACATTCGATTGCAATTGTGTTTAAGCTAGCAATTTTGGTGGTTTCCCATTCAGCAGCGATACCTTCAACTATACGCTCGCGCTCTCCTCCCATATATTCCAATACTGTAATTTTGCTATCACCAAAACCTCTATCTACAAGGGTTTGTGCGACAGTCGCTGGGGTGTTTCGACCTTCGCTGAGAATCAATAACCGCGCACCTGGGTAAATTACTGGATGCAAAAGAGATATCGGACGAGCAGCTAAGGTCAGGGTTTCTACATCTTGTAAATTCCACCCCAAACGCGAGCAAGCAAGACTAAAAGCTGAAGGTGCGGGAATAATCGTGATTTCACAAATGGGTATCCGACGAGTGAGAGTAACCCCGATTCCAAAGCACATCGGGTCACCACTTCCTAAAACACAGACAGATTTTCCCCGACGCTGAATGATTCCTTCTACAGAACTTGCAATCGGAGAACTCCAAATTAACTTTTCCCTGGTATCGTCTTCTGGGAGCATCGATAAATGACGTTTACCTCCCACCAAAACTTCTGCTTTTTCCACAAGCGAATAAGCTACCTGACTCAATCCAGGTAAACCATCTTCACCAATACCCACCACCGACAACCATTTATGCATCAATATGCTTCTGATGTTTTGATTACATTATATTCGCGGTCGAGAATTGGGGATTGGGAAAATACTTTTTAGGCACTTTAATACTATCGTTCGTGATATTCTAAGCTTTGATATTAAAAACTTATAACTCTTAATTCTTAACTCCTTACTCCTTACTCTTAATTATTCCCCATGCCCGATGCCCAATTCCCAATTCCCCATAAACTACATTCGTAATCCCAAAGAAATCTACAATCGTTCTTTTTCTATTATTCGTGAGGAAGCGAATTTAGAAAATTTACCTGGGGATTTGGTTCCTTTAGCGATTCGTATAATTCATAGTTGCGGGATGACTGATGTTGTTGCTGATTTAGAAGCGTCTCCGAATGCTGTAACTGTTGCCAAAAGAGCGCTTGCTGCGGGTGAACCAATTTTGTGCGATGCCGAAATGGTCGCAAAAGGTATCATTCAACGACGTTTACCTGCGAATAATCCTGTAATTTGTACGCTTAATTATCCAGAGGTCCCAGAATTAGCTTGGAAGTTGGGTAATACTCGTTCTGCTGCTGCGGTGGAATTATGGGAAGCTGATATAGAAGGAGGGATTGTAGCTATCGGGAATGCTCCAACAGCTTTGTTTCACCTTTTAGAATTATTTGATGCTGGATTTCCTAAACCTGCTGTGATTTTAGGTTTCCCGGTTGGTTTTGTCGGTGCAGCAGAATCAAAAGCGGCTTTGGCTGCAAATAGTCGAGGGGTGCCATTTGTGACCGTACACGGCAGAAGAGGAGGAAGCGCGATCGCATCGGCTGCGGTAAATGCTCTATGTCAGGAGGAGCAGTAACTTGAACTGTTTGTACGGGCTTGGTGTGGGTACGGGAAATCCCGAGTTAATTACTTTGAAAGCGTTACGGATTTTACAGTCTGTTTCTGTAATTGCTTATCCTGCTTCTGAAACGGGTAATAGTTTTGCTCGCTCGATTGTGGCTGAGTTTTTACAAGATAATCAAATAGAGATTCCCATAGTATTACCTTTTAAGTTAGAAAAATCGGCTCAACCTTTTTATGATAAAGCTTCCGAGCAGTTAGCAGAACATTTAAATAGTGGACGAGATGTTGCAGTTCTTTGCGAAGGTGACCCGTTTTTTTATGGTAGCTTTATGTATATTTATGATAGGCTATCACCAAAATTCGACACGGAAATAATTCCAGGTATTTCTTCTGTAATGGCTAGTGCTGCGATGATAGGAATACCGTTAACTTACCGAAATGATGTTTTTATGGTGGTTTCGGGAATACTTTCGGAAGAAGTTTTAAAAGAAAAATTGAAAGTAGCAGATGCAGCGGTAATTATTAAATTAGGGAAGAATTTTAATAAGGTCAAGCAGGTTTTGGAAGAGTTGGGATTGATTGAGAGAGCAAAGTACATTGAAAATGCAACTCGGGAAAATCAAAAGATATTATCTATTAATGAAGTTGAAGCGGAAACCGTACCTTATTTTTCGTTGATTGTGATTCCAAGTCAATACGATTTTAGATTTTAGATTTTAGATTTTGGATTGTAAGGACGTATGGTTCGTAGTAAGCGATTTATCGCTATTAGATTATGACTGCTGAAGGACTAAAGTCCTTACTACAAACCCGCGATATTTTTTAATCAGAAGCATAAGATTTATCATTACTACCAATTACGATTAAAAAATCATTTTCTCTCAGTTGGTAATCGGAAGATGGGTTAGAAATAGTTTCTCCCTCTTTACCGTGTTGAATAGCGATAACTGTATTTTGAGAGTCTTTTTTCGTTTTTATAAAAACATCGATAAAAAGACTGCCAACTTCAGATTCTGTAACGGGTCGCTTAAATATTTGAGAACCATATTCATAAGTTACAATATCGGAAATCACTTTACTAATACCGTGATTTATCGTAGCGCTAGAAATTAAATTGCTAGATAATTTGCTGCTGACAATAATTTCATCAGCATAAGCTCGCTTACAAGTTTCGATATTTTTTTCGTTTATCAATTCGGCAATTGTATAAGCGTCTTTATTAATACTTTCTACAGTTAAAATTGATAATATTACTTTTGCATCGCGTTGTTTATAATCTACGCTATCGTCGCCTAAAATAATCACAGTTTTGGCTTTTTCTACATTAGCTTGATACAAAGTTTCATCGGTGACTTCTCCTTTAACAAAATAAAAATATTTATCTTTAACTGGTTTTCTATCAATATCGGAAATCAAAACTATAGGAGTTTTTTCTGTCTCTGGTTCCAAGCGCAATTCTTTGAGAATAGTTTCAGCCCGATAATTCCATTCACATAAAATAATATGCTTTTCAAAGTTAAAAGAATGCATTCCTAAATCCTGGCTGATTTTCTTTTCTACTAAAATACTGGCAACTGTAGCGGTAAGTAGAGTCAATACTCCGATACCGACTAGCATATCTATAAAAGCAATAAACCGACCGGGAATAGTTTTAGGAGTAACATCACCATAGCCAACTGTCGTTAAAGTTACTATAGCCCACCATAAACTATCAAATAAAGATAAATTTGGTTCTACTAAAGATAAACTTAACGAACTGACTGCAACAATGACGATAATTACTAAAAGCGGACGAATAAAGTTTTCATATTCTAAAAATTCCCATATATTTTCAACCCAATTTTTGATTTTGGATAAAATTGATTCCATACAATCAGTTAACACTTGTCAATTACCAGTTATTAATTATCCTCGTAACATTCCTTTATAAATTCCTGGTGACGAATCTTCGATAACGGTAGCACCTACAGTTTTGCGATAAAAATCTGCTACACCGTCGCTAGCACCACCGATTATTGCATAACCATATCCTTGGACTTTCATATCGTTCAAGCAAGCTAATAACAATGCTTTACCGACTTTTCGTCCTCTAGCTGCTTCACCGATACCAATGGGACCGAAAAAGTTCTTACAGGTGCATTCATAGCAAGCAAAACCGATAATTTGCTGGTTTTCCACAGCAATCCAACAACTCGGGGGTGAATTCTTGAAAGAAACGTCACATTCACTCATCCAGCGTGTATTAAATTGCTCCTCTATCCAAGCGAGGATTGTTGTTTTCTCTGGCGCGATCGCACGTCTAATAGTTATATCCTGCTTAGCTTGGGCGGTAATTTCCGCTTCTGCGGATGGCAGGGTATAGAGTTTGACCAACATATCAGCCATAGTTAATTTTAGATTTTGGATGTTGACAACGGATATTTATAGGATGCGTTATTCAGAGCGCAACGCACCATAGTAATATTTTTTTAACTGATATATACAGTATTTATTACTTAAAATGCAACCAACTCGACTCAAGCAACAAATAGAATTCATCATCGAAATTGACAAGTTAAAAAATGTATTGCGTCAAACATTATTAATAGATAGTTCTCGTCGAGAAAATAGCGGCGAACATTCTTGGCATTTAGCAATGATGACAATGATTTTAGCGGAATATGCGGTAGAAGGAACCGATTTATTTCGCGCTATGAAAATGTCGTTAATTCACGATTTAGTAGAAATTGATGCTGGGGATACTTTTTGTTTTGATGTAAAGGGAAATGAAAGCAAAGCAGAAAGAGAATTAGTAGCAGCAAACAGAATATTTGGAATATTACCAGAAGAACAAGGAAAAGAGTTGCGATTGCTTTGGGATGAATTTGAAGCGAGAGAAACAGCAACTGCTAAATTTGCAGCCGCTTTAGATAGAATACAGCCTTTTATTCACAATCGAGAAACGGCAGGTGGAACTTGGGACATTCATGATATTAAACGCAATCAAGTAATGAAAAGAATGGCACCTGTAGAAGAAGGTACCCCAGAACTTTGGGGTTTTATATTAGAAGAAATTGAAAATTTGATTGCTGCTGGATATTTAAAAGAGTAAAGGGAATTGGGAATTGGGAATAAAATATATTATTTACTATTAGTCTTTTTGGATTAATATATTTTCTTTGTCTATCAAGTATTTTCAGTTTTTGGAAATAGCTATAAAATGATATTTGCTGAAGAAGTATAGAAGTATTTTAAACTCGATAATAGCTCACTGTTAACTGTTAACCGCCCAAGCAATAAATCTCTCAGTATAATACAAAGCTAATTGATTGCTAACACCGTTAAAAATACTATCAAAAGAATGTTCTGCCCAAGGAATTTCTAATAGAATAGCCTTATTTTTATCGCGCAACTTTTCATACATTTGTCTGCCAAATCTTGCTTCTACTACATGGTCGCGACTTCCGTAAATTAATAGAGTAGGAGGTAAATTATCAGCCACATAATTGATTGGTGAAGCAGTCTTATAGAGAATCGGTAACTGTTGAGGGGAACCTCCTAGAAAAGCTTTTAAAACAGCACGAACATTAATTGGGTCGGGAATTGGTGGCTCGTTATATCCTTGAGTTAGGTTTACTGGGCCGTAATAGTTCACCACAGCACGAATTGCTGGTACATCTGCTTGGTAAGCAGCCAACATAGCCAAATGAGCACCAGCGGAACGTCCGAATAACACCATTTTTTCGGTATCTGCTTCATATTCACCTGCATGAGAACGAATAAAATTCAAAGCAGAATTAACATCGTCTAATTGAGCGGGAAACTTGTATTTTGGTGCATGACGGTAATCGATAGCAAATACAGTATATCCACGAGCCGCCATGTATCTATTAAACTCTGGTTTTACGGATGAATTACCACTTTGCCAAGAACCACCGTAAATAAATACAATTGCTGGATATTTACCGACTTTTTTTGGTTGATAAACTTCCATATTTAACGGTACTCCTGCGGGAGTAGCAAAGTTAATATTAGTTATATGACGAGTTTTGTTTAAGCTAATTCCTCGAAATACATCAGCTAAAATAAAAGGATACTTTCGCATCTTTGCTTTTACTTCAACTGGAATTTTTAGTTGATAATCTTTACCCAGTGCTTGGCTTATAGCAGCATTCATCTGAGTTTGAGTTGGTATGATGCTTATTAATTGCCAGCTACAAATTAATAGACCGATTAAACTAGAAATACAGATGATTTTTTTTAATCGAGGTGGGTAGATAAATAATAGAGATAATATAAAAGTAATAATATTTGATAGCAGCAGCCAAGGAGAAATTTCTGGAGCAACAACTGCAAATATTAGTAAAGGAAAATTTGGCGCAGGAATTATTAACCAAGAAGTCAAGAAAAGGCTTATACAACTAAGAACTAATATCAGAATATTTTTGAAATAGAATACATTTTTTTTATTTTGATAAAGCATATCAAGGTAGTGAATATAGTTAAAATATTAGGACAATTACTCAAGACGAATTAATTATTTTAAGCTAAAGATAAACTATATATCAAATTATTTAAATAATTTCTAATGCTCGAAGCAGAACAACTATTTAAAGAGCGCTATAAATTAAAACAAAAACTAGCCCAAAACGCTGGTCGTCAAACTTGGTTGGCTGAAGATATTTCAATTCAACCAGCCCAAACAGTTATTCTCAAATTTTTACCATTTGGGGAACAATTTCAATGGCAAGATTTAAAGCTTTTTGAACGGGAAGCCGATATTCTACAACAGCTTTCTCATCCAAGGATTCCTAATTACCGAGATTATTTTTCTATTGAAGATAAAAATAATTGGTTTGCATTAGTTCAAGAATATATCCCCGGTGAATCGCTCAAACAATTAATCGATAAAAAGCAAAGATTTACCGAAGAAGAATTACGCAATATTGCTCAAGATATATTAGAAATTCTTTGTTATTTACATACGCTTAATCCCCAGGTTATTCATCGCGATATTAAACCAAGTAACTTAATTATTGGAGAAGCTAAAAAAGTTTATTTAATTGATTTTGGAGCAGTCCAAGATAGTGCAGCAGCTAAAGGAGCTACGTTTACAGTAGTTGGAACTTATGGTTACGCACCTCTAGAACAATTCGGTGGTAGAACCGTTCCTGCTTCTGATTTATATGCTTTAGGAGCTACTTTAATTCATTTAGCAACGGGGATAATACCAGCAGATTTACCGCAGAATAATATGCGAATTCAGTTTCAAGATAAAGTTAGTTTGAGCAATAATTTTATCCACTGGATTGAGAAATTAACAGAACCAGATATTGAGAATAGATTTACAACTGCATCTGTTGCATTAGAAGCTTTAAAAAATCGTCTTGCGGTTAATTCGTCTTCTAAAATTACAAAACCATACGGTAGCCGAATTGAATTAAATAAATCCTACAATAATTTAGAAATTAAATTACCTAGGGAAGGAGTTACAGGTGCGAACGTATCTATAATGCTGTTTTGGACTTGCTTTTTCTGGATTATTTCTATTCTGCTTGCAAAATCAAGTTACCCAGCTTCAGTAATTTTTAGGTTAATTAGTTTAATGCCATTTACCTTGTTTATTAATTCCGCATTTCAAAGTTTTTATTTGTGTTTTAATCAAGTTAATTTTGTCATTAAATGGAAATTATTTGGTATTACTTTTCGACAAAAAAAGGGAAAAACTTCAGCTATTCATCATATTACTGAGATTGAGACTCCTACTGAAGAAAATTATAAAGGTACAAAAGGTTTAACTCTCTTGGGACAAAAATATATTTCTATGGAAGCTGGTGTAATTCAGTATGATATTGGTGGTGTTTTCCCAAATTTCGCAAATGCTGAAAGAAGATGGTTAATTAAGGAAATTAAAGATTGGTTAGGAATTTGATAATTATGGTTTGTATTTAATAGTGTATGTTTTTCAGGATTAATATTTACTTGTAGAATATTATAGATATATACGAATTTCTTTATCATGCTAGAACAAGAACAGTTATTGCAAGAGCGCTACCAACTAAAAGAAAAACTAGGACAACATTCAGGTCGTCAAACTTGGTTAGCTGAGGATATATCAATTGAACCAGCAGAAACGGTAATTCTTAAATTTTTAGCGTCTTCCGAAGAGTTACAATGGCAAGATTTAAAGTTATTTGAACGAGAAGCAGATATTTTAAAACAGCTTTCTCATGCTGGTATTCCGGAGTATCTCGATTATTTTACTTTAGTCGATGATAATAGCTATTTTGCTTTAGTCGAAGAATATCTACCCGGTAGCTCGCTAAAACAATTAATTGAGAGAAAACAGAGATTTACTGAAAAAGAATTACAAAATATTGCGATAGATGTATTAGAAATACTCTGTTATCTACATACCCTCAATCCCTTAGTTATTCACCGCGACATTAAACCGAGTAACTTAATTTTAGGTGAAGATAAACGAGTTTATTTGATTGATTTTGGAGCGGTACAAGATAGTGCTACAGCACAAGGTGCAACATTTACTGTAGTTGGAACTTACGGTTACGCACCCGTAGAACAATTTGGAGGTAGAACCGTTCCTGCTTCCGATTTATATGCTTTAGGAGCAACCTTAATTCACCTTGCTACAGGAACAATACCAGCCGATTTACCGCAAAAACATATGCGGATTCAGTTCCAAGAACAAGTTAGTTTGAGTGCTAGTTTTATCCGCTGGATTGAGAAGTTAACGGAACCAGATATTGAGAAAAGATTTAGCAGTGCTTCTCTAGCATTAGAAGCTTTAAACGGTCATCTTACTGTTAATTCACTTGCTCAAATTACTCAAACACAGGGTAGTCCGATTAAACTAAATAAATCCGATAATTACTTAGAAATAGAAATACCACCACGAGGATTTAAATTTGATGATGTATTTTTAATGATATTTTGCATCATATGGCTTATCTTATTTATTTCTATGATAATTCCATTGAGTTCAATATTATTTTGGATATTTGGTTTATATATTGTAAATCTATATCTATTTGCAAGTTACGGGAAAATATTTATTCAATTTAATAAAACCGATTTTCTAATTAAGTGGAAACTATTTAATTTCAGCTATGAAAGAATAGGTAAGACTTCAACCATCAATAATATTGGTAGCGGACCGAGTTCTTTTGAAATCAATGAGAAAAAAATTAAAAAGATTTCTATACAAGCTAAAGCAGATGAGTATAACTTTGGTGCATTTCTGACTGATGTTGAAAGAAAATGGTTAATTAAAGAAATTAAAGATTGGTTAGATACTTAAATCAAGGGTAATAAACGAAAATATGAAAAAATTTAAATATCAACACTCAATCTAATTTGATGTTGTCTTAATTTATAATAAATATTAAAAAAAATCTTTATGTTAGAAGCAAATCAAATATTAAAAAACCTTTATCAGCTAAAAGAAAAACTATCCCAAAACGCGGGTCGTCAAACTTGGTTGGCTGAAGATATATCAATTCAACCAGCGGAAGTGGTAATTATCAAGTTTTTATCGTTTGGTGAAAATTTTCAATGGCAAGATTTAAAATTATTTGAAAGAGAAGCGGACATTCTCAAACAGCTTTCTCATCCGAAGATTCCTAAATACCGCGATTATTTTTCTATTGAGGATAATAATAATTGGTTTGCTTTAGTCGAAGAATATATTCCCGGTGAATCTTTGAAACAGTTATTTGAAGCCAAAAAGAGATTTACAGAACAAGAATTAAAAAAAATAGGTTCGGAAGTATTAGATATTCTTTGTTATTTACATACACTCAATCCCCAAGTTATTCACCGAGATATTAAACCTAGTAACTTAATTATTGGTGTTGACAAAAAAGTTTATTTAATCGACTTTGGAGCAGTACAGGATAGTGTAGCAGCACAAGGAGCAACTTTTACAGTTGTAGGAACTTACGGTTACGCTCCCATAGAACAATTCGGAGGTCGAACAGTTCCAGCTTCCGATTTATATGCTTTAGGAGCAACTTTAATTCATCTTGCTACAGGAACAATACCAGCGGATTTACCACAAACAAAAATGAGGATTCAGTTTCGAGATAAAGTTAGCTTGAGCGATGGTTTTATCAGCTGGATTGAAAAGTTAACCGAACCTGATATTGATGATAGATTTACTACTGCTGACGAAGCACTAAAAGCTTTGAATAGTCCTCTTGTTTCAAATTCTTCTACTGCTGAAATAGTTCCATCAAAAAGCAACAGAATTAAACTTGATAAATCTAATGATAAGTTAGAAATTATAGTAGATGGATATACAGAAGACAGATTTTTCTTATTCATAACTTTTCTTATTATTTCCATAACTATTTTCCCCCTAGTACCTATTGGTTTTTTAGTATCAATATTTTTATTATTCTTCTGTTTTCTTTTGTTTACTTCAATTTATAAAACTTTTTACCTCAGATTTAATCCACAAAAATTTGTGGTTGAATCAAAATCAAAATCTAAATATTTTAATTGTTTGAATTCATGGAAATTAGGTGACACTTCCGAAATCAAATCTGTTAGAAAGGATTATTTGCAGAGTAGACAAGGTAAAACGCCAATAATTAGAATAGAAACTGCTTCCAAAAAATATGAAATTATTGAAGGTTTAAACGAAGCGGAAATAGATTGGTTAGTGAAGGAAATCAAAGACTGGTTGTACAATTTATAGCTAATATCAAATTATTTGTTTAAAATATCTTCCCACTCATCATCACTCAAACTCTTTTCTTCAAAATCAATTCCAAAACAATCTCTAGCAGCATCAATCAAGACTGCAATTATTTTTTCAATTTCTAAATCTTCCCCAATCACAACTCTATCTAATAACTCTTCACCAAAAACCTTTTTAAACAACTCTCTATCTGGTTTCAACCGCATCGAACCATGTTGTAAAATCACATTACCACGTCTCAACTGAGCGCTACCAATCAACTTACTACCATCAACCGTTATCAAATCCGCACCAGTCGCAGTACCGAAACAGTTAGGATTATTTATATAACCCCTTCCAGCAGTCCCGTAAATTAATTCAACACCTAAATTACCCCATCCTTGAATCAAAAACTCGCATATTTTTTTATAAGCTTCAATACGACTCCCCGATAAATCAGAAGTTATTACAGCGTAAGTTAAATCATTTTCATGCAATACCGCTCGTCCCCCGGTCGGACGACGAACCAAATCTATTTTTTGATTTTTCCAAATTAAATTTTGCCAATCTTCCGGGTATTTTCGCTGATGATAACCAAGAGAAATAGCAGAAGGTGACCAAGAATAAAAACGTAAAATAGGCGGATAGTTTCCCGATTGATGCTGTTTCAATAACCATTCATCAATCTTCATTTGCAATTCACCATCCGCTGATAAAAACGGAATTAATCGCCAAGTTTGAGAAGTCAAAGCTTAGTTTTTAGTTATTAGTTTTTAGTAAAATGGTGCGTTACCGCGTTAGCGTAACGCACCCTACTATAATGATAATCACAAAGCAACCGGTTACCTAAATATTGATAACTGCTCACTGTATGTCCCTCCGGGACACGCTAACACTGATAACTGTTACTTACCATACTTGGATTGTAAATCTTCGTCGTTATCATCTGCGATTGTTGCGACGATGGTAATTAGACGAGAAACTTCCGCAGCAGATAGGTCTTCTAAAGTCCGCTTGGATATAACCACTACTTGATCTTCAATTATACCGAAACGTGCTTCCAAGGTAGCCGAACAATTCATTTGTAAAAGATACTGCATCATCTTGGTTTCGTCTTTTGCAGGTAGCTTCAATACCGTAGACCAAACCGTGATTGTATCTTCATCGCTTGTCCCTGTAAGCTGGACAAACACTTCCACGCTACCGTACTTAAACTTCCACAAATAAGCACCGTCAGCAGAATGACTAACCATAGCGCTATCGTTTTCATCCAGCGTATCGATAACGTTTTCAATCACCTCAACATGGTTAATGCTTTGTGTTTCCGTCATTACATCACTCATTTGCTCGTTACTCCCTGAATCGGATTGGTAAGATGTCATACAAATTGTGCCTCAAGATGATGATTATTCACACCTACTTTATACCTATAATTTGTGAATCAAGGTTAAAGGTTCTTTCGTAAGGTGTGTTGTCGTGTTAGCGTTTGCGTAGAGCATGCGACTTAGCGTGACCTTAGACATAACGTAACGCACCACCCACCTTATTTTTACGTTAGTCGTAGGATAAATATGGGAATACTGAGTATATATTTTACGCATTATTCCCAGTATGAGTTATTGCCTAAACCCTCATTGTCAGAAACCACAAAATCAAAACAATATTAAATCTTGCTTGACTTGCGGTACAACACTCCTTTTAAAACAACGCTATCGTGCTATAAAACCAATCGGACAAGGTGGTTTTGGTAGAACTTTGTTAGCTGTAGATGAAAGCAAACCTTTAAAACCACCCTGCGTCATCAAACAATTTCTGTTGATTTCTCAAGGTATAGATAATACTCAAAAAGCTGCTGAATTATTTGAACAGGAAGCTTTACGATTAGATGTATTGGGTAAACACAATCAAATTCCTAATCTCTTAGATTACTTAATTCAAGAAGAACATCAATATCTAGTCCAAGAATACATTGATGGATACGATTTAGCGGAAATATTAAAAGAACAAGGTACTTTTAAAGAAGACCAAATTTGGGAATTATTAAATAGTTTATTACCCGTACTAGAATTTATTCACAGTCGTGACGTTATTCATCGAGATATCAAACCAGAGAATATTATTCGTAGCCGAAATGGAAAACTATTTTTAGTAGACTTTGGTGCAGCAAAAGTTGTCACGGGAACTGCGATATTGCAAACAGGAACTAGCATCGGAACTCCCGAATTTGTTGCACCCGAACAGTCGAGAGGTAAAGCTATATATAGCAGTGACTTATATAGTTTAGGAACAACCTGTATTTATTTATTAACTGGAGTTTCTCCTTTTGAATTATTTGATATTTCTGAATATACCTGGGTATGGCGACAGTATTTGCTAGATAATTCAGTTAGCGATAAATTAGGCAATATT
The DNA here is from genome assembly GCF_002368095.1 of Calothrix parasitica NIES-267. Classification (GTDB taxonomy): domain Bacteria; phylum Cyanobacteriota; class Cyanobacteriia; order Cyanobacteriales; family Nostocaceae; genus Rivularia; species Rivularia parasitica. The sequence goes on along the minus strand of NZ_AP018227.1, from coordinate 2,649,972 downwards.
TTAGATAAACTGATTGAAAATGCTACCAGTCGTCGGTATCAATCTGCGGGTGAAGTATTGAAAATTATTAATTCCCTACAGACAATCTACGCTGATAGGAATCAATCAAAGAATAATCAGTTATCAATACAAAATAGTCATAAAAAAATAGTTTCTGCTGAAAGCCAGCAACCTTTAAATTCTCAAAATTCAGAAATAGCAAATCTTCCCACTAAGCACAAACTAAGCCTTGCTTGGAAATGTATTGATACACTACATCATCATGCAGCTTCCATCAGTTCTGTTGCTATCAGCCCAAATAGTAAAATTCTTGCTAGCGGTAGCTCTTACTGTGCAATAAAACTATGGGATATCAATAATAATAAAATAATTCGGACTATTTGTTTCGACCACCCAATAAACACTGTTGCTTTTAGCCCAAATGGATTGATAATAGCCAGTGGTGATTCGGCAAACAATATTATACTTTTAAATCCAGATTCAAGTATAAAGATAAAAGCTCATACAGGTTTATTTTCTGGAGTTAAATCATTATGTTTTAGCTCCGATGGAAAAATTATTGTTAGTGGTGGTGGTGATGCAACAGTAAAATTATGGGATGTAAAAACGAGAAATATAATTAGAAATCTTAAAGCTCATAGAAAATCAGTTAATAGTGTTGCTGTCAGCGCAAATGGAAGATTTATTGCTAGCGGTAGTACCGACAATAAAGTTATAATTTGGAGCTTAAAGACTGGTAAAATAATTAATACTCTTGATACCGGTTCTAAAGTAAATTCAATAGCTTTTAGCCCAGATGCAGAAATGATTGCAACTGGTGGTGAAGGCTATAATATCAAGCTTTGGGAAGTAATTACCAGACAAGAAATTTGTACTCTTGATTCTATGCACTGGGTCAAAAAAGGTGTTTATAGCGAAATATCTGTCAAATCCATTACTTTTAGTCCCAATGGTGAGATTCTTGCTACTAGTAGTTACAACAACGATATTAAATTATGGGACGTAAATACAAAAGAGGAAATATGTACTTTAACCGGACATTCAGGTAAAGTTAATTCTCTTGTTTTTAGCCCCGATGGACAAACTTTATTTAGCGGTAGCGACGATAATACAATTAAGATTTGGCAATATAAATAATTATATAAACCACCAATTACCAATTACCAATTATCAATTACCAATTACCAATTTAATCCCCCCAAGAAAGCCACTCCCGTGCAGCTTTCTCCGCAGCTTCGGGAGTATAATAAAGTTTCCTTTCACCGAAAACTTCTCCAGCAGAACTTATAACTCTAAATTGCCATTCCATTGCTTCAGTGTGAAAAACCAATAACGTCAGATTTTCAAAGCCAACAACTAGATGAACGATTGTTTTGTTCATAATATTGAATTAGGAATTTGGCAGTGTATTGCAATACTTCAATGACAGACCTTTTTTATACACCCCTGGCAAACAATTATCAAGCAATTTCTATACTTTGTATCAATACAGTAATCAGTCAACAGTGAACAGTTATCAGTGAACAGTGAAGAGTGAACAGTGAAGAGTGAACAGTGTCCCGTAAAATATGATGGTTTGTAGTAAGGACTTTAGTCCTTGAGAGCGATAAATCGCCTACTGAAAACTTGATTACCTGTCAAAATTAATATGATGGACTAATTGTAAGGATTACTCACTGATGATCCACATCCTCCGGATGAACAATTGATAACTGATAACTGTTCACTGATTACTGAGCTTCCTTAACATTCTCCATAACCTGATTGTATAGCTGTTGGTTATTTTGTTCTTGAAATATTTCTGCTGCTCGCTGTAAGTCTGCTAAACCAGCGTCTTTATCTCCTAACTCTACACGAGCATTTCCTCGATTATTATAAGCAGCACCAAAATTGGGATTGAGTCGAATAGCTTCATCGTAATCGGAAACAGCACCTTCTCTATCACCTTGAGCAGCGCGAGCATTTCCCCGATTATTATAAGCAACGGCGTAGTTTGATTTGAGGCGAATGGCTTCTGTATAATCGGCTATAGCTTCGTTTCTCTGTCCTTCGGTAGCACGAGCATTTCCGCGATTGTTATAAGCTTCAGCGTAATTAGGATTTAATTGAATTGCTTGGTCGTAATCAGAAATAGCACCGTTGATATCACCCTGAGCAGCGCGAGCATTTCCGCGATTGTTGTAAGCTTGAGCATTATCCGGACTGATACGTATCGCTTGATTATAATCGGCGATCGCACCTTGTCTGTCTCCGGTGTCAAACTGGACTAACCCACGACCGTTGTAAGCCTGAACGTATTTATCATCAATACCTATAGCTTTCGTGTAAGCCGCTATCGCTCCTTGAGTATCACCCTGAATATGTTTATATTGTCCCTGAGCGTAATATTCCTTCGCAGTTGACGGGTTCGCTGCTGGACTAGCTACAGGACTAACTCCTATTTCTGTTACCAATACGTCTTTATCGTTGCTGCAAGAAACAGTCACAGTTGCGATAAATCCACTCAATAAAGCCAAAGTAAATGCTTTGGAAACTCCTGTTAGATTTTGCTCAAACAACCACTGTTTCATAATTCGCTTTTTATCAAAACACCCACAATTTTTACATTCCTATTTAAAAAAACATTTTTCTTAACTTTTTTCAGGATGTGACTCCTTTCTGGCTATATTGACTATTTTTGCACGATTTTTATAGCCAATTTGTTTACATTTTACCAAACCTAGAATCACATTTTTTAAGCGTTAATTTCATGCTTAATAAGAAAGATGCTTTATTCCTCATCTTCACCTTGCTTAGAAGTTAATCTCAAGCTACTAGTTTTGGATGTATCTACAGCAAGTTGCTGTAGGTTATCCCCTAAATTCTTTTGCATATCCTTAGTAAGTGTAATATCAAAGTCCAAATCTAAATCTTTAGTTTCTACTAAACGTACCAGTTCTGAAAATGGCACTTTCTTAGTTGTACGTTCGTAGCTATTAAGTTTAAAATAGGAGGTTTCAGATAAGTTTTGAGCCTGCATTGCTTTTTTTATCCGTTCTTGCAAATGCTCAAATTCAGATTTTAATAATTTCCACTGTTGCTCTAATTCAATATATTCATCACCAAGCAAAGTTAAATCTTCAGAGAGCGCATCAAAATTGATTTTTTCACTTAATTCTAACAAACGTAAATGAACTTGAGCAAGGATAATACAGTCGAGGTAAGCATATTCAATTTGCTCTTCATTTAAAGGTCTAATTCCCCAATCGCTGTTTTGATACTGCTTATCAATGTCTTGAAAATGACATAGTTCTATAGCCAAAGTCTTTAACTGATAATTAGGCAAAGGTAAAATATAATAAGGAATTGTTTTCGCCATTTCCAAAGTACAAGTAACATTTTGAGCTTTCTTCTTACCCAAAAATCTTAAATCGTATTTAGCATTGTGAAATACCTTTTCTATAGAAGGATTAATCATGATTTCTTCTATAAATTCAGCAACAACTTCCGGTTGTTCCAACACATCTAAAATATAAACACTTTCCCCAGTTAAATCTGTACAGTCATCCAAAACTTGAATCAGTGATAATCTCGGATTACGAGTGTCATAATCAGCAACTTCTGTATCCAACCAAAGAGTATTTGCTTTATTTAATTTAGCAACAAGAGAGCGAATTTCATCAGCAGATTTTAGGTATGGCATTGAGCAATATTTCCTAGAAAATTGGTAAAAAAGAACCAGCTTCTAATTTCCCAATTTAGCATTTTGTATGTATTCTTTTTGTAGTGCCGTATCTATTGTTTGTCAGTAATTATAACTAATTTTATGTGGCTAATAGGGACTAATTGCATCCGAGCAAAATTATAAAAACCCGGTTTCTTGAAGAAACCGGGTTTTTAGGCAGCAATGAAAACTTATATCTGAATTTAAATAAAATGAATTTCGTAAATTTCTAAGTTTATTAAGTATTTATAATAGTTGAAAATGAAAATAGAAATTCAATTAATAAAAATATTTATGCCTCTGAAATATATTTACACTCTTACTAAGGTCTAATTCCCAATTTTCAAATATCTAATACCTAAGTATCACAAATAGAAGGAGCCAAAGCTAGATTTTTAGCTTCAGTGTGCATCAGATTTATATCAGATGGAGTCCATGCACGGGGTGCTTGGCAATGATGAGCAATTAGTAAACCCCATAAACCCCTATCAGTTAAAATAGGTGCGACTAAATTAGCGCGAACCTTTAAACCACGCAAAAAATCGCGGTGACAATCAGCAATAGGTTCTGACTCAATATCTGGAATAGCCCTTATCCTACCCTGCAAATAAAAATCCGCGTACCCATGATTAAAACAGTCATCAGGACCGCTAGAACCAAGAATAGACCATTCATCGGAACTTAAAGACTCAAAAGTTACTTGCCCGTCCCACTTAGAATAGAAGTAATATAAGACGACCCTATCAACATCAAATGTATTTCGCAAACGGCTTGTAGATTCCGCAATCAAACTATCTCGTTCTATAGTATTTTCTAAACGGTTAAGTACCTTTTTTAGACCACGGTCAAAATTATGATTAGAATTCTGTGTCACCTTTTCAGTATTACAATCGAGTAATAGTTGTCATTAATAATGTTATGCTATCAAGCACTTAATTAAAATCCTTTTTAACTAATACTGTTTTAAGCTTAGGAATTTATCTAATGAAATAGGGAATTGGGCATTGGTAATTGGGCATTGGTAAATTGATAACTCCTAACTCCCGCTCTCCCCATCCCCTTGTCTCACCCACTCCCTACTCATTCCCTTCGAGGTAATAGAATAAACAAGGAACGTTGCATCTATACTCCCAGAAGGTACTTACTTATGACAACTTCTCAAATCCGCTTTTTAATGTGTGCCCCGGAACACTATGACGTAGATTATGTGATTAACCCTTGGATGGAAGGTAATATTCACAAGTCATCTCAAGAACGTGCGGTGCAACAATGGGGGAAACTGCATAATGTGCTTAAGCTACATGCAATTGTCGATTTGGTAAAACCCCATAAAGGTGTTCCCGATATGGTTTTTACCGCTAATGCTGGTTTGGTTTTGGGCAAAAATGTGGTTCTGAGTCGCTTTTTACACAAGGAGCGTCAAGGAGAGGAGCCTTATTTTAAAGCATGGTTTGAAGAAAATGGCTTCACCGTTTATGAATTACCCAAAGATTTACCTTTTGAAGGTGCTGGTGATGCACTTTTAGATAGAGAAGGACGCTGGTTGTGGGCCGGTTACGGTTTTCGCTCGGAGTTAGATTCTCATCCTTATTTAGCAAAATGGTTGGATATTGAGGTATTATCTCTACGATTAACTGACGAGCGTTTTTATCATCTTGATACCTGTTTTTGTCCTTTAGCTAATGGCTATTTACTTTATTATCCTGCTGCTTTCGATTCCTATTCCAACCGCGTAATTGAAATGCGAGTTGCACCGGAAAAGCGTATTGCTATAGAAGAAGCTGATGCTGTGAATTTCGCTTGTAATACGGTGAATGTGGAAAGCATTGTGGTCATGAATAAGGCTTCCGATTCGCTAAAAGCGCGTTTAGCTAAAGTTGGTTTTGAAGTAATTGAAACCCCACTCACAGAATTTTTGAAAGCTGGTGGTGCTGCAAAATGCTTAACATTGCGAGTCACCGAACCCGTTCTGGAAGATGTACACGCGATTTCCCAGGTGGAAAGTCAAGTTGTCCGAATGGAAGGACACTTACTTGATTCTGGTCTAATCAACCGCGCTTTGGACTTAATTGTAGATAATGGTGGAAGTTTCAAGGTCCAAAATTTCCTTTTAGGAGAGCAGCGTCAAAGTACTTCTGCTGCTGAGGTGAAAGTTTCTGCACCTTCTCACGAAGTTATGGAAAGCATCGTATCCCATTTAATTGATTTGGGTGCAATGAACTTACCAGAAGACGAGCGAGATGCGAAACTCGAACCCGTCATCCAAAATGGAGTCGCACCAGATGACTTCTACGTTAGTACAATTTATCCTACCGAAGTTCGGATTAAAGGCGAATGGATAAAAGTTGATGCACAGCGTATGGATGGTGCTATTGCTATAACCGAAACTCCCGAAGGAATTATCGCTCGGTGTAAAATACTGCGCGATTTACAAGCAGGAGAAAAGGTAGTTGTAGACGTGCAAGGTATTCGTACCATTCGTAAAACCGAATCGCGAGAAAAACGTAATACCGAGGAATTCAGCTTTATGTCTGCCGGTGTTTCCAGCGAACGTCGCGTAGAATTAATCGTGGAACAAGTTGCGTGGGAATTACGCAAAATAAGAGATGCTGGAGGTAAAGTTATTGTCACGGCAGGACCAGTTGTAATACATACTGGTGGTGGCGAACATTTATCACAATTAGTCAGAGAAGGTTACGTACAGGGATTGCTTGGTGGAAACGCGATCGCAGTTCACGACATCGAGCAATCAATCATGGGAACCTCCTTGGGTGTAGACATGCAGCGAGGTATTTCAGTACGAGGAGGACATCGACACCACCTCAAAGCCATTAACAGCGTTCGTCGTCACGGTAGCATAGCCAAAGCCGTACAAGCCGGAATGATTAAAAGTGGGGTAATGTACGAATGCGTCAGAAATAACGTACCTTTCGCCCTTGCAGGTTCCATTCGAGATGACGGGCCATTACCCGATACACAAATGGACTTAATTAAAGCACAGCAAGAATACGCAGAATTAATTAAAGGAGCAGACATGATTTTGATGCTATCAACCATGCTGCATTCCATAGGAGTAGGTAACATGACAGCTGCGGGAGTAAAAATGGTATGTGTAGACATTAACCCAGCAGTAGTAACAAAATTAAGCGATAGGGGTTCAGTAGAATCAGTTGGTGTAGTTACAGATGTAGGATTATTCCTCAGCTTGTTAGTACAGCAGTTAGATAAATTAACAAGTCCCTATACCGCACAAGTAGGTTAATTAGTCCCAGACTAATGTAGAGACGTAGCACTGCTACGTCTCCCGACGTTAAGGAAAAAACGAACCACTCAAAATAAATGAAAGAAATGCTAATGGTCTGTTTCATTAATTTTGACGGGTCGCGTTTTCTTTGGAAATGTCGGGAGACGTTATTTATAACGTCTCTACATTACGTCCGTAGAAAACAAAACTGTCAAAATTAATGATAGAAATGCTAACACTTCACCACATAAGTTTTGCGGGGTAATAAAGCTCGTAGTAAGAACCGTCTTCCCTTAATCAGAGGACTAAAAGTCCTCACTACGTTAGCGTTAGCGTGTCCGATAGGACATACCCCTCATAACTTATGTGGTAAGCCACTAAGCTTGATAAAAAAATCAAACCATAGATAAAATCAGCAATATATCACTACATAACTCCGGTTAAGACATTAATGAAGATCCTAACTTATGATTATTAAACCTTTGACCTTCGACCTTTAACCTTCACGTAGCGCTATACCTCCAACAAAATAGAATGCTGAATTAACCGCTTCTTTCTCAACTATTGATGAACCGCAAGAAAATTGAAAGCTTGGAATGGATATTCCATGGATTTTATAAATTGTTCGTAACTAAGTGGTTCATTTTCCGCAAGCCAATCTTTGATTAAAAACAAAGAATAACCATGAGCGCGGAAGAAGTCGTAAACTTGAGATTGAGAAACATTATGAGCATTTAAAGCAGATTGAGCGCATTCAAAAAGAATAGTTGGATGATAGCGATTTAATATATTTTCACCACCTTTAAGTGCAGCTAATTCACCACCTTCTACATCAATTTTGATAAATCCGATAGGTAAATCTGGTGGAACAATATCATCGAGTCTGACACATTGAACTTTCAGAACTTCAACCTGTGTATCTGCACTGCTAGAACCATGGAGCTTTAATCCACTAAAACCCGAACGCTGAGGTTGTAGATAGAAATCTACTTCACCATTAGTGTCACTTAGAGCAACTTGAAATATTTCAGTATCAGGAAACTTACGCGTCAACCATTGGTATTTATAAGGGATAGGTTCAACTGCAATATGTTTTCCATCTGGTGAAAGTTCGTGAATGTGATTGAGTACCGACCCCAAATGCGCTCCAATATCAATACAGTTCATTGAAGTATTGATAATGCGATTGATAGCTAATTCAGTACGCTCCGATTCAAGATATATCTCATGCAGTTCGGGATGTTTCCTACGTTCCAAAGTCTTTGTGAAATCACGCAATTTCGATGCTGCTTTTTCTAGGGATGTACCAATCAGCTGATGAGCAAGGTATTCTTTAATTAGCATATTTAACCCTGAATCTAGTTTAATTTCTGAGAGTTGCACCATTCATCTCTAAAATTTTATCAACAGGTAAGCCGATATGATTGCCAAATTGTGCGCTAAATAAATAACTTCTAATAAAATCTAATAAACTACTTGTAGAAACAACATTTCACCCAATGCAACTAACAACCTTCAATAGACAAATACAAATTAACCCCATAAGTTTTATTGCTGATTTTCTACTTACAGGAATGGTAATCGGGCCAATCGTCGCGCCTTTTCTCGCGGCATCTGGGTTACCGATTTTACCTATAATTGCCAATATTATTTACTTTATGGGTCATTATGTATGTCCTCAACCTCATATGGGAATTGAATTAGCAACACCTTTCATTATGGCTGTATGCATGCGCTGCTACGGAACTGTTATGGGTTTATTTGCTACTCGTCTACTATATATTGCAAATAATGGCAAAGCTTTCTATTGGCTGCATCAATACGGTTGGAATGGTGCAGCAATTTCAACCGTATTAATGATGGCATATCCTTTAGAAATGGCAGCACAAATTTTAGGTTGGTGGAGCTTTGATAATTATATCGTGACATTATTTGGTTTAATTACAGGCTTAGCTTGGGGTTTATTTACAATGCCTATTTTTCATGGTGATTTGGATGCATAAAAAAGATATTAATCATAAATAAAAAATAAATGTAATTTATTTATAGCGTTTATTAAGCAGCCGAGTTACAGCGATTATCTGACCCCAATAAAGCTCTACTTTATTACCCCTCTCTTTAATAGGCTACCGTGTACACACAAGTCTTAAAATTCTACCTGGAAGCGGCTTTTGGATTCAGACAAAAATCGCTGAATACCTGTCATTGCGAGCGAAGCGAAGTAATCGCAAGGTGTTGCGATTGCTATGTCCTGACGGACACGCTCCGCTAACGTCGTTCCTCCACCCTTCGGGAACATCTTCGATGAACGCAATGACGATTTAAGGGGGTTAAAATCCCTGAAACGTAAGCGGAGAGTACTTGTGTGTACACCGTAGCTTTAATAGGTGGAGGGGTTGGGGGCGAGGTTTTGAAATATAATTCGATAAAGTAAGAAACGCTATAATGCCATCAAGAGATGTTATATTCCAACATCTCCTTAAATTGGTTATACCAATATTTCAAAAATCAAAAGCCGATAATAGACCTTTTCTGTTGAATAATTTTTCGATTTCATTCTTGCTTTTCAATTAATTCTAAAACTTCTTGAGCGATTTTTTGATTAGCCTCTGGGGTAAAATGACCATCTGCAATAAAGTTGCTCATATCCGAAGCCGGAACAATTTTATGGGTACTAATATAAGGAATTGACTCTTTACTCAGGGTTGGTTGAATCGCTTCAAATAAATGCTCGTCATAGCCAACATTGTTAATTACCAAAACAATCGGAGTTTTACCCTCAGCTTTTGCAGTTTCAGCAAATTGTTTAACCATTTTATTTAATACTGCAATTCCCTCCCATTGTTGATTAAAGCCTTCAGAAGTATGAATTTGATTGAGTTTTTGATTTTTATAATTTTGCGTCCAAGCTCGACGAATCATACGGACAATAGCCGAATTATCGAAGAAATTTTGTTCAAAAGAGAATGTGTTATAAAACTTGTCATTACTTTCTAACTGATTAACAAAAGTTTGCCATTTAGTTTTATTCTGTTTGGCTAAACGTAAACTTTCCAAAGAATCAATAGAAGGCCAAATTGCTTTCAAATCTCCTTGTTTGAGATAATACTTTGGGAAAGTAAATGGTGCTGGAAATTCCGCATTCCAAGTCATCCCACTCATCGCATTCATTCCTTGAACGCTCGATGCTAAAATTCCCCAAATCACAACATCAGCATCGTGATTTTTCCTATCAAGGGAATAAGCAGCAAAAGAATGATTGGGAGGTGCTGTGGGGCCATCAATTCTTCTGATTGTAATTCGAGGATTTTTTTTCTTTATGGCTTTAGCAACGTCATTGGTAAAGGACATACCATAAATAGCAACCAATTTATCTTGTTTTGTCTCGGGTTTAATTGGTTGTTTCTGCCAGTTTTCAGAATTGAACCAGCCAGCTTGAGCAATTGGGGCACTATTTTCATTACTTGTCCCTAATTGTCGTCGGACTTTGCCCTCAATAGACTTACCATAATCAAAATACAGTGGTAGTGTTCCGGGACTTGTATTTTGCGGGTCTTGAGGATAAGGGAACAACAGATTGACGATAATTTCAAATAATAATATAAACCCGAGAAAGCCACCCGTGATTTTTAGGCTATCTCTGATTATTGGCGCTAAAGTAAAATGTTTCTTGTAGGTTAATTTCATTGTGAATTATAGGTGTAAAATTATTGTCTTACAGCTAGAAAACTAGATATTCAATATTCAATATCTAAAACTGAAAATAAATAAACTGTTCGGGTGCGTTACTCATTCCCATAATCATGATTGTTGTTAGTAGCGCGTAAAAAATACCGCGAATGATGGCAGGGATTTTTTTATAAAATGTAGGACTTTGGCTGTTATATTCAATTACTTCGTAAACGAAAAGTAAAGGAAGACCAAATAAACCAGCCAGTGTAGGTTTATTTATTGAAAGACTTAGGTTACCTATATCTGTAAATAATATCTGGGTAAAAGCAGCAATTTGTTCAAAAGAATTGGCTCTAAACAGCAGCCAACCGTAACAAGTAAAGGTGAAAAAAACTACAGTAGATAATAACGATTTAGCTGTTGACCAAGAGTTAGGAAATAATTTAACCGATGAAAAAGTTTTGTTAATGAATCGATAAATACATAGCAAAGCACCTTGATAAAATCCCCATAAAACAAAATTCCATCCAGCCCCGTGCCATAGTCCTCCTAAGACCATAGTTATCATCAAATTACGATAAACATTTCCTTTACGATTACCTCCTAAAGGAATATAAAGATAGTCTCGTAACCAAGTAGAAAGACTAATATGCCATCTTCGCCAGAACTCACTAGGACTTTGAGAAAAATAAGGAACATCAAAGTTACGCATTAACTCAATTCCAAATAGTTTGGAAACCCCTCTAGCAATATCAGAATAGCCAGAAAAATCACAGTAAATTTGTATGGCAAATAGGAAAGTTGCTAAAACAATATCTAACCAAGATACCTGTTGTCCGCTGACTTCATAAATAGAATTGACTGATTTAGCAATACTGTCTGCAATAGCAATTTTTTTAAATAGTCCAAATAAAATTAAATACAATCCTCTAGTTGATTGTTTAAAACTTAATCTTCTAGGAGAAAGTATCCGGGGAAGTAATTCAGATGCGCGTTCGATTGGGCCAGCAACTAATTGTGGAAAATAAGATACAAATAAGGCAAAGTCTAAGAAACGATTGGTTGCTTTAAGTTGTCCTCTATAAATATCAATGGTGTAACTCATTGTTTGAAAGGTGTAGAAAGAAATTCCTACGGGAAGAATTATATTCAAGCTAGTAAAACTGCTTTGAACTCCCAAGGTTTGAAAAATACTTTCTGCACTACCAACAAAGAAATTAAAATACTTAAAAATTCCCAATATTCCTAAATTGGCAACTAAACTCAAAGTTAAAAATACTGTTTTTCGCTTGTTTTGAGGTAATTTTTTTAGAGGGAAGTATGCTAAATTAGCCAGAAATACAAAGAATAAGACCCCAAGAAAAGCAGTCCATCCTGATAAGTTATTAGGAATAAATTCGGAGAAATTAGTTGAAGAGTTTAGAGAATTAGGAAGAACAGATTCCCATTTTAGAGTAATGAATAATATATTAGCTAATATCAAGTAAAGAGAAGGAAGACATCTTTCCCAAAAACTTAGCCTTCCTTTATCAATCATTAAACCGCAGCAAAAATCAATTGTTGTTGATAAAACAATCAAAAATAAAAATCTCTCATCCCACCATCCATAAAAAATATAGCTGGCTATTAATAATAAAAGATTTTGTCCCCTAAAAGGAAGAACGCGATAGCTTATATAAGCAAGAAGCAGAAAAATAGGAAATTCAATTGAATTGAACAGCATCTTATTATCCCTTTTACTGTTTTGACTTGAATGAGTAAAATATGTTTTATGAAAATAGACTGATAAGGCTAGGGAAAATCCTGATATCAGCGAAAGTATGATAAATAATCCGATATGCTCCGTCTATTCGGAAAAGTTAACAGACCAGAGCAATTTTCTCAAAAGTACTTATTATTTAAGATGACTTTTTGAGATTCATTAATTATTTAAGTATGGCTTGAATTGGAAACCCAAAACCTAAATAATTACGGATGAATATAAATAGAGCTAGGACTCCGATAAACAAAGCAGTAATCTGGATATCTTGACGAATACAAGAGAGTTTTTCTCGCCAAAGTCCATACAAATTAACTATATACAAAGGTAGGTCGCTAAAGGCGATTGTAATAATTGCTCCCAAAGTCCCAAAACGGGAAAATGCTAAAGGTAATACTACCCCAATCATTGTAAAACGAGCTAAGTTACTTTGGGCTGAATATAAAGGTTTACTGATTGCTAAAAGAGCGGGACTGACAGTATAAAACAGCAACGAGAACCAAATACCACAGCATAAAATTGGCATCATCCATGTAGCTTCGGTGTATCTGCTGTCATAAAGCGTGCCAATTATTAAATCACCAACCGTTATCAAAGCAGCTAAACCCACAGCAAATCCCATCAACATTAATCGACGCTGACGCACGATTTTAGCCCGCAAACTTGAACGTGGTAAATCAACCTGACTAGAAATAGCAGGAAATATAACTCTATAACTAAGCTTTTTAATAATTTCCTTTGGTATGTTCGCTAAAGTATAGGCTATTGTGTATACCCCTAATGTTTCAAAGTTCAATAACTTACCAAGAATTAAACGGTCAGATTGTTCGGCCATAAAGATTAACGCTGATGAGACAAACATCCATTTACCAAAGGATAGAATGTCACGAACAGCATCCCGATTCCAAGCAAAACGATTAGTAACTTCAGGTATTAACCAATGACTACCGATTGTTCTGTACAATGCACCAGCAAGAGTCCCTAAAGCTAACGACCATATGGTAGGACTCAACCAGGCTAATAAAATATAGGTAGCCACACTTAATGTCTGTACTATGAAGTCAAATACAGTGAAGCGAGCTAAATCTAATCTCCGCTGACAGGTATATATATTAGTCGAGCTAAATCCATCGATTACAGAGGAAAATCCCACAATTGGAATCAACCATAGCAATCGTTCGTCTTGATAGAAATTTGCTACCGGTTGAGTAACCAGCAAAGCAAACAACCAAATAATCATCCCACGTATCAACTGTATCGTCCAAGCTGTGTTGCGAAAAAATGGCTCATCTCCTTTTTTATTATTAATAATGCTTGGAGAGATACCCACGTCTGAGAATAGTTCGATACCCATTCTCAATACGTTAACTATAGCCATTAGACCAAAAAATTCTGGTACTAACAGACGAGTTAAAATCAAGTTACTACCAAAACGCAGTATCTGACTTGCACCGAAACCAACAATTGTCCAAATTGCACCTAAAACAGCCAGTTTTTTTACAGATGCCATGTTTTTTATAAATAAATATTTTTCTTTTTTAATAAAAGCCAATTACTTTAACTCTTCCATATTCAGGTAATTCGGCAATCATAAACCTTGCTATATTACATAATTTAAAATCTGCTGAAAGCCCGATACTTGTATCTCCTTCGGGGAGAAGCTATGAAGACGTTTTTCTAGGGTCTAAACATACTTTTAATTTTCCATGTCCGATTATTTAGTATGTCTTGATTCTTATTTAAACTTCTAAAATTAATATCATTAAGGCAAGTTTGATAAAAACAGTAAGTAAGCAAGATGAACTATTTATTTAGAAAATTAAGATACAGCTATCTACCTTTCATAAATAATTCCTAGCGTCATGATTGATTTTTGAGAGAAGTCTGAAAATGCAAATCATAACTTACCAAAAATAGAATACTACTCAATCAATCACATTGAATTACTTCTTCGATACTTTGCAAGTAAAAGAAAAATTATCACTTAATATGTAAGTAAATTCAATAACTATTTTTCTTTTCACTTAAATCCTTCGATACAATAACATATTTTGTTTGCAAAGTAAATTTTACAATTAATTCGTAAATATAAATTTTGGATGTAGAAAGTTATTGAGTTTTTAAAGTTTTTGTAAAGATTGCTGCGTTATTAAAGCACAAATAACATTTAGAGCAATCAGCTATAAACATCAGTAAACTTACAGTTCTGAGCCATAAAAATCTTCTCAATGTCATCATAGCGATTTTTTTGTAACTGTTCGATGAATGCTTCAAATATTGTTATGTTGCTGAAAATAAGCTTTTAAATAACTTCCAAAAATAAAAAAATAAAAAAACGACACGCTTTGTGTTATCAATTTGTAAAGTGCAGCATAGTAATGCTTAATTCTTGAATAAGTGTATTTTGGATTGACGATTACGCTGTACCAAGGGAATAAGTATATTGCTGCGAACTATTCAACAAGCAATATAATTTATACCCCATATGGACATTTAAAATTAACTGATTGCTTGTATTTAATTGACATAGAATGCAAGCGCTGATTGTCTTTTAAAGCTTAAACCTTATTGCAAAAAACTGCGAGATAATTAACAAGATGGTATTATCAAATACTGCGGTTCCTAAACCTAAAGCTCATTTTCTATTTATTGATGGATTGCGAGGTTTAGCAGCTCTTTGGGTAATCTTATATCATGCCGACCCGGATGGACGTATTTCTCAATTCACTAGCGCTCTTCCTCAATGGTTTGTAGATGTCGCGTTTAGATGGGGAAGTCGGGGTGTAGCTATCTTTTTTGTTCTCAGCGGCTTTGTAATGGCATATTCATTACGTAATGCCAAAATTAACTTTGATTATTTAAAGAATTTTGCTATCAGACGACTTATAAGGCTTAGTCCACCTTATTATGTCTCGATGGTTGTTGCTCTGGGCTTTGCTTTCGTTGCATCACAAGCCAAAGGTGTAGACTTTGAACCGATGGGACAACCTTTGTCTTTTCCGAGATTTTTTGCACATCTATTTTACTTACAAGACGTTTTTAAGCTCGTACATATAGACGACGTATACTGGACGCTATGTCTGGAAGTGCAGTTCTATATCGTATTCTTTGTTCTAATAGGTTTAGTACAGTGGCTGAATAATAAATGGCAATTAAGTTGGAGTCGAACTGCTGTATTTGCTCCCGTTGCTGTGTTATCAGTTCTGTTTCCTCTAGGTGTGTTTGGAGTGGGTAGTAGAGCGACAATAATTTTTCCGCTACTGTATAGCTTTCTACTTGGAGTATTTGCTTACTGGACATGGCGCGAAAATTTGAAACGTTTGTGGTTCTATATATACTGTGCGGTACTATTGCCCGCAGGAATCATTAATTTTTCCGGTTTTGCAATTACCAGCGTAATTGTTGCGGTACTTGTATTAGAAGTAGCGCGAAACAATCGCATGCAAGATTGGTTGAATTGGGGATGGTTACAATTTTTAGGAAAAATATCCTATAGCTTGTATTTGAACCATGTTTCTATCATTGGTGCGACTTATTTCGTAGGATTAAAAGTGCTTGGTGATGGTGTCTGGAGCGAATTCATTTGCTTCATCGCCGCAGTCTCTGCCAGCATAATATTTGGAACATTGATGTGGTATCTGGTCGAAAAACCCTCAATAAAATGGAATAAAAGCATCAAAATGGTAAACAATACATGAAATTACTCATCACGGGGGCTTCTGGTTTCTTAGGAAAATATGTAGTTACTGAAGCATTACGAAACGGTTTTCAAGTATCTGCTGCAATTAGACGGACTGCGAATGTCAAAGCTTTTCCTTGGTGTAATTCTCCAAATGTAGAATTAATTAGCCTAGATTTAACAGACCCAGATAATTCTCAACTTGAAAATGCTTTAACGGGTATAGACGCTGTAGTGCATTTAGCCGCAGCCAAGCAGGGTAACTACGACACCCAGTATGCAAATACAGTTACCGCTACCGAAAATTTGCTCAAAGCAATGGTGAAGGCAAATATCAAACGATTGGTAGCGATAAGTACGTTTAGCGTATTTGATTACTTACATATTCCTGAAGGTGAAATAATTAACGAAGATTCACCTATTGAAAGTCAGCCTTCACAAAGAGACATTTACGCCCAAACCAAACTGATTCAAGAAAGCCTGTTTCGAGATTTTGAACAGACAAATGGTGGGAAAGTAACGATTCTCCGTCCGGGGATAGTTTACGGAAGAAACAATTTATGGAATGCCCATTTAGGAATTAATTTAAAAAGTCGTCTGTTGATTCGTATTGGTGGAAATGCTCAACTTCCCCTTACCTATGTGGAAAACTGCGCTCAAGCAATAGTCAAAGCTTGTATTCATCAAGAAACCATTGGTAAAACTTTGAATATTATCGATAATGATTTACCAACTCAAGAAGTTTATGCTGAAAAAATCAGCAAGCTATTACCATCTCAACCCGCTACAGTCCCCGTAAATTGGACTTTGATGCGTTTGCTATCTCGTAGCGCTTGGCTGACAAATAGGTTGCTTTTTTTGGGTAAAATCAAGCTACCCGGTATTTTCGTACCAGCAAGATTGGAAGCTCGTTTTAAACCATTCCGATACAGCAATAATAACGCCCAACAAGTATTAAATTGGCAGCCCCAATATACTTTAGATGAAGCTTTAAAACGTAGCTGTAGCGATGTTGATTTACTTTCAGAATCGGCAAAAGTTTTAAGTAATTAATATTTTGATAGGTTTTTATTGTAACCCGACCGGGGTTGCAAACCCCGGTCTAAT
Organism: Calothrix parasitica NIES-267; assembly: GCF_002368095.1. Classification (GTDB taxonomy): domain Bacteria; phylum Cyanobacteriota; class Cyanobacteriia; order Cyanobacteriales; family Nostocaceae; genus Rivularia; species Rivularia parasitica. The sequence goes on along the minus strand of NZ_AP018227.1, from coordinate 2,632,808 downwards.
AGCGAAAGTCATATAAATATGACTGGGAAATAAGCCATCAGAATTAATGAAAAGGACTACTAGTACTAGACCACATAAGTTTTGCGGGGTATGTAAGCTTCAATTGTAGGTTGGGTTGAACGGAGTGAAACCCAACACCTGAGTTGGGTTGCGCTCCGCTTAACCCAACCTACGGAGCGACTTCCTAACCCCTTAAAATTAATGTGGTGGAGTACTAGTAGTCTGTCCCATTAATCTTGATGGGTTTATTTCAAATAAAAATTATTTTCTCCCCATCTCCCCCTGCTCCCTCCGCTCCCCCTCCCTTTCCTCAGCTACGAATTTTAAGGACTACTCCTTCCTACTCCCTTAGAATCATAAATATCAAATTTTTTACCATTCCTCGATAACTAAATTATGCGAATTGCTTATTTAACCGGAGAATATCCCAGAGCTACAGATACTTTTATCCAGCGTGAAGTTGCTGCTCTTCGGAAACAAGGAGTCCAAATTAAAACATTTTCCGTTCGTCCTACAGGTGAAGAGCATATGGTAGGAGAAGAGCAAAAACAAGAACGAAATCAAACTTTTTATATTCTTCCTCCAAAACCGATAAAAATACTTCAAGCTCATTTTAATTTATTCATAACTTCTCCAAAAAGATATTTACAAGCACTAAAACTAGCTTGGTCAACTAGAATATATGGATTGCGGGGAAATTTATATCAATTATTTTATTTTTTAGAAGCGGGTGTTCTTGCTCAAGAAATCAAGAGACAGCAAATTCCCCATTTACACAACCATTTTGGAAATTCTAGCTGTAGCGTTGCTATGTTAGCAGCAGAACTAGGAGGTTTTACCTACAGTTTTACACTACACGGGCCGCATATTTTCTTTGAACCGTATCATTGGAGACTGGATGAAAAAATAAACAGAGCCTTATTCATTTGTTGTATAAGTAACTATTGTCGCAGTCAAGCAATGATATTTGCACCGATTGACAAATGGAATAAGATGCACATTGTTCATTGTGGCATCGACCCAAAATTATTTCAAGTAGCCTCTCATCAAGGACAGGGTAAACGCTTACTATTTGTTGGCAGGCTCGCTGCCTTCAAAGGCTTACCGATTCTTTTGGAATCTTTAAAAACTTTAAAAAGACAGCATCCAGATGTCATCTTAACAGTAGTCGGTGACGGTGGCGATCGCACTAGTTTAGAGAAAATGACAGTTGATTTCGGCTTAAGTAGCAATGTAAATTTTGTTGGCTATAAATCTCAAGCAGAAGTCCGTAAATACTTTGAACAGACAGACGTATTTGTTTTATCAAGCTTTGCTGAAGGAGTACCCGTAGTCTTAATGGAAGCAATGGCAGCAGGAGTACCCGTAGTAGCGACACAAATAGCCGGAGTCAACGAATTAGTCGAAAACGGCGTTAGCGGCTATATAATACCTCCAGGAAACTCAATACCATTAACTCAAAGCATCGAAGAACTACTTAATAATAGCGAATTAAGAAATAAATTTGGAATAGCAGCAAGAAATAAAGTAGAGCAAGAATTTAACATCAATCTTGAAGCTCAAAAACTGTATAAAGTTATTAACCGAGCCTTGCAATCAGCGGACAGCGAGCAACTACCAGCAACCAGTTACCAAAAGTTGAAGGTTAGGAGTTAGTAGCAAGTAGTAAGTAGCAAGTAGCAAGTAGTAAGTAGTAAGTAGCTACTAGGTAATTCTTACAGAATATTTGTTTTGGTATTAAGCTGATGTGCGGCTAATTTGTATGACATCTAAATTTAAATTTATAAATACTGTAGTGCGACCATCTTGGTCGCTAGTGTTATACAAATTAAATGCGTAACAACTTATCAAAACTAACTTCTCCGCTACTCTTAACTCGCTACTCAAAACTAACTTCTCCGCTACTCTTAACTCACTACTTATTACTCACTACTTATTACTTACTACTTATTACTTACTACTTCCTACTTAATCCCTACTTCTACTTAGCCCAATCCATCGGCTCAATTGGTTCAAATGAAGTAGTCATCTTATAAGGAGAAGCCGTTTCCAAAGAGTTTTGAATTGCTAAAACAAGTTCGTTATTGTGCAGCGAAAATTGGGGTGAAAGCCTACAGGGACGGTTTTCAATGATTGCATCAACCATTTCTGCAACACCACGACAAAAATCCATCTGCTGTGCCCCTCTATATGGAAACTTAGGAGCTTTTTTTACTAGGGGATAGTTTCGCTTCCAAATACCTTCCAGCCGTTTGCGACCTATAGTTAAACTCCGTCGAATATAAACGGGTGTTCCGTAAAACCAGCAATCCTCAATACCGAGTATACCTTCATCGCCAATAATCTTTAAAGAATGGTCGTGAGGTGCCACAATACTACAGGTTAATCTGGCAACCACTCCAGATGCAAATTTGATGCAGGCTACTGAAAAATCTGGAGTATTAGTATCTAAAGGTACATTAGTCTGTTTATCTGGAACTACACAAGATGAAAATGCCGAAACAGTCTCAGCAGGACCGAAAAAAGCTGTTAGCCAGTTAACATAATAGCCTGCGTGTTCTAACGTACAACCTACTTCAAACTCATCTTTGTAAGGCCAAGGTGTACCGGATTCGCTCAACCATTTATCATAAGGCATTTGATGAACTAGTCCATCATCCATTTCTGCATAGACTAACCGAACTTTACCGACTTGATTTTCTCGCAAAGCTTTCCATACTGTTTGTGCGGTTTCGCTTAGCAAACTACAGGGTGCAGAGGAAAGATATAAGCCCTTAGATGAAGCTATATTTACCAATTCCTCAGCTTGCGCCATTTCCATGGCAAAGGGCTTTTCTGAATAAACGTGTTTCCCAGCCTCTAAACAAGCCTTGGAAACTTCATAGTGACTGCTAGGGTTAGTTAAATTTAAGACAACATCAACAGTATCATCTTTAAGTATATCGTCAAGATTTTCGTAAACATGAGAAATTTGATGAAATTCAGCAAACTTATTCGCACGTTCGCCAATTTTATCCATGACTCCCATTAACTTCAATTGCGGATGCAGCGAGAGAGTTTTGAGATAGTAGTCAGCGACAAAACCGCAACCAACAATTGCAATAGACTTATAAGATAATTTATTTTTGTTTTGATTTTGATTTCTATTTCCGTTTTGGGTAATCGAAGATATTGAGTCCTTAAAAGAAGTAGAATCTTTCTTCTGAAGTAAATTAGAAACCCTAAATACGTTTTTTATTAACATAGATTGTATTGTTAGCGATTGTTTATATTTATTTGGCACTAGATTTTCTCTCAACCATTGGGAGACGTAGCAGTGCTACGTCTCTACAACCCTACTCTTCTCAACTAACAGCCGCATCCTTATATTCGACAATTGTACTTTTTCTTCTCAATAAGCGAGATATATGGAACTGAATCTGACCAATAAGCTGAGGAGATTTATCTAAAACACAAAACAGACTATAAAACAATGCATCCGAGGATGGAATTGCTCTAGTTCTGGCATATTTATAAATGCGATAGAATAGAATACCGTAAGCCAGTAAAAGCAAAGCTAGACTGATTAGTCCGACAAACCAACTGCTGACAATTGCTAAAAATGGCAATGCAAAACCCCAAACCCAAATTCTACGGCTTTCTTTTAGCCAATGCTTTTCTGGGGGTTTTCCATGCAGCCAAGCACCTTCAGCATAAGCATGTCCGTTGCGAATCGAACGCTTCCACCACTGTTTAAAATGGGTTATTTGAGCATCATGCAAAGTCATTTCGGCATCTATCCGCATGATTTTGCCACCAGTTTGACGCAAGCGCACGCACAATTCTGGCTCTTCTCCAGCAATCAAAGTCGGATTAAACCCACCAACTTGCTTCAAAGCCGATACGCGCATCATCGCATCACCACCGCAAGCTTTAGCTTCACCTACAGGAGTATTCCATTCAATATCGCACAACCGATTGTAAACAGATTTGATGGGAAATTCTTCCCTTCTTCTACCGCAAACTACCACAACTTTGCTGTTGTCATTTAATACCTTAGTTGCTTTCTCCAACCATCCCTCTACTACCAAACAGTCTCCATCCACAAATTGCACAAACTCAATTGACGGTTCGATTTGCAGTAGATATTCAAACCCTGCATTTCTCGCACGCGCGGCTGTAAAAGGAATCGATAAATCTAGCTCAACAACATCAATTCCTAAGCTATGAGCTAATTCCACGCTGCCATCTGTAGAAGCAGAATCAACGTAAACAACTGTATTTACCTTCCCTAGAACAGATAGCAAACATTCTTTTAAACGATTCCCTTCGTTTCGTCCAATTACAACTACCCCGATTGAATTCACTTAGCCTCTCCTATAATCTATTTATTCAATCAAAATAGAAAATCAAAACAACATTTCGATTTATAGACAGGCTGTACCCTGTCTTATTTAATTATCCAAAAATCTCATTCAGCCTCAAAAGGCTTATAAGTAGCGTAGGACTTTTCTAATAAAAACTTTCGCTCTACATACAACTTGCTATCGGGAAATAGTTCGCGCATTCTCTTTTTAGAGAGTACTGTGGTACTTTTAACCATCTCAGTCCAAACTGGTAATTCCTTCTCCCAAGACTTTTGTAAATTCTCTTGGACAAATTTTGGTAACAACCAATAACCAATTACACCGGTATGCGGCTCAATTGGCCAGTAATTACTTGGTGTTTGTACCCAATAACCTTTAGCTAAACGTATTACTTCTGAGGCAAAATCAACTTGTTTTGATTCATCTCCTACATGTTCAATGACGGAATTACTAAATACGACATCAAAGGATTTGTCCGCGAAATTCTCAGATAAGTTAGTTGCGTCTCCCTCCATGAAGGTGTACTGTCCAAATTTACCGGTACTTTTATAAGAACCCGGTAAATTAACTAGCGTCACTTCAAAATCATGGTCAAACCACTGCCACATCGGCAGATGTCCTCCCAAATCAATAATCTTGGCTCCCACAGGTGGTTTTACTAAAGCGAGAAATTGTTTCATCCGCTCTAATCGCCAAGTTTTACCAAATGAATTGTGCTTTGCCCATTCTGAAACTTTTGCATAAGTTACATGCATTTCGATTACCCCTGATGAATTTAGATTTTTAGTACTATTTGTTCTTCAATTCCATGCTCTTAAAAGAGTTCTGGAATTTATATTGGTTTATGCTACAGCATTTGCCCAATTTTCATAGTTTTAAACCTGTATAAACAATTTGCTATTTCATTAATGATATTCATGTATAACTATATACTGTCAACCAAAATTACCTGAAGAATGCATTTTGGGACTTGCGACGAGACAACCTATTTAATCTTGGCGTTTCTTTTGGCTGCGGCTTAATACTGGCTGGTCTTCTGACTGTTACCGACAAAGCTGTAGCTATATACAAAACCCAATATACGTTCGCAAGACGTAGTAAATAGCTTTCCATGATGTTATTGAGTGTTACAAACAATAAATAAGCTAAAGGCCAAATATCTTCTGCTCTATCAGACCCGTAAGCCAGTTTCAGCGACCGAAAGTAAACTATGACAAAACTAATTAGAAAAACTCCAAAACCTACAAAACCCACGTCAAGCATTATATCGATGAAGCCATTATGAGCATGAGGCGGAATAAAGCCTTGAGAAACAGCATAGCCTGCATCTATTGCATATTTACTTTTTTCTGCCCAAAATGCCCCTCGTCCAAAGCCAAACCAAGGTCTATTCATCAGTTCTGTGAATGCTACATTCCACATCGGAGTTCGCCCCGTTAACGTAGCATCTTTACCCATGGCACCTAGTATTTCTACCCACAAGCCAATGACGATGGTGGCAATAGAACCGAGGAAAAGTATTAAAATGTCCAGATAAAATACGGTGACTTTACCTTTCCATCTAAAATTCTGATAAAACAAGACTATTGCAATAGTTAGAAAACTAACGACTAGGGAAGTTTTTGAAGTTGAAAAATATATCATTAACAGGGCTAAAGCAAAATTCCCCCACTTATATAGCCGGTGTTTAGCACTATCAACAGGTATCAGTAAAAAAGCTACTGAGTTCAGAACCATCAGGCTGCCAAAAGTATTTTTATAATCATAAATTCCTTTCCACGAGCCTGGATGGTCGTTCCAGTGCAAGCCAGCAGCAGGTATACGCCACACAACATAAATACTTGCAAAAGCTCCAATAGCAAAAGTCCAAGCTACGAACCTTAACTGCTGTTTTAAACTATGTCTTGTTGCCAGATAAATACCAAATGTGGTCATTTGTAAAACTTCTGGCATAAATCGGTCAGTAAATCCAGGATTCACAGACCATATAGATGATGAATAAACTATTAATACGAAGATAAAAATAAAGATATCTTTGCTAATTACGTATAAAGCTCTTTTATAGCTCGCACAAATTAGAAGAATAGAAGTTCCCCAAACAAAATATCTGACAAAAGATACTATTGATGCTGGGATTAGACCTGGCGAATTTACAGAAGTACCGGCTAGTAAACCCCCGGAAAAAAAAGTTAGTCCGAGAATTGCAAAGATTTTTTCAGCAGTTACTAAATGTTTTTTATTCACGGTAATTTATTTATTAATTATTTTATCATAATTGATTTTCTACTTTGTTATTATGGCTATCCGCTAATCTCATCTAATTATTTTCTGAAACATAAATTTTTATCGAAAGTTGTATATCTGATAACAGAATATATTTCAAAAATCATAAGAAAGTTAGTAATGACTAACTACTTCATCAGCAGCTAATTTCAATTCTTTTTTAGTTGCTGCTGAGAGTAAAATCGATTTCAAACTAGCTCCCCAACTTTTTTGACCATCGTAAAACTGTTCTTGAAGCATCGAGCAAGCTTGCTTCTTTTGGTCGTAAAATAATTTATCTCCGTACAGCTTCAGTAAAGCGTTTCCATAAGCTTTGATATCATCGGTCGGGACTTCGACCACTGCTTCTCTAACATAAGATAGCGCCGGACAAACCGAGGAAGTCACAACCGGACGACCTGACAAAATACTTTCGCAAACAACGCGATTAAAACCTTCACTAAATTCTTTTTTCGTCGGGACTATAACAACATGAGAGCGACCAAATATTTCTCTCATACGGTCTTTGGAACAATGTCCGTGACAAATAAAATTGTCCTCGATAGCGGCTTGCTTCACTTCTAAACGTAAAGATTTTAAAGCCGAACCAGAACCACAAACATCAAAAACTATATCTTTTATTCCTTCACCGACAAAACGCTTCATAATCGATAATAAATCGAATACGCCCTTATTTTCCTCAATCCGACCCGCAAATAAAACTCTAAATGGCAATGTTTGCTCGGACGGTTCGGGTATATTTTCAAAATCTTTTCTACGGAAACTCGGGAAGAATTCTAAAACAGGTTGATGTTCTCCGTCTGTTAGTTGAGCCACCTGCTCTGCGATATCGTGAGAAACAGCTAGCATTCCCTCAAACTTATCGGCAAACAGATTCCGACCTAACCTTAAACTTAGTTTATCAGCTAGACGCACGGGAAGATACTTTGCCCACAAAACACAGTGAATGGAAGGTATAATTTTGTGTCCCAACAAAGAGAATAAATACAGCATAAACCAATGGGTCGTCCCGCTGGATATAATTACAAAATCGGCTTTAAAACGTATGGCATCAAAGAGCAAAACAAGTCCGCACCATACCTGTCTAAAATGGTACATTAACCCTGTAGCTGAGGCTAAAGGAATTGGACGACGCTCAATAGTAAAGCGCTCATCCTGTATAAATTCACTCTTATCTGATTGAGAAACTACGTAACCGACTGCATCTAATGACCGACAAACTTCGTAAAATTGACTTGAGTAAGGAACAGATACTTGGGAAGGAGAATCCTGATTTTTAATCCAGTATTTATAAGCTTCAACAACATTTTCAGGCCCGACTGCATAAAGAATACGAAGTTTTTTGGACATTTTAAAACTTCTCCGTTTTGATATTTTGTGCTAAATCGTAAACTTCTAAAATGCTATCGATTTTACGCTCCCAATCAAAATGCTGTCGCACTAGCTCTTTTCCGGCTTCACCTAATTGCGATCGCAGTTGTGGATTTTGGGCAAGTTTGTGCATTGCTTCGATAAATCCTTCGAGCAAAGCTTCTCTAGAAGTTGGCTCTATCAAAATTCCGCAACTGTCATTCAAATAATCTACAGGGCCACCCCATTTAGTTGCAATCACAGGAATTCCCACAGCCATTGCTTCCAAAACTACTGCTCCTCCGCATTCTAAAAGACTGGGAAGAACTAAAGCATCGGCATTTTCTAATTTGGCAGCGCATTGCTTCTGAGAAAGCCAACCAGAAAAAGTTACTTGTTCCCTTAAGCCTAATTCTGCGGTTAAAGCTTCAAGCTGCTGTCTTTGGTCGCCATCACCAATAATTTCCAAACATACATTGGATTTAGCTACAACTGCACTAAAAGCTTCTAAAAGTAGATCAACAGCTTTCCAATCTACCAATCTGCCAATAAAAACAAAACGAGTTTGTGGTTGATTTAATGCTGGAGATTGAGCTACCCGATTGCGCTGCCATACAGACAAATCTACGCCGTTTTCGACCAGTTTTACCACAGTACCCTGGCTTCCTTGAGGTAGCGCTTGCTTAGTACGTTCGTTAGCAACAAGTAAAACTTTAGCTTTGAGTTTTCCCGGCATCAAACGATTACCAAACTCTGACAAATTGCGTCCCACAGACAGCATCAAATCGACAAACCAATTTTGACGAGCAGCAAAACCCGGAGGATATGACATGTCACCGTTCATCGGACCGATAACTACAGGTGCTTCAACATCAAACATTAAAGAAGGAAATTTTGGCGATACCGGAATAGGTTCGTGGACAACATCTATATTGTTGCTCTGCACAATTTGGCGAACAATATTTCGCTGAATGATTTGGGTATACAGATGACTGATTAAGCCAGTAGTGATTACAGCCAACCTTTCAGGGAAAAATTGTCCTAGATTCCATAAAACCCGGTGTAACCATGTATCTTTGACAAACTGGATGCGGTCGCTATCATCAGGAAAAAGTGATTTAAGTTCGGCTTGGGTACGTTGATGGACTACCAACCAAGCATCGATTTGACGTTCTCTGAGCAATCTAAAGTAATTTAGAGGTAAAAATGCTTCACCACCAAATTGAGCAGATGCATGTTCGGCAACAATTAAAACTCGCATGTTTTTCTATCCTTTGATTAAATTCAATTAAACTCAATTTCTAAGGATTAACCGAGTCTCTTTCAGTACGAACCCAAGTCTTGACGGGCTTAAATATAAACCGAAAGTAAACGGGTATCTTATTTAATATGTAGGCAGGAATAGATAAAAGTTGGAGTAGAGTCAAATCCTTGCGCCCATAATTAAACCAGGCTGTAAAAACTGCAAGCATCAGCAACCAACCGATTATACCTGTAAAGATTGCCGCATAACCTACTCCCATAAATGCGACTAACAGCGAAACACTCATTAGTAAAAACCAAAGAGCAACCAATAATGATAATGGTGGCACTGATAAGTCGAGAGCAGTTCCTAATAAATCGATTCGTCCCTGCTTTATTGATGCCTGTATTAACTTAGGAACGTAAGTAAGCAAAGTTTGTAGGTGACCGTGTTCCCATCGGGTTCTTTGGGTTTTGGCTGCTTGTGTCTGTTGTGGTAAACATCCAGTGACAACAGCCCAAGGGCAGAATATTGGTGGATATCCGGCTATATTCAAGTCCAAGCCCAATTTCATATCTTCAACAATGTCACCGTTAGCTAGGTTTACCGAGCGAATTGCAGACCAAGGAAAAGCCATACCAGTACCAACCAGAGTACAAGGAAGTCCAAATCGTTTTAATCCCAGTAAACGAACCTGATTTTTCACCTTAAAAGCAAAAGCAGATACAGCATCTTTTGGTGTAGCTTGGGCAGGTTTCGACATCAAATAGGTAGCTTGAATCGGTCGTTTAGTTGCAACAGCAAGCTGCGTCAGCTTTTCTAAAGTCCCTTGTCGAATAAAGCAGTCTGCATCAATAAATATGACTACATCCGGTGGTTGCTGCTCCATATACTGCAAACCGTAATCCAAAGCATATCCTTTACCACGATTAGTCTCGTCTTTACGCTCGATTACGGTAGCCCCAAGTTGTCGAGCAATATCTGCTGTAGTATCAGTACAATTATCTGCAACAACAATCAATTCATGTTCTTTTGGTAACTTACACTTTAAGTCTTTGAGCGTAGAATTAAGAACTAATTCCTCATTATGAGCCGGAACTAAGACAGCAACTTTTGTATGCTGCAGTTGTTCCTCATCCCTTATCTTTTCCTCAGAAAAAGGGATTAAAGCACCCACACATTCTACAAGAAGAACTGTACATGGAATGAGTAATACAAGTCCACAAATTAATAAAAAAGCATCAAAATAAAACAATAAAAACTGGATTGTAGACATTAATTGCACCTTGAAATTTGATAAAGACCCAAAAAAATTTATGATTTAGCTCAATAAATTCTGATGTGATGCTCCGAACTTAGTAAAAAAGTAGGAAAAATAGTTGATATCTTCTCTCAAACTAGGTCGTGCATCTGGTAGATAGGAAATTACGAGCCATCTTGCTGCTTTTCTCAAAAGTCTTTTTGATTCACTCAACACCCACCAATATCGGTTACAGACCACTGTTAATAATTTGTCATTAGTAGCAATTACAAAAGCAACACCGCGCTACCACCAACCATAATTACTCGTCATAATTAATATAGTCGAATACTATTAGTACATTTCATTAATTCGGCTATGGTCGCGTTTTCTTTGGAAATGTCGGGAGACATTATTTATAACGTCTCTACATTACGTCCGTAGAAAACAAAACTGTCAAAATTAATTATAGGACTTACGCAAAAGCAACGTAACTGCGTCATTACGAGCGGTAGCGACGTATTCAGCGAAGCTGTGGATCATCGCAACAATCCTGCGATTGCTTCCCTACACTATCTCCCTCCGGGAGACGCTGCGCTAACGTTTCGGTCGCAATGACAAATCTCCATTGCGTAAGTCCTGAATTCAAAGGACTATTAGTCGAATACTATTAGTACATTTCATTAGTTTTGAGTCATTTATATTTTCTCAACCGTCGAGAAACGAAAATATTACATTACTACAACTAGTGAAAATTAATGAAAAATAGCACAATGACTTGACCACATTAATTTTGAAAGTTATTCCGATTCCTGTTTATAAGAATTTTACGATTAGATAGCAGTTTGCAGCTTCATGCATGCTCAAATATAAATCCATCATATTTAATTAAAAAATTACTACTTTCACCTTTGATTTCATTCAGTTAATAACTTTAGCAGGTATCCCCACTGCGGTTTTTCCAGAAGGTACATCGGATAAAACAACAGCATTAGCTCCAATTGAAGCTCCATCTCCAATGGAAACATCGCCAAAAATTTTGGCTCCCGCTCCTACATTAACCCTCTTACCTAACTTCGGAGCTTCCATTGGACGGTCTAAATAGCGATTTCCTAAAGTGACACCTTGACGAATGATAGATTCATCACCAATTGTGCAATATCCATGAATCACTATCCCACTTTGATGTTCGATAACAACTCGTCGTCCTAATTCAACCGTATAAGGAATTTCTATTCCGTAATTATTACGTACTTTACGATACATCATTTTGTATAAAATACTCATTGGTGAACGTAAAACCTTAGACTGTATTGTCATTCTAAAAACTCCAAAGCGATGAACCGCAACCGCTCTAAATCCCGGTTTAGTCCAATCTTTTCCATGAGCTATCCAGTCTTCCTTTAACTGCTGCCAAAGACTTAAATCTTCTGTTGATGCTTCGTTACAACTAGTTGTCTGGCTCAGTTGAGTACTCATAATTCAATGTTAATTGTTGAATGGGGAGCAATTAGTAAAAAGAATCGAACAGTTGACAAAACTAACATTCTATATGTCTAAGAAGAACGAACAGCGCTTTGAGAGTTATCGATTGTCTCTACACCGGATTCAGATTCGTAACTACTGTAGTAAAAATAATTATTAGGTTCGTGCTTCACATTGACACTATTAGCGACAATTCCCAAAACGTTTGTTTCTGACCTTTCTAGTAAAGACTTCGCAGCAGTCGCAGTAGCTGAATTGACTAATTTCGGTCTAACTATAACCAAAGCACCATCCACCATTTGCGATAAAACCGCTGATTCAGCATTTCCAGTCAAGGGAGGAGTATCAAATACTATATAGTCATAGTTTAGAGATAGCATTTCGATAAAACTAGTCATTCGCTCTGAATCGATTAATGCCAGAGGATTTGGAGGCATGACACCAGATGTCAACACTGACAGATTCTCTGTTACCTTTTGTACGGCATCTTCTAAATCATGTTCCCCAACCATAACGTTACTTAAACCGATGGAATTTATCAAACCCCAAAGGTGATGTTGAGATGGCTGACGCATGTCAGCGTCAACTAATAGCACCCGTCTACCGACCTGTGCCATAACTGCTGCTAAATTAGCCGCAACTTCTGTTTTACCTTCACCTGCTACAGAAGAAGTAACCGCAATTGAGCGAATTTTTCTATCCAAACTAATAAATTTCAAATTAGCCTGAAGCATTTGGTACGCTTCGTGAATCACCGTCCTTGGTGAAGTTGCAACAATAACTCGCTCGGAAACACCAGCAATTTTATCCTTTCCAACTGGAATATTATGATTGCTTTTAGCGTTATTAGTATCAAACTTAGGAATTAATCCTAGCAAAGTATAGCCAAAAAGCTTTTCAGCTTCTTTCGCTGTCTTCAATCTCCTATCAATTAAGTCTACAAAGTAAGCGGAACCAATACTAAGTACTAAACCTACGAAAATGCTACCAAAAGTCACAATAAACTTTTGCTTTTGAACTTGAGGGCTGGGACTTACTTTTGCAGATTCAACGATGCTAGCATTCCCAACAGTTTGACTTTCTGCTACTTTAATTTCTTGTAATCTTGTCTCTAAGTTTTCGTAATTTTTCTGAGCTATTGATAGTTTTTGCTCTAATTCTTTTTGCCGTTTCTCTAAATCTGGGATAACATCTGCTCTTTGCTTGTATCTATTTTTTAAATCTGATAGAGAATCAATTTTTTGAGTTAATCCTAAGCGCTGGGAGCGCAAATTTACAAACCTAGAAATTAGCTCTTGCTTAACTCTACCTATTTGCAAGCTGCTAGGAGCAATTTGGGTTCTGTACCCTACAGACTCCATTATTCTTGTCTGCAACAAATTATTTAAGGCTGCTTCTTTGTCTTGCAAATCCAGAATAGATGGATGTGCGTTAGTCATTCGAGTTTTTAAAGTTGTTAATTCTGTTTGTACTTTTTGCAACTCGCTTAATACTTCCTGCACCCCTTTTACTTGACTCAAAGAAGAAATGTCTACAGCTTTATTTAAGGGTAAATTAAGTTGGCTGCTGACTTCTTTTTCTTGTCCTCCGACATCAGCTAATTCAGACCTTGCCTCAGTTAATTCTTTATCAATTTCATGAATAATCTGAACTGCTTTGGTAGTTTCTTCTTTTAATTCAATAACCTTATTTTTTTGTTTAAAATCTCGCAATTCTTCAGTTACTTTAGATAATCCCCTTTTCGCTGATGGCAATTGCTTTTCAATAAACGAACGTGCTGCAATAGCTTCAGAACGATTTGTATAAATATTCTTTTTTATGTAAGCTTCCATCACCTTATCAACTACTTTTATAGCTAATTCGGGCTTACCAGATGTATAGGAAACTCTTAGTATATCGGTACCGACAATTGACCCAGTACCGATAGATATTGAATTTGGATCTAAAGGCTTACCATTATTTCCCTTAAGTTCCAGGCTTTTTACAACATCCTTTATTATGGGTTCGGACTGCAAGATAATTGCTTGTGTATCTAAAGGATTCGCTTCGCGTTTAATTGATTCTAGATGACCAATTTCTTCTCCAGCACCCGTTAGAGATGAGGTTCTATCTGTTCGGAAAAGTAATTTACCCGTCGCTTGATAAGCTGGTTTTTGACTTACCCAATGCAAAACACCAAAGCTAGCAAAACCAGCAAAAACAACTGATGCTATCAGCCAGCGACGTTTCAGAACCAGCAAATATTTCTGGACATCTATCTCTTCAGATAAATTCTGATTTTCCATACTTAAGTTTTAACCTATGCTTAATTAGATAAAGATAACAGCTAGCACAATCTAAACTAAATTACGCGCTACCTTTTTTATTTTAAGAAAAATCAAATAGCTTTTACATCCTCTTAAAACCCTTAAAAGGAGAATGATTATTATCTTGATTGTGCTTTGCGTTTTTACCAAGGATTTCTATATTTTTGAAAGCGTTGTTTGCAAACTAAATAGATAAATGGAACTGCATCCATTAGATACCTTTTCCAAAGTCTTCTAGGTTCGCTTAAAAGTCTGTACAACCATTCCAAACCAACTTCACTCATCCATTGAGGAGAACGTTTGACATTTCCGGCCTCAAAGTTGATAGTGGCACCAATTGCCAAGAATATCTTGACATTGTGTAAATTTCTTCTGTATTTGGCAATCCACATCTCTTGTTTTGGAGCACCAACTCCAATTGCTAAAACAGTTGCACCAGATGAATTAATTAGCTGCAAAATTTTTCGACATTCTTCTTCGTCTTTCTCAAAACCAAAGGGAGGCGAATAAGTATCAATAATCATATTTCTACCTACCTTAGAATTTATCTTGCGTTGAGCAATTTCAGCAATTCCCTTTTGGGCACCAAGCAAAAAAATGTTGATACTTTTATCATTCCTATAGTGATTATAGAAAGCTGGAAACAAATCAGAACCTGAAATTTTCTCAACTATTGGTGTTCCCAGAAAGCGAGACACGTACATGAGTATTTTACTGTCACACACTCTGTATTCTGCCTCTTGGTATACTCCATAAAAATCGGGGTCTCTCTGCAATTTCATCAAGTGGTCTACGTTGGGGGTTACTACGAGACCACCACTTTGCAGATTATCTAACAAGTCGCTCATCGCGAGATTGTTAATGTTTACATTCAGTAACTGCACCTGTGTCATCACCTGTATCCAAACAGAAATAATAAGTTTTAAATAAAGTGTCTATCAATGACTAGCCAGATCCGTCAATAATTAGGGAAACTTCTAATAGGACTATGGGATAAGCCTGCTGAACAACCCGGCTTAGGTAATAATCTAAGTTTTTTATTTTTCCTCTCTACAAGTATCGTATCAAGGATTACAACAGCCCGAAATAGATACTCCTACTTGAATTCCAAGAGGCTAAAACCATCTAAAATTCATGCCAAGTAATGTTTGACAAAAAAACTGTTTAATAAAGAAAAATTCGAGACAAAATCCTTACACGCAGACATTGTTATGTATTTTGAAATACACTTGCGTAAAAATGGTTTGTTTTTTTTAGTAGATACGCGATTGCAATATTGCATAGCTTTCACCCCTTATCTGTTTACGAACTTTAATACTGTACTTGTAGGTACGGCACTACAGCTGTCTTGAATCTTCCGGAAAGCAGTCATCTAAAAGCATTTAAACCAAAAATTTTTTTTGAAAAAAATGGTTTAAATCAATACAAAGCATGACGATTTATATCGACTTATTCATTTTTTAGCGAACAAACTTTAATATAACTTCAATTGGAATCATTTGAACCTATTACTGTAAAGTTAATGTATAGAAGCCATTATGTATAGTGAAGAAATTGTAAAGTTGCTGTGAAAGCTCCTAAAAAATAGCCTTATTCCGAATCTGTAAAGCTTGTTATTGGGGTATTTCATCGTATTTCCCACTATTTCTAGGTAAAACTTAAATCCGTATGATTTTGGTAAATATACGGAAAACAAGTTATAAAATCGCAGTCAGAAATCAAAATATTATGGGTTATCGATTCTAAATAGAAATTTATCTTAATAAAAACTGAGAATTTTGTATTGATTTCTAATAATTATAAAGTTATGAGCTTGATAAGTACATCTTTCGTTTGGTGCAGTCACGTTTTAGTCTGACGCTTGCAGTTAGCTCTGTATGTCAAATAGTTAAAATCTTTCTGCAATAAAATTACTTATGTAAAAGTATTCTTATCTTCGTTAATCGCCAATTAGTAGTATTGAGTATACTTATTAAGTACGTTGGCGTTGAAAATCCTAGTTAAGAAAAGAGAGTAGTAAGTAGTAAGTAGTAAGTAGTAAGTAGTAAGTAGTAAGTAGCAGGTAGCAAGTAGCAATAAGTGTTCAAGAGTAATTTGCCTGCATTTTACATAGCTATAGTTTATTTATGCCGATTTACTTAGATAACTAGTTAAAGATAATGAATTACACAACGTCATTGCGAGTGGAACGGAGTGAAACGAAGCAATCACAGGGGTTATGGCTAATTGTCTTAGCTTCTAATAAGAGTAAATAATTTTGTTTACTTACTTAATCCAATACTGCTCGGTTAAGAAATTCAAAATTTTTTAGATCCCCCAAACCCCCTTAAAAAGGGGGCTTAATTCCCTCCTTTTTAAGGAGGGTTAGGGAGGATCTAGCCTTAACCGACAAGTATTGGAACCTAATCAATTAACTGCGTCAAAATATCATATATCTGTCAGCGATTATCCCTTAACCATTTGACAATCCCATCAGCAAGAGTTTTGGCCAGTTTTTTCTGCTGTTTGGGATTAGTAACCCACTCGAATTCTTCTGGGTTACTCATAAACCCTAACTCTAATAATAATGATGGTGCTGCTTCGGGACGAGTTAGGGCTAAGTTATTCCAAAATACGCCATAAGAAGGCCTATCTAACTTATCCACTAAATAATTATGTAGATATACAGCCAAACTATGAGCTTGAGGATGATACCAAAACATTCCTATACCCTTAGTATTTTCCGCGTCACCGTAATCCGGGAGAGCATTATAGTGAACGGACAGTGCTAAGGTGGGTTCTTCTCTCGCAATTATCTTTTGTCGGTCACCCAGAGACACAAACTTGTCAATTTCTCGGGTCATCACCACCGTTGCTCCCCGCTTGACTAATTCCCTACGTAACAACTTAGATATAGTTAAATTTACATCTTTTTCAGGTAATCCGGTTGGCCCAACTGCTCCCGATTCTTTTCCTCCATGACCGGGGTCGATTAAAATCTTGGTTCCAGATAAAGGCTTGCGTCTACTACGTCGCAATTCGGGAGGATGACGTAATTTCAACTTTAAAGTTGTTCCTTCGTATCCTAACTTGTATCCCCACTGTTGATTTTTCTTCAGATTAAAAATATATTGCACTGCTGTTGAATTTCCTCCTGGGGAGGGAGGTATTTGTTGCCAATCCATGCGTGAGATAAATGGATTGTCATTAAACGGAATAGTGTCTGTTTGAGCAGTGGTATTGTGCAACGTCAAAGTCAATTTGTCCGATTCCTGTTTAACGGTTACAGGAACGGGAGTTTGTAAAGGAAAACTGACCAAAGTTGCTTGTTCTGACTGGCTAGAACCAACGCTGCGAATAATCGTATTTGGAACAATCGCATTTGCTAAAGAAGCAGTTTCTGAACTTTTAATCCAAGCACCATAGTCCAAACGCAACCACTCACCAGTTTTTCCGGTTACAGCCGAACGTGTACCTTTGGGCAATGGCGTTAGTCTAGAATAATTAGTAGAAGGACCAGTGCGAGCCACACCAAACTCAGCACTTACTTCCACAACCGGTAAACTGCTTGGTTGTAGAATATTAATTTTTCCAGGGGCTTCTTGAGTTATTGTTTCTGAGTTAAGCGTTAATTGATATTTTGGTGCTACTTCTATAGCATTAGCTTCTAGCGTAGTACAGCCAGAATATTCGCTCTTTGTAGCATTTTGAGGTTGATTCGTTCCCGTTAAAGCCGCTAAGTTGCTTGGTAGTTGTGCTTGTGGTGGTTGAAGTAAAAGAGCAACTCTTTTATTTCCACCTAAACTAACAGATACTGTAGCGCTTGGGGGTGCAATCGCGCTAAAACATATAAGTTCTCCTGGGAGTCGAGCAATATCAACTTTTGGAGTTAAAGAATCTTTGGCAAAAGCCAAGCCTTGAGGTACACTCTGTTGGTTGCTGGTTCTGGTTACTTGAATCTGAATTACTTGCTCTTGATGGCGTATTGTAAATGTATTTTCTCCGACTTGCAGGGGAAAACTAGGTGCAAAATGACCGGATTTAGAACGAGTAATTGGCTTACCATTTATTAGAACCTGTCCGGTTAATGGGCCTGTACCAATGAAAAAGATTTTATCTGAAGTTGTTTTGTGGTTTGTCGGGGGATAAACCACTTTCAGGGATTGTTCTTGTGCCCAAGCTAAGTTGGGAGTTGACAGCGTTGCTAGTACTACTAATCCTAATAGTGGTTTCACGTCTGTGGTTTACAACAAAATTCTCAACATCTACTGTGGCACAATGACGGGATGTAATTTTTAGAAGTTGCTTGAAACTTAAAAATCGTATGACGAAGTTCGTATTTGTTACTGGTGGCGTAGTTTCTAGTATCGGTAAAGGAATTGTAGCAGCTAGTCTGGGACGATTGCTAAAATCGCGTGACTATTCGGTATCGATTCTTAAACTAGATCCATATATTAATGTTGACCCAGGAACCATGAGTCCTTTTCAACATGGTGAAGTTTTCGTGACTCATGATGGTGCTGAAACCGACTTAGATTTGGGACATTACGAACGCTTCACCGACACTTCTATGTCCCGTCTAAATAGCGTTACGACTGGTTCTATTTACCAATCCGTGATTAACCGAGAACGTCGCGGAGATTATAACGGTGGTACCGTACAGGTAATCCCTCATATTACCAATGAAATCAAAGACCGTATTACTCGCGTTGCTCAAAATACTAATCCCGACGTAGTAATTACTGAAATCGGCGGAACGGTTGGTGATATTGAGTCTCTACCGTTTCTGGAAGCAATTCGTCAGTTTCGTAAGGACGTAGGACGGCAGAATGTGCTGTACATGCATGTCACTTTGATACCGTGGATTGCTTCTGCTGGTGAAATGAAAACCAAACCAACCCAGCATTCAGTAAAAGAATTAAGGTCAATTGGCATTCAACCAGATATACTGGTTTGTCGATGCGACCGTCAACTACCAGAAGGAATAAAAGAAAAGCTCTCGGCATTTTGCGACGTTCCAGTTGAATGCGTAATTCCTTGCATCGACGCTAAAAGCATTTATGAAGTACCGCTGATTCTAGAACAGGAAGGACTGGCAACTCAGACCCTTTCCCAGCTACAGATGAAACAGCAGCCACCAGATTTACAACAGTGGCAGACCTTAGTTAAGCGGATGTACAATCCCCAGCATCGTATAGAAATAGCCATAGTCGGTAAATATGTTCAGTTGAGCGATGCTTACCTTTCCGTAGTTGAAGCACTTCGTCACGCAGCAATTGCGACCCGAGGAGAACTACATATACGCTGGGTAAATTCGGAGGAATTGGAAACCGAGCCACCAGAAATACACCTCAAGGGAGTAGATGCAATTGTAGTACCGGGAGGCTTTGGTTCTCGCGGAGTCGATGGAAAAATAGCCGCTATCAAATACGCGCGGGAACGGCAAGTACCATTTTTAGGTTTATGCTTGGGAATGCAGTGCTGTGTAATCGAATGGGCTAGAAACGTTGCCAAACTCAAAAATGCTGACAGTGCCGAATTTGATGAAAAAAGTGTTAACCCAGTAATTAACCTTCTGCCAGAACAACAAGATGTAGTTGATTTAGGTGGAACAATGCGCTTGGGCGTATATCCGTGTCAGGTTGTCCCTAATACCCTTGCTTACAAACTATACCGCGAACAAGTAACCTACGAAAGACATCGGCATCGTTATGAATTTAATAACGCTTACCGGAACTTATTCTTAGAATCTGGCTATTTAATCGGTGGAACTTCCCCCGACGGAAAATTAGTAGAAATAGTCGAACTACCCGAGCATCCCTATTTTATTGCTTGCCAATTTCATCCGGAATTCTTATCGCGTCCCAACGCACCACATCCCCTATTTAAAGGTTTAGTAGAAGCAGCTATTACCCGTTCCTGTGAAGCTGACGGCTTACCAGCACCCGCTCAAGTGCTGTAAATTTCCAGAGTATTTACTCACAACGAGAAGGCAATGAAGGCTTTATACTCTGAAACAGGAGTGTTGCTAAAAATGTGTCGTCTAAATCCCAGGAAGGTAAAGAGGAGAAGCTGTGACGTATTGGGTAAAAATCTACTACGAAAAAAAAGAATATGTAGTTGATTTTGAGCGCGTTACAGCTTTCTGCTGCGAACCAAACGGTCGGGTGACATTTTGGCTGCCAAACAGTGCCATACCTATCGTGATTATCCCCCATAACAACCAAGAAGACTACCAAAAAATTCTCGAATACATAGAACGAGTCAACAATTCGGAATCAGAAGGTGCTTGCTGGGTAAAAATCCGTTATGACAGAAACGAATACGTCATCAACCTCAAATGTATTTCATCATTTTGTCACGAATCAAATGGTAGGGTTACCTTTTGGCTTCCCGATAGCAGCATACCTATAATTATTAACCCCTCAAGCAACCCAGAATCCTACGAAAAAGTCCTACATTACATTCATAGAACAACGGGATACGCATTTTCTGAAAGCTAGAGCTATAGGATTTTGGATTTTGGATTTTGGATTTTGGATTCTGGATTTATTTACTCATTTCCAATCCCCTATTCCCCATTCCCATCCTCGAAAAACTTTTCGAGCGCTAACTTCGCAGCCCCCAACATTCCTGCACGATTACCCAGTTGCGCTCTAATTATCCGCAAATTTTCGCGAGATGTGGGCATGACTCGCTGCTCAATTTCTGTTTTCATTGATGGTAGAAAAAACTCAAAACTCGCACTAACTCCTCCTCCGATTACAACCGCTTCAGGAGTTAGTACATAAAGTAAACTTGTTACTCCAATTCCCAAATATTTACCATATTCTTGCCAAAATTCTAGTGCTTTAGCATCTCCCTTCTCAGCTAAAGCCCCTAATTCCGACGGTTCTTTACCAGTACGGCGACGAATTGCAATTACCGAAGTATGCTGTTCTAAAGAACCTTGATTACCACTCTTACACTGCGGTCCGTCAGGAATTAAATTAATTAAACCCAACTCTCCAGCAGAGCCAAAGCGTCCTGTAAACAGCTTACCGTCGATAAAAATTGCCCCACCGACACCAGTTCCTAGAGTTAATAAAATAAAATTTTTATAAAAACGACCCGCACCCAACCAAGCTTCTCCCAAACCCGCGCAGTTTGCATCATTATCAATAATTGTAGGCTTACCGATTTTTGCTGACAAAATATCCGCTACAGGAATGTTCCACCATTGAGGAAGATTAATCGCAATTTTAGCAACACGTCCCGCTGCATCCGCAGGTCCCGGAGTGCCAACACCTATAGCAACAGCACTTCCTTCCGGGTCAACCTCCTTAATAGCATCAACAATAACACCCATCACCGCTTCCGGAGTAGCTGGTTGGGGAGTAACCACAGTTAACGATTTTAAACAAGAACCATCAGACGTAAATCGTCCTAATTTAATCGCCGTTCCTCCTAAATCAATACCAATTACTTGAGTTAGCACTTTTTCAGTTATCAATTATCAGTGAACAGCGAACAGCGAACAGCGATTAGTAATAAATTAACGAATATTGGAAAATTTTGGTTCCAAAGTATCGTTAGTTCTTTTATTCGAGTGGACTTTTTGTAATTGCAAATCGGCTACTTTAGTCAAACCAGAACTATGTTCTGCCCTTAAAGCCGTTACAGGTGACCCCTGTAAAATACCACTTAAAGCTACAAACAGCATAAAACCACCAGCAGCAGCAGCAATCAACGAAATTTTATCTTTTACCATAATTTTTAATGTTGGGAATTGGGGATAGGGAGATAAAGGGACAAGGAGACAAGGAGACAAGGAGACAAGGAGAAGAATAAATAATTCCCAACTCCTAATTCCCAACTCCTAACTACTAATCCTTAATCCAAAATCCAAAATCTAAAATCCAAAATCCTATTGTCGTTTCCTTAAACGTGGATTGACAAACTCATTCAGCCCTTCACCAAGTAGTGATAACCCTACTACCATTGTTGTCATAGCTAATCCGGGGAAAAGTGTAGTCCACCAAATCCCTGTAGGTAGTGCAGCTAAAGCTTGTTTCAAATCGTGTCCCCATTCTGGTACTTCTTCGGGAAGCCCCAATCCTAAAAAACCTAAACCACCTAATACTAAAATTGCATCGGCAGCGTTTAGGGTAAATAACACGGGTACGCTTTGAATCACGTTTAAAAATAAATATCTCGACAGCACCTGCCAGGTATTAGCTCCAATTGCTTGCGCTGCTTCTACGAACACTTCTGTCTTAACACTTACCGTGTGATTCCGAACAACTCGATAATATTGCGGTACATAAGCGATACTAATCGCCAAAGCCGCATTGATTATTCCCCGTCCTACAACGAATGCCAGGGTTACCGAAAGCAGCAGTCCCGGCAAGGTATAAATACTATCCATAATGAATAGTAATACCTTATCCAACCTACCGCCAATATAGCCGCTCAACATACCCAAAGGCACGCCAACCAGCATACTTAATGCAGTTGCGAGCAGTACTACCTGTAATGCAGCTTGAGCGCCAAAAACAGTACGAGAAAAGATGTCGTAGCCCAAGCGACTCGTACCAAACCAGTGTTTTAAAGAAGGTGGTGTATGAATCGGGTTATCGAGAAACTCAGTTGGGTCTTGCAGCAATCCCAAAGCTTGAAGAATTGGAGCAAATAAAGCTAGAAAAATAAATACAAAAGTGATAATTATCCCAACCAACATTAACTGTTGCGAAAGGGTACGTTTTTTATTTATAAAAGGCAAAAATCTGGGCAAGAAACCTTTAGCAACGGTCATAGCTTGATTTTTTAATTATAGAGTTATGAGTTATGAGTAATGCCTTCTGGTCGCTTTGTCAACTATAAATAATAATAATTAGGAATTGGGAATGGGTTATAGAGAATAGGGAATTGGTAATTGGTAATTGGTATTAAAATATTCCCTCAGAATAGAATTCTGGGGCTACACGAACAAAGCCCACCTGCGTGGGCTAAGAAACCTAATTTTCGCTTAAAATGCATCAATAATGTAGAGACGTTGCACTACAACGTCTCCGCGAATCTAGGATACTATCAACAACTGAGTGAAACAATAATTCCTAACTACTAACTCCAAAATCCAAAATCCTAAAGAGCGCTTTCCAACAATTCACGATACTGACTCTTCTGTTTCACCCCTTTAAGTTCCTCTAATAATTCTTTATCTTTGAAAATTTGTACTGTAGGGGTTCCGGTTACATTTGCTTGTTCGGCAATTTCTCTATCTTTGTCAATGTCAATTTCTACAAAGTGAATTTTACCGTCGAATTCGTCAACTACTTTATTTAATATCGGTTTGAGCGTGTGACAAGGACCGCAACCGGGAGAAACGTACTTCACCATTAAAGGGCGATCGCCATCGTGAAATATTTTTCTCAGAGCATAACTTCCGATGTGACGAGTAGCATTAATATCAAAATCTTCTTCGGTATCGGCTGTTGTTTTTTCTTCTTCTTGCGGTTTTAATTCATTGTTTTCGGGTTTTTGACTGAATTCTTGCAGCAATCCTTCAGCCGATAACCAACGCTCCGCTAACATCGCTCCCATACAACCGCTACCTGCTGCGGTAATTGCTTGACGAAATTCGTGGTCTTGTACGTCACCAACAGCATATACTCCTTCGACGCTAGTTTCTACTGAGTTAGATTTGGTAACAACGTAACCAACGTCATCTAAATTTAGCTGTCCCTTAAATAATGAAGTATTGGGAGTATGTCCGATAGCGTAGAACAATCCTTTAGCTGATAAATTACTTTCTTCACCGGTTTTGTTGTTGCGGACTTTAATACCCTGCATATGTTTTTCATCACCGAATATATCTACAGCTTCGGTATTCCAATGCACTCTAATTTTGGGATTATTTAAAACCCGGTCTTGCATAGCTTTACTAGCCCGCATTTTATCGCTACGAACCAATAAATTAACCGTATCGCCATATTTAGTTAAGTAAATTGCTTCTTCCGCAGCCGAATCACCAGCACCAATTACAGCTAATTCGGCACCGTGAAATATCGGAGTTGCACCGTCACAAATTGCACAAGCTGAAATACCGCGACTCCAAAAAGTATGCTCGCTGGGTAAACCCAAACGCTTCGCAGTCGCACCAGTTGCAATCACAATACTATTAGTTTTAAATTCCCGCTCCGAAGAGCGCACGGTAAACGGACGCTGACTTAAATCAACCGAAATTACATCCTCAGTATATAGCTCAGCCCCCCAGCGTTCAGCTTGAGCCTTCATCTTGTCCATCAACTCCGGGCCAGTAATACCAGCGGGGAAACCGGGGAAATTCTCCACTTCAGTAGTTGTCATCAACTGACCACCAGGTAAACCACCAGCTTCAAACCCTTCAAACACAACAGGTTTAAGGTTCGCACGTCCCGCATAAATTGCAGCAGTATAACCAGCAGGTCCAGAACCAATGATTACTAAATTTTCTACAGTTGGATTTGCCATAATTTTTATAAATGCAACTCATAACGACTACGCTTTATTTAGCATAGCAAATTTTCGAGAATACACAAACCCTCAGACTAGAAGTCTGGGGCTACAGAAACAAAGTCCACCTGCGTGGACTAAAAATTCTAATTTATTATTGTAGGGTGTGTTAGAGCGCTAAAAATTTTCGTTTTCATGAATAGCTGTGATAATGCTCTAACGCACCATTTAACCTAGGCTTCAAATCAATTAATTAAAAATAACCCCTCGTAGGGTGTGTTAGAGCGCTAAAAATTTTCGTTTTCATGAATAGCTGTGAAAATGCTCTAACGCACCACTTAACCTAGTCTTCAAACCGATTAATTAAGAATAATTTGATTGATAACGCTTACCCTAAACCCGCTCGGGGTTGCAAACCCCAAGCTAATAGCGCAAGTCCTATGAATAGGACTGAAAATATTGAAATGAGATATAAAATTACATTTCTCAAACCTGCTCTCTTACCCAAGCCCGAAAAGCACGAGTTGTAGCCATTTCCCCATTGATTCGAGTCTCTTGAATAAACCGGGGAATTTCCTTTACAGAAACCTGAGCGAAAGTAGGGCTTTGTTCAACTTCTAAATATTGTCCGTCATTAAGTACATAGATTTGCAAAACGCTGCCATTAAATCGCCAAAATTCAGGAATGCCAATTGCAGCGTAAATTTTAAACTTATCTACTTTCGGCTTTGAATATTCGACTTCTAAAACTAAATCGGGTGGTGGATCGATATTTAAATCTATTTTTTCCTTATTTCTGACACGGTATTCGTTTTTTATATAGTAGCTGCTGTCTGGTTCCCCACCACGTTCTAAATCATCTCGCGTCAAAGTTAGTGAGCCAGAGCGTTTGATTTCTAGTTCTAACTCCTCGCATAGTACTCCAGTAAAGACTTCAATAACGCGATTTGAGTTTTCATGAGCCATAAATGGGGTGAGGATTTCTAATGTCCCATTTTCATAAGCTAATCTGGTGTTTCTTGAGCTTCCCATGTCCGCGAGCATGGCTTTGAAGGTTTGATAGCTGATGTTCTCAAGTAAAGTTCTGGTTTCTGCTGGTGTTGATATTGCCACCATGTTGAGAGTACCTTGGTTAAATTGGTTGTTTGTGAGGGCTTTATCTATTGTAAGAGTTACATAAATTGTATGCGTGGGCTGAAAAGCCTATGAAACTTAGCATACAGAATATAACTGATAAATTTTTCCCAATTTTCAAAAAATCTTTTTTCCAAAAATGATAATTCCTTGAGTTGAAGTGGGTAAGTTACACCTAGAACTCAATAACCAATCCCCACTTAAAGGAAACTACTAATGAAAACCGAACTTAAAGCAAAGTTTTTACAAAACATCCTCAATAAGAAGAAAGAAAACGAAGGTTTTACCCTAATTGAATTGTTGGTTGTAATTATTATTATCGGTATTCTTTCGGCTATTGCTTTACCTTCATTCTTGAATCAAGCCAATAAAGCTAAGCAGTCTGAAGCTAAAACTTACATTGGTTCAATGAATAGAGGTCAACAAGCATATTATTTAGAAAATAGCGACTTCACTACTGATGTTAATGAAATAGGTATTGGCATCAAAACTCAAACTGAACTTTATGATTATAAAGCTTCTAAAAAAGGTACTGGAACAGGTACTTATGTAGTTAATTATTCCGCAAGAAAAACAGGTATAACTGCTCCTGTAAAAGATTATTTAGGTAAAGTGCATTTACTTGCAGTTACTTCAGGTACTGGAGCCAGCGCTACCACAGATTATACAAGTATCGCCTTCATGTGTGAGACAAAAGGCGTAGGGAAAGGTATCACCGATCTTACAGGTACTGAATGCCCAGATACTACCAAGGCACTTAAGTAATAAGGGCTAAGATACAAAGTCGAATTTGAATTTTAAATCAAGAGTGAATTAGAAAAACTAATTCACTCTTTCTAGCATTTACACTACATAGAATTGAGATGCAAACATTAAATTTCGTTACTCCACAAAATAGCTTGCAACAATTAGCAGAAAAGTATTTTCACGATGGAGACTATATCCAAGCAGTCAAACTATACGAGGAAATAATTAAAAATGAAACTGAAATAAAGCTTTATTACTGGCATCTAGGCTTATGTTTACTTCTTCAAGGCGAACAAGAACAAGCTCAGTTGACTTGGTTTATGGGAATGCAAGAGGGAGAACCAGAGGAAATTGAACAATGGACGCAGGAATTATCGTCAGTTATTAATACAGAAGCAGATAGAAGAGAATCTTTAGAAGAATACCAATCGGCTTGGATAATACGACAGCACTTACGAGAAATTAATCCACATGATATTAATAATTTATTATATATAGTTAATCTATCAATCATATTAGGAGAGTTTACAAAAGACTTGATAGAATCTCTTTCTTTGATAGAATTAATAAATAATAAAACGAACGAAATAGATATTAGTTTATTACTATCAACAGTAAAAAATGTATTAGGGTTACCGAAAATAGATGCATCTCTATTTGATTTTATCAAAGCCTGCATACATTATTCTGAAAATATAGAAGATTTTATTGATGCTATAATTTTGTCAGCAATTGATATTGCCTATTACCGCAAACAGCCTTTACTAGCATCACGTTTGGCAGAGATATGCATCTCTTTAGAACCAGATAATCACGAATTGCTGCTACACTTGAGTTTTTTTTACCAAGACTCAAACCAACTTGATAAAAGTATTATCAACGCTCAACGCTCATGTGGCTTAGCGCAAACATTACCAGAAAAAGCTTTTGCCAATCATTTACTGATTAGAGCATTAAAGAAAGAATGTGGGGATTGGGAAACGTCGTATTCTCAACTGCAGCATCAAAAACTAATCTTAAGTAATTTGATTACAGATAATCCTACAGATATTGAAGAAACGGTTAACAGCCGGTTATACAGTAGTGCATTCTTTTTACCTTACTTTGAAGATAATGCCAGAAAAAATCGTCATTTTCAAAGTAGAATTGCTCAGATAGTTCAACAAAACTATAGCTATTTGCAGACAAATATTACAACAAAAACAACAAATATCAGAAACAAAGTTTTAAAAATAGGCTATCTTTCTCACTGTTTAAAGAAACATTCTGTAGGTTGGCTAAGCCGATGGATTTATAAACATCATAATCCAGACAAATTTCAAATATATACTTATTTTATTAATAATTCTCATAACATATCTGATTTCACAAAGATAAACTTTTTTGAACCTTCATACAAAGCTTATAAATTTACTCATAGTGATAATAAAATCTGGGAGCAAATTCAAGTTGATGACATTGATATACTTATAGACTTAGATAGCATTACTCTTGATATTCAAGGAAAAATAATGGCTGCGAAAGCCGCTCCAATTCAAGTGACTTGGTTAGGTTGGGATGCTTCTGGATTACCTAGCATAGATTATTTTATCGCCGATCCTTATGTCTTACCATCCGATGCACAAGATTACTACAGTGAAAAAATTTGGCGTTTACCTCAAACTTACATTGCAGTGGATGGTTTTGAAGTAGATGTACCCACATTACGAAGAGAAGACTTAGGAATTTCTAGCGATGCGATTGTTTACTTTATGGTGCAAAGTAGCTATAAAATCAATCTTCCAAACCTGCGTCTACAAATGAAGATATTAAAAGAAACTCCTAATAGTTATTTGTTGATAAAAGGTTTAGCTAATAAAGATTCTTCACAAGAATTTTTTGAAGCTGTAGCAGAAGAAGAAGGCGTTTCTCCATCTCAATTACGCTTTTTACCTTTTTCTCCAACAGAAGCAACCCACCGCGCTAACTTAGCTATCGCCGATGTAGTACTTGACACTTACCCATACAACGGTGCTACAACAACACTGGAAACTCTTTGGATGTGCGTTCCTTTAGTAACAAGAGTCGGCGAACAATTTGCAGCGCGTAATAGCTACACCATGATGATGAATGCGGGTATAACTGAAGGCATCGCTTGGACGGATGAAGAATATATCGAATGGGGAATTCGTTTGGGTAAAGATGCCAAATTAAGACAAGAAATTTCTTGGAAGTTACGTCAATCTCGTCAAACTGCACCATTGTGGAACGGAAAGCAATTTACCCGCGAAATGGAGAAAGCTTACGAGCAAATGTGGGCAAATTATATTAGCGCTAAGTAGTAATTAAATAAATTAAATTCACAGTTATCATGACACCAATTAAACTTCATATCGGAGGTAAAGAACCTCATTTAGATTGGAAAATTTTAGATATTGAACCGCGAGAGGAAGTTGATTTTATCGGTGATGCAGCGAACTTAGAACAATTTAAAGACAATTCGGTTGAAGCAATTTATGCAAGTCATGTTTTAGAACATTTTTATTACGGGCTGAATAATGAATTGCTCAATACTCTTTCTGAATGGTACCGCGTATTGCAACCGGAAGGTAAGCTATACATTAGCGTACCTAATTTACAAACTCTTTGTTGGCTGTACCTGCATCCCTCACTTACACCTCTAGACAAACATCACCTAATGCGAATTATGTTCGGAGGACAAACCAACGAACACGATGTTCATAAAGTAGGATTTGATTTTGATATTTTAGCTTTGTATTTAGAAGAAGTGGGTTTTCACCAATATGAACCCGTATCGGAATTTGGCTTATTTCAAGATTGCAGCAGCTTGAAAATTTCAAATACGCTAATTAGTTTAAATGTGATTGCTACTAAGTCAGCTATGGGCTAAAGCAATTGAGCATTATTATGTATAACAATCCGGTTTAAATATTTTAAAAATTAAATTTCAAAATTAGATATTACAGGGGAGGCTAAAAGCGCTGAAGTAGTTCGTTATTGGGGGTCTCCCCCATAAGCAACTACTTCACCCGTAGGGTTTAGATTCTCTTACCGCTTTATTTCTCTTAGGCTAAGGCTTTATTATAAAGCACCGAGACCTTAATAAGATGGTGCGTTGCGCTCCGCGATAACATACCAGAACCTAGGTATGAAAAATCTAATTAATTTCACGTCCACTACAAATTGTGCGTAAATATAATATGACCGTGAGGTCACGCTCCGCTAACATAACTTATATTCAATAACACATCAAAAATTCCCTTCACCCAAATCTCTCACACAACAAACAAGAAATATTTGAATAATTATTCCAACCGCAATAAAATCCATCTTCTAAAAAATATTCATAAAGCTTACCTAAAAACACCAGAACACATATTTGTAATCTGAGTATCTTTGCATACTTATTTTAAGTTTGAAGTAAACACATATCATAATACTTGAAATTTTACTTCTTGCTAGGTCGAATCCATGGGTAGGATTATTCCTGTGAATTTCAGGCATAGCATAAAATGTGTTTTACTGTTCGCGATCTGAAATTTTTTTTTAATGAAAACAGCAGCGTTAATAAAATAATGTGGTTTTAATTACCAAAATTCACATTTCACTCCAATACACAATTATGACTAACTGTCCTATTAATAAAATTTTGACAATTTAATGTAAGTTATAAACTATTTTTAATTCCATAATATCGAACAAAGATACAAAAAATTTTTCACCAATTTTCTGGTTTTGGCTATAACTCCCCTTATGTTCTCTCTGAGACACTACAATATAAGCCCAATTGTTAAAATAATATTAAAAAATTCTCTAGATAGTATCAAAATTTGGATGTTTGCGATAATGTAGATAACGATTAATAAAAAATGGTGAATATTTGCTGTTCTCTATTTAATATCGCCTGATGCTAAATTATTGAGATGATTATTTATATAGTTGAATAATTGTCAGGGTTTATGCATATTGCGATGAATTGAGTAACTAGAGATAAAAAAATCTTCTCTAACTAGGCTAAACTCGCTGAGTTATTGATAAATCGATTTGTTTGATAAGTAAATGACAGTAAATTTTGCTGAGTTCCAAAGTTTATTGGTGGTGATTACCGAACAAAACCGAAATTAACAGTAACCATGTAGAATTAGTTATGCTATATTCAAGAATAGTGAGACTTGCTTTGCGTGCATTACCGAACTCTACGCAGAGACTATAATTGCAAAACGGAAAGCATTTTTGCCCTCAGCATTTACCCAAATTTTCAGTCTTATTTTAATTGAGGTTATGACTCAACAAGTAATTCACCCAATGGTGAAATTGCAACGCAATGTTCAATCGCTCGTAGATTCTCAGATCATTAAGCCTACAGATAGCATCTGGAAAATTGCTTTACTGTATGGTGACGAATGGCAGCACTGGAAACGCGAACTAGTTGATTTCGGCTTTACTATGCAAGACCCTGTAAAGGAGCTACTTGTAGTTGAAGGATGGGATGAAGAATAGTTTATGTATGAAGGGATGAAGATAAATTCTTCGAGTTTTGGCTTCATCCGACCTTTTTTTTAATATCTAAACTTACTGCTCTTACTCATTCACAATTTGCTAGTGCGGCTGTAACTTCTTTTGCGGTTTGATATCTATCGCTCGGCAAAGGTTCTGTCACTTTATCTATGAGTTCTTTTAACTTAGGGGTAATGCTAGGAATCTTCGCGACATCAAAACGAAAACTTCGTCCCTTCTGACGATAAAACTTGAATGGGTTTTCCCCTGTGAGTAGAAAGATTAAAGTAGGGCCAATAGCATACAAGTCTGATTGAGTTAATGGCTGTCCTCGTTCTTGTTCGGGGGCACAATATCCTTCTGCACCGATACGTGTCCCTGGTGCAGTACCAATTTCCTTAACAGCACCGAAATCCAACACAACTATGCGATTGTTGGAATTTCGCA
The DNA here is from genome assembly GCF_002368095.1 of Calothrix parasitica NIES-267. Classification (GTDB taxonomy): domain Bacteria; phylum Cyanobacteriota; class Cyanobacteriia; order Cyanobacteriales; family Nostocaceae; genus Rivularia; species Rivularia parasitica. Next base: position 2,601,278 of record NZ_AP018227.1, on the reverse strand, counting down.
CCATTAGATTAGCTGGTTTTATATCCCTGTGAATCAATGGTGGGTTTTGACCGTGCAAATATTCAAGAATATCGCAGGTTTGTATCATCCATTCTATGGCTTGATTTACATTTACAGGTCCCTTGCGATAAACATATTTTTCTAAATCTTGACCGTGGACTAATTCCATTGCCAAATATTTCTTTTTTTCTTCCATAAAGAAGTCGTAGTACTTAGGGATTCCAGGATGATTGAGTAATCCCAAAGTATGCGCTTCTCGTTGGAATAGTTCTCGTGCTTTCGCAATTTTTGCCATATCGGCATTCATTTGCTTAAGCACTAATAACTTAGAATGACCTGTAGTTACTCCAGCAGGGTCCCATGCTAAGTAAGTAGTACCCATACCTCCCTTTCCTAAAGTTCTCAATACCTGATAATGGCGAATTGTTAGCTCAATTGCCAGAGGTTTACCACAATAGATGCAAAATAAGTTATCAGGTGAATTTCCTTCATGGGTGCAACTTTCCGATGCAGAAGCGGTAATTTGTGCAGATTTTGGCTGCTGTTGCAGTTCGGGTTTTAAAAGTTCTAGTTTCAGAACAGGACCACCACGAGCCAATTGCAGAAAACAATTACCAGGTAGCGGAACCTGAGTTACTAACACCCCATTAAGAAAAGTACCGTTAGTTCCTTTGCTAATAATTTCCCAGGATTCACTATTATCTGCTTTATTTGTATTTCTCAGTTCTAAATGATATCGAGAAACCAAATTACTATCTAGAACAATATCATTATCTGCGGCTCGCCCAACCCGAATCACTGAGGATTCATCAAAGCGCCAATTTTCTAACGGTGTTTTGTTTTGCGCTTCTAATAAGGTTAGAGTAATCACAATACTTAGAAACTATAAATTATCAATGATGAATTTTGAAGGATACGAACTGTTTTAAATACAGATTCTCTGTATAACTATCATAATATTGAGTAAAGTAATGCTAAGAAAGCTTAACTAACCTCAGACAGGATGATTTATATGAGTAATTATGCAAAATACTGTTTTCTGCGTGTCTCCGTCAAGACATTAGAATTTGATTGTAACAGTATTTTCGCTTGAATATGTTGCAACTTGTTTATTCTACGAAAACATTTTGGTTGTGGTTGTGGTTAATAAGCGCTTACTCCGGAAAGTTTCTAAAATAAATATAGCTATTCCAAATAGGAAACATATGACTGGTAGTGCGTTAACGCACTACGGAAATCAATTGAAATGACTATAATTCACCAGAATTAACCAGCCATACCAAATAAAAATATTGTTCTTCTATGCATTCTTTATTTGTATTTCTTATTATTTAATTAGCATAAATATTTTTGTAACACTTTTCCAAACTTTTTTGTTACGTATTTAAGATAACAAACTTACTTTCCAAATATTTTTATATTTTGAATTAGTTTTAACTATTTACCAATTACCAATACTACTTACTCCCCTCTAAGTTTGGACGTACCTTTGCTCGCATAAGTACGGCAGTGATATTATCATGACCATTATATCTATTGGCTAAATCAATTAAATCTCTTACACCTTTTTCTAAGTTAGCTGCGGAACTGATTAAATTTAGTAAATTGCTCTGCCAATGTTTTTCTAACAAATCGTTATCCGATAAGCCATCTGAGGTCAGGATAAACAATGCATCTTCAGTTATTTCTAAAAACTGTACCTCTGGAGCAATAAAATTATTATCCCTAGGACCGAGAGCTTGAGTTAATTGATAAGCATCTGGACGAGAATAAGCGATGCTCGGTTCAACTCCACGAGAAATTTCTCTTTGACCTACTTCATGGTCTACAGTAATTTGTTCCAAACCTCCCTTACGAGTTACTCGATAAAGACGACTGTCGCCGACATGAGCTACTGCTACGCGAGTATTCTGTATCAAAACTAGCACTAAAGTAGTGCCCATCCGACCTACACCAGAGCGAGCATCCTGCTGATTAATATTGTGAATTGCTTGATTGGCTTGAAAAACTCCTTCGCGAATTATTTCTTCGCTGGGAAGCCCATCTGATTGCCAATTTTCTTGAAAATACTGTCGCAAAGTGCTTACAGCAAGTTCGCTCGCAACTTCACCACCTGCATGTCCCCCCATTCCATCGCAAAGAATATATAAGCCTTTGGCTCCTGCAACTTTACTTTTGGGTAATTCAATTTTATTAATTTTTGTTTCAATACCAAAATAGTCTTCGTTGTGGTCGCGTTGTTTTCCGACATCGGTAAGCCCTGCATTCTCCAAGCTGGCTAACTGCATTGGTAAGACTACTGTGGGTGTATCATCAATTTTAGTTGGACTTTGCTCTAAATCATCCAACTGTAAAACTGTAGGATTTGAAATTTCTTTTTCGGAAGCAAAAATCAAATTATCCGGTGAATCAAATTGCGGACTTGCTTCGGATTGATTCAACTCGATTTGTAACTCCGTAGAAATTAATTTCAACTGCGATCGCAGTTGTTCGGATGTTGCAATTTCACCTTCTGCCAAATTCCCCATAAGTTCTAACAAAGAACCAAATTGAGTACGTTGAGATTCTCTGAATAATGCTTGCCAAACCTGTCCTAAATCTTTGACAGTAGGTGTATCATCTAGAGATTTCTGGAAGGAAGCTTTGGATTCCTTGCGTATATCCGGGTACAAGCGCTGTAAAGCCAAAGACTGGTCTTCGTCAATTCGCAAATTAGATAAATCAAGAAGACTTTGAAGACAATCGTGGGGTTCTAATACATCCCACAACTGAGTCATTTGGTAAAAATAATGTACAATCTGTAACGATGTTGTTGCATCGTTTTCCCATAGCTCAGATAAATATAGCCATTCAGAACGGTCTTCAAGCAAAATGACCTGCATATTCTCAAGTTGCCATGCATCATGAATCGGGGGAATTCCCAAATTGCAATATGCTTGTAAAGCGATATAAGTTTTAGCAAGGCTGGGAATTCTATCTTCCCCTACCGAGGTATTGGTCGATGGAGATAACTGTGGATTTGCCAACATTGCGTTTATTGGCGACACTTGGTATGGTTGGCAATCAACAACTTTCACGCAAGCTTCTGTATTAACCGCATTTTCAAAGAAAGTTGGTAGTGATTCGAGCATTTTATAGCGTTTCTGAGAATCCAAATAAGAACCTGCTTCAAACTGGTGAGAAACTTCTTCAGAAATATTTTCCTTGTGAAGAAGTTCTAACTTATCTCCACAATCAACCTTTTCTTCTTGATTCTCCGCTTCAACAACTTCCGAATTACCTTCTTTAATAACAATCGCGAGCCATATTTCCGAACAAATAGCGTCACAGCTATGACACTGTGTTGAATCCAAAGTAAGAAATACTCCACATTGCTGACACTCCTTTTCAGTTAAGGATGAGCCACAGTTTTGACAAAACTTATTGCTGTTGGGATTTTCAAAATTGCACTGAGGGCAAATTAGCATTATATTCGCGTCCTTAATTCCCGCTCATTGGTGCTTGCCATTAGAATTAATTATTCTGGTAGTGTAGCTTCTGCTTGCAGCAGAACAATAAAATCAATAAAAATCAATAAAAAATCAATATTTATATTTAATTGAATTAAATTATGCCCTCACCAGAATACATATGACTGTCTTAATTGTGACGTATATTAAACGTAACTTTTAAATACCAGTACAATAATTGTAGGACATACAATTAGTCTGTTATATCTTTCGTGGAAACAAATTGACAGGAATCTGTGCGCTTACTACTCTCCTTCAAGAGGCAATTTAACGGAAAAACAGGTACAATCCGAACCGCTTTTCACCTCAATTACTCCCCCTAAATGCTTCGTCAGTTTTTGCACCAATGCTAAACCCAAGCCCGTACCTCCTTGTTTCCAGGGGTCGTTACTTGGGATTCGATAAAACTTATCAAAAATACGTGGTAATTCAGCTTTATCTATTTCTACCCCAGTATTTATGACTTGAAACTGAATGCTACCAGATTTCAACTTAGCACTAATAATTATTTCTTCATTAGCTGGGCTGAATTTACAAGCATTAGTCAATAGTTCAACCAAAATGCGTTCCAAGCTGAATGGGTCACAAACTATAGCCGGTAAATCCGATTCTATCGCTAAATTTAACTTTTGTTTGCAGCAGTTACGGTTGCGAGCATTGAATAAATCAACAACTCTTTCCAACCAAGTGTTGACCTCAATTGTTTCTAATATCAGTGATTTTGAACTGGTATCAAGTCGCTGTAAATCGAGAAAATTATTAATCAAGCTAATTTCTCGGTCGCATTCATTATTTAAAATCTCGAAATAACGAGATACTTTTGATGTTTTTTGTGATGTTTTTTGAAAACAACTTACCGAATCGAATTTTTGAGTAAAATTCTGCTGCTCTTTTTTTAAACCAATATTCAACATTTGAATTGCCATTTTCATATTAGTCAATGGCGTGCGTAACTCGTGGGATACCGTACTCAAAAATTCATCTTTAAGACGGTTGAGAGATTCCATCTCTTCTAATTGGGCTTTTGCTGCTTCCTTGCTTTTCCTGACTGCTATCTCCGCTTTCTTACATTCAGTAATATCAATACAGCAGCCAACATAACCAATAAAATCACCGTTGAGTGCAAATCGAGGAACTCCGGTATCGGAAATCCAACGATAATCTCCTTCAGCGTTTTTTAAACGGTATTGGATTTGAAATTTTTCTTTTTCTTTCAGAGCTTGAGAATAAGTATCTATATATAAATTCTTATCTTCATCATATAAATTATTTAACCATCCCCAGCCTAATTCTTTCTCAATTTTACGTCCAGTCAGCTTTAGCCAGGAATGATTGAAAAAATTATGCAGTCCTTTTTCATCAGTCATCCATAGCATGACTGGTAGGTTATTGGCTAGTTGTCGAAAATTTTGTTCGTTTTCGTTTTGTTTTGAAGTCTGGGGAAATTTATAAGCAGTAATATCTTCGCAAATTATTATAATAATTGGGTTTCTGTCTTCATCAACTGATATCCGTGTTTTGAGCTTGACCCATTTAATTTTACTATTAAGACAGTTTAAACGAAATTCCCAATCATCTACTTCTTCCAACGAATTATTCAAAACTCTGTTTAATACATCAGATAGTCTTGTGGATTCGGAAGTAGCAAATAGATTCAAAAATAATTTTTTAATTAAGTCGCAGGGTTTATAACCAAGAGAATTTGCACCGAATTTATTTACGGTTAAAATCGTCAAATCAGTATTTAACGTAAAAATTATACTGGGTAGTTCGTCATACAAATTACGATACCGATTAAGCTCTTCTTGATTATTATCTAGAGCATCAGTTGTATAGCTTTCTAAATTTGAGGTTGTTTCAGGCACAAGTTCCAGGCTTGCAGATTTTGCAGATAAAAGATTTTGTTTTCGGTGAGTTTGATACCAGTTGAATGACTGATTTAAGCTCATAAGAATAATGCACCCCAGCAATAGCAATAAATTGGTTAAGAATAAAAAAAGTGTATTATACAGCTTTTTGTGATATTTATGTCAAAGGTATTTTGTTAAAAGTTGTGTAAAATCAATAACATAGCATTTTTTTAATTCAGTATAATAACGATGTATTTAATACCTTAATGCGGATAAATATTTTTTTTTGGTAATTAACTTACTTATTACGAATTTTAATAAAACATTTACTTTATGGGGTGATGGTTGATGTCCCTTTTTTATGCAGCAACTAATCATCTAAAAAACTAAATTTTGTAGTAATTTGGCTTCTTCAGGAGTTAAATCTCGCCATTCTCCCACCTGTAAAGTATTCAGCTTAAGGTGAGCAATTTGGATTCGTACCAGTCGCAAAGTGGGAAATCCGACAGAAGCTGTCATCCGTCTTACTTGGCGATTTTTACCTTCAGTCAAACTAATTTCCAACCATGCAGTAGGTATATTCTTGCGAAACCTTATCGGTGGAATACGCGGAGGTAAAAGTGGTTCTTGCGACAATAATTTTACCTTCGCTGGTTGGGTAAGGTAATTTTTAATTAGCACACCTGCTTCTAATTTCTTTAAAGCAGCAACATCTGGGATTCTTTCTACCTGTGCCCAATAAGTACGATGATGACCAAACTGCGGATGACAAAGCCGATGTTGTAATTGTCCATGGTTTGTTAGCAGTAATAATCCTTCACTATCAGAATCTAAACGTCCTACAGGATACACATCGGGAACAGAAATATAATCTTGAAGAGTACTTTGATTTGGAGTGTCTTTAGAAAATTGACTAAGCACATCATAAGGTTTGTAAAAAAGAATATAGCGATGTTTGGGCATTGGTAATCGGTAATTGGTAATTGGTAATTGGTAATTGGTAATTGGTAATCGGTAATCGGTAATTTCCAATGCAAAGTCTAAACTCATAACTCCTAACTCATAACTCTCGACTCCTAACTCTCAATCCAAAATCCAAAATCCAAAATCTAAAATTCAATGAATGACTGAGAAATGTAAACGTATTTCTACGGTCAGCAAAAAAAATGATACGATAATTTTTCAATGCTAGGGGTGCCTGTTATTAGAAGGCTGAGATTAGACCCTTTGCACCTGAGTCCGGGTAATACCGGCGGAGGGAAGCTGTTTATTGAGGAAATCGAATATGCGTACACAATGGGTTGTTAAGCGACGCGGACAGGATAATGTTTCTCAAATGCATTACGCTCGTCAAGGTGCAATCACAGAAGAAATGCACTATGTCGCTAAACGGGAAAATCTCCCTGTGGAACTAATTCGTGACGAAGTTGCGCGGGGAAGGATGATTATCCCAGCGAATATTAATCATACCAATTTGGAACCAATGGCTATTGGGATTGCTTCCAAATGTAAGGTAAACGCTAATATTGGTGCTTCCCCTAATTCAAGCGATCTAAATGAAGAAGTAGATAAATTGAAATTAGCGGTTAAGTATGGTGCTGATACCGTAATGGATTTATCTACAGGTGGTGGAAATTTAGATGAAATTCGTACTGCTATTATTAACGCTTCACCCGTTCCCATCGGAACGGTACCTATTTACCAAGCTTTAGAAAGCGTCCACGGTAATATTGAAAATCTAACTGCTAATGATTTTCTCCACATTATCGAGAAGCATGCTCAACAAGGTGTGGATTATATGACTATCCATGCTGGAATTTTAATTGAACATTTGCCTTTAGTGAGAAACCGCATCACGGGTATTGTATCTCGCGGTGGGGGTATTATTGCTCGTTGGATGCTGCATCATCATAAGCAAAATCCTCTTTATACTCACTTCCAAGATATTATCGAGATTTTCAAAAAGTATGATGTTTCTTTCAGCTTGGGAGATTCTTTACGTCCCGGTTGTACCCATGATGCTTCCGACGAAGCACAGTTAGCCGAACTCAAAACCTTGGGACAGTTAACTCGTAAAGCTTGGGAACACGACCTACAGGTAATGGTGGAAGGTCCCGGACACGTACCCATGGACCAAATTGAGTTTAACGTCAGAAAGCAAATGGAAGAATGTTCCGAAGCTCCTTTCTACGTTTTAGGACCTTTGGTTACTGATATTGCACCAGGCTACGACCATATTACTTCAGCAATTGGTGCGGCAATGGCTGGCTGGTACGGAACTGCGATGCTTTGCTACGTGACTCCGAAAGAACATTTGGGTTTACCAAACTCCGAAGATGTACGTAATGGTTTAATTGCTTATAAAATCGCCGCTCATGCAGCCGACATCGGTAGACACAGACCTGGAGCAAGAGACAGAGACGACAAACTTTCTGAAGCTCGTTATAACTTCGACTGGAATCGTCAGTTTGAATTATCCCTCGACCCCGAAAGAGCTAAGGAATATCACGACGAAACCTTACCAGCCGATATTTATAAAACAGCGGAATTTTGTTCAATGTGTGGTCCCAAGTTCTGTCCCATGCAAACCAAAGTTGATGCTGACGCATTAACAGAACTCGAAAAATTCTTAGCCAAAACCGATAAGCAAGCTGTAGCCCAAAGCTAGTAATCTGAATTTTTCGACATAACAAAATTAATGTAGGGACGTAGCAGTGCTACGTCTCATCAATGTTGCATACCAACGAATTTTTGCTAATTTATCCCTTTGATTTTTAATCAAATTCTTAGAATAATTACTCGACGTAAATCAAAATGCGGGGAGACGTAGCAGTGCTACGTCTCTACACTAATCCGGGCTAGGATCACAAATTTATTGGTTAAAAATATTAATTAGAAATATTTTTATATCGTTCCTGAATATCAGTAATCGGAAAGACAGCCTGAAACTGTAAATTTACTGATTTATAATATTTTGCCCCACCTTGCTGTCTATCTATCAGTGAAATTACTTGATTAACTGTATAACCAGCATCCCTAAGCCTGTTAACAGCTTTCATCGCCGATTGTCCGGTAGTAACCACATCTTCCAAAACTATTACCTTAGCTCCTTCTGGTAAACTCGGGCCTTCAACATAAGCCTTAGTGCCATGACCTTTAGCTTCCTTACGAACAATCAAAGCCGGTATGGGTCGATTTTCGAGAGCAGAAACCACACTCACAGCGCTAACGATGGGGTCAGCCCCTAAAGTTAAACCCGCTACAGCTTGAGTATCTGACGGTAGCATATTGAAAAGAAGACGACCAATTGCCAAAGCTCCTTGGGGATGAAGAGTTACCTGCTTACCGTTAATGTAATAACTGCTACGCGCTCCAGAAGAAAGCACAAAATCTCCCTCCTGATAAGCAAGTTGACAGAATAAATCTAGCAAGCTTTGACGTATATTATTCAAATCACTATTAGTAGCCCATAAATCTTTGTGGGTAGAGCTTTCAGTGTGATAAACCATTACAAATCATTAAATTTATGTTACACCGGACTAGTCGAACTTATAAGAGTTCTGAAAACAAGCATAGGTCAAAATTCGCACCGAAATACAGGAGTTGTTAATATGCCTTTAAATTGGAAAGCTCTAAACGGTTTACTAATGTTCGCTAGCACCATTGGTTTCCCAACTATTGCAGCAGCACAAATGGAAACATCCAATTATCAAACCCCAAATCAAGTATTTGAAGAAGCTTTTTACGAAAACTATCCAGACTTTTATAATAATGATGGTTTATTTAGAGATATAGACTGGATACTTGGACCTGGTTCCTTGTTCAAGAATTCTTTTCCCGAAAACGAAATTGAACGAGATGCTAAGCTAGTTAACATTCTTTATCAAGACGTACTCAAACAGCAGACAACCAGCGACCCATATATTAGGACTCCAGATTTGCCAAGTCCTTATAATACTTCGTTGTTAGCTTCTCCCCGTTTGAGAGCAAATAAATTACAAGTTGGAACTGAATTTCGCTTTGATAGCTTACCACAGAGAAACCTACCACAGAGATACTAGATTTCGCTTTGATAGCTTACCACCAGGCTCTTGTTTTTGAATTTTGGATTGCGAGGAGAATTATTGTCATAAATTATAGGGGTGGATATCCTTGTCTATAAAAATTTTCTAAGACAGCATAAGAAAGCTAAATATGTAGAACCAGAAAATTTTCTCCTCAAGCCACCTAAAAGATTCATTATTCCTTGGTGATAGAACAATAAATAAAATAATTAGTCATTAGTTCTGGATAAATCGCGAAGAACTAATGACTAAAAGTTTAAAATCATATATGTTTGTAAATCCAGGGTGCAGGAGTTGAACCTGCCTAACACGAATTATGAGTTCGTTGCCTCAACCGCTCGGCCAACCCTGGCTGATTAATAATTATAGTGCAAGATTAGCTTTTTGTGTAACCTTGTCTATGAATTACCAGATTTAATACTACATCATTTGAGAGCAAAATAGTGCAAACTAATATTTATCTAGTTTAATTCCAAATCCGATGCGAATATTGAAGAATTATAAACTTCAATATAAGTAGATTAATCCTTACTTACACCGAATATTTATATTTATTCAGCGATGAAACTAAATTCCACTGTACTTCTGACGTTGATTTTGCTAACCCTGATGTTAGGTGCTGGCTCCGTAAGCGCTTTTTGGGGATTTACTCTCGGAAGTGCAGCTCTTAAAGGTGTGACCACACCAGATGCTCGACCTACTACTAAATTCGCTCGAAAAGGAACGGGTGGTGGTCAAGATAAAGAAGGGGTAGTATTTGTCAAAGAATCAGAAATCCTTAAAATTGTTAAATCACGTATTGAAGGTAAAACTAAGGCAGCGAAATCGAAAAAAAGTGATGGATTAGAAGAAGGTAAAAAAAAGACCAAGCGCAAGCGAGAGCAGAAACCACCAGAAGCAGACGAAAAACCCCAAGCAGGTTTTCCTGTTAAAGCTGAAAGCGAAGGTGTAACTCTTTCAGTGCAGTCAGCTCGTTATTCAGGGGGTGCTTTAATGCTAAGAGTAAAGATGGATAACAAAAGTGAAGATTCAGTTCGCTTCCTTTATAGTTTCCTTGACGTTACCGATGATAAAGGAAGAACTTTGAGTGCTTCCACTGAAGGTTTACCATCGGAATTAGCTTCCAACGGTCAAACGCATTACGGGACTGTGAGTATTCCCACAGCTTTACTTGATGATGTCAAACGGATTTCCTTGGCCCTTACAGATTATCCCGCACAGAAATTACGCTTGGAAGTATCAAATATTCCTGTAGAAAAGTAGATAGCTCGAATATTGAATGTTAGATTCGGATGTTTTAGATTGAGTATTTTAATTTGAATCGAATTCCCTTAGTCTAAAATTCAGTATCGAAGAATTTGTGATATTAAGGTATCAGTTTTACATGAGACAAGGCGGTGAATGGTCTTCATAATTTAAATTGGACGGAAGTAGGGCTGAGATTGTTGTCAGTCTTACTTCTCATCGCCATTAATGCCTTTTTTGTCACCGCAGAATTTTCAATGGTGACGGTACGGCGATCGCGAATTCATCAGTTGGTTGAAGCTGGTGATATTCAAGCGATTGCGGTGGAAGTACTGCAACGCAGCATTGACAGATTGCTATCCACAACCCAGTTAGGTATTACTCTTTCAAGTTTAGCGCTGGGGTGGATTGGAGAAAGTACAATTGTTGAATTGATTAATGTATGGTTAGAATCTATACCCGTACCGGGGGAATTGAATTTATTTATAGCTCATTCCCTATCAATCCCAATAACCTTTTTTTTGATAGCTTATTTACAAATAGTTCTCGGAGAATTATGCCCTAAATCCGTAGCAATGCTTTATTCGGAAGAATTAGCAAGGTTTTTAGGACCGTCTGTAACGGCTATTGTCAGGTTTTTTAGTCCTTTTATTTGGATTCTCAATCAGTCAACTCGTTTTTTGCTGCGCTTGTTTGGTATCGAATACACCGGTAAAAGTTGGAGACCACCAGTTACCCCAGAGGAATTGTTATTAATCATTTCTACAGAGAGAGAATCCACTGGTTTAAGAGCAAGGGAAAGGGAACTATTAAAGAATATTTTTGAATTTGGGGAAGTAACAGTTCAAGCTGTAATGGTTCCTCGGAGTAACGTAGTCGCGCTATCTAAAAACGCAACTTTACGAATTTTCCTTAAGGAAATGGCAGAAGCTGGTCATTCTTGCTATCCAGTATTCGGAGAATCTTTGGATGATATTCGCGGTATTGTTTACTTTAAAGACCTGACACAGCCTTTAGCCTTGGGACAGCTGAGCTTAGACACACAAATTCATTCCCATATGCGTCCCGCAAGGTTTGTACCCGAGCATACACCTTTAAACGAACTATTGCCCATGATGCAGCAGGAAAAGCTGGCTATGGTAGTAGTAGTAGACGAATTTGGTGGAACAGTAGGATTAGTAACTATCCAAGATATAGTTGCTCAAATCATCGGTGATATTGGCGAAACACAAAGCAGCAATGATTTGCTCATCCAGATGTTAGACGAGCAAACCTTTCTAGTTCAAGCACAAATAAACCTAGAAGACCTCAACGAAGTATTAGAACTCAGTTTACCTTTAACGAAAGAATATCAAACACTCGGAGGCTTTATGCTTTATCAACTACAAAAAATTCCTATTGTTGGTGAAAGCTTCCAATATAAAAATATAGAATTTACAGTAGCCTCAGTAACAGGTCCCCGCTTACAGCAAATTCAAGTCAAAAAGCTTTAATCAGCGAACAGCGAACAGTGTTAGCGGCTAGAGTCGCTACCCCAGGTATTGCGTGTCCCGGAGGGAAATACAGCGTTAGCGTAGCGTGTTCCGAGGGACATACAGTTGAGAGTTAGAAATTAGGACTTAAAAAATATTTCTCGCCATCTCCCCATCTCCCCATCTCCCCATCTCCCCATCTCCCCATCTCCTTGTCTCCCCATCTCCCCATCTCCCCTTCTCCCCCTGTCTCCTTTAACCTCTTACCTCATACCCCACTGGGTCGGTCAATCCTAATTCGTCGAAAGCAGCGAGACGCAAGCGACAAGAATCACATACACCACAAGGTAAATCACCATTGCTGTAGCAAGACCAAGTTAGTTCCCAAGGAACTCCTAATTTATTACCTAATTGAATAATTTCTGTTTTTTTCAAATCTATTAAAGGTGTGGCAATCTTAATAGGATTTCCTTCACGTCCTTGTTTAGTCCCCAAACGAAATACCTCTTGCATTCCTTGAATATAATCGGGACGACAATCGGGATATCCAGAATAATCTAAAGCATTTACGCCAATATAAACTCTTTCTGCGGCCATGGTTTCGGCATATGCACAAGCAAAGCTCAAAAATATCGTGTTTCTTGCAGGAACGTAGGTAATGGGAATATCCTGAGACATTTCTTTCAAAGAACGCTCTTGGGGTAAATCAATATTATTATCTGTAAGTGCCGAACCACCCCACTGCGTTAAATCAAATTTAATTACTTGATGCTGGGAAACACCGGCTTTTTCCGCAATTAAATGTGCTGAATTCAATTCTTTTCTATGTCTTTGTTGGTAATCAAAGCTTATAGGGTAACATTCATAGCCATCAGCTAATGCTTGATATAAAGTAGTGGAAGAATCAAGTCCTCCTGACAATAAAATAACGGCTTTCATTTTGATAATTACTTAATAACTAAAAGTTATCCTGACTAATTTAGCTTAAATTATCGAAGCTTAAATGCTCTACCTTTCCGTCATGCTTTAGTTAAAATCAGGACTTACGCAAAGCAAAATTGTCATTGCGACCGAAACGGAGTGTAGGGAAGCAATCCCAAAGTTTCGAGAGATTACGTCGCTGTCGCTCGTAATGACCCAATTACGTTACTTTTGTGTAAGTCCTAAAAATATTAAATCAAATAAGAGATTATATTTGCCATCACTTCATGCTAGAGGAGTAGATAAACTGGCAGTTTTTTAAGCATCAAAGAACCATATTCTATTTTTTATTCGCTACTTGCTACTCGCTACTCCCTCTCTTGACCGAATGTATAAATTAATTCTCAAAGTTTGGTTTACTACATTTTGACAAAATTGCTCATAACTTCAAACTATAGCCAAAAATTTGAAGTTCACGAAAAGAAATTATATTTTTTTGGTAAAGAATTCACAAATCATCAGTAAAACTGGACTATACAAAATAAAAACGGATATCGGGAACTCATAGCAAACTTTGAAATTCTTCATAAATAAAGCCTCTATGTTACCATCTGGATGGTTTTAGGTGGCTACTTCTTTGGCGATAATGTATAAAAGCCAACGATTGTAGCGTTTTTTTTAGTTGGTGGTTGAGGAGAGAAAATTAGAGTGCAAGATAGCAGCATGTCATCGGGAGAAAAAAATGGATACGTACAGCGTCATCAACCGCGCCCAATTCGTGTAGGCGTGATTGGTGTTGGCAACATGGGACAACATCATACCCGTGTACTAAGTTCGATGAAAGATGTAGAACTAGTTGGTATAGCCGACATTGATATTGAGCGAGGGTTGGAAACTGCCAGTAAGTATAAAACAAAGTTTTTCGAGGATTACTGCGAGCTATTGCCTAACGTAGATGCAGTTTGTATTGCTGTTCCTACTAGGCTGCACTATGCTGTTGGTATAAACTGCCTATTAGCAGGAATCCACGTTTTAATTGAGAAACCAATCGCTGCAAATATTTCTGAAGCAGAATCTTTAGTCAATGCCGCAGCAGAATCTGGCTGTATATTACAAGTAGGTCATATAGAACGCTTCAAACCAGCTTTTGGAGAATTAACCAAAGTTCTTACAACTGATGAATTACTAGCGTTAGAAGCTCACAGAATGAGTCCTTACTCAAATCGAGCCAACGATGTTTCTGTAGTGCTTGATTTGATGATTCATGATATAGACTTGCTTTTAGAATTAGCTGCTGCACCGGTAGTGAAGTTATCGGCTAGTGGTACTCGTACCCCGAACTCTACTTATTTGGATTATGTAACTGCGACTTTGGGGTTTGCAAATGGCATTGTTGCAACCCTGACTGCGAGCAAAATAACTCACCGTAAAATCCGTAATATTGTTGCTCACTGCAAAAATTCATTTACTGAGGCTGATTTCCTCAAAAATGAAATTTGGATTCACCGATATCCGACTGCTAATTCCGCAGCAGATTACAAGCAACCCTACAAGCAAGATGGTTTGATTGAAAAAGTCCACACTTCAAATGTAGAACCTTTAAGAGCTGAATTAGAACACTTTGTTAATTGCGTGCGCGGTGGAAATCAACCTTCAGTTGGTGGCGAGCAGGCTCTCAAAGCTCTGAGGTTAGCCAGCTTAATCGAACAAATGGCTGTATCTGATAAAGTTTGGAACCCATTAGATAGTCAATCTGAGCCAATCATGCAGTCTTTCAGTTCTACTACCATCTAAGTTAATCTACAGCTTGAGGATTAATCTTCTTTTAGCTTTATGAGGGGTAATGAGTAAATTTATTTTACTTGTTGCTCCTTTTGCATATGGCTATTACCAATAAACAGCAAATACACACTCACCAGGTAAATTTATAAGGTCAGAAGCCCCCGGATTTATCCGTGGATGGCGATTCCTATTCTTTGTTGAAGCCCCTAAATTCTATTTATGGGGGATTAATTACGAATTACGAATTACGAATTACGAATTATACTTACTCCTTTCCCCTCTCCAAGTCAGCACAGAGGTTGTTTGGACAACGGGCTGAGGTTGCGAGCGCATTAGAATCAACTCAAAATTGTCATAAAAAACAGATGGTTAGATGGTTAGATGGTTATGGTGGCAACATCTTGCTAACCACTTACCGATAAAACTAGATAGTTAATAGTAGGAATATCTCGCTTTTTAAATCCAGAAAGCAAAATTTCTGCCGATAGGTCAATCAATTGAAATGAGTATAAATGACCAATTTGACACAAATTATACAAATCTTTAATTTTCAATAAATAAAAAAAAATCTCTGTAGTGTAGTTAATTGAACTTGATTATTGACACAAAAATAATGCACTTTTTATGAAATATACAATTAGCTGATTTTTAAGGATTATTGTCACGATTTAAAATATCAGATTGATGTTGCGGTGTATCTAATGCTTCATATTTTATTCGTTGTTGATAGTAGTATGTTTAGTAAAAAAAGAGACAGGCTATCAGCAGAAAAACGACTTATGTAATTAGCGCTTTCCTGATTAAAACAAGCCTGTATGTCGCTTAATTATCTTAGGTAATATTCAAACCAGTTAAAAGTTTGAAAAAACTGCTTCTTGGTAGTTTTGACGATATAGATATGTAGCTTACGGATAAAGCATGTAATTAAAGTTTCGTAATTACATCAGCGATATCCCTAAAATGACTTACTTGTTTTACACATATATGGTGGCGATACATGGGTAGGTTTGCTAACATACTCAGAAAAAGCGCTGTATTGTAGTCATTTATAAAGTAGTTTATGTTTTGGCGCTTGCGGGCCTTCTAAACAGTTCTACAAAAAATAATATGGCTATGTCGCCTCTCGTTAGAGCGATAAAACAAAAGTCTTATGCCGGATAGTAGAAGGCAAAAATGTCTTTACTAACATTTTAGGTAAACGATTATGCCCTCTGAAGCGGGCTTCATATCACTTTGTTATCCTCTGTATTTTGTGAAATCATCTAAAAAATAATTAAGAATTGCATCTCCTCTCTCATAAGATACTTGAGAAATTTTTTGCTTAAGTGTCAATTAGAGTTGACGCATTCTATAAATGGATGATAAATGAATGCAAGTAAGATTAGCATGGTAACTTGTTTAGAGCTAAGTAGAAACTAGGAATTTCCATGACAGACCAACCTTCCGCTGCTACCCCAATGAATGCTGCCGCTATCCCGATGAATAGAGTGACAGCATCTACTCCGATTAATACAACTCCCAAGCTTACCAACACTGGTGGTGGTGGGAGTAAGAATATTCTTAGCGTAGACCTTGGTAGAACTTCCACCAAGACAACTGTAAGCCGCGAACCTTCCAGCGTGATTTTCGTATCCTCCAATGTTAAGCAAATGACAATGGAGCAGGTGCGAGGTGGTGTTTTTGAAGCTCGTGCGACAGACCCTTTGATGGATCTTTGGATGGAATACCAAGGTAACGGTTATGCTGTTGGTCAATTAGCAGCAGACTTTGGAGCCGATTTAGGAGTAGGTCAATCTAAAGTTGAAGCTGCACTGGTCAAAGTATTGGCTTGTGCGGGATACTTCAAACTAAAAGATGACATTTCAGTCATTTTGGGTCTTCCTTACCTTTCTCAAGAACAGTTTGAAAAGGAAAAAGCACAGCTAATATCCCAAGTAACCGGTCCTCATGTAATGAACTTTCGCGGTGAACCCGTCGAAGTCAATGTGACTAAAGTTTGGGTAATGCCAGAAGGTTATGGTAGTTTGCTATGGTGCGAATCCCAACCCAAGAAAGCACCTGGTGCTGCCGACTTTACCAAAGTTTCTGCAGCGATTGTAGATATCGGACACCAAACTACAGATTGCTTAATGGTAGATAACTTCCGTTTTGCAAGAGGAGCTTCCAGAAGTGAAGATTTTGGAATGAGTAAGTTTTACGAATTAGTAGCAGCTGAAATTGAAGGTGCAGATAGTCAATCTTTGTCCTTAATTGCTGCGGTAAATAAGCCAAAAGGAGAGCGCTTCTATCGTCCTAGAGGTTCGAGTAAGCCTACTAATCTAGATGATTTTCTTCCTAATCTGATAGAAATGTTTTCGCGTGAAATTTGCACTCGTGTTTTAGAATGGCTGCCAGAGCGTGTTACCGACGTAATTCTCACCGGTGGTGGTGGTGAATTTTTCTGGGAAGACGTTCAACGCTTACTTAAAGAAGCAAAAATTAATGCTCATTTAGCTGCTCCCTCGCGACAAGCTAACGCCTTGGGGCAGTATATTTATGGAGAGGCACAATTATCTGCCAGTCGCTCTTCTAGGTCTTAAAACTAATGTTCCAATGGTCATCAAAAAAAGTAGTTAAATCGGTTACATTCAATCCAGGGGTAGCGGATGAAAGCTTGCTAGATGTAGTTGAAAGGCGCTTAGAAAAAGAGCCTGATAAGACTTTCAGCGACCTCTGTAAAGAAGCCTTATGGCAAGCTTTGTGCGTGCCGGAATCTGTGCGACCAGATCCGCAACCTGCCCCCTCAGCACCAAAACCAAAACCAAAACCACCGTCGGATGTATCTGATGTAGGGGAATATGTTGCTGACCTGGAAAGAAAAATAGCTGACCTTGAGGAACGTTTCTTTACTAGGGAATCAAATCGGTTGGCAACGATGGAACAACACTTGACACAGCTTAGTCAGCAAGTGGCTCAGTTGGCGATGATGGTCAATCAAGGTTCCATCGTTCAGCCTGCAAATCAATCAGTTTCGTCGGAAGTATTTAATAATGCTTCCGTACAAAATTACGAAATTAATACTTCTCATGAAGAAGAAGACCCTTTAATCAGCCGCTTAAGCGAGCTTGTGGATGATTTCTAAGGTAAACAGGGTGTATTCATTCTAAGTTGCTGTCAAACATCTCCTGTAGCAATAGGTAAATATATCGAAAGTTTGTCTGTGCTATCTGGCTATTTGAGAATGATGTTTGACAGCTACATTTTTATACTCATAGGAACAGAAAATAAGAAATATATTATACATAGTATTCTGCATGCTAAAGCTTGATTCTTTATAGCTACTGCGAACGCACTCAAGGGTCATTACTTATAAAATTATTTTTTCTGTTCCCTCTCTCCAAAGCATCGGTAATCTTCTGAGGGGCATTAGCAAGTCAGGAACTTATCATAAATTTGGGTAATTTGTAGTTAGTCAAGAAAAATCTTCATTTAGCTTTTATAATTTTACGTAAAACTTTTTTTACCCTTATATAAATGAAGTGCTAGAATCCATCGAGTAGAAATTATATATAGGATAATCAAATGCCTGTTGCCAATAGACCTATCAAATTTGGTACCGACGGATGGCGCGGCGTTATTGGTGATGAGTTCACTTTTGAACGTGTAGCCTTAGTTGCACCAGTCGCCGCGCAAGTATTATTAAATACATACGGAGAGATGGTAGGCAATCGGACTATCATTGTCGGTCATGACCGCCGATTCATGGCAGAAGATTTTGCTCAATTTGTTGCCCAGATTGTAACGGATGCAGGCTTTGATGTGGTTTTAACTGAAGCTTTCGCTCCGACTCCAGCTTTTAGTTGGGCAGCTAAAGCTCAGAATGCTTTAGGAGCATTGGTTATTACAGCTTCTCACAATCCAGGAAAATATTTGGGATTGAAGGTTAAAAGTTGTTTCGGTGGTTCGGTACCATCGGAAGTTACTAAGGAAATTGAAAGTTTGCTGACACAAGAAGTGTCTTTAAATAGAGAAAAAGGTAAAATCGAATCTTTTGACCCTTGGCACAGTTATACTCAGGGGCTAGAAGGTAAAGTTAATATTGCCAAGATTCGAGATGCTATAAGTTCGGGTAAGCTGACTTTGTTTACCGATGCAATGCACGGTGCATCCGCAGGTGGATTGGGAATGCTTTTGGGCGATAAAGTCCAAGAAATTAATAGCAATCGCGACCCATTATTTGAAGGTGGTGCCCCAGAACCTTTACCAAAGTATATTTCCAAGTTTATAGATGTCATCAAAAATCATCGTAAAGCCAATCCCGAAGGTTTATCTGTAGGACTAGTTTTTGATGGTGATTGTGACAGAATTGCGGCTGTAGATGGAAACGGAAACTTCCTTAGTTCGCAAATTTTGATTCCTATACTAATTGACCATTTAACTCAAAGACGCGAATTTACCGGCGAGATAGTTAAAACTGTCAGCGGTTCGGACTTAATTCCTTTGGTCGCAAAACTGCATAACCTAGACCTATACGAAACCCCAGTCGGTTATAAATATATCGCTGATAGAATGTTAGACGCAAAAGTTCTATTGGGTGGTGAAGAGTCCGGTGGAATCGGTTATGGAAGTCATATTCCCGAACGAGATGCATTGCTTAGTGCATTATATGTATTGGAAGCAATCGTAGAATCCGGTATGGATTTGGGTGACTATTACAGTCATTTACAAAAAGAAGTTAATTTTAATTCTGCATATGACCGTATCGACTTACCTCTTTCGGGAATGGAAGTAAGAGAGCGGCTTTTGCAACAATTGCAAAAAGAACCATTAAAAGAAATTGCAGGAAAGAAAGTAGTTGATTGTAAAACAATTGACGGCTATAAATTCCGTTTAGATGATGATAGCTGGTTAATGATTCGCTTTAGCGGTACCGAGCCAGTTTTACGCTTATACTGCGAAGCATCTACTCTTGATGATGTACATAAAACCTTAAATTGGGCGAAAAATTGGGCTGAGTAATTTGATAGGTATTGGAGATGGGATAATAAGGAGATAGGAGACAAGGAAACAAGGGG
The DNA here is from genome assembly GCF_002368095.1 of Calothrix parasitica NIES-267. Taxonomy (GTDB): domain Bacteria; phylum Cyanobacteriota; class Cyanobacteriia; order Cyanobacteriales; family Nostocaceae; genus Rivularia; species Rivularia parasitica. Next base: position 2,581,381 of record NZ_AP018227.1, on the reverse strand, counting down.
ACAAGGAGAAATATTAACTCCTAACTCCTAACTCTTTTAATCCAAAATCTAAAATCCGTCTTGAAAAGTTTAATGAAGAGAAGTTGCGTGCGGAGGTTCCCTCCGTTGAGCAAACTGAGCCGCACCTTCGGTGAACGGGGACGGAAACCGACCCCATTAACTTTCCGCAAAATCCAAAATCCTTTGACCCATGCAACTAGTAGTAGCCACATCGAATCCAGGAAAATTAAAAGAATTACAAAAATATCTTGGAGATTTAAATTGGGATTTGGTTCTTAAACCGCAAGAATTGGATGTTGAAGAAACTGGTGATACTTTTGCTGCTAATGCTCGCTTAAAGGCTTCTGAAATTGCCATTGCTACTAATAATTGGGCCATAGCAGATGATTCTGGTTTACAAGTTGATGCTCTAAATGGCGCTCCGGGAGTTTATTCTGCACGTTATGGTGCTAATGATTCAGAACGTATAGCCAGGTTATTAAAAGAATTAGGACAAGAAACAAACCGCAAAGCCCAATTTGCTTGCGCTATTGCTATTGCTCGTCCTGATGGCTCAATTGCTCTAGAGTCTGAAGGTGTTTGTCGCGGTGAGATTCTTCACGAAACTCGCGGTGATGGCGGTTTCGGCTATGACCCTGTATTTTTCGTCCCAGATTCGCAATTAACTTTTGCTCAAATGAGTCCAGAAGTAAAGCGCTCAATTAGTCATCGAGGCAAAGCTCTTGCGAGCTTGATTCCTCAATTAGGAAAACTAAAGCCATAAAGAAACTATGAATAAAAATGAAGTTGAAAGATTGAAGAATGAACTATCAACGCTTCAAACTCCCAACTTCATACTTTATCGCTTTTTTTATACGGCTGAATTATTTTTTTCTCCAGTACGAATCCGCACAACTTGCTCAACTGGGGAAATAAATATCTTACCATCGCCAATTTCGCCGGTACGAGCAGCAGATATGATTTTATCTACCACCATATCAACCTGAGCATCTTCTATAACAATTTCTACTTTGAGCTTTTGCAGAAACTCAACGGTATACTCGGAGCCACGATAACGTTCGGTTTGCCCCTTTTGTCGTCCGAATCCGCGTACTTCAGAAACTGTCATACCAACAATACCAGCGTTAACTAAAGCAATTTTCACTTCATCGAGCTTGAAGGGTCGAATAATCGCTTCTACTTTCTTCATTCTACTTTCTCCTTACTTTTATCAGCTTTATATATCTAACCAGATCCCCTGCCTCATAAGCAGTAACTGACAAACTCCCATCAATCAATATGTACCATTTGCCGTTCACCAAAAATGATTATCAATAAAATTGGCTCTTCCGCTACTTAGTGCTGATTCTATAATTTCGAGGATTAGAAAATATTTAAAATAATCGAAAAAATAATTAAAAATTCAAAGACTATTGTTTGCTGAAATTTGATTTATACCGATTAAGTATGTTTTACGACACTAACAATATCCTTTTGTTTTTATCTGATGGTAGAAATTTGTATAATTTAAACTAGATTTTAAGCCAATCCATTTTTTTTAGCTTAATCATTAACTTTATTGGTCATTTAAATATTGTGTTTCGTATTGAAAGATTATACACAAATACTTTTAGCATACTTTCTAGCCTTTCAAATAATTTTCAACTTGGGGCTTGAACTTAAAATTTCAAATCTAAAATCAAACTACCGTCAACGAGTATGATTTTCTAAAAGAGGACGTACAACTACATAACCTGCCCCAAAACCCATAACGATAATAGTCACAATTGCAAAAATTAACCACCAGCCACTGACTTGCGACAATTCTGATTCATCTTCATAATAATAGCTTGCTTGTTCTTCTTCTATAAATACTGGTTCTGGTAGAGGCTCAAAGTATTCAGTAACTTGATGCGGAACTGGTGATGGACGAGGGCGCTTTGCTCGCTTTGGAGGTACATTTTGATGCTTATATTGTTTGTTTCCAGAAACGTGCCGTTTTTCCTTAGTTTCCGATGATAATGTTTGATTAACAGAAGTATTAACCGTGTTGTTGTAAGCTGTATTCGCAGAATAATTAACTGCATTTTGTAAATGCATGACAGCATTAACGGTTTTAGCGATTTCTTGACGAAGTACGTGATTTTCTTGCGCTAGATGTTCATTTTGTTGATTGAGTTGATGTATTGCAGCTTGTGTTGCTTGTAGTTCTGCGGCTAATTCGCGATACACGCTCAACGGTACAGAAGCTGAGTAAGCTTGATTCGCTGTTGCGGGTGGTTGTTGGTAGGCAGAATCTGTAAATGTTCGCATAAGTATTTAGTCTCAAAAATAAACGCTCCAGCAGGTTGACCACAGCTATTATCTGCAAATATATAAAACTTTCTACTAAAAAATATTCAATATACCTGAGAATAATATAAGAAAGCCTTAAACACAAAAAATATGTTTACTGAGCAATAACTGAGGAATTATATCAGTAAACTTATCATTAAAAAGTAGATTTTCAATGTGTCAAGGTGACATTCTCCACTAACCGGCGTAACAATTCAAACTCATTTTAGAGATATTATCTATTATTTCTTTAACAAAGGAAAAAAGTGACCTACAGGTCCTTGTCCTTTACCAATATCTAAAGCATTATTTAATGCATAAGAAACATATTCTTTTGCTTGACGTGCAGCTTTAAATAGACTGTCTCCTCGTGCCAAATTCGCGGCGATCGCAGCTGATAAAGTACAACCTGTTCCATGAGTATTTTTAGTTGCGACTAGCTGTGTAAATAGAGTTTCGAGATTTTTGCCATCAAACCAAATATCGATTCCGCGTAAGCTTCCCTGCATTCCACCACCTTTAACTAAAACGGCTTTAACTTTCAGTTTTTCATGAATTGTTTGGGCTGCTGCTTTCATATCATCAAGAGACTTTATTTCTAAACCGCTCAGAATTTGTGCTTCATATCGGTTAGGAGTTAATACTGTAGCCAAAGGTATGAGAGAATCGCGAAGAGTTTTTACGGCTTCATCATCAATCAATTGTGCCCCCGTCCGCGACACCATAACAGGGTCTACTACTAAATTGGGGATAGCATGCGTATCTATTTGTTTGACAACCGTAGTAATAATTTCCTGATTGAGCAACATTCCAGTTTTGGCTGCTTGTACCCCTATGTCTTCGCATACAGCCTTTATTTGTTGCTCAATAGCTTCTTTGGCCATTGCATCAACTCGGGTTACTCCTAAAGTATTTTGTGCGGTAACACAGGTAATCGCACTAGTTCCATGGACGCAATGAAAAGCGAAGGTGCGTAAATCAGCCTGAATACCCGCACCACCACCGCTATCGGAACCAGCAATAGTTAAAGCAACGGGTACCTTGGATGTTTTGGTGGTATTCATTAATCTATTTAAAATAGGGATTATAAACTATGACCTTAAAATACATGATTAGATGCAGTTTGATCTCGCTCAGGGCATAACAATTTCAAATTTAATTTTTATAGAGGGACTAGAAAGTAAGGAATAGCGAACACTTCTTGAGGACATGGAAGTTCAATTAAATATAGACCTGTTCTTATCTTTGTAGAGCGTGAGGAAGTTGCGTACAGGTTTGATGCAGATAAATACAAATTTGAATTTGAATTATTTTCGCTATTCCCCTTTAATCATTCCCTGTTGCTTTTTTCCTACTCTTTTTCAATTCTTTGTAACTCACCTTGCAAAAATTTACCCCATTCTCCAGCTAAGGGAATCTCGGTAAAAGGTACGCGAACTTTATCTGAAGCTGCGGAAAATACGAACTCTAATTCAATTTTTTTAGCTTTTCGAGGTAATTCATCTATATTAATAGGCTTGTCATCTATCAAAAGATTTATATTACTGACACTGGTTAAAGAAAAAGTTTCTAAATCTACAATGCCTTTAACTGTAGGTTTACCCCAAGTCATATCGTTTCCTTTTTGAGCCAAAACTGAATATATGTCATATTTTGCTCGGTCAAAGTTTTCTGCCCAAACACGGTAAGCTTCAACTTTTTGATACTCTCTTGAACCTTGCCGAGCTAGCCAGAAAAATGCGACTAGCAAAGGCAACCATAAAAGTCCGCGTTCCATAAAATAACCTGTTGTTTAACCTTAATTTTTGCTTCAAATACCCAAATTAAACAAAACTTGCGTAACAATAAAGAAAATATGGGATTTGGATTGTTAAATACTGAAAATAAAGGGGCTTACCAAAGTCAGATTTTGCTCAGAAAGTTAGATATCTTAACCTATTGGGGCAAAGCTGGTTCTGTGTAAGCTATGGTAGTGTTCAAACTGACAAAGAGCGACCTTTAAAAATCAAATGAAAAAACTCATATTATCTTGCTTGTTTGTCATCGGGTTGAGCTTCGCATTGTTAACTTTTGTTAACGTAAAGGGACTCGCAACTCGTGGTGAATTTGAAACGATTGTGCTGGATTTCCGGGAAGATATCCCTGCCGAGGAATTGCAGCAAGATTTGCAAGCAATAGCCCTAAAGTATGATGTTACTCCTCGATTAGATAATCAATTTTCTAAAAAGGATAATGTTTATATTATCAAAGGGGATAAACAGCGAATCAACAAGCTACGTAAATCAGAACTTGCTGAAGATACGGAATTTATAGAGCCTAACTACATATATAAAATTCCAAAATTAGGCAATCCCAAACTAGACAAGATTGCACGGGAGGCTGAATATTTACAGTCGTCCGATGATATTTTTGACGAAGTAAAGCCAAGCCTCAAAGGTGCTAACGACCCGCTTTACAGCCAACAGTGGCATTTGCATAATATTAACGTTGAAGGTGCTTGGGATAAAACTAAAGGTCAAGGTGTAACGGTCGCGGTAATTGATACCGGTGTTACCAAAGTACGCGATTTAGATGAAACTGAGTTTGTCAAAGGCTATGACTTTGTAAACGATAGAGAAAACGCTTCAGACGACAACGGACATGGTACTCACGTTGCCGGTACAATCGCTCAAGCAACTAATAACAGCTATGGAGTTGCTGGAGTTGCTTATGAAGCCAAATTAATGCCTTTGAAGGTGCTTAGCGATTACGGTGGTGGTACGATTGCCGATATTGCCGAAGCAATTAAATTTGCAGCCGATAATGGTGCAGATGTAATTAACATGAGCTTAGGTGGTGGTGGTGAAAGCCAATTAATGAAGGATGCAATCAATTACGCTCACAGTAAAGGAGTAGTAATTATTGCAGCTGCTGGAAACGAAAATCAAAATTCGGCTTCTTATCCCGCACGTTATCCCAACGTATTCGCAGTTTCTGCTTTAGGTCCCGATGGTTTAAAAGCACCCTATTCTAATTATGGTGCTGGAGTAGATATTTCTGCTCCTGGTGGTAGCGATGCTGGAAAAGTATTGCAAGCAACCGTTGACATGGATAGCAAAGGAGAAGAAGTTTTTCTTGGCTTACAGGGTACAAGCATGGCTTCACCTCATGTTGCTGGTGTTGCTGCATTAGTCAAAGCTAGCGGAGTAGAAGAACCAGACGAAATTGTTAAAGTTATTTCACAATCAGCACGAGTTATCCAAGATGACGGCTTGAACTATTATGGAGCCGGACAGCTTAATGCTGAAGCAGCGGTAAGCCTTGCAGAACAAGGAACAATAAGTTTTCAAGACTTCTTCCGCTGGTTGCGTGATAGCGGCTATCTGAATCCTGGTTTTTGGATTGATGGGGGAATGGTAGCTCTCCTACCCAAGATTTTGATGGTAGTTGGTTCTTACCTATTAGCTTGGTTTTTACGAGTTTACTTTCCCTTCACCTGGACATTCAGCTTAGCTAGCGGTTTAGTTGCTGGTAGTTCTGGATTATTTTTCCTCAAAGGATTTTACATCTTTGACCTTCCTCAATGGCCATTCCGCTTATTAGGAAGTTCTATTCCCGAACTAGGTAATACTCTACAAGGTACCAATCCTTTTAACCCATTATTTGCTAGCGTTCTAGCTCCGGTTATTTTAATGGCCCTGCTTTTGGGACATTCTAAGTGGAAGTGGTTCGCTATCGGTTCAAGTTTGGGAGTTGCAGCTTGTTTAGCCGTAAGTTCCGTAACAGACCCAGCAGTTTGGGGGCTAGGTGATGGTATGTTAGCTCGTGGATTCTTAATTGCTAACGCAATACTTTGCTTCATGTTGGCTCGTTTTACAGTTAAGAACGACGAACAAGCAGCTTAACATTAAGGGGTTAGTTGTTAGTTGTGAAGCAGCGCGGTCTTGGGGAGCCATTGCGTTGGACGGGTTCCCCGGCTTGAAGCAAATGGCGTGGTTTCCCCCATGAGCGACTGCTGTAAGCGAAGCTTTTTCGTAGAGTACCCGAAGGGTTAGCTGTTTATTAAGTTTCTAACTCCTAACTACTAACTCCTAACTCCTAACTATTAACTATTAACTACTAAAAAATAATATGAGTATAAAAGTTAAAGGTACAGTTGAACGCCGCGACATTGGTATGGGTGCTTGGGTATTTATTGGCGAAGATGGTAAAACCTATGAAATCATGAGAGGAGCAGATAAAAGCCTGCTCCAATCAGGACAAAAAGCAGAAGTTACTGGAGATATACGTGAAGACGTGATGACAGCTGCTATGATTGGTCCGGTATTAGAAGTCAAATCTTTTGATATTAAGTAAGAATTGACGCTAAATCACATAATATTCAATACGCGATTAAGTAACACCTTAGCGGAGCGTGTCCGTAAGGACATGTGTCTTAATCGCTACATGTCTCAAACCAGCTAGCTAGATATTCGCACCTTTTCAATTGGATAAATTGTTTTTTGTTAGTAGCTAGTCAATATCCAACTAATTACTATTTTCATCAATAACTGATTGTAAGCGAGTTCTAAATTCTCCTTTGGGATGTCCTCCTTTCACTTCACCTAAAATCTTTGGCTCTTCTTCTGGGGAATCACAGATAATATAAGTAGGCCATCCCATTTCTGATTTGTCTGGATACTGAGTTAATAAAACTTTACGATATTTGCGGTAGGTTGCAGTATCCTGCATTTTGACATCAACAAATTGTAATCCAAGTTCTTCAGTCACTTTCTTATCGTAAAAAGACATTTTGTGGCAAATACCGCAGTCTTCGCTAGAAAATTTAATTACAGCTAAAGGCATAATTTTAAGGTTTTTGAGCTATTTCGTGGTTTATTAAATACAACACGAAATCATACCATACAAAACAATTTCAATAGTAGGGAACTTTTTGTGCTTCGGAATCGACAGGTGATATCAAGTAAGATGTGCGGCTTATACGGTTAAATGTCTTTTTATCGCTATCAAAAAACCGATACTACTTTTAGGGCGCGATTTACCTTCAATATCATTTACAGGCAGTCAAGAGCTTAATTTCTGTCGAAGTATATTATTCTATTTTACGTAAATACAGGGAAAGCCTTAAAGATAGTACATACATTGCCTATCTTCTACCTTCATAATATAGAAACAGGTATAAATGCGGATACCCTTCCATCTTAGGGGTAAACTTTATAGTTACAATTATGCTTCTACCAAAATTAGCTATATCCACTTAATTAAGTAAATATAAAAGCTTCTCAGAGCAGTGTAAATATTCCCGAAAAGTATGTTAAATTAAATACACTACTTAAATAAAATTTACTACTTAGTAAGTTTTAGACCTTAGACTCTAATAGTAGCTAAGTGAAAACAAGGGGATTTAAGTTATATTACTTAAGAAAAAATCCCTAGTAGTTATTGAGTTTCTTATCCAGATTTATTTATCATCTGGCATCTAATGACATTGTTTACTTGGATTAAGATGCGATTCTCTATATAGATTTGTCAATCAGCTTTATTTTTGACTTTCTAAAAAATCCCCCAGCATGCTTGTAGGCTTACCGGGGGAGACAGTTATCAGGGTGCATCTACCAATTCTATGTACTGTATCTAACAGGTGCTTTCCGGATAAAACTGTATAAATATGTTTGGGTGCAAAAAAATTAGGCATACAAAAATCCCCCAGCATGCTTGTAGGCTTACCGGGGGAGACAGTTATCAGGGTGTATCTACCAATTCTATGTACTGTCTCTAAGAGGCGCTTTCCGGATAAAACTGTATAAATATGTTTGGGTGCAAAAAAATTAGGCATACAAAAATCCCCCAGCATGCTTGTAGGCTTACCGGGGGAGACAGTTATCAGGGTGCATCTACCAATTCTATGTACTGTATCTAACAGGCGCTTTCCGGATAAAACTGTATAAATATGTTTGGGTGCAAAAAAATTAGGCATACAAAAATCCCCCGGCATGCTTGTAGGCTTACCGGGGGAGACAGTTATCAGGGTGCATCTACCAATTCTATGTACTGTATCTAACAGGCGATTTCCGGATAAAACTGTATAAATATGTTTGGGTGCAAAAAAATTAGGCATACAAAAATCCCCCAGCATGCTTGTAGGCTTACCGGGGGAGACAGTTATCAGGGTGCATCTACCAATTCTATGTACTGCATTTAACAGGCACTTTCCGGATAAAACTGTATAAATATGTTTGGGTGTTAAAAATTAGGCATACAAAAATCCCCCAGCATGCTTGTAGGCTTACCGGGGGAGACAGTTATCAGGGTGCATCTACCAATTACATGTACCGTATCTAACAGGCACTTTCCGGATAAAGTTGTACAAATATGTTTGGGTGTTAAAAATTAGGCATACAAAAATCCCCCAGCATGCTTGTAGGCTTACCAGGGGAGTTAGTTATCAGGGTGCATCTACCAATTACATGTACCGTATCTAACAGGCACTTTCCGGATAAAACTGTATAAATATGTTTGGGTGTTAAAAATTAGGCATACAAAAATCCCCCAGCATGCTTGTAGGCTTACCGGGGGAGTTAGTTATCAGGGTGCATCTACCAATTACATGTACCGTATCTAACAGCCATTTCCCGGATAAAACTGTATAAATATGTTTGAGTGAAAAAAATATATATAAAAACCCCCAGCATGCTTGTAGGCTTACCGGGGGAGTTAGTTATCAGGGTGCATCTACCAATTACATGTACTGTATCTAACAGGCATTTCCCGGATAAAATTGTATAAATATGTTTGATTGAAAAAATATATACAAAAACCCCCAGCATGCTTGTAGGCTTACCGGGGGAGTTAGTTATCAGGGTGCATCTACCAATTACATGTACCTTATTTAACAGGTGATTTCCGGATAAAATTATAAATATGTTTGATTGAAAAAATATATACAAAAACCCCCAGCATGCTTGTAGGCTTACCGGGGGAGTTAGTTATCAGGGTGCATCTACCAATTACATGTACCTTATTTAACAGGTGATTTCCTGATAAAATTATAAATATGTTTGATTGAAAAAATATATACAAAAACCCCCAGCATGCTTGTAGGCTTACCGGGGGAGTTAGTTATCAGGGTGCATCTACCAATTACATGTACCTTATTTAACAGGTGATTTCCGGATAAAATTTAAAAATTATAATTTGTTGTGAAAATCATGAAAAACCCCTAGTGGAAGGCAGTCAACTAGGGGAATGAGTTATCAGGGTGCATCTACCAATTAAATGTTCTAAACTTAACCAGTATCTTCCGGATAAAATTACTAAAATGCTGATAAAAGTTGTATAACAAGCAACTTCTGTTGACGTACTTCGTATATGTCCGAACATTTTCTGTTCTATTTAGTTCTATTTATTAGTATTCAACTATGGCGAAGTCCCGGTCATCTCTTTGTCCCGTCTTGTTGGGACAAGTTTTAACAGAGACTACACTTAGTGACGTTCTTTAACAATAAAAAACTAAGCAAAACTTTTGTTTTACTGAGGAATTAAAGTAGAAAGTGCATATATAACTAAGTTAGTTCTAAGCACATTTAGTTCAATCCGGATAAAGTTGTAAAAGTAGATAACTCAAAAAACCACTTTATTTTCAGAAACATGAAAGCAGGCAGATGCATCTAATGTATCAGGAAGAGCGAAACATAAACTTGAAACAAAAGCGTTTCCAACCAGATAAGTTAGGTAAACAGGAGAAGTTGTGACCCAGGAATTTCACATTTCCGTAACCCCAGTAGGCCAAAACGACTACTTGGTGCGGACGGAACAAGTCGCCCCTGGGGTACCCTTAGCAGAAGAACTGGTAAGGTGGCCGGTGGCTGACTGGTTAGCGGCTGCTGGGAGTTTAATGAACGACCCGTTGCAGTCAGTATTACAGGGTGATGAGATGGCGTTAAGCGCCTGTCTTGAAGAGACAAATGCAAGAAACTCAGTCAACTTGGTGGCACTGGGTCAGCAACTTTATAATGCGCTATTTCAAGGTACTCTGAGGGATAGCTGGATTACTGCACAAGGTATTGCCCAAAATCATCAACAGGTACTGCGTCTACGCTTGGGCTTAAAAGATACTAAGTTAGCTCGTCTTCCTTGGGAAGTTATGCACCAAGGTGACCGTCCTATAGCAACTGGCCCTTACATTGCTTTTTCTCGCTATCAAAGCGGAATGAGCGGAACATCTCGCTTACCATCGAGAAACATACCGCAGTTGTCAACTGAAGGTGGTATTAAAGTTTTGATGGTGATTGCTTCTCCTGCGGATCAGGTGCGTCTCAACCTGTTAAAACAAGAAGCTATCAGGCTACAAGCGGAACTCGAACGTAAAACACAAGGTGGGGATCATCTTCCAGATATTGAGCTATCAGTTCTCGAACAACCTGGTAGAGAAGAATTGACCCAAGCTTTGGAGCAAGGTAATTATCACGTTTTACACTACTCCGGTCATAGTAACTTTGGGGCGAATGGTGGCGAAATTTATTTGGTTAGCGGTAGAACGGGTTTAACCGAAACTCTCTACGGTGATGATTTGGCTGGCTTGCTAGTTAATAATAATATCCAAATGGCAGTGTTTAATTCCTGTTTGGGAACCTACACCGCCACCTCAGATGCCAGCCTAGATACGGCACAGCGCAATCTCACTGAAACTTTGGTGAAGCGAGGCATAAAAAGCGTTTTGGCGATGTCAGAACGCATTCCTGATGAAGTCGCATTGACATTAACGCAGCTATTCTACCGAAATCTATCCCAGGGGTATGCTGTAGATTTGTGTGTCAGTCGGATGCGTCAAGGGTTAATTTCTGCCTACAGTTCGCATCAGCTGTATTGGGCGCTGCCGATTTTATATCTTCAGCCAGAATTTGACGGTTATTTAGACCCAGAGGTTTACTTACCTCAAAGCGGAGAATTATTTAACGAATACGACCTAAACAGTAGTGCAATCTCAACACTTTACACTCCTAATTCCACTACAAGTTCCGACATGATTCCAGTGGATAGCACTGTAAATCATTATGCAGTCCAAGATAACTCCGATTTGGATTTACTGGGCGAAGATATGTGGGGAGACCTTGTTGATGAAATCGAATACGATGACCCAAGTTATTCAGAAGATTCTGCGATTGTTTCAGATTTATTTCGTCAGATAGATGACGAAAAGTCTTTAGCAGAACCTCCGATGAATGCTGAATTAGTTGGGCAGTTTGAAGATGATTACCAACAAAAACAGTTATCTCCAGACATAGATTATCAATCTGAAGATACTTTGATATGGGACGAAAATAATAAATACCCAATACAAACTAGTTCCGAGCAAAACGTAGCAAATAACGAAACCTCTACTCAAGAAAGCTTTGAAGCTTGGAAAGCAGGAAATAAAGCTACAACCGAATTAGCAAAAGCCGCAGCTAAGAAGGAAAAACGAAACCAGCGTTTGACGCTTCTTGGTGTGTTGGGAATAAGCGCAATAGCCTTTATTGGAGGTATTGATTATCTAAGGACTCAGCAAAAGCCTGGGATTGTTAGAGTTGTTCAGAAAACGACATCCCCATTTGATTCGGAAGCCGCGAAAACAGAAGCTGTAACCGAATATGCTAGCAAACAATTTAGACAAGGTAAGATTAACCAAGGTCTCAAAGCTGTAGAAGAATTACTGAATCGCGATGCATTGGGTAATGCTGAAACAGCATTAGAAAATGTAGAGAAAGACCAAATTAATAATCCATATTTAAACTTTGTCAAAGGACGTTTGGCATGGCAGTTTATTCAAAAAGGTAATACTAAATACAGCATTGATGATGCTCGTCGTTATTGGGAAGTTGCTACTAAAAATGACCCAAATTCATTTTTGTATAAAAATGCTTTAGGCTTTGCTTATTATGCAGAAGGTAATTTAAACCGCGCTAATGATTCTTGGTTCAAAGCAATGGAATTATCTCTTAGAAATAATCCTGCACAGCCCGTATCTAACTCTAACGGTTTAATGCCAGTTTCTCAGAAAGTTGATAAAGAAGCATTAGCAGCATATGCTGGACTTGCTTTGAGCTTATACCAAATGTCACAAGAAGTCCCTAGTGATAGAAAGGCACAATATTTAAGAGAAGCATTAAATTTAGTCAGTAAGGTGATGAAAGATGATTCACAAAATTTCCAAAGAAATAGCTTAGCTCAAAATTGGCTGTGGACGGAAAATGCGATTAATGATTGGCAATCTTTGCTTAAAATTGAAAACAGAAGCTAAGGGAAAAAGTTATTTAGGTTTTTCAGGATTTACTTTTAACTGCTCGATTCTTATCCGAATATATATTATGTGATAGCGTAAAATACTTGCTTTATTCCAATCCATTCGGATGAGAATTAATTTAGATTAAATATTTATGACATGGTTTGTCAAAATTTATATTTATTGAAAGCCCGGTTTCTCTCAGAGACCGGGCTTTCAATAATTGTAATATTGTAATTTGAATATTTTATTCTTGTATGTAAAAGCAAACTAAACTACAAGCATTGCATCATTAAAATGTAGCAATTCATTATAAAACAAAAAATTAGATGATAAATGTTTTATCTTGTACTGGATATTTAGAATCGGTAACGCAGATAATAGACTGAATAGTCATTGAAGCAGTGTTGGCGAACTTATTACCGCTTCCAAAATCACCTATGAATAGCTAATTAACAGTTATTTTTCACTGACGAGAAACTGATAGCTGATAAATCACGCCTTAACTGAGGGTAATACCTTATGGTGCAGAGAAATTAATGCTCGCGGAAAATCCACACTTGATGGATGAAAATTGTTAACTGTTAATTGTTAAACCTATGCCTAGGAAAAATAACACATCCCAAAAGCAAAGTAAACCCTTTGTTTTTCGATGTCGCGTGCAAATAGATTCCGGATGTTTGACTAGAGAAATAGCAGAAAGACTGACTTCATTTCTTGATGAATCCCAGACAAAATATGTCATCAGTGATTATTTACGCAAACAGAAAAAATCTGGTCAAGCTTTGATAGATTTTAGAACTGATATGGGAATTTGGCAAGTAGAATTCAGTGGCAGAAGAGGTGGATGTTATTTATGGGATTTATATTTTATTTCACCTTATTGTATGGCAACTTAAGAAATTGACGCTGAAGCCGTAGAATAAATACGGCTTTTAATTTTGATAAGCTGATGTGCAGCTAAATTGGATGATGCAAAAATTATTTTCAATAAACACAAAAGAACCCGGTTTATTTTCATGAAAGCATTATTTTTTTGTTGTGTGACGAGCAATAAACCGGGTTAACGATCATCCTACAAATTAAGTTGTTAGTTTAAATTGCTTTAAATCAATTTATTTTTTCACTAACATTAAACTTTTGCTACTTCACTCTTCGCAATATCTACATTCAACCGCTTTAACATCCCTTCCCGTCCTTGCATCGCTAAAGTATCGTCCAAGGGTGTTAAAGAAACCGGTTCTTGGTATTTATTTCGTAACGCAGTTTGAATCAACCAATCCGCGACAACTGGGTTTTTCGGCAATAATGGCCCGTGAGAATAAGTTGCGATCGCGTTCTGATGAAAAGCTCCTTCGGTTCCGTCTTCACCGTTATTTCCCAAACCGTAAACTACCTTACCTAAAGCTTCGGTCTCTCCTAATTTAGTACGTCCGCCATGATTTTCAAAGCCGACTAAATAAGGTGTAGCTCCACCCAACATTTCTCTTAAATCTTTCGCTAATTTAGAAGCAGTAACTTCTATAACCAAATTCCCAATGCAGCGACGAGTATTTTCACCGGGATGAACCGAAACTAAATCCAAAATTCCTAAACCTTCAATTCTTTGTCCTAAACCAGGTTCGTAATAATGTCCTAATAGTTGTGGAGAACCACAGGTAAACACTCCAGGAGTACCATTATCAAGCTTTTCGCGCATCGCATCAGCCTTCTTCCCCTGCAAATCGCGCATTACGATTTCTTGCTGTCTATCTTGTGCCCCACCACCAACAATTACATCTACAGATTTAATATCTTCTGCTGTTGAATTTTGGTCTAAAGGTACTACCTTTACATCATATCCCCGCCATTGAGCGCGACGTTCGATGACAATGACATTACCCCTATCTCCATAAGTACTCATTAAAGTTGGATAAAGCCAACCTATAGTTAATTCAAATTTTTGGTTAGTCATAATCACAGGTTAAAGGTTAGAGGTCAAAGGTTAAATTTCAGGTGATGCTCAATCTTGCTCTTGGTGGTAAGGGGAGAAGGAGACAAGGTGATAAGGGAATGAGAAAAATTTCATCACTCTATTACCAATTACCCATTACCAATTACCAACTCTCATCAACGAATTTTCTTACCTGTCAAAGCTTCTCGCACGTCTAACATTGCGGTGTATGTGGGTAAGATATGCAAAGTTTCGTTTTCTGGAGTATTTTCTAAAGCTGTTGTAATTGCTTGTCGCAAATCTTCTTCGACAATTAAGTTGAAATTGCTCTCTGGTGACTTTTGACTGTAGCGCAGACGTAAAGCCATATCATAAACTCTATCACCACTAACAACTAGAGTTCCCCCACGCTGCACTAATTTTTCGGTGTCAACGTCCCAAATCCAAGATACATCTTCTCCATCTTGTACTCGGTCGTTCAACACTAGTAAAGTTGTTTTGTTATTGCTTTCGGTGACTACCCGGATAGTTTCGTTAGTACCTACCGGGTTTTTCGATAGCAAAATGCGTACTTTCTTACCGCTTATAATTAATTCTTCCGCACGTCCAAAAGCTGGCTGAAATTTGGGAATTGCTTTACGGATGCTGGTTTCATCAATTCCTAATTCTCTGGCAGCAGTCGCAGCAGCTAAGGTATTGTATTTATTGTAAAGTCCGACTAAAACCTGTTCCCATTCGCGACTTTTTAATTCAGGTTCGCTTTTCGCAAAACCGCACTGAGGACAAGTATAATCTCCCAAATGTGATAGATAAACCCCTTCGTAATCTAAAGAATGTCCGCAATTCGGACAATAAATTGAATCAACTGCATGAGGAATCGCTTCTAAATACTTTTCGGGTTCGGTTAAACCAAAAAATACAACTTTTTGGGATAGCTGTTGACCTAAATAAGATAAAGTCGGGTCATCAGCATTAGGAATTACAGTTGTATTTGGTGCAAGAGTAGAAATTGCTTTTGTCCAACGCTTGCTAATAGAATCTACTTCACCATATCTATCCAATTGGTCGCGAAATAGATTTAAAGTTAGAATGATTTTTGGTTGAATTGGCTGCAATACTTTAGCAACAATATTTTCATCAACTTCTAAAATGGCATAATCTACATCTAAATTACCAGCCAAATTAGTGCTTTCCATCAAAGCCGTTACCAACCCATTTTCCAAGTTAGCACCAGTCGAATTGAGAGCAACCCGAAAACCTTGTTCTTCCAACATCGTGCGTAACAGCAAAGATGTGGTAGTTTTACCATTAGTACCGGCAATTAATATAATGCCCTTTTTGACCTGCTGGCTCAAAGACTGTAAAAGCTTGGGTTCAATACGTCGTGCTATCGAACCGGGTAAAACCGAAGCAGCACCCAAACGCAAAGCACGAACTCCAAAAGTTACGCTCTTTGCAGTAGATACAGCCAAAGCAAGCCGAAGTTTATCTATAAGTTGAACTTTTGCCACAAACGTACCCTAAAAAAATATAAGTTTTAAATTTAATAAGCGTGAGTTTAGCGAATCCCCGGAGAAAAAGCCAGCCTTGGGGTAACAAATTGGGAGATAGGGAGATGGGGAGATGGGGAGATGGGGAGATTGGGAGATTGGGAGATTGGGAGATTGGGAGATTGGGAGATTGGGAGATTGGGAGATTGGGGGAAGAGGGGGAAGAAAATTTTGAGAATTTCTAACCTCAATCCAAAATTATTAACTTTTAACTTTCAACTCTTAATTCCTAATTCCGGTGGTACTAACTCTTAATCCAAAATCTCTTTGACCTTTGACCTTTGACCCGTTATGCGTTCAGAATATTTATATATCCATACTTAGAAGTCGAATTCAGTACAAACTTCAAACAAAATCTAACTCAAAAGGTTCCTTTGGATGAATAAATTCAAGTCGCATATTTTACATATTTTCTCTTATGGTTGGCAGCGTTGTTTGTCTTTATTAATGCTAATTAGCTGTATGTTATTCATGAGTATGCAGCCAGCATTAGCGGCTATCAATGATGATACATACGAAGGGAACATCTTTGTTGTTTATGCTGGTAATGGCTCGCTGATTCCTCCGAGTGCAACTTTAGCCCAAGCTTTGGAAAATCATAAACCAGCAATATTAGCATTTTATGTAGATGATAGTAGCGATTGCAAGCAGTACGCTATAGTTATTTCCCGCATCCAGTCATTTTACGGTAGCGTCGCAGAAATTATCCCTGTAGATGTCGATACAATTCCCCTGAAACCGAAAGATTCTCCTACAGAACCAAGCCATTACTATTCCGGTGGTGTTCCTCAAGTAGTAGTATTTAATCAAGAGGGAGATGTGGTTTTAAACAAAAAAGGTCAAGTACCTTTCGAGGAAATTGATGACAAATTCCGGGAAGTGTTTGATTTATTACCACGCTCTGAATCAGTAGAATTAAAGCGTCGTTCCTTTAATGAATTCAGCAGTGAGTTATCTGAATAACATAAAGTGCCGAACAATTTTTTCGGCACTTAGTTTTTAGTGATATCAAATACTGCAATATCCAATTTGGGAAGGGATAATATCTAAAGGTTAGCGGTAAAGTATTTATAAAATAAGTTACTGCTAATTGATAAATGTAATTATTATTAGAGTGTATTCTGATGTCAGAAGTTTACACTACCGAGGAACTAATCCGAATTTTGACAGATGAGCGCCAAGCTTGTCTGACTGGAAAACGTTTGAAGTTAGAGGTAAAGGTATCTGGTAATCCTGTAATTGACCAGTTTATCAAAACTGAAGGTTTGCAAAAATTTACTGCCTATCAAGATTTTAAAGCTGCTATTCATGAATATCAAAGGGAACATCAAATTTCCGGTATAGTATGGCGAGAAGTAAATTTGAAGGGTGAAAGCTTGCGTTTTCCTGAAGTTGATGGGCAATTAATTGCGCTACAAAATGACTTGGAAATATTAAATTCAGCCAAAACTTCGATTTTAGAATTTTGGTATCGAGTTACTGTAGAAATGGACTTTTATTTAAGCGTTAGTAACGGTAAACAATATCAAAAAATTAATATAGAAGATATTGAAAGAATAGACCAAAGAACACAATGGTCTAGTTTATGGAAATGGGAGAAATCTAACTTCTTAGAAATAATTTTACAATTGGGGTGGGGTAAACCGGAAGAAGCTTGTTATAAACGAGGGTTTCCCGAATCTGGTAGTGAATTTATTCATGCGGTAAATCCAGGTCAACAACCAATTGGATGATTGAAAATTAGCATTTTTAAACAAGAGTTGACGTAGAGTTTCTTTACGTCAACTTTAAAATATGATGCTTCAAAATATTTTGTACAATGCTCTCTATGATATTTCTAAATATCTTGATTGAAAACTGCATAATTCATGTAAAGCATGATGATAAAAATATCTAAAAATTACGCTATTTGGTTCAAGTTTTTCCATCTGTAGCTAGATGTAATTATTGTGTCAATTAGCATTAAATATTAATAATAGTATTTGCATCTTATTTTTAGAATAAATAAAATCCGAATATTTTATCAAATATTTGATATTGAATTTTTTATATATTTATATAGATAAATGATTGCATCAATTCTGTTGCGGCTATTTATAGCATTATTGATACTCAGCTTAATTATTACTATCGGTTTTTACTTTCGTGGAGCCTTTCGCGATCGCATTAAATATAAAGTCAAAAATCCTCTTGCACCAGACGATTCAGAGTTTCCTTTCGCTTTATCTAGCACGACTAACTCTTTTATCAGTAACGGTATAGTTACTAACTTTTGGAATCAAGCTAGCGCCATTCAACAGGCTCGTTTAGATGCGATTGGTATGGCTCAACATACGATTAACTTTGAAACTTTCTTTATGACTCCCGGTAAGAGAGCAGATGACTTTGCTCTAGCACTAGCCGAACGAGCTTCCGCAGGTGTGGAAGTGCGATTGATTGTAGACCATTACGGTACGAAGGATATATCTAAACAGTATTGGCAGCGTTTACGAGCAAGTGGGGTAAACATATCTTTTTTTAATTCATTTAATTGGAAAGCTCCTTTAGATTATGCAGGTCGTACTCACCGCAAGTTATTGTTAATAGATAGCAAATTTGGCTTAGTAGGTGGTGCGGGTATTTCCGACCTTTGGGATGGTAATGAAAAAGATGATGATACTCAGCCTTGGTTAGACGTTGAAATACGTCTTGAAGGAGAAATTATGAGAACTTTGGAAGGGGTATTTTCGCAACACTGGACTTTTGCGGACTGTACGGCCAATTTTGCTAAAGAAAAATTCCAGTCTGTTAGCGATAAAGATAAACAGCATTTAATGTTAGTGGTACCGGGAGCAAATCCCAGAATTCGTTTTTCACCGATTCAGAATTTTAAGTACAACAGTTTTATTTGTGCGAGAAAACGAATTTGGTTAGCTAGTCCTTATTTTCTACCAGACGACCATTCGATAAATTTATTGGTAGAAGCAAAACAAAATGGGGTAGACGTTCGCATTCTTACTACTAGTAAACGTAGTGATAAAAAGCCGGTTTACTATGCTTCTTACGAACATTATGGGAAGTTGCTTGAAGGTGGTGTAGAAATATATGAATTTCAGCCGAGCATGACCCATGCAAAATTGCTACTAATTGATGACCTTTGGGCTACAACTGGTAGCGCTAATTTCGACCCTCGCAGTCTCGTTCATAATGAAGAATTAGATATTTGTAGCGCTCAACCAGAGTTAGTTAAGGGAATTAAAGATACTTTTGAAAAAGGTTTTTCTCAAAGTAAACAAATTACTTATGAGCAGTGGAAAAAGCGTTCTTTAATTAAGCATAGAATATTAGGTAACATGGTTGATTTCTTTCAGTGGCAATTGTAAAAAAGAATAGAGAATAGGGAATAGGGGATAGGGAATTGCAGAATGTTTTAAAAGTATCCGGCGGTTAAAACCGCGGCTACACAAGCAAAACCCAGCGACATGGGTTAAAAATCTACTAGTCCACCCAGGTGGACTTTGCTTGTGTAGCCGCGACTTACAGTCGTCAGGTGAGGTATATAATAATTAAATAAATTGATATTATGAATTTATTTTTACTCGTCGGAGTTAGCCTCCTAAATCACCCAATTTGGTTCCCTTTGAAGTTGCATTTCTCTCCCATTATTGGGGTTGGGGCGATTCATACTTTTAATCAGCAACGCCGTTGTTTTTAATTTGCACAACTTAGGATTTATCATATATTTTAATCGTTAATTAATTATTTAATGAATGCCGTAACACAGTACATTTTTTAATAGTGCATTACGGCATTCATTACATACAGATTCTATTATCTAAGAAAGCTTAGAAAGTATTAAAGCAAACCAGTTGTTCTCGTCAGTCCAAATTTTTTGTGTAACTAAACCTTTACTTCCTAATAACTGTTGAATACCATCAATATCGAATTTACGAGAAATTTCGGTGTGGATAGTTTCACCTTCTTCAAAGTTCAGTTTCAGATTTAGAGCGCTTAATTCTGCGGTTTGAGTTTCTAAAGAACGTAAATAGGTTTCTATTTGATGCTTTGTCTCGTTGTAAAATGTCCAGTGTTCAAATTTATTTCGGTCTAAGTTACCGTCGAAACGGCTATTCAAATGGTCTAAAACATTAAGATTAAAATCGGCTGTCACTCCTGCTGAATCATTGTAAGCAGCTTCCAGAATACTTTTGGGCTTTTGTAAATCTACCCCTAACAAGAAATACTCTCCTAATTGCAAACCAGCAGTTATATGAGAAAGAAAATCATTACATTGCTGAGGAGTCAAATTACCCAAGCTGCTACCGATAAAGCCAATCATACGGGTAGGTAATTCGCTTCTTTCTAATTCTCCTAATGCTTGTTCGTAAGTTCCCGCTAATGCATGAACTTTTAACGAAGGGTAATCGACCAAAAGCTGTCTAGCACTTGCTTCCAAAATGCCCGCACTTACATCAATTGGTAAATAATGCAAAGGAAGACCGAGATTTTGATAAGCATCTAATAAGACGCGGGTCTTAGTAGAACTACCGCTACCAAGTTCAACGAATTCGCAAGCACCAGTTAATTGAGCAATTTCTTCAGCACAATTTTGTAAAATTGCAGCTTCAGTTCTGGTGACATAATATTCTGGTAATTCGCAAATCTGTTCAAATAGCTCAGAACCACGGTCATCATACAGATAGTGAGGAGAAAGACATTTAGGTGTCTGAGTCAAACCTTTAATTACGTCGCTTCCAGCAGAAGAAGCACTCTTCGGTTTGTATTGAGGCAAATGCTGTACTTTTAACCTACTTTCAACACTTTTAGAGTAACCAACACTGTCGCTAATAGTTTTAGAAGAAGTCATCGAGTCTCCGATTGCTTTGGTTGAGAGGTAACTTTTTTAGCAAACCTCAAACCCAACCTAGATTATCAGTAAATTGTTACCAGCGAACAGTTTTTAGGTAACAAATAGGATTAATTAGTCGAAAGTCGAATACTAATCTAAACAAGATTATTGATTTCTCTGATTAATCACCTCAGTTTCAAAAACCCGGTTTCTTTGCGATTTGAGGATAAGAAAATAATTCTTTCGCAATTAGAAACCGGGTTTCTTTGAGTATTGAGAATAATAGAAGATACCGGTTGCTTAAAAAGCATTACTCATTCTCGCTACTTATTACTCGCTACTCTAAATCCCCTGATTCCTCAAGCAGCACAGCGGAATCCAGCGAACATTTGACGCAAGTTCGGATGATACCAGTTACGTAAGCTACAACGTAATACCCAGGGACGAGTTGCCCAACTTCCACCTTTTAATACCCGGTGTTGATTATCGAAGTAAGGTTGTGAGTATCCTTTGTAAGGGTAGTGTTGAAAGTCTGGATAACCATCAAACCAGCTTGCCGTCCATTCCCAAACATTACCCAAAGTATCGTATAATCCATAAGGACTTTTTCCTAAAGGGTAAGCATTTACTGCTGTTGTTTGACTGTGAATATTATTGTGATTGCAATGTTCTAGGGTCGGTTGTGCATCTCCCCAAGCATAAGTGCGCCGACGTTTTGATTTGTTATCCCAACTCGCGGCTTTTTCCCATTCCGCTTCTGTAGGTAAGCGCTTACCTACAAAGTTCGCGTAAGCTTCTGCTTCGTACCAACTTACACCCCAAACCGGGTTATTGTACCAAGCTGGATTATCTTCCCAATAAAGTGGCTGTGTAATTTGTTCTTTTTTTAAGTATTCCCAACCAGCTTGCGACCACCATTCAGGGTTCCTATAGCCCCCAGCTTCCATAAATATTCTATATTGCTTGCAGGTTACTGGATAACGGTCAATGGAGTATGTATCCAAATAAACTGTATGAGCAGAACGTTCATTATCAAGCGCATCCAAAGAATTACTACCCATTTCAAATTCACCTGCTCGAATTTGAATCATCTCGTTTAGAGGATTGCTGAGCAAGGGAGAGGAAGAATAAGAAAGATGCCAAAAATTTTCCTTTTCTTTGTCCGATTTCTGATTCCTCATCAACTCCAACACAAAACTAATAGTTTCGCTGTGCTGGCTTTCATGTTGTAATAAAAAGCGCCATAAACGCTCTTGCTGCTTGAAATCAGTTCTTTCCATGTGATAAAGAACTTGGTCTCGAACTATATCGAGGTAATAGCGAGTCTCTTGCAAAGAAGGTAACTTAACTCGCTGTTTTTTCGGTAAACCGTCTGCTGCAAAAAGTTGACGGTATTGGGGAAACAAACAAGGTAAAGCAGCAGTACGTTCTAGTATCCACAAAGATTCAGTGTAAGCAATATGACCTAAATGCCAACCTACAGGGCTAAAATCGGGATGAGCTTGACAACAAAAAGTGGCTTCATCCATATCTTTAAATAAAAGAAGAGTTTTAGCACGACATTCTATAAAAGCGCGAATAATACTCTTTTTATTATTAGACTCTTTTAAACTAGATTTGCTCAATTCTGATATCACAATCTTCTCCCACACTGAGAATGCTATTTTCTGGGAACGAATTCCAATTACCTTTAAACAGCGGTTCGGAAGCAATGATTACGGAGTTGGGGAAAGTTAAATCATTTTGTAGCCAATAAAGAGAAGCGGATGGAGGTTCTGTACTAAAACGAGAAGCTACAAGACGATTTCCGTCACTTACAACTAAATTAGCTAAAGTGTTAGTTTTATGTCGTTCCACTAAATCTTTGAGCTTTAGTAAAGTTAGATGCATCGCTTGCTCTAAACTTTTACCAGGGTTACTTTCTAACTCATTAAGTAAAAGAGCAAAAATATGCTCTGAATCCGTGGTTCCATTCACCCACTGATAAATTTCATCGCTTAATTGACTGCGTATAGGTCTGTATAGCGTCTGGCGAAACTTATCGATTTTACCATTATGAATAAACAATAACCGCTCTCTTTGAAATGGCTGGCAATTACTTAAATCAAGTGCTTGACCCGCAGTCGCGCTACGAACATAGGAAACTACGCACGAAGATTCTATATAACGGCTAAGGCTAGGCAAATTAACGTCATTCCAAATTGGTACCGTATTTTTATAAGTAAAAGGTTCAGTATCTTTTTGAGCATGATACCAACCTACACCAAAGCCATCAGCATTTACAGTTCCAGACATCATTTCCTGGGGCCGATAGCTTTGGGTTATCAGTGAATGTTCGTGATTGTAAAGTAAACTTTCTAAGGAAACAGGCGAACCAAGATAAGCAAGTAATCGGCACATAAGATCAGTGAACAGTTATCAGTTATCAGTTATCAGTGAGCAGTCGTAATTTGTTAATTCTCAACTTGTAATCTTTAACTCTTAAGTCTCATTTGATGCTTTTTTATAGCAATTAGTTACTTGTAGCGAAAATAGTACAAAATGTCTAGCTATGTTAGGAGTTAGGAATTATGAGTTATGAGTTGGGAGTTAGGAATTATGAGTTAGGAGTTGAGAGTTAGGAGTTGAGAGTTAGGAGTTAGGAGTTAGGAGTTATGAGTTAGGAGTTATGAGTTAGAAGTTAGAAGTTATGAGTTAGAAGTTATGAGTTAGAAGTTAATAAATTTAGGCTGTTCACTGCTCACTATTCACTGTTCACTATTCACTGTTCACTGTTCACTGTTCACTGATAACTGATAACTGATAACTGTTCACTGATAACTGAATGCAGCGATTGCCAATGCACCCCAACCAGCAATGAATGCTACACCACCTAATGGTGTGATTGCTCCTAGGATTTTGATGTCGCTTAAGCTTAGAGCGTATAAGCTTCCTGAAAATATAAATATACCTATGATGAATAACCAGCCGCTTGCGATTAAGCTTGTCGGTGATGTTTGGCTTTGATTGAGTAAGATTGCAACTAATAACAGCGCTAAAGCATGATACATCTGATAGCGAGCGCCAACTTCAAAAATTTCTAAGGCTCGCTCGCTAAGTTTTCCTTTTAGAGCATGAGAAGCGAAAGCTCCAGCCGCTACAGATGAGCCACCGAATATTGCTGCTAGGCTGATGAATATTTTTATCATGTTACTGAATTGGTGATGGGAAAATAGAGAGACAGAAGGTAATTAAAGATTTTACTCCTAACTCTTAACTCCTAACTGCTAACTGCTAACTCTCTATTCCCAATTGCCATTTTTACAAATCAAAGTGATAAGATACTGCACCGTCTTCATTCACTTTGAAGTTGGCATTAAATTGTTTGGCTTGGTCGTCTAGGAATTCTCTTGCTGTGGATGCTGGTAGTTGCGATTGCATTGCGAAGCCTAAAACTGTTATGCGTCCTTGGTTTTCGGCTATCATGCGATAAAACATGGATTGCAAATGCAAGTCCATTTGTTTTGCGATCGCGTTTTCTTCTTTTCTACCTCGACGACGCATTCCGAGGGCTAACCATCCACCCAAGGCTAAGCTGGGTAATCCGAAAATAAGACCATTTACTGCTGTGGTATCTAGTTCTGCTACTGCATAGTGATTAATGTGGTCGTTCTTTTCTTGTATGTCTTTATACATAATATGTTTGTTCACCATGGCATTAGCTGATAGTGTCGTCAGCATAAACCCTAATGTAATTAACCAACCCGCAGCTAGCTTCTCAGCAGTTTTCATAATCTTTTTAAAGTTTTTACTTTAAAATTGATTCTAACCTCACTTTCATAGAAGATTCCACTAATTAATCATCAAATTATCACTATTGATAAGGCTTAGAAATATATTAACTGGCAATTTGTTCTTATTCTTTTGTGCTATCTAGTGATTATACGTAGTGATGCGTTTGCATTATAACTTTATGACCTATGTTTCAAGAGGTTAAGAGTCCGAGATTATTGATTATAAATCAAGCTTAAATTATTCACGTTTCTGTAATTATGTAATTAATTTAAATCAGTTAATTTTTTTTCAACTCCCAATTCGCAATTCGCTGTGTTGAAAAGTTGCTCTTGGGGGTTTTCCCAAAGACCGCAGTTTCCGCAATTCGCAATTTTATAAATTTCATTATTTTATGTAGAAACGCGCTGAATAAACACGTTTCTACAATATTAGTGAGGAAAAATCAGTATTAAAATAAATACCCTGAGCTAAAAATGAAAGTGATAATAAACGCCCCCATTTTGACTGTGGTCAAAAGTTGCGTTAAATTCTTGAGCCTTTGAATCTAAGAATAATTTGGCCTCTTCTCCTGTAACCTCTGCTTCTTTAGCAAAGCGTAGTAGAGAAATTTGTCCTCTTTGTTCTTCGACAAGGCGATAAAAAGTAGACTGAAGATGGCTTGTTAGCTGTTTGTGATTTTGCTTTTTCAAGCTCATTATCAGTAACGAACCTAAACCTACACCGGAGAGACCTAAAGTTAAACCAGCAAAGGCTCTATGTGCCATTTGTTGTTTTTCTTCTTGAGTTGCTTGATGATTTTTAGTTGATAATGCCTCCACAGTTACATGCATGAGAAAAAGAGAACCGAATGAGAGTAGCAAACCAGCGGAGACTTTTGTAAGTAACTTCATAGAAACACGACAAGATATGATATCTTGCCGCGATCTTAACCTCACTTACGTGTAGCTTCCAGTATTCGAGAAAAGTAAAAGCGCGTGCGTGTCATTGCTTGACGTTGTATGTTAAAGCCGTTTTTTTGCAAGAAATCAACGATATCGGCTTCACGATGCTGGTAAGCACGGGTAGTTTTACTTGGACCTGGGAAGAAACTTCCAATTTTCTTTAATAGAACCAGAGCAAAGGTTTTAGGCGCAAAGCTAACTATTATCCGAGATTCTGCGGTGCTGCATAAATGAGATATCATCTCGGATGCTTTTTCTTGAGGATAGTGGATAAGAACGTCTAAGCATACAACCGTGTGATACTTACCACTCAAGCCTTCCAAGTCTTGCACCGCGAAAGTTGGATTATCACGATTCCCTAAAATTTGCTCGGCTCGCTCTCTACCTTCTTCGACCATTTTTTCGGAAATGTCGCTAGCGTAAACCTTAGCTCCCGCTTGCGCTAAAGGTATGCTGAGACTACCTACACCGCATCCAGCGTCGCATATTGATATTTCTGCTAAGTTTTCATCAGCTTTTAACCAGCTAAGTACAGTGTCTACAGTCTTTTGATGTCCTTTACGAATATCAAGCTGTACTGTATTTACCTCACCATTGCCATAGATACGTCTCCAACGGTCAAAGCCGGTGGAATTGAAATAATCCTTAACAATTGTTTTGTCGTCTGTTACGTTCATAAAAATTAATAATTAACAGTACTAAATCGATAACAGTCCTTGTTATCGGTAGAATACATCAATTGAGGACTACAAAACTTATTAAAGAAACAGAAAACCACAAAATTAGCCCTGCACATCTGTGGTTTCCTGAGAAATATATTTGATAGGGAGTAGGGAATAGGAAATAGTCCTGCACTATTCACAATGACCAAAAAGAAACCCGGTTTCTAATCACGAAAGCACGATTATCTTGTTCTCAAATCGCAAAGAAACCCGGTTTCTGACACTGGTGTAAGACGTGAAGAAAGAGAAAATAATACAGCGTTTAACGGTATGGTAAATTTTGAATTTTTTCCACAAGTCAATCGGAAGCTAATATAGTCTTTTTCTTCTGTTATCTACTCCCTATTCCCTAACAAGCGCTGCCAGGTCAATTTTTTACTTGATTCATCATAATTCCAGCGCAGTAGATTACTTGCATGAGCACCTTCAATTCCCGATAAACCAATTGCTGTTCGCGGTGCAGTTGTTGCTAGCTCAATAGCTGTTTCTAAGTCGCATATCTCCCATTCAACTAGATTTTGTACTCCTGCAAGCAATGGTAAAGTCGTTCCTGACAAAGTTCCATCGGCTAATCTTGCGGTACCGCTAGTTACGGTGATTTCTCGACTATCCCAAGGGTAAGTCCCATCGGGTAATCCTAAAGGAGCTAGAGCATCGCTGACCAAGAAAAGTCCTTGGGTATAGTCACTTGCTCGCAACAGTAAATCTATCATCATCGGTGAAACGTGCTTTCCGTCAGCAATAAAACCACACATTACCTTTTTATTAGTAATCGCAGCAGCTAATAAACCAGGCTCGCGGTGGTGTAAAGCAGGCATTGCATTAAAAGCGTGAGTCACCATAGTAGCACCCATGTTAAAAGCATTCTGCGCCTGTTCTGCGGTGGCTTGGGAATGCCCTAAACTGACGATAATACCTTGTTGACGTAAATAAGTAATTAGTTCGTTATGCGAGTCTAATTCCGGTGCTAGAGTTATAACTTTGACAATCTCTGTAAAATCCCCCAACGCTCGCTTTACTTCTGCAAGCGATAAAGGTAACAAATATTCTTGTGGATGTGCCCCGCGTTTTTCAGGATTCAAAAAAGGGCCTTCTAAATGTACTCCCAAAACTTTCGCACCTGAAGTTTGACCCTGCATAAAATCGGCTATTACCTTCAAGGAGCAGTGGATATTTTCCACAGAGGTTGTTACTAGAGTTGGTAAAAATGCATCAACACCACTGTCCCAAAGATAATCGCTAATTTTTTGCAAACTCTCAGCATTTTCTGTATTTAAATCTGGAAAAGCAGTTCCCAGACCACCATTAATTTGTAAATCTATACCACCCAGAGAAATATATGAGCCTTCTGCATCCAATATTTTTAAATCTGATAAAGGCACTCGCTTGATGATATTGCCCATCGGCACAATTTGTTCAATAATGCCTTGGTGGTTGATAAATAGCATTTGTTTCTCTTTGTAACCGGGAACAAGAGCATTAATAATGTTTAAAGGTGTAGTAAAATTACTCAGTGTTATTTGAGTCATAGGATATACGAGATTTTAGCTAAATTTGATTTGATTTAATTTTGATAGAAACTCGGATTAATAATCAAGAATAGAAATTTATAAATTTAGGAATTGGGGATGGGTAATTGGTAATTGGTAATTGGTAATTGGTAAAGATATTTTTATTTACGTTTATGTGAAATGGTCTAAAAGTGAGATGATGACTACTATTACCTAATTAGTATTTAGAGGCAGTAGCGAATAGAGACTAGGAAGTAGAAAAACTCCTAATTCCTAACTCCTAACTTTGAATCCCTAACCCAAAATCCCGGACATTTGCTTATGGGGGAGACCCCCAAGACCGCAATGTCCTCAAAATCTAAAATCTAAAATCCAAAATTAACTTATGACTGTCGGAATTATTATGGGTAGTGACTCTGATTTACCCACAATGCAAGATGCAATTAAAATCTGTGAAGAATTCGGAGTTTCTACAGAGGTTGCAATTATTAGTGCCCATCGTACCCCGCAGCGGATGGTGGAATACGCAAGCAAGGCACCTGCTCGCGGTATAAAAGTTATTATTGCTGGAGCCGGTGGTGCGGCTCATCTTCCCGGTATGGTTGCTTCTTTAACTCCTCTCCCGGTGATTGGGGTTCCTGTTGCGAGCCGTCATTTAAAAGGTGTTGATTCTTTACATTCTATTGTCCAGATGCCAGCCGGTATACCTGTAGCAACTGTAGCTATCGGTAATGCAAAAAACGCCGGACTTTTGGCAGTACAAATACTTGCTGTTCATCAACCGGATTTACTTGAAAAAGTTGTTCTATATCGCCAAAATCTCCGCGATTCAGTAATCGAAAAACAGGAAAAACTACAAGAATTAGGTTATCAAAATTATTTGAATCAAATGTAAGTAAGGATAATTGCTACGAATAAAGCTAATACATATAAATGTAGTTAGATAAACTTACTCTTACGATGCTTTTACTGTTTCTAAAAATGAAAATAAAATTAGATAATATACCATCAAATTATTTTGATATAAATACTTATTTACATTAATTATAAAAAAACTAATATTTTCCTACTTAAGTAAAAAAACAATTTATTTGTATTAAAAGTTAACAATTAGTAATTTTTTTGCGTTTATAAAATTATGAAATATTGACAAAATGCTTCTCCTCACAGTTATTTGCAGCTTAAAATGCTGCCAATGATAATTAAGAACACTCTAAATTAGTAGCAACAGTTACAGAATTCACAAAGGTCGTGCTGTAATGATTGTGTCTTAACCGTTGTAGCTTTTTAAATGCGGCAAACCATGTAAGAGAAAGGCTTTTGGATAGAAGTATGAAATATTAAAGAATTAATGAGGTTACTTGAGAGGTTTCCAAAAATACATAATAATAATCTTTTAAGAAAAACTAGTGAGAGCAACATATGTATCATTGCTTTGTTGACTGGCAGCTAGATTGTTTGGTTTCCTAATTGTTTAATAGGCTTTTTGAAAAACATCTCTCATAGGTATAAGAGTCAAACATGAATTCCCAAGCAGTAATATATTGCATTTGGAATAATTCTGCATTTGACATCTAATCCTATTTGAAAAGCTTAGAGACTCTCTTGGAAAGTTGCTCTTGGGAGTTTTCAACGCCATTTGTTTCAAGTCGGGAAACCCCTTCGGGTTCAATAGTTTGGGGGAACGGAAACCGACACCCCCAACTAGATTCACCGTCCAATGCAATGGCTCCCCAAGACCGTACTTTCCGCAAATCGCTATTTCCGGTTTAAAACGGTGTAACGCGAAGAAAGCAGTGTTTTTTCCAGTTAAGGAAGTTTTGGAGTGAAGATGCAAAAACTGACGCGAAAAAAGAATAATAGAAATGCTAGACGGAGTAATTCAAAACAGTCTGCTAGCGCCACACGTAATAGCTCATTTGTCAAACAAGTAGGGCAAGGAATCAAGGGTTTAAATCCTAGTTTGCGTGCGTGCCTACCCATCGCAGGTTTGATTGTATTGGCTTCGAGTTATGCAGCAGTTGCTCAAACTCCTACAGCAGATGCAGGTCCAACAACAGCGGAACTCAAGGTTGCATTAGATACACTTTGGGTTGCAGTTGCAGCTTTCTTGGTAATCTTCATGAACGCTGGTTTCGGAATGTTGGAAACCGGAATGTGCCGTCAGAAAAATGCTGTCAACATTCTTTCTAAGAACTTGATTGTGTTTGCTTTGGCTACCTTGGCATTTTATGTCATTGGCTTTGGCATCATGTTCGGTGATGGAGGGAGTGCAAATTCATTCATGGGTTTGAATGGTTTCTTGCTCTCTGGTGCAGATAATAGCCCTGCGACAGGAGATGCTTATCAAGGTGTTTTCGGTTCTCTTAGCTGGGCTGGGGTACCTTTAACTGCTAAATTCTTATTTCAATTAGCTTTTGCTGGAACCGCTGCAACAATCGTATCCGGAGCAGTAGCAGAGAGAATTAAGTTTGTTGACTTCTTGATTTTCAGTCTCTTGTTAGTTGGTATTGCTTACCCAATTACCGGACACTGGATTTGGGGTGGTGGCTGGTTAGCAGATGCTGGTTTCTGGGATTTTGCTGGCTCGACGGTTGTACACTCCGTTGGTGGTTGGGCAGCTTTGATGGGTGCAGCAATTCTTGGACCACGTATTGGTAAATACACTGAAGGTAGAACCAATGCAATTCCTCCCCACAACTTGAGTATTGCTACCTTGGGCTGTTTGATTCTATGGTTGGGCTGGTTTGGCTTCAACCCCGGTTCTACAATGGCTGCTGATGCGAATGCAATCGGTCACATTGCTTTAACCACAAACTTAGCTGCTGCTGCTGGTGGAGTTGCTGCTTGTTTCGTAGCTTGGGGTAAGTTTGGTAAGCCAGACTTAACAATGATTATTAACGGTATCTTGGCTGGCTTGGTTGGTATCACCGCACCTTGTGCCTGGGTAAATTTGCCTAGCGCAGTAATCATCGGTGCAATTGCTGGAGCTTTGGTAGTATTTGCCGTTGCTTTCTTCGATAAAATTCAAATCGATGACCCCGTGGGAGCAATTTCCGTTCACTTAGTTTGCGGTTTCTGGGGTACTTTAGCGGTAGGTTTATTTGCCGTTGGACCTAGCGATACCGGTCTCTATGCTGAAGGACCAAAAGCTGGTTTGTTCTTCGGTGGTTTCGAGCAACTATTTATTCAATTTGCAGGTGCTATGGCTGTAGGCGGTATGACCGTACTACTTAGCAGTATCTTCTGGGTAGCTTTGAAAGCTACATTGGGTATTCGTGTAACCAAGGAAGAAGAATTAGAAGGTTTGGATATCGGGGAACACGGTATGGAAGCTTATACCGGATTCAAAAAGGAAGATGACTCTATCGGATATGGTGAATTAGGTAGACCAGGAATATCTACACAAGGAGACATTCCTGGAGCTTTGTAATTTGTTTCAAACAGAATTGTTATCTGTTGAATAATTAAATTAGTTAACCCCACTTTCTTTTGAAAGGGGGTTTTTTATTGAAAATTGGTGATTGATAATTAAGTACCCAGACAAAATTAATTGTATATTCGTCATTGCGAGCAATAGCGAAGCAATCGCAACAGTTTGAGATTGCTTCGCTATCGCTCGCAATGACACAAATCATTTTGTCCATTCACTTAGTGATTAATTTGTCAAAGCAGGGCTAGTTAATTTATTTAGCCTTGATAAGAACAATAATAATTACGGAATCAAATATTATTATCTACGTATAGAATATAACAATTGATTATTTTTTGGGAATAATACATTCAGAAGTTTTTGGATGTAATGACTATGGTTTCTATTCAGGGATATCACTTAGATGAAGAGCTTTATAACGGTTCGAGAACTCTGGTTTACCGTGGTATCCGAGAACATGACCAAAAACCTGTTGTTATTAAGCTGCTAAAAAATCCTTATCCCAATTTCAACGAATTATTGCAGTTTCGCAATCAGTATACAATTACTAAAAACTTAGATATCCCCGGAATCATTCATCCTTATAATCTTGAAGCTTACCAAAGTGGTTATGCTTTGGTGATGGAAGATTTCGGTGGTATTTCGTTGCAAGAATATATCACAGGAGGATATACAGCTTCTATTCAAGACATATTATCTATAATTTTACAATTAACCGATATTTTGCACGATATACATCAAAATCGCGTTATTCATAAAGATATTAAACCGGCCAATATTTTAATTAAACCGGAAACTAAGCAAATTAAATTAATTGATTTCAGTATCGCTTCACTACTACCTAAAGAAACTCAAGAGATTAAAAATCCCAATGGATTAGAAGGAACCCTTGCTTATATATCACCAGAGCAAACTGGAAGAATGAATCGGGGAATTGATTATCGCAGCGACTATTATTCTTTAGGTGTCACTTTTTATCAGTTATTAACAGGGGAATTACCTTTTAAATCCGATGATGCTATGGAGTTGGTACATTGTCATATTGCTAAGCAACCTCCGGTGATGAAACCTCACCCTAACCCTCTCCTTAACAAGGAGAGGGGACAGGAAAGTGGACGGGAGATTCCGCAAGTTTTGTCGGATATTGTGATGAAATTGATGGCTAAAAATGCCGAAGATAGATATCAAAGTGCTTTGGGATTACAGCATGATTTAAAAGTTTGTTTAAAACAGCTTCAAAAAATTGATTTTATAGAAAACTTTGAAATTGCTCAACGGGATGTTTGTGACAGATTTATTATTCCGGAAAAACTTTATGGTAGAGAAAATGAAGTTCAAAAGTTATTAACAGTATTTGAACGAGTATCCAAAGGAAATAGCGAATTAATGTTGGTTGCTGGCTTTTCCGGTATTGGTAAAACAGCAGTAGTTAACGAAGTACACAAACCGATTGTTAAACAACGCGGTTATTTTATTAAAGGTAAATTTGACCAGTTTAATCGTAATATTCCTTTCTCGGCTTTTGTCCAAGCTTTAAGAAATTTGATGGGACAATTATTGAGTGAAAGCAGCGCTCAATTATTAATTTGGAAAGATAAAATTTTACAAGCTTTAGGAAATGATGGACGGGTCATCATTGAAGTTATTCCTGAATTAGAAATAATTATCGGCCAGCAGCCACCAGCATCAAAATTGTCAGGTGCTGCGGCTCAAAATAGATTTAATTTATTATTTCAAAGGTTTATTCAAGTTTTTACGACTGAAGAACATCCTTTAGTTATCTTTTTAGATGATTTACAGTGGGCTGATTCTGCATCATTTAATTTGATGAAGTTATTGATGAGTAAATCCAATCGCGGTTATTTGTTTTTAATTGGTGCTTATCGCGATAATGAAGTATTTCCCGCTCATCCTTTGATGTTAACTTTAGCAGAAATCACTAAAGCAGAAGCTATAGTTAATACGATTACTTTGTCTCCATTATCTGAAGTTGATATTAACTATTTGATTGCCGATGCGTTTAGCTGTAGCAGAGAAATTGCTCAAACTTTAACAAATCTGGTTTATCAGAAAACGAAGGGTAATCCGTTTTTTACAACTCAGTTTCTCTTGGGTTTGTATGAGGAAGGATTGATTAAGTTTAATTCTGAAGCTGGATATTGGGAATGCGATATTGCTGAAGTTAAAAAGCTTTCTCTGACGGATGATGTAGTCGAATTTATGATAGGAAGATTGCAGAAACTGCCGGAGAGAACGCGGGAAGTTTTGAAGCTAGCTGCATGTATTGGTAATAGTTTTGATTTGGCAACTTTAGCTGTGGTGTGCGATGGTACTCCAGAGAAAATCGCGTCGGATTTATGGAGTGGATTGCAAGAAAGTTTTGTGATTCCCGAAACCGAAACCTACAAGTTTTTTCAGGTAGAAGAAGGTGTCGAGAATCGAAGTAATAATGTTACCGTAGGATATCGCTTTTTGCACGACCGCGTTCAGCAAGCAGCTTATTCTTTTATTCCAGACGGACAAAAACAAGCGACACATTATCATATCGGAAAACTACTTCTCAAACATATTCCGGAAAAAGAACGAAAAGAACGGATTTTTGAAATTGTTAACCATTTGAATTTGGGTGCAATTTTAATTGAGACATCCGAAGAAAAGATAAAATTAGCCGAGTTTAATCTTTGTGCTGCTCGTAAAGCAAAAGCAGCTACAGCTTATCAAGCAACTATTAATTATTTAAATATTGGCATCGAACTGCTACCTTCAGATAGGTGGCAAGCCTATTATAAAATGGCTTTGGATTATCATAATCTACTCGCAGAAGCAAACTTCTTAAGTGGTAATTTTGAAACCATGCAGCAATGGATAGATATTGTGCTGCAACAAACGGAAAATTTATTAGATAAAGTTGAAGTTTACAAAATACAGATTTATGCGAAAATTTCCCAGAAAAAGCCATTAGAAGGGATTCAAGTAAGCTTGAAAGCACTCGAACAGCTAGGAGTCGATTTACCAGCAGAACCAAAACCTGAAGATATTCAAAAAGCTTTGCAGGAAACAAACGCTTTAATTCAGGCTAAAGGTGGAATATCCTCATTGTCTTCTCTTCCTGAAATGACTGATGCTAAGTCATTAGCCAAGATGCAGATTTATTTCACTTTAGCTCCTGCTGCATATATATTAAGCTCGAAACTATTTTTGCTCAATGCTTTGTCAGAGATTAGCTTATCTATAGAGCATGGTAATTCCCCTACTTCTGCTGCTGGGTATATCCATTACAGTATTGCTTTGTGCGGTGTAATTCATGATATAAACTCCGGTTACGAATTTGCAAATCTTGCTTTGAAATTAGCAGAGCAATTTGGTTACAAAGCAATTCAAGCAAAAACTGGTTTACTTGCAGGAGCATTAGTTTTACCTTGGAAACAACATCCTACGGAAAGTTTCGCACTTTTAGAAACTAGCTATCAAACTGGTTTGGAATCGGGAGCTTCGGAAATAGCAGCTTTTTGTCGCTTTTACACCGGACAGTTGTCCTATGTTATCGGACAGGAATTATCGGAATTAGAAATTAAGGTTGCTATTTACACCCAGCAAATTCGTCAAACCAACCATGCATTACATATTAGTTGGAATGAAATGTTGCGTCAGGTAATTCTCAATTTGCAGGGTAAATCTGAAAATCCTTGTCGATTAATAGGAGATGCTATTGATGAAGAGCAAATGCTGGAACAATATCAAGCAACTAAAAATAATTTGGGACTTTTCAACCTGTATTTACATAAACTGATTTTATGTTATTGGTTCGAGCAAGATACCGATGCTTTATCTCATGCTGAATCAGCTACTCAGTATATCGGTGGAGTAACGGCACAAGTTGTAGTACTGTTGCTGTGTTTTTACGATACACTGGTGCGTTTACGGGTTTATTACCAGCTAACAGAAGCAGAACAATCACAAACCTGGAAGCAAGTTGTTGAAAATCAGCAGAAACTAGAACGGTGGTCATCCCACGCACCGATGAACTTTCAACATAAATTAGAGTTAATTAAAGCAGAAAAATCTCGAATTTTGGGTGAAAAGTTAGAAGCAATTGAATTATATGATAAAGCTATTTCTGGAGCGAAAGAAAATGGCTATATTCAAGAAGAAGCATTAGCTAACGAACTTGCAGCCAAATTTTATTTAAGTTGGGGGAAAGAGAAGGTAGCTACTAGTTATATGCAAGAAGCATACTACTGTTATGCTCGCTGGGGAGCCAAAGCAAAAACTGACGACTTAGAAAAACGCTACCCCGATTTACTGCGTCCAATTCTACAACAATCAGCACAAACCTTAAGTGTTTTAGAAACCTTATCTCAAATTAGCACGCAAAATATGTCGATTCATAGTTCTACAACTCGACATAGTTCCTCTAGCAAAGGTGTTAACGATACTTTAGATTTTGCAACTGTTATCAAAGCTTCTCAAGCACTTTCTAAAACCATTCAACTTGAAGAACTGCTGTGTCAAATTACCCAGATAATTCTACAAAACTCAGGTGGGGATTTCTGTGTTTTAATCCTGCCAAATCGCGATGGTGAATGGTATTTAGAAGCGATTGCGACATTAGAAGAAACAGAACTTTGTTCGGAACAGTTGAAAAATAATCCCAATTTACCGAATAAGTTGATTAATTATGTTAGAAACACCCGAAAAATTGTGGTTGTTGATGATTTAAACACCGATTTACCCGTATTAGATGAATATTTACTTCAAAAACAACCAAAGAGCGTAATATGTTTACCAATTCTCAATCAAGGTGATTTAGTCGGTATTTTGTATTTAAAAAATCAAGTGACCGGTGGGGTGTTTAGTAGCGATAGAATTCTTATCCTTGATTTTCTCTGTACTCAAGCAGCAATTTCCCTTAAAAATGGTAGCCTCTATAAGTCATTAGAAGAAAGCAATTCACTGCTAAATACTCTTTTACAAACAATACCAGATTTCTTTTTTGCCAAAGATTTACAAGGACGACACATAGCAGTTAATTCCAATTTAGCTGAGTTTTTCGGAAAATCTATTGCTGAAATTATCGGTAAGAGCGATATTGAATTACTTCCAAAAGAGATTGCAGAGCCGATTATGGCTAAAGATAAAGAAATTATTCGCACAGAAATTACCGAAACTTTTGAAGAAGTTTTACCAACTAATGGGGTAGATAAAACCTATTTAACTGTAAAAACGCCATTAAGAAATTCCCAAGGGGATGCTGTAGGGATGATTGGTATTACTAGAGATATTACTGAAAGAAAACAAGCTGAAGAAGCAGTTATTCAAAAATCCCAGGAGTTAGAAAAAGCCCTACAAGAATTAAAACAAGCTCAATTGCAAATGGTGCAAAATGAAAAGATGGCAACGTTGGGTAATTTAGTCGCAGGGGTAGCACACGAAGTTAATAACCCAATTGGATTTCTTAAAGGTAGTATTAGCAATGCCGAAGATTATATTAAAGATATATTTGGACATTTAGAAATTTATCAAGAAAATTATCCTAGTCCAGAAGAAGAAGTGATAGAAAACGCAGAAGATATTGATTTAGAATATCTCAGCGAAGATTTACCAAAGTTATTGAATTCTATGAGATTAGCAACAGAGCGTATTAAAGATATTAGTACAAGTTTGCGTACTTTCTCTAGAGCAGATACTTCTGAAAAAGTTGCTTGTAATATTCATGAAGGCATTGATAGCACAATATTAATTCTAAAATATCGTCTTAAAGCTAATGAGAAACGTCCTGCAATTGAAATTATTAAACAATACGGCGAACTTCCACTAATAAAGTGTTTTTTAGGACAGTTAAATCAAGTATTTATGAATATTATCGCTAATGCAATCGATGCTTTAGATACAGCCTCTGAAGGAAAAACATTTAACGAAATTCAAGAAAATCCTCATAAAATCACTATTAAAACTGAGTTGAATGTGGAAGAGAATACAGTGTTAATTCGTCTCAGGGATAATGGTTCCGGAATGCCAGAATCAATTAGAGAACGGATATTTGATAATCTTTTTACAACAAAGGGAGTAGGAAAAGGTACGGGATTGGGATTAGCTATTGCTAAACAAATTGTTGAAGAAACTCATGATGGGAAATTAAGTTGTGATTCGGTTTTAGGAGAAGGAACTGAGTTTGTAATTGAGTTACCTATATGTTGATATTGCATCCGATTTGATTTTAGGTACTCTTAAAACATCTGATTTGATAATTATCTAGTGAAATATAGCAGTTTTCAGTTGGATAAAATACACCCCTCTCCAAAATATCGGAGAGGGGCTGGGGGTGAGGTCTATCACAGTGTATTTCACTCAACCGAAAAGCGCTATATTATTCCTGTATATAATCTCGCAATTCATCACTTTTTGGGAATAATTTATTCATCAAGATATTAAACCTGACAATATTTTAATTAATCAAGAAACAAAACAAATTAAATTAATAGATTTCAGTATCGCTTCACTACTACCTAAAGAAACTCAAGAGATTAAAAATCCCAATGGATTAGAAGGAACCCTTGCTTATATATCACCGGAACAAACGGGAAGAATGAATCGGGGAATTGATTATCGCAGTGGCTATTATTCTTTAGGTGTCACTTTTTATGAATTACTAACTGAGGAATTACCTTTTAAATCTGAAGATGCTATGGAGTTGGTACATTGTCATATTGCTAAGCAACCTCCGGTGATGAAACCTCACCCTAACCCTCTCCTTATTAAGGAGAGGGGACAGGAAAGTGGATGGGAGATTCCGCAAGTTTTGTCGGATATTGTGATGAAATTGATGGCTAAAAATGCCGAAGATAGATATCAAAGTGCTTTGGGATTAAAATACGATTTAAAAGTTTGTTTAAAACAGCTTCAAGAAACTGATAATATAAAAAATTTTTAAATTGCTCAATGGGATATTTGTGAGATATTTATTATTCCGGAAAAATTATACGGTAGAGAAAAAGAAGTAGAGGAATTATTAACAGTATTTGAACGAGTATCCCAAGGTAATAGGGAATTAATGTTATAGGACTTACGGAAAAGTAATGTCACTGCATTATTAATTAGCGTAGAATTTTTGTAATTTCTTTGTTTCGGTCGCAGTGAAAAATATTTTTTACGAGAGTCCTAACATTCTTTCATATTCATTTTTATTAATGTTTAAAGTACAGGGTTGGGACTTGTTACACTCAAACAAATTATTGAAGAAAATTACGGTGCTAAATTAAGTTGTGATTCAACTTTAGGTGATGTAATTAAGTTACCCATACATGGATATAAAAATTTTCTTTGATAATCATTGAATTAATTATTTTTATTTTTGTATA
This sequence comes from Calothrix parasitica NIES-267, assembly GCF_002368095.1. GTDB lineage: Bacteria > Cyanobacteriota > Cyanobacteriia > Cyanobacteriales > Nostocaceae > Rivularia > Rivularia parasitica. Next base: position 2,542,778 of record NZ_AP018227.1, on the reverse strand, counting down.
GAATATAACATTTGCTATTGTTTTGGGAATAATGTATTCATAAATCATAAGAGGTAATAACTATGACTTTTGTTCAGGGATATCACTTAGATGAAGAGCTTTATAACGGTTCAAGAACTCAGGTATACCGTGGTATCCGAGAACATGACCAAAAATCCATAGTTATCAAGCTGCTGAAAAGTCGCTATCCAAGCTTCAACGAACTGTTGCAGTTTCGCAATCAGTATACTATAACCAAGGGTTTAAATGTTACAGGTATTGTTCGTCCCTATAGTTTAGAAGCTTACCAAAATAGTTCTGCTTTGGTCATGGAAGATTTTGGTGGGATTTCCTTGCGCGAATATATCCAGGTAAACAATACTATATCTACAGAAGATATACTCGTGATTGCGATGCAAATTATCGAGACTCTTCATCAATTGCACCAAAATCGCGTTATCCATAAAGATATTAAACCAGCCAATATTTTAATCAACCCAGAAACCAAACAAATTAAATTAATTGATTTTAGTATCGCTTCACTACTACCTAAAGAGACTCAAGAAATAAAGAATCCTACTAGTTTGGAAGGAACCCTCGCTTATATATCACCGGAACAAACAGGAAGAATGAATCGGGGGATTGATTATCGCAGTGATTTTTACGCTTTAGGTGTGACTCTTTATGAATTATTAACTGGGGAACTACCTTTTAAATCTGAAGATGCTATGGAGCTGGTACATTGTCATATTGCGAAAACACCACCGGTGATGAAACCTCACCCTAACCCTCTCCTTATTAAGGAGAGGGAACAGGAGATTCCGCAAGTGTTGTCGGCTATTGTGATGAAATTGATGGCTAAAAATGCCGAAGATAGATATCAAAGTGCTTTGGGATTAAAACACGATTTAGAAATTTGTTTAAAGCAACTCAAAGAAACTGGTAATATAAATAATTTTGAGATTGGTAAACGAGATGTTTATGACAGATTTATTATTCCCGAAAAATTATACGGTAGAGATGATGTTGTTGAAGAATTATTAACAGCATTTGATAGAGTATCGGATGGTGCTAGTGAATTAATGTTAGTTGCTGGTTTTTCTGGTATTGGTAAAACAGCAGTAGTTAACGAAGTCCATAAACCAATTGTTAAACAACGCGGTTATTTTATCAAAGGTAAATTTGACCAGTTTAATCGCAATATTCCGTTCTCGGCTTTTGTCCAAGCATTTCAGGGTTTAATGGGACAATTATTGAGTGAAAGCGATACTCAATTGTCAATTTGGAAAGATAGAATTTTACAAGCTTTAGGGGATAATGCAGGGGTAATTATTGAAGTTATTCCCCAATTAGAAAGAATTATTGGTAAACAACCACCAGTTGTAGAATTATCGGGAAATGCTGCTCAAAATAGATTTAATTTATTATTTCAAAAGTTTATTCAAGTTTTTACAACAAAGGAACATCCTTTAGTTCTCTTTTTAGATGATTTACAATGGGCTGATTCTGCCTCATTACAGTTAATGCAGTTGTTGATGAGTGGAAATGAAAAAGATTATTTATTATTAATTGGTGCTTATCGAGATAATGAAGTATTCCCGGCTCATCCGCTAATACTAAGTTTAGATGATATTCGTAAAACAGAAGCAAAAATTAATCTAATTACTTTAACGCCATTAAATCAAGATAGCTTAAATAAATTGGTTGCCGATACTCTCAATTGTTCGTTAAAAATATCCCAGCCTTTAACACAACTAATACATCAAAAAACTCAAGGAAATCCATTTTTCAGCACGCAATTTTTGAAGTCGCTTTATGAAGATGGTTTAATAAAATTTGATTTTGATACTAGTTCGTGGGAATGCGATATTACTCAAGTCAGAGGATTAGCTTTGACTGATGATGTAGTTGAGTTTATGGCATTACGCTTGCAAAAGTTGCCAGAAGCAACGCAGAATGTTTTGAAATTAGCAGCTTGTATTGGTAATCAATTTGATTTAGCAACTTTAGCGATAGTATGCGAAAAGTCAGTTGCTGAAACTGCTGTTGATTTGTGGAAATCATTGCAGGAAGGATTGATTTTACCGCAAAGTGAAGTTTATAAGTTTTATCTTGATTCGGAAACAGATAATCAAGAATTGCAAAACGAGCAAATCGAAAATTATAACTCTAAATATAAATTTTTACATGATAGGGTTCAGCAAGCTGCTTATTATTTGATTCCCCAAAAGCAGAAACAAAAAACTCATTATGATATCGGTAAATTGTTGTTAAATAATACTGCCGAGTCTGACTTAGAAAAAAATATATTTGAGATTGTCAATCAATTAAATATTGGTATTGACTTAATTACTAACGCAGTTGAACAAAATCAGCTTGCAAAATTGAATTTAATGGCTGGATGCAAAGCTAAAGCAGCAACAGCTTATAGTTCTGCAATGAATTACTTAACTTCGGGAATAAATTTATTATTACCTACAAGCTGGGAAGATTGTTACGAGTTAACGTTAAGACTTTACCAAGAAGCAGTAGAAGCAGCCTACCTCACCACCAAATTCGAGGAAATGAATCAACTGGTTAAGGAAATACATAATTCTGCTAAAACGCTTTTAGATAGAATCAAAGTATATGAAGTCGAAATCCAAGCACATATGGCACAAAATCAATATTTAGAAGCCATCGACACTGGATTTCAAGTTCTTAAACTTTTAGGTATTGATTTTCCGGAAGCACCAACTCAGTCAGATATTGAAGCTGGGATGGCAAAAACCTTCGCTAATTTAGCCGGAAGAAACCCTTTAGAGCTAGTTGATATTCCCGTGATGAGCGACGACTCGAAAATAGCAGCTCTGAGAATTCTTAATTGTGTATTTCCCTGTGCTTATCAAGCTGCTCCTCAATTATTAGCTTTATTAGTAATGGAGCAAGTTAACCTATCAATGACATATGGTAATTCACCCATATCGGCTTCCGGATATGGCTCTTGGGCACTTATTTTATGCGGAATTGTAGGAGATATTGAAACGGGTTATCAATTTGGTCAATTAGCACTCTCTTTATTAGAACGTTTCAACAGTAAAGAAATTCAAGCTGGAACCATTTTTCTAGTGAATGCTGATGTCAGACATTATCGAGAACATGTTAGAGAAACTTTAGCATCATTACAATCATCTTACTCAATTGGATTGGAAACTGGAGATGTCAAATTCGCTGCTTTAGCCACAAACATTTATATTTATCATTCCTATTTAAGTGGCAATAATCTCTTAGAAGTAAATCAAAAGATTGATAATTACAATCAGTTCTTATATCAATTTAAACAGACAAATAATATTTATGTAAGTCAGCAATTGCAGCAGGCAATTACAAACTTATTAACTCAAGTTGAAAGCCCCTACAAACTTACTGGTGAAGTTTACAATCAAGAGGAAATGCTGCCAGTACATCAGCAAGGAAATGATGCAACAACAATATATTATGTCTACTTTAATCAACTGACTCTTAATTATTTGTTTGGAAATTTTGAGCAAGCTTTAAAATATGCTGCTGAAGCGGAAAAATATTTAATGGGAGTTACGGGAAATCTAGTAGTTCCTGTATTCTACTTTTATGATTCTTTGATACAATTAGCCACTTATCAAGTTATAGATGTAAATCTGGAAGCTATTCTGAATAAGATTAAAGCTAATCAAGAAAAGATGCAGCATTGGTCAAAATACGCACCAATGAATTTTCAGCATAAATTAGATTTAGTAGAAGCAGAAAAGCATCGGATTTTAGATGAAAAAATAACAGCAATCGAGCTATACGAAAAAGCAATATCAGGAGCAAAAGAAAACGAATACGTTCAAGAAGAAGGACTAGCTAACGAACTAGCAGCAAAATTCTATCTGGAGTGGGAAAAGCAAACAATCGCTGCAACCTACATGCAACAAGCTTACTACTGCTATGCTCGTTGGGGAGCCAAAGCCAAAACCGACGACTTAGAAAAAAGCTACCCAGAATTACTCCAACCAATATTACAGCAAGAGACGCAAGCTGGAAATTTCACAGACAGCTTATCCAAAATAACCACACCAAATGTCTCGATTCACAATTCCAAATCAACAATTAATTCTACAGGTACAAATGTTAATACATTTTTAGATTTTGCTAGTATCCTCAAAATTTCTCAAACCCTTTCAAGAACTATCGAACTCAATCAGTTATTAACTCAATTCACCCAGATTATTTTGCAAAACTCTGGTGCTTCGCGTTGTGCTTTAATATTACCAAATAGCAATTTACAATGGTATGTCGAAGCCATTGCGACACCCGAAGAAACCGAGCTTTGTTATCAAGCTTTGGAAAACAATCCTAATTTACCAACGACCTTGATACAGTACGTCAAAAATACTCAAGAAATGGTATTAATTGAGGATTTAAATACAGAATTACCAGTAATCGATAAATATTTACTCGAAAAGCAACCGAAAAGTATCCTGTGTTTACCACTTCTCAACCAGGGAAATATAATCGGTATTTTGTACCTGAAAAATAAATTAACTAGCGGTGTGTTTACAAAAGACCGTATTGTCATGCTGGAGTTTCTTTGTACCCAAGCAGCAATATCTTTAGAGAATGCACGTTTATACAACAATTTAGAACAAAAAGTACAGCAGCGAACCAAAGAACTTTCCCAAACCTTAGAACAACTCAAAGCAACTCAGAACAAGTTAGTCGAATCAGAAAAAATGGCAGCTTTAGGTGGTTTAGTTGCAGGAGTTGCTCACGAAATCAATACTCCCGTAGGTACCAGTATCACTGTCGCTTCTAATTTAGCTGCTAGAACCGAAGATTTCGTCAACAATATTGAAGCAGGACAATTAAAACGTTCCGTATTAAATAGCTATCTCAAAACTGCTCAAGAAAGTAGTAATTTGCTGGTACAGAATTTGCATAGAGCGGGGGAATTAGTTAATAGTTTCAAACAAGTTGCAGTAGACCAAACTAATTTAGAATTACGCGAGTTTGGAATTAAAGAATATATCCAAGAAGTATTACTCAGTCTGGGTACCGAACTCAAACAATCTCCCCACGAAATAACAGTTAAGGGAGAAAATCCTACTATCAGAACTTATGCTGGTTCCTTAGCTCAAGTAGTAACTAATTTAGTTATGAATTCCTTGATTCATGCTTATCCCGAACAGAAACAAGGACAGTTAAATTTTGAAATTATTGCATCAGATGAGAAGATAAAACTTATCTATAGCGATGATGGCTGTGGTATACCTGAAGAAAACTTGAGTAAGATTTTTGAACCTTTCTTTACCACAAAAAGAAATCAAGGTGGAACCGGTTTGGGTTTACATATTGTTTATAATTTGATTACCCATAAATTACAGGGAAGTTTGGATATCGATTCCCAGATTGGAAAAGGTACTAAATTTATGTTTATACTTCCTTCAATCATTGACTAAACATATTTTTTCATTGTTCATCCCTATTCATAATTATCTTGATTTATGATTTTAAACAACGACGAAATTAAATTAGAGGAAGATGAAATAATCTTACTCGAAGAAGACGAAGACGAAGACGAAGATATTTTATTTATCGAAGATGACACAGAATCGTCTTTAGAGACAACAGACAATAAATCTTGGAAAGTAATGATTGTAGATGATGAAAAGACCGTTCACCAAGCTACTCAATTAGTATTACAAGATTTCACCTTTGACGATAAACCAGTTTGCTTAATTTCTGCTTATTCGGGAAAAGAAGCTATTGAATTAATTAAACAACATCCCGACACAGCTTTTATTCTTCTAGATGTAGTTATGGAAAGTAACGACGCTGGTTTAAAAGTAGTCAAATATATTCGTGAAGAACTTAGAAATAAGCTAGTAAGAATCATTTTGCGTACCGGACAACCGGGAGAAGCACCAGAAGAGTCTGTCATTATTAACTATGATATTAATGACTATAAACTCAAAGTTGACCTCAATCGTCATAGATTGATTACTACAACTATTACAGCTTTAAGAGGTTATAGAGATGTAATTGCTTTAGAACAGCGAACTTCAGAATTAGATGAAATATTAAATAAGCTACAACAAGCTCAATTACAAATGGTGCAAAACGAAAAAATGGCAACCTTGGGTAATTTAGTAGCTGGAGTCGCGCACGAAGTTAATAACCCGATAGGATTTCTTAAAGGTAGTATTCGTAATGCAGAAGAATATATTCAAGATTTATTCGCTCACATAGAATGCTACCAAGAAAATTATCCTAATCCTAAAGAGGAAGTTAACGAACATGCTGAAGATATTGACTTAGAATATCTCAGCGGAGATTTACCAAAGTTGTTAAATTCAATGACATTAGCAACAGAACGCATTACCAATATTAGTAATAGTCTCCGTACATTCTCCAGAGCAGATACATCTGAAAAAGTAGCCTGTAATATTCATGAAGGAATTAATAGCACAATATTAATTTTAAAATACCGTCTTAAAGCTAACGATAAGCGTCCTGCAATTGAAATTATTAAAGAATACGGCGAACTTCCATTAATAAAGTGCTTTTTAGGGCAATTAAATCAAGTCTTTATGAATATTATTGCTAATGCTATTGATGCTGTAGACACAGTTAGCCAAGGAAAAAATTTTAGTGAGATAGAAGCTAATCCTTATAAAATAACTATTAAAACAGAAGTTTGTAAAGATGCTGATACAGTATTATTTAGTATTAAAGATAATGCTTCTGGTATGCCCGAATCAGTTAAAAAACGTGTTTTTGATAATCTTTTTACAACAAAGGGAGTTGGTAAAGGTACGGGATTAGGACTTGCTATTGCTAAACAAATCATCGAAGAAACTCACAATGGTAAATTAAGTTGTAATTCTACTCTGGGTAAGGGAACAGAATTTAGAATAGAGCTACCTATTTTATAGATTTAAAAGTTTGTAGTAACTTATATTTTGCACTAGTTCCAGAAACCCGGTTTCTTTCTAATTTCATAACAAGATAATAATACTTTCATGACTTATTCCGGGTTTCTTAAGAGTTAACTAAAGTTACAGGAATCGAACTCGATTTCAATACAGCTTTTGAGACAGAACCCGCTACAATCTCATCCGGGGACTGATATCTAGGTTTACCCATAACAATATCTGTAGTTTGATAATCCCCAGCAACGCGAATAATTTCCTCTGGTATCGAACCCTTAACTGTAACGAATTGATAGCGAATATCTGCTAAAAGTCTTTGAGAAGTTGATTTGAGAAGCTCTAATTTTTGAGGATTATCTTCTTGAACTACATGCAATACAATCACAGAAGCATCACCACGACGGGCTATATCGGCAGCTTTTGTTAATACTTGAGTCGCTACAGGGGAAGTATCTACAGCAGCCAGCAGAATAATAGAACGGGTAACTCCGACCTTAGTGGGGTCTACCTCACCCCTTTCTAATAACTTTGGCGCAAAAGTCGGAATTGCCCAAGCTCCCAGAGGTGCTGTGACTAAAATAGATAAAGCCGCTATTGCTAATATTGTTTCTCCCCCTTCAATTCCTTGTGCTAAGGGAATCGCTCCAATCGCTGCTTGAACCGTGGCTTTAGCTGAATTACCAGATAATAAAAATAACCGTTCTCTCCAGTTCCAGTTACTCCCTAACGTTGATAAATACCATCCGCAAGCTCTTCCTATCAAGGTTCCAAGTGCAAGAATAATTAATCCTGGAACAAAAATATTTTCCAGAACCTGTATTTGAATGCTCGCTCCTAGCAATACAAATAAAATGATTTGTGCTACCGTCCACAAACTATCAAAACCCGAACGTAATTTTCTAGCTAGGGGAGCATCGAATTCAATGAGAAAAAAACCCGTTACCATCACAGCTAAATAACCAGAGAAAATTGGTAAACTCTCTGCTAAAACTACTAGCAATAATGCAAAAGTTGCCGTAACTAAAGTATCTTGTACTGTATTTTGAGTCCACTTCTGTTTTGTTAGTAATAAAACTAATAATTTTGCTGCGATTAAACCTATAACTATCCCGAGAATAATTTGACAAATAATCTGAATCGGAAGCAGTAAAAACGCGTTTATAGTTAAACCAAAAGGTAATATTAAACCAGTTGTTCCCTGTCCCAAAAAATTCAGTAATAAACTAAAAACTAGTAATAGTAAAACATCCGACAAAGCACTCCCCGTAAGTATCGCATCGGGAATTCCCTTATTAACTCCCCAACCCAGACTTTTTAATCGCAGCATTCCCGGTACAATTACCGCAGGAGATTCCGCTCCGATAATACAGCCTAATAATAATCCAGTTGCAAAATCAAACTTCAAAATCCACATTGCAGCCAAAGCAATAATTAAAGCTTCGCAAGTCGCAGGTAAAAACCCCAGCCTTAACGCAACACTTCCCTGCTGCATCAGCTTTTCCCGGTCTAAACCCAAACCAGCTTTCATCAAAATCACCATCACAGCAATCGTTCGCAAAGCAGCAGAAGCAGCAAGCACATTAGGGTCGATTAAGTCAGCAACTTGAGGTCCGAGAATAATTCCTACTAGAACCATTCCCACCAATGCAGGAATCTTCAACCGTCCAGCAATTTGTCCGACGAAAAAGCCGATAAGTAAAATTAAAATAAAACTTTTTAGCATTAATTTTTAAGGGAAGAAGGGAACAGGGAATGGGGAGATGGGGGGATGGGGAGATGGGGAGATGGGGAGATAAGGGAGCAAGATGCTCCCACTACTTATTACTCATTACTCATTACTCATTACTCATTACTTATTACTCATTACTCATTACTCCTAACTATTTACCATGGCCAATTCCCTATTCCTAATTTTTTCTGTAGGTTCCAAACAAAATAATTTTTTTCAAAAGCTTAACAGCAACATACTGTTTTTTTCTTCACAATTAAAATCGGGATTACATTTACATAATTTCTGGTAATCTTTTCTAACTCTACAACCAATAATTCTCTTAAATATTTGAGATTTATTTTTCTATAACTGTGACTCTCTGCGTTCTATTTCCAGCTTTTAAATTATTAGAGAATTCTTGATACCAAGAAATAATCGCATCTATTTACCTTCCTTAGAAATAGTCGGCGCATAAGGACAATAAAAAGTGTTGAAAAAAATTACATTGATAATATCTATATCTCTGCTTTTCTTGAGTGGAACTGTAGATAATGCTTTTGCTCAAACGCGATCGCCAAGTTTTCCACCTGTTATTAATGGTGGTTCTACTAGTGGTTCTATCGCATTTATATTAATCTGCTCGGCTTTGGTGTTGCTGATGACACCGGGACTTGCTTTTTTCTATGGTGGATTTGTCCGCACCCGTAATGTCTTAAATACATTGATGATGAGCTTCGTCACAATGGCGATTATCGGTGTAACTTGGGTTTTGTGGGGCTACAGTTTTGCTTTTTCACCCGGTAACGCGTTTTTTGGTGGATTTGAATGGCTGGGTTTAAATAATGTTGGTTTACAACCGAGCGAGTATGCATCGCAAATCCCCCATTTAGCATTTATGGCTTATCAAGGAATGTTTGCCATAATCGCTCCAGCTTTGATTTCCGGTGCTATCGCAGAGCGGATGAGTTTCACCGGATACTCAGTATTTGTGGTTTTGTGGTCATTTTTTATCTATTCTCCTATCGCTCATATGGTTTGGGGTGTCGGAGGATTACTAAGTTTATCTGGTGGTTGGGGTGCATTAGATTTTGCTGGAGGTACTGTCGTACATATTAGTTCGGGAGTATCTGCTTTGGTCGCAGCGACATATTTAAAACCCCGCAAAACTTTTCCCGATAAATTAAGTCCACCGCATAACGTACCCTTTATTTTGCTCGGTGCTGGTTTATTGTGGTTTGGCTGGTTTGGCTTTAATGCAGGTAGCGCTTTAGAAGCTAATAATTTAGCGGTGGTAGCTTTTGTTAATACTAATACTAGTGCAGCCGCAGGGGCTTTGACATGGTTGATTTTAGAAAGAGTATTGCGCGGTAAGTCCACAGCAGTAGGTGTAGCAACAGGGAGCGTTTCAGGCTTAGTGGGGATTACTCCAGCAGCAGGATTTGTTACACCCATCGCAGCAATCTTAATTGGTAGCATCACCACTTTTATTTGCTTTTACGCAGTCAGCCTCAAGCATAAAATACAGGTTGATGATGCTTTAGATACGTTCCCCATACACGGTGTAGGTGGTACTGTAGGAGCAATTTTGACAGGTATCTTTGCTAGCAGAGCGGTTAATCCATCTGGGAGAAATGGATTATTATTCGGCAATCCTGACGAACTACTTCTAGAACTAGCAGCTATCATGGTGACCTATTTTATCGCCGGATTTGGTACCTGGATAATCTTGAAAGTAGTTGAAAGCACCGTCGGATTGCGAGTCCAAGAAAACGCCGAACTGCAAGGAATGGACATCAGCGAACACGGTGAAGAAGCCTACAATTCTGAGTATACAGACAAAATTAATCTTGGAAGAAAGTGAAATTGAGTAATGAGTAATGGGTAATGAGTAATGGGTAATGAGTAATGGGTAATGAGTAATGGGTAATGAGTAATGAGTAATGAGTAATGAGTAATGAGTAATGAGTAATGAGTAACAAGTAGTGGGAGCATCTTGCTCCCTTATCTATTTGTCTCCTTGTCTCCCTATCTCCCTATCTCCCCATCCCCCCATCTCCCCATCCCCCCATCTCCCCATCCCCTTGTCTCCCTATCTCCCCATCCCCCCATCCCCCCATCTCCCCATCTCCCCAATTCCCGATTACCCAAAAGACAAAGCGTAGATTACAATCTTATCCAATAGATTATTGATGTAATTAGCTACCCGTGTCTAGTTCAGCTAAAACTTTTCCTGCTTGGGCATTTTTCTCTTTGTTGAGTAACCTCATACTTCTACTTGCGGTAATTTTGCTGATTGGAAAACAGCAGAATTTTGCCGCTTTTTTCGGTAATGCGGTTTCTCCTAGTCCCGAACCGATTACTACTACTCAAGCTCAACAGGTCGCTACCCCTCAACTGGGTAAACGTCATAAACTCGACTATCAAAAATGGGTGAATATTCTCAAACAGGAGGCTGAAGTTGTAGCAGAGAATAAACCCCGAAATTTAACTATCATGGCTGGAGATTCTCTGAGTTTATGGTTCCCCTCGGAGTTATTACCAAATAATAAAACCTGGTTGAATCAAGGAATCTCTGGAGAAAAAACTGCTGGTTTATTGAAAAGATTAAATTTATTTGATAAAACAACACCGGAAAGCATTTTTGTGATGATAGGCATTAATGATTTAATTGCAGGTGTTAATGATGAAACAATTTTAGAAAATCAACGGCAGATATTAAATTATTTACGCGAACAGCATCCCAAAGCAAAAATAGTAGTACAGTCAATTTTGCCCCATCAAGGAGAACAAGCAACTTGGGAAGGAAAAGAAAAGCTCCTAGCAATACCGAATAGTCGCATTCGCAACTTAAATCAACAGTTGCGAACCATAGCAGCAAAAGAAGACGTAAAATACTTAAACCTATATCCTTTATTTGCCAATAAACAAGGAAGTCTCCGTTCAAAATTTACTACTGATGGATTACACCTTAATCCAAACGGTTATTTAGTATGGAGTTCTGCTTTACAGTTAACAGCGAACAGTTATCAGTTAACAGTTAACAGTCAACAGTCAACAGTCAACAGATGATAACTGACGATCCACACCTGACCGATGAACAACTGATAACTGACGATCCACACCCGACCTGCGAACAACTGCTAACTGCTAACTGCTAACTGATAACTGCTAACTGATAACTGATAACTGATAACTGATAACTGATAACTGCTAACTGATAATTGATAATTGATTTATTATGGATACAAAAGCTTTTAAGCGTGCATTACAACATTCCGAAAATTACCATCGTCGGGGATTTGGACATAAAGAAGAGATAGCTACTCAGCTACATTCGGAATATCAAAGTGGTTTAATTCAAAAGATTCGAGATAATAATTATACTTTAAACAGGGGCGATGTTACTATTCGTTTGGCAGAAGCTTTTGGGTTTTGTTGGGGTGTTGAACGTGCTGTAGCAATGGCTTATGAAACCCGCAAGCATTTCCCCTCAGAAAAAATTTGGATTACGAATGAAATTATTCACAATCCATCCGTAAATCAGCGTTTGCAAGAAATGCAGGTTGGGTTTATTTCTATGGAAGCTGGCCAAAAAGACTTTTCTGTGGTTGATTCTGGAGATGTCGTAATTTTACCTGCTTTCGGGGCAAGCGTTCAAGAAATGCAGCTGCTCTCGGATAAAGGCTGTAAAATTGTCGATACAACTTGTCCTTGGGTTTCTAAGGTTTGGAATACGGTTGAAAAACATAAAAAAGTTGACTGTACTTCTATCATTCATGGGAAGTATAAACATGAAGAAACTGTTGCAACTAGTTCGTTTGCTGGTAAATACCTGATTGTTCTTAATTTACAAGAAGCGGAATATGTTGCGGATTATATTCTCAATGGTGGTAGTAAAGAAGAATTTATAACTAAATTTAGTAAAGCTTGTTCGGAAGGATTTAATCCCGATACCGATTTAGAAAAAGTTGGGATTGCAAATCAAACTACGATGCTCAAAGGAGAAACCGAACATATTGGTAAACTATTTGAGCGGACTATGATGAAAAAATATGACCCGACTGAATTGAATCAGCATTTCCAAAGCTTTAATACCATTTGTGACGCTACTCAAGAAAGACAAGATGCAATGTTGGAGTTGGTGGAAGAAAAACTTGATTTTATGGTGGTGATTGGTGGTTTCAATTCATCAAACACTGCTCACTTACAGGAAATTTCAGAGGAAAGAAAAATACCTTCCTACCATGTTGATAGCGTTGAAAGAATTTTATCAGAAAATCGCATCGAACATCGTCAGTTAAATGGCAATATCGAAATATCTGATAAATGGCTCCCAGATGGGAATATTATTGTCGGAATTACCTCTGGTGCTTCTACACCGGATAAAGTGGTTGAAGATGTAATCAACAAGATTTTTGAGTTGAAGCAAGCAGCAGCAATTATTTAAAACCTGTAGCGTAGTACTTTAGACATCGATACCTTTAGAAAGCCCCCCAGCCGCCAATTCTGGGGGGAAAAATATATTTTAAAGTCCCCCAATGTAAGGGGGATTTAGGGGACTGCTCTTAGATATCTTTAGAAATTCATATCTGTATTTCGCAATGCCAATTTTTTTTTCTTTCACAAGGGAACATACCTTATCTAGCATCTGTCATCCACTGTGAAAAGAATTATATTTATTAGCTTGAACAAGAATTTTGCTTGTCTAATTTCTTTAATTCGTCATAAATACACTTCGGAATTCTTAGATATAAGGCTGAAGACAATTAAGGATATCAATATTCTAATTTCTGGTTGATTGATACACGATATACAGGGTGAAAAATACTATTTATGAATGTGACAATTATTCAACTGGCTCAGTATTTCTTGAAGCATCTGTCTTACAACATTTCCACAGTCGATGCAGACGAACCTCACTTTTTCTCTGAATATCTAAATAAATAAGCCATTATTAAACTCTGAGTAAATAAATTAAGAAAACTAATTAATGAGGTTAAGCGCTACTAATGCTGTATGATAATTAACACTAATAGCAAAGTTACTTCTGAAGACAAATTTTCAATTGTAGCATAAACTCATTGATTTATCACCGTAAAAACTAGTAAATTAATAGAAGCTAACTGCTATTCCTAGCCAAAATTTAGGTATATAAAGACTATTCCTCTCTCAATTAATGTCTGGGTCAGAGTGGGGAATTATCCTCGTATGTCTAAGTATCTATTCAAATCAAAAAGGTTATGGATTTATGATGAGGATGACTAACAAATTAATACTTGCAACTGCTTGCTTAGCTGTATTTTCTACTGTAGCTGTGAAGCCAGTAAGTGCTGTCGATAATGATTTATCAGAGCAATTGATAGCACAGTCTTTCAATGATGAACCAATTATTGAAGATAGGGCTGAGACAAGAGAGGAAAATGCACCTAATTCTGGCGGTAGAACAAATTCAGATGAGTCTTGGATAATGCCAATTCTATGGGGATTGGGTGGTTATATGATTGGTAGTCTTGTAGGAACAAACAAGACTTACACGAAGATGAATAAAGGTCGTTGAATTAGTGTTTATCTGGCTCGAACGATATTTTTCTAACCTCTGATAGTGTGCTTTTCTTCAAATAACTCGGCTCTAATTGTGAATTTCTACAAAGATTCAATGGTGGACTATTTTCACTCTGTCCACCATTAATCAGATTGAGGGTAATAGAGAATAGGAAAAATAACCATTCAACAGTCGAAACTGATTAATCCCTAACTTTTAATTCCCTAGAGTTTTGGTATTTCTGTGCCAAATAATGTTGAGTACATCAAACGGTAAATGTCTGTATTATCTACGTTACTGGGTAATCTATCTGCATTTAATCCGTGTGATTTAGCGATTATTGAACCAGTAAAATCATCGGAACCTCCCCAAGCGATTGCAAAGGGATAATTGTTTCCTTGTTTATCTGGGCCGGACACAAAAGGTAGTGTCGCGGTTCCATCTTTACCATCCCAGGGTGCGCCATTTCTTCCTTTTTCTGGTAAAGGTTGATCTAAGGGAAACTTTTCTGTGGTAGTCCCAATTACTTCTAATCCCCCAGCATCGCTATCGGCAGCAGTAATCAATAATGTGTTAGGATCTTTATCGATAAATTCTAACGCTACACCAACTGCATCATCAGCCCGTTTGACTGCTTCTATACAGCCCTTAGCGTTGTTGAAGTTGCAAAAATTATCGCTTCCTTCTTCTTCTAAGACTATAAAAAATCCCTCTTTATTTTTAGATACTATTTTTAAAGTTGCTTGTAGCATTTGAGAGACTGTAGGAGCATCGGAAGCATATAGTGGCAAGTTTTTCTCTTTTAAATATTCTTCTGTTTGGTCGTTGTAAGTGTCCGTTGCTGCGAATATTCCTAATACTTTTTTAGTGTCTGGGGGTAAATTTAAAAGTTCGTCACGGCTATAAATGACCTTGTAACCCTTTTCCTTCGCTAATTCAATGAGATTGATGTTATCTTGTCGCTTGCTTTCGTCAGCTTTAGCAAACTTCCCAGGGGTACCTTCGGGTAGATAGTATATTTCACCACCACCTAAGATTACATCGACACCAGACTCTACTATTTGTTTGGTGATTTCTTCAAAGTTCCGACGAGTCTTGGTTTTAGCAACAAATGCACCTGTTCCGGGTTCGGGTATGATACCAGAATTGATAATTGCTGTGGCTTTACCAGCTGCTACAGCTTCTTGCATAATAGTTTGTGGTTTACCGGAAGCTGCAATTATCGGTTTTCCGTTTTCATCCAAGCCAAAAGAATCGTTATTAACTTTGACTCCCGTAGCATGAATTACAGCACCTGCATTGGAAGTACCTGTAAGTTGGTTTTTCAAATGTCCTCGATAGATACCTGAGTTGGACATTTTATCCCAATTCAAATCACTATCTGGGCCATAATTTAGCATTCGTGCTGCACCCCAATGCGATGGACTTGTACCGTCTGGATGGATAAATATTACGTTTCCTTGGTCGCTTGAATTCGCGGTAGGTTGATTGGATGTTGAATTATCGCATCCAATTAAAGTTAAGCCTACTAAAGCTGTTAAACCAATTATCTTTCTGTGAATTTGCAACATGCTTTTCTAAATGCTCAATATACCTAATTCTGATATATCTATGGCTTTTATGATGTCAAGTCTAGATGGATACATTAATCCTTTTCATTGTTGGGTTTCACTTTGTTCAACCCAACCTACATTTAAACTCGTAAAACCCTATATAAGGATTTTGGTTTTTATACGGCGAAAGTGATTAAAGAGGGTTAAGGTGAAGTAGGGTTTAATTCCTAACTTCTGCATAAGAATGTGTAATTCAAATCTTTATTAGTAAAGGGTTTCAAAATGTGTAAGTTAGAAGATTTAACTTAGTTCTTGCAACAGTGTCAGAAACCCGGTTTCTTTGCGACTTCACAACAAGATATTGATGTTTTTACTATTAGAAACCGGGTTTCTTAAAGCTTCTTGAAAATGTTGCAAGTTATCAGTTTTAAAATTGATGCGATTAGGAATCAACAAGTTCAAATATATAAATGTTGTCGGTACCAAAATTGCTACTCAGTGCAGGAGCAGTAACAATTATTCGGTTTCCTGATATACGCACTTCTCTAGCATAACCACGGGCTACTTGCTTGTGGTCTTTAGGTAAAAGTTTAACTGGCTGCGACCATTTACCAGTCTGACTATTGCGTTCAATGATATAAGCTGATGTTTCACTTTTTGTTAACTGAACCCAGTCGGAGCAGATAAGATGTTTTCTTGATGCGCCAATAACAATAGTATTATTATCAATTGCTACACTTCCTCCAAAACCATAAGCAATGTTCCAAGGTACCTCACTTGGAAAAAACCGATTCTGTTGAAACCATTCACCAGTTTCACTATCGCGTTCGTATAAGTCAACTGCACCTCTATCATTTCTTATTCCCGGTCTTCCTACTACTACTGTATTACCAAAGATGCCTACATTATTTGGGGATTTATCATCTTCAGCCATAGGAGAAAGTTCTGCTTGCTGCGACCAATTATTTGTAGCCGAATTCCGTACAAATACATAGGCTGATTTACCTCCCCCTACAATAATCGTATTACCATCAATCGCTACGGTTCTACCATATGCATTAAATTCAGCTTCTTGGTTCCAATTATTTGTATCGGGTTGATTTCGGAATACGTAAACTTTCCCGTGAGTCAAAAATACTGCTGTATCTGCTTTAAGTGCTATAGCTTTAATGCTTAAATTGAATTTTGCAGGCTGGGGTAATGTTAACTGGGTCTGTAAAGACCAAGTATCATCGGAACAGGTAAAAATTTGAATTGGAAAATATCGCTGGTGTTCGTTTACACAAAACCTTTGCCCGACCATAATAGTATTACCATTAATAGCAACTTGAGTTCCGGCAACAAATAGTTTGGTTTGCAGTTCCCAACTGTTTTCTTTACGGATGTAAATATAGATAATAGGTCGAAAGAATTTGCTTTCAGGTGCTGATTTCTCCTCAACTGCTATAACGGCTGTATTTCCGCTTATAGAAACCTGATTATCGAATTGGAATTCACTTCCTCCTATACTAAAAATTATTTTAGCTCGCTCCACCCATTTTATGTTAGCTAGAAGTGGGAAAATAAGAGGAATTAAGATTGGTTCCCAAACCATCGCTTTTATTTTTATGTATGCAGGATAAAAAATTGGAATTGAAATGAAAATAAAAAAGCGAAAAATTAATACTGTGTAAAACCAAAATATTGTGATTAATCCTGTAATAAAACTAGTAATCATAATTATTTAGCCAAGTCAGTAGGTTAGCGGGGTTTTCTGACAATACGACAACCGTTAGGTAAATATTCAAACAAGATTTTTTATATTCTCTATTCAGATAAAAAATAGTGTAATTTGAGCTACTGTATAATAAATATCTATCAGGGTTATTACGGCTTTTTGATTTGAGAAATTGTAAATAGTTTTGATTTCAACGAATAAAAAATCAACCAAAAATCGTAATTATAAGATAGATACATGATAAATAGTTAAGCTTGATATAGTTCGTAACGGCAAAGAAGGTGATTGATGCGATTTGAATGGACGGATATTTTTGCAGATATTGACCCGAGATTGCAAAGACTAATGCAACGTCGTCGCAGAGGACTGTCTACTCCACCCACAGCTTCAACGGAGGTGGGAGAAGTCGCTGTAATTGCGAAAGTAAATGATGTTGAAGCATGGTATTCGATGACTGAAGTACGAGAAGGTGCTGAGGTTGGAACTACAGTAGATGGGAATATGATTGTTACTGCTAGAGTCCCCGTATCGCGCTTGCAATCTGTACGTTCTTCTTCTTGTGTTATCAGTTTACAAGCTTCGCAAAGTTTGCAGTTAACTGTTGATGATATTTCCTCGGAATCATTAACTCTTACCCAAAATATACCTACGACCGAACAGCAAGGAAACAATGTAGTTGTAGGAATTATTGATGTAGGTTGCGATTTCGCTCATCAGAATTTTCGTCACTCGGATGGTTCTACTCGAATATTGGCTTTATGGGACCAAGATGGTTCGTCGGAACCGGATAGTCCTTTTGGTTATGGGAAAGTTTATCGTAGTGCAGAAATAAATCAAGCTTTACAGGCTGAAAATCCCTACAAAGCTTTGGGTTACTATCCCGGAAAAATCGCTCACGGTACTCATGTGATGGATATCGCTACGGGGAATGGAAACGGTACCGGAAATCCGGGTGTCGCTCCTCAAGCTGATATCGTATTTGTTCACTTTTCCAACGGTGCTGTAGAAGCTGTTTTAGCTGATGGTGGAAATGCTGTCGATAAGTCCTTGGGAGATACTACCGAACTTGTGGAAGCGGTAGATTTCATTTTTGAAATTGCTCAAAACCGTCCTTGTGCAATCAATATTAGTCTAGCGTTACATGGTGGTCCCCATGATGGTACTGCTTTGGTGGAGCAAAGTATAGATGCTCTAGTAAGCAATAAACCAAATCGAGCGGTAGTTATTGCAGCGGGAAATTCTTACTACAAAGGAATTCATGCTTCGGGAAAGGTTCCGAAAAATGGTTTTACGGATTTGTATTGGGATATTCCCAGAGGACATTGGCAGTACAAAGCGTTGGAAATTTGGTACGATAAGCAAGATAAATTTCAGCTAGAACTGATTCCTCCCGACGGTGGAAGTCTAGTAAGTCTGCAATTGGGAGAAAATGGAGAAATTGTAGACTCAGACGATAACACCGTGATTTATTTATCTCACCGTTTTTGCGACCCTAACAACGGCGATAATATGATTGGGATTTTTATGGAATCGCGACTTCCGGGAGGAATTTGGACTGTACGATTGCATGGAGTTGAAGTTAGTAACGGTAATTTTCATGCTTGGATAGAACGTGAAGATGGTTCTCAAACTAGCTTTGTCGCACCTCACGATAATACTCATACTGTAAATTCTATTGGCTGCGGACGCAATATTATTATGGTTGGTTCTTATGACCCCACAAAACCGAACCAACCCATATCATATTTTTCTAGTTCTGGCCCAACTCGTGACGGACGGAAGAAACCCGATTTTATTGCTCCCGGACAAAATATCTGGGCCGCAGCTTCACTGACTGGAAATAAATCTTACCGAAAATCCGGCACCAGTATGTCCGCACCTGTTGTTACAGGAATAATAGCTTTAATGTTAAGCGAAGCTAATGCTCGCAATATTAAATTGGATATTAACCAAATTCGCGAGATTTTAATCCAAAGTTCTGAAAATAATCGCCCAGAAGACCCACTACAGAGAGCGCGTTATGGTTATGGTTCAATAGATATAAATACTGCTATTTCCGTCATTAGAGCGATGTGATAATATTGGTTGATAGAATATAATATCATTCAATCGAAAAAATAACGCTTTGAATAAGGAATAGTAAATTATGCTTTATATCGCGGGTAAACCTGTCCGTGTTAAAAAAAGTTTGCTACACGGCTGTCACAAGAAAGAACATGGCGCTGAAATAGCACAATCTCAGCAACTACATGACGACGATATCTATAGTGTAACTATCAAAGTCGCAGAAGCTGGGTATGTACCCGCAGGTGTGAAATTAAGAGGTCACATTTCAGATAATTTGCTTACAGCAACCGTCACCCCAAAAGAAATGGACAATTTAGAAACTGATTCTAGGGTAGTCTCAATTAGTGCCCCAAGAAAACTGCATTCAGCTAAAAATAATTCTGTAGCTTAAGATTTTTGAATATCTTTCACATCAAAACAGAATAACAATAGTTGACAAAATAGCTATTTTATGCATATGCATGGATTATAGCGTAAAATAATAAATATTGTGATGAAACAGCACAAATTGAATAAATGTATGATACGAAAGACGACTATTAATGGTCGTCTTTTATTATTTTGGTAATGGGTAATGGGTAATGGTTAATTGGTAGGAGTGAACGAATATTTAAATTTCTCTCCCCATCTCCCCATCTCCCCATCTCCCCCTCTCCCCCTCTCCCCATCTCCCCATCTCC
>NZ_AP018227.1:2295756-2522537 GCF_002368095.1 Calothrix parasitica NIES-267 | reverse complement strand
CTCCCCATCTCCCCATCTCCCCATCCCCCCATCTCCCCCTCTCCAGAACATTACGAACCGGTCAAAAATGCTTCGTCCGATTCTTCAACCATTGGGTTCAGACGATAACCAATACCATAAACAGTTTCAATAATATTAGGAGATGCACCTACAGCTTTCAATTTCATTCGCAATCCTTTGATATGAGTCCGAACGGCTTCTTCTGTGGGAGCATCTTCGTAAGACCAAAGATGGTCTAAAATCATGTTGCAACTAAATACGTTGTGAGTATTTCGTAAAAAAAGCTCTAATAAAGCGTATTCTTTGGGGGTTAGGGCTAAAAGTTGTTTATTATAAGTAACCTTGTAACTTATAGGGTCCAGTTTTAGAGAACCCCATCTTAAAATAGGGAAAGATTTTATTTTTCCTCTTCGTAAAAGCGCTCGAATACGAGCAGTTAATTCTTCTTCATCAAACGGTTTTACCATGTAATCATCTGCACCAGCATCCAAACCTACAGCTTTTTCATGGGGACAGTTTAAACCTGTTAAGAGCATGATTGGTGTTTGTAAACCTTCAGAACGCATTTGTCGGCAAAGACTAATACCGTCTAGTAATGGTAAACTTATATCTAAGATAATTAAATCGTAATCAAAAAGTTTGATAAATCCGCAAGCTTCTTCTCCATCTAAAGCAACTTCAACCACATAGTTTTGATGAGCGAGAACTAGACTCAACGCTTTTGCAACATATTGGTCATCTTCTACAATTAATATTTTCATGCCTATAGCTTGTTAGGCTTCAAAGTTTGGAAGTCGAGATAAAAAGGCTTAATTTAAATATTAAAATATCAAGTCAATGCTGCTTTGCTTTACTTCATAAATGTCAATATTAATTTATATTTATTAACATTGCAATCATAAACCACTCCCTAAAGTAAATAGAGAGTGGTTAATAAAGTCGTGGGTTTAAAGTATTATTTAATCAAGGATTTTATTGATTCATAAACTAATATTGCATGAAAGTAAGTTAGAAATTATTTATCAATACTTTCTGTGAACTTAAGGCTGATTGTTCTAATTTCTGATGCATTTTAGATACTTTGCTCGATATTGCTTCTGCAAGTGAATAATAACTTCCTAAAGCGCATACAGGCATTTCTTGCCAGCAACTTGGGCAAAACCAATAAATATGATTGTGGCTAACATGGCATAAAAGCGTGTCTCTACAGCAAGGACAGTAGTGCATGATTGTTTTTACCCCTATTAATTATTTCAAAGACTGACGATTATAAAAGCTTAGACAAACAAATTTTGTAAAATCGGTAGATAAACTGTAATGTTTATAAAATAGAAGATAAATGTGAGAAAGTTGTGAGCTTTTGGCTACATATAACTTAATGCTCACAAAATCCTCATATTATTTGTTTATAAATGAATTAGTTAACAGTTAGCAGCGAGTAGTTAGCAGTTAAGTGAGGATTAATATCATGTTAAATAAAATTCTTGTAGCAGTTGATAATTCCGAATCAAACCAACAGGTATTTGATGAAGCTGTATCTTTGGCAAGGCTAACGAATGCTAGTTTAATGATTTTACACGTTTTATCGACCTTAGACGAACAATATGTTGACCCTTTGTTTTTACAACCAACTATTCTTTATCCCCAACTGCAAAGGAATAATAGTACATATCTAAATGACTGGGAAAAGCTCAAGGAAAATAGATTAAATTGGCTGAATTGGTTGTGTCAACAAGCGACACAATTAGGTGTGAAAGCAGAATTTTCCCAAAATATTGGTGAACCATCCCGAATTATTTGCGATATTGCTCAAAATTGGGAGGCTGATGTAATTGTAATTGGTCGTCGGGGTCGTCGGGGTCTCAGCGAGCTTTTGATGGGTAGTGTTAGCAATTATGTACTTCATCATGCTTCTTGTTCGGTGTTTACCGTACAAGGAATAATTCCTGATGCTAAGGAAATAGGTCAAACAGGAAAGGTAGAAATTATAAGTAAGGTTTGAAAAGCAATATTCGTTAAGGTTTATGTAGAGACATTTTAAATACTGTGTCTCTACAATTAATTTTTAGCTTATTCGTTTCGTATAATCTTGTTTAATCTTATCTACGTACTGGCAATAACTTTATCAAAAATCAGTTTTATACCTATTACCTTAAAAAAGTAGTTACAATATTTATGTTACTTGTTTTATTCCTCTCAGATTTTATTTGATATCTATTAGCTGTTTTTGATGAAAATTGAGTGAAATAAGTAATATTAGTTGTTTTAATTGCCTTCATGACTTGGCAGGGCATTTTAATTATGTCATTTATTCCCAATCTCAATGACTTGCTTGCTTTAAATCGGGTTATAGAAACTTATTATTTGACAGTCACACCCGATGTTTTGGTAAATGATGCAATTACTTTAATGCTGAATGTAAGTTATACAAATGAAGAACAAGCAAACTGCGTTTTAGTAACTGAAGAATGTCGTTTGGTGGGAATATTTACTAAAATTGATGCTCTTAGAATTGCTGCTTCTGGTCGAAATTTATCATCTATAAGAATAGGTGAAGTTATGCAAAGAGAAGTAGTAGCGCTGCAAAAAACTCCCAACCAAGATATTATTATAGCTTTAAAGATAATGCAGCAGCATCAAATTTCTTATTTACCGTTTGTAGATAATAATAATAGTTTGCTGGGAATTATTCGGAAAAAGAATATATTACAATCTCTTGCAGATAAAGATAGTATTATTCAAAATTTCAAACATACCAACACTGATTTTAAACAAGAAAACAACGTTATTTCGGCAACGGAAGCTCAAATTGGACTTGATGCAAATATTTTAGCTCACGTTAGCGACGCAGTTATTGCTATCGATAACGAATATAATATCATTTATCTAAATAAGCGTGCCGAGCATCAATATAATATTAATGCTCGCGAATTTATCGGACGTAGTTTAAAAACAGTTTATGAATATCGCTGGTTGAATCCAGATGACAAAGAAATAGCTAAAGAAAACTTAGCTAAAAATGGTTGGTGGCAGGGAGAAAACATTCATATAAAAAAGAATTCCGAGCAAATTTATGTTGAGCTATCAGTTAGCTTATTAAATGATAATAGCGGTAACAAAATTGGTTTGCTGACCGTAATTCGCGATATTACCCAACGAAAGCAAGCTGAAGAGAAATTACGTCAAACTGAAGCTTTGCTACAAGAAGCAGAACGAATTGCGAAAATTGGTAGCTGGTCTTGGGATTTGACTACAGATGAAGCTTGGTGGTCAAAACAATTTTATCGGTTTACTAACCGCGATAAAGGTAATTCTACACCCAGAATTGAAACTATAAGCCAGTTTATTCATCCCGATGATAGAAAACGGGTAAATCAGTTAACGATAAATGCTATCGAAAAAGGTATTCCCTATGAAACTGAGTTCCGCTTTATACGCTCTGATGGTTCCATCGGTTATGCATTTTCTTGTGGAAAAATAGAACGGGATACGAAAGGAAATATTGTCCGTTTTTACGGTATTTCTAAAGATGTTAGCCAGTATAAGCAAGTAGAGTCAGCATTACGAGAGAGCGAGCAAAGATTTAGGAAGATGGCTGATACCGCTCCTGTAATGATTTGGATGACTGGACATGACAAGCTTTGCCACTATTTCAATGCTGTGTGGTTGGAATTTACCGGAAGAAGTTTAGAACAAGAAATTGGCAATGGTTGGGCTGAGGGAGTTCATCCAGACGATAGAGACAGACGTATTAAAGTATACGAAGAATCTTTTGATTCTCGTCAAGCTTTTTCAATGGAGTACCGTTTACAAGATAAGAATGGTGATTATCGCTGGATTTTGGATAAAGGGACTCCTAGATTAAATTCCGATGGAAATTTTGAAGGCTATATTGGCTCTTGTATAGATATTACCGAGCGTAAGCAAGCAGAAAAGAAAATTGCCGAACAAGCAGTATTGCTCGATGTGGCTACAGATGCAATTTTGTTAATAACTTTAGGAGGACAAATTTTATACTGCAACCAAAGCGCGGAAAAGATGTACGGTTGGACTGCACAAGAAGCTATAGGAAAGGCAGCCAATAAGCTCTTATTTAAAGAGATTACTCAAGAATTGATGGAGGCTATGCAAGAAGTTAAGCGTAGTGGTTCCTGGCAGGGTGAACTAACAAAAGTGACTAAGCAGGGTAGAGATATTACTGTTGCTAGTCGGTGGACTTTAGTGAGCGACGAAGCGGGAAATCCCAAATCAATTTTGACAGTAGATACTGACATCACCGAAAACAAACTGCTTGAAAGCCAGTTTTTACGGATTCAACGTCTGGAAAGTCTTGGAACCTTAGCAAGCGGAATCGCTCACGATTTGAATAATATGTTGACACCTATATTGGCAATATCTCAACTATTACCGCTTAAGCTGACCAATATTGATAAGACTTCGAGCGAAATGTTGAAAATTTTGGAAGCGAATGCTAAACGAGGAGCAGATTTGGTTAAGCAGGTTCTGTCGTTCGCTCGTGGTAATGAAGGTAAACGGACGGTGTTACAAGTCAAGCATATTTTAAAAGATATTGAGCAATTTGCTAAAGGTACATTTCCTAAAAGTATTACTATCGAAAGGAATTTTCCACAAAATTTATGGACTGTTTCGGGAGATGCTACCCAACTGCATCAAGTATTTATGAATTTAGTTGTTAATGCTCGCGATGCAATGACTGAGGGAGGAGTTTTAAGCATTGAAGCAGAAAATAAATTTATCGATGAAAGCTATGCCAAGATGAATATAGAAGCCAAAGTTGGCTCTTATGTTTTAGTGACTATTTCCGATACTGGAATTGGGATTTCTTCTCAAATTATAGATAGAATTTTTGACCCATTTTTCACTACCAAGGAAGTAGGAAAAGGTACTGGTTTGGGTTTATCGACAGTTTTGGGTATTGTTAAAAATCATGGTGGTTTTATTGAAGTATCCAGCAAAATCGCTAAATTTACCCAATTCAGAGTTTATTTACCAAGCATTGAAGGGGATGCTTTAGGGATACCTGAGCGGGAACAGCTACCTACTGGAAACAATGAATTAATATTAGTTGTAGATGATGAAGTCGCAATTTGTGAAATTATCAAAACCACTCTTGAAACTTATAATTTTCGCGTCATTATTGCTCAAGATGGGATAGACGCGATTGCAAAATATGTGCAGCATAAAGATAAAATTAATATTGTTTTAATAGATATCATGATGCCTTCTATGGATGGTGTAACAGCTGTCCGTACTTTGCAACAAATGAATCCACAAGTGCAAATTATTGCCATGAGTGGATTGGTTTCTAATGAAGCTTTAACACAGTCTAACAATCTTGATATTCAAGGTTTTTTAGCTAAGCCTTTCAATGCCGGAGATTTACTTAATATCCTGCAATTATTTAGAAGATAAGAGTCAGAATTTAGGAATTAGAATCAAATCATGTTCATCTAAGTTGAGCCAGTTAATTGCTATATAATTGATTGGAAATTAGATTGAATGCTCAACAGGATTAATAAAATATATTTGATATATAAACTGTTTTTATCTATCTAATGACGCATTAAAAACAATCCTTTAAGAGATTGACAAAAGTACGGTGATAGTATCTCTAGTACAAAATATTAACTTATTCTTAATATAATTACCAAAATATTCTTTTACAGATGTAGAATTAGATGCAATCATATTTATTCACTGATTCACTATGATTTGTTCGCTTTTTCGCTATTTCTAAAGGTAGAAGTCAATTGAAATTTTATGTTTTATTCTTGACAGAGTTAAATGTCTAAAATGAAGCGAACAGTTACCTAGTAAATTAGGTAATTTTAAAATAACTGTAAATCAATAAATTATGATGAGCAGTGTGAGGAGGATAGTAAAAATTTTTTTATAATAATCGCTAATCCTCATTTTAGTCATTTCGCAAACTGTAATTATTTAATAACCTTCATAGAGAGGAAAATTCTTCATGCTTAACAGATTTCGTTCAAAGGCTTTGGCTTTAGCATTAGCTGCTATAATTCTTCCGGCTTGTACTGATACAACGGCAGACAATACAACACCACAAGAACAAGAAAACGTTACGGCTGAGGAAGTTGCTGATAAAACTGATAAGCTGATAGGTAAAAGCGTAACCATCAGAACCAACGCTATTAACAAAATTAGTCCCACCACATTTGCTGTTACCGATGATGACTTTTTTGGTGGAGATACCATCTTAGTTGTAAATGCATCGGGAGAAGCTCAAGAACTTCCTGAAGATACAGAATTGCAGATTACTGGTGAAGTGAAAAATTTTGCAAGTGCTGATTTTAATAAAGAGTACAAGAATTTAAAACTTGACTCCAAAGATTACGAAAAGTTTGAAGGTAAAGCAGCAATTGTTGCTCAATCAATTGCATTAGCACCAAAACCCGGTCAAATTACAGCAAGTCCTGACGAGTATTACAATAAAGTAATTGCAGTACCTGGTAAAATTGAAGATGTGACTGGAGATGATACATTCACTCTTGATGAAGAAAGATTGATTGGTGCTGAAGATTTATTAGTTTTGGTACCAGACAATAAAGATGTGGTTCCATACAAGAAGAATGTTAAAAAAGGTGAAACTGTTGTTGCTACTGGTACATTGAGAAAATTTGTACTAGCTGATTTAGAGAAAGAATACGGATTCACTTGGGATGACGGAGTTAAAACTAAGTTAGAAGCAGAATACAAAGAAAAGCCTGTTTTGGTTGTAAATACCATTTACCCTTCTGCATTACCTAACTCTCTTGAAAAGTAAATTCAACTTTGTTTATAGAGTAAGATAAATATTTTTTTAGTGGGGTTTTCATTAATCATGAAAGCCCCTTTTTTATATTAAATATCTATATTCAATATCTAACATTAGGTTGATAGTACTATCCACCTTTTGAAAGAAGAATTTTATAAGTCTTAAAAGATAATATCAATGATATATATAGTAATCCTAGATGAGTCGTGAGAAAAGCAGGTGCCAGAAACCCGGTTTTTCCAAAAAACTGGATTTCTAAAATCTCATAAATGATTTAGGAATGCTATGGCTTTAATTATATGGAAGTTTAGAAAAAATAGTAATGCAAAATAGAACATCTTCTTCACCAAGCAAAAAAGAATTTGCTGGCACCTTACGTTTACTTGGTAGAATCAGTTTTTGGATTCACTTACTTTTAGGTGTGGTTGCTGGAATTATGTTGCTGTTGGTAATGTTTAGCCGCAATTTTAGCGATATTAACAGCACTTTTATTGGATTTGGAATATTTCTAGCGGTATGTGGTGTAATTGCAGTAGGCTTCCGAATCTTTTGGGCTTATCGCTATACTCGTTTAGCTAAACGTTTGCAGTTACCTGATAAAAATTTACATCCTAAAAAAGAAGAAGTTATTCAAGTTTTACGGGTTGGTTTAATTATTAGTTTGCTCGGAATCGGATTGGGTTTTTTAGCATCTGAAGTAGCAGCAATTGCTGTTTTAGGTAAAACTCTAGCTCAACCCCAAGGAGTAGCAGTTTATAATCCGGAAACAGTAGTACGGTCTATTGATTTGCTTTTAATATTAGCAGATGTAACTATTATCGGCGCTCATTTTTTGGGTACCGTAAATTCTTTAGGTTTAGTTGAGTGGTTAGACCAATAATTTTGGTTGTTTATTAGTTTTTATAATATTTTGATAATGAATATAATCAACTTGAAAAGTAGCGCATAAATTAATGATTGTGCGTTACTTTTTGATTTTGACTTTTGTACTTTATTTAAGAGACATTAACATCAATAATTTCACTTTTTTCTCCCGAAGATGTTGGTACATGTGCCCGCATTTTTAGCTCTGCTATCCCAGCAATTTTCAAACTAACTTCTAGAGATACATTTTCAGCGGTAAGTTGCTTTTCTTTAACTCTTTGGCTAGCAGTTTCAATAATTTCTATGGCTTTATCGACTGTTGTAACAATAGCTTCTTCGGTAATATCTTCAGCTTTATTTTGAGTTACTTCTGAAATATTCTCAGCGACTTGCTTACTCTTTTTTTTGACGTTATCAATGACATCTTCAGCTACTTTCTTGCTTTGTTTAGATATATTATTTAAATCCATCAGTTTTTAGTTTGTATAAGTTACATTTATTATTTTATCGCTAAAGCTTAATATGAATACATTTAAGATAAAATTTAGTAGCTACTAATGGTGCGTCACAGCATTTTCATAGTTATTTATGATTTCAAATTATTTTATAGCCGTAATACACCCTGTAATTAACGAATAGAATTTTAGCTTTTGAAGACTTAGGACAATTTTGCAGCGAAAATCAAAATTATTTAAAGATAATCAACCTTAAACCTCATAATAATTGAATAATTAACAGCTTAAGTCTTTATAGAGATGGAATTGCTGCTTATTATCTTGAATTCGGATAAAATGTTACTTACTTGAGGAGGAAGACACAAAAATTTTAATCGGATATCCTACCTATACACTGTTTAAGCTGTGAATATAGGGGAGCTTTTTGTGCGTATAGGAAAATGGATTGGCTTTTTCGTTTTTGTTGTATCAGTATATGTATTATGGCAAATTAGACAAGTTTTACTGATAGTTTTCGCTGCTATAATTCTAGCAACCGCTTTAAATCAAATCGTTAAAACATTGCAACAACTTCGCGTTAAGCGGGGAATTGCAGTTGGGATATCAGTTATTTTATTGCTGACAATTGTGTCGGGATTTTTTGCATTGATTGCTCCCCGAATTATTGAACAGTTGCGCGAATTTACTTTTATATTACCAAAATTTTTAGACCAAATACGGATATGGAATGACTGGCTTTTAAAAGTAATTCCCGACGAAGTTATAGAAGAAATTCAAGGTTTAACATATATTACTCAGGGCTTACAAACTTGGTTAGATACTGTTTTAGGGAACGTGTTTACCGTCCTCAGTCAATCATTTAATATTGTTTTGAATTTTTTACTATTCTTTGTTTTAACTGTAATGCTTTTGATAGACCCTAAGCCTTACCGCAGCGGTTTTATCATGCTTTTTCCAGCCTTTTATCGTCGTCGGATGGATGAAATTCTGCAAAAGTGTGAAGACTACTTAGTTGGTTGGATAAAAGGTACATTACTGACGATGTTTCTTATCGGAGGTTTGAGCTATATTGGCTTATTAATTTTTGGGGTAAGGCTACCTTTAATTAATGCAATTATAGCTGGACTTTTAGAATTTATTCCCAATGTCGGCCCGACATTAAGTTTGATTCCACCGCTATTATTAGCTTTACTCGATGCTCCTTGGAAAGCAGTTGCTGTAGTTGCACTATATTTTGGTATTCAGCAGGTTGAAAGTTTGATTGTTGTACCTTTAATTATGAGGTCGCAGGTTTCTTTATTACCTGTAGTAACTCTACTAGCAGTAGTAGTTTTTGCAAATTTCTTTGGCTTTCTTGGTTTGTTTCTAGCGATTCCTTTAGTACTTGTACTACAAACGTTTATTCAAGAAATCTTAATCAAAGATGTTTTAAATAATTGGGATTTAAATGATAAAAATCAAGAACAAGAAACTAATATTGCTTTTGTAGATATTAATTCAACAAGCACG
The DNA here is from genome assembly GCF_002368095.1 of Calothrix parasitica NIES-267. GTDB lineage: Bacteria > Cyanobacteriota > Cyanobacteriia > Cyanobacteriales > Nostocaceae > Rivularia > Rivularia parasitica. Next base: position 2,512,910 of record NZ_AP018227.1, on the reverse strand, counting down.
CAGGTAATAGATGAATCCGTGATAAATAAAGATTAAATTTATTTTAATTACCAATCAATAATGAATTAATCAATTAATTCATTAATCATCTTATTTATCTGAAGTAGAAGAAAAACCAGTTAAGGTATTTTCGGTTTTGATAACTACGTCTTCTACCAATCTTTCGCTGAACCCTGCAATAAAAGCTATTGACATATAAAGATACACTGTACGACTCTGTTGTTTAGTGATTGTAAAAATACCGGAAAATACACCAGATTCAATTAATTCTACTGCAAAAATAGCGAAAGACATCCCCACAATTGGACGGAAAAAACCGGTAAAAAACAAGTCCGATTCTCCCTCTTTGGATTGTTCTATAAATTTGTTATAACGCACAATTATGCTCACAGCACTTCCTAAAGCACCCATTGAAACAGCTACTAAAATATAAAAAATAGTAGATTCAAAGAAATCTTGGCTAATGGAATTTATTTGTTGATTTTTAATATTTTGTGTTCCAGGATTCAATGTATCTAAATTCTGTTGTTCTATTAGAACCGTTTCGGAATTTCTTTCTTTCACATTTGCTTCTTGTTTTTCGACAGATTTTAATTCAGAATCTATATTAGATTGAACAGCAATCAATTTATCTCTAACATCTTTAATCTCGTTTTCAAAGTTTTCTATATCTTTAACATTTGCTAATACTTGGTTGTTTGCAATATTCTCTTCACTGATAGGTGAATTAGGAATATCAGCTTCTAATTGAGGCTTTATTGATTCAATTTCTCTGTCAACCTTTTTCAGTCTAACCTTTAATTCATCTCGCATATTGTAAGCTTTATCAAGCTCATTTTGCTTTTTAACTAATTCTTTTAAAACTGGCTCTACTTGACTATATTTTTCACCTTTTTCTCTATAATTAATCAAATCTCTTCCAGCTAATATTAATCCACCACTGATGATAGGACAAATTACAAATATAATGAAAAACCAACTCAAACCAGAAAGCAATCGATTATAAGCACCTCCCGTACCCTTAATAATTGAACTAAAAGGATTGGGATATTCTTGCGATTGAACCGCTATTTGTCTTCTTGCTTCTTTAATAAATACTAGATTTCGGCAACTTTTATCTTGTAGATGATTTGGAGAATTGGAATTTACACTCTTCTCACTAGTTTCGTGATTTTCTAACAAAATAGAAATAGCTAAATCTAAAATATAGACTTGTTGGGGATTGCGATAATTCAATTTAGACATTAAGCTCAACAATCTCGCAAGCTCTCGCTGCATTTCTATACTTAATTGTTGTTCTCGCAAACTCTTTTTAATCTGAGCTAATAAGCTTTGTATCTTGGCTTCCATTTCACTGTCAATTGCTATATTGCTCGCAATATCAGAAAGCTGTTCTACTTCTTGTCGTAATTCAGCAGCAGGTTCGTTGTTTGTGTTCGGATTTTCCGATGATGGTAGTTGCATGACAGTTACTATTATTAGTTTAAATATATAGTAATAAGAAATACAAGTTAAGTAATAATAATTACGTAAAATTTATTAAAAACTAATATTTAGCGACAGGTTTTCATTTGATAAAACCAGGACTTACGCAACTTATTATTATTGATTGGGATTGCTATATCTGAAAAAGTTAAGCAAATGACCAAAGTCATGTTAAATCAAGTAGATATAGACATATTTGCTCGCTCGGTTGATAATTAATTTTGAATCTTTGAGAATAGATAATTCATTTGAATCGTCTAGTTTTATTTTGTCAGCATAGTTAAATTGATTGAGGTTCCAAGTTTGAAAACCGCGTTTGAAATTGCTTTTGGATTAAGTATCGGCTTGATATTCACAGCTTCGACCGCTTGGTGCGAAACCAACAAAGAAATTGAAAATAACGAATTAGATATAAATCCAGAAATCATTGAAAACAGCCCGGTTTTGCAGCGATGGATGTTAAAAATACCAAATGTATTGCAAGATATTAACAACGAACCAAGTTTTCGCACTCGTTTACGATTTGGTTATTCTCAATTTGACGGTAACGATGGTATGAAATTTGGTTTTGAAGATATTTTTATTGTTGAGAAGCTAACTTTAAGAGGTGAATACGAAAAATCTTTTAATAATAACTTTGAAAATTATGGTGCAGATTTAAATTTTTATTTATTTCCTTTAGGTGGTTATTTGAATGTTTCTCCCGTAGTTGGATATCGAGATTTACACACATCCGATTATTCAAGTTCGGGAATTAATTTAGGGATAAAATTACTTTTGGTTTTATCTCGTGGTGGTGGTGCAGATATCGCATTTACTCGCAGTTGGGTCTCCCCCGGAACCGCTGAAGAAGTTGCTTTAACTAAACTTTCTGCAAGTTATGCAATCACAAATAATCTACGTTTCTCCACCGAGCTAGGACAGCAAAAAGCTAGTGGAGAGAAAGAAAGACAGGTGGGATTGTTCCTTGAATGGATGCGGTAATACAGTTATCAGTTAGAGGTCAAAGGTCAGAGGTTAAAGGTCAAAGGTTAGAGCTTAGGAATTAAATCCATTTTCTTAGTTTTATTGTCCGTTTATTCCTACATTTTTATTACGTCAGGCACAAAATTGTAATTTAAAAGTCTTATTTTAGTAACTAGAAATATACGTCATTTAATTTATGGATAAATCATCTTTGTATATTTATTTACTATCTTGCTATTTTATCTTTAATTTTACCTATATTAATTTAATTAATTTCTAGTAAATTTAATACCTTTGACCTTTAACTTTTAACCTTTGACCTCAAAAGTATAATCATTGCTTTCAATTTTATCTGGAATTCCGGAAAATAAACTTTGACTGTAGTGGCTTAAATTATTCTCGATTAAATAACCAATCAATCTGCAAATGTTAAAGCTGATTCTAAAAAGAATATCATTTTTACTTACGGTTAGCTTATTAGTTAATGGTTTACCAGCTTCTGCTTCTGAATTTGATACGCTTTTGTGTCTGGAGAAGTCTGGGAAAATAGCGAGAGATTATAGACGGGATAATCGCGACGACGATTATCGAGGAAGATATTACGACAGAGACGGAGAGAATGGTAGTGATGGACGCAGCGGACGAAGCGGACGTAAAGGTAGAGATGCAACCGTTTTTGCTGATGGTTCTCCCGTAAACCTTGATTTATCTGGTAGAGATGGTGAGGATGGGGAAGACGGGGAAGATGGTTATCGACCCCGCTGTCGTCGTGGATATGGTGGGAAGGTAAAGCGAAATATCCATGCTCCAGACGGTGGTAGAGGTGGTGATGGTGGTAGCGGTGGGAACGGTGGTAGCGGCGGTTCGTTGACAATTTATTATAGTAAAATTACTGATTTAAAAAGTATTTTTGTACGCTCTCAGGGAGGAGAAGGAGGACGGGGAGGACGCGGTGGGGATGGTGCTAGAGGTTGTCGCTGTCGCCGTCGTAGTTGGACTTTTGAATCCTGTAGCGGGAAGAAAGGTACTGATAGTTACAAGTGTAAAAAGCGTAAGTATCGATGTTATCAGGGTAGCGATGGACGCGATGGTCGAGACGGTAGATACGGAAATCGTGGCCGCTTAGGATTTTTGAGTTTAGTTAAAGGAAAACAGCAGCTTTCACCAGATAATCCTAAAGCAGAATTAAGCTTTTCAGAATCACAGGGTAAATCAATTCGTTTATCTAAAAATCGCTGGATTGCTCGTAATGGTGCAGTTTCTTTACTTGCTCCTGGTTCTGCTATTACAGATACATATCGCGAATTTGATAAGCGAATAGAAAGGAATTTTCAGTTAGATTGGCAAGAAAAGCAGCCTATAAGTAATTTTCAAAAAGCTAATCTGAAGTTGAATTTAAACAACGACGGTAAAATTGAAATTGATTTTCCGAAAAAATTGTGGCTTGATATTAGTAAGAAGCAAGAAGGTGACTTAACAAAATTAGTCGTTAATCATGCGATACCAGAAAAAGAAGTTACCGAATTAAAACCCGCTGATTTTGTCGGAAGCGGTGAAAATTTAACCTTTAGTATAGTAGATTTAGCTGGGAAATCAGATATTATTAAAACTCGTTTTCGAGTGGAATATGAAATCAGAGGTGATAACGGAGGAGAATACGAATACGAAATTCCCTCCGAACTAGTTACCCAAGATTACAACCGTTTTATCTTGGCTTTAGGTAAGCTACCAATTCCCAAAGCAGGATTAGAACTCGGAACAAAAGTTCGGGTCAAGGTAACAGCAATCCGCTCTTTAGGTAAACGTTCCAAAAAGCAAACAATTAAATGGAAAGGGAGAGTTAGGAGTAGAAAGTAGCAAGTAGCAAGTAGAAAGTAGCAAGTAGCAAGTAGAAAGTAGCAAGTAGAAAGTAGCAAGTAGAAAGTAGCAAGTAGGAAGTAGCAAGTAATGAGTAGTGGGAGCATCTTGCTCCCTAGCTGCTTAACAATTATCAATTATCAATCTTTAAAAAAAGTCCATCATCCAGGGAGAGGTACCAGCAAATATCTGCGTAGCTGTGGATATTACTTGTTCTTCTCCGTCGAGTTTTCCTGTAAGCTGCAATTGTTGAGGGGAAAATAATCCTGTAAATAAAGATGCTAATTCCCGAATATCTAACTTTAATTCTCCTTTACCACCTTTTTCTATATTTCCACGACCGTCAACAACTGATAAAACAAATTTACCGTTATTTTCTGCTATTAAATCGTCAGTTATTTCTAAATGTAATTCTGTTTCTATTCCCGAACAATAACCGCGTGCTGAGAATGCTTTCTCAACATTAATAACTCGCAACATCCAACGTTTAATAAATCTATTTTTAGCAGTTTGCTCTGGTAAGGTAAATGTTAAATTGTCAATTACGCTACCTCGCCAGCGTATTTTATTTATTTGAGAGCGATGATTGCTTAGAAACGACCAAAAAGTTTTTGTGGCTGCGTTTGTTAAAAGCACCCAATCAACTACACTTAAAATGTTGTCACTATCTCGTGAATATTGGCTGATGATAATATAGCCTTCAGGTTTTTCTATAGAACCGATAATATAACCATAGAAAACTTCTTTATCACTCGGTTGAATAATTCGATTCCAAATCGTTTGATTCCGGTTTAAATATCCATTAATATTTTTTGCTTGCTTTGCGTATAACTTATAAAAAATTTCTGAATCTAAAGGAACAGATTTTACAGGTAAAGGTTGCTCCTTGATTTGAATACTTTGAGCCGGAATTTCCCAACTACAAAAACTACCTCCCTGCTCGTATCCCGCTTTCCGATAAAGTCGTTGAGTCGCAGGATAAAGAACTGAAATCGGGACATCATTTTCATAAAGTTCCTTGATAGCTTGCTGCATTAAACTCAACGCTGCACCGCTACCCCGAGACTCCGGAGCAATACCAACACCAGCAATCCCCGTTATTGGAACACTTTCGCTACCCCACCATTGTCCCATCGGAATAGTTACCAATCCACCAACAATTTCTTTTTGCTCGCGGATTAAACGAATGTTTTCCACACCCATCCGCTTAAGCCAAGTTTGTTCCTCATCAGGAGGAGCCAAAAAACACTGCCCCAAAATACTGCCAAACTTTTGAATATCCTCTGAACTATTAACAGTGCTGTATTCAAATTCCCGTTTCATAATATTTATCGATGCAGCCACTACACTACAAGGGTACTACAAATGGGAAATTGAGAGGGGAGTAGAAAAGGGGATTTTACAGTTTAATTAGAGCTAAAGTTCCGCAATTTTTAAAAGTAATCCATCATCCAAGGGGAGGTAGCTGCAAATATCTGCGTAGCTGTGGATATTGCTTGTTCTGTTCCGTCGAGTTTTCCTGTAAGTTGCAATTGCTGGGGGGTAAATAATCCTGTGTATAAGGGTGCTAATCCTCTGATATCTAGCTTTAATTCACCTTTACCACCTTTGGTAATATTTGCGCTTCCGTTATGAATTGATAAAACAAAATTTCCGTTATTTTCTGCTATCAAATCATCTGTTATTTTTAAATGTAATTCGGCTTCAATCCCTGATAAGTAACCACGTGTAGATAATGCTTTCTCTACATTTATAATCCGCAACATCCAACATTGCTTAAACTTGATTTTGGCTATTTGTTCGGGTAATAGTAATGTTAGATAGTCAATGGCAGAACTGCGCCAACGTATTTTATCTATTTGAGCGCGGTGATTATTAAGGAATGACCAAAAAGTTTTTGCTGCTGCATTTGTAAGAACAACCCAATCCCTAACTCGTAAAATTGCACCGTCCTCTGCTGAATGTTGACTAAATATTATATAACCTTGGGGTTCTTCTGCTGAACCGATAAGATAAGCATAGAAAGTATCATTACTAGGATTCATGATTCTAGACCAAATCGGTTTAGCACGATTCAAATTTCCATTAAGATTTTTTGCCTGCTTTTTATATAGTTCGTAAAAGATTTGAGAGTCTGTAGAAACAGCTTTTATTGGTAAAGGTTGTTCGCGAATTTGAATATTTTGTGCTGAGGTTTCCCAACCGTAAAAGCTACCTGCCTGTTCGTATCCCAATTTACGATAAAGCCTTTGAACTGAGGGATAAAGTACGGAAGTAGCTACACCCTTTGCATGAAGTTCTTTAATAGTTTGCTGCATTAAACTTAACGCTGCACCAGTACCGCGATATTCTGGAGCAATACTAACCCCAGCAATTCCAGTCATCGTCACGCTTTTGCCACCCCACCATTGTGCCATTGGGATAACTGCTAATCCACCAATAACTTCTTTATTTTTGCTGATGATACGTAAATTTTCAGTCTCCATGAGCTTCAGCCAAGCTTTTTGTTCAGCAGGAGAGCTTAAAAAACATTGACCTAAAATACTCGCAAATGAATAGCTCTGTTCAGAGTCACAATCACTACTGTATATAAATTCCGGCTTCATCCAATTTATCCCAAATTCCGCATTTTAAAGAGTAGTATGATAGATTGCATGAACTTAAAGTGAAAAATTACAATTTTGTAATTTATATAAGCCTCGAAACAATAGTTTTATAGGGCAATCATCTAAATTTTATCTGTATATTAAAAACTAGTATAAATTGTATCCAATTATAGAGTTAAAAACGTGGTTAATTATTCAGGAGCTTGTTTCATATAATTTTTTATACAAATAATCTTGTTCCAATAATTAGGAAGATAATTAAGCATTTTATCGAAACCTTTATTAAAGTTAGGACTTACGTAATTATTACAAGTAACGAGTGGTGCGTGACACTATAAAGGCTATTACTACGTTTATAAATATACGTTTATAAATAGTAGAAGTGTCACAGCAACGGCAATAAAGGGGGAAGAAAATCTACACCCCTTTTTGCCTCCCCTACGAGAAAAATATGTCAGTTGCGGCCATTCCTGAAGGTTAATTATTTGGCGTTGCTGAATTGAAATAAGAATTTATTTTTCTCATATTTACTAGCCCCCTAAGTCCCCCAATTTTGGGGGACTTGAAATTATTCTTCTCCCCCAAAATTGGGGGTTGGGGTGCAAATCATACTTTTAATCAGCAACGCCAATTATTTAATTACCTGTATAAAAAAACAATCCTATAAGTGATAGGGAGAAATTAAATTCTTAGCTCTTAACTCCCAACTTCCATTCACCTCATTCGCCAAAACATTATAGTGCTACCAATTGTGCCGATAATCATTCCGCTGACAATAATGGCAAAGGTAAATCCAACGGGAATATCCAAAAAGTTGAAGCCGAAGATAAAAGAGCTACCGTCAAATAATGCTAGAAACCAACCGATGGTAACTAGGGAAATGTTTTTCCAGGTATCTAATAGTTGGTGGTGTTGCAATAATAAAGCCGTAAAAAACCCGCCTAGAGTACCACCTATAGTCATTCCAATAACCATACCTCTGCTGAATATTTCACTTGAAGCATCAACTAAAAATATTTGCCAACCTATGATTAAACCAGCAAGAAAACTAAATCCCCAAATAAATGTTAGAAGAGCAACATGAGGTGGTTTGATTACTTTTGTAGTCCACATTAATACAATCCCAATAGTCAATCCTCCGATGGAACCAATAGTCGCACCATAACGGGTAAACTCTGACATAACATCTCTGGGATTCAGATGGTGCGAAAGGTTCGTTAAAAACAGAAAAAAAGTACCAATACTTAAAGCAACAGCCCAACCAAAGGCTATGAGGAATATTTTCATGCTTTTTAAATTGTGAATGAATGAGGAAATATGATTAAGGTGAGACAAGGGAGGGGGGGAAGAGGGGAGAGGGGGGAGAGGGGGGAGAGTGGGGAGAGGGGGAAGAGGGGGGAGAGAGGGGAGAGAGGGTAGAAATTATTTATTATTAATTCCTAACTCCTAATTCCTAACTTCTAACTATTCCCAATTACCAATTCCCAATTAGCAATTACACCAATTACCACTAAAATTTATTTATGAAACAACGATTAACTGAAGGTAATATCGCCTCTACTTTGGTAAAACTAACCATACCGATGGTCTGGGGTGTGTTTTCGATTATTGCTTTTAATTTGGTAGATACTTATTTTGTCGGACAGTTGGGAAAGGAACCTCTAGCAGCGATGAGTTTTACGTTCCCTGTGGTGATGACTCTGGGTAGTTTGTCGATGGGATTGGGTGTGGGTGCTTCTTCGGTGATTTCTCGCGCTATTGGAGAAGGAGACCATCAACGAGTACAAAAGTTTACTACTAATAGCCTAACTTTGGCGTTAACTGCGGTTGTAATTTTTGTAATTTTCGGTTTGTTAACTATTGACCCTTTATTTACTGCTTTGGGAGCTAGTGCAGAGGTACTGCCATTAATAAGAGACTATATGCAGATTTGGTATATCGGCATGGTATTTTTGGTAGTGCCGATGGTGGGTAATAATGCAATTCGCGCTTCTGGAAATACGATTACACCGAGTTTAATTATGATGTTTTCAGCAGCTTTAAATATTGTTTTAGACCCATTATTAATATTAGGAATAGGCGGTTTTCCTCGTTTAGAATTACAAGGTGCAGCAATCGCAACGGTAATCGCAAGAGCAACTACTTTGATTGCTGCTTTATTTGTACTCCACTTCAAAGAACGAATGCTGTATTTAAAGATTCCTTCTGCTCAAGATACTTTATGGTGCTGGAAAGATATTTTATATGTTGGTTTACCTGCTGCTGGTAGCAACATGATTAATCCGATTTCTATTGGTGTAGTTACCAGTCTTTTAGCTGGATTTGGTGTTGAAGCTGTTGCTGCTTTTGGTGTTGCATCTCGGATAGAATCTTTAGCTATGATTGCTATGATTGCTTTATCTGCTTCTATGGCACCTTTTGTGGGTCAAAATTGGGGTGCGAAGAAGTATGCAAGGGTCGGTAAAGCTTTGCAATTAAGTTTTCTGTTTTGTGTGATTTGGGGTTTAACCGGAGCGGCAATTTTAGCTGTTAGCGCACCAACTTTAGTTGCTTTCTTCAATCAAAACCCCGATGTAGTTAGAATAGCTTCTCAATATCTGTGGATTGTACCAATTAGCTATGCTGGTGCAGGAATTATTTTAGTCTCAAATTCTGCTTTTAATGCTTTGGGTAAACCGGTTCCTTCGGTGGTGATGACAGTAGCGCGAATGTTCGTACTGTACATTCCCTTAGCTTACTTTGGAGGACAGCTTTATGGAGTTAATGGAATATTTGCAGCAGCCTGTATTTCTAATTTAATTGTGGGAATTGGTGCTTATATTTGGAATCAAAGAACTTGTAGTGCAAAAGCTGCGAAGAAAGCTGAAGCTGTAGGAAATTGAATAATAGTTTGTAGTAAGAATTTTAACCCTTCTTATGTAAAATTTAAGATGCAACCTGAAACATTAAAATAAATATCTATATTATTATTCATGAATTAACTAATTTCCTCTGAGTCAAAATCTGTATCGCTTGGTCCTGGCATCCATTTGGGAGTATAAATGGGTGATTTAGCTTCGACTCTACCGACAATTGATGCTGCTGCACCGCAAACAATTACTACTATTTGAGCAGCATCTTGACCGTAGTTTACAGGTTCAGGCTTATTCTGTACTATTGTGTCTACATTATTGCCAATAATTGGTGCAATTGCTGCGGTTGATGTGAATACAACACCCCAAAAAGTTTTACTTCCGAACAAGCTTTTTTTCTCTTTATTCATATCTTTTGATTTGTTTTGTAAATTATTATTAGCTTGTGAATCTTGGTGGTTTTGCTCTTGTGGATGATTGAAAGCGGTCATGATTTAGTTTTTTCACTCCAAAGTAAAATTAGATAATTAACCAGTTGTTTGTAATTTAAGCTTCACCGTATCAATCGTGGTTTCGGAAAGATTCCTGAAAATAATTTTAATTTTTAGGTGATTTTACGGTTGGCTATATCTCGAATCTAAAATCTTATTAGGGATTATGTTAGTAAATTATGCAGTGAGATGTATTTAAAGATTAAGTTCTCGTCCTGGAGTGGTTGTAACTACAGATGAGGAACTTGAAGCAGAAATGCGAAAGCGAATTAATCAATCTTAATTACAGTAAATTTCATAAGACGTTACACTTTAACGTCTCTACACTCTTCATTATCAGTATCAAAAATATTTTTTCAAAACCCCTTGCACCTCACGTAACGTGAGGGTTTAGATTCAAGATGTCGTTGAGAAAAGTCTTGAACGAGGGGTAAATAGTTGTGCAATCTTCTTGGAAAGTCGGTGAATTAGCTTCGCTGACTGGTTTAACTGTCCGTACTTTGCATCATTACGATGAGATTGGTATTTTGAAACCTTCTGAGTATTCAAGCTCGGGACATCGTTTATATCGGGAAGAAGATATTATTCGATTACAACAAATTCTTTCTTTAAAACAGTTAGGTTTTAGTTTAGAAGAAATAAAGGATTGTTTACAAAATCCAGATTTTTCACCAGCAAAAGCGATTAAAGCGCACGTTGATAAATTAAATCAGCAAATTGAACTTCAGCAGCAGCTGACAAGACTGCTCGCTGGAATTTATATCCATTTAAAAGCTGAAGAAAAGGTTGAGATAGATGATTTGATGAAAACTATTGAGGTAACTAAAATGTCTGAAGAATTATTTAATCAATATTACACCAAAGAGCAACGCCAATATTTAGATGAACGCGCTCAAATGTTGGGTGAAGAAGAAATTGAGCGGGTACAAAAAGATTGGCAAGATTTATTTGCAGCGGTGCAAACAGAAATGGATAAAGGAACCGAACCAACCGATGAAAAAGTGCTTGCTTTAGCTAAACGTTGGTCGGAATTAGTGGAAAGTTTTACTGGTGAAAATTCTGGTGTAATCAACGGTTTAAATAATATGGTGCAAGCAGAATATCCAACAATGCAGCAGCAATTTGGATTCCCCGATGCTCGATTATTTGAATATATTGGTAAAGCTCAAGCAGTTATCAGTCAAATATAATTGACCCCTATCCGATATTTTGGAGAGAGGAAGGGGTGAGGTTTATCAAAGTGTATTATGCTCAAACAAAAAGCATTTATAATCAAAATTACTTTGATGAATTGCAAAATATCATTGTAGTGGAAGCATCTTGCTCACTATCGATAGTAATCCACTGGTAATTATTTCTTGATAGCTAATAAGTAGATAGACGTAATTAAATATAAGATGAAACCTCACCCTCAATCCCTCTCCTTAAGAAGGCTACGGTGTACACAGAAGTCTTAAAATCCTACCTGGAAGTGGCTTTCAAATTCAGATTAAAATCGCTGAAAACCAGTCATTGCGAGCGAAGCGAAGCAATCCCAACACTTTGCGGTTGCTATGTCCTATCGGACACGCTCCGCTAACGTCGTTCCTCCTCGCAATGACGATTTAAGGGGGTTAAAATCCCTGAAACGTATGTGGGGAGAATTGTGTGTACACCCTAGCCTTAAGAAGGAGAGGGAAGCCGCAGGCAGGGTGAGGTTTTATATTTAATTTGACCCACTTACTTAACAGGTAACTAATAACTCATAACTGTTCACTGTTTGACCATTTCTAATAATTGCTCTTCACTCAACTGAGCAATCCCCAATTTTTCAGCCTTTGTCAATTTAGAACCAGCATTTTCTCCTACAACTAAATAATCTGTGTTTTTACTAATTGAATTAGATACTTTCCCCGCAAACTTCTGAATTAATTCCTTGGCTTCATCCCGCGATAAACTTGGTAGTGTTCCAGTAACGACAAAGGTTTTCCCCTCTAATTTTTTATTGATATTAGATGATGCTGCTGGTCGCGTTTCTACAAATTGTAATCCCTGATTTTTCAACCTTTCAATTAATGTTTGATTGGCTTCAACTCGAAACCATTTATAAACACTTTCAGCGATTTCTACACCGATTCCATAAATTGCTTCGATATCTGTAACTTTGGCTGCTGCTAATTTCTCAACGCTATCAAACTTCTCAGTTACGGTTTGAGCGATACTGCTTCCTACATGACGAATTCCTAAACCATATAATACCCGCGACCAAGGCTTACTTTTCGATTTTTCTATAGCATCTATCAACTTCTGAGCCGATTTTTGACCCATTCTTTCTAAATTAGCTAAAGTCTCTTCCGTTAATTCATATAAATCTGCTACGGAATTAACTAATTTTTTATCTACTAACTGATGAACAACTTTCTCACCCATTCCGCGAATATCTAAAGCATTTCGACTTACCCAATGCTCAATCGAACCTTTCAAAATTGCAGCACAAGAAGTATTAACGCATCTCGTTACCGCTTCCCCCTTCTCCCTAACCACCGGTTGTCCGCAAACCGGACAATTAACAGGCATTTCAAAAGGTATAGTATTCTCAGGACGTAATTCCTTGAGTACTCGTACCACCTCCGGAATGATTTCCCCAGCTTTACGAACTATCACCGTATCACCAACTCGGATATCTAATTGAGCAACGCGATCGCAATTGTGTAGTGTAGCTCTAGATACCGTCGTTCCGGCAAGCTGAACGGGCTGCATCTCCGCCAAGGGAGTCAGCGCACCGGTTCTACCAACGTTCACTGATATATTATCAACGCGGGTTGGTGCTTCTTCTGCTGCGTACTTGAGCGCAACGGCCCACCGAGGAAATTTGTTAGTAAAACCCAATTCTTGCTGTAAAATCAACGAATTCAGTTTTACGACCACACCATCAGTCATATAAGCTAAATTTAGCCGTTCGGTATCCCAATGCTGATAATATTGAGCAACTTCATCCAAAGAATGACAAAGTTGTTTATTTGGATTTACCTTAAAGCCTAATTTATGCAATAACTCCAAAGCTTCCCATTGATTCTTGGCAATACTCGCATCATCTACACCAGGAATTTGTAAAGTATAACCAAAGAAATCCAAACGTCTTTTATCAACCTTACGAGCATCCAACTGTCTCAAAGTCCCAGCAGTAGCATTCCGGGGATTCGCAAACTGACTTTCACCAGATGATAATCTTTCTTGATTAATTTTTTCAAATACATCCAAAGGTAAAAACGTTTCACCACGAACTTCTATAGTTTGTAAAGCATCGCGATTTTCGATTTCAATATCATCCAAATTTAATCGCAAAGGAATCGAGCGAATCGTCCGCACATTTTGCGTAATATCTTCTCCAGAAACCCCATCACCGCGAGTTACACCCCTGACCAAAACGCCATTTTCATAAGTTAACGCTAAAGCATTACCGTCAATTTTCAACTCGCAGACATAATCTACATTATCTTGACCCGGTGCATTTCTGCGCCATCTTTCATCCCAACTTTTTAATTCATCAACATCAAAAGCATTTTCTAAACTGTACATCGGAATATTATGACGTACCGAAGTAAAACCAGTTGCAGGTTTTTCACCAACTCTTTGTGTGGGACTATCGGGAGTAATTAGTTCTGGGTATTGAGTTTCTAAATCCTGTAATTCGCGGTACAATTTATCGTACACAGCATCCTCTATGGTGGGATTGTCGAGGACATAGTAAGCATAACTTGCTTGGCTTAAAAGTTTTCGTAGTTCTTCGATTCTTTGTTTCGTTTCCGGTTGAATGGACTGCACTAATTACTCCTCCTAGTTTAAAAGTTTGGAAATAGAAGTTTAATATCTAATATAGAAATAGGGTTTAGTGCATTTGTACTAAATTTATTTGTTTATGTCAAGATTTTGCGGATTATGAACCGCAGAGGGAAGAGGTTGAAGAGAGAGATTGAAATTTGAGTTGAGGAACAAAGCTTTTTCTCTCTCAGTTTTCTCAGATAACTCTTAGTGTTTCCTCAGTTACGAATCATTACCTCCTCAGCTTCATCGTTCATATTAGTAATCAAGGAAAAGAAAACAAGCAATTCAAACAAGAGGTAACGACAAATGAAATTCAACAAATTAGCTGGTTTCGGAATCGCATCTATTGTATTATTCGGTAGCGTCGGACAACTTGCAATTAACGCACAACCAGCACAAGCTCAAAGAGCAGGAAGAAGCGTTAGAGTAGCAGCAAAATCAACATCACTGATAGCATCCGGTCACTTTGTTAAAGCTGAGAAAGCAACGAGTGGTAAAGCTAAAATTGTAAACGTTAACGGTAGACGTTATCTAGAATTTGATAAAGCATTCAGCACCGGAAACGGCCCAGATGTCAAAATTATTTTACATAGAAACAGCAGCATTCCCCTCAATATAAGAGAAGGAAATTATATTACATTAGGTAGAATCAAAAGCTTCAACGGTAAACAGCGTTATGTAATTCCTAATAATGTAAACCTTGCTAATTATAAATCTGTAGGGATTTGGTGTGAGGAATTTAACGCTACCTTTGGTTTTGCAAGTTTGAGAGGTGCTTAGATTTTGAAAATATAAAATTCACTTTTATCTATACTCTTATATGTAATTTTATTTTCTTATTGCTCTGACACCTCATACACTATTTCATCAGCATTACCCTAAATGGATTCTGCTGATTTTTTGTATTTGTAAAAATCGCTCATTTTTCTCAGATAACTCTAACTATTACCTCAGCTAGCAATAATTACTATCTCAGCTTCATCCCTCATAGTAATAAGTAACGAAAGGAAATAAAAAACTTTAATCCCAACAAGAGGTAACAAAAATGAAACTTAATAAATTAGCTGGTTTCGGAATTGTATCTTTAGTATTATTTGGAAGCATTGGTGAAATAGCACCAGTCAAAGCATTAGAAGTTTCCAATAATAATGTAGTTGCATCCAATAATTTAGTCCTAGCCAAGAAAGTCATTAAAGGTAAATCTCGTCGTCACAGACGCATTAGACGTAACCGCAAAAGCAGATTCATACGCAATCGTAGACGTGCTTTCGGACGTAACTTTAGACGTAACTACAATCCCGTTTTTATCAACCGTGGTAGAGGTATTCATAGAAATCATGTGGACTTTGATAATTCTTTCAGCACCGGTAATGATTTCCATGAAAGATTTGGTCGAGCAAGGTTGTTTTAATTGTTTTCAACTCAAAACACAGACAATATCATCAGCAGACTCGAATTTAGTGAGTTCTGCTGATTTTTTATATTTATAAAAATCTCTCAGTTTTCTCAGATAACTCTTAGTGTTTCCTCAGTTACGAATCATTACCTCCTCAGCTTCATCGTTCATATTAGTAATCAAGGAAAAGAAAACAAGCAAACGAGTTAAACAAGAGGTAACAACAAATGAAATTCAATAAATTAGCTGGTTTCGGAATTGCATCAATCGTATTATTCGGTAGTGTCGGACAACTTGCAATCAACGCTCAACCAGCACAAGCTCAAAGAGCAGGAAGAAGTGTTAGAGTCGCAGCAAAATCAACATCATTGATTGCATCCGGTAACTTTGTTAAAGCTGAGAAAGCAACGAGTGGTAAAGCTAAAATCGTGAATATTAACGGAAAGCGTTATTTAGAATTTGATAAAGCATTCAGTACCGGAAACGGCCCAGATGTCAAAATTATTTTACATAGAAACAGCAGTATACCTTTAAATATTAGAGAAGGAAATTACATTACATTAGGTAGAATCAAAAGCTTCAACGGTAAACAGCGTTATGCAATTCCTAATAATGTAAACCTTGCTAATTATAAATCTGTAGGAATTTGGTGCGAAGAATTCAATGCTACCTTTGGTTTTGCTAGTTTGAGAGGTGTTTAAATCTTAAAATCATTTTTATCTGTACTTTTATAAGTAATTTTATATGTAACTATAATTTTCTTATTGCTCTAACACCTCATACACTATTTCATCAGCAGAAGCCTAATTTAAAGGTGCTGCTGATTTTTTTATATTTCGGTATCACAATGACTATAGATTGATTTTCAAGTCCAAGTAACTTCTGTACGAATACCAATCCAATCTCCATTTTCAGCTTCACCCATTAAATAGAAATCAAGGTTTGTAGCTCCTAATCTGTACAAACGTAAATTTATTAGATTTCCTTTCACTAAATCTGCTACTGCTTGTCTTTGAATATATTCCTCTTCATGTTCGTCATACCTATATTGTTGGAAGAAATCTTCCCGATATTCATCAATTGTTAAATGCTTAGTAGACATTAATAGATTATGAAATACAAATTCACGATTTTCACCTATTTCCCAAACTAAACTGTCTGTTGCTTCGGAATCAGGTAATAACGCATTAATTTCGGTAGTAATATCATTTAATTTTCTAACAAGCTCTATATTTTCCGATTTCTCAGTTGCATTATCTTGTATACAAAATATGGGTGACGAATTTCCTTGTTCTCCAAAGTCTACAATTGTTGATATTCCTAACCAATCTCCTGATTTTATACGAGCTAATATAATGTAGAGCATAATAGAGCAACTGTTTTGTAAACTTTCGGTTGTCAATTCGTAAAGCTCTATATCATTTATATGAGATTGAATATTTGACAGTAGATGGTTGTAAGCTTCAGCTAGTTCTTTAGTATCGTTGAGATTTTGATATGAAATATTTGTGAAAAAGTCTTCCGTATTAACAGGTGTGAGAACTCCCATTGAAAGCAACAATCGCTCGAAGGTAAATTCTCCTTTCGTCGCTATATCCCAAAGAAAAATTTGATATGGTTCATCACCTTCGCTCATATGAGTCAAATCTTTTGATGTTGTTTGTAATGTTTTTAGTAAATTGATATTTTCTGATTGTGCTGGAGCGGAAGGGGATAGTATAAAGCTAGGAATATCTAATGCTTCTGATAAATCAGCATGAAATAATTTTGTTCCTGTTAAATTAACTGTTGCTAAACTTACACCTTTTAACCTTGTTCCACCTATTAAATTAGCAAAAGAAAGATTTGCATCAATTAAGCTCGCATTTGTCAGGTTATTCGCAGCTATACGAGCATTTTGTAGATTTGCTTGATTAAGGTTAGCTTCAGTTAAATTGGTTGAGAAAAGATATATTTTTTGCATATTCGCTTTATTTAAGTTAGCCTTGCTTAAATTAGCGTTTTCTAAATAAGCTTCACTTAAATTTGCTTGTCTTAAACTAGTTTCGCTCAAATTTGCGTAACAGAGGTTTGAATTATTGAAATCGACTTTCTCTAGATTGGAATCTTTAAAATTAGTTTTCATCAAGCTAGAATTTACAAAAGATGTATTTCTTAAATCAATACCGCTTAAATCAGCTTCGTTGAGATTAACTTCACTTAAATCTACTCCCTGCATATCTTGCTTTTCAAAATCATCATTAAAAATTTGCCAAACAAGTCTATATTTACTATTAATTTTGTTTAAATCATAAATTCGAGTATTTTGCAGTAATGCACGGGTTAAAATGACTTCATCTAATTGTGCATCTGTTAAGTTTGTATTGCTAAGGTTCGTATCGCTTAAATTAGCTTCAGTCAAATTTGCACTGCTCAAATCCGCATTACTTAAATTAGCTCCTAAATAACGTTGGTAATAATGATATTCAAAATTAAATTGAGTAATCCTTATACCCCGTTTAACCCAGCTACTGCCAAAATATGCCTTAGTTAAGTTAGCTTTATTTAAATTAGCATAAGTTAAATTAGCTCCTGTGAAGTCCGCATTACTTAAATTAGTTTTAATTAAATTAGCATGACTTAAATCTACGCTTTCTAAACTAATTCCACTTAAATCCAGATTGCTTAAATTCGCATAGGAAAGTTTAGTATTACGATATGAAGAATAGCCTTCACTGAAAGAAGTATTATTTATAATTGCATTCCGAAAATCCGCATTACTCAAGTCAGCACCCACTAATTTTGTATTACTTAAATTAGCCTTATTAAAATTAGCTTCGATTAGATTTGAGCATTGTAGGTTAGCATCAGTTAAATTAGCCCCGGTGAAATTAGCTTTTTTCATGTCGTGATAGCTAATTTTCACTTTTTCCATATCAGCATTAGTGAAATTAGCTCTACTAAGTTCACAGTACCGGAATTTAGCTTCTTTTAAATTTGCTCCACTGAAATTTGCTGCTTTAAGCCTAACGTTGCTGAAGTTTACTTTACTTAGATTTGAGTTACTAAGATTAATTTCACTTAATTTTTTTTGTCCTGAAAAGTCATCAAAATCTGCACCACTTAAATCAACTCCCGAAAAATCTCTTTCTCCAGCAGCATAACGCTTTAATAGTTCTTGTAAATGCATTTGGCTTATAATGATTGACTAAAATTTTTGATTACCCAATTGAAACAAACGAATATTATTTTCCATTTGTCGAATTGTTTGGTCAATCCATTTTAATTTATGTACCCCCAAGAGTAGGGAATTCTATTCTTTGGCTGATACTATAATCAACAAAACCTAGATAGTGCGTGACGCTTGCTATAAAATTGTCACTACGTAGAAAAATCATCAAAGCGTCACAGCACCATATAATAAATATCTCTCTCTTATCTCTCTCCTCAGCGTTCCTTTGCGTTAGCCTCTGCGTCCCTCTGCGTTAAAAAAATATATTCTCCACCAACCAAACCAAAACCCACGGTAAACTGTTGAAATTGTAAAGGACATTCCTTAATAATCAACTGTGTGCTATGGCTAATTTTTTATTGGAAGTCGGAACGGAAGAGTTACCAGCAAGTTTTCTCAGCGGTGCTTTATCTCAGTGGAAGCAGATTATTCCCGAATCTCTTAAAGAAAATTTTCTCGATAATAATGCGGTGGAAATTTACGGTACTCCCCGGAGGTTAGCGGTATTAATCAAAGGTTTACCGGAGAAACAAGCTGATAGGGAGGAGGAAGTAAAGGGACCACCTGCTAAAGCAGCTTTTAAGGATGGTAATCCAACCAAAGCTGCTGAAGGTTTTGCGAAAAAGCAAGGTGTTGATGTCAATCAATTGGAAGTTCGTCCTACTGATAAGGGTGATTTCGTTTTTGTAAAGAAGAGCATTAAGGGACGTTCTACTGCTGATATTCTTACCGAAGCAATTCCAAATTGGATTTTTAAGTTGGAAGGTAAGCGGTTAATGCGGTGGAGTGATGGAGATTTAAAGTTTTCTCGTCCAATTCGCTGGTTAATTGCTTTGTTAGACGATAAAGTTTTACCGATTGAAATTGAAAATAATTCGGAGAATGTCAAAAGCGGTAATTCTTCGAGGGGACATCGGGTTTTACATCCGGATGAGGTAACTATTTCTCAACCAACCGATTATCTAAATACTTTAAATTCCGCTTCCGTGGTTGCTGATACTCAAACCAGGATTAATACGATTACAACTCAGGTACAAGAAGCAGCGAAGAAATATAATGGTTACGCTCCGATTTATCCCGATTTATTAGAGGAAGTTGTAAATTTGGTTGAATATCCCACTGCTGTTGTGGGTAATTTTGAATCGGAATTTTTGGAGTTACCACCGGAAGTAATTACTACGGTAATGGTTTCTCACCAAAAGTATTTTCCGGTGTTTAAATCTGAGGATAGCAAAGAATTACTTCCTTATTTTATTACGGTTTCTAATGGCGACCCGGAAAAATCGGATATTATTGCTAAGGGTAATGAAAGGGTGATTCGCGCTAGATTATCCGACGGTAGATATTTCTACGATAACGATATCAAGCAATCTTTGGAAAGTTTTTTACCAGAACTCGAAGCTGTTACTTTCCAAAAGGATTTGGGTTCTCTACGAAAAAAGGTTGATAGAATCTGTACTGTTGCCGATAAAGTTTCAAAGCAATTAAATTTAGATTCACAGCAACAAGAACATGTTCAAAGAGCAGCTTTATTATGTAAAGCCGATTTGGTTAGCTCGATGGTTTATGAATTCCCGGAATTGCAGGGAATTATGGGTCAAAAATACGCTTTTAAATCCAACGAACCCGAAGCTGTAGCAAACGCGATTTTTGAACATTATTTACCTAGAGGTGCTGACGACTTTCTACCAAAAACTGTTACCGGTAGAGTTGTTGCTATTGCCGATAGACTCGATACTTTAGTAAGTATTTTCGGTTTGGGAATGATTCCGACTGGTTCCTCCGACCCCTTCGCATTACGTCGAGCCGCGACTGCTATTGTTAATATTACTTGGGATGGCGATTTAACGATTAATTTACAGCAGCTACTCGAATCAACAGCAAATGATTTCGCGAATCAATATAACAAAGATAAAAATAAACTAGTATCTGACCTCGAAGAATTTTTCCTCCAACGGATTCGTACCTTATTACAAGATGAGAAACATATCGACTACGACTTAGTTAATGCTGTTTTAGGAGAAAACGACAAAGAATATACAGAACGAGCATTACAAGATTTACTCGACGTTCGCGATCGCGCATTATTCTTACAACAAATTCGCAATAACGGTAGCCTAGATAAAATCTACGAAACCGTCAACCGTTCCACAAGATTAGCAGCACAAGGTGACTTAGATACTCAAAAATTAGACCCCAGCGAAATTGTAAAAAAAGACTTATTTCAAAAATCATCCGAAGAATCATTTTATAATGCCGTCCTGGGATTAGTACCGCAAACCCAAACAGCACAACAGCAGCGAAATTACCAACAACTAATATCGGGATTAGAAAAAATCGCACCAACCGTGAGTACATTCTTCGACGGTCCGGAAAGCGTGTTAGTAATGGATGACAATCCGGATATTAAGAAAAATCGTCTGTATTTACTAGGGTTATTGCGTAACCACGCTCGCGTTTTAGCGGATTTTGGTGCAATTGTAAAAAATCTGTAGTGAAAATCAACAAAACATGGTGTAAATTATGCCAATAAACGTTACTATAGTCATGCTTAACCAGGGTCTGCTTACAGTCTATGCCTAAAGCTCATGTAATTGGATTAGGAAAATCCGGTGTTGCTGCGGCAAGATTGTTGAAAAGAGAGGGTTGGGAGGTGGAAATTGGTGATACAAAAACCTCCCCTGACCTCCTCAAACAACAACAAGAACTTGCTGTCGAGGGAATCACTGTTAAATTAGAGTATTCTCTCAAACTCGAAGATACCGAACTACCGAAATTAATTGTTGTTAGTCCCGGTGTACCCTGGGATATTTCCCCATTAATCGCAGCGCGAGAAAAAGGAATTGAAACAATCGGGGAAATGGAACTTGCATGGCGCAATTTACGTTCCGTTCCCTGGGTTGGAATTACCGGAACCAACGGTAAAACCACCGTCACATCTTTAATCGGAGCCATATTTCAAACCGCAGGATTAAACGCACCAACTTGCGGGAATATTGGTCTTGCTGCAACAGAAATTGCTCTAAAAGAAGAAGGGGATAAGGATTTAGAATTTATAATTGCCGAACTCAGCAGTTATCAAATCGAATCTTCTAATTCAATCTCTCCTAAAATTGGTATCTGGACAACATTAACCCCAGACCATTTAGCTCGTCATAAAACCGTAGAAAATTACTACAATATCAAAGCTCAATTATTGCATCGTTCTCAAATGCAGGTTTTCAACGGTGACGACCCATATTTAAGAAAGATGGGTGAAATCGATTGGAAAAATGCTTATTGGACGAGCATTAAAGGTAAAGATAATTTAATTGGCAATAAAGGTTTTTATATAGAAGATGGTTGGGTTGTAGAAACAAATATTGCATCTACATCAGAAGACCAAAAAATTATGCCAGTTTCCGCTTTGAAAATGGTGGGAGAACATAACTTACAAAATCTATTATTGTCGATAGCAGCAGCAAGATTAGCGGGAATTGATTTAGCAGCGATTCACCAAGCTATTCAAGAATTCGCTGGAGTTCCCCATCGTTTAGAACACATCCGGACAATAGAAGGAATAGACTTTATCAACGATAGTAAAGCAACTAATTACGATGCTGCCGAAGTCGGATTAGCATCAGTCAAAAGTCCGGTGATTTTGATAGCTGGTGGTGCAGCAAAAACTGGTAACGATAAACCTTGGATTAGTAAAATTAAAGAAAAAGCAGCCAAAGTCTTGTTAATAGGTGATGCTGTTCCAGAATTTTCTCAACGCTTAGATGAAGAAGGTTATTCTAATTACGAAGACCTAGGGACAATGGAAAAAGCCGTTCCTAGAGGATTGGAATTAGCAAAACAGCATGATGCTTTAGTCGTATTATTGTCACCAGCTTGTGCTAGTTTTGACCAATACGCCAATTTTGAAGTACGCGGTGATGATTTTCGCAAGTGGGTTTTGGAATTATAGATTAGATATTTTCTAAATTTTTGATGATTTATAAACCCGGTTTTTTTGATAAAGCCGGGTTTTTTATTATTTTGTAATTCTGTTGTAGTAACGCACCATTTTCAAATTATAAAATTTCAATATTGTAGGTTGGGTTAGACACGACTATAAATTAGAAAAAGAACAAGAATCTTCAATATCATGTCGTAAACCAACATCGAGAATTTTGATAAATTCAAATGTTGGAAATTACACAGCCTCAAAATCGTTTATTCATAAAATTTCTACGTGACGGTAATATCAAATTAATTATTTTCGGTAATATTTTCTTGTTGTTGTTTCCATAAAAATACTGAACTAACAGACAATTTTATTAAGCTAAACTAAATTTCAATACATTATAAAAATCTTTTTTAATTCACATATAAAATGAAATTATCAAAATTATTATCTGCAATTTTGGTATTGGGAATTATCAGTTGCAGCCCTAAATCTGATGAAACAGACTTCAATCGCGGTAACGAACATTTACAACAGAAAGAATATCGAGCAGCAATTGCTGATTACAACAAAGCCATAAAAATCAATCCTAAACTTGCTAAAGCTTATAATAATCGGGGTTATGCTCGCTACGAGTTAAAAGATTATCAAGCAGCAATAGCTGACTATAGCAAAGCTATACAGCTTGATTCTAAATTGGCAATTGCTTACTATAACCGTGGTCTTGCTTACGCTTTATTGGGAAATAAACAAGAAGCAATGGCTGATTACACCAAAGCTATAAAGATTAATCCTAAATTAATAGCTGTTTATTACAGCAGAGGAGTAGTTTGGAATGAATTAGAAGAATATCAAGCAGCAATTGCTGATTTCACTAAATACATAAGAGTCAATTCCAACAATGTTAATGTTGACCAAAATAGGGGTGTTGCACGCAATCAGTCGAAAGATTATCGAAGAGCAATTAATTTCACTCCTAATGCTTA
Organism: Calothrix parasitica NIES-267; assembly: GCF_002368095.1. Classification (GTDB taxonomy): domain Bacteria; phylum Cyanobacteriota; class Cyanobacteriia; order Cyanobacteriales; family Nostocaceae; genus Rivularia; species Rivularia parasitica. The sequence goes on along the minus strand of NZ_AP018227.1, from coordinate 2,489,328 downwards.
CTACGGTAGGGGTGTTGCACGTAATCAGTTAAAAGATTACAAAAGAGCAATTATTGATTTCACTAAATATATAGAATTTAATCCTAACTTTGCCGATGCATATTATAACCGAGCTTATGCTCGTAATGAATTAAAAGATTATCAGGGAGCAATTAAAGATTATACTAAAGCCGTAAAAATTAATCCTAAATATGCAAAAGCTTACTATAACAGAGGCTATGCTCGTGTATTGTCAGGAAATGAAGAAGAAGCAATGGCAGACTTTACTGAAGCTATAAAAGCCAACCCACGATTAGCAGAAGCTTATTACAGCAGAGGAGTTTCTCGCACTCGTATATTAAAAGATTATTCAGGAGCAATAACTGATTATACCCAAGCCATAGCAATTAATCCCAACTATGCCGATGCATATTTCAATCGCGGTAATCTTCGTATTAAATTTAAAAAAGACTATCAAGGAGCAATCGACGATTACACAAAGTATATAAAAATCAATCCTAAAGATGACAATGCTTATTTTAACCGAGGTTCGGCTCGTATTGATTTAGAAGATTATCAAGCAGCAATCACTGATTTCAATAAAGTTATAAAGATGAACCCTAACTCAGCTGATGCTTATAAATATAGAGGCATTGCTTGGGCTTCGTTAGGAGAAAAGCAAAAAGGAATTACAGATTTAAAAAAAGCAGCCTTCATATTTCGTAAACAAGGTAAAAAAACTGAAGCGCAAAAAGTACTAGTAGAAATTCAAAAGGTAAAACGTGGCGAATACTTGAGCAATCTCTAAACAACTAGCACTGTAGGCTACATTAGACACGACTACAAATTAGAAAAATAACAAAAATCTTCAATATCGTGTCGTAACCCAACATCGGAATCTTGATAAACAAGAAATTTCAAATTTTAAAATCATAGAATATCAACTGAAAAATAAAACTGGTTTATTAAATCAAAATAATTCATAATCTTATCTCCTAAATAAACACGGTTTTAACTGCTTTTCAGTTTTAATACTGATTTACTCTTTAACTTAGAGTATAAATTCCAATTTCCACTTAACCTAACTCAATACTTCTACATTCAAATACATTATTATCAAGGTTAATTGTTGTAAAAATATAGAAAACTGCCTTTAATTGAGAATTTTGTCATTATTATTGAAAATAGAATCATTAAAAGAACGAATTTTCATGGTTTTTTGAATGTATCAAAAAAGTGAGTATTGCCTAAGTGATAAAAATTTATGTAAAATCCGTTGGGACGTTTTTATAGTCTTTTTTTAATTTTGATATTGTAGCTTGGGTTAGACACGACTATCAATTATGAAACTAGTGAAAATCAGAAATTCGTGTCGTAACCCAATATCGGAATTTAAAATTCAGATTATGATAGTTTTTCTCGTAGATTTTTCAACATTCTTCGAGTTCCTAAAGTAAAGGCTTGTTCTACTAATTCAGGAATCATTTGAACTATATCTAAATCTGGAAATATGGGACTAATATTCGATTCTTGATAACCATCTTTTCCTAAAACGTAAATTTTCAAATTAAAATCGGTAAAAATCCATAATTCCGGTACTTTTACCGCTTCATAAGCTTCTAATGTGGTTTTAGAAGTAACGTCTGCTTCAATGGCTAAATCTGGAGGGGGATTTATTTCTAGGTCAATCCGTTTTAAAGAACGAACTTGCTTGGAATTTTTAATATAAAAGCAGGTATCCGGTTCTAATCCGGCTTTTTTTAATCTTTTGAAAGTCGTAGAACCAAAGTCTTCCCAATCTCTATCTTGAATATCCAAGATTGTTGTCACTATATAGGCGATAATTCGATGAGGTCTTTCGTGAATGGGTAAGGGTGACATCAATTCTAAAATATTGTTGCTGTAGTTAATCCGGGGGTTAGTCCGTTCTTCTCCAAGTTCTTCTAAAACAGATTCATATTGTTCCCAAGAAACGTTTTCTATTAGAAGATGGCTTCCGGGAGAAAGATTAATTGATTTGATGGGAATTTTTACGGGGGAAACAACCATATTGATATATGTTTTTCGAGGGTTATTGTGATGATATTTTATTTTATCGCTATTGATTAAGATGATTGCTCTATTCTTATAGTGATGTATTAGATTTAGCTGTCTTTTCAAAAATCAGATTAGTAAGCTTAAAGGTAAGCTATATCTAGCTAAAATTGGAATTTATAATTTGGCGATCGCCTTTAATTACAGAGTAAAATATTACAGATTTTTATACATTAAAATTATCCGAATATTGATACTTACACCCAAAAAATCAAATCGTATTAAAATAATTTTTTAGATTAATATGTCGTTGATTAAAGGTAGATTGGAGAACTGGTATACCAACAACTTTATCAATAAAGTTTCCTAAACCAAGACTAAATTCAATTTTATCGGTGTAAATGGTTTGTTCTCCCTGGGATTTAAATAAATGACTGTGACGAAAATATTTATAGGGAAAGTTGGAATGTGATACATCAACAAAATATTTATTTTGTTGATATTGAGTAATTTCTGCTTTCCAATACAACCAAATTGATAAATAATGAAATTTAAATTCAATAATAGAACCTAAATCCCAATTTTCTTCCGTATGTATCCATTTAATTGAATAAGGAAAATGTTTTTCAAACCCATCTGGAGATGCACAAAACGTAAAGACTTTATCTATAGGAGCATCAATTTGAATAGTCTTTATGTAGTTCATTATGGTATAGCACTATTATCAATACAAAATTGATAGTTTATCATCACCGTCACACACCCTACAATTACGAAAAAAATTTAAATTCCTTTAAAACCTACTTCATTATCCATCTGCTTAGTTAATTTCTCTCGATTAGCAAGACGCTGATTTTCTTTCCGAATACCAATTTGACTGATAAAAATACCAAGAATTACTATACTACCACCGATATATTGAGCCAGAGTTGGAACTTCTCCTAAGACGAAAAATGCTGCTGCTATTCCGGAAATAGGAATAAAAGAACCAGCTAAAGAAATTTTGGAAGATGGAGAACCTTCTAAGCCGATAAACCACAACGATTGTCCTAATGCAACAATTATCGCTCCATAAAGTAACATCCACTGCCATAATAATGGTGAGAAAATATCAGAGAAATGATTGGGACCATAGAGAAGCATCGCTGCAATAAAAAAGATAATAGCTCCTAGAACAGTGCGAAATAAACTATAAAATCCTGGTGAAATATTATCTAAACTCTTTTTACTTAAAATTGTCGCAATTGCTAAACCAACAGCACCTATAGCAGTTAAAATTTCTCCCAATCCGATAGCTAAAAATCCTTCTGTACTCATCATATTTTCTAATAAGGTTTGTAGAATAACTATCGTACAAATTCCCAAAAAAGAAACTACTGCTCCAACTACTTGTAAAAAATTAACTCTCTCACCCAAAATAAAAAAAGATAAAGCTAGAACCAACGGAGGTTCAAGTCTACTAATTAAGACTACATTAGTTGCTTGAGTACGAGCCAATGCTTCAAAAATCAATGCAGGAGCTAAAGCTCCAGACAGTATTGAAACACCAACTAAACTTAACCAATCTTTTTGAGAAAGATGTTTCCAATTGCTAGGATGCAATTGTCTGCCATAAATTAAAAATAAGACCAATGCAGCACAAACGTTACCAACAAATAGAACATTACAGAAAGAAATTGGGTTTCTCCCATCCATCAAATTTTCTGCACCAATTTCCGTTAATCTTTTAGTAATTGCATTAGCTGCACCAAAGATAATTACAGCTATCCATAAGAATAAAGAAGCTGGGAGACGTTTAAAAAAATTAGTCATTTAAATTTTAGATTTTGGATTTTAGATTTTAAACCACAACCCCTGTAGAGACGCGATATATCGCGTCTCTACATTAATGTCACATCAATCATTAAATATCAAGAACAACTTTTTCGGTCTTCGGTTGAGAAATACAAATCAATACTTCACCATCATCGGGAGTTCCGCTAGGTTCTTCAAGATATGCAACTTCTCCTTCTTGAATTTTGCAGCTACAAGTTAAACATACACCTACACGACAGCTAAAAGCAGGATTAATTCCATTCGCTTCGGCAAATTCTAATATTGTCCCGTCCCCTTTATTCCAAGTTAATGTTTTACCGGATTGAACGAATTTAATTTCTGCTGTTTCAACACCATCAACTGTTGTAGAAGATTCTGAATCAGCTTTTTTAGGAGCTTTACTAAAAGATTCAAAGAAAACTTTATTATCAGCAACTCCCCATTCCTTTAATCCTGCTCTCAAAGAATCCATAAATGCTGGGGAACCACATAAATAAAATTCAGCGTTTTCATATGCTAGTTCTTTAATCAAATCAATATCAACATAACCAGTACTGTGACAATTTCCTCCATCGACCTCTTGAGGACGACTGTAGCGATAATGTACTTTTAAATTAGGATTTTGCTTACTTAAACCCATTACTTCTTGTTGAAAAGCGTGAAAATTTCCGTTTCTCGCTCCGTGGACAAAGTAAACTTGGCGCTGAGGATTTTCAAAAATACAGGCTTTTGCCATACAATACATTGGAGTTATCCCCACACCATTACTAATAAGTACGACTGGTGTTGGTTTCTCTACATCAAGATAAAATCTTCCATTGGGTGGTTTTGCTGGAATTATGTCACCTTCTTGGATGGAATCGTGCATAAAATTAGAAGCAACACCTGGAGGAACATCCAAATCTTTAGGAGCAGGTTCGCGTTTAATTGAAAGTCGATAATATTGATTTGTCGGACTATAGTCGGAAAGCGAGTAAGTCCGAATTACAGGTTTATCAATCCCTGGAATATTTAATTGAATCGTTAAAAATTGGCCTGGTTTAAAACTGGGAATTTTAGCTTCATCTTGAAGTTTCAGATAAAAAGAGGTAATTTCTGAACTTTCTTGTACTTTTTTGAAAACTACAAAATCACGCCAATCTTTCCAACTTTCATCCGTAACCTTAGCTATAGTTGAATTTGATTCGGATTCAGATTTTTTACTTGTTTCTTTATCCTTCAAAACATAACTTAAAACAGAACCAGCTGTAATACCAACTAAAGAAGAGCAAACAGCGAGTTTATGTAAATCTTTATTTTTGGGATTTATGAAACCGATAACCGCACCAGTTACAATTGTTGAAATCGCAAAACCCATGCTTGCATATACAGTTGTTTTAAGCCAAGGATTTTCAATTTTTTTAAAACTTTCAACCATACTCTGTATTCTCCTTGAAGAGAAAGTAGATAATCCAACGGTCGTATATTAGTATGATGCTCTATCTTCTACAAGGGATATTTTAGCGTTGTTGATATGAATTAACTTTTTTGATATTAAGTAATATGAAGGACAAGTTAACAACCTATCCTACAAGAGTTTTTCAGTAAAGTATCAAAGCTCATCAGTTTGATATATCTGTTGCAGAATGGCATATGTAAATATATATTCTTATTCATTCAAAGCATCAAGTTTAGCCAGTATTTTTAAACTGTTTTTTATCTACTAAACGAATAGTTCAAGTCGCCATTTTTTGTTTAACTCCTGATTATTTCTTCGGGTTTTAATATAGATAAGCTCGGAAATAAGTAAGTAGGTCAAATTAAATATAAAACCTCACCCTCAATCCCTCTCCTTATTAAGGCTACGGTGTACACACATCTCCTAGATCCCCCCTAACCCCCCTTGAAAAGGGGGGAATCTGAATTAAAGTCCCCCTTTCCAAGGGGGATATAGGGGGATCTAAACGCTGTGAAAGCAATTTAGAGTACTTGTGTGTACACGGTAGCCTTATTAAGGAGAGGGAAGCCGGAGACAGAGTGAGGTCTTATCTTATATTTAATTACGTCTACCTACTTAGCAATTGTGCATTTTGGAAAGTTTCAGTCAATCAAGATTTTTGTAGGCTTTGAATACCAAAACTGTAAATAACTATAAGTATTGCAGAAATTACCAATTACCAATTACCAATTACCTAAGTAGTATACTCCGCATTAATTTTCACATAATCGTAACTCAAATCGCATCCCCAAGCTTTACCTTCACCCTTACCATTACCGACACAAACTTCAATTATCACCGGATTATCTACTCTTTGAATTTTGACTTTATCTCTATCAACGGTCAAATCGTTACTGTTATTCGTAGCGACAACATCCTTTGGTAAAGAAGATTCATCTGCTGTTTGTTTCAAGTATTCACTGGCTGCTTTTTTCTCAAACTGTTGGGGTTGTCCTTGTTCCATTAATAAGAAATCCCCCAGTTTGATTCTCAAATCGCTCTGCTCGAAAGGTACACCAGCACGTCCAGCAGCAGCTGCGATTCTTCCCCAATTTGGGTCTCTGCCAAAAATTGCAGATTTTACTAAAGACGACCCAGCAATGGTTTTAGCAATTTGTAAAGCTGCTCTCTCGCTAGTTGCTCCGCTCACTTGTACTTCTATCAAACAAGTTGCTCCTTCACCATCCCGAGCAATAGCTTTGGCTAAATACTGACAAACTTCGGTCAACATTGCTTCTAATTTCTTCGCTTCTGCACCCATTTCTGTAATTGCTGGAGTGCGAGATTGTCCGTTAGCTAAAGCAATCAAACTATCATTAGTACTGGTATCCCCATCGACGGTAATTGCATTAAAACTCTTGTCAGCAGCACGACCGAGCATTTCTTGCCATAATGCAGGAGAAACCGCAGCATCGCAGGTCACAAACGCCAACATTGTCGCCATATTTGGGTGGATCATTCCCGAACCTTTACTGATTCCACCAATTCTTACGGGTTTATCATTGATAGTTGTTTCCAAAGCAATGGATTTTGTGACTAAATCGGTTGTAATTATTGCTTTTGCTGCTGCATCGGAACCAGTTTCCGAAAGTGATTCTACCAACTTAGGAATACCTGCTTTCAAACCATCCATCCTAATTCTTTGTCCGATTACCCCAGTGGAAGCAAGTAAAACAGAATCTGAAGAAATATTAAGCGCTTGAGCCAACATCATCGCGCTTTCAACCGCATCCAACCAACCTTGTTTACCCGTAGAAGCGTTAGCCTGTCCCGCATTGCAGAGAATTGCGCGAGCGCTCGAAGACGATAATAATCGGTGACGACAATAATCAACGCAAGCCGCTGTTACTTGAGACATTGTAAACACACCAGCAGCTATTGCTTCCACATCTGAAACAATTAACGCTAAGTCCATAGCACCTGAAGGCTTTAGTCCAGCAGCGATTCCGGCTGCTTTATATCCTCTAGGAGCCGTAACACCACCACTTATTTCCTGCCATTCACTCATTGTCCTTCCCCCCGCATTTGCTTCTCTGCAATCAGAGGGGATTATATCAATTATTAGTTCGCCCTTAGTGGTAACTTATTAGTTATTAATGCAGATTGGGCATTGGATAATTAAAAAAGTTAGGAGTTAGAAGTTAAGAGTTAGGAGTTATAAATCTAATGACCTTTGAACTTTAACCTTTGACCTTTAACCTTTAACCTTTGACCTGAAATACCGTATAAACACACAAAAAAAAGAGAGAGCCGTTCGGCCACTCTCCAGATCATCAGGGTGCATCTACTTAACATAGTATATCATTTTTTGCCTAGGGGGTTATGCCCCTCAGTTAATTTTTGATTAAATTTTGGTAAAGCAATTTTCTTTTATTTCTCTGTATTATTATCTAGAGGCGAAAAAAATAATAAAAAAAAGAGAGCCACTTGGGTAGCTCTCCGGATCATCAGGGTGCATCTACTTAACATAGTATATCATTATTTGTCGAAGGGGTGATACCCCTCATTGCTAAAGTCATGAAAATTATGTGAAGAAATTAGGGTTAAATATAAAAAAAATAAAAAAGAGAGCTATTTAAAGTAGCTCTCCAAACATCAGGGTGCATCTGATTATCATAGTTTACCATTTATGGCATGAGGGATAATACCCCTTTGCAAAACTTTTTTATCGGAAATATTCTTTTAAGAGATAAAATTCAATACTTGAAGTTTTAGGTATCTAATTGGTAACGCTACCTAAAATAGCTTCAAAAATGCGATTATAGGGACTAAGTATAAATCGTCAAAAAAAACGGAGAGCTACTTGGCAGCTCTCCGGATCATCAGGGTGCATCTACTTAACATAATATAGCATCTTAGGGGTGGGGGGCGAAACCCCTTTTTAAGATTTGTGATAAAGATTTTGTAAAAAAAACCGTATAAATACTTGATATTGCTTATTGATGGTTGTGTATTTAATCAAGTAGAGGTGGAAAATTAGGCAGTATAAGTGTTTGAAAACTTTGCAGGTATTTCATAAATTTAAGGAGACGTTGCAATGCAACGTCTCTACATCAGGTTCTATTCAACCAAAGCTTTGAGTTTCTTGTCTACTAGCTGATTAGTTAATTTGGGGTCAGCTCGTTTTCCGGTTTTCTTGAGAACCTGTCCGACGAAGAAACCTTTAACGTTGGTTTTACCGCTGCGATATTTTTCGACTTCTTTAGGATTCCCAGCTATCGCTTCATCGATGAGGGGTTCTAGTACTGCTGGGTCGGTAATTAGTTTTTCACCAGCAAAAATATCTTTAGGAGCTTTACCTTCAAGTAGGTCTGGTAGTTTCTCCTTTGCTTTAGCGTTACTAATTTCACCTTTGTCAATTAACTTCACCACCTCAGCTAAATTGCTGGGGGTTAATTTAATTTCAGAAATATTCAGCTTTTGCTTGTTGAGATAACCAGCAATATCTCCCATAATCCAGTTCGCTGCGGATTTTGAATTAGCTCCTTTATTTACAGCAGCTTCAAAATACTCAGCTGTAGCACGTTCTTCAGTTAAAACCCTCGCATCGTAAGCAGAAAGTCCTAACTCAGTTTCGTAATCATGACGTTTTTTCGCGGGTAAATCGGGTAACTCGCTTTCCCACCTTTTCAACTGTTCTTCACTAACTTCAATTGGGGCTAAATCGGGTTCGGGGAAATAACGATAGTCGGAAGAGCCTTCCTTAACCCGCATACTAATAGTACGTTGAGAACCTTCTTCCCAAAGACGAGTTTCTTGAATTATTGGTTCACCGGATTCAACCGCTTCGATTTGACGTTCAATTTCGTATTCAATGGCTTTTTGAATAGCGCTGAACGAGTTCATATTCTTAATTTCGACTTTTGTGCCGAATTCCTTCTGTCCGACGGGACGAACAGAAATATTGACATCGCAACGTAGGGAACCTTCCTGCATATTACCGTCGCTGACACCGAGGTAACGGACAATTCTGCGTAACTCTTGAGCGTATTCAGCAGCTTCTTGTCCGGAACGCAAATCGGGTTCCGAAACGATTTCCACCAAAGGAACACCGGCTCGATTGTAGTCTACCAAAGAATAGCTCGAACCGGATAAACGGTCGCTACCAGCGTGAACTAATTTTCCTGCATCTTCTTCCATATGCAAACGAGTCACACCAATTCTTTTACGAGTAGCGTTACCATCTTTATCAACCAACTCAATTTCAATATGACCGTGTTCTGCAATGGGTAAATCAAATTGAGAAATTTGGTAATTTTTGGGTAAATCGGGATAAAAATACTGTTTGCGGTCAAATTTAGAATATTTTGCGATTTGACAGTTGAGAGCCAAACCTGCTTTTACGGCATATTCTAATACCTTTTCATTGAGTACCGGCAATACTCCAGGTAAACCCATACAAATCGGGTCAATATTGGTATTCGGGTCAGCACCGAATTCTGTAGAGCTATCGGAGAAAATCTTAGTTTTAGTAGCGAGTTGACAATGGGTTTCCAGACCAATTATCGCTTCGTAATCAGTTTTTACAGTTGTAGCAGCAGTCATAAAATTTCAATATTCTATCGCTTATATTGCAATCAATAGGTATTGTAGCTGTTTCGAGCCAATAACCGATGGATGTTTACGCTCGTTATTATGGTGTGAATTCCGTCTTTATAATCAAATTTAAATTATCTTTACATCAGGATACTTCATCGGACCTATATTGTTTTGATGAGAGCAGTATTTGTGTCGAGTAAAATTATTTGTATAAATTATTTGCTTCATATTTAAAACAGTACTCTTTAGGTAGAGGCATAAATGACTGAATTACTGTTATTAAATGTATAGTTACTGTTTACGTGCATTAACAAAGAAAAAATCTCTCCAATAATGCTGCATTTGAATTGCAGTTAATTCAGGTATCAGCAGATTTATCTATTACATAAATATGCTCTAAAATGCTGCAATTATAAGTTTTTGAAAGCTTAATAATACCTCAAATAAGAGTATTCAAAGCCGTATATGATGATTTAAAAATGATGACAACATTACTGATTATAGTAGGAATATTAATACTTGCCATTGTAACTCTCGATGTATTGATAACTACTTTAACTGTTGGAGGGGGAGGACCAATTACCAGTAGATTTTCTAGCGGAGTATGGTGGATAGTATTGCAAATTCACCATCGAAAATCCAGTCACAGACTGTTATCAATTACAGGTTTAGTGTTATTAGCTGGTATAGCTTTAGCTTGGTATGTATTAACTTGGGTCGGCTGGACATTTTTATTTTGTGCTGAAAATTCTGCTGTTGTAAATGCTTCTTCTAAAATACCGGCAGATATTTGGGAAAGAATTTATTTTGTTGGCTATACAGTATCTACTTTAGGAATGGGAGACTATCAAGCTCAAGGAAAAGTTTGGCAAATAGCCACAGCTATATCATCAGCAAGTGGTTTCTTTTTAGTAACGTTGAGTATTGCTTATCTGTTACCGATTGTTTCAGCAGGTTCTGAAAAACGCGCTTTTGCAACCTATTTATCTTCGTTAGGAGGAACCGCAGACGAAATTTTAGTTAGGGCTTGGAACGGTCAAGATTTTGGAGAATTGTCTTCACATTTAAGTTCTTTAACACCAACTTTAACCCAGCAAGGAGAAAAGCATTTAGCATATCCAATTTTGCATTATTTCCACAGCGTAGAAAGAGCCAGGTCGTTGGCTTTAAGTTTAGTTGCATTAGATGAAGCTCTTACTTTACTACAGTACGCAATTCCAGATAAATATCAACCAGACCCTGCTGCTTTAGGTACTGCAAGAAGAGCTAGTGCAGCTTTTTTGAAAACTCTTAAATCAGCTTATTTAGAACCAGCTTCTCGCAATCCAGAATTTCCTTCTTTGGAATTGTTGCGTAATAAAGGTATTCCGACTGTAAGCGATGAAGAATTTTGGCAAAGAACAAAGGTGATTACTAAACGTAGAAGATTCCTTTTAGCATTAGTAGAAAATGATGGTTGGACTTGGGATGCTATTTGTTCTACTTTGACTACTAATCGAGCTAGTAGTTTGGATGATGAGACGCTTATTGATGATGTGACGTTGCATTAAAAAATTTGCGAATTGGTAATTGGTAATGGGTAATTGGCAATGTTTGAGGTAATTGGGAACGGGATTAATTCTGCTTTGGGATTGGATGTAAAGGAATTAAATTTATGGCAGATGGGGTTGAGAGCGGCGGTAATTTATATTGCTGGGTGGATAATGGTTAGGGTTGCGGGAGATAGAAGATTTATTGGTAAACATGCTGCTTTTGATGTGATTTTGAGTATTATTTTCGGTTCTACTTTAAGTCGTACTATTAATGGTTCTGCACCTTTTTTCCCTACTATCGGTGCTGGGTTTGTATTGGTGGGAATGCACTGGATATTTGCAGGAATTTCATTTCATTTTTCTGGTGTAGAACAAATAATTAAAGGTTCTTCTCGGGTGTTAATTCGGGATGGGGAAATTAATTATACAAATATGCGGAAGAGTCATCTGAGCGAAAAAGATTTACAATCATCTTTACGCTCTCAAGCTAAATTAACCGAAGTTTCTCAAGTTGAAATTGCACGATTAGAAAGCGGTGGAGAAATAAGCGTTTTACCTAGAGAAAAAAAACCGCAAATTGTCGATATAAATGTGGAAGATGGGATTAAAACTATTCGGATTGAATTATAAGAAATTTTTTGTCGGATGCTACCCTACAATTATATTCACATCCCTAATGCCCAATTCCCAATCCCCGATTCCCACACAACAGTCAAAACCCGCTATCATATAGGCGTTAACTAATTACCAACAGACAAGGGAAGGGAGTTGTGAAAGGCTTTAATTCAAAGGTATTTGCTCTGGTTTCGTTCGGCAATATAATGCTTTCAACCCTTTTAATGTCTGTTGGAGTAGCTGAAGCGAAACCTACTGATAATTATGTGATTGCTCAAGCTTCGACGGAACAGCAGATTGACCAGTTGGAGCAACAACTGCAAAAAACTGATAAAAATATTAATCAAACTACTTTCTTATTTAATACGCTTCTCGCTACGTTAGTCGTATTAATGATTGGGATGATTATTTCTATATTTTTGTTAAGACGTGCTGTGTTTCGAGAAGTTACAAATTTAGTAACTGCACGTTTTAAGGAGTTGGGTGATTTAGAAGCGAAGATTGCTAGTGCTAATAAGCAGGTACAAAAACTCATTGAGGAAGCGGAAGATTCTGTTGATGAATTGAATCAAGAAGCTAAGGTTTTAAGTGAAGATATTGGCAGTAAACAAGAAGGTTTATCGGTTTTAGTTTCCGATTTATCAGCGTCGAAACAACAAGCTTTGTCAGAAATTGAATCGCAAATTGCTGTTTTTAAGCAAGCTTTGAATAAGTTGGATACTGAATTTACTGGTAAGCTATCGGAGGTTCAATCTAACGCTCAGCAACAAGGTAATTCGATTATTCAAAATTTGGAACGCTTAAGTGCTGAGTTTGTTCCCCAGATGAAAGGTTTGCAATCGGATGTTTTGCAGCAGAAGGATGATGTGATAGAAAACCTGAAGCACTCACAGGTTGATTTTGTTAGTGAATTAAAGGAATTGCAATCTGTAGCTGAGCAACAACGGGATTTGATTTTGGTTTCTCTACAAAGTCTTTCTGCTGAATTTAAACCCAAGTTAAATGTGTTGGAAGCTGATTTACAACAGCACAAGGATTTAACGGTTCAAAATATTAAACAGTCGCAAACCGATTTTACCACCGAGTTACACCAGTTGCAATCGGCGACTCAAGCCCAACAACAGCAAATTTTACAGAATTTACAACAGCAAGAAGCTAATTTTGCTCCTCAACTTTCCGCGATTCTTGCTCACGTTCAAAGCCAAAAAGATGCGATTATCGAAAATTTAAAGCTTTCCGAGAATCAATTTGCTTCCCATCTTTCACAATTACATACCGATTTACAAACTCAGAAGGACGGTACTTTACAAAGGTTTGCTGGAACCGAATCGGAATTTAGCAATCAGTTATCTCAGCTTCAACAAGATGCTCAGAAACAGCGAGATGGTATCTTAGAGCAATTACAAAAATTAGAATCCGATTTTGCTCCTCGGTTGGAAGACATTGAAGCTGATGCTAGAGAAAAAGCTGGTAAATATAAGGATGAAACTCTAGAAAATCTGGAGAAATTACGGGATGAAATTAACGCTGAGTTGAAACAAGCTCAGAATTTGATTCAAGAACAAGTTAATTTAACCGAAAATAATGTAGTTAACCTCGAAACTTCCGTGACTGCAAAATTGCAAGAATCGCAATCCGGTATTCAAGAACAAAGACAGCAAACTCTACAAAGCTTGTCCCAACTCGAAACAGATTTGCGATCGCGATTTGCTGTTCTTCAATCTGAGGTACAAAATCGTCAGGATTCGGCTAAGGATTTACTGCAAAATTTAGAGCAAAATATTAATTCTAAAATTTCCGAATCTACTCCCCGAATTGAATCTCAGCAGAATCAAACTTTGGAATCTTTGAAAAAGTTAGAAAATTCCGCTCAAGAACAACTCGCTGCTCTACAATCGGAAATTACCGCTCGTAAGGATTCGAGTTTGGATAAATTGGATAAGTTGGAATCTACTTTAAGCGAACAATTAAAGTTGGTTCAAACAGATGCGGAATCTGAGAAAAAGCAAATTTTACAAAAGCTTTCCGAAATAACACCAAGCGAAATAGCTTCTGATGCTGTTGGTGAAATCTTGCAGAAGCTAGAGAAGGTAATAGAACCAATTGAAAAATTAAAATCCAATCATCCCCAGTTATTTGTTAATGTCGATGAATTTGTGACTCAAGGTGATGAATTCTTTAAGGCTGGTGATTATGAATCGGCTATCGACGCTTATAATAAAGCTTTGGAAGTACAGCCCGAAAACGAAAAAGTTTGGTATCAATTAGCTTTAACCTTATTTGAATCCAAACGTTATGAAGATGCAATTGCAGTTTTTGATAAAGTATTAGAAATTAATCCAAATCATGGAGATAGCTGGTATCATCGCGGTTTAGCACTAATGGAAATGAAGCGTTATGAAGGTGCAATTTCCGCTTTTGGTAAAGTCGTCAAGAAACAACCCGATAACGAAAAAATTTGGTTTGTTTTAGGAATGTGTTTGGGAAGAATTAAACGTTACGAAGATGCAATCGCTGGTTTTGATAGAGCATTAAAAATCAAACCCGATTACTATCAAGCTTGGGTTGATAAAGGAGTAATTTTAGGTAAATTACAGCGTCACGAAGATGCATTTCAAGCCTTTGATAAAGCAGTAGAAGTCGAACCGAGTAACGCTACAGCTTGGATGAATCGCGGTATGGCTTTAGAAATGTTAGAACGTTACGAAGACGCTGTGACTTCCTTTGATAAAGCAATTACCTTGTACCCTACTCCTAAAGCTTGGGATAAACGCGGTTATGTTTTGATTGAATTGGAGAAAGACGAAGAAGCATTAAGAAGCTTTGAGAAAGCCTTGGAATTAGACCCGAATTATGCTAGCGCTTTTTACAATCGAGCCATTAGTTATAGCTATCAAGGTAAAGTTGATGAAGCAATAGAAGACTTGAAAAAAGCGATTGAATTGAATGAAAAGTATAGAGAAGATGCTGTCAACGACCCGGATTTTGAAGGGATTGCGGAAGATGAGAAATTTAAACAGTTAACAGTTAACAGTTAGCAGTGAGCAGTATTGTAGGGTGTGTTATGGCTTGAATAATTTTGATTTTTATTGAGTCATTTTGAAAATGCCATAACGCACCATTTCGCAATTTAGAAAAGATAAAAAATCGCAGTAAATAAGTAATTAGTAATTGGATAATTGTAGGTTGGGTTAGGTGCTTTTATGAATATGGTTTTCAAACAAGGAATTAGAAATTGCACCGTAACCCAACATCAGCATTTTAAACAACCATAGATAATGTTGGGTTACGACATGATTAAAAGTTATTGTTTTCAATTGAATTAATTTGCGTGTCTAACCCAACCTACCAATTTAAGATAAAAAAGATAGATTAATAAAAATACAATGACAACCAATACTTCTTTAGAAAAAAGACTCGCAGCAGTAGAAGCAGCTATAGCCAAATTACAGAAGCAAGTCGCTGCTCCTCAATCAACTAATTGGCTGCAACAAATTACAGGGTCTTTTAAAGATGAACCTGCTTTTGAAGAAATAATTGCTTATGGTAGAGCAATTCGTCAAGGAGATGAATCTATCCTTGAAGAAGATGAGTTATGAAATATCTTTTGGATACTGACCATTTAAGCATTATTCAGCGTCAAACAGGTCAGGATTATGTCAATCTTTCGACTAAAATTGCTCAATACCCGCTCTCAGATTTTGCTGTTTCAACAGTAACGTTTCACGAACAAATACTGGGTAGCCACACTTATATAAATCGCGCTCGTAATGCCGATAGTATGGTCAAAGGATATGAAATGATGACACGACTCATTAATGATTTCAAAGTAATTGTAGGTTGGGTTAGGTGCTTTTATGAATATGGTTTTCAAACAAGGAATTAGAAATTGCACCGTAACCCAACATCAGCATTTTAAACAACCATAGATAATGTTGGGTTACGACACGATTAAAAGTTATCGTTTTCAATCAAATTTATTTGCGTGTCTAACCCAACCTACGAACTTCAAAATAACCTTGAATGGTGCGTGACGGCATTTTGTAATTATTCAATTATCTAATAAATATTCCGTGACCGTCACACACCCTACAAAGATTGTTAATTTCTTTAAGCCCGAATCACAGTAATATCTCGTCGCTTTTCAGTTTTCACAACTTTTGTAGACAAACGTTCTTCAATTGGTAAAGCATTTTTACGTCTATCAAAAATAAATAACCAACCTTCATTCAATCCCAAACGAGCTAAATAAGATTCTAACTGCTCAATTCCTTCTGCTTGTGGGTCGCGTTTCTTTTCACGCCAAACGTTCAATTCTATTCCTAATGTAACGCTTTTATATCTTAAACATAAATCCATTCTGTCACTACCAATTGCATATTCCCTTTCCAATGTTCCACCACCGTTAACAACTCGATGTAAGAAAGCCATTAATACAATATGTGGTGCAATTTCATGGTAGCTGGTACTTCTTAATAATGGTTCTCCATGCTGTCTCCCTTCGGGTTCGCCAGTTTGCTTATGCCGGGGAACCCGTCCACCGCAACTGGACTCACCAAAACTTAATAAATGCTTCTAATAAAGCATCTTTGTTTAATTCACCTTCAGGAGTTAACCAACTGGGACTAATAAGAGGTAAACTATCTTGGGTTCCTTGTACTAAAACGCGGGGAATTACTTCCCGGTAAATCGGATTAGCAATTACTAGTCCTCCTGCTGGGTCGCGTCGTAATAATCCTAAATCAATTAAATATTGTCGGTCATCGTTGGGAGTATCACCTAATGCTTGTCCGGATAATATTGGTTCAATAATGTTTTTAACTCGCTGTTCTCTGAGTTTTTCTGCAAGGGAATCGAGATGAGTATCCTGACGAGCAATTAATATTTCTTTGGCTTCTAAAATATGCTCTTGAGTAATCGGAATATTTCTATCCTTAACCATTTTTTCTACAATTTCCTTAGCTAATGCATTTACTAACCAAGGTTGTCCTTGTGTTAAATCAAATGCTGTTGTTGTTGCTTCTGGAGTAAAAATTTGTCCTGTTTCTTCTGTATGTTGCTGATATAATTCTTTTACTTCTTCTTGATTGAAATTTTTTAGATTAATAGAACAAGATTTAATATTAAAAAAACTAAGTGAACCAGAAGCAAGTTTACAATCGCGAATATCACGTAAGCCAAATAATCCTACAGATGAAGGAAAGTTTTCTGGACGACTAGGAAAACCAGACCTTAACTGTCGTAAAACCGAAACCAAGGTTTGGTCTTGCAAAGAATCAAATTTATCGATAAATAGTACTAATGGATGCTCGATTGCTCGCGACCAAGCTCTTAAATTCTCGCTAATTCTTTGTCCGGGAGCATTATAAACCCAGGTAGGAGGCTGTAATTCTTTCGGAAGATTATCTTCAATTGTATTTCTCCAAGAACCTAAAATTGCTAATTCAGCTGCATCTACATTATTATTAAAAGCACTTCCCACTTCCACCGATACCATCACAGCAGCATAGCGTCCGCTGTCGGTTAATTGTTTCGCGAGTGCTAGCATTGCGGTTGTTTTACCGGTTTGTCGGGGAGCGTGGACGACAAAATAACTTTCTTGTTCGATAATGGTTTCTAGGTCTGGTAAGCGACTAGTAGCTGGGAGCATATAGTGCTTGTTTGGTTTACATGGACCAGCAGTATTGAACCAGCGAGACATTTAATATTTATCAGTGAGCGGACACTTTGAGTTTAGATGATTTTAGAGAATTGCGTTTTAACTGCTTTGCTTGTTTACAAATAATATTGATAAGTATTTAGAAAGAGTTTCTTTTATAAACAAAGATTTTGATTCAACTTCATTTCCCTGTCTTAAAACAAAACAGTTATTGCTTCATGATACGACACTAGAAGATGCTGAAGCTGTAATTGGGGTCTCCCTATCTGGAGCAAATCCAAGACAGATAATTGATGATCCACACCCGACCGGTGAAAATTGGTAACTGATAACTGATAATTGATAATTGATAATTGATTACTGTTCGACTCTTACACAGGGATTTTCTCCAGAATTAGGTGGGTCTTCAAATACAGCTAAAGTATTATATTCAGGACTACCTTCTTGATAAATTACTCGGAATGTATAAAGTCTTTTTTTCCCGTTACCTTCTGTAATTACTGTTAACAGCGTGTTATCAGTATCGGGAAGTCCGGGGATATCAAGTTTTTGGATTCTTCTGAGATGAATTACACTAGCTGCGGAATTTTCACAATCTCCGGTATCAGCGCTTTCTTCACCAAATTGGACGCACATCGGGCCATCAAAATCTAAAGTAACCTGCGATGGATCATCTAACCATACTTTTTTAATAGTTTCTCCAGCGGGAATAAAGCTTAAATTTGTACCTTGTTGATACCACACTTTAATAGTAGGAATTGCACCCCCCAAACCCTGCGCTTGACAAGAAAAAATTGAGCGCAAAACAGCATTATTCGCAAAAACAGCACCCGCCATGATTATACTCGTTACAGAGAAAAATTGAGAAGCGAATTTAAGAAGTTTAAAACGGTTTTGCATATAGAGAAAATAAGAGGGGGAAGAGGGTGTAGAAATTGTTTATTTACCAATTACCAATTACCAATTACCAATTTTTTTAAATCCGCGTTTCTTGATTAACAAATAGCTCAACTTCTTTCCCTTCAGGTAGATACCAAATATTTGTTTTACGGGACATTCGAGAAATGGCTCTTTGATTTCGACGGGATATTTGCGGGACTACAGTTTTTGTTCCACCTTCTAATATACCGGCCGCTAAACTGGGGTCGCGGTTGACATTTGTGACAGCTACTGTGCCATTTTCACCTGTTACTACTTCAGACTCGTTACGGTTGATTAACTCTGCTGCTTTACCAACCCCCCCTGCAATAAAAGATATTGCATCTCTACGGGCTACTGATGAACTATTATTGTTATATTGTTTGGCTAATAATGGTTTACCTTTTTTCCCGCGAATCATTAGCGAATTCTGAGGTATGGTTTTTTCTATCATTTCCCCGTTTTCTCGCATTGTTAATTTAACTATTTCTAGCTGCATCAATCCACTCTCTGAAATAGAGTCAACTTTTGTATATATCTGACTTCCTTTGGGTATTGCTGTGGTACCATCTGTGGCTTTTAAGGATTGTTTTAAACGCACTACGTAAACGTTATTATTCTCTTGTTCTTCTCGACCTCTGCGTGATTTAGTAGTTTCACCATATACAGGTGTAGCTAATACGGCTTTAGCACTACTACCTACTGGTATGGTTTTGGAGTTTAGTCTGCTGGATGCGCTGGCTCTACGGCTCGGTATCTCCCTTTCTGGTTTACTTTCAGTTTCTCTTTCTCTAACTTCTCTTTCTACTTCTGCTTCCCGAGGAGATGTTCGATTGCTAACAGTCTGATTTTCACCGATAGATACTTGTCCGTAACTACCCAACTTTGCCAACCTAGCCCATTCTTGCATCGGGTTGGGTTGTGGTGGTGGTTCAATTTCGACTAATGGTTGTTGAGGTATGGGTGGTTCTGGTGGAGGTACGATTTGAGGTAGTACTGGTATTGGTTCTTGTTTTGGCTGTGGTTTGGGTTGTGGTCGGTTTACCTTACGGTCAACTTGAACTATTTTCGGTACCTCAACAATTCGTACTTGTGGAGGTTGAGGTCTGGGAGGAACCATCGACCGAGATATTCGAGAAATACGGGGTCTTGGTTGAGGAGTCGGTTTTGTCGCAACTCTGGGTGTTGATGGTGTGGGTTTAACCATTCTCAACTTTTCCTGTGCAGCTTTTACAGCATCGAGTTGTTGTGAAAGCGCTAGTCTGGTTTTTAATCCCTCGACTTCTTCTTGTAACTGTTCGACACGGGGTTTTGCTTTTGGTTGTATTGGTGTTGTACTCCGGATAGCGTTTTGTGTCAGTTGTGGTTTATCGTTACTCATCATTTGAGATAAAAATCCACCAGCAAACATAACTACAGCCAAAGTCCCAACACCAACCAGACTTGCTTTTGCAAAAGGATTTGCAGAAAGCGGTTGTTGGGTAATGTTGGAATTTGGTTCGTCTGTTTGTGGTTGAGAATTATCAATATTTGTTGCGGATGAATCTTCTATATCTGCGGGAATCGATTCATCGAAACCCACTAGTTTAGCCATCCGGGATTCCCATTCGGTCAGTCCTGTTTCGTTGTCTCGGGATGATGTTGAATATTTGGTCATGATATTGAATTAGGAAATAGGGAGTAGCAAAGAGTTTTTTAATCAATTAAAAAAGTAAAATGTTTTTCTAAATATACGAGATAAAAATCATAATATTTATTCAGCCAGTTTACATTAAAATTCAATGAGAAGATATTCCGATGTATTTATTAGAGAAATATAATAAGTCTAAGTAAATGGGAGCATCCCAAATGTGGAAAAATATAATTTGTCATTGCGAGCGTAATGAAATGAAGCGAAGCAATCGCAAAGCCTAGTTATTGCGATTACTTCATTCCGCTGCGCTCCATTCGCAATGACAATCAATATTTTGGTGAATTTGCAAAACTGGGATGCTCCCAAGTAAATAGTGTAGTCTATTAGTATTATTTGTCTCTTTTCTATTTCTTAATCGCACAATTTTTATCTTCAATATCACAGATATTATAAATTTGCATTCTTGCTTCTCCCAGTCTGTAAACTGCTAAATTTAAAGGAGTTGAAAACCGAGGTAGAGGAGTTATTTCGTCCTTAGCTTCAACTAAAATCTGTTTATTAAAAGGAATTGATTTACCTAAACTATCACCACGAGTAAAAATTAAACGATGAGCAAAAATATTCACTTTCCATTTACCATCTGCAATCACCTCTGGTTTGGAAATATTTTGAATTACTAAAACGTTTTGTTCGGGACTTTCTAATTCAAAAGTATTGAAATTTTGAGCGAATTCGCGTCTAAAATCATTTCTAAATAAATCAGAAGTCACATCCCAAACTACCGTAGAAGATTGCTTTGCAGACCAAGTAAACATCAAAGTCATAGCTTCACCTACAAAACGACGAATTGTTTGTTGATTTCGCTCTAAACTATTTTTTGCATCGGCAGTTATAACTTGTCCATCCTTTAACTGTATCAAAGTTTGGGGTACAGATTTACGCTTAACTTGCTGTAACATTCCACCGTGGAACATCAACAAAAGCAAAGTAAATAAATGCAAGCCAAATGTTCCAATTGCAAACAAAGGAACGATGTTAGTTTGATTTTTATCTGTGTTTAAGGTTTGCATTTAAAATTGGTAATTAGTAATTGGTAATAATATACTTTCATTTTGTTCATCTACTGTTCCCCATTCCCAAATACTTAAACCACTAAATTTTTATCGATTCTTACAGCGATTGAATCCATCTGTAGCTAGATTATCGTATTTGTCGGTCAAACATAATTCTCGGATTTCATAAATTTCTAATTTATCGCTACGAGTTTTGTAAATTGCTTTTTGTAAGTCGGTAAGATTTGTCGCAATAGGATAATTAAAACTATCTACAGCTTGGACGAAAATATCTTTATTAAAAGGTGTAACTATTTGTTTATCCTTACCTCGTTTCTGAACCAAATTTGCAACCATTCCCACTCTCCATTTACCGGGTTCAATCTCTTGAGGGGGATAGATTCTAGTAATGTTTAGTTCTGCTAAAATTGCTTGATTGGAATTACTAGAAAATACTTCTGGTGGAGTTAATTCTGCTACCGTACTCAAAAAACCTTTGCGAAAATCTTCCGAAAAAGCAAAGCTTGAAACCCAACTACTTGTAGTAACTTTTTTGCTTCCACCCCGAAGGGTTCTAATCGATATTCCTACATCTTTTTTAGGATTATTCGCTTGATTTAAATTCTGTATCGGTAATTTACCCGACCATTCAAACATTGATTTCATCGTTTGACTAACGAATTTTTGAATAGCTTCGGGTTTTCGCTGTAATTCATTTTGATTATTTACAGGTTTTCCATCAACTAACTCTACAAAAGTAGGAGGTTTTTGTATACTTAATTGACGAATAGTCAACCCTTGGATAATTAATAAAAGTAAAGTTAATAAATGTAAACCAAAGGTCGCAACAGCTAGGGTGACAAACAGATTTGTTTTTCGTTTTTGTTTTTCAAGTAAACGAACCATTTTAAGGTTAAAGGTTAAAGGTCAAAGGTTTTAGAGTTAGGAGTTAAGAGTTAGGAGTTGTCATTAAATAGTATTTAATTATAAGTTTTGCAATCAAAATTTGTTTCTAGTAAACAAGATATCCTAATTTTATTAATCTCTAACTGATAACTGATAACTGTTCACTGTTCACTGTTCACTGATAACTGATAACTGTTAACTGATTGATTTAACCCAGGAAGCGGAATTGCTAATAGCGCTGAAAACTGCAAATCCTCCCGCTCCTGCTGTTATTAAGGATAAGATTGGAGCGAGAATTCCCAGAAAGATGATAAACCACATTAAATCTGGGTTAGTGTTGGGATTTTGGGCTGGGCCGTTGATGATTACTGCTGCTGTTAATATGGCAATAATATTGAAGGATATTTTGGCAATTCCTAATGAGAAAAAGCCCGTCAACCATGCAAAAATTGGTTTACCCGCAACTGGTAATAGCGAACCACCGACCGCTAATGGACCCAAAGCTGCTATCAGTAACATTGTAGCTTCTATCAAGTTTTGGAAAGCCGATTGCAGGGAAATTAAAAAGTTTTTGATGGTAATTTGCACGGTGGAACCAATTAAGGAATTAAATGCTTCTGCCGATAAAACCCCTGTTTCCAAAGTGATTTGATTTACCTGATTTTCTAATCTAGTTATCCAAGGTGCATCACCGTATAGGTTTCTATATTCTTCCCATAAAATATCGATTTTTTCTGTTGCTTTAACAAAACATTGTCTTTGCTGTTCTCCATTCAAAGATTGACAAGGACGTAATAACGAACCTACCACATCTTCAGCAATACTCATATTAATTGCTTGCTGATAAGTTTGATTAACGTCTGCTGATTCTACAACTTGTTCGTTGATGCTATTTACAAAATTTCGTACTCCCAAAGTTAAATTTGATAATATAGTTCCATTTCCGGTATTGGTTAAAAATAGTACTACGACAAAAGGCCAGATTAAACCAGATATCGGACGCGAATAATCGTCATTTATAGTATCTTTTAACCATTGCATCATAAAAATTAATAGAGTCCCAACCGCGAAAAATACGCCAAGATTTGTTAAAGCTCCATATAAATTAGTATCGGTATTATTCTGCAACAAATCGACCCATTGATTATCCCAACCTTCAGCGATACTTTGGGCAGTTGTAGCTCCTTCATTTATAATTTCATTGATGCTAAGTTGTGCTAATAGCATTTTTGGATTTTAGATTTTAGATTTTTGTAGGTTGTATTATCGCAACAGCGTAACGCACCATTATTAATTATTTTTAATTCGTAATCATAAATAAACAAAACCACATTTTTTATAGTTAACTAATCTCAGATGGTGCGTTAGAAGGATAAAATTTGTCGTATTCAGCCATATCAACAGTACGTCTAACACACCTTATAAATAAAGAAAACAAAATATTTTTTAACTTCTAACTCCTAACTCCTAACTAATTTCCCCTTCCACTTAAATCAACCTGAGAAGTTGTCCTTAAAAGTCTTGCAGCTTCAGCAGATGTATTTACTCTTCTAGAGCGATTTAATTCTTCGATTTCTTGAGAAATATTAGCTAAATTCAAGTTAGAATACTGCAAATTATGATTTAATCGTATTGTTTGACCCAAATCTTCAGCAATCATTTTTGATTGTTGATTTTCTATTTCAATATTCTTTAACTGCAATTCGATTAATCTTGATTGACTCTGACCGAGTAATGGTGATAGTGGATTAGAAATATTTACAGCAGTTTCTGTAATATCATCTAAAACATTTGCCGAATTTTCTCTGATTTCTTGAATGCTGTCGCTTGTTCTAATCAGGGATTCTTCCAGATTTTCAAGCTTAATTTGAGTACGTATTTGTGCTTCTTCTCCTAATACACCCACCGCTACAGCACGAGTTAATTGTCTATCAATTTGATTTCCGACTAATTTCGCATTCACCGCTGGATTATTTTCAAAGTTATCTGACAAAGAGTTAATTGTAATATCATCATTTAAACTTCTTCTCACAGCAACCGGATTGGGAATATTTAATTCCCCATTAAAGCTATTTATTGCAGTTTGAGCCTCCGAGTCAAGTGGTTGAGTATCCGATATATTATCTGTTAAATATTGCTGTAAATCACTCGCATAACTTTTAAAATCACTCCAGACATTTCCAACTTGAGCGATTGCTGGGAATGTTGCAATTAATGTAATTGAAAGAGTAATAAAAATTGTTTTTTTCATATTTTTAATTGGTAATGGATAACTGATAACTGATAACTGATAACTGATAACTGATAACTGATAACTGCTCACTGTTCACTGTTCACTATTCACTGTTCCCCGTTCATTGATTTTTAAGTGAAGCTACCAGTTGTTTTGCAAATGCGGAAATTGCTTCATATTTATCTTCATGAGTCTCCATAAATTGATTTCTTGCTGTCTGTTCGTTAGGATTATTGGCTACTACTGCTAATTGTTCGTAACCGGGGTAGTAACGACAAAAGCTGTAAATTCCGTTGTCGTCTAATAACCATTGACTATAAACTCCTTCTTTTCTAGGGAAGAAACTTTCTGATGCATTTCTACTAATAATGTCGCGGGGATATTTTAAAATGCTTTCAAAACTATCTACTGCTACTGGCTGAATTCTTCCTATTAATCTGGTGGTTAAATTCTGCAATATTTTTGATGATGCTTTGGATTTGGCTATGGTATCCGGGTCTTGGGCTGATAAGATAACTCTGATTCCGGCTTTTGCTCCATTCGCGCAAATTCTGCCTACTAAATCGGAAATCTGGTCGAATTCAAACAAAATTGGTGCTTCATCAATGAAAAATATCGATGCTGGACTGCTCAATGCTCTTCTTAATGCTGCTGAATATGCACTCAATGATAATACCGCTGCGTCTTCGCTATCGGATAAGTTCCTTAATGCAAATACTAATAGCTGAGCATCGGTGGGAAAGCTTGATGGTGCGGAAATCGCTTGTCCAACTCGACTCGATAACCAAAATCTCAACCTCAAATCTATCTGACTCAATGCATCTTCTATTCTCCCACCCTGGGTTTCTAAATTTAAATGTTCTGGAGAACAAAATGTGACAAAATCTTTTAAGGTAGGGGTTTTTTGCCAAGCTATGGAACCAAATCCATCGCTTATCGCGTTTTCGTATCTCTTCCTAATCCCTTCGTCGCTAAAAAATGCGTTCAAGGCTAGGTTAATCACAGACCTAACTGTCTGGGTTAAAAGTTGACTTTCCCCAGACGAACCTAGAATCATGGTCATCAAAGCTGATTCTAAAAAAGCAACGTAATCCCCAAATCTATCTTTCTGCTCTTCATAACTCAAACTTCTCAAATCTGGTTGTTCAAATAAATTATTCGATTGTTTGGAAATATCGAAGTATGCTCCCCAATCTTCCATGAATTCGGTGTAGTCGGTAAAGGTGGAGGTTCCGTCTGGTTTGGGGAAGTCTAAAGCAATCACCGGGATATTATGAGCTAAAGCTTGAGTCAAAATCCCGGAAACTAACACCGATTTACCAGCACGAGTAGTTGCAAATAAAGCTAAATTTTTATGCTGGTTGAATAAATCTAGCTGGATTGGTGTTCCCCCTTCCTCTGCTATTAATTCAAAACCTTTTCCGTCACCTTCCCGAGTTTTCACCAGGGGAATCAAACCCGGTACCTCGTTGGTTAAATAAAGCTGACGACGATTAAAAGGTTTTGCGAGTAAACCTTCCCATACAATAGGTAGAGTTTGCAGCCAAATCTTCCAAGCGTATTCGGTTTCTCTGATGACTTGAGCGGGACGTTGAAAACTATTTTCGATATATCTCGCAGCTTCATCCAATTTCTCTACGGTATCGCGATGGACTAACATCACAACGCTGGTATAGATTGGAACTGCGCCCTCATATATCTGCTCTTGAGCCGCGACAGACTTTTTTAACTTTAATTGAGCGCCGACATCGATGGTTTTGCTCTTCTCCTCAGCTAATCTTGCTGTCATGTTGGATTGCTTCAAAACCCTTTGCAGAGTAGTTTTGACTATCGCCGGATTCGCTGCACTCAACTGACAAAAGACTTCCGTATCGACAACAGTTTCCCTCGCAAGCAATTCCCAAAGGTAGCGTAATTGAGATGATTTATTCTGCCAACCTCCGGGTTTTTCCAGAAAAGTCAAGGCACCCACGTATCGATTGTTGACGTTTACCCAACTTCTATCCGCGCATGGTACGTCTTTTTCCATCAGCAAAGTTGTGCTGTGGAGATTGTCAATTAATAACCTGGTGCTAGCTAAGTCGGAATAAACCTGTTCGTGTAATCCCCGCTCATCCAAAGTTACTAATTGAGGAATATCTATCGGTTGAGTATCGTTAAACCGTCTCCAAATTTCAGCCCAAAGTTGATTTGCATTCATGGGTTTAATATCCAAACCCATTTTGTTAGATAGAAGCTGTTCCCAACGACGAAAACCTTGTTTATAAGCGCTTCTAACTACAGTTTCGATGCGTTGATGTTGCGAACTAGATAAATCACCTTTAAAATTTGACCACCATTTCTCACCTTTAGCTAATAACCTTTCTATCCAATCTTCGGTATTAGTGCTATCTGGTTCGACAGTATAAGTAACGTAAATTCTTAAAAATTTTGGTTTACGAATTCCGCTTTGAGTTAATTCTCTAATTCTGGCACGTTCTGCCATTAATAAATATTTGATATTCGGAGAAGCAGCTTGTTTAACTAAACTTGCTAACTCCTGCTGTCGTCTGGTTTCCGAAGTGAAAGACCCTAGATGAAAAGTTAATTTCTCACCACCGGGAACATCTTTTAATCCAGCTTCAATATTATTGCAAATAGTATCAATCTGTTCCGGTCTTAAAGTCGTATGAATTCCCCGACAATCGAAACCAAAAACAAAACAAAAACTGTCTTTTTTATTAGCCTTGTTTAAAATATAGCCGCCCACATCTCGACCATCAAGAGATATCTTTAACATCGTCGCGAGATGTAAAGCATCCTCAAAAGGAGTTAATCTAATACTACTACCCGCGACGTTTGCGACGCTTTTTTTGCCGATTTTTGGCTTCATGGTTTACTGACAAAAAGCTTTGATAACGTGCAATTCCCCTCGTCCACCTGGGGACACCAATAAATTTGCTTAAAAAGCGCCAACTTCTACCACCTGTTAATATCCACCAAGTTCCCATTCCCCAACCAGCAATCAAAACTGTCCACAACCACTTTTGAAAATCATCATCAAAAAGTCCTCCGAAAATTCCATTAACAATAAAATAAGCAGCCAAAGCTATTACCGTCCAAGGAAATATTTGGTCTGCTGGAAGTGGTCCTAACGAAGGTTGTGTTCCTAGAATTTGATTTACCGGTCTAAAGTCTTTATCCACTAGTTGTTAATTGTTAGTTGTTAGTGGTTAGTTAATAATTGCTCGCTGTTCGCTGATTCAACTTCCGATAATAAAACCAGTTAATACATCGGCTATTGTGACCGCTACAACTACTAATAAAGGAGTTCTAGCAATATTTTGCCAGTCTTCATCTTTACGAACTGCGTTGACTACACCGATTAAAGCAATTGCAATGTACAGTAAATAAAGCGCTCGCAATACATTAAAGACTAAACTTACAGCACTGTTAGTACCCGAATCATTAGAGCCTTCAGTTAAAGTATTTTTGAAAAAATCTTCAGCTTTGCCGAAAAATTGTGCTTGGGCTGGTGCTGCAAAATAATCCAACCAAAACACAGCTAGAAGGAGTGCGATCGCCAAAATTTGCAGTCCTATCAATTGACCTTTCGGTAAATCGAACGTCCAAGAAACTTGCTGCATCACAACAGCCATTAAACTACCCAAAAGCAAGCAAAACAATAATATCGGACTTTGTAAACTAACTACACTTAAAAAAACCGCGCAGGCAATCAAAAATGGTACGGATTCTGTTAAAGTAGCGCGGCAATTTTTAGCTAACCCAAACAGGCTATAAGACGTTTTTCTCGCCTTGCACGCTAAAGGTTTAAAAAAACGTTTCTTGAGCAAAAAAACAATTGCACCCATTTGCTTCATTTCCCGTCAATTTTTAACAGATGTCTATACAGATTTCTATAATCGCCTTTTCAGCGAAGGTGGATTAATAACTTTCTCAATTTAACACCAATTATCCCGATTTTACTTCACCAGCATTAAAATAATTATGTCTTAAATTTATTTAATAGAATTATACAACAAACTTTTTATAAATGCTTTTCTAATTCATTTTATAAAATATTTCTTATTTCTAATCTTGATTGAATTGCTTATATAATTGAATATGCTTTTAGTCAATATTCCGGAAGGTAATATTTAGTAATAGCTTGAGTTTTTGTAGGGAATATTCTGGTATAACAGGGAACACGGAGTAGCGAGTAATGAGTAATGAGTAGAAGTGAGTAGAAAAGATAATATTATTGAGGTGAAGGATTTTTGATTCAATTTGAGTAAAGCTTGAATAAGACTCAAATCAAAAATTATTTTATTTAACTTTGTATAATTCCTAACTCCGAACTCCTAACTATTTAAATTAGCAGTTACCAATTAACCTTGATAATTGATAACTGATAATTGACGATCTACATCCTCTGGGTGAAAACTGAAGCTATCGTCCTAGATAACGGCTAGCCATTCCCATAGCATCAGAAATATCAACATCACCATCACCATCAGCATCGAGGAAACTGCTGAGAACGTTATTTCTACCAGCTTGAGGACTTTGAGCATTAGTACCAGACTGCAAGAATTTCAACACCAAAGGAACCAACATTGGCAACATTTGCATAGCCATATTTGCATCCAATCCAGTACGCTGAGCAATAGCTTGGGCTACCTGTTGCTGCATAGCTCCAGAGAAAAGAGTATTAACAGCTTGAGAATTAGGAGAAGTACCGCTAAATTGGTCTACTATAGATTCAGCTTGCTGGTCGCCTTCAGTAACTCGCTTTTCTTGTAAAGAAGAACGCACAAAATTTCCCACAACACCCATAGCAGATTGCATATTAGAAGAATCCGTACCTGCATTACCGCTCAACTGCTGCACCGTATTGAGAATACCCCCAATATCGTTCATGCTACCTCGCGTTTGTGGGTCATTCACCGCATTAAGAACCTGGTCAAATAATCCCATAACCTGATATCTCCCTATTTATTAAAAATTACCTTCATGTTTATATTAGATAAAAATCATTAATACAGGTTAAAGGTTGGAGGTCTAAGGTCAAAGGTCAAAGGTTAAACGTGTTATGGATTTTGGATTGAAAATCTTCTATTAATAAGGGAATGACGAACAGTTACCAATTCCCAATTCCCCATCCCAAATGCGCCAAATACCTGTATCCCGCTTAGTTACTTTAATTGTCGGTTTAATTGTCATCCTCGGATTGAGTCTGTGGCTGATAGATTCGCTGTCTCGGCTGTATTGGCAATTATCATATTCCCCGTTTTTGGGTAATTTACTGCTATTTTTACTCGTACTTTTGGTTGCAGCATTGATTGCAGCTTTTGTTTACTATGTTTTAAAAATTCAATCTGGAGAACAGCGACGCAGAAATCGTAATCGTCCTCAAATCAAACTTCCTGAAAAGAAAAGCGAAACAGCTTCTACAACTTTGGAAGCTGTACGGAAACAGGTTTCTCAAATTCAAGATGAAGTTTCTCGTCAAGCTTTGCTGAGTAAATCTCGCGAAATTGAAGCTAATTTGTCGCGTGGTGAAATTCAAGTAGTGGTATTCGGTACGGGAAGTGCTGGGAAAACTTCTTTAGTAAATGCAGTGATGGGACGGATGGTTGGTACAGTTGATGCTCCGATGGGGACTACCACCGTTGGGGAAACTTATTGTTTGCGTCTCAAGGGGATGGAGCGCAGAATTTTAATTACCGATACACCGGGAATTTTGGAAGCGGGAGTTGCGGGAACTGAACGGGAACAGTTAGCAAGGGAATTAGCTACGAGTGCGGATTTATTATTGTTTGTAGTTGATAACGATTTACGACGTTCCGAATACCAACCTTTAAAAGCATTAGCCGAAATTGGTAAACGTTCTTTATTAGTACTTAATAAAACCGATTTATATACAGAAGAAGATACCCAAAGAATTTTAGCCAAACTCCGCGAGCGAGTTCGGGGGTTTATTCCCACAAACGATGTTGTAGCAATTTCGGCCAATCCCCAAGAAGTAGAGTTAGAAAATGGGGATATATTTCGTTCGGAGCCGGAAATTGTACCTTTGTTACGCCGGATGGCAGCAATATTACGGGCAGAAGGAGAGGATTTAGTAGCTGATAATATTTTGCTGCAATCAATAAGATTGGGAGAAGAAGCGAGAAAACTTATCGATTCACAACGTCGTCGGCAAGCGAATAAAATTGTAGATAGATTTCAATGGATTGGAGCCGGTGTAGTTTCGGTAACACCTTTACCGGGAGTGGACTTGCTCGCAACTGCTGCTGTAAACGCGCAAATGGTCGTAGAAATCGGACGGGTTTACGGTTGTGAATTGAATATGGAACGAGGAAGAGAATTAGCGCTTTCTCTTGCGAAAACTTTAGCTAGTTTGGGAATTGTCAAGGGTGCTTTACAGTTAGTTTCTACAGCGCTACAGTTAAACGTCGCAACCCTAGTGCTAGGGAAAGCAATTCAAGGAGTAACAGCAGCTTATTTAACTAGAATTGCGGGTAAAAGCTTTATTGAATATTTTCGTCACGACCAAGATTGGGGTGATGGGGGAATGACGGAAGTTGTCCAAAGACAGTTTCAGTTGAATCGAAGAGATGAATTTGTTAAAGCTTTTATTTCGGAAGCTATAGCAAAAGTTGTTAAACCCTTGACCGATAGGAAAGAAGTGGTTGAGGAGGAGATTGGGGAATAGGGGATTGAGAATTGGGAATTTCTAACTCCTAACTCCTAACTCCTCACTCCTAACCTTTAACCTTTAACCTTATTTTCAATATAAGCAGATTGAAAAATTTCTTCAGCAGTTAATTTTAAATCTGGGAATAATTTTAATTGGACTATCTCATCACCTTTATATAAGCTACTTTTGTACTCACCTTCCTCTAATTGGCAGACGGTAACAGTAGGTTGTTTGGGATTACCAATAAATTTTCTACCACCCAAGCCATAATAGCAGTCACCGTTGTAATTTTTTTTGGTCATTATTAGTAAGTAGGTTGGGTTAGACACTTTGAGTAAATTTTATTTGCAATAACAATCTTTGTTTATCGTGTCGTAACCCAACATATATGATTTTAGGTAAATATTGATAAGAATAACGTTGGGTTACGGTTCATATTCAAATTACAAAATTTATGACAATGAAAGCCCACGGTTTTTAATCGTGGGATGAAATTGGAATAGGCACTTTTAAGTGCCGTGATTCTTAGTTTCTAGTACCTTGCGCGGCAATATATTTTTCAATCGTTTCAGATGATACATTGCCAGCAGTAGACACAAAATAACTTCTAGTCCACATTGAAGGCATCTTTTTAAGGTCTGGGAATTCCTTTCTCAAATATCTACTGCTGGCACCTTTAATCCTAAACATCAACTGATCTGGTGCAAGGTCGGGTGGTGAATTGAGAAATAAATGAACGTGGTCTGGCTCAATTGCTACCTCTATAACCTTGCACATTAAATCTTGAGCAATAATTCTAATCAATTCTTCTAAGCGCTTCGCTACATGGTTTTTAAGAACTTTCTTTCTGCGTCTTGGTGTCCAAACAAAGTGATAGTTAATTAAAGAAACAGAAGTATTTTTGTGTCTATAACTTGTTGACATAATCAAATACAAGTACTAACATGTGTTTATAAATAAAAGTAATAAACACGGCAGGTGATTGTCAAGTGCTGATGGGAATGGTGTTTAAATTGAAGCCAACCAAGCAACAAGCAACAGAATTAAGTAATTGGGTAGACATGATGTACCATCAGTATAACTACAACCTAAAAGATATAAACTATACATACTACGCAACTCAGGAGGATTGGACTACTAGCAAAAACTTTCCGCTTATCCATTGCCCTTTAACTTGCTGTATTTCTCGCAACGGTGCATCTGGCGAGGTATACACCCAAAAGCCAGACAAAAAAACCGGATTGTTAAAACGTCGTTCTGCTGGAGCTATCCAAGACGCTAACCTCAAAGAACTTAAAAAGTCTCGACCTTGGTATAGGCGAGTGAACAGCACTGCTCTACAGCAAAACGTAAAGCGGCTAGATAATGCGTTTGACGGATTTTTTGGCAATGGTAAAGGTAGACCAAAACCCAAGCGTAGAAGTAAGTTTAAAAGCTTCACTATCACCAACATTGAGAACAAAGACATAACCTCAACTGGTATAAACATTAAGAGTCTCGGTTGGGTTGATTATCATAATTCTCGCTGTATCCCTGATGGTTTTAAGGTTAAGTCAGCGACTATTAGACAAAAGGCTGATGGTTGGTATATCAGCATTAAAGTTGAAGATAAAACTATCCCCCAATCTGTTGAGGTAAAACCAGAAGAGATTAAAACAGTAATTGGTTGTGATTTGGGATTAACAAAGTTAGTCCATCTTTCCGATGGTTCTCAGATAAATAATCCTAGATTTAATACCAATAAAAGAACTAAAAGATTAATGCGCGTTCGTTCTCGTCGCGCATCTCGTAAAAAAGGTAAAAATAACAAGCGTAAAGCATACAACCGTATTGGTAGGCTACATAAACGTATCAAACAACGCCGTGAAGCTTATCAGTGGCAAGTTGCTAATAAAATTGTTAAACGCGCTGACGCTGTAATTCTGGAAGATTTAAATATCAAAGGAATGTCAGCACGGTGCAAGCCTAAAAAAGATGAGAATGGTAACTATTCAAAAAACGGACAATCCCGCAAAGTTGGACTTAACCGTTCAATAGCTGATGCAAGCTGGTACTCTTTAACTCAAAAAATTAACGTTGTGGCTGCAAAGTTAGGCGTGCTAATTGTTAAAGTCTCACCTCAATTCACCTCACAAAAGTGTTCGTACTGTGGGCATATTGATAAATCATCTCGTGACGGTGAAAAATTTATTTGCTCTAACTGCGGTCATTTTGACCATGCCGATTTGCAGGCAGCAAGAAATATAAAGCTCAAAGGGATTGAGCAACTAGGAATCCCAGTTGCTTGTAGATTTCCCGCTAAGTACTCAAAAACGGTACGGGTGGACTGCTCGGAACCAAAACAACTCAGATTGTTTGAAACGCCCTATCCTGAATCAACAGGAGTTAAGGAGATAAAACGCCGCTCTAGAAGCAAAAAGCGTTTGCCGGGGAACTCGTTAGGCGAACAATTAAATTTGTTCGATGTAGATAAGATAGTGGATTCTAACTAAGCTATCTGAATCCCACTCCCTTTAGGGGTGGGAGTAGTCAATTGCTCTAAGCTACATCTGCTCGTGAACCTAACCCAACCTACAAGCTACAATTTATCTTTCCAGTCCATTTTAATGGACTTATGCTATTAGCCGGGGAATTGCATTCCCCGGTGATTTAAAACGATAAAGAAGAATGTCGGTAAAAGGTTCATTACCAATTACCAATTACCCATTACCAATTACCAATTACCAGTTACCTAATTTAAGCAATAGTCACAGCATCAGACAAGTAAACATCCTGAATCATGTGGAATAATTTCACACCATCTTCAATGGGACGCTGGAATGCTTTACGTCCAGAAATCAAACCGGTTCCACCAGCACGTTTATTAATAATTGCTGTACGTACAGCTGCTGCAAAGTCGTTTTCACCAGCAGCACCACCGGAATTAATTAATCCAGCGCGACCGCAGTAACAATTTAATACTTGATAGCGGGTTAAATCGATAGGATGGTCTGTGCTTAATTCGGTATAAACTTTGTCGTGAGTTTTCCCGTAACTTGTACCAATTGCTTTGGCTACAGCACCATAACCGTTATTATTTTCAGGCATTTTCTGCTTGATAATATCGGCTTCTATTGTCACACCCAAGTGATTTGCTTGAGATGATAAATCTGCTGAGAGATGATAATCTTTATCTTGTTTGAATGCGTTGTTACGGAGATAACACCACAAGATAGTAGCCATTCCTAACTCATGAGCGCGTTTGAAAGCTTTACTTACTTCTTGGATTTGTCTGGTAGAATTTTCAGAACCAAAGTAAATTGTTGCTCCCACAGCAACAGCACCTAAATCCCAAGCTTGTTCCACATCACCGAACATTACCTGGTCGTAATCGTTGGGAACGTTGAGCAATTCGTTGTGATTAATTTTAACGATAAAAGGAATTTTATGAGCATATTTACGGGAAACAATTCCCAATACTCCCAAAGTTGAAGCAACAGCATTACAACCACCTTCGATACCAAGTTTGACAATATTTTCGGGGTCAAAATACATGGGATTGGGAGCGAAGGAAGCACCTGCTGAATGTTCGATACCTTGGTCTACAGGTAAAATCGAGAGATAACCAGTATTCGCGAGTCTTCCGGTAGAGTACAAAGATTGTAAACTACGCAATACATGGGGATTTCTATCGCTATTAGCCCAGATTCTATCTACAAAATCGCTTCCAGGTAAATGAAGCATATCCTTGGAGACTTTTGCTTTATGGGTAAGCAAGTCTTTCGCTTCGTTACCTAGCAAAGATTCAACAAAATCGGGTACAGAGGAGACGCTAGTCATGATATTTTCCGTTATAAGTTTCCGTCTTTGATGGTAGCTATGCTAGCGAAGTTGAACGTATACCGAAAGTTTGACAAAAACTATTTTGTAAAAGGGAATGGGTAATTGGTAATTGGGAATGAAGAATGGGGAATAGGGAATGGGGAATTGGTAACATAACAGCTAACTCCTAATTCCTAACTCCTAACTATTTACATAAATACCTATCTTGAGAATCCACTTCTTTACTCCAAAGTAAATAATCTCGTATTAAATCGCAAGCATAATCAATAACTTTGTCGCTATCAATCACTTTTTCTAAATTCCACACCATTAATGTATTGTCTTCGCTTCCAGAAACAAGTTTTTTTCCGTCGGGGGTAAATTCAACATCCCAAACAGCACCTTTATGTCCTTCCAAAGTTGTGATTAATTTCCCGTTTGTATTCCACAATTTAATTGTATTATCACCACTTGCTGAAGCAATCATATAATCTTGCTTATTCTCAGAAGACTTTATTGGAGTAGAAAGAAATGCAACTCCTCTAATATCAGTCTTATGTCCTGGTAAAGTATTAATTAGTTCACCATTCGGTTTCCAAAGCTTAATATTTTTATCTAAACTAGCAGAAGCAATCATCTTACCATCGGGACTAAATACAATTGCTACGACAGTATCGAAATGACCTTTTAAAGTATCTAAAAGTTGACCTTGACCGTTCCATAATTTAATTGTTTTATTTTTACCACCAGAAGCAATAATATTACCGTCGGGACTAAAAGCAACTGCTCGAATAATTCCTTGACCTGTATTTATTGTATTTATCAAAGTACCGTTAATATCCCATAATTTAACAGTACCATCTTCACTTCCAGAAATAATTGTTTTGCCATCTGGACTAAAAGCTACCGACCAAACAGGAGCAGTATGTCCTTTTAACACGCGTAATTCTTTACCATCGGTAGTCCATAGTTGAATCAAATTATCATTACCTCCTGAAGCAATTATTTGATTATCCGGACTAAAATTAACATCAAGAAATCCTCTAGATATACTTGGAATGCTTTGAAGTATTTCACCATTACGATTCCAAAGTTTTATTGTGCTATCATCGCTAGCTGAAGCAATGGTTTTTCCATCAGAACTGATAGCAATTTTGATTATTCCATTTTTATGACCGTGAAGAGTTTTGACTAAAGCATTATCTAAATTCCAAAACCTGATAGTTTCATCTTCACTTGTTGAAGCGATAGTTTTTCCATTAGGACTCCAAGCTAATCCACGGACTCTACTATTGTGCCCTTTTAAAGTTTCTAATAAAACCCCATTTGTATTCCACAATTTAATCGTCTTATCCCAACTAGCAGAAGCAATCTTTTTTCCATCTGGACTAAATCTAACTTTCCATATTCCAGAAATATGATTTTTTAAAGTATTTATTAACTTTCCATCTTCTACTTGCCAAATTTTAACGGTATTATCCATACTTCCAGAAGCAAGCTTTTTACCATCTGGGCTAAAATCTATTGAATAAATATCAGTTGTATGAGCTTGAAAAGTGTGGATTAACTTTCCTGCGATATCCCATAGCTTAATAATTTTATCAGCGCTAGCAGAAGCAATAGTTTTACCATCTGGGCTAAAGCTAACTGTATTGACTAAATCTTTATGAGCTTTAAAACTATGTTTTAATTTACCGTCATCGACATTCCATATTTTTACAGTCTTATCGTAGCTACCAGAAACAATAGTTTTACTATTCGGACTCCAAACAACCGATGTAACTACATTTTGATGACCTTGCAAAGTTTTTAATAGTAAACCTTTTCTACTCCAGATTTTAATTACCTTATCTCTACCAGCAGAAGCAATAAATTTTCCATCTGGACTAAAAACAACAGTTCTTAAAGCATCTTGATGACCAATTAAAGTTTTAATTAGTTTACCTTCAAGAGTCCAAAGATTAATTGTATTATCCCTATGAGCGGTAGCAATTACTTTACCATACAGACTAAAATCAACACCCCAAACCTGACTATCAGTTCCGGTAATTCGGTTATATTCAATTGCTGTAAAAATAGCTTGATTTAAAGCACTTTTAACAGAATTTATTGTTTTAGAATCAACTAGACCAAATCCTTTTATCTGCTGATTTGCCTTTAAACCTTGAATCAGTGAATCCAACCGCTTTTCTAATACAAACAAAGCTCTAGATGAAGTTGTTGTTGCTTTAATTTCATTTAATTTTGCTTCTCGATAAGCAACAAATGTAATTGCAGCTAAAGTACTAACAACAATCAAAGCGCTGCTAACAGCAAATAATAACGAATTTAAACGTGATGCACTTTTTTCTTCTGCTTTTAATCGTTGTTCAACTGCTCTAAATCTTTGTGCTTCCAAATGCTCTTGAGTTTCCTTATTATCATATTCTTCCGAAGCTGTGAGAAATTGATAATCTAAGTCGCTTAAACTTTTTCCTTGAGTCCATTTTTTAGCATCTCTTAAAGCTTGTCCTCGCAATAATCGCGAAGTATCTATTTGATTTGAAGCAATCCAAGCATCGAAAGCTTGAGAATAAGGACGTAATAAGCTAAGTTTCTTTGCAACCCAGTTCAAATCAAACACTTGTTCATAAATACGATTTTTGACTTTGAGGAAATTATTCTCTTTAATAACTAAGCCAGATAGAAATAATTCCGTTTGCTCTTTACTAATATCTGCCTCAACTTCCACATCTTGTAAAATTTGCTGATATATACCTAGCAATCTTCCCGCTATGTTTTGCTGAAGAATTCTATCTCTAATAGTTCTTAAATGTTCGGGTTCATCTTGAGATTCCCAATTATGAATAATTTGCTTTCTAACTAATTTATCAACTTTAATTTGAGTATCAATTTCCGATGTTGGAGTTGTCCATTCTCCACTTCTGATAATTTTACAAAGCTTTTGAGTGAGAAATGGCTGTCCGTTAGTCCAATATAATATTTCTTTTAAAACAGTCTCCGCTTTGCTAACTTTTTCTGATAGTCCTTTAATTAAATTTTGTGATTCTTCAAACGTAAATCCTTGTAATTCTATTGATTGACCAATATTGAATGGAGTGCGATTTTTATCAGCAATTAAATCGCTGGGTGCAGCAACCCCAAAAATAGCAAAAGTCAAACGATGATATTCCGGATTTAATGCTCTTTGGTTATAGCAGAAACGTATTAAAGCAAATAAATCATCTACAGGAAAATCTAAACTGAGAATACTATCAATTTCATCAATAAATATAATTATTTTATCTTCTGGAAATTCTACTAAAAGTACATCTTCGATAAAATGGCTTAAGCGCTGAAGTACTGATATATCATCCTCTTCACGCCACCAAGATTTTAAGTTAAACTTACCAAATAAATGAAACCCTCGCCACAATTCAGCAACAACCCCTTTGTACCATTGAGCGTGAGTTACCTGTTCGCTACCAACACAACTCAAATCCAATGTAGTACATTTATATCCTTCTTCTCTTAATATATGGCTGGTACGTACCATAATTGATGATTTACCCATCTGTCGGGAGTTAAGCACGTAGCAAAACTCTCCAGCTTTTAAAGCTTGATAAAGTTCATCATCAGCCCGACGTACTATATAACAAGCAGCATCATTTTCTAAACTACCACCGACCTGATATTGATAATCAATTATGTTTGAGTCTTCAACACCTTTTATATAAGTCATTTAGTTACAGAGAGTAATTCTCTATTGATAACTATGGAAATTGTAAATGATTAAAGAATAATCTGCATTAAGTTGACAATTGCCATGAAGATAAATCACTAATTACATGATAATCACATAAAAATATAAATAATGACAATTTATAGAAAGAATATCAGTAATTATCATTTATCCACACAAAGAGTTATAAAAATAGAGAAAAAGGGACTCAGAGGAAGTAAGATACGGTGAATATAAAATAGTATTTACTATTAATAGGGGGTTGTAATGCTTACTTTCTTTAATATGACAATAAATTAAAGATTTTGAGAAATATATAGCTGCATTCTATATACAGAATAATCATAATTATTATTCAATAATTAGTTGTTGAAATTGTATTGTAAAATGAACAAGATATAAGTGATGAAAATTAGTAAATCATGAAAGACTTTCAACTGCAAGGGATAAATCATATTGCTTTAGTATGCAAAGACATGGCGCGTACAGTAGATTTCTATACAAATACTCTAGGATTAAAATTAATTAAAACTATTGCTCTCCCTGACGGTGGACAACATTTCTTCTTTGATATTGGTAACGGTGATGCTTTAGCTTTCTTCTGGTTTCCTCAAGCCCCAAAAGCTTCACCAGGAATAGCTTCAGTAAATCCCGATGGTCTAAATACAGGGAATATTGCTACCGCTCATGGTTCTTTAAATCATCTAGCATTCAAAGTCCCTTTGGAAAAAGTTACAGAATATAGAGAAAAACTTAATAGCAAAGGTATTCAGACAACGCCAATTTTACATCATGCCGATGTCCCTTCTGGCTATGTTGCAGAACCCGATGCAAGCACCTTTATTTCTTCTTTTTATTTTTTCGACCCGGATGGGATATTATTAGAATTTGCTGCAAATACCCGCAAGTTAGGTAATCTAGAAACAGATATTCAACACCAACCAAAAACATTTTTAAGCAATTTGTCTAATTGATTATGTTGTTTTAAACTTGACCAATTTTTATAAAATTATTTTTTTATATAT
The DNA here is from genome assembly GCF_002368095.1 of Calothrix parasitica NIES-267. Taxonomy (GTDB): domain Bacteria; phylum Cyanobacteriota; class Cyanobacteriia; order Cyanobacteriales; family Nostocaceae; genus Rivularia; species Rivularia parasitica. Next base: position 2,449,710 of record NZ_AP018227.1, on the reverse strand, counting down.
GTCTTTTCAATGTACCGAAGCCTTTGTGACTCTTGCTACTCATAATTTTGAAGATTTAGTTAATTTCTACATCCATTTTTTGTCTCAAAATCCCAGCAATCATATCAATAATGTCTATGCTGAATTCCAGCTTGTAGGTCTGAAATTAGGAATTTTTAAGCCTAAAGAATCTCACCTTTCCGAATTCAACGATTCCTTTAAAAGTTCCATGAGCTTATGTTTAGAAGTCAAAGATTTAGAGCAAGTGATGTCCCATCTTGAATCTTTAGGTCATCCTCCCTTTGGCGAAATTAATAAGGCTTCCCACGGCAGAGAAGTTTACGCTTATGATATTGATGGTAATCGAATTATTTTACATCAATCGTATTCAGGTTAAAGGTTTAAGGTCAAAAGTCAAAGGTTGAGATTTATATTAATTAATAATTTAATAATATATAATTGATAGTCCGCTACAATTTTCACTTGCTACTTATTACTCTTTAATCTTATGTCTATTACAGAAAACTATAAATTAAACCTAATTCAATGGTACCCCGGTCATATTGCTAAAGCGGAAAGACAATTAAAAGAGCAGCTAAAATTAGTTGATGTAGTCTTAGAAGTAAGAGATGCTAGGATTCCGCTATCAACTAATCATCCCCAAGTATCCGAATGGATTGGAGATAAAGCTCGGATATTGGTAATGAATCGCTTGGATATGATTTCATCACCAGCTAGGGAATTGTGGACGGATTATTTTCGAGCTAACAACGAAGTTCCTATTTTCACCAATGCTAAACAAGGAAAAGGAGTAAATGGAGTTGCAAAAGCAGCACAATCTGCTGGAAGTGCTGTTAATCAACGACGAAAAGAACGAGGTATGTTACCCCGTGCCATCCGTGCTGTGGTAATTGGTTATCCTAATGTAGGAAAATCAGCTTTGATAAATCGTTTGCTGGGAAAACGTGTAGTACAATCAGCCGCTCGTCCCGGTGTGACTCGTGCTTTGAGGTGGGTAAGAATTTCCAAGGAATTGCAATTACTTGATGCTCCCGGTGTCATTCCTCTCAAGTTAGACAATCAGGAAGCAGCTTTAAAATTAGCGATTTGTGACGATATTGGAGAAGCATCTTACGACAATCAAAAAGTAGCAGCAGCATTCGTAGATTTAGTTGGAGAAATGCAAGAGAATGCTTCCGAAGTTTTACCAGAAAATCCGTTTTTATCTCGCTACAAACTTGAATCCACAGCATATACCGGAGAAGAATATATATACGCTTTAGCCGAACATAAATATCAAGGTGATGTAGAGCGTAGTGCAAGGGCTATTTTAACCGATTATCGTAAAGGAAATTTAGGTCAATTTCCCTTGGAAGTACCGGAATCAGTTAACAGTGAACAGTTAGCAGTTAGCAGTTAGAAGAACAAAATGGAAATATTATGTGTTGTTGTTAAATAAATAGGGAGCAAGATGCTCCCACTAAAATCTACTTCATTAATTGCGACGGTTTGTAGAGACGTAAAATTTTACGTCTCCCGACATTTATGGGAAAAACGAACCCTTAACAATTTATTCAATTAACCACTACTACCTATCTAAAAATTAATTTTTAATAAACCACATCCCCTTAAATAATAACTGCTCACTGTTCACTGATAACTGTTCACTGTTCACTGTTAACTGTTAACTGTTCACTGATAACTGCTCACTGTTCCCCGCTCTTGCTTTCAAAACAATCATCGTACCCGCTGTAAATAAAATTCCTAGAAATAGATTTTTCAAACTAATATCTTTACCGCTTTCTTGTACTAAAATCCCTTCTAATATTAAAGAGGGTAGTAATATTCCCGCAGGAAGCATTAAACGGTAAAAGTTAATTTTTCTTCTTGCTAATGTTGTTAATAAAGCTAAATATAGTCCGAATGGAATAAAGGTTAACCCGTAATAGAAAAATCTTTTTTCTTTGGGTATCAAGTCTAGTAAATTTAAAGTATGAATATTCGCAATGCTATCGACATAAATTATGACCGAGGATTTTGAATAGGTAACAACTATTTGATGCGGTTTTTTATCGTTAAATACATTGGGAACATCTAGTTTTACATCAGAAGCATTCGCTCCAGTTAAAGGAGTTCTAACTCGAAATACTAAATCGCTTCCTTGCTGTCCCAAGGTAAAATTACGACGAAGCGAATCACCCGAAAGGGAAATAATTCTCGCTGGTCCAGTTTGTTCTGTTTGATTAGTGGTAAGGGTAGTACTAATTGTGAATTCAGAAGTTTTACTGATACTTTCGCTGAGTGATGTGACTGGTGTTGCTGATTCTAGCCAGTGTTTTGGACTTATCAAAACTCCTTCTTGATTTTGAGTTATTGATTCTCCATTCCATAATAAATCTGGCTGTTTTCCTGCTTTGTCTTTATATGGTGCTTCTCCTGTAAATTCATAAGCAGCAATTAAAGAATCTGTTGAATTTTGAAAACTATTGCTTTGAGAAAATATTTGTTTTACCCGATTTTGAGATAAAGCTTGATTGGTAATATTGAGCTTGGATATATTACCTTCCCAACCTCTATTGGCTGTTTTCTCGTTACCAATAATTAACGGAAAACTGGGATTCCAACCGCTTAAACTAGTTGTCGCTTGCCAAGGAATGGTAATCAAAAATGTCAGGATTATATAACCTGTAAAAAATAAGGTAATTTTACTGATTGAGTTACTAGCTTTACTATATTCAATTCTTTGTAATATCGCTTTGAAGCTTTGAGAATTCCAGATATAAAAGCAAATTAACCCTAAAAAACCACCAAAGCTATTGTTAAAAATATCTGCTGGTGTTGGTGTCCTTGATGGCACCAGAATTTGCAATAATTCTACAGTTGATGATAGTGCAGTGCTAGCTAATGTTACTGCTACTAGCTGCAAAATTAGCTTTGTTTTTCTTCTTTGTAATACACCCGTTAAGCCGAAACCAAAAGGTAAGAATAACAGAACATTGTTTACCTGGTCGCTAAAAAAGCTATTGTTGTCAAAACTATTAACTAATTCTCGCTTAGAGATACTATCGGGTAGTGCGAAGTTAAAAGGATAAAGTGTTGCTACTAAGACTGCTAAAACGCTGAATATTACTAAAATTAAGAATTTAGAGATTCTAGATTTATTTTGCTGTGTCGCGAACATATTTTTTGGGATAGAAAAATTTAATATATTTTGAGCTTAAATCACTTAAATACTACTTTGAGCGTCAAACAATTAATTTATTTTCAATAGCTAATCATCCTAGAGAATTAAATTAGATTGTAACGTTTTCTATTGTATTGTTTCTTTGTATATAGTAAATGTAGCCCTTATTATGTAAAGACTTAGTAAAGCCTAGGGAAATACCGTATAAGTTATAAAAAATTTAGCTTGTTAGCAAGAAAGTGAAAAAAGCGGAGAAGCAACACAAGAGTAAGAGATTATGAGTAATTGAGCCAAAAATCGGTTAATGGTTCCTCGCACAAGAGTTATAGTTGTCGGAGTACCGTTTGCAGTGTCATAAATAGAATGTACGAATCTTGGGTAACACCTAAGCAGCAGGTTTAATAAGAGCTTCGAGCTTCTACGCTTAAATCTAAAATCCAAAACAAACGTATCCGTTTTGAAAATCTAAAATCCATAATCGAATGACCGAGTTGAAGCTACGTCTCCAACGGGGAAATACCCAGAAAATGGTGACGGTGGACCAAGATATTTATATAATCGGTAGGTTGCCAGAATGCAACCTATGTCTACCTTTTGGAGGTATTTCTCGCAGTCATGCGCGTTTTTCTAAAGGGAAAAATGGTTTATGGATGGTCGAAGATATGGGTAGCAAAAATGGCACAATCTTAAACGAGCATCCGGTAGTTTCGCCTACCGAAGTTTCTCATGGTGATGTAATTTGGGTTGGAGATATTTCTATGGTGGTGCTTTTAACTCTTCCCCCTGAAGCACCCCAAAGCAGTTATACAGCTTTTTCTGAAGGTAAAACAATACTTCGGAATGTGAAGCAACTACAAGAACAGTGGATAGATGCTGACAGTAAAGATGGTAATATCAGCAGTAAAGATAGAACCATAGCCCGTTTAAAGGACTTGGTGGATATAGCCAAGAATCTTTCGGGGGCTACTTCCATTGAAGAAATTTTTTCTCAGGTACAGCAGGTTGTATTCCGCTATCTGAATAGTATTGACCGTTTGGGTTTATTAATTGACGTTCACAATTGCGGGAAATTAGAGTTAATAAATGCTGCTAGTAGAGATGTTAATAACAAGCAGCAATTAATGCGTGACGATAGCTGGATAAGTAGAAGTATATGTCAGCAGGTATTTGACGAAAAAGTCGCAATTCAATCAGCAGATACTCATCAAGACGAAAGATTTGAGGAAGAACACAGCGTCTTTCTTAAAGGGATTCGTAGCGCTATGGCCGTTCCGTTATGGGATGAAGATAAAGTAGTAGGAGTATTGTACGCTGACGCGAGTTTTTCTTCTTACCATTGGATAATTGAAGGTTCCGAAGATTTGAGCTTCTTTTCAACTTTAGGTAATCTTGTTTCTTCGAGCGTTCAGCGTTGGTTATTGATAGAAAAGCTCAAAAGTGAAGAAGTGATTCGACAAAGATTAGAACGATATCACTCACCAGCGGTAGTCCAACAATTAATCTCTTTAGGTGCTTTACCCGATGGACGTTTACCACCCAAAGAAAGCGAAATCAGCATCTTATTCGCCGATGTGGTTGGATTTACAGCAATGTCCGAACGATTCACTCCTACAGAAATTGCGGAAATACTCAACAAATTATTCGAGGAAATGCTGCAAGAAGTATTCGCCTGCGGTGGTACCTTAGATAAATATATTGGTGATTGCATCATGGCATTTTTCGGCGCACCAGAACCGCAATCAGACCATGCAGATAGGGCTGTAGTAGCTGCCATGAGAATGTTAGCACGATTAGAAAACTTGAACTTTAATCATGTTTGGCAGGAACCATTAGAATTGAGAATTGCTATTAATAGTGGTAAAGCTGTAGTAGGTGATGTCGGTAGTTCTCAAAGAGTTGAATATACTGCTTTAGGAGCAACAATAAATTTAGCAGCAAGAATGGAAGGAGTTTGCAATCCAGGAGAATGCGTAGTTAGCGAAGAAACCCATAAAATGCTTTCTAAGCCCCAGAGATTTGAGTTGATGGGGAAATATAGGTTTAAAGGAATTAAGCGACTGGTCAAGGTTTATCACAATCGGAAACGGTATTAACAATTTTGGATTTTAGATTATGTCCTTACGGACACGCTTCGCTAATGGATTTTGGATTGGGGAATTTTACTGTAGGGTGTGTTACGGTGCGAATTATTTTAATTTAAAGGTTGTTACTGTGAAAATGCCGTAACGCACCATCATGTATTAAGAAAATTATTATTATTGATTCAATATCGGCGGTTGAAACCGCATCTACACAAGCAAAACCCACCTCCGTGGGTTTGGTCGTAGGTCGTAAGTTAGGTTAAGCGATAGCGCAACCCAACACCCCATAATCTCTCTTCTCACCTCTTTCCTCTGCGCTCTGTGCGTACTCTGCGGTTTTTTATCATCCGTTACCCAGTTCATTCATCAATTCCCTCAAGTATTGTAGGGTGTGCTACGGCACAAGTTATCTTAATTGAAAGGTTATCACTGTGAAAATGCCGTAACGCACCACAAATGTATTAAGAAAATGATAAATTAACCTGTAACTTTTAAATTGTTATATTTAGGCTATAAGTTCGGCAATTAAAGGTTGATTGGTAGTGAAATTTCAAGTAATTTTTGTATTTGATTCGGAATATCAAGGATATGTTGCTGAGGTTCCCGAGCTTCCCGGTTGCGTGAGTCAAGGTAAAACTTTGGATGAAGCGGTTGAGAATGTTAAAGATGCGATAAAAGGTTATTTATACGTTCAAGAAAAGCATGGTAAACCTTATCAAAAGAAGGAATCTCAATCTTTTATCGGGGAAGTTGTGATTTAGATGGGACGTTTATCAAATATTTCTGGGAAAGAAGCAGTTAAAATTTTTGAAAAATTCGGTTATATTTTAGACCATCAAACCGGAAGTCATATGATACTTTGGCATGAATCAATGCCTACTTTATCAGTTCCCAATCATAAAGAATTAGCTCCTGGTTTATTGAGAAGTTTGATTCGTCAAGCTGGAACTACGGTTGATGAATTTTTGGGAAGTAAATAAGCGAATAAATGGTAAAGCTTGTATTTAATAAATATCATGCTTGTACATTTTTTTGCAGAAATTGTTTAAGTTCAATTTCAAAAATCAATTCCCTTACCATTTTTATATAAGGTGATTTCAAATGCTGAAATATCTCGAAAGATTGATGTAAATAATTAAGTGCAATTGTAAATTCCTGCTTTTCATAAGCTAAAAGTTGAGCCAACATTGCTAAAACTTTAGCTTTCCCCATTTCATCTGAAGTTTCTTTGATTAATTTTAAAGATTGTTGGCAAAGTTTAATAGCTTTGTCTGCATTACCACGCTGAACATAGATATCAGCAAGATTATTTAAGGTAACAGCTTTTCCTTGTACATCACCAATTTCTTCTTTTAATTCTAAAGATTGTCTATAAAAATCTATTGCTTTATCCATATTACTAAGTTGAGCGTAAATCCCCGCAATTTGGTGTAATGAAGCAGCTTTTACCTGTAAATAACCAATATTTTCGCTTAATTTTGAAGATTGCTGATAAAGGGTTAACGCATAATCAATATTACCAAGTTTTTTGCAAATTCCTGCAAAGTTGTGAATGATTGTAGTTTTTTCTTTTTCATCTTCCTGCGAACAAAGTTCTAATGCTTGTTGATAGTGCTGCTCGGCTAATTCTAAATCACCTAATCCTTCTTCCGAACGTGCTAATTGATGTAAAATACGATAGTCTTCTGTAATATTTAAAGTTGATTTACAAAGTGTTATTGCTTCCTTAAAACGGCTTCTATTATTCCAAAAAATTACTAAAACACTTGCAATCCCCACTGCAATTTCTGTTTCTCTCCCCAACAAACTCAACCGATGAATTTCTAATTTTTCCTCTTCTGTAGAAGTTTCTTTCTCCTCCCACCACAACCGATACAAAACTTGTGCAGCTTTCTTACTCAAACTCTCCACATCACCCGATAATTCCAAAGGTAAAATCCTCGGAACCCGTACCGAACCATCGGGACTTACTTCCAATAACCCTAGCGCTATAGCTTTATCTATATACTTATCCAAATCAACAATAGTTTCACAAACTGATTCCAAAGCTTCTCTGGGAACGGGTAACTCAAATACCAAACCAAGCTGCAACATTTCTCGCATGGTATCATCCATCTGCTGCAATAATTCTTTAGCTAAAACCTGTTCCCGCAATTCTCCAGAATCAAGCTCCAATTTATTTAAAATTGCCGCAATATCAACGTTAGACTGCAATATTTTATCTAACCATTCCAATAACCTGGGATTACCATCTGCTAACTGTTGCGCTTTTGCTTGTAATGTCTCCTCTACCTGAGATTTTTGTTGATTATCTTGATTAAAAGTAGCGAGACTATTCAGCTTTTTTCGCAGTTCAGCACCTCGCATTCCTTCTAATGGTTGTTTGTAGAATTGCTGTAAATAATTTGATTCAATGTCGTAACGACTGGTAATTATAATTCGGTCTAATCCATAACTTTCACTAATCGACCAAACCAAAGCTGATAATACTTTTGCTGATTCTGGAAGCAATATATAACTGTCGTTGCGGGGTTCTAAATTGGCTTCAAAGTCATCTAGTATGAATAAGAAAGGTTTATCACCAGTTTCCTGTAACCAACCAAAAACTCTTTTCAACCGAAACTTTAATTCTTCATCAGGATTTTGCAGGGTTTCTCGTAATTCCTTACTATCCAACTTTTCCGTTAAACGATTTACCAAACTTGGTTCGTCAATTTCTCCCACCCAAACAACACGTTGAAAATTGGTTAACCTATCGCACAATCTCGCAGCTAAACTGCTTTTACCCAATCCTCCCATTCCATGAATTAACACCCCGATTTTTTCCGAGGAGGGATTAATTAAAGTTCTCAAACAACTTTGTAACTGTCTTCTTCTCCCAACAAAACTTTCTCTAGTGGGTACCTTCACCTTACCAGCAGCATCCAAAAATTCAGTACTCGAAGAACGAGATATCGCTGGTTTTCTTCCTCTGGTTCTTAAAGGTGTAACCAAATTTCCCGGAAAATTATCTCCGATATAAAGCCGTAATAAATGCCAATCTCTGGCTTTATTCTTAATTAAAGCTTGATAAGTTAACGCTAAACTTTCAGTTAACTGCTTTCCTGAAGATAAAGCTTGATATAAAGTCGCAGCAGCCAAAGTCGCATCGGTGTCTAAAACCTTTTGTCCCCAACCTAAAACTGAATTAGCACCTGCATTCAACAAACACTCAGCCATTGAAGGAACAGCACCGCAATTAGCTGCTTGTCCGGTACGACAACCCGAAAGGAAAATTAATTTGGGTAGCTGAAACTGTAATTCTGTTGCGATATCATCTGCTGTGGATTCAACTGCTTCACCCGTAGCGGATTCTGTAATAAAAGCTGGTATTCCATCCTTAATTGTCGCATGACCGGTTAAATGTAAAACGTCAAAATAACCTTTACCGTAATCTTCTACTAAATATCCCAATTCTTCCAAACAACCACTTTCTTCTACTGTCAAAGTTAAAGGTTGTCGCTTGGTTGCTGATAAAATACTGGCTTCTTCCTTCTCAAAATCCAAAACGGGTTCCATCTTCAAAGGAGAAGCAGCCATAAACAGCATTTGTAACGGTCGATTTTCTGGTTCTGCTGCGATTGATAATGAATTTCCACTATCTGACGATACCCACCGTACCGGAACTATTCCCGGTCTTTTCTCAACTAAGAAAGATTTACCATCGTGCAATAATTCCCAAGGAAGATGAGCCAGATTTCCTCCAGCACTAATAGCTAAAACAACCGCTTTATTCCGGTATTGGTCGAGTAGCTGTTGAAAAAATCTATCGTTTCCATCCAACCAGTTAAATAATTTCGTTCCCGTCTTCCTATAGTCTTCCGGTAAAGGAACGTAATAATCCCGTTCTGACAATTGAATTAAATCGCTAATCTCGGATAAAGCAAAGGAACGTTTTTGGTAAACATTAGGATTATTTTCAAAATAGCGTAATTCTACGTAATTATTATCAGTCTTATTTAATCTTAAATAAAAGTGAAGAATCTCCATAAATCCGGAAGGTTAGGGATGCCAAATATTACCATCCATGTTAACAATTCAGATTCCGGATATTTCGATTTATTAAGCTATAAACCGCATTAAAGCTGTATCTACTACTGGTAATGGTTCTTAAATAGTAGTTTACTCATCGCTCTTAAGTAAAATGCGGTATTTATACAAATTGATGTATTGACAAATCTAAGTATTTTTATCCATATCGAAAAATATGTATTGACATAACGCTGTATTAATACAGATATTTTTTTCAGGAACAATTATGTGAATATACTCAGTCTATTGATGAAAGTTTTTTAGGGACATATACCATGCTTTTAAATACAGATAGTTTAATTTACCTGTTTTCGCTATTCTTCTTGACAATGTTTGCCGTTCAACTTTTCGCACGGTGAATCAATATCTGAATAACTTTGAGACAGGTAAGGGTGCTTAATTGATAAAGGTTTTAAATGATTGACCTGTAGAAACCTTGCTTCCATCTATAAGACTTATGAATACAGGTGTTATAGGTGGAAGCGCGGTCATTGTAATTATTTGTTCATTTCATTAATTTTGACAGTTTTGTTTTCTACGGACGTAATGTAGAGACGTTATAAATAACGTCTCCCGACATTTCCAAAGAAAACGCGACCATAGCCGAATTAATGGGACAGACCACTATATAAAATACAGATTTAACTACTTAAAACCTTTTGAATTTGTTCTGCTGTAGCTCCTTCCAGGATTAACCGTTCGCCATTTTTTCCAACAATCAATACCTTGGCGATTTTTTTGCCCGATTTGCTTTGCTTATATTCGAGGTACCACTTACGGATTTGTTCCGCTATTGTCAGCGTTCCACCAACGATTCCCACGATAGTTGCAACAGTAGCAATCGTTCCTTCCCTTTCGATTTCTTCGGGTGTAGTGTAGTTTCCCGATATTCCAGGAATTTGTAAAAGTTCCTCAGTTGCGGAAACTGCATCCTCACCCTCGATTGCTATTTGGATATTTGACATTATTTTTGCTGTTAATTATTACCTTGTTATTTTAAAAAAAAGTTAACAGTAAAGAGCCACAAAAGGTGTTAATAGGCTGGTTTTTTGAAAAAACCGGGTTTCTGAATTACATTGTCATGAAAAAAGGTTAGAGGTTAAGTAATAGATAAATTCATAACTCCTAACTCATAACTCCTAACTCATAACTCATAACTCCTAACTCATAACTCCTAACTCATAACTCATAACCCCTAACTTTTCTCCCCAATCTCATCTCTTCCCAAAAGTGGTAGCTTTTGAAAAATTTGTGTAAGACTATGAAGTTACCTCACAATATTTATTCGGGAGGGGAAAATATGGCGATCGCCACGATAAATCCCGCGACTGGGGAGACTCTCAGGTCTTTTGAGTCTTTGAGTGATGCTGATGTGAAGAATGCTATATCTTTGGCGGATAAAGCTTTCGAGGATTATCGCAAAACGAGTTTTGAGCAGCGTGCTGAGTGGATGCATAAGGCTGCTGATATTTTAGAAGCAGATAAGGCTAATTTTGCAGAGTTGATGACTTTGGAAATGGGTAAGCCTTTTAAAAGCGCTATGGCTGAGGTGGGTAAGTGCGCTGTGGTGTGTCGCTATTATGCCGATAATGCAGCGAAATTTCTTGCCGATGTTTTAGTTGAAACCGATGCTAGTAAAAGCTTTGTTAAATATCAGCCTTTAGGAATAATTTTAGCGGTGATGCCGTGGAATTTTCCTTTTTGGCAGGTGTTTCGCTTTGTTGCTCCGGCTTTGATGGCTGGGAATGTCGGTTTGCTCAAGCATGCCTCTAACGTACCTCAGTGCGCGTTAGCTATTGAAAAAATTATTCAAACAGCAGGTTTTCCCCAAGGTGTTTTTCAAAGTTTATTAATAGGTTCGGACAAAGTAGCAAATATAATTTCCGATGACCGAGTAAAAGCTGCAACCTTAACCGGAAGTGAAGGAGCAGGAGCATCTTTGGCTGCTGCTGCTGGTAAACACCTCAAAAAAACGGTTTTGGAATTGGGAGGAAGCGACCCGTTTATCGTGTTAGCAAGCGCTGACATCGAAGCAGCAGCTGTCACTGGAACTACAGCAAGAATGTTGAATAACGGGCAATCTTGTATAGCGGCCAAACGGTTTATTGTTGAGGAACCTGTGGCTGATAAGTTTGAAAAACTTTTGTTAGAGCAGTTTCAAGCTTTGAGAATCGGCGACCCCATGCAGGAAGATACCAATATTGGCCCGTTAGCAACCCACGATATCCTCAAAGAATTAGACCAGCAAGTCCAAAAGTCCATCAGCGGTGGTGCAAAAGTATTGATGGGAGGAAAGCCTTTATTAAACATGAAAGGAAACTATTATCCACCAACAATTCTTACTGATATTTCCCCCGATTCGGCAACGGCCAAAGAAGAATTTTTTGGCCCAGTAGCAATGTTATTCAGGGTAAAAAATATTGATGAAGCGATAAAAATTGCTAATAACACACCCTTTGGTTTAGGTGCGAGTGCTTGGACAACCGACACCACACAACAACAGCGCTTAATCTCCGAAATCGAAGCAGGTGCAGTATTTATCAACGGATTAGTCAAATCCGACCCCAGACTACCTTTTGGCGGAATTAAACTATCCGGTTATGGAAGAGAATTAAGTATTCAAGGCATACATGAGTTTGTCAATGTTAAAACTGTGTGGATGAAATGAATTCGTTAGTAGTTAGGAGTGAGGAGTGAGGAGTGAAGAGTGAGGAGTTAGTAGTTGTTATATGGTTTTCAAAAGCTGTCAAGACTAACTGTTAACTCATAACTTTTAACTCCTAACTCTTAATTCCTAACTCCTAACTCTTATTAAAACTTGGGGAATAAAATGGATACAGCAGAATTACTAGTAAAATGCTTGGAAAATGAAGGGGTGGAATATATATTCGGACTCCCCGGTGAAGAGAATTTACATGTTTTGGAGGCTTTAAAAAAATCTCCGATTCAATTTATTACTACCCGTCACGAACAAGGTGCGGCTTTTATGGCTGATGTCTACGGACGTTTGACTGGTAAAGCTGGGGTTTGTCTTTCTACACTTGGCCCTGGTGCAACTAATTTGATGACTGGGGTGGCTGATGCTAATCTCGATGGTGCCCCGGTGGTCGCGATTACCGGACAGGTGGGAACCGATAGAATGCATATCGAATCCCATCAATATTTAGATTTAGTGGCAATGTTTGCTCCGGTTACTAAATGGAACAAGCAGATTGTTAGACCGAGTATTACACCGGAAATTGTGCGTAAAGCTTTTAAAAGAGCGCAGCGAGAAAAGCCGGGGGCGGTACATATTGATTTACCAGAAAATATCGCTGCAATGCCAGTTGAAGGTAAACCTTTAGGAAAAGATAATGTAGAAAAAAGTTTTGCTTCTTTCTCAACAATTAGAGCCGCTGCGGCTGCAATTTCTCAGGCTACAAATCCGATAATTTTAGTTGGGAATGGAGCAATTCGTGCCAAAGCTAGCGATGCTGTAACTCAATTTGCGACTGAATTAAATATTCCGGTTGCCAATACTTTTATGGGTAAAGGGATAATTCCTTATACTCATCCTTTGGCTTTATGGACTGTAGGATTGCAGCAAAGAGATTTTAGTATATGTGGCTTTGATAATACTGATTTAGTCATTGCAATTGGCTACGATTTAATTGAATTTTCGCCGAAAAAATGGAACCCCGATGGAGAAATTCCGATTATTCATATTGCGACTAAATTAGCAGAAATCGATAGTAGCTATATACCTGAAGCAGAAGTTGTTGGCGATATAACCGATTCTTTAAATGAAATTTTAAAGGTAGCAAATAGAAGTGAAAAAGACGAGCCTTATGCAATTAAACTAAGAGAAAATATCCGTGCGGATTACGAGCGTCATGCTAAAGATGATGCATTCCCGATGAAACCGCAAAAGTTAATTTACGACCTCAGACAGGTGATGGGTCCCGACGATATTGTAATATCCGATGTCGGCGCACATAAAATGTGGATTGCTCGCCACTATCACTGTCATAGTCCTAATACCTGTCTTATTTCCAATGGTTTTGCAGCAATGGGAATTGCAATTCCCGGTGCTTTAGCAGCAAAACTGGTTCATCCCAACCGTAAAGTTGTTGCTGTTAGCGGTGACGGTGGTTTTATGATGAACTGTCAGGAATTAGAAACAGCATTAAGAGTTGGTACGGCATTTGTAACGCTGATTTTTAACGACGGTGGCTATGGTTTAATCGAGTGGAAACAGGAAAATCAATTTGGTGAAGGTCAATCATCTTTTATCAAATTTGGTAATCCCGATTTCGTTAAATTTGCCGAAAGTATGGGATTAAAAGGTTATCGAGTTGAAGCTGCAACCGATTTTGTTCCCATTCTTAAAGAAGCTTTAGAGCAAGATGTTCCTGCCGTAATTGATTGTCGTGTAGATTATCGCGAGAACATGCGGTTTACTAAAAAAGCCGGGGATTTAAATTGTGCGGTGTAGATATCAAATTGGGATTATCAACTGAATAAAACAATTAACATCTTGCAGCAGTTTTTATTACCCCTTATAACGGGAGCATCCCGATTTTGCAAAATTAAGATTGTGATTGTCATTGCGAACGAAGTGAAGCAATCTCAAAGTCTTGCGATTGCGTCGTTCCACTTCGTTCCACTCGCAATGACAAATGATATTTTTACACATTTGGGATGCTCCCCTTATAACTACCTAAAATATATTTCAAGGTCATAAATAAGCTTTAATAAGAGTGCTGCAAGATGTTAAATAGTATAAATTTTATTTCTGCAAGTTTCTCTGAGTCAAACGGAAATTAAAAATTTTAAAGAGTGTTTTTGACAAAAAATGCGTTCAAAATATTGTTATTTAGTAAATCGCTACTCTCATTGTTTTTCTCTTCTCTTATTGATTAAAAGTCGTTTTTATCTGACTCATGTTTCTATAGTATTTAGATTATTTTGCTAATAGTTAAAAAACATTTAAAGTTAAAAATTACTTTGAATTAATGAAATGATAATTTGCGTTTTTATAAAATGAGTATACACAGATAAATTTTTATAAGTAACTAGGTCAAATTAAATATAAAACCTCAGCCGACCTCCGGCTTCCCTCTCCTTAATAAGGAGAGGGATTGAGGGTGAGGTCTTAATCTTATATTTAATTACGTCTACCTACTTAGTGATAATAATTAATAAATTATGAAAGCATTGAAGTTTGTCAGTTAAGTTACTGACGGAATAAGAAATATATACTAGTTTTTCTATATTTATATAAGCCTATTCGTAAATAATCTAATTACAAAAATATAAATATACAAACAGTAAGTAATTTCCTATTCAATATATGCGTTTAATTACGTAAAATTGACACCCATATCCAATAGAAAATCCGGGATTCTGAGTTCGCAGATAGAGAAACGAATTAGACCATAGCAGTGAAAACTTCAGTGCAGCTTTTCCCTGCTAAATATAAAAATCTTCCTTCGTACCTATTGAAGTGAGTATCACTGTAGGTAATCTTTAATAAGTAGGTAGACGTAATTAAATATAAGATAAGACCCCACTCTGTCTCCTTAATAAGGATTGAGGGTGAGGTTTTATATTTAATTTGACCTACTTACTTAGTTAAAGTTCTATTATTTATGGATATGATTTTTTTATTTTGTATTTATTCACTCTTGAAAAACAATCCTATGGATAGTTTTCTAGAAAAGCAGTGATAAAATATTTTTAAATCCAATGGATGAAAAGCGTCTCCAAAAATATTTCGATATCATCAATGAACTAATCGCTAATGCTGGTAGCGAACAAGAAGAAATCGCTTTAGATACCGACCCCGAATATATCGATGCTGGGTTAGTCCAGACGATGATAGAGGTAGCACGGGGGTTTTCTGAAGAAGGTCATGAAGATGCTGCGGAATTCCTGGTAAGTATTGCTACTCAGCTAGCAGATGTTTTGGGGTTATCCCTGTCAGATTTTAGCGCAGAGAATCAAGGTGAATTATTAATCCAAGCTTTACTAATCACTGAGGAAACCGAAGGGAATCCAGAAGCTGTATACCCATTACTACATAAAAATCTTGAGTTACTTGACGATAGTTTTGCAGAATTCTTGCGAAATTGGGCTATAGATGCTATTTCAGATTCTACTTCTGAAGAAGCAGAAGATATAGCTGCAACTATTGGTATTTTTAGCAGTTTAGTCCAGGAATTTCCTTTAGGTCAGCGAGTCAATAATTTAGAAATTGCCATTGCTGGTTATGAAGTAGTAATTTCTGTATTTGATTCGTCCAATTATCCCGAACAATGGGCAGCAACTCAATATAATTTAGGGAATGCTTATACCGATAGAGTTCGCGGACAAAAAGCTGAAAATATCGAAAAAGCTATTTCTTGCTATCAAGCTGGATTAAAAGTTCATACCCGCGAAACATATCCTTATGAATGGGGAATGATTCATAATAATTTAGGTACTGCTTATACTAATAGGGTTAAGGAAGATAAAACAGAAAACCTTGACAAAGCAATTGAACACTATCAAACCGCATTACAAGTTCATACCCGCGAAGAATACCCCGAAGAGTGGCAAATGTCTCAAAATAATCTTGCGGAAGTATATCAGCATAAAGGCAAGGAAATGTAAAACTTAGAAGTTAGGAGTTAAGAATTACAGCTTTGACTTTTGACTTGTCCTAATAGCTCATTTACAATTCGCACCCGAATAGCGATAATTAATAACTATCTACTGTTCGCTGTTTATTATGTACTGTTCGCGAAAAAAGCTCGGTCGCAAAAATGCCTCCGAGCGTTATTAATATTATGACTGTTGCAATTCAAACAAGTTACCTTTTAAAAGTTTATATATCCAGCTAATATTTAACAATTTTAGATTTTTATTAGCTTTCATATTTATTTTGCATCAATTCTCAATTACCAATTACCAATTACCAATTATCAGTTATTAGATATGAACAAAATATTATTTCTCTGTACGGGTAATTATTATCGCAGTCGTTTTTCTGAAAAAATATTTAACGATTTAGCAACTAAAAATAATATGAATTGGGAAGCTGATTCCCGTGGTTTAGCGCTTGAACGTGGTGTTAATAATGTTGGTGCAATTTCAAAATATGCTGTCGAAGCTCTTAAACAGCGCGGAATTAATATATCATCAGAAGAACGCTTTCCTCAATCTGCTATTGCAGAAGATTTCCAAACATTTGATTTAATCGTAGCCGTCGATGAATCCGAACATCGTCCTTTAATGAAAGAACGTTTTCCCGAATTTATCGATAGTATTGAATACTGGTTAATTCACGACATTGATAAAACATCTCCTCAAGATGCTCTAGAAGAATTAGAGAAAAAAGTCAAAGAACTAATTAAAAGTTTAAAAGTTTAATGAATTACTGTTCGTGGATTAACCGATGCTAAAAAAATTCAAAGGATTTTTATTTATAGGTGTTGGCTATATGCTTTCACCTTTATCTTGGTGGAATGATTTATTTTTCAATTTACCAATTGCTTATCTTTTTGGATATATGGTTAGCTGGATTTCGCCAGATTTATTTATCCCTTTTACAATTATCGGATACTGGATATCAAATATTTTAGGCATTATTATGATGCAAGTCGGTGCTACCGACATGTTTTTTGAAAACAAAGAAAAGAATTTTAAGAAAGATTTACTTATCGGTCTAGGAAGTTCCACTGCTTACACTTTGCTAATTTTAGGATTGGTATATTTTCATATCCTTGAGCTACCTTCTTTTCTAAATAACGTGGTACATCCATAATTAGGTCTTGCTAAAGCGCAGCGTGGTCTTGCTGAATTGAAATATGAATTTATTTTCTCATATTTACTAACCCCCTAAATCCCCCAATTTAGGGGGCAAATCATACTTTTAATCAGCTACGCCCATAATTACTTATGAAATGATGCAATAGTTAACACAAAGAGCATGTTTTTAATTTTTTTCTGCTATAGCTTTTAAGTATATTTTCTTAATAGAACCGTATTACTGCCAATATTTATAAAAAATTAAGCCATAACTAATTAACTATACATCCAATAAACATAATTTTGGTAAAGTACTGGTGACAGAGCATATTTGAATACAGTATAATTTGTATAATTATCTACAAAATAATCTATGAAAGTTTATACTTATCTTTCTCTTATAAATTTTTCAGCACTTTCAATGATAAAAGTCTGAAGTGTTTGATCAATTAAATATGCCTTAATTAATTATAAATAAGAACTGTAGATAAAAGCATCATATATAAATGCTTTTAAAATACTGCTATCGCAGTTAATCGCTGAGTAAATAAGCTATATCAAATTTATAAATTATCGGGAGCGATAAATATGAGAAAGCAAATCCTTAGTCTGACAATTGCGATATCTACTATTACTTTAACTACCTCTTCAGGCTTGATTAATGCGGATAAAAAATCTGGATTACGTAGAATCCGTAAGGAAAAGTACCATGCTATCAAGTTAGAAAATTCCATGGATGCAATGGTGAATCCTGACAAAGGTGGAGTAAGACCTATGCCACCACCACCACCTTGGATTCCTCCAGTAGAAGAAGGTCTAAACAATAAATTGCCGCCAGCTTACATACCTAAACAACGGGATTACAGAAACTACACACCCGTACATTTACCAAGGTCAGCACCTTGGATAACTCCTGAATATAGAAATGATGATAAATCTAAGAAATTTATTAACTATCCGATTCGGTGAATTGATTTTGGATTAATAATTCTGGTTTTATTACTGACAGAAGAGCAATACAATTTCCCGTCTAATAGTAAGTCTTATAAAACGTATATGAGTAAACTTTGCCTTCTGGCTATCTTACTCTTGCTAGAGTCAGAAGCAGCGAGAGAGGCAAAGCTTTCGCCCAGTACCACTGCATTACCCAGCGATTTTATTCACTGGTTAATGGATGTTTAATTACGACTAGTGACGGGACTCAATTTGTATTAGTTCCCCCTGAAGATATTGATTTAAGGGAGTTACGAGTTCTTAAATAATGAGTAAATATTCTTATCCGGTTATAGCAGTTTAGGATGAAAAACCGTAGAGAACGCTGAGGACACAGAGAAAGAAGAACAGAAAGAAAGTTTAAATAATTCTCATAAAAACGGAAAAGATTTAAAATGCTGGTTAAAAATATGAATAGCCCCACAGCCCCCAATTATGGGAGAGAAATGCATTTTAAAGTCTCCATCATTGGGGGATTCAGGAGGCTGGTGTTAGATACCTTTAGAAATTCATAGACCTATTCAGCAACCCCTAATTTCCTAATACTCCCGTCACGCACAAAAAACCTAACTTGCTGTAAATTATAAAATTAATGCTTACTCACATATAATCTACTTTTATGACCGCTGGATCAAGAAAACAACAGGGTGAAATCGGTATTGCTGTAGTAGGAACGGGATTCGGTAAAAAAGTCCATATCCCCGGATTGAAAGCTCATCCCCGTACTAAAGTAGTAGCCGTTTACAATCGCGATTTGGATAAAGCCAAAGAAATCGCTGAATCCAACGATATCCCCCACGCTTGCGATAATCTTACAGATATCCTCCAGCTACCGGAAGTAAAAGCAGTCGCGATATCAACACCACCATTTCTACATTACGAAATGGCTAAACAAGTTTTAGAAGCGGGGAAGCATGTATTTTTAGAAAAACCAGTTACTTTAAACGTCGCAGAAGCTAAAGAACTTTACCATATAGCTCAAGAAAAAAGCCTAGCAGCTACAGTAGACTTTGAATTTCGCTTCGTCCCCGGATGGTTGCTATTTTGCGAACTACTAGCTCAAAACTATGTTGGAAAGAAACGCTTAATTACAATTAACTGGTTTGGTTCCTCCAGAGCTAACCCCGAACGCCCTTGGAACTGGTATTCTCAAAAAGAAAAAGGTGGTGGTGCTTTAGGTTCTTTGGGTTCTCACACCTTCGACTACATTCACTGGTTATTTGGAGAAGTAAGTCGAGTCAACGCTCATTTTACAACCGCAATTCCTCAACGACCAGATGCGACCACCGGAGAAATGAAACCTGTAAATACAGATGATACCTGTGCTTTAATGTTGGAATTAGCTGATGGAACCCCCTGTCAAATTTCCATTAGTGCGGTAATTTTTGCACCACGTACTCATGCTATAGAAGTTTACGGTGATGAAGGGACATTAATCTTAGCTAGCGAAAATCAAAAAGATTACGTTCATGGATTTCGGGTTTGGGGTTCCAAGGTAGGTAAACCTATTGCAGAAATTGAAATTCCCAATCGATTAACCTTTCCTAAAAATTATGCAGATGGACGAATTTCCGGATTTTTACGAGTATTAGACCAGTGGGTGGAAGCGATTGATAGCGGAGAATCTACAACCCCATCTTTACGAGAAGGAATTTATTCCCAGTTATTGATGGATAAATCTCATGAATCAAACGAAACATCGAACTGGGTGAATATTCCAAAATTAGATACCTTTATTTAGGTTCGTAGTTGCGCTTTAGCGCCAAAAATATTAATCTGCTAAAGCGCAACGTAGCAATATAGTTTTATTAATTTTTGATAGATAAACCAGACATTAAATTAGATATGTATTCCGAATTTAGATGCGATTCTTTAAGTTCGTTCGTAGTAGCGCTTTAGCGCATTACAATTTTGGCGCTAAAGCGCAACTACGAACACTTAATTCATTATTTTTTAAAGCGATAGAAATAATCATATTTATAATAAGATGTTGGGTTAGCGACCCTTCACCTAACCGAATAATCCTAGTTGAGAACTTATAACTGCTCACTGTTCACTGGTTACTGCTCGCTGTTTTCTGACGACGATAAAATTCAACAGTATTTTCCTTGATTTTTACGTCGTAGTTACTGAAAAAATCATGTCCTAAAAGTCCAACTTCTGCTTTTGGGGCTATTGCTACTCGAACGTTATTAACCATAGCACCACCAACCCCAATAGATTGTACTTGACTTGTCTTTAAACTAATTATCGAACCATCAGCGATACTAGCTCGAAGGGTTCCTGAAGGTTGTAATTGTAAAGCATTTGCCATTGATTGAGTGATTAAAGTCCCGCTAGCACCAGTATCAACAATCATTTCAAAGGTTTTTTGACCGTTAAATGTCACATCTATTATCGGAGTCATACCGCTACGACGTTTGATAGGAATCCGATAAATCCCCGTATCTACCGGTTTAGCTGGTTCGACTGGTGTAATACCGCAAAGACTCCCCAAATCAAGGGTTTTACCATCTTCTGTTTTCATAAAACAAGCTCCAGGGTCGCTAGCCCTAGCACCATTGTTTGCAATTAAAATTAACGATGTAGATATAATTATTAGTTTGGTAGTCCACCGACTGAAAACACTTTTCATATATTATTTTCCTAATTGTGCCGAACCTTCATATCATTAGGGTACCCACACAAAGAAAAAAAATTAGGTCGTGTTTATAAATCAGCGAGCAGTTATTCATCCGTTCACCGTCAGGTGTTCCCTTAAGGTAGGATGTGGATTGTCAATTACCAGCATCATATTCAATATGAAAATATTTCAGCGTTGACTTGTTGTAGCTAAACCCTGCTTGACTACACTCATAACTGCTTAGTGGTGTAGGTGGTCACTGTCGAAATATGTTTAGTCTTTTAATGGTTGCTTAATATTGATAAAGGGTAATCTTCAATTACCGTTTTTGGGAAAAACGTTAGCGTATATATATAAAATATGAGTAATCGACAAAGCAAGTCTATACCTGGTTGGTCTTTAGAAGAAAGAGACCCCAAATTTATTGAATCATTTATGCCGATTTGGGAATGGTTTTACCGCAACTATTTTCGGGTTAGAACGGATGGCTGGGAAAATGTTCCGACTGAAGACCAAGTATTAATTGTCGGTTCTCACAATGGGGGAATGGCTGCTCCCGATATGATTATGATGATGTACGATTGGTTTCGTAGGTATGGTACCGAACGTTTAGTCTATGGTTTGATGCATCCCCATATCTGGAAAATTAATTCCGATATTGCTAAATTAGGTGAAAAAACTGGTGCGATCGCAGCTCATCCGAAAGCAGCAAATGCAGCTTTAAAAAGGGGTGCGAGCGTTTTGGTATATCCGGGGGGACAATATGATTTATTTCGTCCCTACAACCAACGTTACAATATCAATTTTGCTGGTAATAAAGGTTTTATCAAATTAGCGTTGAGACAAGAAGTTCCAATTATCCCTGCAATTTCTGTTGGAGCTCACGAAACTTTAATTGTGTTGGGTGATTTCTACGAAATAATGAAACAATTCAATAATATGGGTTTACCTTGGTTATATAATTTAGATCCAGGAGTATTCCCCATATATCTAGGTTTACCTTGGGGTTTAGCAATCGGACCACTACCAAATATTCCTTTCCCCGTACAAATTAGTACTCGCATTTGTAAACCAATTATTTTTGAAAAATACGGTCGAGAAGCATCGAAAAATCGCGACTATGTAGATGATTGTTACAGCTTGGTTTGTACCGAAATGCAGCGAGAAATGGATAAATTAGCAAGAGAAGTAAGTATAATTCGTAATTCGTAATTCGTAATTCGTAATTCGTAATTAATTCCCCATAAATTGAATTTAGGGGCTTTGATAGAGTATAGTCCACGGATGAATCCGGAGAGAAGTTCGTTGGCGGGGTTCCCCTGCTTAAAGAAACTTCGGGGGGGCTTTAAACCGAAAAAAGTACTTGGTAAATAATAATTCGTAATTTGTAATTAAGAAAAATAGAAGGTTCGTAGTAATGACTTTAGTCCTCAAACGTTACCGTATCAGCAAATAATTTATCTTATGGAAGTAATTTTAAACGACATTACTAAGTTACAAGTTGATGCAATAGTTAATGCTGCGAATAGCAGTTTGCTCGGTGGTGGTGGTGTTGATGGAGCGATTCACAGAGCAGCGGGGAAAGAACTTGTTATGGAATGTCGTTCTTTAAGAGGATGTAAAACTGGTGATGCAAAGTTGACTAAAGGATATAATTTACCAGCCGATTTTATTATTCATACAGTCGGGCCGGTTTGGCAAGGTGGTAATAATGGTGAACCAGAGCTTTTAGCGAATTGTTATCGTAAGTCTATACAAATCGCTGTAGAACAAAAATTTGAATCTTTGGCTTTTCCTTGTATTAGTACTGGTATTTATGGATATCCTAAAGATAAAGCGGCTGAAATTGCTGTTAAAACTTGTTCAGAAGAATTACAGCAAAATAGTTGTAAACTAAAAATTATTTTTTGCTGTTTCGGTGAAAATGATTATGATATTTATCAAATAATTTTAAATAAATTGTAATTGTAGGGTGTTCGTAGTTGCGCTTTAGCGCCAATTATGGTTGGCGCTAAAGCGCAACTACAAACCTTAAACTACAAGCAAATTATCCAAAGAAAAGAAATCAACAACATGGGGACATGAATCTTTCTTTGTATTTACATAATTTCTCCACATATTTAACTCAGAATCGCTTAAATAATTCACCCAATCCCCAACAATTCCTTTACGTATATGAGCATTTGATGGATTATTTTTATCACCAACTTCCTGAGAAACTAAAACATCAGATAATTTTCCTTCTGTATCAAGATGTCCTTCTGCAATAGATTTATTTTTCATACTTTGAAAATCAGTTGCTCTCGAAATTTCTTCAGCATTATAAGATTCAACACCAATAAATTCAGCCAGTTGATGTATAGCAGAAACAGCATTATCTTTTTTCATATCTTCATACCTTAAAAATAATGCATCAATTTTTCCTGCTTCAGATGCTTGCAAAAATTCTTCGTGATAATCAAACCAATCACCGCACTCATATTTTGATGACAGCGCTATTTCTGAAAAGAAATGATTCCACGAACCATTATAATAAAAAAGATGCTTTTTTCCTCTAGTATGATGCCATGCAGAAACAAAAGTATCTAGAGGATGTCTTATACATTGAATTATTCTTGCAGGCTGCTTAATTAAACCTACGCTAGCATGAGATTTAAAAAATCTTGGAGATTTCATCTTCTCCAATTCCGAAAATATTGAACGCCAATTTTCTCCACTTGCTGCTCTATCCAACCACAAACAAAGCTCTGTATTACTAGCACCAGTTGAAATACCTTGTTCGGGAACTTTGTTCAATAAATGTTCAATTATTGATATAGTCCAAGTTGTACCAGACTTTGGATAAGTTGCGATATAAATATCGCTATCTCTATTAACAAAATGATGCAATACGTTTTCCATTCCATTCTTTGTTATGAATGGTGGAGTATAAAAGTTTTCTAGTGCATTTGAATCAAACGAACGGGGTATACAGTTCATTCGTGGAATTAGAGATAATTCTTCTCTTTCCATTGCTTTTAACTCCTTTATGACTTACGCAACCAATATATTTAAATTGTAGGGTGCTGTGACACTTTTAATAATCCAGGAACGTAGCAATAATGTTGTTTTAGTGTCACGCACCATGAGAGTTTTGTGACATCCAGACTTTTCTGGGAGTTGGATGTTATCTTCATTTTATTATTGTCATACAAACGGTTCATCAATTTAAAATCAGTTATTTTAAAAGCAAAATCATAAATATTTTTACCCAGTTTTAATTAATCGAATCTATTTGGAAGATAAATAAAATTTTATGATAAATTACGGCTATTTTATTGCTGGAGGTAAGACTATTAAAAAAAATTATATCTTCAATTGAATAATTTAAAAAGCAATTAAATATAGCTGATTAATATAAGATATTGAGAGAATACTGGAAAAAATATAGCAGTCTTAAAGGTGAAAACTTGAAAAATATTTTTTATATTATTTATTAGGAATAGCTGTTATCCTAATTAGCGAACTGACTGCTTGTCAAGGTTACCTTAATTTGAAAAATAATATTGCCTAGAGACCATTTTGTAGAAGGAAAATGCTTGTTATGAGCGTATTTTAGATGATATCAAAAGGCTTCAGCAGTCATCAACTTCAACACCTTAGTTGACTCAAATCTTGCACCAGTGTCATAAACCCGGTTTCTTGTTGCTTAAACAACCACATAATAATGCTTTCACTTCGGAGAAACCGGGTTTATTTGGTCTTCTTGAGAATGGTGCAAGATATAAGTTGACATAGTTATCGCACAAAACATATTAAATTTAATGGATAACCTAAAACTTTGTAGAGACGTAGCAATGCTACGTCTCAAGCAATGTGAAATTGCGACTCAATATTTTGATTCAGTAACGGTAAGTTATCAATACCTATATATTTTCTTCACTCTGCGCTCTCTAAGTCTCTGCGGTTTTATTCGTTTTCTAACAAAAATGAAATAATTAATTTCACTAAATTCTGGATACTCATCAAAACGCGGGGAGACGTAGCAGTGCTACGTCTCTACATTAGTTGTAGGTATAACCTAATATCAAAATTTTGATAGATTTAATCCAAATTCTAAAATCTAAAATCCAAAATAGGTTGACTTATACCAAATTTGTAGTATAACTGTAATATGAGGATGATTGAAAATCTTCACCCTTTCCAAAACTTCGGAAAGACGTACATTTATTAAATTAGGACAAATATCATGGTTGTTCCCCGAACGCGCATCCGAAATATCGGTATCTCCGCTCACATCGACTCTGGAAAGACGACATTGAGCGAGCGCATTCTCTTCTATACGGGTCGAATCCATGCGATTGAGGAAGTACGTGGAGGTGGTAAGGGTGCCACTATGGACTTCACTGATTTGGAGAGAGAACACGGTATCACCATCTCTTCGGCTGCTACTAGTTGTCAATGGCACGATACGCAGATTAATTTGATTGATACTCCGGGACACATCGATTTCACAATTGAAGTTGAGCGTGCTTTGAGAGTCCTTGACGGTGCTGTAATGGTACTTTGTGCTGTCGCTGGTGTACAGTCTCAGTCGATTACTGTTGATAGACAGATGAAGCGTTATGACGTACCGCGTATAGCGTTTATCAATAAGATGGATAGAACTGGTGCAAATCCATTCAAAGTTGTAGAAGCAATGCATGATGCTTTGAATTTAAATGCATTGTTGCTTGAATATCCTATCGGTGCTGAAAGCGATTTTCAAGGGGTTATCGATTTAATCGGAATGGAAGCTCATTTTTACGAAGGTGAGAATGGCGAAAATTGGGTTAAAAGAGAGATTCCCCACGGTTTGAAGCAGCAAGCTGAAAATTCGCGAGAAAAAATGCTCGATACTCTTTCTTTGTTTTCTGAAGAGATGACAGAGAAGTTAGTAGAAGGTGAAGAAGTTTCTCAAGAGTTGATTTGGAATACTATCCGTCAAGCAACTTTGAATTTAGAACTCGTACCCGTATTAATAGGTTCGGCTTTTAAAAATAAGGGAGTGCAGAATTTATTAGATGCAATTTCCCTTTATTTACCTTCCCCTGTAGATAAGGATTGCATGACCGCAACAGTTGTTGAAACTGGTGAATCTGTTGATATTAAATTGAATTCTGAAGCTCCCTTTGTTGCTTTAGCGTTTAAGTTAACAATGGAGTCTTTCGGACAGTTTACTTATATCCGCGTTTATTCAGGTACTCTCAACCAAGGTGACACTATTTATAATTCCCGGACTGGGAAGAAGGTGCAGGTTGGTAGATTAGTAAGAATACACGCCGATAAGCGAGAGATAATAAACCAAGCTGTTGCTGGGGATATTGTGGCGCTTCTAGGTGTAGATTGTGCTTCAGGAGATACATTCTGTTCATCAGAAATACGAGTAGCTTTAGAAGATATCTTTGTACCGGAACCTGTAATTACTTTGGCGATTGAACCTAAGAAAAATCAGGATTTGGATAAAATTTCTAAAGCCTTAAATCGGTTCCAAAAAGAAGACCCGACTTTCCGCGTTAAAGTAGATAAGGAGTCAAATGAAACATTGATTTCCGGTATGGGTGAACTGCACCTAGAAATTTACATCGAGCGGATGAAGCGGGAATATTTCTTAGATATTGCAGTCGGTAAACCCAAAGTATCTTATCGAGAAGCGATTTCTCAACGAGCAACCTTTGACTATAAATTGAAAAAACAAACCAGCGGTCCGGGACAATACGCTCATGTAGTTGGGTATATTGAACCTTGCGAAGAACAGTTTGTATTTGAGAATAAAGTCTTTGGTGGTGCGATTCCTAAAGAATATATTGGGGGAGTAGAGAAAGGTTTTCTCGAAGCGATGAATTTGGGAATGTTAGAAGGATATCCGGTGATGGGAGTAAAAATTGTTTTAGAAAACGGTTCCCACCATATGGTTGATTCTTCGGAGTTTGCTTTTAGAATGGCTGCTCAACAAGCATTTACTCAAGCTTTCATGAAAGCCAAACCTCATTTACTCGAACCGATAATGCAAGTTGAAGTGGAAACACCAGACGAGTTTTTGGGAAGAGTTCAAGGAGATTTATCTTCAAGAAGAGGTTTATTGTTGGGTTCCTCTGCTCTTCAAGGATTTACCATTGTTCGTGCTGAAGTACCTTTAACGCAAATGTTTGGATATTCCAGTAAATTGCGCTCTTTGACTTCCGGTATGGCTACATTTTCAATGCAGTTTGGTTGTTATCGGAAAGCATAACTAATGTAGAGACGTAGCAGTGCTACGTCTCTACAAACTCACCCGTTAACCTGAAAAACTTTAGCAATGTTTTCTACTAATTCCTTTTCTTCACAAGAAAATTCCGAATCAGCCATTGCTAAATCGTTACATACCAACAGAACCTGAGCTTTAACCATTTCGCTTTCAATCCGAAAGTTGATATCTTCTAAAAGAGCATTCATATTTTCTCTATCTTGCAAACCTCTTCTAATTTTGGGTGTGACTTTACCAAAGAAAAATTCTAAGGATAAAGGTGATTCCCATTTTATATTGCTGATATATTCCTTAATTGCTTCATCTTCCGAGAGCTTGAGAGTTTTATCGCTATACATAACCATCATCATTAGCTCGATGATGGCTTCTCGTTCGTTTTGAGTCACATCAAGATTCGCGATTTCACTTAAAGATAAACGTAATTTTTCTCTCATAAGTTTTTTTACCTAATATAAACCGCTTCAATAATATGTAAGTCAAAAATATTATTAAAGTCGTTTAGAATACATTTTCTCTGAGAATGAGGAGTATTTTAAACCATTCATCTTATATTCGCTACTTACTACTTACTACTCCCTAACCTTCACCTTTTCTTGCGACATTATCATTAGTATTATCTAAAATTTTCACATCAAGAAATTTCGGTTTGTGAGTTGCAACAAAATTCAATAATTTATCTAAATCTTCTCTGTTAGTTAATCCGATGCATCCTGCTGTTCCGTCTTCTCCATTACTCCTTTCAAAGGATGGGTCTACATGAAAACCTAAAGCTGAGCGTCCCGTTTGGAATTTCGGTTGTATCGGTAGGAAACGGTCTCCCGCTTCTGCTATGGAACCTGGAATAGCAGAAGTCGCAACAGTATATTTACCATCTGGTAAGGGAGCTTCGGTTCCGCTTTGATGACGATTTCTATCTTGTGTAATGCTTCTTCCAGAAACACTGACAAAGCTATGAACTAATTTTCCATCAGCATAGAGACTGAGTCTATAAAGAGGATTATTTTGAGTATTCGTCTGTCCTGTTGGTATTAGAGTCATGAAATTACCAGAATAATTGAGGGGATTAGTATTTCTAACCGCAATTTTCTGGTCTTCTACTTTAGGTTTTGGCTTTGGTTTAGGTTCTACGCTCTGTTTTGGAATTTTGGGATTAGGGCTACTAGCTTTCTTGTTTTGTTCGCTGGGGAGACAACCAGCAAGTACAAAACAGATTATAGATATCAACGCAATTCGGATTAACATTGCTGCCATTGTGATTTTCAATGTTCCTCAACTGTAATTGTTGTTTTATACAGTCAACCTGAGAAAAATCACTTAATTTTATCTATATAGAGAATTAGGTAAAATTAGTTAGGAGCTAGAATTTACAACTATTTCAGAGGGAAATCACTTATTAATTTAGAGGGGGTAGAAAGGGAATGGGAGAAAAAGGGATAGAAAAAGAATATTTCGTAATTCGCTCGGAATGGGAAGGAGTTTAGATTAACAGTCCACCTCCGTGGACTAACGAATTATTTAACCCGCGCAGGCGGTGGGCGGTGAACCCACCCCCGTGGGTCGTCATCCCTCCGTTGAGGGGAGTGGTGAACCCGGAGGGGTTTGGCTTATGTAGACGCGACTTACAGTCGCCAGTTAAGGTATTAAATTCGACTTTTAAAACATCCTCTAAACATTTTCGGATTTTTAGGCTTAACCGAGCAGTATCGAGTAGTAAGTAAACTAGCAATTCCTTCTCATTATCGGTTGCTTAAACTTCCATTATTACTTATTACTTATTACTTATTACTTCTTACTTATTACTTATTACTCAATTCCCAATTCCTCCATAACACCTAACCATTCATCTGGTGTCCTCAAAGTTTGTTTGAGAAAATCGCTGGTAATACCACTGGAATTAGCTCTATACAAAAGATTTGCGTAACTATACTTACGAGCTTGTTTTTTGAAGTCATCGACTCCGTGAAGGGAAATTAATTCTGCTAGTTTTTCTTCTACCTTATAAGTTATTTTCGGTGCTGTTGCTAGTAAATTATTCATCCACTGCTCTTTTTTTACGAGGAAAGCAGTTAATTCTGGATTTCTTGAATCCTTGAAGTCATGACAAATCGCTTTTATTTTGTCCCACTTATAAGTATTCCAGGGTTTAGCTTCGGTGACGGGTAGTTGCCATTTTACCAATTCCTCGCGCCAATAATCTTTAGCTGCTTGTACCTGGAATGTTTCAAAACTCGGTAATATTAATGCGGTTAATCTCCCACCGTGACAAGCTCCGGTATCAATACCGTAAACTTTTCCCTCATCTCTCAAGGGATTATCTCCAACGACGTGATGACCAAAAATAACTGGTTTGTCACCGGAATATAATTCGCTCCAATATGTATTTCCGTAGCGTTTACTCAAATGCTTTTCACCGGAAGTACAACCACATAAAACTTCTTCTCTTTGTTGCTCGATGGGTATACCATCTTCTACAGCAGCATGAACCAGAATTGCTGATTCGATTTCATGATAATAAGGTAAATGACTGACCCATTCCAAGAACTCATCGTAGCGTTTTCCAAATTGTAATTTAACGATTTCCTGGGAGTAGGAAAGAGTTTGTTTTAAATGTTTGCGTTCGTGATTTCCCATTAACACAATGGTGTTGGGACGATTTTTGAGAAAATCGTATACTTTTACCGAATCAGCACCCCTATCTACAATGTCTCCTAACGACACCAAACAATCTTCATCGGTCAGTTGTACTTTCGCTAGTAACTGAAGAAGTTCTTCGTAACAACCATGAATATCACCAACTACTATTGTTCGCATGGTTCGAGTTTGACATTTAGGGGGCTTATCTGCTTATACAGTATAGCTTAGAGAAAATTCTGGTGTTGTATATCTCAATATTGGGTAATCTTGATTTTACAGACAATTTATTATTTACCTATGCAAGTAGTTGGTCAAGGCTTACATGAATATTCAAGCTAAAGTAGTAATTTTTATAATTATTAGTATTTGCACTATTCCTCTTACTATTAGTATTTATCCTGGTATTCTAAATAGTTTATTATTTCCAACTTTGTTAGTTTCAATTATTTGTATCCCAATATTTATTATTGTAGGGATTTTTACGTTAATAGTTTTTGGGAGAAGGGGAGAATTAACAAACATCAAGTTTCCCTGGCAAATTATTAAACCTGTTTTTGGAATCATACTTGTTTCTTGTATTCTGCTGAAATTTCATATTCCTATTCGATTAGCATTTTTAGCGTCGCAATCAGATTTTGAAAAAATTATAGTAAATAACGAAGTCAAATCAAATCAAAAACTTGGTTTTTATAGAGTTGATAAGTACGTAGTAGATTCTGTTGGAGGAAAATATTTCCGCGTCAATTCATATGGTGATGGAATTAGCCCCGATACAGTATCATATGGTTTTGCTTACCAACCCAATCCTAAAAAAAGCCCGTTTGGAAGTGCTAATTATCAATTATTTCATTTAAATGGAGATTGGTATTTGTTTCAAGTGTCTAATGATTATTAGCATTATCTCAGGGTTATAAAAATTAACCAATTACCAATCACAACATAATTAATCCCAATCTTACCCCTACAGCTACTGCTTCGGTACGCGTAGAAACATTCAACTTTTGAAAAATAGAGGAAACGTGGAATTTAACTGTGTGGTCGGAAATATTTAACTGTTTTGCTATTGCTTTGTTACTCAATCCGGGGGTTAACATTTGCAAAATTTCGATTTCTCGCGGGGTTAAGGTTTGTATTGAGTTGATACCAGCTTGTTGTTGTAAGTTCGTTGTTTTTTGCAATTGTAAATTATCAATTACTTCTGGATGTAATACAACCAATCCCGAAGCGACCGCTTCAACTGCTGCGATAATCTCGGATTCGGTACTTGTTTGCGGTAATATCCCTTTTACTCCAGCATTTAAAATTGCTCCGAAGTCAATATCTTCGAGTTCGTTGAGCAAAATAATTGTGGCTGAGATAAACTGTTCGGATTGTGAAATAGATTCAAAATCGCTGCTATTCCAATCGAGTAAAACTACATCTGGTTGTAGCTGGATGATTTCATCGGTAAGAGAATCGATGTCCGTCCCGCTTTTGATTACGGTTAATTTTGGGTTATCGTCCAACATTGCTGATAATCCCATTCTGATGACTGGGGAAACTGCAATTACTATGACTGTATAAATTGGGGAATTGGTCATTGGGAATTGGTATTGTTAAACTCTTTCTCTCTTCCTCTTCCTCAGCGCTCTCTGCGTTCTCTGCGGTTTTTGATAAAAAATATTCTACCGGGAAAGGAGTTAGCATTTAATCCTCTCTCTTTTTAAGCTAACGTTCTATCCCCCTAAATCCCCCTTAAAAAGGGGGACTTTAACTTCATTCCCCCTTTTTTAAGGGGGGTTAGGGGGGATTGAAACGCTGTGAAAGAAACTTAGAATACTTGTACGTACACCGTAGCTTTGTAGGAGAGAGGTTTCGATTAAACTTTGGAAGTTGTTTTATCACTATCAAAAGCAATATTCACAAGAATCTGTTTTCCACCTCGCAAAATTTGTAATTGTGACGACTCTTTATCATCTACAAGCTGGAGGTAATTAGTTAAATCGTCTGGTTGTCGAAACAATCTTCCCGAACATCCAAAAATAATATCCCCGATTTGAATTCCCATAGCTTCAGCATGACTTTGATGATTTACCGATAATACGAGTAAACCTACGCTAGTTTGTCTGTCCGTTCCTATTATCAAAGGTTTGAGAATAACACCCAATTTCCGCGAACTGCTTGCATCTGCTGACTCTAAAAACCTCTGAACTGTATTCGATGATATTGCTACAGATAAACCATAAGCAATCATAGTATTAATACCGATTACTTTTCCAGAAGCATCAGTCATTGCACCACCGGAATTACCAGGAAACAGTTGAATATCAGAGATAATCGAATTTTGCTGAATTTGAGAAATAATTCCGGTTGTTACAGCATTACTATCTCCCAAAGGATTACCTACTGCTAAAGCTATTTCACCTACCCGCAATTTATCGGAATCACCGATAGTTGCAGAATTTAGTTTTAGCTTCAAATTACCAGCATCAATTTTTAAAGCTGCTAAATCTTTGGTTGGGTCTATTTTTATCCGTACTGCTGTAAATTCTCTTCCATCTGATAGCTCTACAGTTAACTTTTTGCTAGTCGCTACGTGAGCATTGGTGATAATTAAACCGTCTGATTTCCAAATGACACCAGAACCAAATCCAGTGTTTCCGCTGTGAATTTTTACTGATGAATTACGGATTTTCTGAGCTATATCTGTTAATTCTGTGGAGATATTGGTGAATGTTGCAGTCATCTTTTTTCGCTGTTGTGGAATAGATTTTATGAATATTTAGTTTTTTCGGCTTTGCTGATTAAAAATATGAATAGCCCCCCAGCCCCCAATTCTGGGGGAGAAATGTATTTTGAAGTCCCCCAATTTTGGGGAATTTAGGGGGCTGGTGTTAATGGTCAAAATCAATTCATATCATATCTATATTCAGCAACGCTGTTTTCCGGTAAACTTTGGGAGACGTAAAATTTTACGTCTCTACATTAAATGATTCGTTCGCTCACGGTTAAATTCAATTCGATTAATTCACCACCACGAACGATTTGTAGCTGAACGCTTTTACCTACACTGGAACTGTCGTTTAGTAATCCCAATACATCGTTGGTATCTCCCACCGTGGAACCATCAAAACTTATCAATACATCTCCTAATAATATTCCTGCATTTTCAGCAGCACTATTAGATTCGACGTTGACGACTATCACACCACTATTTGAAGTTAAATTGAGAGAACTTTTTAAATTATCTGGGAGTCTGACTGGTTGCATTCCTAAGCCTAAATAACCTCGGGAAATTCGTCCTTTGCTAACTAATTGCTCGATAACTCTATTTATTGTGGAAGCGGGAATAGTTAAAGCTGTACCTCTTCTTCCCGTGGTATTCATTCCGATGATATTTCCCAGAGCATCTACCAAAGCTCCACCGCTAAATCCTGGATAAAGCGAAATATCGGGACGAATAAATTTGTCGATGTTTCCACCGCTCATACTTTTCCATTCACCACTGACAACACTAATAGCACCCATTGCAGCACGAATATCTCCTTCGCTGCTTCTAGCTAATGCTAAAACTAAATTTCCCACTTTGAGATTTGCAGCATCTCCTATTGTTGCGACAGGAATTTCTGGATTTTCTATTTGAAAAAATGCTACATCGGTGCTGGGGTCGCGTCCTAAAAGCGAAACTGATTTCCTATCACCGTTTTCCAAAGTTACTGTAATGTCTTCGTAACGTTTAAGAGATTCATCGGAAGTAACTATAATACCTTCTTGCCAGTGAATACCGCTGGGAGTAAAACGTCTGTTAGCGTTGAGTGAAACTATTGCTTTACCCGATTTTTCTACAATTTCGGCAATATTATTTGATAAAGCTTGTAATGACGATATAGACTTCATATACTTTAAATTTCTCTCCAAATATCTAATATCTGTATTTTGGCTTTTTGCTCTTACATACAACATCAGATATTTGGGGAGAATTTGCACCTAGAAGAATGGGTAGTCACGCGAATATTTCTGTTTCTTCAGGTTCTAACAGTTCTTCGTCGCTATTTTCATTAAACTCACATATCGATTCGGGTTTCACCGGACAAGTTTTGTTGTTAATCGGATTTCCACCAACAAAAAGCCAATTCAAATTGGTTAATTTAGAAAGCGGGGATAAATCCCTTATTTGATTTGACTCAAGAAAAAGAAAATTTAACTTAGTCAATCGAGATAAGGGAGATAAGTCCTTAATTTGATTGTAAGAAAGGTAGAGTTCCGTTAAATTCGTCAATCGAGATAGCGGTGATAAGTCGCTGATTTTGTGAGAAGACAGGTCAAGTATCCGTCGTTTATTCAATCTTAGTTCAGCGCGATCGCAATTTTGTGTACCAGCTTTTTGGAGTAAAATTTTAACTGTGTACTTAGTTTCCCTGCTTAAAGCATGTTTTTGTTTACACAAAACACTGAAGGTGTTATTAGATTGTTTAATGGACTGTATGGGATTAGCTGTAGTCGATATAGAGTTTACTACAGTTATCCCAATTAGTGCAATGCAAGATAAATGTATAAATTTCATTTGGTGATGATAATTTTAATACCATTAAAGTTATTAAACTCAGCACATTTGTATAAATCAAGCTTTATTTAATACTTTTTATTAAGATGAGCCTGATATTACTCATAATTCTTAACTTTTCACTCCAAACAGCCTAAATCTTCTTCAAACTAGCCATCACTTGATGCTGCTGCAAAATTCTTATTAAGTCTTGTGCTTGGAGCTTATACAAAGGTACCGGTAAAGTTTGAGGTAAATTATCAATTAAATCCCTAGCTCTATTTAAAGGGTAATTAGTCATTTTAGTAATTTGATTTGCACCATCAAATCTCGCGACTTCCGTAACTGCACTTTCGATTACTATTTGCCAATTTTTGGGATAGATACCAATTCTCCCTCGCTCCATTCTTTTTAGTCCGTCGATGGTTGCTAATACAACTAAACGAATACCCGGTTCTATTTTCTTATAATTTTTTGGCATTAATTCTGGTGAACGGGGAGGATTTTGGTATGAAATTGGTACAACTCCGTAACCATAAGCAATTTCCGAAAGCATCAAACCATTCAAACTATCAACTTCACTAAATTGATATTCGGTAACTAAAACTGTTTGATTGTGGAGACGAAATAAATCCAATATATTCTCACCAAATGCTGCTCCCGCAAAAGCTTCCGCTGCTACAGCATAAGCCGAAATAATCTGAGATTTGGGTAGCATTTGAGCTAAATTTTCGCTTAATCTCTGCCCAAAGGTACGAATTATTAAGCTGCTTTTGGGATTGATTTTTTGAGTTTTTAATCCCATTTCCACATTTAACATTTCGTCTTCGCTAGTAGCAATAATACTTTTAGCAGAAGAAAGATTAACTTTACTCAAAGACTCATCTAAATCACCTGTAAATAAAGGTATATCCGGTAAATGATTTGGGTCAAAATCATCCTCCAAGACAATAGCTACAACAGGTTGGCGGAATTCTTGTAATAATTGTGCGACCTTACTTCCAACTCTTTTAATCCCAATAATTACTATATGTTCTTCTTCAGGAACCTCTGGTCTTCGATTGGAAAATAGAAATTTTGTCGATAAAAGTTTTTCTGTCGCCAAAGCATATAATACACCTACAAAAGCAGTTCCAGTTACTGCTAATGCTAAAGATACAAGCTGCACAATTAAATTTTTTGGACTTTCAGTATATAAGAAATCAGCATATCCACCCAACAATAAACTGATTGTGATATAAAAAGGATTAAGATTAACAGTAGTATAATTATTAAGTAAAAAAGCAAAAAGGATTGTTCCTACAATTGCTAAAACCAAGGTCATTAGACCGCAAACAATTACCACCCGACGAACTTGGGAACTTGAATGCCAATATTCTAATATTTTCTTTCTAATTTTAATTTTACGAATAAAATCTATTGTTTGTTGCCACATTTTCTTTTTCTTAGCAACATTACTAACCAAACTTTTCTTTTGCTTTGATAATAATCGGTCAAACTGCTCAACATAAATAACAGTTGAACCTTCTTGAATAACTATTTCAGAATCCCAATCATAAAAGCAATTAAACTTATAATACTTATCCGGTAAATAACAAAGCAATATCCGAGAACTATTATTTACTTCAAATAGCTGACGACGGTAGAAACTATCTCCATAACGAACCGTATGTCGGAATATCCCCAACCATTTATCATCCAAATTGAAAAATCCTAAAGAATCTCCCCCCAAAGCAGCTAAAGCAAAAGATGCTGCTGATAAATGAATTGGGTCATAAGCAACAAAATTTGTTAACTGTTCTTCTAAAAGTTGATTTAAATTTTCCTTCGTCGAACGAACCACCAAACGAGCATTTTTATTAAGTTGTCTTACAGCAATTGCAGTTTCTGCGTTAATAAGTTCATCGCTCGTAACAATCAGCACAGCACGACAACGTTCTATTTTCGCACGTTCAAAAACGCTATTTTGACGACAATCACCAATAATTAGCTCATCAAGTAAATTATCCACACCAGGAATTCTCCAACTCCTTGGTTTTACCAAATCAATTCCGACAACCTCTACTCCGAATTGTTTGAGAGCTACTACACAATGCTGTCCCAATCCCCCCAAACCACAAACCAAGAAGCGCTCATCTATAGCTGATTCATGTTCTTCCATAATCAAATCTCTTTTACTAAAGTAATTCTGAGATTAATAGTTAAAGATGTAAAGTATAAACTCCTAACAGAATATTTAAGTGTTATACGAGTAAATTTTAAGCTACTTTTGAATCCAGAATACAGCTTGTTTGTGAGTAATTACGGAAAAATAGCACTTATTTTGACCTCAATCGTTGTAGAGAGCAAGCTGATAGCTGTTTAGTCAAATAGATAATAAAGTATATCACTATACTTTTTTTACAAATAAAATGACCAAAAAGAAAAAAATCATTAAAGCAATAATTATAGGTATAGCCTCAGCTACATTAGTTTCAGGAATTGGTATATTAATTTTGATTGTAACTTTATGGACTGCTGATAGCCTAGAGGAATATGAAACAAAAGAAGCATTACAAAGCCTAGAAATAAGACTTGGAAAAGGAAATATCTCTAATGTTCGTGTAGCAACCTCTACTTATTGGCTCAATCAAAACTATTACTCTCGTTTTAATGCAAAAGCAGACTTTATTGAGAAAATAATTAACGACACTGAAGTTAGTAGATATAAACTTCAAGAAGAGCCGATAAATTCTGATGCTTGCCAAATAATGCTTGCTGAAAAGATTAAACGCTCGTGGTGGAATCCGCAAGATTTTGACGTAAACAAATGCTATTCAGATAATAAAGTTTCACCTGGGTACTTTTCCGTATTGTTTTATCATCCTGATAGCGGTACTGCATTTTATTATCACCACAATAACTAGTAATTTTAGCTATCTCCAAAAATTGTAGAGACATAGCACTGCTACGTCTCCCAGCATCACGAAGAAAATCAAACCAACTATATAAGTACTACATCCAAACCTTCATCACTCGCTTCTAATTGATATTCACTAGCAGGGGGTTGGTGATTGATAACTGGTGACTTCATCACATATCTAGATTCCTTCCACAAACCCAAACCCCGCTGTTTAGCATTCGCTTCTGCAACCAAATACTCAATTCTACTCTCATAACAATCTGTATCTACAGAAGTTCTATCCACAACAGCTCTTCCTTCCTCCACCATTTGCAGATTTATCGATTTATTATTTGAAAAGACTTCCCCAACAATTTGTGAGTCCTTATACGTATCTGCAAATCGAATAACTACAGGATTATCTGACGGTAAAAGCTCTTTTAATCTTTGATTCGCTTCATCTCTCCGAGATTTACGAGTTGGTATATGAATACAAGCAAGTTTGATGGTTGCAGCTTCTCCTTCATTATTCTTAGCCCGAATCGTTCCCCCGTCTACCACACCCACAACAGTAGCCAGTATCAACATTAATTCTGTTAAATCCATCGTTTTAATTTTAAAAAAGAATATAAGTATTTACATGTTACTTTAAGAACTGCGTATTTGGGGAGGTTTAGCTTATAAATATTTTATTTTTGCTTTATTGTATATTCGTAGAAGCGTTAGTGCATATAAAAATTAATCATTCGAGCTTGATATAGGTAGATAAACGAACAGCTGATTATTACCCGTAAGTTATTTACAGCGAACTTTTTCAACAACTTGACGAATTGCATCAACTACCAATTTCGGCTCATCCAATTGAATTGCATGTCCGCTATCATTAGCAATAATCTGAATTCCCTGCGGTGATTCCTCTGCTAAATCTGCGTGTAATTCGTGTATCGCTTGAAGCAATTCCTCAGTTGCTCCGAAATCTTTTTTTCCCGACGACAATACTATCAAAGGGATGTCGGGAAATGATTTTGTATTCCTCACTTGTTTTAACTGTTCCAAAGCAACATTATGTGCAGCAGATTCTCGACCAAATGCTTGCCAAAATTTGGTTTGAGCGTAAATGGATTTTGCTGAGGATTGTATTTCTTGAGGTAGCTTTTTAAATAAATCTGTCGCTAGAGGTAGCTTGTCGAATATTACGAATAAGCGGAATAATCCGATTCTTGCAGCGATAGGTAATATATTGATTGCGAACCAATCCACTTTTTGATTTAATTTAACCATTTTAGGAGGAATTCGTTCGTACATTTGCTCGTGAGTGACATCTACTAAAACCATACCCGCTACTTCTTCTGGATACTGATAAGCGAATAAGCGAACAAATAAACCACTTAAAGACATTCCAACTAATATATATGGTGGTGGAATTTTAGCTTTTTGTAAAAGTTGTCTTAATTCATCTAAGCACTGTTCAGCGGTACGTGGTTTTTGACTTGAACTTAAATTGCTCCAGCCATATCCAGCACGGTCATAAGTAACAGTTCGCGTCAGTTTTGCTATTTCTGGTTGTACAAGCTGCCAATCTAAATGAGTCCCCCCTTGTCCGTTATCTATTACCACCGTAGGATTTCCTTCACCCATCACTTTGTAATGTAGAGATTTCCCATCGATATCAATCAGTTTCCCCGGTGGTGGAAATTTGTTAAGTTCGTATTTCGTCAGAAATATTTGAGATATAATTCCAAAACAGATTAATCCAATTAATACAGCGAAAAGCCATAACATTTTTATCACCTGATTCTATTTAATCAAAAATATAAATCAAAACACATTTTCTATTTTCAATTTATTTTTATTTTAAAAAATTTTTTTCTATCCTTGATATGGGATAATAATAAAATTAGGTTGACATTTTTTTATAATGCAAATATATGCCATTTTTTTTTGACTACTTTGCCTCCCCATTATAAAAAATAGCTTCAATAAAATAATATCATCTAACGGCATTTAAAAGAAAAAAATGCATTCTTACTATAGCCAATAATTTTATTATAAGTAGTTTTGAATACGACAAAAATACAAAAATAAGTGTATAGCGCAAAATATACTGGATTATATAAGCTTATTTAAATACTGTCTGTCATAAATAGAACTTCGAGTATGTAAGTTAAGCCGAGTTTGTCCGGAGGACATAAATTAATTTGATTAAAAACAATAATTTTGAATCGTATCGTAACCCAACATCAATAATTTTAAACAACCACAGATAATTTTGGGCTAAGGCACAATTTATAATCTATTAATTAAGAGCAATATTTGTAAAAAATACGTAAGCATTCCTTCAGGTGTAAATTTATTTTTTCGTAATGTGTTAACACAGTACAAATTTTATTTACCTGCATTCCTATGCTGCTTCTAATACTATATTTATTTTTCATATTTAGGCATAATTACCACTTATCAAAATCCGGAATCTTTGTAAGACAAATTGAAGCTCATTAAGGAAAACTGATTGTCTATTCTATGAGGGAAAATAGAATTACTCCGGAATCAATGTGATTTATTTTAGCTACAAATTTGACTGACTAGGATTTGTCTCGTTAGCGTCAACAGAAAGTATCTCAGATATGTAATTTTCGAGGCTTCTAATAAACGTCTGCGTAAACCACTTTGTAGGAAATAAGGAATTAAAGATGAATCAGAACCAACCGAAATTCAACTACGGTGAAGCTCTACAAAAGTCTAATCTTTTTTACCTCGCTCAGCGTTCTGGAGATTTACCCGATGATTATGTTATTTCTTGGCGCGATGATTCTGCGGTTAATGACGGTGCTGATGTCAACCACGATTTAAGCGGTGGATACTATGATGCAGGCGACCATGTTAAGTTCGGCTTTCCGATGGCAGCCTCAATGACGATGCTTAGTTGGGGTCTAATCGAATATAGTGACGGCTATAAGAAAGTTGGTCAGTTTGATAATACCCTCGATAATATTCGATGGGGAACTGACTATATTCTCAAAGCATACGATGATAAAGGAACTGCAACTACATCAGATGATGTTTTCTGGGGTCAAGTAGGTGACGGTCAAAAAGACCATGGGTACTGGGGAGCGCCCGAAGACATGAATATGTCTAGACCTGCTTTTAAGGTAGATGCACAAAATCCCGGTTCGGATTTAACAGCAGAAAGCGCCGCTGCACTAGCTTCTGCTTCCATTGCCTTCCGCTCTAGTGATGAAGCTTATGCCGATAAGCTGTTGGAGAAAGCTAAAGGGCTTTATGAGTTTGCAGAGCAACATCGAGGTGCTTACTCTGATTCTATCTCTAACGTTCGGAACTTCTACAACTCTTGGAGTGGCTACCAAGATGAACTTGCTTGGGGAGCGATTTGGTTGCACAAAGCGAGTCTGGCTAAGGGTGAGACGGATAGGCAATATTTAGATAAAGCACAGGAGCTATATACAGGTTTGAATCCTGCTTGGACCCATAATTGGGATGACAAATCCTATGGTACTGCTATCCTATTAGCTCAAGAAACAGGTAGTTCTAAATATAAGCAGGATGTAGAAGCTTGGTTAGATAATTGGGCAGATCCTAATGGTGGCATTCAGAAAACTGCTGGTGGTTTAGCCTGGTTAGATCAATGGGGTTCGCTACGCTATACAGCCAATACAGCCTTTTTAGCAGGTGTTTATGGTGACACTGTTAAAGACAAACAGGGAAAATACACGGGTTTTTCTGAAAGCCAGATTAACTATATTTTGGGAGATAATCCGAATAATTTTAGTTACATGGTGGGTTTTGGTGAGAACTATCCCCAGAATCCTCACCACCGAGCAGCTTCTGG
The DNA here is from genome assembly GCF_002368095.1 of Calothrix parasitica NIES-267. GTDB lineage: Bacteria > Cyanobacteriota > Cyanobacteriia > Cyanobacteriales > Nostocaceae > Rivularia > Rivularia parasitica. The sequence goes on along the minus strand of NZ_AP018227.1, from coordinate 2,408,860 downwards.
TACGACTAATATCGGTGACTCTGACTCTAACCAATACACTCTCTACGGTGCATTAGTTGGTGGCCCGTCTGCACCAAATGATAATGCTTATCAGGATAAGCGTACTGACTATATCGCCAATGAAGTTGCATTAGATTACAATGCAGCTTTTACCGGCGCTTTAGCACGCATGACTGAGCAATTCGGTGGAGAAGCACTGACTGAAATTCCTGGTATCAACCTTGACGAAACTATTAATCTAAACGATTCAGGTGGTAATGATAATCCCGAGGTAGATAATCCCGATGGAGATGCTGGAACATTAAAAGATTTCCAATTCTCTGTAGAAAATCAATGGAGTAATGGCTTTATAGGCAAAATAAAAATTACTAATAATAACAATCAAGCTATTAATGGGTGGGAGTTGGAATTTACTGCTCCTTTCGAGATTAAAAACATCTGGAGCGCTAGCATTGAAAGCGATGAAGGAAACGAATATGTCATCAAGAATCTTGGCTATAACCATTTAATTGCATCAGGAGAATCAGTTGAGTTTGGTTTTCAAGGTAGCTATTCTGGTGATATCAACTTAGCTCTCGATAATGCGGAGTTAAAGGTCGCGGAAAATCTTAGCAGCGCGACGACTCCAACCGATAGTAATCCAGTAGACTTAGTGACTGGTAGCGTTGATAACTCTGATATAGGTAACGATTCAATAGATCCAATTACTAATGGTGGAGACCCCAATACAGCTAATGAAGCAACCGATAATATCGTTTTCTCCCTAGTAAATCAATGGAACAATGGTTTTACAGCCAATGTCAAAATTACCAACAACAGTAATGAAGTTGTCAATGGCTGGGAGTTAGAATTGAACACTCCTTTTGAGATTAAAGAAATCTGGAACAGCAGAATTGAAAGTCATGAAGGAAACGAATATTTTATTGAAAATGTTGGCTGGAATGCTTCCATTGCACCAGGTTCATCCCTTGAGTTTGGCTTTAATGGTGTCAATCCCAATGGTATAAGCGAGCAGGATATTATCAACCAAGTTAGCTTTTATTCAGATTCCTTCTCAATCTCTGACTCTTAAACGTAAAAGTTTTTAATTAGGTTGGGATAGACACGTTAAAGAGCGTATCGGGAAAACATAAATCAATTTGGTTAAAAACGATAATTTTGAATCGTGTCGTAACCCAACATTAATAATTACAGATAATATTGGGTTACGGTGCGATTTCTAATTTTCTAATTGAAGATCCTAATTATGTGTAAAAAAGCAAAGCGGGTGAATTACCTCTATCTATCTTAAAATGCAATTTAAACGAATTTTCTTCTAAAGCTCGCTGACTATAAACTTCATTACTATTAACACGAAATAGATAATTGGAAAAATTCCAAGATTCTTTTAACCACTGCTTGAGTGAAGCGATAAGCTGTCTTGAAAAAGCAGGTTCTTCAAGATTATCTCGCGTCCAAAATGTTATCATTACGGTTTGAGCATCAAATCCGTAATTTATTGCTTCTTGATGATGTCTAAACAGAGGTAGAAGATAAACGCAACCCAAGCTTAAATTTAAATTGGGTGACAAAATTATAAATGCAAAATCCTCTCTTCTAAGATGTCTTTCTTCGTGTTCTTTTAAAAGCTTTAAATCATCTTGTAAAGTAAAATCATCGGTTTCCCAAAGTCCCATGCTGTGAGATTTAATCGTTTTTGGGGAAGCTTTGTAAGCTTCAAAATCAATATTGACATCTGAACTACGTAAGGGACGAATTATAAATTCTGATGTGTGAAGTTCTTCAGGCACAGGTTTTGAATGTTCGTAAAACAAAATTGATAACCTTTGTAAGTTAATCCGTAAAGCTTTTATTTTTCATAAATTCAGCCCGATTCAAGATAAATCTTTCTAAATCGTGATATTGTCCTTTCCAAAAACCATGCTTTTCAAGTATTTCTTGACTCTGAAAACCCAATTTTTGTAACAGCTTTCTTGAAGCCACATTTTCTAACATAATTTCTGCAATTACAAATTCTATTCCCTTATTTTCAAAAGCATATTTGAGAATAGCATTCAAAGCTTCACTCATAATACCTTGTTGCCAAAACTGACTAGCAAGTTCATAACCAACTTCAGCAGCATTTGCTTCTTTAATCCATGTAAATCCACAGGAACCAATCAAATAATTATCTTCTTTGCAAGTAATTCCCCAACGTATCCCACGTCCGCTTTCAAAACCTTGTTTTCGTCGTTCAATCACTTCAATTGCATCGTCGATTCTGGTAAGCGTATTCATATCGTGAAACTGAGTCACTTTTGAATCGGAAAACACAGTAAATACAGCTTCAGCGTCTTCGAGTATCGCATCTCGAAGTAGCAACCGCTTTGTTTCAAGATAAGGAAATGAAAAACTCATTTGTCCTAACTAAATTATTAATATAAACTACTCTCTACTTTACGATTTCTACGGTAAGATAGCACATTTTATCAATTACCCACGACCTATTACCTATTACCTAATACCATTACGAATTACGAATTACGAATTACGAATTATATTTGCCCTTTTCTCCCATCCCCAAATTCCAATTGCAAATCCTAATAATACCCAGCACAACCAATCACCCCAGCGCACGTATAATGTTTGAGTTTGTCTTCGGTAAATGGTTTGAGCGTGAGTTTCATAGGTGTCGTGTCCCGATATCCACAATGTTTTACCGTGGGGATTTACAAATGCTGAATATCCGGTATTAGTTGCTCTTATAGCCCATCTATCATTTTCAATGGCTCGCATGATATCTTGAGCATGATGCTGAAATTGCATTGCTTCACTATAGGGGTCGTTGTTGGAAGCGGTAATAATAAATTGTCCACCTTTTTCTGTTTGATTGCGAAACTGTTCTGCAAATGCCGAACCGTAACAGATTCCAACAGTAACGTTACCGAAAGGTGTTTCAACAATCTGGTTTGCTTTTCCCGGTATTTGTCTTGCGGTGACTGGAGATAATCTGCTGATAATACCCCCTAAAACGCTTTCAAAGGGAATATATTCTCCTAAAGGTACTAATTTTTCTTTATCGTAGCGACTGTAAACTTTACCTTCACCAGTGAAAGTCAGCAAACTATTGGTATATCTACCTTGACCTTGACTTTTATAACCTCCAACCCAAGCCAAAACACCTTTTTCTCGCACTGCTGCAATTAATGGACTTTGAATAATTTCATTTTCAAAAAATGGTAATGCTCCTTCGGGAGTCACTACTGCTTCTGCACCTTGCTTGACTAAATTTAAATAACCCTGAGTATAATTTGTTCTGATGCGTTGCTTTCCTTCGGGTTTAAATTTAAGCCTGTTGGGGATATTTCCCTGCACTATTCCTACTTTTAAAGCGGCTTCTAAAGGTTGGGGAAGCGAACGGGAATACAAAGTATAACCAATTAAATGAGCAGAAATAAATATTGCAACTGCTAACAACCCTGATGTGGCGATCGCAATTTTTCCAAATCGCTGAGAAGCCTGTAAAACATCGCTTTGTCCTGGTTGATATCCTTCTCTTTGAGAAGCTGAAGAAAAGAGGGTGGGGTTAAATTTGTATTGCATCCGTCTGTGAAACGCTGCATTCAAAGCTTCTGCCAATAACCCATTAAATGCAACTATCACGGCAGTGACCGCAGTAGGTCCAGAAATTTGACCTAGATGTAAAATTACTAAATTGTGCGGAGACTGGGTGTAAGAAAGCGAACTCCACCATAAAGGACCAGCACTCCAAACTCTTTCTAAAGCACACCAAATAGCCGTACCAATCAGAACGCGAAGCAAGCTATTTTGAGTTGAAAATATCTTTATCAACCTAGCCCAAAGCATAACTAAAATACCTCCCCAAAAGGAGATAAAAAACCAAGCAAATGAAGCAATAGCAATACTTCCCAACCAAGGAACACCCAGCCATGTAAGGGGATGAAGTCCGGTAATCCAATATAAAGCGGTTCCGTGATAACCCAAAGCCCAGAGGAGAGAAGGGGGGAGGGGGACAGGGGGGGAGGGGGAGAAGGATTTAGTTTTATTTTTTGGATTTATGACTATTAGCCATAGGGGAATCATTGCAAACCAAGCTACAAACCAAGCACCAACGGGAGCTACAGTTAAACCCATTGTGATTCCACTGGCTAAAGCAATTATTTGTTTCGAGTTACGGGTTATCAGTTTGGTGAAAATATTTGATTTCATAAGTTTTTATTCATAAAATACCTAACTCCAGCCCTCTCCTTGTCACAAAACTATTGTAGAGACGCGATATATCGCGTCTCTACATAAAGAAGGTTAATAAATTACCAAAATTTGATTTTACTCTTCTGTTTCTACAGCATCATCTGTCGCTGGTTCAATGACAATTGTTTCTGTTGTTTCTGTTGTTTCTGTTGCTTCCCCTGTGTCATCTTCATCCGATGACTCATCCGATTCTTCACCAGTATCACCAGGAACTATCGCAACTCCATTCAGAAAATCTTCTTGGTCGAGACGCTGTACTCTTACTCCAGTTGCAGAACGAGATTGAATAGAAATCGCGTTAACTGCTTGTCGAATAATAATACCGCGATTCGTTACCATCAAAATTTCGTTGTCTTCACCAACAATATGTAAACTTGCTAGGGAATCTTGAGTTTTGAGGTTTTTGAATTTGGTAGCCATTAAACCTTGTCCGGCACGATTTTGTAACCGGAATTGTCCAACTGGTACCCGTTTTCCGTATCCTCCGGTAGTAATAACTAAAACCCAAAGTCCGGTACTGCTCTCATCCTGTACTTCTGTATCTTCGGTTTCAACTACTTCTGCTTCAACTGTTTCGACTTCGCTTACTTCGGTTTCAGCTTCAGAACCCGTATCTGGTGGACTTATATTATTCAAAATATCAGCAGGAAGAATATCCATTCCCACCAATTCGTCACCACCTTTACGCAGTTTCATGGCTTTTACCCCACGAGTTGCTCTACCCAAGGGACGTAATTGCGAATGAGTACAGCGGAAATGAATAGCCATTCCCATTCGAGAACCAATAATTACGCTATCTTCGGCTCTAGCTCGACGCACCCAACGTAGTTGGTCACCTTCTTCTAGGGAAATTGCAATCAAACCGTTAGCGCGAATATTGCTAAATGCAGCTAATGCAGTTTTCTTGATGTAGCCACCTTTGGTAAGCATCACCAAATATTCGTCTTGGCTAAATTCGCTTACCGGTACAATTGAGGTAATTTTCTCCTCCCGAGGAATCGGCAACATTTGTACGATAGGAGTACCCCGACTGGTGCGGGAACCGAGAGGTAACTGATAAGCCCTCATGCAGTAGACTACACCACGTTCGCTAAAGAACAGAACGCTGTCGTGGTCGCAGCAAGTTAAGAAATGCTCGATATTATCATCATCTTTTACCTTCGCTGCTGCTTTCCCTCTGGTAGCACGGCTTTGCGCTTCAAAGGTATTAACCGGCATTCTTTTGATATAACCTTGCTGGGTCAGCAAAATTATCACTTTTTCGTTAGCAATTAAGTCTATATCATCTAATTCGCCTTCCTTCAGCGTAATTATTGTACGACGGGGTGTAGCGTGCTTTTCTCTTAATTGCTTAACTTCGGTTTCAATAATTTCTAATATTCTTTCTCTACGAGCCAGAATATCTTGTAAATCTGTAATTTGAATCTGTAGCTGGTCGTGTTCCAAACGAATTTTATCTGCTTCCAAAGCTGTTAATCGCCGCAACTGCATCTGCAAAATTGCATCAGCTTGCGCTTCGGACAACCCATAATTATTGATTAATTCTCCCTTTGCGGTCGGTGCATCCGCAGCATGACGAATTAAAGCAATAATTTCATCTAAATGGGACTGCGCGATTAATAAACCTTGTAGGATATGGTCTCTTTCTTCAGCCTTCCGTAATTCGTAACGAGTACGTCTGGTAATCGCTTCAATACGAAAATCTAAGAAAACTTCCAAAAACCGCTTTAAAATTAGTAATATGGGTTCTCCATTTACCAACGCAAGCATATTTGCGCCAAAATTAGCCTGTAGCGGAGTTAACTTGTATAAATTGTTTAACACCACGCGGGGATAAGCATCGCGTTTGAGTTCGATAACCACCCGCATTCCGTCTCTATCGCTTTCGTCGCGAATATCGGAAATACCGTCAATGCGTTTGTCGTTAACCAACTCAGCAATTTTCTCAATCAATGCTGCCTTATTAGTTTGATAAGGTAGCTCGGTGATAATTATTGCTTCGCGTTCCGGTCGATTACGCTGTTGGAGTGTCTCAATATTAGCTACCCCACGCATGGTAATCGAACCGCGTCCGGTAGTATAAGCTTCTTTGATACCGGAGGTACCGAGAATTTGACCGCCCGTAGGGAAATCGGGACCGTGGATATATTTAGTTAATTCAATATCCGTAATTTCCGGGTTTTGAATCAGCGCCACCAACCCGTCAATTAATTCTCCCAAGTTATGGGGAGGGATATTAGTCGCCATCCCTACCGCAATACCGGAAGAACCATTTAACAGTAGCTGTGGTAATCTTGCCGGTAAAACCGTCGGTTCCTGCTGCGAACCATCAAAGTTATCAGCGAAATCGACAGTTTCTGATTCGATATCTTGCAGTAAAGCGTCGCTTGTTAAAGATTGTAGGCGGCATTCAGTGTAACGCATAGCCGCCGGAGGGTCATTATCGACACTTCCGAAATTACCATGCCCTGAAATTAAAGGCGACCTCATCGAAAAACTTTGCGCCATCCGCACCAAAGCATCGTAAACAGCCGTATCGCCGTGGGGGTGGTACTTACCCAACACTTCCCCTACAACACGGGCGCATTTACGGAAGGGACGGTCAGCCGTCAACCCCAACTCGTGCATAGCGTAGAGAATGCGACGATGCACAGGTTTCAGACCATCCCTGGCATCTGGCAAAGCGCGACCGACAATCACGCTCATTGCATATTCCAGATAAGACCTGGACATCTCGTTTCGCAGATCCGTCGGGATTATCCGCTCCTGAGAGGTTGTCATAACCTAAAAAACTCCAAAAATCGCAAATTTTAGGGCTTAAATAAGAAAAAAAGCCAAATTATTCCAAATGATGCTTGAATAATCGCCATTATTTGGTACAATTTTAGCACATTTTGCGTATTTTTGCAGAAGATGGGGAATTGGTAATGGGTAGTTGGGCATGGGGAATTGGGCATCGGTAATCGGTATCGGGTAATTAGGCATTGGGGATGGGGCATTGGTAATACTCATTACTCATAAAACACGTGTAGGGTGTGTGAGTATAATTCGTAATTCGTAATTCGTAATTCGTAATTAATACCCCATAAATAGAATTTAGGGGCTTCAAGAAAGAATAGGAATTGTCATCCACGGATAAATCCGGGGGCTTCTGAACCTTAAAAGTTTACCTGGTGAAGATGAAAGAGAAGTAAGGAGACAAAATTAGCAATATCCAATTACCAATTATCGATTCTCAGCAGCAGCAATCAATGCTTTCGCATCTAAATTATTTCTAGGAATCATATTTGCAATAGCCAAATTCAAACTTAAATTAGCAATCTTGAGTTTTTCAAATTCAGTCCGTATTAACTCAGCTACACAAAACGCCCCTTCATCACCGGTATTAGGTAAAATTACTGCGAACTGATGTTCTCGATAGCGTGCTACTAAGTCAATTGCTCGCTTAGCACAATTATTAATTACTTGAGCAATTTCAATTAAACATTCATCGCTCTTTTGATTTCCATAAGCATTTGTGTGAGACTCAAAATCCTTTATTTCGCACAAAATCAACGATATAGGTAAATTTTCTCGCTTATAGCGCTGCCATTCTTGCTCTAGATATTCATCAAAACGGCGACGATTGGCAAGGTTGGTTAAACTATCTATTCTTGCTTGACGAGTTAGTTCTAATTATAGTTACTGATAAAAAAGGTAAAGTTAAGAAAACTATGTCGGTTACTAATGGAGCGGGAATCTTCTTTTTAGAGAATTTGCAGCAAGGAAGTTATAAGTTATTAGTTAATGATAGAAATGCTGAATCTGGGGAAATTGTGATTGATGAGAATTCGGATAATATGCAAGAGGTTGAGTTGAGGATTTAGGGATTTTTTGGAGGGGGAAGATGGGGGAGATTTTTTTAGCAATTATTGTGGTGTTGAATTATGCTTTGTTCTAGTCAATCTACTTTTTGCGCTTGTTTTGTGTAAACTAACTTCCAATTTATTTTATCTTGACTCGCTTCTTCATCACTCACCAATTTAATTCCTCATCACATTCTTCAATAGAAGTTGCTAAACCTTCTTTAATAGATTCTCTTATACCAGGAATAGACAATAAGTAAAGAGTTTTTTGAATTGCAGACCAATCTTTTTCTGAAATCAAAATCGCATTACCACGGTCGCTTTGAGTAGTTACTGGTTTACCGTCTTTTGAAACTTTATCGATAAGTTCTTCTAAATTTTTTTTAAGCGTCGTTGATGGTGAGAGAAGACATTATAGTTTTTTCAATTCAGAATAATCTTACTTTAGCTTATTTCTATAACGTAGGGTGTGTGACGGCTACCGAGAATTTTACATACAATAAACTAATTTGATATTGCCGTCACGCACCAATTGCTTGAAACGATAGCGATGATATTTCTAAGATCTGTAATATTGTCGTAGGTACTTGTTGGTGCGTGACGCTTATAATTAGATTATGACTACGTTTCTTAATTTTCATAGCGTCACAGCACCCTACGTCTAAATTATTTATTTTTAATACTCAATTACCCATTACCAATTACCAATCCCCAATTCCCTAATACCTTAAATTCAATTCCTTAAATGCTTCCTCGGATTGTTCTATTTTTAATTCCCCTACAGATTTTCCATTAATTTGTAATTTATATTCTCCTTCCTGTAAACCTTCTAAATAATAAACTCCCGCACCATTGGTAACGGAAAATTTTCGTATATCTTTTCCAATAGCTTCTACTCTCGTACCTGCAACTGCTTCTCCAGTACTATTGGTCACAACTCCGGTACGAGTATAAGAGCGAGTGAAGGGAATCATTATCGGGGTATAGCTACCTGCAACAACATCTACTGCTATAGCATTTTTATTCGTTTGCCAATCTAACGGAAAGCCTGCTGGGTCTATGTCTAGACGATAACTTCCTGGAGCAAGACGTACATTGATGCGGTCGTTTTGCACGTGCGATCGCCATTTTTTGATTGATTGATTATTCACCATTAATAGCAAGTCTGAGTTATCTGTATAAATTTTTTCGCCAGAATCTCTCTTACCGTTATTATTACTGTCTAAAAATGGTTTAATCATCAAACCACCTTGAGTACGGAAATATCTCGAACGTCTATCTCCGGGTCGAATTCCCTGCTGTAAGTTCAACCCTGATACTAAATTAATACTAAAGCTCGAATCGTTTCTAGTTAAAGATACTCCCTGATATCTTCCCTGTAACATGATTCCTGGTAAAACTGTAGTTCCTAAAGTTGCCACTATACCGTTACCTTGAGAACCTAGACCGTAGCTTAACTCCGCTTGCCATACATAATTACCATCAAAAGCGCGTTGTGGCGAACGATACCGCCAACCTAAAGTCAGCAAGTTGTCGCTATTACCGTTATTGCTGCGGGTGTCGTAATTTAAAAGTAAAGAACTTCCGGTATTAGAATATCTAGCGCTAGAGAAATTATAAGCAAGTTCCGAAGAAGTCCCAATTTCATTTCCTTGGAGATTTAATCCCAACTTTCCGAGACGCTGTAATAAATTCCATCGTAAATTGCTGTCGGTATCCAAACTAGCGCGACCAAAAGTATAGAAATTTTTACTGCTATAGTTAAATTGCAATCCTGCTGCTGAAGCGTTGCGATTAGAGGTATTCGCAAACAAACTCAATCCCGACGATAATCTCCAATTAACATTAAAACGATTGGAAAGTCTATCGCTAGTGAAAGAAGCAATTAAATTATCAGATGGTTCGTAGCGAATGTCGGAAATTACATCGATTCCATCACCAGCTAAAGCTGAAACCGCTACTTGTAAAGGAATATTTTTTGGACGAAAGAATATTTCAGCCAAACCTCTCAAAGATTCATCATAAACTCCTCCAAACCCTAGCGTTAGAGTTTCCGACACACCCAAACGTCTAGCAATACCACCGCGAAATTCCGAGAAATTCCCTAACAAACTATCATTTCCGGAAAAATCCCTTTGTAAACCACCAGATACAACCCAAGCAGAAGCTCCAGCAGGAATTTGTCCCGGAACGGTTGTAAAACGAGCGTCGCGAATTTCTGGTTGTGCTGTTAATCTTCCTTGAGGATAAAGAAAAACCACGAAGTTACCAATTCCTCTTTTAGCAGTAATGTTTTCAAACCGGTAAATCCCGGAAGAATCAACCAAAATTTCCCCAATTACGTTATTTCCAAAACCCTGCACCAACCGAACTAAAGTCCCCGGTTCCGCTCTACCGGTAACGGTACGTCCAATTTTATCCGCTTGTAATCTTTGACGGGGGTCGGAAGTTCCACCACCAAAATTTTGCGGTGGTTCAAATCCCTGACGTTGAATAAAAGTTAATCCCCAATAATCTCCACCAGTTCCCAATCGTTGCCAAAAACTGGGTTGAGAACCGACAAAATAATCTGTTTTATCAGTTTGTCGTAAATATTGAGCTTCCGAAATATTCCAACTTCCTCCATCCCACAAATCTGGTTGATTAGCACGAACAAACCAAGAACCATCAAAAGCAGTTCCGACAGCTTGAAAATCACCTCTAAAATTTGTCGAACCATTTTCACTACCGCTAGCATCTATTCTTTGCTCGACAGCTGCAATATTGAAACTTCCCGGTTGAAAGCGCGGTAAACCATCTAAAATGACCGGAATTTCAGCTTGTCCGACTCTATTATTCCTTCTATTGAGCCAGGGTACATCAAAAACAATTGCGTATTCCTCGATATCAAACTTTGATTTGACCCCGAATAACCTTTGTAAATCTGCAACGGAAAAAACCAATCCTAATTCCGAGTCATTACGAAGCTGTTCGGGATTGATACGAGTGACGATTCCTGGAGAACGAATTTCTAACTGTCCATCGGGTAAAGTTGTAACGTTGAGTTTCAAAGTTTGAATAACAGCATCGTAAGGTAAAAGCCAATTTTGAAAATCAATTGCTCTGGAACCATCTTCATTTCCCTTGATTAAAACACTCGCTTTTACATTGCGTTTACCGACATTTAAGCCAACGGGGAACGTAGTGAAATTAGTTGAAGCGATATTTATTGAACTATCAGAAATATTTTTAGGAATATCTAAAGGTTTGTCTAACTTATTGATATCCTTTAACAGCGAATTACGTAAATCGCGTATTTTTTTAGATTTACTTTGTTTTAACCTTTCAATTAAATCTTCAGGAGTTTTGTAATTTTCAGAATCATCTAATTTTATATCGTTTAATTCTGAAATATTGATAGATGTTTGAGCAATTGCTTTCGGAGTCGTTTTTATAATTGTAATAGGAATAAGTGTTAGTACCCAATATAATCTTTTCATTAAAAGCTTTAATAATAATTGGAACTGATATTTTGAAACCAGATAAATAAATATTTTTGTAATTATTCTTTTAATTATTTTAGTCTCACATTACGAGAGTAATTTTATTTAAGTAGGTGTAATATTACAGAAATATAATCGCGACTAAATAAGTAATATCAGCGATTCTTTTATAACAGCTTTGTAGTTAGATGATATCCGTGAAAACCACATTTTTTCACTAAAAACGATGAATAATAGCGCTTTCAGCTAATTTTAATCCAATCTACGTTTGCGTAATCTTGCTGAAGACAATTTTAGTTCCTTAAAGCCAGTATGTTTCATAGCAAACGGTTAAATACCATTGCTACTGAGGAAAAAGTTTCTCGTCCAAAATCGAGATTTTTCTTTGCTTCACATAATTAATCCTGGAGAAATCAGATTTTCGCTATTTTATCAGGACACTACCATTGATTCTTCAGGTTTTGTTTATTGAAGAATTAGAGAGTTGTTTTTAATTTCTTCATAGTTAATAAAACGAAGTAAATAGTTATTTTTTCTCAGTTGTCATTAACAAATGTTCACTTACATTCTTATATTTCCAATGATTCGTCGTTTAGCTTTAACTGCTGGTTTCGCTGTTCTCGGTGCTGTAGCTTTTGCACCTAAAGCACAAGCACAAAATGCCGCACCTTCTGAAGAAACTATTATGTTTAACGGTACCGTTGGTGCTGTTTGTACATTTAGTGATACTAATCCTGGTACTCTTGGTGAATTTTCTGGTGGGCTTACCACGGCCCCACAAGGAGGGGGTACCAGCGGTGAAACTACGGTTACCTGTACTGGTGATAACAATGATATAAGCGTAGCCGCACCAAGAAAAATAAAAGCACCTGCAAATTTTCAGGGTTCATCCGAAGCGTTCGTTTCTTATAATCAGGACACAGCAAGTAGCAATGGTGGTCCCAATTTTGTGAAAGTTCCTGCTGGTGAAGCTACTCTTCAAGTAAATATGGAAGTTCAGAGTAACGGACCTGTACCTCCTGGTGCTTATGAATACGAAGTAACCTTAACTGCTGTTTCTAACTAAGAGATTTAATTTTCAGCTAAATCCTTCCAAACAAAGAAGGAACCAAATCAAATAAGATAATGGTTCCCTCAATAATCAAATTTTAATTTTACTCAATCGGTTGTTGGAGTTTCTAAGCTTCCAACCGATTCACTCAGTATATCCCGATATATTTTAATATCTTTTTCGCTTCTGTAAAATTACTCATCACCTATATAAATTATCAATGAATTTTGCTTCCATCAGGAAATTTTCACTACCCGTTGCTAGCGCTTTATTATCTAGCTTTTTACTGTCGGGAATCGCGAAAGCCAATATCTCAATTTCCCCGATGGTGGTTGAAACCGAAGTCAAACGGGGACAAGCTCAAGGTCGAATAACTGTATCTAATACAGATGCTGAAGATTTCCGCGCTCGGGTTTACACTTCACCCTTTACCTACGATAAAGAAACCGGATTCAAAACTTTATCTGAAAGTCCCAAGGATTTAACTCCCTATCTACAATTTTCTCCCCGAGAGTTACAGGTAGGAGGTTCAAGAAAGCGGAATATTCGGTTTATCGTCCGCTTTCCACCCAGCTTACCCGATGGTGAATATCGGACAATGATTTTTACAGAAAACCTGCAAAAAGGAACGATAACGGAAACCGATTCTAAAACCAACGTCACTCTTCAAACCAATATTATTCCTCGTATCGGGGTTGCTTTGTACGTTCGTAAAGGTGATGTTTCACCAGATTTAAGTTTCCCTAGCGTTAGAGTTAATCCCAAAACTAATCAAATTCAGTTATTAGTTAACAACAAAGGTAAAGCATCCGCAATAGTAGCGGGAGATTGGAAATTAAAGAAGGGGAAAGAAGTAATTCAAAAAGGGAATATTTCCGATACTACCGTTTTAGCTGAAGGAGAGCGTTATGTTGTCGCGAAATCTCTGAGTAAAAATCAATCAAAATTAGCACCAGGAGAATATCAGTTAACTGGTGAGTTGGGATGGGGAGTAAATAAGAAAAATCGGGTTCCTTTTACTGTTAACGTGACAATTCCGGGAAGATAATTAACCTCACCCCAACCCTCTCCTTATCAAGGAGAGGGAGAAAGAAAGTTTTACTTAAACCCTCTCCTTGATAAGGAGAGGGAAAGATTTATCTATTTGTAAATAGAGGGTGAGGTTTCACAAAGTTGATAGCCAATGTTCCGCTGCTTGGGGAGAACTCAACCGCACTATATTAAGATGCGAATATTCCGGTTGGTTAATTAAAATCGGGTATTCTCTTTTCCGTTTACGGTAGGTTTGCAGCGACCATAAAATAATTGATTCTTTTGAAAAAGTTTTTTTCAAACTCTCATAATTACCATTGCAAATTTGTTGCTTGGTAACTACTCGATGAAAAGTTCTCCACAAAACCCGACTCATGATTAGCGGAAAAGAATAATCCAGCCATACAAGGGTATCAGCTTTTCCCCAAACGATATCCCTTGTTTTGCTGTGATTACCATCAACAATCCAATTATTACCAATCAAAGATTCTTCCACACGACGACGAAAAATATCCCGAGGTGCAGTTACCTAGTTCGGTTCCCAGAAAAGCGAATCTAACTCGAAATGGGGAATATTCAGTTTTTGTGAAACTTGAAGAGCCAAAGTTGTTTTACCCGCTCCGCTGGTACCAATCACACAAATCCGCTGGGGAAAAGAAGAATTACTCATGTTTCTCATAAACCTCTTATTGACTTCTCATTTAGCATTTATTGCTGTCTCAGATAGGTACAGCATTATAGAAATCAAGGAAAAGAAATCGAATTACACAAACTTATTAACTGATTAAATCTTGGAGATGCAATTATGGAACGCTTATTACTTGCTGCTGTTGGAACTCTTTTAATCGCAACTACTACTACACCACCTGTTTTAGCTAATAAGACTGCTGCAAATTCAAATCTAAATATTACTCAAAACCAAGTTCAAAAAAAGATTACTCCATTTAATCTAGTTTCTCTTGCTTATCAAGGAAAATTTAAAACTCAAGGTGTTGCTGGTTATAGTTCACTGATAACAGCAATTTTATTTGATGAAATTAGCGGAAAGGATTTAGTACAAATTGGAATCGATACCGGAAGATTATCTGCTCAAACAATTAATGATTCTAGTTATATTAGTTCTGTTGATTCTCAATTGAAAAAATTACCTAAAAATTAGTTGCTTTTCACAACAAAAATCCTAACCCAACAACTTCCCCACCAAACCTTGAATAACTCTCTCAAAAGGTTCGGTATTATCCAAAATTCTCACCAATATCAACGCTCCTTGAAGTTGACCAATCGCATCTTGCGACTTTATTCTCGCAATATCTTCTTCAATACCCGCTTCCACTAACACTTTAGCTAAACTCTCAATCATGAATTCTAACCTTGCTTTAACCTTACGGTGAAACAACTTATCCGCTTCACCAAAGGACATAATCGCTAAAAAACAAGAATTTCTTCCCGAATCATAAAATTCTCCCAACCTATCACAAGCTGCTTGAATTTTCACAGCAGGTTCTTCTTCCCCCTGCAAAGTTTTCAACACTAAATTACTAAAATCATCACCAATATACTCAAATACAGCAGCAGCCATTTCTGATTTACCACCAGGGAAATAATGATATAAACTCGCTTTCCCCAATCCACTCGCTTTGGAAAGCAAAGTTAAACTAGCTCCTTCATATCCATGCTTCCTAAATGCTGGAATTAATTTAATTATCGCTTCTTCTTTAGACATCAATTACTTTTTAGCTCTATTGACATTCTACCGAACAATCGGTACAGTGTCTTTGTACGGAACGTTCGGTACAGGGAATGAAAATAATAGATTACGAACATGTAGGTATTCGCGTCAGCAATCGCGTTGAAGCTTTAAAATTTTACGAAAAACTCGGATTTATTGAAGAGAAGTATTTTCCGGAAGAGCAAGCGAGCGAGCTAGTTTCAGATGGTGGTGTTTATCTGAATTTGATATTCAATGGAGCAAAACGTCATAAAAATATTCTGATGGATGAACCGATAAAATATCCAGGAATTACTCATCCAGCTTTTATTGTAGATGATTTGGATGCACTGTTAAATAAATTGGAACAAGAAAATATTCAAGTTACCGAAGGACCAAAATATTTAGGAGAACGTCGTCGAGTTTGTTTTATTCGCGACCCTGATGGCAACGTATTAGAATTCGACCAAATTTATCCCTCTACTGCACAACAAGATAATCACTCTTATTTCGACAATGAAACTATATGATTTAGAGCTTTCCGGGAATTGCTATAAAGTGCGTTTATTTTTATCTTTGCTCAATATTGATTACGAGTTGGTACCGGTGGATTTTTTAGGTAAAGAGCATAAATCACCAGAATTTTTACAGTTAAATCCTTTGGGACAAATCCCGGTATTGGAAGACGGTGATTTAGTTTTGAGAGATTCTCAAGCGATTTTAGTTTATTTAGCTAAAAAATATGGTGGAGAAGCTTGGTTTCCCAGCGATGCAGCTGAAATGGGAATAGTGACCCAATGGTTATTAACAGCAGCTAATGAAATTGCTCGCGGTCCTGCTGATGCAAGAGTAGGTACAAAGTTTGGTTTTGGAATTGACGTAAATGCAGCACAGAAAAAAGCAAAGCCAATTTTAAATCTTATCGAACAACATTTAAGTAAATCTGAAAATCAATGGTTAGCTTTGAATCGTCCTACCATTGCTGACATTTCTTGTTTTCCTTATATCGCTCTAGCACCCGAAGGTGGTGTGATGTTAGAACCATATCCTGCAATAATTCAATGGTGCGATCGCATTAAAAAATTGCCCAACTTTATTGAAATGCCTGGGATAAGTAAGTAATTTATAAATTAATTAGTTCAGGTCGTTGGACTTTGCCTATATAAATGCGGTTTTAACCACCGGTTTAAAATCTAAAATCTAAAATCTAAATGACAGAAAACTGGTTCGACAACATATATATAAAAGCCAAAGGAGATTCAAAGCAAGTTCCTTGGGCGAACATGACAGCAAATGCTTATCTCAAAGATTGGTTAAATCAACATCCGCAATTTGGAAAAGGTTTGAAAATAAAAGCTTTAGTTGTGGGATGTGGATTGGGAGATGATGCAGAATTATTAGCCGAAAAAGGATTTGATGTAACGGCTTTTGATATTTCTCCTAGTGCAATAGATTGGTGTAAACAAAGATTTCCCGATTCGACCGTTAACTATGTCGTCGCCGATTTATTTGATTTAGATTTACATCAAGAATGGATACGAAATTTTGACTTTGTTTTTGAAGCGAGAACAATTCAATCTTTACCTTTAAAGGTTCGCGAACAAGTAATGGAAATCATTGCTCAATTAGTTGCTGATGAAGGAACTTTATTAGTTGTCACCGTGACTCGCGATACTCCCGAAGAACCAAGCGGTCCACCTTATCCTTTATCTTTGGAAGAAGTTGATTATTTTCAGAAGTTGGGATTGCATGAGATTAACCGGAATAGTTATTCCGAAAAGAACAATAGATTTCCCAAGCGTTTGAGAATTGAATATCGTTTTGAATCAAAATCTTAATCATCTTCAGCCAACTGTCTCAACATCTTTTCAACTTCCTGCGGATTCCGAATTCCCATGAATCCTATTTTCTCTGTTAATTAGTCTGTTAAAAACTTATTTAATTTACCTGGTCAAACTCAACCAGTTAAATATTTATTTAACGGTTATCTAGCAATTTCCAACAATAAATATAGGTAAAATATCTTCTACATTTCTTTCACTTTTGGTAGTTGATTGGTTTGAAGACTTTGTTTAATTCGTCCTCTATATTAATAAAAATAGCTTAATATTATCTCATTAAAGCGTTTTTTATCAATCTCTATACGATAGCAATGTCGAGATAGTATTTTAAATCACACTCAGCTTTATATTTATTGATATAAACTTCGAGTTTTAAGTAGAGTATTTTTGAACTATGTAATACGCATTTTCGCTAACGTAATACAAAAGTCAAGTTAATTGCTGTTTATTTGAAGGTGATTTAACGTCAAATTTAGAGGTGATTAAACTGCTTCCCTCAAAATAACAATATCACATTTTGGCTACAACTCCTGTAATCTCGTAAGCTAATTGAGAATAGCGTCAATAGCGATGTTCATGTAAATGAAGGTAAAGCAATTGTAACAAATTTTGAATACAGAATTTTAATTGATATTTAGTTTTTAGCAAGTTTTATTTATTAGATGGTGATTTCGGATTTTTATTTGAGATGATAAGAGACTAACTTGGATTTTTTAGTTTTAATGGGTAAGTGCTGGATTTGATTCCGAGGATTGAGGTTGGTGAATGGCACTTTACGATAAAATTGGGAAAAATTATGGTAAAACGAGACGAAGCGACCCGCGAATAGCGAGAAAATTATTAGACATTTTGGAATCTTTTCAAGCTTCTACAATTGTAGATATTGGTGCTGGGACTGGTTCTTATGCATTTTTTCTTGCCGAATATGGATATGAAGTGATTGCGGTAGAGCCTTCAGCGACAATGAGGAATCAAGCAATATCTCATCCAGCCATCGAGTGGATTGATGGATATGCGGAAAATTTACCATTATCCGATGGAGCAGCAGAAGCAGCGATAATCATGCTTGCTTTCCATCATTTCCAAGATTATCGACAAGCATTGCGGGAAGTTCATCGGGTTGTAGGTAACGGTCAGATAATTTTGTTTACTTACGACCCAGAAATGATTTCAAGCTTTTGGTTAACTAAATATTTTCCTTCTCTTATTAAAGATGTTGAATCTACTTTTATATCAATTCCCGAGTTGAGTGATGAAATTCATTCGATTACGGGGAATGGTGTAAACGTAAGTCCTTTTCGATTACCTCATAATTTATCGGATTCCTTTGCTGCTGTTGGTTGGGCAAGACCGGAGTTGTATTTAGATATCAATATTCGGAATGGGATTTCTTCTTTTGCGAAAATTGATGGTGATGAAGTGAATGTTGGGGTTTTGCGTTTACAAGAAGATTTGGAAACGGGAAGATGGGATAAAGAATATGGATATTTACGAAAGCAGAAGCAATATGATGTTGGTTATCGGTTTGTAGTAAGTAGGGAATAGTGAACAGTTATCAGTTAACAGTTAACAGTTATCAGTTGTCTATTACTAATTACTCACAACTCATTACTCATTACCAATTCTCTTAACAACCATTTTCACTAATTACGAATTACGAATTACGAATTACGAATTATTTCCACTCCACCACTAGGAGCGAGGGTAAATCCACGACGCTGAATTTTGACGGGTTTATCGTCTGAGGAAGCAAGCTGATATTTGGATATAACTGTTGCGATAACTAATTTTATTTCTAATAAAGCTAAAGCATATCCCAAACATCGACGACTTCCACCACCAAAGGGAAAGTATTCGGAAGGGGAATATTGTTTTTCGAGAAAACGTTGTGGTTTGAATTGTTCGGGGTCGGGATATAAGTCTTCTCGGTAATGCACTAAATAAAGACTTGGCATGAAAACTGTTTCGGCATCGAATTCAATCCCAGCGATTTTAACTGGTGATTTCGCGATACGGGGGAAGAGTACCGGGAGAACTGGATACATCCGCAGGGTTTCTTGACATACTGCTGATAAATAAGGAAGTTTTGCAATTTCTAAGGGGTTGGGATTTTCTCCTAAACTTTTTAGTTCTAACTGCAATTTTTCGATGACATCTGGATTTTGATAAATTTGATAAAAAGCCCATGATAATGCTGTGGCAGTAGTTTCATGACCTGCAAATAATATTGTTATCATTTCGTCTTTTAATTCTTCGTCGGTCATGGATTCACCGTTCTCGTCCCGAACTGCCATCATTAAGCTGAGGACATCGTTACCTTGATTATTTGTTTGTGCTTTTATTTTTATTCTTTTCTCTTCAATTTCTGCTTGGAGTAAATCAAAAACTTGTTGCTGTAAACGTCTCATCTTTCCCCAAGGACTCCAATTTCCCCAATCTTTTTGGAGGAACGGTAAAAATAGCATGCTCGAACGTAAAGGAGAATCGGTCATATCGAGCCAATTTGTAAGTAAAGGTTTGAGTTGTTCGTAGCGTTCTCCTTCACTTAAACCAAAGACTACCTGCAAAATTATTTCTAAACTTACTTTCTGCATTGTCGAGCGGACAATAAAAGATTCGCCGATTTTCCATTGATTGGCTATTTTTTCGGTGATATCGATAATTTTTTCTGCATAAACTTGAATTTTCTCACCGTGAAACGAAGGCATTAATAATTTACGCTCCCGACGATGGCGATCGCCATCCATTAGCATTAAAGAATTTTTTCCAATCAAGGGTTCTGCAAGGTCATTCGCTCGACCGATATCAAATTTAGAATCTTGGTTAAAAAGTTCTTGAATAGCTTTGGGATTACCGATAATTACAGAAGAACCAATTCCAGATAATCGCATGGAAAAAATGTCTCCATACTTCTGACTATATTTCTTTTGAAATCTAATCGGGTCGGATATCCAATTGATTAATTGCAGCCAAGAAGGTGTAGGAATGCAATTCGGTAATTGACTCGACATAAAACTAACTCCCTGGTTTATCTCGATAAGAAGGAATATCTTTCTTTATTATCCCATTCTCCAAAAACCCCTCTTCTTTTACAAGGAGAGGGGAAGGGGTGAGTTTCATCTGTATTCCATCGAAGTAAGATACAGATTTCTTTTTCAATTCAATTTAATTTAATTTAATGTAATTCAAATAAATAGCTATTCTTTATAACTGGTAACTGATAATGATTCATCGATAATCTACACCCGACCGGTGAACAACTTATTCAAGCGGTAACAAGTTCTTTCTTAGAAATAGCTTTGGACGAGGTTGTTACTTTTACAGGAACGGTATCTTTATGAGAAACGATATCGTAAACAGCTTCTAAAGTAGATTCAATCGAACCTTGTATCCAAGCGGGATATTTAGAACAATGTTCACCAGCGAAGAATAAATTATTTTGTGGTCTAGCAGCTTCTAAATAATTAGCGGTATGGTTGGAATCATCCCAATGAATTGTACAACCACCAGCACTCCATTCATAATTACCCCAAGCAATGGAAGCAACATCTTGAATCATTCCTTGTTGTTGTAATTCCGGGTGAACTTTGGAAACAACATCTTTTACATAATTGTGACGTTCCGAATCACTCATATTACCCAATCGGTCAGCATCATCACCAATTGTGTAAGAAGCTAACATCACACTTCCGCGTTCTGGATTGAATTTAACAGAAGGATAGTAGCTTTGACGAACACCAGCACCGCTAAAAGAAGCACCACCTTTTATTCCCTGCTTTTCCCAGAAGTTTTCTTTGGTGTGGAAAGCAACTTTTGTCGCCGGACAGTAAACTGTATTGTGAATAGAATCAATTTTTCTAGAATCAAATCCCTCTAATTCCATCTTTCTCATCACGGTAAAAGGAATTGTACAAAGAACGTATTCACAATTCCGAGTTTTTCTTTCACCGTCTTCTAAATAATCAATCTGAGTATAACCATCTTTAACCTTGATTCCGACAACTGGACGATTACAGTTAATTTCAGCTTTCACAGAATCAACCAAACGGTCAATTAGAAGTTGAGTACCACCTTTGATTTGTAATAAATCGGAACTTGTTTCAACTACAATATCACCCAAAAACATATCTAAAGCCTTACTACAACGAGCGCGAAAACCGGGATTTTCTTTGACAAAGCGTTGTAAATCAATCTTTTCACCGTCTTCCAAGAAATATGGAGATAAATCCAATCTTTCCAACTCATCCATTAAATGGGATTTTAAATCCGAATCCAAACTTTTTCGTAAATCACCGGGAGAGATAGTATCGACAATTGTTTTCAACCAAGCTGCAAATAATCTAGTTTGTTCGCTGTAACGTTCGTCTGTAAAGATTCCTTGGTAACGTTGTTGGAAAATTCTAGGAGCATCTTTCATCTTGAAAATTTTACCTTCAACGTTAATGAAAGCATTTTGTTCTTCAAATACCGTGACGAATTTACAAAGTCTATCAGCTAAACCCATTTCTCTAACATAGTGTAGAGTATGTTGGTGGTCGCTAGGAATTCTCATTGCTCCGAGTTCTGCATAAGGAGCGTCTTTTTCTTCCCCAAAACGGTGAGTCCAAATTCTTCCGCCGATACGATTTGAAGCTTCCATGATATCAACGGTGTGACCCATTTTTTCTAATTCGTAAGCAGCAACTAAACCAGCAACTCCTGCACCCAAGACGGTGATATGCTTTTTGGTTTCGGTGTTAGCTAGTTCGGACATTTGCAACATAAATTTGGTTTCCATGACAAGATACCTCTTAGAAGATGTGTATTAGTTAAGTTAAAAATTTGATATGTGCGGTTTTTTTCTTGTTTGTTTCAACCGCTCTGTTATTTGATAGAGGTGGGTTACAGGAGTTTATGCATTTTGAGTAAAGATGAATAAAAAAAGATGTTCCGAATACTTGGGACACCTTTACTTCTATCTCGTTAGAAAATTACCGCTGTTGAATTGAGAGGGGGAAGAGGTAATTCAAATAAATAAGTCAACAAAAATATTTACCGTCATTATTCGCTGTGCGAAGTAATAGCAGCCCTTGCGATTGCTTCGTTTCACTCCGTTCCACTCGCAATGACAATGTGTAATTAATTTTGTTTAACTACTTAAATATCTTGTTCTTCTAACTGATAACTGTTCGCTGTTCACTGATAACTGTTCCCTGTCTTATGTCTTACAGTCAATTTACGCTTCCCGAAGTCATTGAGGATTTTAATCTAAATCTTGTAGAAGGAGTTTCTTTTTTATCCAAACCGGAGAACCCAATTAAACCCAGTCCTTATATTGCAGAATTTCTAAGTAAAAATTTACAGCTTGCAATTGCACTCAATACAGATAAAGCAAGGTCGGAACTAATTATCTGTCCGCTACTTTTAGCTGTCAAAGAAGCTTTAAACAATGAAATCAGTTTATTTTCTGGGGAAGAATTCAATATTGAAGCTGAAACGGGTTTAACCGGGATATGCGATTTTATTCTCAGTCGTTCCAAAGAATAATTATTTGTCAAAGCTCCTGTAGTAATGTTAGTGGAAGCCAAAAAAGAAAATCTGAAAGTAGGTTTGGGAAGATGTGTTGCAGAAATGGTCGCAGCACAGAAATTTAATCAGAAAGCGAAAAATTCTATCAGTACTATATATGGTGCGGTGACTACCGGAACTTTCTGGCGATTTTTGATGTTGGAAGAGAATACGTAACTATTGATTTAACCGAATATCCTCTACCTCCCATTGAATCAGTTTTCAATTAGCTAATCTGTATGGTTAGTTCTTGATTGTTATGTCGTAACCCAACATTCGGATTTCTGATAAAAGATAAAAGATAAAAAAATTATGTAGGCTGGGTTAGACGCAAAAAGATATCCAATTATTAACGAATAAATTTCCTTTGAGTCGTAACCCAACATTCTGATTTCTGATTTCCGATTTCTGATAAAAGATAAAAAAATTACGTAGGCTGGGTTAGACGCAAAAAGATATCCAATCATTAACGAATAATTTTTTGTTGGGTCGTAACCCAACATGGGTATTTTAACAATAACCGGAGAAGTCCCACACCTACCTGCAAAGGAGGTGTGGGATGAATCCGAGGATAAAAGTTTTGCGTCCTAAATAGCAATGTTAATTTATTGGCGAGTTTTTTAGGACAGCAAGACTTTTATCAATCTCGTCGGATGCCAACAAATCAATTATTTCTTCAATCACAGCAGTCATAGTTTTATCTTTACTCGCTGCATATAACCTGAGCTTATTAAGCCTGCGTTCACTTAGTCTTATCTCTAATCTTTTTTTCTTCATACTGTACGGTTAAATGACGTACATTCATGTTAGTATATAAACAGGTCGAACAACAAGGAATTATCAATGAAAACTTCGTACCAGTATCGGTTAAAGCCAAATAAAGAGCAGAGAGAAATTATTGATAACACGCTCGATATGTTGCGTTGTCAATATAACTATGAATTAGCTCAAAGATTCGATTGGTACGAGCGTTGGAGATGCTCTATTGATAAGTGTCCTCTTGTTTGTCATCTTCCAGAATTAAAAGACAAACCCAACCGTTTTAGTCAGCAAGCATCATTAAAGCAACTTAAAAAAGAGCGTCCTTGGTACAAAAACATTCACTCACAGGTATTACAGGAAGTTCCAAAAAAGGTTGAGATTGCGTTTGATAGATGGCTCAAAGGCGATAGTAATGGTAAAAAATCTGGCAAACCAAGATTCAAAGGTGCGGGAAGATATAAAACTTTTACTTACCCTCAATTCAAGCAACATCATTTTGTAGGTAATAAAATTACGTTGTCAAAAATTGGAGATGTAAAAGTAATTGTTCATCGTCCTATACCTGATGGTTTCGTTATAAAAACCGTATCCGTTACTAAGAAGAATACGGGTTATTACGTCACTTTGAGTCTCGACAATAAAGAAGTACCAACAATAAAACTTGATTTCAATGCTGAAAATATTGTGGGAATTGATGTTGGACTTATCGATTTTTATTTGCTTGCGGATAATACCCGAATTGCCGCTCCTAAATATTTACGCAAATCGGAACGTAAATTAAAGTCGGCACAACGCAAAGTGTCGCGTCGTAAAAAAGGTTCTAATCGCCGCAAAAAGGCAATTCAGAAGTTAGGTAAACAGCACAAAAAAGTAGCTGATACCCGTAAAGATTTCCATTTCAAAACAGCTAAAAAATTGCTATCTAAATATGATGTAATTGCTGTTGAGAAGTTGAATGTAAAAGGACTTGCTAGAACAAGATTGGCTAAATCTATACATGATGCTGGATGGGGACAGTTTATAAATATACTTTCATTCAAAGCCGTTAGCGGAGCGAGGCGTTAGCCTTAAATGCTGGGTTGAAAGTAATAGCTGTTTCTCCAAATGGTACAAGCCAATCATGTTCTAATTGCGGTCATAAAGTGAAAAAGCCCTTATCTCAAAGAATGCATAACTGCCCGGTATGTCATACCAGCTTGTGTCGTGATTTGAATGCGGCTATCAATATCAGGAATCGTGGGACGCACGACCTGTATAATCAAGCTCAGTTTATGTCGTCAATGACGAGTCACTGAGAAGCCTACACTGTACCGCAAGGTCAGTGTAGGTACGTCACAAGCAATGATGTTGGCGATATTGCCGGTAACATCGGAATTAACAACAATTTGGAAAGCTTGGTTGGCTTTTATTGGAGCAGCAGTAGGTGATAGTCAATTAATTGAAAAGCATAAGCGTCATTACGCTAATTTTAAAAGATTTATTCGACAAGAACTAGAAGAATTACAGGAAGCGGGAGAAATTAACTCCGAATTGAATCTTGATTTTGAAGCAGCTGCTTGGATTGCGACTTTCGACGGTATTGGTGTAAATATGATTGCCGCACCACAGTCTTATTCGATTGAAGAATTAGATACTTTGGTCAGTCGATATTTGAAAACCTTAAAGTCTTGAAACAAGTAACAAGTACTATTTTTGAATTGAGAAAAAGTTTATAAAAGAGTTTGATTGTCAAGACTAGTATTGGAATACCCGAAAAAAAGTATTTTTTGTGACAACAGATTTTACATTGCTTTATATAAACATCTAGGGTTAAGTAGTGTTTTTCTGATGTTTTTATTGTTTTGTAGTATATATTTGATGAAAATATCAAGTTAATTGCTGTTGATTTCAAGTTTTTTGATTCAAAAACCGAAAATAAATTAAACTGCTTCCCTGAGAATAACAATAGCATATTACAGCCGCAGCCCCTGTAATCTCGTGACGTAATTGAGAATATTGTCAATTAAGATGTTCATATAAACGAAGGTAAAGCGATTGTAACGGAATACGAATACAGAAGTTTAATTAATCGTGGTTTATCCAATAGTTTTGATTATTCTTCAATAATGTGGTGTTTTTATTGTGAGATAATTACAGATTAGGCAATTTAATTGCGCTAGATATCCCAAACATCAGAAACAATATTTAATTTTTCATAGCTGGTAGTTAACCTAGATGCTTTGTGGGTTTGTAAAGTTCGTAGTTCGCCGTATTCTCCTCCGGATACTCATATTTATTGGCGCTGTAACCACAACTACGAACCTCTGTTTTCCGAATCATTTCATCAACAAAGCCGGATACCTGCGTGTTGTATATGTAAATTGAAATACAATCTTAAATATATTGACTCAATTTAAAATATTATGGATAATAAATTACCTGAAAACAGCGGTTTTGGCACTCTTGATGGTACTTATTCCAAACCTATTGAGAGCGATTATATTCAAGGTAATTCAGTAAATACATTTAACTATAATGGTGATAGTGTAAGTAAAATATCTCAAGAGCAGTTAGTGTTTGTTCTTAGTGGTAGCCTACATGAGATTAACCCTGTAAGACTGAGAATAATTCAAACCCATCTGCAAAAGATTTCTGTGGATGCAAGATTAGCGGTTAGCGGTGTAGAACAAGGAAGTATTAAAATTCAAGGTTCGCTTTCATCTCTTGAGAAACTTCAAGAGTTGTTTACAGAAGGGAGATTGCTTGAAGTATTGGGAATTCCCATTGAACAGGTTTACTTTTTGAGTGATGAGAAGAAGGATGAATATAAACAAGATAATCTAGAGAATCCAGAGAATCAAGAATCGGATTTAGTTAAAGATATTTTAGAAAATGGCGCTTTTGGTAAAGACCTGACTGGAACTGATTTGAAAGGAGTTAATCTGAGAAATGCTGACTTGAGTGGTTCCGACCTTAGCGGTGCAAATCTGGAAGGGGCAAATCTGGAAGGAGCTAATCTACTTTACGCAAATCTCAAAGGTACGATAATTGATTCCACAACAGAGCTTGATGATAAATGGCTTATAGTTTGGCAAATCGTTAATCATCAAGTTGATAAACAACAGCTTATCAATGTTGACCTGAGTTCCAGCTATCTTATTAATGTAGACTTCAGCGGTATTAACCTTGAAAATGCTAACTTCAGCGATGCAAATTTGGAAGGTTCTAATTTAGAAGCAGCCAATCTTGAAGGAGTTAATTTCAGCAATACTAATCTTGAAGGAGCCAACCTTAATAGTACAAATCTCAATGATGCTAACCTCAGCAGTGCCAACCTGAGCGACACAGATTTGACTGAAGCTGATATCAAAGGTGCCAATTTAATTAATGCCGACCTTAGTGATGCCAATCTCAGCAGCGCAAACCTGATTCGAGCAAAACTGAATGGTGCGAACTTGACTCGTGCGAATTTTAGTGATGCTAATCTCAAAGGTGCCAACCTGACAAAAACCTGCTTGAGCGGTGCAAATTTAATTCGTGCTGACCTCAGAGGTGCAAATCTGAGTAACGCTCAGCTTGATACAGCTTGTTTAATTAGTACCGACCTCAGAAGTGCTAACCTCAGAAATACTGTTCTTGATGCTGCTAATCTCAAAGGTGCCAACGTTGAAAATACTAGCTTTGGAAATAATCCCGGAATTTCCCAGCAAGTCAAAGATGATTTGATTCGACGGGGAGGGATTTTTGGTAGATATCGGTGATTGTGAATTGGTAATTGGTAATTGGTAATTGGTAACTGGGTAATTCTTAACTCCTAACTCCTAATTCCTAACTCCTAACTCCTAACTCCCAACAACCTGTACAATAAATTAGTTGTATTCGGTGGCGCGAACCTTGATTGAACGCTATACTCTGCCCGAGATGGGCAATATCTGGACTGATTCTTATAGATTCCAAACTTGGCTGCAAGTGGAAATTGCAGTTTGTGAAGCACAAGCGGATTTAGGTTATATTCCTGCTGAAGCTGTGAAGGAAATTAAGGCTAAGGCAAATTTTGATGTTAAGCGAGTGCTGGAGATTGAAGCTGAAGTCCGTCATGATGTAATTGCTTTCCTAACCAACGTCAACGAATATGTAGGTGACGCTGGACGCTACATTCATTTAGGAATGACAAGCTCTGATGTTTTAGATACTGCTTTATCGCTGCAAATGCTCGCTAGTTTGGATTTAATTATTCAGAAGCAGGAAGAATTAATTACAGCTATTCGCGAAAGAGCTAGGGAACATCGCTACACTGTGATGATTGGTCGTTCCCACGGTATCCATGCTGAACCCATGACTTTTGGTTTTAAATTAGCTGGATGGTTAGCTGAAGTTATCCGCAACCAAGAGCGTTTACATACCCTCCGCAAAACTATCGCAGTCGGACAAATTTCCGGTGCTGTCGGAACTTACGCTAATATCGAACCTCGTGTTGAAGCACTTGCTTGTGAAAAACTCGGACTCCAACCCGATACCGCATCCACTCAAGTTATTTCTCGCGATCGCCATGCTGATTTTCTGCAACAGTTGGCTTTAACAACCGCATCCCTAGAACGTTTCGCTGTAGAAATCCGCAATTTACAAAGAACAGATGTCCTCGAAGTTGAAGAATTTTTCTCAAAAGGACAAAAAGGTTCCTCAGCAATGCCACACAAACGCAACCCCATCCGCTCTGAAAGATTAACCGGAATGGCGCGAATCGTGCGCGGAAACGCGGTTGCAGCTTTAGAAAATGTCGCATTGTGGCACGAAAGAGATATTTCTCACAGTTCTGTCGAAAGAGTAATTCTTCCCGATTCTTGCATTTTGACTCATTTCATGCTGAAGGAAGCAGTTAATTTAGTTAAGAATTTGTTGGTATATCCCGAAAACATGGCGCAAAATATGAACTGCTACGGTGGAGTAGTATTCAGTCAAAGAGTGCTATTAACCCTAGTTGAGAAAGGAATGAATCGTGAAGAAGCTTATCAAATAGTTCAACAAAGCGCTCATACAGCATGGAATACCAAAGATGGGAACTTCCATGGCTTAATTGCAAAAGATTCTCGTGTCACAGACAAATTATCATCTTCAGAAATCGAAGCCTGCTTCGACCCCAAGCACCATTTACAGCATCTGGATAAAGTCTATCAAAAGTTAGGAATTTAATTAATAGGCGTTGCTGAAGCGCGAAACCTGGTGTTAGCCATATAAAAATTCTGTTTAGCCCCCCAACCCCCAAATAAGCGGGGAGAACTGTATTTTAAAAGGAATCATAATTAGAGGATTTAGAGGGATAAAGGTTAGATAGCTGTTTTATATTCGTATCTGTATTCAGCAACGCCTAATTTTCACCGACCGGTGAGTATAATTCGTAATTCGTAATTCGTAATTCGTAATTAATGCCCCATAAATAGAATTTAGGGGCTTCAACAAAGAATAGGAATCGCCATCCACGGATAAATCCGGGGGCTTCTGACCTTAAAAATTTACCTGGTGATAGTTGATTTATTTCTTCCGGGTAAACTAAATACGTAACTGAATGTCTTAAACAATACTTTTTTTAGTTTAAGCATTTTTTTGGGTGCCTGTATGATAGAACTCTTAGCTGTACTGTCAGCTTCTGCGTCAGTTGGAATACGAATAGCCCTTCCGGTATTGTTTTTCGGACTTTTGCAAGGCCAAGAGCTTTGGTCTGAGGTGCCTATTTTATCCAACATTTCCTCACCATTTCTACTAGGTTTGCTGACTGCTTGGTCAGTAATTGAGCTTACCGCTTCAAAAAAGCTCATGGGACAACGAATATTACAAATAGTCGAAATATTATTATCTCCCGTGATTGGTGCAATCATGGGTTTAGCTGTAGTTTCAGCAACTCAACTCCCAACTTGGTTGATTGCTATAACTGGAGGTTTATTTGCTTTGGTACTCCAGCTAGTTCAGCTAGGTTGGTTCTTCCGGTTACGGGGTTTACCATTATGGTTCGTCTTTATTCAAGATGCTTTATGTGTAGCGCTAGTGTTATTCGCTTTCGGCGCTCCTACACCAGGAGGTTTAATTGCTTTAATATTGTTATGGTTCGCAATTTATAGCGGTAAACTTTGGTATGAATGGTACCGAGGGAAAAAGAGTTAGGAGTTAGGAGTTCATAATTAAGAGTTACGCCTAATGTGAATTAAAAACGTCCCTTATTCTACAAGGGTTTTGAAGCTCGCTTAAATCCATATTTTTAATTTACCAACGCAATAATAATGGTTTGAGCGATTAATTCACATAACACGTGAGTTAATATTTTAGCTTTTGATTTTTTAATTACAGTAACTAGGAATAATAAGTATTTTCATATAGCGTTTATCAAGCAACTGAGGTACAGCGATTACCTTATGTAATTCAATAGACTGGGAAACGCTATAGGTAAGTCCACACAAATAAACCCACCATGTAAAAATCTTTTCCCTACTCCCTTTAATCAGCAACGCCGTAATTTCACTCAAACTTATTTAAAGTTATGATTTAATACTTGGGTATTAGCATCAAGAAACTGTAAGGTTGCCATTCATCTTCGTGAAATTTTAATCAGAATAATCATATAACTAGTGAAAATGTCTAATTTACTAGTTAAAGAGTTACATTAGATGAGTAAAAAGCTCTAAATCAAGTAATATTTGCAACTTGATAATCAGTAAAAAACATCTTATTTATTAAAGCTTCAATGAGATATGCATTTACCCCTTGCGCTACAGGTAAATAATCGGTTATCACTGATATATAGAAAGCAAACAATAAATAAAACAAACTATACGAAACAGGAAATAAAATAAAACTGGCTTTAAATCCTCTTTTCTATAAAGAAAAATTCTCTTAATATTGCATTTTTAAATTACGGTAGAACTTGAAAAAGTCCTACCGATTTTTTTTGAAAGA
The DNA here is from genome assembly GCF_002368095.1 of Calothrix parasitica NIES-267. Taxonomy (GTDB): domain Bacteria; phylum Cyanobacteriota; class Cyanobacteriia; order Cyanobacteriales; family Nostocaceae; genus Rivularia; species Rivularia parasitica. Next base: position 2,378,417 of record NZ_AP018227.1, on the reverse strand, counting down.
ATAATCTCAAAAAAAGTAGAGCGAGCAATATAATACTCACTCCACATTTAATTTTAGATTTTAGATTTTAAAATTAGATTCAAAAAACCTACTGTTAACTGTTCCCTGTTCGCTGTTAACTGATTACAAAAGCCCTACAGCGTGAAATAAACCATGTCCGGTGAGTATTTCAATCATTAAAGCTAGAAAACCGAGCATAGCTACTCTTCCATTCCAAATTTCAGCAGAGGTGGTAATACCCCATTCCCAACGCTCTGGAGGATAAATTTTAACTTTCTTCTTCATCTGGTTGACTTGTGCAAATGAAATACTTGGTGATTTCAATGCATCAACGGTCAAATCTGCTAAAGCTTGAATAAATACTGGATGTACGTTGAGTGCTGGAACCCTACGGAAATTTGTAATTCCTGCTTCTTCTGCTATTTCACGATATTCGATATCAATTTCTTCCAACGTTTCAATATGCTCGGAAACAAAACTAATGGGTACAACTACTAAATTATTTACCCCTTCTTGTGCCAATTCTTCAATAGCTTCCTCGGTGTATGGCTGCAGCCACTCTACCGGACCTACACGACTCTGATAAGCTAAAGTATGAGGATTGGAACGATTGAGAGTTTGCATAATTAGATACGTGCATTCCTCAATTTCCTGCTGATATGGGTCACCAGCTTCTTCTACATAGCTTTTAGGGACTCCATGTGCGCTAAAAAAGATATGACCTTCGTCGGGATTTTCCAACTGGTCTAATTCCTGAGCTATTAACTCAGCCATAGCTTGGAGATAACCCGGTTGCTTGTACCAAGAAGCAATTACAGAATATTTAACTTGTTGTAATTTCGAGTTCTCTTGCCAAATTTTCTCAAGAAGTCGATAACTAGAACCGCTCGTACTAATAGAAAACTGGGGATAAAGCGGTAGAATTACCAACTCATCAATACCATCATTAACAATCTGAGCAATAGCTTCCTCAGTGTAAGGATGCCAATAACGCATTCCCACATAGATATTTGCTTCTTCCCCGATTTGAGCTAATTGCTCCCTTAGAGCTTCCCCCTGAGCTTCAGTTATTTGACGTAACGGAGAACCACCACCAATTTTACGGTAGTTTTCTTGAGAGGTTTTACTTCGTCGCGTTGAGATAAACCAGGCTAAAGGTTTTTGCAGCCAACTAAAAGGCAGACGAATTATTTCCGGGTCAGAGAAAAGATTGTAAAGGAACGGCTGTACATCCTCAAGTTTATCCGGCCCACCGAGATTAAGTAATAAAACGCCTACACGACCCATAGCAGTATTAGTCCCCTATTTTTTCAGCTTTTTTACTAATGTTAACAATATATCTTTATTAAATACATAAGTTAATACTAGAGAAATATATCGCAACTACAATTTTCAGGTATTTGAGCTACTACTATCAATCTATTAACGGTGGAATATAGCAGTTTAATCGCTCGTGCTTTGCAATGCTTAACAATTCACTCAGATTTACAATTTCGTTTATTTTACGATTCTGGTTATTACCAAAGCTTATCAAATAACTATATCTTGTTGTAGGGTGTGTCAAGCTTCGATAAAGATTATATGTTGCACTCATCTTTACAGCAATTTTTAATTCTAATTTTCTGCTAAGGTATGCGATGCGATGGTGCGTTACGGCATTATTTAAATCGCAATAAATAATTAACCTCACCCCAACCCTCTCTTTGTTAAGGAGAGGGAGAGATTTACCAAAGGTAAAGCAAGGGTGAGGTTTCTATTTTGGTAAAAAAATTCATCCCAACCTTCTCCTTGTTAAGGCTACGGTGTACACACATCTCGTCAGATCCCCCTAAATCCCCCTTTTAAAGGGGGACTTTAATTTCAGATTCCCCCTTTTTTAAGGGGGTTTAGGGGGGATAAAAACACTGTGAAAGCAAATTCTAATACTTCTGTGTACACCGTAGCCTTGTTAAGGAGAGGGAGAGATTTACCACGGGTAAAGGGAGGGTGAGGTTTCTATTGTGGTGCAATTGTAACGCTCAGATTCACGAAATAATTATAAGTCCCCGGTGTAAATGAAACCGGACGCTCAACTCGCAATCCAACTTCTAAATTTGTATCTTCAGCAGGTAGAGTTATTGTATTGTTATTTCCATCGCTGCTGAGTCTGTTTGAGCCAAATTCTACAAATCCCACTTTTTTTGTACCACTTGGGTCTTTTGAAGGCCCGGATGCAAAGCTGGGTGATAAAACTGTAATTTGAGCGGTAGTACCAGAAGGAACGTTTACATTAATATTTGCGGGTACTACGGATTCCAATACTTTCAAATCTACTCCCTGAGCTTCAACAACACCGGGACTAAGATTACTGAACTTAACTTGGGCTAATGCAGTTGGAATAAAATTGATAAAGCTTGTGAATAATAATCCTGAAGCGATTGCAAAACGGTATAGCATTACAATTAAAACCTGAGTTAATCTACATCGATACAAATCGGAATGTAGATACTTTTCTAGCTATTTATCTCACTATTGACTTCAGTAATAGCACTTAAACACTATGGACTAACTATAGTTACAGTAATGTCATAATTATAAGTTCCTGGAGCAAACACCTGATTTTGCTTTGATAACATATCAACTTCTACAGTGGTTTGACCCGCAGGCAAAGTTACATTATTACCGAGAATTTGAGCCGAATTAACTCTTAATGTCGCGCTATGAGTATCAACGATGTCGGGAGAAGAAACAGTAATTGTTATAGGATTGCTAGTTTGAACGTTAATTTTAGCAGGAGTTATATTAGTAAACTCGTTCTTACCCTTACCTGCTTTACCAGAAAAACTTGATTCCATTTTTCCAGGTGTGGATATACCGAAACTCGCACGAGGTTCAACCACTCCTCTAAAGTAGATATCTACGCTTTCAGCCAAGGTAATTTGATTTGAAAAAATGCCACTAAATGCCATCGTCAAAAATAAAGCTGAAGCTGTACGGTTAAACATAATAATTGACTTAATTATCTTCGGTGGAAAAATAATATCATCAACCAAGTAATATTACCTGAATTTACCAACAAGCTTCATCAAAGCCACGTAAATTTACCAAAAAATCAACAAGTAATTTCTAATTAGTTCTCCCCTCCCAACTCACTACTTACTACTTGCTACTTGCTACTTACTACTTGCTACTCACTACTCGCTACTCGTTAAAAAACTTGCTCTAACTTCTTAAAATCGCGCTGCACCTCGTTAATCAAAGACTTATTTTTAGGGTCGGTCTTCAAGGCTTTTTTAAGATAAATTCTTGCTTTAAGTAGCTGTTTTTCAGCAATTAATGCACGCCCCCAAAGCTGATATGATATTGCTAACCACTGTCGTACTTCAGTGTCAGATGGTAAGCGTTCCGCTAAAGCTTCTGCTAATGCGATAGCTTGAGGAAAACGTCTTTCCTTGAGAAATGTTTGTAGCTGTTCGTAAGTCTTCCACTTCAAGCGTCGCTCAATTTCTGCAACATGAGGAGGCTTTGGTTTTGACTTTGGCTGTTGTTTTGGTTGCTGTTTAGCTACCTTACGTGTTCTTTGTTGCTGCGTTTCTTTAGTTTGCGTAGGTTGCTTTTGCCGTGTTTCAACAGGTTGCGATACCTTCTGATACGATTTCGATTTTTCTTCAGTCGGCGGTATAACTTGCAACAACAACTTATATGCCTCAGTTAAGGCAATAAATTTTTCCTTAGCTCTTTCATCATCCGGGTTAATATCAGGATGATATTGCTGTGCGAGTCGGCGATAAGACGATTTTATATCGGGAAAAGAAGCTCCCGACCTTAAACCCAATAAACGGTAGCAATCTAGAAGATCCATTTCCAGCTATCGTGAGCATTTTTAACAGCTATCAGCTTACTTTTAATAAAAGTAAGTGACTGATTATATTACATTTCCAGCTAATTGCTGAAGCCATTAATAATAAAGACTCAATTTAAAATTTAAAGTTCATCACGGACAAGTTTACAGTTATCAGTTATCAGTTATCAGTTATCAGTTATCAGTTATCAGTTATCAGTTATCAGTTATCAGTGAACAGTGAGCAGTTGAGAGTTAGGAGTTAGGAGTTGAGAGTTAGGAGTTGAGAGTTAGAAGTTAGGAGTTATTTATTCTTCCCCTTGTCTCCCCATCTCCCCATCTCCCCATCTCCCCATCTCCCTATCTCCCTATCTCCCTATCTCCCTATCTCCCTATCTTTTCTAAACTGGTCGTTCTTCAATCACTTTATCAATCAAGCCATATTCTCTGGCTTCTTCTGATGACATGAAGAAGTCGCGATCCATGTCTTTCTCGATTTTTTCGATTGATTGACTGGTATTGTTAGCGTAAATACCGTTAAGCTCGTGACGAATCCGTAGAATTTCTTGGGCTTCGATTTGGATGTCGGTTGCTTGTCCGCGAGTACCACCGGAAGGTTGGTGAATCATGATTCGCGAGTGAGGTAATGCTAATCGTTTACCTTTTGTTCCACCAGCTAATAGGAATGAACCCATTGAAGCTGCTAAACCCAAGCAAATTGTTACTACGTCAGACTTGATGTGCTGCATTGTGTCATAAATCGCCAAACCAGATGTCACAACACCACCAGGTGAATTTATGTACAAGAAAATATCTTTTCCTGGGTCTTCAGAATCAAGATATAGCATGATGGCTATAATCTCGTTCGCTATCTGGTCGTTTACTTCCTCACCTAAGAATATGATGCGGTCTCTGGCAAGACGAGTATAAATATTAACCCATTGAGTATACTGTTCCCCTGGTAGTTTATAAGGAACGCTAGGATAGCCTATTGGCATATTTTCGACTCCGTTTTCAATTAATTGGGGATGAAATCAAAACTTAGAAGTTATACAGAAGTCAAACAATTTTGGATTTTAGATTTACGATTTTAGATTGTTTTCACAATTGAAACTAGGGGTCTGAAACCATTCATAATCCAAAATCCGTTGAGGATGCGTTTTGAGGGAAGAGAATCTACACCTCAACGCCATTTGCTTATGGGGAAAATCCCCTGCTTTGCACAATGGCTCAACTTTCCGCAAAATCCAAAATCTAAAATTATTTCGGTTATTTGGAATTAAACCGCACCTTCCTTAAACTTTGAATTATGACAGCGATAAACTGCTTAAGGATGAACTGAAAATCAATTTCACCCGATATATAATTTCAACTCGGTTGTTTATAAAACTCCAGCTGTTGCAGCAGATTCGGAGTCTAGTTGCGCTTTACTTTCAAAAACTCGGTCAATCAAGCCATATTCTACAGCTTGGTCGGGAGTTATGTAGAGCAAGCGGTCCATATCTTTTTTAACTTTTTCTTTATCTTGTCCGGTGTTGCGAGAAAAGATATCTACCATTGCTTCTTTATTGACAAACACCTCTTTAGCCATAATTTGAATATCGGTTGCTTGTCCTCTGGTACCGCTAATAGGTTGTTTGAGAACAATAGAAGCATGAGGTAAAGCCGCTCTACAACCTTTGGTTCCAGCACTAAGTAACATTGCTGCCATACCCATGGCTTGACCAATACAAATAGTATGGATAGGAGGCTTGATATACCTCATTGTATCGTATATAGCAAAAGCTTCCGTCTCAAAAGCAATAGGTTGGTCACCGTAGCTTGTACCAACAGAATTAATATAAATTTTGATTGGTTTTTCTGGGTCTTCCGATTGCAAATACAGCAACTCAGCAATAATTAGCTTAGTCACTTCCGGCACCAGTGGCGCTCCCAGGTATACGATACGTTCCTTCAACAACAGTGAAGGCAAATCTGGGGGTGGGGTGCGATACAAATTATCGCCCGTATAAGGCGCTTGCATAGCCTTGATGGGTGAGTGTTCCATTTTCCAACCGTTGCCTTAATTAACGCTATTAACTGTAGTACATACTAGCGCGAGGATAAAGACTGTGGAGGTGTGGATTTCTCGCTTTTTACAAATTTAAATTGGTAATTGGTAATTGGTAATTGATAATTGATTATCCTTCGTCTCTAAATCTCCCAATCTCCCCATCTCCCCCTCTTCCCCCTCCAAAATCATTTTTTCTGGGCAATTGTATTATCTAGCAAGCGAAATTATGAATATCATTTAATATATTGAACTACTCCAGGAGTTTCCGTAGCGAGTTGGCTGCCTTCTGGAGTTATTTATATATAATGTATAGTCCGTGCAAGGAACCGCAATTAATGAAAGTAAGCTTATTGCCCGAACTCAATGATAGCAATCTGGACGTAAATCAATCAAGCTCTCAACGCCAGTTGGCAGTTTCTCTGACCGCGAAGGTGGAAAACCTCGACCGTAGCGTCCCACTTAATTTGTGCTTGATTTTAGACCATAGCGGTTCCATGAACGGTCGTCCGCTTGAAACCGTCAAAAAAGCCGCAAACCGCATTGTTGATAGATTAAAAAATGGCGATCGCCTGAGTATTGTAGTTTTTGACCATCGAGCCAAAGTACTAGTCCCCAATCAGGTAATTGAAGACAGAGAAAGTATAAAACAGCAGATAAATCGCCTCAGTGCTGATGGCGGAACTTCAATTGATGAAGGTTTACGTTTGGGAATCGAGGAATTAGCGAAGGGTAAAAACGAAGCTATTTCTCAAGCGTTTTTATTGACCGATGGGGAAAACGAACATGGTGATAACAAACGCTGTATAAAGTTCGCGAACTTAGCAGTTGACTATAGTTTAACCTTGAATTCTCTGGGGTTTGGCGACAATTGGAACCAAGATGTTCTAGAAGAAATTGCTGACGCTGGTGGTGGAAGTTTATCGCATATCGCACAACCAGAAGAAGCAGAAAATAAATTTACTCAATTATTTAATCGCATCCAAACTGTTGGTTTAACCAACGCTTATCTATTACTATCTTTAATGCCCAAAGTTCGCTTAGCTGAACTTAAACCCGTCGCACAAGTATTCCCCGATACCATAGAGTTACCAGTGCAGCAAGAAGCAGACGGACGTTTTGCGGTTCGCTTGGGTGACATCATGAAGGATAGCAAAAGAACAGTTTTAGCAAATATTTATTTAGGACAATTTTCCGAAGGTAATCATACAGTAGCTCAAATACAAGTTCGCTACGACGACCCAGCAACCAATATGACTGGACTGCTCTCGGATAACATTCCCATAGAAATTAGCGCTATTAGAGCATATCAACCTACCAACAATCCAGAAGTTCAGCCTCATGTTTTAGCATTAGCAAAATATCGACAAACCCAGCTAGCAGAAGCCAAGCTGCAACAAGGAGACAGAGCGGGTGCTGCGACCATGTTGCAAACCGCAGCCAAAACAGCTTTGCAAATGGGAGATAGCGGTGCAGCAACCGTTTTACAAACCTCTGCAACCCGATTACAGTCAGGAGAAGAACTTTCAGAAGCTGATAAGAAGAAAACCAGAATCGTTTCTAAAACTACATTGCAAGATTCGTAATAGAAAATAAAGCAAGTAGCGAATAGCGAGTAGCGAGTCAAAATGTATTTACTCGCTACTTTTTACTTGCTACTTATTTTTAACGAAATTTCCAAAATGTTTTACACGGAGGTTTTAGGTTTTCCGATTATCAAAGAAACCTTCCGAGATTCAAGAAATTCTGACAAATTAGATTTATTTGTTGGATAAAATGACCAAATTCAGCTATTTTATTTCTCAAACTCACCAATAAGAGTTAGTAATTCAGAAGCTTGCGGTTTAAGACATTTTTCTTTTGAAGTGGATGATATAGAAGAAACATTTTCGCTATTCAAAATCACATAATGTAGCGGCAGAAGGTATTAGAATTGATGAAATTACTGGGGAACGATTTACTTTTTTCAAAGACCCTAATGATTTACCGCTATAAATTTACTAAACTTAATTTCAACTACAGTAATTACTAAAATAATCATAAAGATTATCATTCAAAAATCCTTTTAACCTCTCCCTAACTATATACTTCCCTTTGCAATTTATGACACTTGAGGAAGTGTATTATATGCTATTCCCGGTTTCTCCGAAGTGAAAGCATTATTATGTGGTTGTTTAAGCAACAAGAAACCGGGTTTATGACACTGGTGCAAGATTTGAGTTAAACTTAATAGATAAGAATAAAAATTTAGCATAAATAGCCCTTCATCAAAGTAATCTGCTTGTTTGACCAAGCACATTCAAGCTGTAATTATTATTTGCAGGTATTTGATGCATCCTTCTGCGGGAACTTTATTTACGCTAAAGATATTTTTGTCATGATATAAAAATCACTACATTGTCACATCTAGTATGACAATATAATGATTAACTTCTTGAAAAATATAGATTTTCAAAAAAACAAAGTAGAATAATTAGTCTGGTTTTAAGATATGAAACTTTCAGTAGAAATGCAATCACAACTTATCGTCACTTGTACAAAAGACCTTACCCATCTTAAATATGGCAGCTTAAGTAAATGGTCTTTATATAATAATTTTACAGTGAAGTATGAATGGCATTGTCCCGAAAAAGATAATCATCGTAAACAAGAGATAGCTTTTGAGAACTTACCATTGGAAATCCAAATTTTAATTGCTAAAAAAGCAATTAAAAGCCCTTTATTAAAAACTCTTGATGACGAAAAGCAGTTAATGTTGGTTCATCTTGCTGTAATGAACAACCAGTAAAGCGGCTGACAGTTATTTGGTTGTAATAATTTCGTAGCGCTCCCCTCTTTCCAAAAGATACTTCAGAATGAAATACTGCTAAACGAAAACTTTATTACACTATCGTGAAACGAAAACTAGTTTTTGTTATTCCTGTATTTCTATTCTTCTTGATTGCTGGCTGTCAATTACTATTAACACAACCAGTTAATCCCCATTTAGCAATGGGTAACCCCAGTAATGCAGGGGAAAATCCGAACAACTATCTGATGATAAAACCCCAATACGCTTTATCATATAGTCGAGAACGAGCTACACCAAATTGGGTAGCTTGGCAACTTAATCAAAGTTGGTTGGGTAGTATCGAACGTCAAGATGATTTTCGTCCTGATGATTCGATACCATCAGATTGGTATCGCGTCAAACCAAGCGATTACACCGGTAGCGGTTACGACCGAGGACATGTGGTTCCTTCAGCGGATAGAACAGCCACTATACAAGATAATTCAGCTACTTTCTTAATGACGAATATTATCCCGCAAACTCCCGACAATAATCGGGGTGCTTGGCGAGAATTAGAAGAATATTGTCGTTATTTAGTAAAACAGGGTAAAGAACTCTATATAATTGCTGGTGTTGACGGTAAATCAAGAAAAATTGGTAGAAAGAAAGAAGTTACTGCTCCTACATATACATGGAAAATAATTGTAGTTTTGGATAAACCGGGGATAGGTGTCGGAGGAATATCTCAAAATACAAGAGTTATTGCTGTGAACGTAACCAATCGTCAGAATACCAGCGATGACTGGAAAAGATATTTAGTCTCAGTTGACGAAATCGAAGCTAAAACTGGTTATAATTTTTTGACCAACGTACCAAATTCGATTCAGAAAGTAATTGAAAGTCGGGTTGATAGAAAAAGCTAATTGGGGATTGGGAATTGGTAATTGGGGATTCACAACTAACCACTAACAACCAAAAACTAATAATTAATTATTAACTTTCAACAGCTTTAGTTGACAAACCAACCCAATCTCCTGATTTTAGCTGACCGACAATATAAACATCGATTTCCACCTCACCTATTTTGTAAACCTGAATATTGTCCAAGTTTTGCTTTAAAGTTTCTACGAGAGCTTGATATTTTTTAGCTGTTTCCTTTTCTTCGGAATCGTACCAGTCTTTTTCATCGGTAGCTCGTTGAAAAAACTTTTCCACATCTATTACTTTTACCGGAGCATCTAAGGAATGATGAGTTTTTTGTAGCAGATTCTGAGTATTGACTTCCTTTAATTCTTGATTCGACCATGCAAAAGTATCAAAAGGGTAATCCGACTCACTCATCCATAATAAATCTTGAGAAAGCGATTTGATTTTTTTAGGAATATCTAATTCGTTATCGTTCATGATTTAATCGGGTTAAAGGTTAGAGGTCAAAGGGGAGCATCCCAATTTTGCAAATTTACCAAGATATTGATTGTCATTGCGAATGGAGCGAAGCGGAATGAAGCAATCGCAAAGTCTAGTTATTGCGATTACTATCTCCCTCCGGGAGACGCTTCGCTAACGCTTCATTTCATTACGCTCGTAATGACAAACTATATTTTTCCACATTTGGGATGCTCCCAGGTTAAAGGTTAGAGGTGTAAAATCAAAAACTCATAATCCACAACCGATAACCCATCAAACTTACTTTTTCTTTGATTTCCAAGTTCCACCATAAATATAAAATGGGTTGTTTTGACTAACTGTTTCCCAACATTGAGAACATACGAAAACCCAATCGCCATTTTCAATATGCTTTATTCTATAAAGAACTAATTCAGACTGATTGCATAGGGAGCAAAGTTTTCTACGTAACCGACGTGCCATTTATTTTTTTAATTAAATAAAGATTAGCGAGTAATAAGTTAGGAGTTAATAATCATTAAATACGAATTATATCAGAGGATGTTTTAGAAGTATCCGGCGGTTAAAACCGCAACTACACAGCCAAAGTCTACCTACGTGGACTAGTAATTTTAACCCACGCAGGTGGGTTTTGTTTGTGTCGCTGCGAGCAGTTCTCAGTTGGATAGAATACACCCCTCTCCGCTGACTTGGAGAGGGGCTGGGGGTGAGGTCTATCAAGCTGTATTTCACCCAACCGAAAAACGCTATAATTAGACTTTTAAAATATCCTCTCAACTGCTTTATTAATAAAAAAAGAATCGACGCAGTTAAACTACATCGATGTTTAGATTAATCAAATTATTGAAATTATTGAAATACACTTCAAATATTCATGCAAATGCTGAAGCTTGAGGTTTTGCAAAAATCATTCTACCGGCTGAAGTCTGCAATGAACTGGTGACAACTACACGTACTTCACCACCAACGAAGTGACTTCCTTCCTCAACTACTACCATTGTACCGTCATCTAAATAGCCGATACCTTGGCTGGGTTCTTTACCTTCTTTGAGTATTTTCAAATCGATGTTATCACCTGGTAAATAATTTGGACGGACTGCATTTACCAAATCATTAACATTCAAAACCGGGACTTTCTGGACGCTGGCAACTTTTGATAAGTTGTAATCGTTGGTTAACAGAGTCGCGTTTATTTCTTGAGCAAACCGAACTAACTTTGCGTCTACTGTGGCAATTTCTTCGTAATCGAGGGAGTTGATTACAATACGTTCGGGATAAGCTTTTTTGATTCGATTAAGAATCTCTAGTCCTCGTCTTCCTCGTACCCGCTTTTGGTCTTTGCTAGCATCAGCAACTTGCTGTAATTCCAACAAAATAAATTGCGGTACGATAATTTGTCCTTCTAAAAAGCCGGTATCTAAAAGGGTCTCAATACGACCATCAATAATACAGCTAGTATCTAAAACTTTAGCAGTAGCGGGTTTTAAAGTCCCTTCTGCTACCATTGTTTCGACTGTATTAGGATTAATTAATCGTAATAAACCACGTCCGTGGGTATCAGCTAAATTCATGCCAGTATATGACAGAGTGATACTACCCATAACAGCAACTAATGGCTTGATAAAGCTAAAATCTTCGGGAATTGGTAATAAGAATAAAGGAGCCAACATTAAGTTAGCGACCAATAATCCAATAACTAAACCAATTGAACGTGTGAGAATAACTTCAAGCGGTAACTCTCGGACTTGCGCTTCTAAGCGACGATATCCAGTTTGGACTCGCAGTCCTATTGCACCCCCAATAATGGCTGCAAAAGCGGCTAGTACCAAGCGCAAAGCGTCGAGGTTAGTTACAGTATCTAGCGTACCTACAGGTAGCAAATCGCTGCTGTAGTAACCTATTCCCGTTGCTGCTAGGACGAATGAAAAAATAATAATAGCGTCAAACATGATTGTGTTGTTTCCTGCAACTGCATCACCTGATTTACTCAAGCAACTTTGTATATAATCGGGTTAAAAATCTTAAAAATATTTGCAGTGAACCTACAGGCTTGTTTATAAAGCATCTGCAATCATTATAACCAAATATTCTCAGCTTTTTTATTCTGCTTGATCCTGTTATAAAACCATACAAAAATGTAAATTTCTCATTGTTTTTTACTATTTCTAATTCATTTGTAATTTAAATTCAATTGTTTCTCATAATGTCCGATAAACTCTCTAAATCAATGACTTCAGGCTCTGTAAGTGCAGCCTACATACATATTCCTTTTTGTAGACGACGCTGCTTTTATTGTGATTTTCCCATATATGTGGTAGGAAACACCAGACGCGGTGAAAATTCCAATGCAATTTCTCAATATGTTGAAGCTTTATGTCAAGAAATTGTCACCACACAAATCTATAGTAAACCTTTAGAAACAATTTTTTTCGGTGGTGGTACTCCTTCATTACTTTCAACAGAACAATTACAAAAAATTTTAGAAGTTTTAGATGGGAAATTTGGGATTGACAAATATGCAGAAATTTCGATGGAAATTGACCCAGGTACTTTTGATAAACAACATTTGCAAGGATATGTAAATGCAGGTGTAAATCGTATAAGTTTGGGAGTACAAGCTTTTCAAGAACAATTATTGCAAGCTTCGGGACGCTATCACTCAGTTGCAGATATTTTTTCTGCTGTTGATTTACTCCAAGCTGCTGATATTTCTAACTTCAGCATAGATTTAATTTCTGGTTTACCCCATCAAACTTTAGATATATGGCAAGAATCTCTGGAGAAAGCCATTAAAATCAACCCCATGCATATATCTGTATATGACCTGACAATAGAACCCGGTACGGCTTTCGGACGTTATTATGAACCGGGAAGTCTCCCATTACCCACAGATGAGACAACGGTCAAAATGTACCGAATGGGACAAGAAATTTTAAGCAATGGTGGTTTCAAGCATTATGAAATTTCTAATTATGCAAAACCAGGATATCAATGTCGTCACAATCGAGTTTACTGGGAAAATCGCCCTTATTATGGTTTCGGAATGGGAGCAGCAAGTTATATCAGTGGAAAACGCTTCAATCGTCCCCGTAAAACCAAAGAATATTACGCTTGGGTAAATGAGGGAAGTGTAATTGATTGTGAAGTCACTACAGCCCATGAAGTTTTATTGGAAACTTTAATGTTAGGGTTACGTTTAGCAGAAGGTGTAAATTTGCAAAAATTAACAGAACAATTTAGTGAAAATAAAGTTGAGCAAGTATTACAAGTATTGCAACCTTATATTGATAAAGGTTGGGTACAAGTAGTAGATGAAAGTTTACAATTGCACGACCCCGAAGGTTTTTTATTTTCTAATGTAATTTTGGCAAAGTTATTTGAAACACTTTAAGGGATAGAAAACTGGTCTATTGTGAAGTTGAGAATGGGGGAATAGGGAACAGTGAATAATTATTCTTTAAGTATTGCTGTTAGTGAAGCGTAGCGTTAGCCATATTAAACTATGAATTATATTCATATAAATTTTGTAAAAAAACATAAAACCCTTGTAGAGACGTAACAGTGTTACGTCTCCGACAATGTGAAATCTTAACCTTTCTCGATTCACCAACCTTAAGTCTTTACGTAGTTAAATCCAAAATCCAAAATCCGTCTTGGTAAAGTTTGGGGGACGGAAACCGACACCCCCAACGCCATTTGCTCTACTTGGGGAGACCCCAAGACCGCAATGGCTCAACTTTACCGCAAAATCCAAAATCTAAAATACAATAAACAATGGAACCCTTCGTAAGAAATCTTATTGACATCGCAATTAGTACCTGTCAATTATTAGCACTTTTCGTAATTTCTATAGGACTAATTAAAGGTTTAATTATATTTTTACGTAATGCTTTATCTTTTTCCAACTCAGCCAAAATGTTCCAAGAAAGCCGTCTACAAATGGGCTACTCGTTTTCTTTAGGATTAAACTTTTTGGTTGGAGGAAGTATTCTTAGAACTACCATTACTCCTAGCTGGGAAGATATAGGAAGATTAGCTGTAATTATTGTCATTCGCACTGTTTTAAACTACTTACTACTGCAAAATATACAGAAACCTATCCGAAAAGAGAGTTTAACTGAATCGGATAATTCTAAAAGGGTGAGCGATAAATCTTTATATGATAACGTAAAAGATAAGTTTATGTAAAAAGTTTTTATTTTATAGAAAGTAGAGAGTAGTTAATAATTAAGAGGAAAATAAATGTACAAGTGAAATTAAACTTTTTTGCGGAAAATCCTATATATAAACACGACTAATTGAGTAACTCACCTCAAATAAGTCAATCATCAGAAAAATATTTTTATGACTAATATCAATTCTGGTTGAACTGGAATGATAAACCGCAGAGGACGCAAAGGACGCAGAGAAAAAAGAAAAGAAGAAAAGAAAATGGATTTTAAATAATTCCGAAATCAATGGAAAAGATAAAACTCCTAACTATTAATTATTCACTGTTCACTGTTCACTGCTCACTGTTCACTGTTCACTGCTCACTGTTCACTGATAACTGATTAAGGAACAATCAACACCGGACAAGGAGAAAGATTAATCACCCGATTTGTAACGCTGTCGTGAGAACCTTCTTCAGTCAGACCTAATCCCCGACAACCCATAACGATGATATTTGCTTTGGTTTCATCAGCAACATCGCAAATCACAAATGCTGGTTTACCTTCTTTTTCTATAACTTCTGCTTCTATTCCCTGGTTGGAAAAGAAATCTTTAGCATCTTGAAGTAACTTTTCCACCTTTTCGGGTGATTTCATCGCATCACTGCTGGATAGTTCTTCTGCTGTCGCTTTTTCAACTACACTCAGTAGTATCAATTTGCTTTGATAAGTTTGTACTAAATTGACTACAACTTCCGCTGCTTCCACTGCTTCTTGGCTTCGATCTACCGGAAAAAGAATTGTTTTGAACATCGGATTCCCTTGTGACCCCGTAACTCTGTAAAATCTTGATAGTTCTATTTTCAAACACAATAACAAAAGGCGAACGGGAGAAGCTCAATAATGTCCAAAAAAACTTTAGCAAATTTATCTAAAAGCGATTTACAAGGAAAACGTGCTTTGGTAAGAGCAGATTTTAACGTTCCTTTGGATGATTCAGGGAATATTACCGATGACACTCGCATCCGAGCAGCTTTACCCACAATCCAGGACTTGATTAGCAAAGAAGCCAAAGTAATTCTAGCTAGTCACTTTGGTAGACCAAAGGGTGAAGTTAAAGATAAATTACGCTTGACCCCAGTTGCTAAACGTCTTTCTGAATTATTAGGGAAAGAAGTTGTTAAATGCGATGACTGTATTGGTGATGAAGTTTCCAGCAAAGTAGGTGGATTGCAAAACGGAGACGTACTTTTATTAGAGAACGTCCGCTTCCACGGTGAAGAAGAGAAAAATGATTCGGAATTTGCGAAAAAATTGGCATCAAATGCTGATTTATATGTAAATGATGCTTTTGGTACTGCACACCGCGCTCATGCTTCCACTGAAGGTGTAACTCACTATCTAAGTCCTTCGATTGCAGGATATTTGATTGAGAAGGAATTACAGTATTTACAAAACGCTATTGAAAATCCCCAGCGTCCTTTAGCTGCAATTATCGGTGGTTCTAAGGTTTCGAGCAAAATCGGCGTAATTGAAACTTTACTCGACAAATGCGATAAGTTAATTATCGGTGGTGGAATGATTTTCACATTCTACAAAGCTCGTGGTTTGAAAGTTGGTAAGTCTTTGGTAGAAGAGGACAAATTAGAATTAGCGAAAAGTTTGGAAGCTAAAGCTAAAGAAAAAGGCGTTGATTTATTATTACCTACAGATGTAGTAGTAGCAGATAACTTTGCTGCTGATGCTAATTCTCAAACCGTAAGCATCGACAATATTCCTGATGGTTGGATGGGTTTAGATATCGGACCCGATTCCGTGAAAACATTCCAATCAGCTCTTGGTGATTGTAAGTCGGTGATTTGGAACGGACCTATGGGTGTATTTGAATTCGATAAATTCGCTGTTGGTACCGAAGCAATCGCTCATACTTTAGCAGACTTGAGCAAGAAAGGTGCTACTACCATTATCGGTGGTGGTGACTCCGTAGCAGCAGTAGAAAAAGTTGGTTTAGCCGACCAAATGAGTCATATTTCTACCGGTGGTGGTGCTAGTTTGGAATTACTTGAAGGTAAGACTTTACCAGGTATTGCAGCTTTGAATGATGCTTAATTAATTGTTAGTGGTTAGTGACTACTTTCATTCATTCTAACCACTTGTAAAGACGTAAAATTTTACGTCTCTACATTTCAGTTTGTAGGGTGCGTTATGACTTCAGTCTAACGCACCATAAATCTAATTATTAAATGTATATTTTTGAATTTATTTGAATTTGTTTGAATTTAAAATAAAAAAATAAATATTAATATATTTAAACAATGCAATTCAAATGGTTAAAATGGGCGCAGCAAATTAAATCTGTCGCTCAAAAAGGTTTGCTTTATTCCAAAAATCCCCATCAAATTGAAGATTATCAATTATTACGTAACATAGCAGCCGAAATTATTTCTAGCCATACTCAAATTGAACAAAGCGAAATTTTAGATTTATTAATCAAAGAAATAGGATATCCCACGCCTAAAGTTGGTGTTTCGGCTGCGGTATTTGCAGATGATAAAATACTTTTAGTCAAAGAACGTTCTGATGGTTTATGGAGTTTACCCGGTGGTTTTGCAGAAGTCGGGGAATCTCCGGGGGAGGTAGCGGTTCGAGAAACTTTTGAAGAATCGGGATATCAAACCAGACCGATAAAATTATTAGCTGTTTATGATAATAACAACAGTAAGCACGGACATACACCCTTTCTTCAAGGTCTTTATAAATTAATTTTTCAATGTGAAATGATTGGTGGTTCAGTAACAACAAGTATTGAAACTGAAGATGTAGAATTTTTTGCTGAAGATAATATTCCTCAATTATCTATAAGAAAGGTAACACCAACACAAATTAACCAAATATTTGAACATTATCGCAACCCGGATTTACCAACGGATTTTGATTGATAAGATAAAGCTAGAAAAATAATTAAAAAAGGGAATAGGTAGCATTTTTATTGTAGGGTGCTGTGACACTTCAACTAATTTTCAACGTAGTAATAAGTTTTCTAGTTTCACGCACCAACAGTGCTAAACATTCATAAATCAGTTACAATCTTACGGGTAAAATTGCTTTTATTACAAACTGATGCAATCTAAATGGTTAGAATGGGCACAAAAAATTCAAGCAACTGCTCAAAATGGTTTAACGTATACAAAAAATGTTTTTGATATCGAACGTTATCAGTTTTTACAGGAATTAGCAGCGGAAATTATTGCGAATCATACAAATGTCGAGCAAGGTTATTTACAGGATTTATTTGCTCAAGAAACGGGATACGCTACTCCTAAAGTAGATGTCAGGGGTGCTGTATTTCAGGATAATAAAATATTATTGGTCAAAGAACGCTCCGATGGTTGTTGGACTTTACCTGGTGGATGGGCTGATGTGGGAGAATCACCTAGTGAATCAGTGGTGAAGGAAATTTTAGAAGAGTCTGGATATCATACAAAAGCTACAAAATTAATCGCTGTTTACGATAGAGATAAGCAGGGACATCCACCTCATCCAAATTATATTTACAAATTATTTTTTCAGTGCGAACTTGTTGGTGGTTCAGCTTCTACAAGTATTGAAACTGAAGATGTGGGATTTTTTGCAGAAGATAATATTCCACACTTATCATTAGGAAGAATTTTACCAAATCAAATTAATAAACTATTTGAACATTATCGCAATCCAAATTTAGCTGCTGATTTTGATTAATTTGCTAAAAAATAATATTCTTTTTATTACTATATAAGGCTTGAGAAATATTGTCTGTCAAAAGTAGTAGATATGTGACTAACTACCACTTTTGATAGATTGGTTATTAATCGAAGGCTGGGATATTGATATACGGGATATGCGAGTAAAAATCAATCTAAAAACAATAGAAATAGATATTTTATTGTTTAAAGACAATAAATCGTAGAATACCTTTTAAATAATTATGATAGTTGGGTCAATGTATTTAAAATTTGTAGTAGAGATTCAATTCCTTACTAAAAATCTTGATAATTAATGACTCAATTTGATAAAAGCGGTTCGCTTAAGTATACGAGGAAAAACAACACATGAATCCTGAATTGCAGCTTTTTTACACTGATTCTTTGATTCAAAATCAAAACCCTTTACAAGAATCTTTCCTCGGTCAAACAAATATCAGCACTGCTACACCAATAAGTGATGATATTAATTTTGAGGGTATTGATATTTCTAATTTGACGGATACAGATATAGAAACCGACCTCGTAACAGATTCAGATAACCTTGGTGATAGTCACGATTCAGATAAAATTACCGGAATCGAAGATGCTGCTACGGTTGTGGGAGCATCAATTTCACCTGCTGATTCAATTCCTCAAAATAGTGGAGGAAATATTTTCTATGTTTCTCCTAGCGGTAGCGATGAAAATTCCGGTTCCAAAAACCAACCCTGGAAGAGTATTAATTACGCTGTCAGCGAAGATTCTCCCATCAGTCCGGGTGACACCGTTTTAGTTGAACCGGGTACCTATACAGAATTAATTAGTTTGGGAAAATCCGGTAGCGATTCCCAGAGAATTACCCTCAAAGCTAACGGTGATGTGACTTTACGCGACCCAGACCCAAACAGTGGTGGTTTCCCCGAAGGAGTAATTCAATCACCGGGACAAAGTAATTGGATTATCGATGGTTTTCGGATAGAAAATACATCTTGGGCTGGAATCTCTTTGAGTGACCCTAAAAATATTACGGTTCAGAACAACGAAACCTATCAAACAGGAAGTTCTGGAATTATTGCTTTACCCAAAACCTTTTTTGGAGGTGGAGAAAAAGAGGTTACTGGGAGCAATGTCAAGATACTTAATAATACTGTCGAACGAGCTAACTGGAAATGGGATGGTCCCGGAGATAAAGACGGTGACCAAGAAGCGTTGAGTATCTGGGGTATTGATGGTTTTGAAGTTGCAAATAATACGATGATAGATGGTAAAAGGGAAGGTTTGGATATTAAGGTTGGTTCTCGCAACGGTTTAATTCACAATAATTCTATAACTTCTCAAGCTTTGATTTCCGGTACTTACCAAGGTTTTAGAGGTGGTGCTGCTATTTATGTAGACGGTAATCGTGCTGATTCATTTAACCTCGATATTTACGATAACGAAATTTTTTCTAATACTGCTGATGCAATTTTGATAGCAGATGAAGTTCCCGGTGTTGGAGATGTTTCTGACATCAATATCTATAACAACGTTATTTATAGTAATGGGAGACGAGTTGAAAATGGTGGTGTAGGAGTTGCGATCGCAAATAATGTTGAGGATGTAGAGATTGTTAATAATACTTTTGCGAACAATGTTCAAGGTGTTGTTATTAACGACAAAAATCAAGGCTACAATCCTCGTAATATTTTGGTTCGTAACAACATATTCTCTGAAAACAGTTTCCGAAATATATACGTGGAAAATGCAAGTAACGTAACTTTGGACAACAACTTATTCGTAAATACAGAGGAATTTGCAGATAAAACCGAAATTTATGACAGAGGGGAAGGAGTCGCAAATCTCAACGTTTTCGATAATGAGTTAGCGGAATCTGTAGATTTTGTAAATTCAGAAGCAAATGATTATCGTCTTAATTCTAATTCACCAGCAATTAACATTGGTTCTTCCTCAGTCGGTAACTATGCAAATCTGGATAAGGATGGGAAACAACGTTTAGGAGGTGCTGGAATTGATGTCGGTGCTTACGAATTATAGAAAAGAATCTCTCAACAAGAATTTTGATAAGAAGCAATAAAAAATAATCGACCCACCCGGTTTGTAAAAAACCGGGTTTTTTATGTACTTCTTACCTATTTTCTATGAATAATTCAGTGAAATGATTTAACCCATTGATGAGGATTATTATTAAATGCTTATTTTAACAGTAAGTTTACTGATAAAAAGCTTAAATTCCTTATTTTAAGCTTTCAATAAAGCTATATATTAACGCTTCATTATTCAAGTTATACCCATAAAAATTGATTGACTTAAGTTTTTTTACCTATTCAATATAAAAGTTATATCAAAAATTATTAAATTTTGAGGTTTTCAAGCATTTGCAGATTTAGTACCAATTAAGTGCTAGCTCTGAAGGAATATACTTTTTAACTGGTTAAGATGACCGTAATCAAGAACTGCTGAATTTTATGATTTTTACAAAAAATATTGTTTTTCAATTATTTAGATAAAAATCTGTAAATACAGTTTGAATGCATAATCTTTTTTACAGATTTTTTAAGCATAAATCGTAAAAAAGGTTATGCATATTTGTCATCTTTTTCCTTCATCGCTTTTTGTTAATTAATAAATCACTTTAAGACACAACGTTTAGTAGATACAGCTTCTATCTTTATAAAAGGGGTATATAAAAATGATTAATAATTCTGGTTTAAAATTTTCTAATCTAAACGGTGATAATCAGTCGAAATCTGACGAAATAAAGCCACTTCCACTTGCTGAATTATTCGCAGGTCATAATCATGGTGATGAAGACCACCACGAACACGAACATGATTTTGCAAATAGTAATTCAAGCTCAGATTCAAATTCAACATCTGCATCTGCTGCTGTTATAAATGCTCCAACCGCTCAAATTGACGTTAATTATTATGGTTTTACTCAAGAAGCTGAAAACGCTTTTGAATATGCAGTAACTATCTGGGAAGGGTGGATAGATTCTGATGTTGCTATTGAAGTTGATGCTTATTGGGAAGATTTAAGTCAATACGGTTCCGGTGTTCTCGCTGCAGCTTCACCATATAGCTTTAAGAGAAATTTTGATGGTGCAACTGAAGATAATACTTATTATGCAATATCATTAGCTAATCATTTAGCTGGTAAAGATTTAAACGGTGATAGAGCAGAGATTGAAACTTGGTTTAACAGCGGATTTTCTAATTGGTATTTTGGTACTGATGGGAATGCACCGAACGGAAAATACGATTTTACAACCGTAGTTTTACATGAGTTTGTACATGGTTTTGGGTTGACTGATTTTATCGACTACGATAGTGGTAAAGGTCGTTATGGAAATACAATTTTTGAAAGCCTTATAGTTAATGGTGATAATCAAAGTCTAAGTTCATTTTCTAATAACTCTAAAGAATTAGGAAAGCAATTAACAAGTAAAGATTTATTTTTTAACGGTGCTAACGCAGTAGAAGCTAACAATGGAGAAAAAGTCAAACTGTATGCACCTAGTAAATGGGAATATGGCTCAAGTGTTGCTCATCTTGATGAAAAAACATATCCCAAAGGTGATGCGGATGCTTTGATGACACCTTATTTAAAAGGAGGTGAAGTAATTCATAATCCTGGTGCGATTACTTTAGGTGTTTTAGAAGATTTAGGCTGGGATATTAATAAAGTAGAAACTCCAATAACTCCAGCAACACCACCAGCAGAAACTCCAGCTACTCCACCAACAGAAACTCCAACAACACAAGCAAACACAATCAACTTTGAACTTGACAAAATCACTTCTTACGCTGGACAAGACAAACATGAGAACTTAACTATCTCAGATAACACTCAACAAATAAAAATTCAAGAAAATACTTGGAAGAAACTTGCTTTTGATTACCAAGTTACAGAAAAAACCATTTTAGAATTTGAATTCCGAAGCGATATTATTGGGGAAATTCAAGGAATTGGTTTCGATACGGATGATAAGCTCAGCAATAATGATAAAAAGCGAGTATTTCAGTTAGAAGGAACCGATAAACTTGGTATCAGTGACTTTAAAAACAAGATTACCGGACAAGGTTGGAAAACTTATCAAATAACTGTCGGAGATTATTTTACAGGTGATTTTAACTATCTTACTTTTATCAACGACCACGATAAAGGTGAGAAAAATGCAGTTAGTCAATATCGTAATTTAAGACTGTACGAAGAAGGTCAACAGCTTCCACCAATAGAAACTCCAGCGACTCCACCAGCAGAAACTCCAGCAACCCCACCAGCAGAAACTCCAACTACTCCACCAGCAGAAACTCCAGCAACCCCACCAGCAGAAACTCCAACAACACAAGCAAACACAATCAACTTTGAACTTGACAAAATCAGTTCTTACGCTGGACAAGACAAACATGATAACTTAACTATCTCAGATAACACTCAACAAATAAAAATTCAAGAAAATACTTGGAAGAAACTTGCTTTTGATTACCAAGTTACAGAAAAAACCATTTTAGAATTTGAATTCCGAAGCGATATCAGAGGAGAAATTCAAGGAATTGGTTTCGATACTGATGATAAGCTCAGCAATAATGATAAAAAGCGAGTATTTCAGTTAGAAGGAACCGATAAACTTGGTATCAGCGACTTTAAAAACAAGATTACCGGACAAGGTTGGAAAACTTATCAAATCACTGTCGGAGATTATTTTACAGGTGATTTCAACTATCTGACCTTCATCAACGACCACGATAAAGGTGAGAAAAATGCAGTTAGTCAATATCGTAATTTAAGACTGTACGAAGAAGGTCAACAGCTTCCACCAGCAGAAACTCCAGCAACCCCACCAGCAGAAACTCCAACTACTCCACCAGCAGAAACTCCAGCAACCCCACCAGCAGAAACTCCAACAACACAAGCAAACACAATCAACTTTGAACTTGACAAAATCAGTTCTTACGCTGGACAAGACAAACATGATAACTTAACTATCTCAGATAACACTCAACAAATAAAAATTCAAGAAAATACTTGGAAGAAACTTGCTTTTGATTACCAAGTTACAGAAAAAACCATTTTAGAATTTGAATTCCGAAGCGATATCAGAGGAGAAATTCAAGGAATTGGTTTCGATACTGATGATAAGCTCAGCAATAATGATAAAAAGCGAGTATTTCAGTTAGAAGGAACCGATAAACTTGGTATCAGTGACTTTAAAAACAAGATTACCGGACAAGGTTGGAAAACCTATCAAATCACTGTCGGAGATTATTTTACAGGTGATTTCAACTATCTGACCTTCATCAACGACCATGATAATGGTGCAAAAAATGCAGCAAGTCAATATCGTAATATCAAGATTTATGAGGGTAATAAAAATCAGTACAGTAAAACTGAAACCCACGAAAGCGTGAACTCAGATGTTGTATTAACAGTCAACGATAGCACCAATAACTACACCCTTTCTTCCTACGGAGGTACAACTCAAGATAAAGGAATATCTACGATTTCTGATGATAAAACCGAAATTGAAATCACAGGTAACAGTTGGAATAAGTTAGATATTAATAACTACAACATCACCAACAATACCGTCCTCAAATTTGATTTTCAAAGTCAAACAGAAGCAGAAATACAGGGTATTGGTTTTGATAATGATGATATTATCAGCGGTAACGATGAGAACCACTTATTTCAAGTAGCAGGAACTCAAGATTGGGGAATTGAACTCGAAGACGACTACACCCTAGGTTCCGGATGGAAAACCTATGAAATCAAAGTCGGAGAACATATAAGCGGTGAATTTAACTATCTCACCCTAGCCAATGACCACGACATTTCTAACTCCACAGCACAAAGTCAATTCCGCAATATTTCCCTATTTGAAATGTAATTTGGGAATTGGGGATAGGGGATAGGGGACAGGAGTTATTTTATTTTGGATTTTGGATTTTGGATTTTGGATTAAGACTTAGGAGTTAAGAGTTAAGAGTTAGTAATTAGGAGTTAGGAGTTAGGAGTTAGGAGTTAGGAGTTAGGAGTTAATAATTTAATTTTTTCTACCCCCCATCTCCCTCTCTCCCCATCTCCCCCTCTTCCCCCTCTCCCCCCTCTAATTTCTACTTCTCCCCAACACCAGCCATCAAACTTTCTTCAAGTTGTTTAATCTGAGGTGTTAATCTACCTCTAGGGATTTTCAAAAGTACGTGATTTTTGGCTTGAAAAGCTTTTATCAGATATTTACAAGCTTTTTCGGGATCTGCATGTTCCCCACAGGTAAACATATCTACAGCGACGTAACCAATTTCGGGCCAGCTATGAAGCGAAACATGAGATTCTGCTAAAAGCGCTAAAGCTGTGACACCGTAAGGTTCAAACTGATGGGTTAGCTCTTTGAGCAAAGTTGAATCAGATTCTTTGACTCCTTCCTCTAAAGCTTTTTTAATAAAATCAACATCGTTAAGCAAATCTTTGGGACAGTCGTATAGCTCTAAAAGACAGTGACTTCCCACCGGAACCAAAGGAGTATCTGTTTCTAAATATGATTGATTTGCCAATTTCTTTCCTCACCAACTAACAACAAACCTGTGATTGTATCATTTATTAGTCAGTGGTGACCAGTTGTCTCTTACCTCCTAACTCCTACCTTCTACCTTTTTAACTTTCGGGTTCTTGAGTTGGTGTGAGGGTTGGTGTTGGTGTCGGTGTTGGTTCTGGAGTCGGGGTTGGAGTCGGTGTCGGTGTCGGTGTTGGAGTCGGTGTCGGTGTTGGAGTCGGTGTTGGAGTTGGTGTTGGGGTCGGTGTTGGGGTCGGTTCTGGTGTCGGTTCCGGGGGTGGTGCGGGGTTTTCTACGTTTAAGCGCATCCGATAATCTTGGGATTCGTTTGATGTTGAAACGACAACGAATTCATAATATCCGTTTTCTCTCAAAGTTCCAGACCAGGAGCGTCTGGTGGAGTCTTCTAATAATACTCTTTGACCGGAAGGTGAATATATGGAAAATAAGACTTGGGGGGAAGCTGTTAAATTGACTTCCATTCTTTGACCCCTAGCAAGTTGAGCTATAAAAATTTTCCCTTGTAGGTTTTTGAAAGTACTGCTTCTTACAACCCTAGTACTACCATTAGCAAATTGTAATTTCTCATAAGCGCTTCTTGCGAATACTGCATTTACTTTGTCGAATACGAATCCATGCCAAACTTGTCCTACGGGTTTGTTGAGAAAACTTTTACCTCGTTGTTCGGGGAATATTCGGTAAAATGGTACGTCGGCTAGGTCATATACCGAACGACTGCCGACATTAATATTGTTGACTCTAACTTTCCAGCGATCGCGGTCTGCTGAGGTGAAGGTTCCGAGTTTGCGTCGAGCGTCGGAACTCAGTTGTGATAACCTATCGATTAACTCGCTTGCTGTTTCATCCCACTGTTTGCGGAGTTCTGCATCTTGAGGTTCTTCGCTCAATACACGCTCGTTTAAATTGGGGTTTTCACTCCAAAATTTTTGATTAACTAGTTGGACATAAAAGTTATAGTCTATACCTAACTGCTCGCGTCTTGCTCTCAGTCTTTTTTTACGTTCTTGCTCTTCTGGAGAAAATTTTGAGGAAACTATTTCTTCACCAGAGTTATCAGAATTTGACGTTAATTGAGAAATTCCCAAGTAACCTAAACCACCTAAAATCACCATCGCGAAAAATAGTAAGCCAATTTTCGCTGGTGTCAAAAAAGGTTTAGATTTAGGTTGAGATTCTGAGAAACCGGGTGAAGCGGTTTTAGGTTGGGGAGTAGAAGGAGCAGATTGTACTGCTGGTGCTACAGCAAATGTTCGTTCTGTTACTTGTTGGGGAAATTGCTGTGGTGATGAATTATTATTTTGATTATTTGTAGGTACGGGAGAGTTAAGCGCTTGTAGAACCTGCTTTGCGCTTTGATAGCGTTCTCCTGGGACTGCTGAAAGCATTTTATCTAATATTGCCCCAAACTCAGGACTAAGATTGACTTCTCGCCGCCACTGCCATTGCAGGTTATAGTTATCGATGAGTTCTGCTGGCTGTTTTCCTGTAAGTAATACCAGTGCTGTAGCAGCTAAAGCGTATAAATCGCTATGTGCTTCTACCGACCCAGTTTGCATTTGTTCTGCTGGAGCGTAACCTACTTTTCCCAGTAAAGTTGGTATTGGAGTCGCTGGAGGGCTGCCCGGAGCGTAATATTGAGAAGCTACAGTTGCTGCGACTTGTTTTACACCACCGAAATCTATTAATACTGGTAGCTGGTCATTTTTGCGGAAAATTAAATTGTCGGGTGAGATATCGCGGTGAATTACACCCATAGAATGAATATAGTCCAAAACTGGCAATATCTGCTGTAATAGCTGCTTTACCTCGGTTTCGCTAAATTTCATTCCTTGCTTCAACCGACTATCTAACAAAGAACTGTAATTTTCTCCTTCCACATAATCTTGAACCAAAAATAAATATTCTTTGTCGTCGATACTAATCCGTAAAAGTTCGCGAAAGCGAGGTATTTGACGATGTTGTAATTTGTAAAGAACGCTTGCTTCTCGTTCAAAAAGTTCTTCCGATTTTTGTAAAACGTATTCCGTTTGAACTTGGGGAGAAAATTCTTTTAAAACGCAGGGTTCGCGAAAACGGTTAGTGTCTTCTGCTAAATAAGTCCGTCCGAATCCCCCTTGTCCCAACTGACGTACTATTAAATAACGTCCACCTAAATTTAATCCTGGTTGAACACCCTTACTTACTTGAGTATCAACCAACATTTCACCACAATGTAGACAGAAGCGACTACCAGCAGGATTTTCATGTCCTTTAGAGCAATTAAGGGATGTCATGGGAGAGTTAGGAATTAAATAATTTTAGATTTTGCGGAAAGTTGAGGGTGGAGATGTTCTTCCCCTCAAACTTTCCAAGACAGATTTTAGATTTTGGATTAAAAAGTTATGAGTTAAAAACTATAAAAATTTAACTACAGTATTAAACTTTCAAAATACCCTTTAAGAACAAACACAAAAAATCATTATTTTCAATATTTTTTATCTGGTATAAACAAATATACTATTCAATAATTAAGACATATTTGAAGATAAGTTTAAGACTTACCCACAAAAAATGTAGAGCTGAAGAACTCCAACTACCTGCGTTACTTATAAAGCTACAGCCATAATCCTAAAAACTACGTCAAAATACATAAATAGTAGATATCCATGCTTCACATTATTAATTAATAATCTACTCCCTACTTACTACTTACTACTTGCTACTTGCTACTTATTACTTGCTACTTCCTCATTTGCTAACGCATACCAAATTTGACCAAAAGTTTGTTGATTAAGGTTCCCTTGTCTTTCTCCAGGAAATAATCTATCAAACTTACGGTTTATATCTCTGTTTAAATCTTCAACCGTATAATTACCTAAATCTCCTGCCTGTATTTGCTGCTGCCAATTTTCATAATCTTGCCCAGTATAGCTTCCCAGTTTTTGTCGGGTTTGCGTACTGAGATTAGCCTTTTCTAAATTATCAAGCAAGTCTTGAGCAATACGGTACCACTTCTTTCTCAAAGCTTCGTCTTCTGAACTAGCCGTTAAAGTACGACCGCGAGCTTCTGGATTTTGAGTATAAAAAAGTCCATTTACAGTGCGATTAAAAAATAATTCTTGAATTTTTAATTTCTGACGTTGACGAACAATTTTTTGAATATTATTTGATTCCCGACGACTTAATCCTTCTTCGGAATTACCATCGCTTCCTGGTAAACTCGGTAATTCAATCGAGGGTAATTGCGGTAAGGAAAGGCTAGGAAGAGAAAATGAAGTTACAGCATTAATAACTCCACTGATAACTGCCCATGTGCCCGAAAACACCAAGACAACCACGCTAGTACTTACCAAGCTGACGAAAAAAGGACGCAACCAAATCGGTAAATGAATTGTATTCGCTAAAGCATTAGTCTTGTTGTGAAATTGAGTCGCAACCTTGCGTCCGGGAGAAACTATCGCTGTATGAAGCTTACTAACATTGGGATTTAAGGTAGGAGCGGGAGTAGAAGGAGGAGTAGAAGACTGTAAATCTTTTAAAACTTGTTGCGAGCTTTGATACCTATCATTGGGTTTGTAAGCGACCATTTTCTTTAAAACCGCTTCAAAGTTAGGACTAACTCTAATTTTCTCTCCCCAGCGCCATTTACCTTGATAACTGTCGTAAAGTTGCTGCGGTTCCTCTCCAGTAAGTAACACCAGAGCAGTCACACCTAACGAATATAAATCGCTGCTGTGAAAAGCTTTCCCCTGACGCAATTGTTCTTCAGGAGCATAACCTTTTTTACCCAGCAAAGTCCGATTTCCAGGAAGTTGGGTATACCATAATCCTTGAGAAGCTGGTAATTGCTTCACACCACCAAAATCGATTAAAACTGGTAAATTATCACTTGTCCGCGAAACCAAATTATCTGGTGAAATATCGCGGTGAACTACATCCTTAGAATGAATGTAATGCAATACAGGCAAAATTTGCTTTAAAAAATTAGATACCTCTTCTTCACTAAAATATCGTCCTTCATTCAGACGCTTTTCCACTAAATCTTGATAATTTTCACCTTCAATATAATCTTGAATTAAAAAGAAAAAATCTTTGTTGCGTAACTTTACCTGTAGCGAAGAGTGCAAACGAGGGATTTGCTGATGCTGAAGCTGCTTAAGCACGCTCGCTTCCCTTTCAAATAGCTCCTTCGCTTTTTGTAAATCTTTATCTTCTTCAACTTGCGGTGCAAACTCCTTCAGCACGCATTTTTGATGAGATTGTTGAATATCCTCAGCTAAATAAGTACGTCCGAAACCTCCTTGACCAAGTTGACGTACAATTTTATAGCGGTCGTTAATCACCTCCCCAGAAGGAAGAGGCAAAGGTTCACCGCATAAAGTGCAAAAGCGGTGATTTGATGAGTTAGTGTGGTTTCGAGTGCAATAAACCTGCATGATGCCCAAATTTTAAGGGGTTTTTGCTAATAACTACAAAGTCTTCAATATAATTTACGTATAATTTCTCAGAAATTTGAATTGGGGATTGGGCATAGGGCATGGGGCATAGGAGAATAGTTAGGAGTTAGGAATTAAGAGTTATTTAATAAGAATTTATTTATACTTAATTCCAATCCCCAATCCCCAATCCCCATTTCCTATATCTAATAACTGGTCATAATAATCCGTTTTTCCGAATGCAACAAGCGCTATGAACTACGAACAGCAAAGTCAACGTGCAATCAAAGGATTTGAGGATTTTTTACATACTTCTCTTGAAACTGTATTACAGCAACATCTAGATAAAAATCCTGCTGAGGAAATAATCAAACTGTTTCACGACGTTGCAGCAAATGTACCCGCTTATAAAGCTTTTTTGTCCCAAAACCAAATTAATCCCGATAATATTCAAACTTTTGAGGATTTCCAAAAATTACTACCGCTCACGAAACAAAACTACCTTAAGTGCTATTCTCTAGCAGATTTCTGCCGTGACGGAAAAATTGCCAGTTGCGATATGATAGCCGCTTCATCTGGTTCTACAGGTAAACCTACTTTCTGGCTGCGTTTCTTTACGGATGAGTTAGCAGTTGCGACTAGATTTGAACAGATATTTTACGATAGCTTTTTTGCTGATACCAAACCGACTTTAGCTGTAATTTGCTTTGCGTTGGGAACCTGGGTAGGGGGAATGTTCACAACTAATTGCTGTCGCTATCTTTCTAGTAAAGGTTATCCCGTTACCGTCATCTCCCCAGGTACAAATAAAACTGAAATTTTACGAGTTTTGGAAGAATTAAGCCCTAATTTTGAGCAAACTGTTCTATTAGGATATCCACCTTTTCTCAAAGATGTGATTGATACAGGTATTGCACGTGGTATGGATTTGAAACCACACAATATTAAATTTGTGATGGCTGGGGAAGTATTTAGTGAAGAATGGCGAAATTTGGTCGGGGAAAGAGTTGGTTCTCAAAATCCCTCTTATGATTTTGCATCGCTTTATGGTACCGCTGATGCAGGAGTTTTGGGGAATGAAACGCCGCTAAGTATCTGCATTCGCCAGTTTTTGAGTCAAAATCCCGATGCAGCCCGAAATTTATTTGGAGAATCACGTTTACCAACGTTGCTTCAGTATGACCCATTAAACCGCTTTTTTGAAGTAATAGGTAAAGAAGTAGAGAAAGATGAAAATAATCGGGAAGGGATAGAAAGAGGTACTTTATTATTTTCTGGTGATAATGGAATTCCCTTGGTACGTTACAACATTTTAGATAACGGGGGAATCATTACTTATGATGCAATGCTTCAGTTTTTATCTGAATGGGGATTTAACCCTTTAGAAGCATTATCAAATCAAAGAGGAATTCGTAATTTACCTTTTGTTTTCGTTTTCGGACGCTCAAACTTTACTATTTCTTATTTCGGCGCAAATATTTATCCTGAAAATATCAAAGTCGGTTTAGAACAACCTCTAATTAGTGATTGGGTGACGGGTAAATTCGTCATGCAAATACAAGAGGATGCGGATAAAAATAGTTTCTTATCTGTTGTTGTGGAATTAGCACCTAAAGTTGAAGCTAGTGAAGAGAAAAAACAAGCTGTAGCGAATTCTATTCTTGCTCAACTTCAAAGACTTAACAGCGAATTCGCAAATTACGTCCCCCCAGAATATCAAACACCGCAAGTAAGACTATTACCCATGGGAGAACCAGAATATTTTCCTCAAGGAGTTAAACATCGCTATACAAGGAATTAATTAAAGTAGCAAGTAAGAAGTAGCAAGTAGCAAGTTTGGAGTAAAGAGTAATGAGTAGCGAGTTCGGAGTAGCAAGTATTTGTTTACCACTGTGAACCTCATGCAATAAAATCCAAGGTAATTGACTTACTACTTCCTACTTACTACTTCCTACTTGCTACTTACTACTTGCTACTTACTACTTCTTACAGGTCGGGAGGCAAAATAACGTTATCGATAACGTGAATTACGCCGTTGCTAGCTTTAACATCGGGCTGAACTACGGTAGCATCGTTAACCTGTACGCCAGTTGCTGGGTCAACTTTTACGCTGATTGGGCCACCTTCGACACTCTTGACTTCACCAGATGTCAAATCGGTAGAAAGTACTCTGCCCGGTACTACGTGATAAGTCAGAATCTTGACTAATACTTCTTTGTTTTCTGGCTTTAATAAGTCTTGTACGGCATCCTGCGGTAACTTCGCAAATGCTGCATCGCTAGGTGCAAGAACTGTGAAAGGTCCGTCTCCTTTCAAGGTATCTTCTAATCCTGCTGCTTTCAATGCCTTAGCAAGCATTGTAAATGAACTATTAGATTCAACTACGCCAATAATATCCTGGGTCTCTACTCCTGCATCTGGTGAAGTTGTAGGGGGTGCTGTTGGAATCTCTGTTCCTGGTAGTGGAGGAACTGTTCCGGGCACTGGTGCCGGTACTGGTGCTGTTGATGGTGGCAGTGGTGCGGGTGCTGTTGAAGGTATATTATTTCCGCAAGCCGCACGATTGTAAGGACACTCATCTAAAATGCTGGGTCTGGGATTAAGCTGAGCTAATAAAGTTTTATTTGATTTACCGCTCTTAGTTGTCTGTATCTCTAACTGATTACTGTCAGTATTCAACGAGACCGTTTTACTACGGTTATAAGCAGCTTCTGTAAAAACACTGGGGTTCGGATTAAGCGCCTTGTTCGCCTTCACTGGCGAAATCATCAGTAAGCTGATGCCTGTCACTCCCACAATGCCAGTTAATTTAGTCAACAAATTGCTGTAAGATAGTTTCATAACAATTTTATCTGGCTTTTATTCCACACTCTACATATAAAGACTTATACCATTTTCTTAGCCAAAAAATCTAACTGGTAGACTTGGTTTTATTTGCTTTAAGGCTATGGTGGTAATGTTAAATTCAACAAAAAAATCAACTAATAATTTTAACTTATAGAAATGTCAAAATTATTCAATAGTAATAAACTTCAATTACCGTTCACAGCTTTACTGTAATTTATAGTAGTGATTATTGTAGCACAGAAAAAAATACAGAACATTCATAAATAAATTATTAGATTAACTCCTAACTGTACAACCAAAATCAAAATAAATTATTAATATTCAATTTTCCCGCCCCTGTAAAGTTTTTATTGGTTCGTAATTTGTGATTACATAACTTTGAAGTTAATGCCTAAACTATATGCAGTGTAGGGATTTCTAATTATCAAGCTAGAAATATGCATTGAAAGCCTGTTATTAAGAAATAATTAACTATCCGATTATTATAATTTCTCCTTCAGAGGGAAATTTTTCTTGTTTTTTAACCATTATCTCAGCCTATAAATAGTTTTGATTTAAAGTAAGATAACCCCTAGATTCAAGGATTCTGAAATTCATCGCTCCACAGACATAATCCGCAAGTTATAAATTTTTCATTCATAACTTAAAAATATTATTAACAAAAATAAGGTTGTAGAATTTATAGGTCAATAAATTACCAATAAGTCAATTATGTTAGAACTATACCAATTTGAACTTTCTCAATACTCAGAAAAAGTACGTTTGATTCTAGATTATAAAGGTTTGGAATACCGGAAAATAGAGGTAACGCCTGGAATTGGACAAGTAGAATTATTTCAAAAAACAGGTCAACGTCAAGTTCCGGTACTTAAAGACGGCAGTAAATATATTGCTGATTCTACTGAGATAGCCAAGTATCTAGATGCACAACACCCCGAACGTCCATTGATGCCACAAGACCCCAAACTTCGGGGATTATGCTTAATGATGGAAGAATGGGCAGATGAATCGATTGGTACTAAAAGTAGAAAAGCTTTGTTTTCTGCAATCAGTAAAGACCAGTCTTTCCGTAAGTCGTTGCTACCAAATTCAGCACCAGATGTACTTAAGACCTTAGTAGAGGGAGTTCCTAGCGACCTTTTAAAAGTACTAGGTGTCGGAGTCGGTTATAGTCCCGATGCTGTAAAAGATGCAATGAGAGATTTACAGCAAGATTTAGAAGCTTTGACGTTGATATTAGAAAGTAGTCCTTATTTATTGGGAGATGAACCCTGTTTAGCCGATTTTGCAGTAGCGGGTTTGTCCCTATTATTAAAATTCCCAGACGGTGGTTATTTAGATTTGCCAGACAATATCAAGGCTAAAGGAGTACCAGGTTTAGCAGATAACCCAATTTACCAGCCATTCTTTGATTGGCGCGATAGACTTTACGTTCAATTCCGCAAACCAATCATTGGCTCTTCTTTTAACAATCCAGGTTCTGCTCCAACATCCATTCAGATTGACTAAGTAATTGGGAATTGGGTAATGGGTAATTGGTAATTGGTAAGTACTTAGACAAAATTAATTGTATATTTGTCATTGCGAGTTGAACGTTAGCGCAGCGTCTCCCGGAGGGAGATAGCAACCGCAATACTTTGAGATTGCTTCCCTGCGGTCGCAATGACACATTTATTTGTGTCCAGATACTTAATTGGTAATTGGTAATTCAAAATTATCAATCAATAAATAAACAGTAATTGATAATTGGGTTGATACAGAAGTTAACGGTTAAAATTTATAAATTTGCTGTCTTCTAAAATTTAGGAGTTCTTATCCGACTTACCTTTAGACGTTTGGGTCATGAATTCAGATATTTCTAGCCAATTATCCTTCGGGTTCAACACTTTGCTTATGCCGAGTAAGCCTTTCACCGCAAGTGTTTCACCAATTAGCAATCACCAATTACCAATTCCATATTTTATTAATTTTTGTTCGCTTATTTGTTCGCATTCTTTATACAGTAGAATTAAAATTCTTGAAGGAAGAACGAACAAAATTATGCGTTGGTTTATATGGATTCTATTAACAGACAGCCATTAGGTTCGGTTACTGAAGGCTCTTTAACTGGGGGATTAGAAGTCAGATTACATCCCGATATCTTGGTTGAAGATATGCGGGTAGGTAAGTTTCTGGTTGTCCAAGGGGTACGTTCTCGATTTTTCTGTATGCTAACGGATGTCGCATTAGGAATCGCAAACCAGAGGATTGTGGCTTATCCTCCGAAGTGGGAAGATACTTTTATGCGAGATATTTTGGCAGGAAGCGGTACTTACGGTACCATTAATCTCGCGCCGATGTTGATGTTTACTCCTGAATCGAATGAAGCGGATGCTCAACCAAATAATAAGTCTGCGAAGTTGAAAGAAGCTGTAAATACTAGTTTGGCATCGTTTCAAGCACAAACTAGCACTTCAATGGAGTTAATGCCAGTTAAAACAATTCCAACTCATTTTAGTCAAGTTTATGAAGCTTCCGAAGATGACTTCCGACGGGTATTTGGTTGGGAAGATGACCCCCAAAGGAAGAATTTTTCCATTGGTAAACCTTTGGATATGGATGTACCGATTTGCATTGACTTAAATAAGTTTGTTGAAAGAAGTAATGGAGTTTTTGGTAAGTCTGGAACTGGTAAATCTTTTTTGACCCGCTTACTTTTAGCTGGAACTATTCGTAAAAATGCAGCAGTTAATTTAATTTTTGATATGCACTCGGAATACGGTTGGGAAGCAGTTTCCGAAGGAAAAAATTTGAGTACTGTTAAAGGTTTGAAGCAGCTATTTCCCAGCAAGTTAGAAGTGTATACCCTTGACCCGGAATCGACAAAACGTCGTGGTGTACCTCACGCTCAAGACCTTTATTTAAGTTACGACCAAATCGAAGTAGAAGATATTAAGTTATGTTCTCGCGAACTGGGGCTTTCCGATGCAAGTATTGATAATGCCAATATTTTACATGCTGAATTTGGTAAATCTTGGATTGTTCAATTGCTGAACATGACAAACGAAGAAATCAAAATGTTTTGCGAAGAAAAGCGGGGACACCAAGGTTCAATTACCGCACTACAGCGCAAGCTGTTGCGAATGGACAACATGAAGTATATGCGCGCTGCTTGTCCGCACAACTATATTAGTCAAATCATGCGTTCTCTGGAAGCGGGGAAAAATGTTGTTGTAGAATTCGGTTCTCAATCGGACATGCTTTCTTATATGTTGGTGACCAACATGATTACTCGTCGGATTCACCAACAATATGTTCGTAAAGCAGAAAAGTTTCTACAAACTAAAAATCCCCTCGATAAACCATTACAGTTAATGATTACTATCGAAGAAGCACACCGTTTTCTTGATTCGGCGATAGTACAGAGTACAATTTTTGGTACAATCGCTCGCGAAATGCGGAAATATTTCGTAACTTTATTAGTAGTAGACCAAAGACCTTCAGGGATAGATAATGAAGTTATGTCCCAAGTTGGAACTCGGATTACAGCCTTACTCAACGACGAAAAAGATATTGATGCAATTTTTACAGGGGTTTCCGGGGCTGGGGGCTTAAAATCGGTTTTAGCAAAATTAGATTCCAAGCAACAAGCATTAATTTTAGGTCACGCCGTTCCCATGCCGGTAGTAGTCCGTACCCGTCCCTACGATACAACATTTTACCAAGAGATTGGCGACCCCGACTGGGAAGGAAAACCAGACGATGAAGTTTTTGCAGCAGCAGAATTAGCAAAAGCAGATTTAGGGTTTTAGTCAGCGAACAGTTATCAGTGAACAGTGAACAGTTATCAGTTATCAGTTATCAGTGAACAGCTTTAAATTCCTAACTCCTAACTCCTAACTCCTAACTCCTAACTCCTAACTCATTACTTCCTGTAAATGTAATCTAGTTTACTTGACTAGATTTGATAATACTGGCAGGGTAATATCATTCATTTCTTTTCGTTGAAGCCAAATTTAATAAATGAAACTCGCTGAAATACTTACATCAACGCTACATTGTAGTCAACCACTTTTTTTAAGCTGTAAACCAATCTTCAGATAGAGCAGCTTTGGAGTTAAAGCAACGAAAATATACTCAAGAAGCCAATTTACTAACTTCAAGTTCACATCCAATAATTCCGTAAAAGATTAATTTAGTAACATCCACCCATGACAAATCCCCTTAAGTTCGGTTATCCGGCTATTTGCAGAGAACCGGATTGGCTTTTTTCGCGTCACTATATATATATACCGATTGCCACTAAAAAAGGGATATTATTTATCTTTTTTGGCAAACGTAGTCTTGATGTTTTATAATGGAAAGATTTATTTAATGGTCTTTACTATCGACAAAATTTGTCGTAATATTAGATTAAGTAAAACTCATACTGACTTCATATTTTTGCTATCGCTTCTGGCGATTGATGAAAACGAATAAATTGTTGAAACGATAAAAGCTTACTTCTAGGGGATTGATAAATAGGGGGAGGCAGAGGAACTGATGGGGAAGTATCACCGTCTGAAAAGTCTCTGTATGAGTAGGGATTTTAGAACGGCATTTCTACCTGTTCCACGACTAGTATTTTCCATACCCTCCCTAACAATTAAATACTCATAGTATTTACGGAGTAGAGGAAAACGCACCAATGCCCATTGAAAACACTGTAACTGAAAAAAACAATACCAAGTTTACGGCTGATATGGTGCGAACCTATCTGCGCGAGATTGGTAGAGTACCGTTGCTTACCCGCGAGCAAGAAATTATTTTCGGGAAGCAAGTTCAACAAATGATGAGACTTATTGAAGCCAAAGAAACTTTGGCTAAGAAACTTGGTCGCGAAGTTAGCTTGGAAGAATGGACTAAGGAAGTCGGTTTATCTGAAGCAGAACTGAAAAAAACTGTTTTGGAAGGTAAACGTGTCAAGCAAAAGATGATTGAAGCGAATTTGCGCTTGGTTGTTGCAATCGCGAAGAAATACCAGAAGCGAAATATGGAATTCCTGGATTTAATTCAGGAAGGGGCTTTAGGATTAGAGCGGGGTGTGGAAAAATTTGACCCAACCCGTGGTTATAAGTTTTCTACTTATGCTTACTGGTGGATTCGTCAAGCGATTACCCGCGCGATCGCACAACAAGGAAGAACAATTCGTTTACCGATTCATATTACTGAGAAGCTGAACAAAATTAAAAAAGTACAGCGCGAACTTGCTCAGAAGTTGGGAAGGTCTCCATCTCCGACAGAAATTGCGAAAGAATTAAGCTTGGAACCTTCTCAGATTCGCGAGTATCTGAATATGGCTCGTCAACCAGTTTCTTTGGATGTCCGGGTTGGTGATAATCAGGATACCGAGTTGCAAGAAATGCTCGAAGATGACGGTCCATCCCCAGAACACTACACTACTCAAGAGTTTTTACGTCAAGACTTGAGTAACTTGTTAGCGGAATTAACACCCCAACAACGGCAAGTATTGATTTTACGCTTTGGATTAAATGATGGTAATGAAATGTCCTTAGCAAAAGTTGGCGAACGCTTAAGCCTCAGTCGCGAACGAGTTCGTCAATTAGAACATCAAGCACTTGCTCATTTACGCCGTCGTCGTGCCAATGTAAAAGAATATGTCGCAAGTTAGCAATAGTTGACATTAACAATATTCTAACCGCGATCCGCCTCCCATAAGGGGGGCAGTTTTTTTTGCTTAATGATTAATTTATGCAGTCGAATCCGAAGTTATTTAAATTCTCAAAGACTTACAGCTTAAGGCTTCTGTTACTTAAATCTCTGTATTTATTTTTTCAATAACTAAAAAACGATTGCACTATAACAAATCAATTTATTGCTCTTGTGAAATTCTGATAACATATCGATTTACGATGTGATGCGAATTTACATATAATTCGTCAAAATTTATTGTAAAAAATATATATAGCCTTTCTCAAATAACTGAGGTACATCTAAATTTTTCTCTGTTCCCTGTTCCCTGTTCCCTAAAACTAGAAAGTATGTATCTCACCAAATTGAGAACCGCTAT
The DNA here is from genome assembly GCF_002368095.1 of Calothrix parasitica NIES-267. GTDB lineage: Bacteria > Cyanobacteriota > Cyanobacteriia > Cyanobacteriales > Nostocaceae > Rivularia > Rivularia parasitica. The sequence continues at coordinate 2,340,612 of NZ_AP018227.1, read as the reverse complement.
AAATAAAGCACTTTACTAGAATTAAGTGGTTTTTTTGTTAAATGATTAATATATTTTGCGGCTATGAAGAGGAGTTATTAATCATAAATTAATTTAATGCAAGACTTATTTTTATAATACATTCAATCCTTGGAAGCCTCGTCTAGAGAGGCTTATGAAGCATATTGGCACAACTGAAAATATTATGGTTCGACACAATCTGACCCATAGGCAGAAAAAATACCAATACTATAATTTCAATAGCTAATTACTCCTACTGCCAACTATTTTATATTTTTATACTTCATCCTTTGTAGTCAACCTTTAGGATGATCTACGGATACTTATGAGTAAAGCTAGTGTAAAGTTAACTTAAAAAACCTAAAGAAAAGTTCTGATAATTTACGGTTTTTTTAATAGGACGGTATAAAGTAGAGTTTTAATAGTAAGTTCACGATTAATCACTTAGTTAAATTTAAGACTTAATACATAGATAAAAAATATTTAGATTATAGGAGGTAATGGGTGCTCAAAAATATCAAAAAATTTATTCAATCCCGTCGTTTTGCAATTCCTATTTTAGGTTTAGTTATAACTATTGGTGCTTCTGCTCAACGCATTCAACCAGTTTTATCCAAACAAATTGCTCGACTACAAGCAGCATCTCTATCAGCAACTTTGGAAGAAGCTCCAAAAAGTACCTGGATAGAAGGTAATCCTGATGTTAGCTCCCAATCAATTTCTAAGGAAGCACGATTAAAAAGAGTGTTAAATACTTCGACTGATTCAGATGCTAGTACTAGCGTATTGCCTGGGAAGACTTACGTTTGGATGCAGGGACATAATTCTTCTAGTCATGGAGATGTAGCGCAAGATAAGACAAGCACGTCTACCGTTCAAGCTCGGGTTCCTGAAGATAAAGCATCTGTTAGAGGAGCTATACCTGCCGACAATTTTCCCAATGGTGACGGTGTGTTTCTCTATGGAAATTCACAAAAAGCAGGAGAATTTGGTAAAGGATACATCGTTTTTGAAAAACAAGCTGATAAAGTGATTGGTGGGATGTATATGCCTGCTTCCGAATTTAATTGCTTTCAAGGAAGTCTTGATAGGTCGGGAGAAATTGCCATGACAGTTAAAGGTTATGCTGGTGATGTTAGTCCACCTCAAGTAGCTGCAAGAAGTAGGCTAGTTATACCAGGTGATTCGGAGTTTACTAAATATGCTTACTCCGTTACATTAAAAGATTTTTATCAGCTTGAAAATGTTGGAAAAAACGACCAACGAATTTTAAAAATCTGTAAAGCTAATTTTCAATAATTTGGATGCTCGTTAGTTGTTAGTTGATGAATAGTAACCAGTAACCCAAAGGGATGATTTTTATATTTTTCCCTAACTTTTAACTGTTAAATCCTAACTTCTAACTTCTAGCTTCTAAATGCTTTAATACTCAATTCCTGGCTGCGCTTTTATAGCTTGGTCGCGAAAAGGATGTTTAATTAAGCTCATTTCGGTAACTAAATCGGCTCGCTCAATTAATGATTGAGGTGCCCCTCTTCCTGTAAGTATTATATGATTTCTTTCTGGTTTTTCTTCTAACCCAGCTAAAACTTCTTCAACTCTTAAATAACCGAGTTTGATAGCTATATTAATCTCATCCAATAGTACTAATTTATACTCAGGGTCGCGAATATATTCTAACCCTTTGTTCCAAGCTGCTTGGGCTTTTTCAATATCGCGATCGCGGTCTTGAGTTTCCCATGAAAATCCCTCACCCATTGCATGAAATTCAAGCTGACCGTTATCTTTCCAAAAACTAAAAGCTTTTTTTTCAGAAGGTTCCCAAGCACCTTTTATAAACTGAATAATCGCTACTTTATACCCGTGTCCGAGAGAACGCAACACCATTCCCAAGGATGCAGTTGTTTTTCCTTTGCCGTTACCAGTATTGACGACAATTAAACCTTTTTCGAGAGAAGCATCTGCTATTCTTTGGTCTTGCACTTCCTTACGTCGCTGCATTTTCTTGCGATACTGCTCTTTGGTTAGAGTTTTATTTTCTGCAACGCTAACCTTAGATGTGGTTTCGTAAGATTGATTCTCTTTCATAATACCCTGTATTTCTAATATGGGGTTCTAAAACCTTTTTGTCTGAACAATCAATTAGGTAAAAGAACTTATCCTTAACAATTATTATATTGTTTTTCGCCACTTGATACGCGTCTTAAATAGTTGTAAACAGAAAGCAGGGATTAGGGGAAAAGGATAATGTAATTTCAGAGCCGATTATTTAATTACATTTAACTATCTTCACAAAAAATTCACCGTTAATTAAAGGCTGGTAGCAGCTTTTTATCGTAAGTTTTTAAGTAGGTAAAAAACTATTGCTGATTTGTAATGATTGTTTCAATCATGGAGTGCTATTTGTGACATAAAAGCAGATAAAAATAAATTTGTATTTTTACAGTTATCGATTTAGGAAAGCAATCAAATCAATTAGGAAAAATTAGTTTTTTTATGAAATTAAGTGTTGTGATTCCATGCTTTAATGCTGCAAGTACGATTGCGGCTCAACTAGAAGCTTTGAGCAAGCAGCAATGCTCGGATACTTGGGAAATAATAATTGCTGATAATGGCTCAACAGATGAAACTTTGAGCATTGTTAGGGAATATCAACAGAATTTATCCAACCTACGTATAGTTGATGCATCTCGTACCAAAGGTTCTGCTCATGCTCGTAATGTCGGAGCAAGTTTAGCTTTATCTGAAAATTTAGCATTTTGTGATGCTGATGATGAAGTAACTCCGGGATGGGTAAGAGCAATGATAGAAGCACTTTCCAAACATGACTTTGTAGCTGGATGTAGCGATTATTCAAAGTTAAACGAACCGTGGATAGTAAAATGCTGTGGAGTAAGAGAAGCTAACGGAATCAAAGAATATATTTATTTCCCTTATGCAGCAGGTAATAATCTGGGTATCAAGCGTGCTTGTCATAATCGGGTCGGTGGTTTCGATGAAACTATGCTTTTACTACAAGATATAGATTACTGCTGGAGAATACAAAAAATAGGTATCAAACTCGAACCCGCATCAAATGCAGTAATTTATTTTAGATTTCGTAATACTGTAAAAGGTATGTATCGTCGATGCTGGAGATTAGCTTGTTACGATATTTTGCTGCATCAAAAGCATCAACAAATGGGAATGCCTAAATTAATTAAATGGAGAAACTTGTCCAAAGATGCTGCAATCCTTCCTCTAAAATTTTTAGTTAAAGTCCGGGATAAAGAAAGTTTTGTCAGATGGCTGCTAGATTTAGCTTGGCTGGGAGGACATTTTCAAGGCTGCTTTAAGTATAATTACTTAGTCTTTTGATTTAGTTGTAAATTATTTTGTAGTTATATCTGTGAAAATAATTTCAGGATAAGTATGAAATATGATTATCTGAATAGGCATATATGCCTTTTTTTTTAATTTTGTACTGACATATCCTGGTATTAATGCTAACTTATTATTAGGTTTTGAAATTTAAACGACAAAATTACCGTCTAAAATTTTCTTACAACTTTAATTACAAACTATCAGAATTTTTTCCTCCCCATAACTTAACCCGTATGTTATACTTACCGAGGAGAATAGAATTCGGTAGACAGCGTTTGTTTTTAGTATTCACAGACTTATCTCCGAAATGTAAATCTCTACAAACTAATGATTTCGGAGACGATCCATGTCGATTTACGTAGGTAACCTTTCTTACGACGTTACAGAGGAAAATTTGAATGCCGTTTTTGCAGAATATGGCACTGTAAGACGAGTTCAAATTCCTACAGACCGCGAAACAGGTAGAGTACGCGGTTTTGGTTTTGTAGAAATGAATTCAGAAGATGAAGAAGCTGCAGCAATTGAAGCTCTTGATGGTGCTGAATGGATGGGGCGCGACCTTAAAGTAAATAAGGCAAGACCCAGAGAGCAAAGAAATTCTTTTGGAGGAGGCAATCGTAGAAATAATTTTAACAATCGCTACTAAGGTCTATCAATTTAGCTCTAACTGCTAATTTCCTTATTTAGTTCATAAATTTGATTTATTTACGACTCAGGCAAGAATGCTTGAGTTTTTTTAATGGGAGAAAATATTTTTCCAATTATTTACTCTAAATAGTATTCTGTCCCATTAAAATTTATGGGTTGGGTTAGGGAGGGGGTAGAAGAAGTAGATGAGGGAGAGGGGGTAGAAAAAATATTTTTTTGAGCCATCAAGATTAACGGGACAAACCACTACTGGTTTGTCCCGTTAATCTTGATGGGTTTTTATCTTTGTTCGTAGTTGCGCTTTAGCGCCAAATAATTAGGGTTTCAGCCTTCATGTACAAACAATGATTTATCATCACAATTAATGGGACAGACCAGTAGTAACTCCACCACATTAATTTTGAGGGGTTAGAAAGTCGCTCCGTAGGTTGGGTTAAGCGGAGCGTAACCCAACTCAGGTGTTGGGTTTCACTCCGTTCAACCCAACCTACAATTGAAGCTTACATACCCCGCAAAACTTATGTGGTCTAGTAGTAGTAATCTTTTTCATTAGTTTTGATGGGTATAAAATTTTTAGTTGTAACATCTTCACCTTGTTATGCCGCATATTTGGCGCTAAAGCGCAACTACAAACCCTTCAGAATTAATGAAACAGACCAATAGTAATACTCCACCACATTAATTTTGAAGGGTAAAGAGTAGGTAAAAAAAATTCTACCCCCTCTCCCCACTCTTCCCCCTCTACCCTCTCCCTGTTTTCACACCTCATATTTATCGAACACTAATACTTCATCACATTAATTTTGACGGATAATTTTGTTTCTATTCAACAAGGAGCGCTGCTGTAGCCTTTGTTTGAGCCAAAGCCGCTTCTAATAAAGGTTTTGCAGACTCTTTCATCTGCTCTACTAAAACTTTCCCAGCCTTTTCTGGAGAACCTGCATCAAAAGGTGGAGCGGGGTTATATTCCAACATCAGCTGAATTCTTTTTGCACTATCTTCACCACAGAGCTGACTGACAACTACCAATCCAAAGTCAATACCAGCAGTTACACCACCACCAGTAATTCTATTTCTATCAATTACAACTCTTTCGGTTCCAACTTCAACATCTAATATTGCTAAATATTCCCGAAATAACCAATGACAACCAGCACGATAACCTTTGAGTAAACCAGCAGCAGCAAGAATTAAAGAACCAGTACAAACAGAAGTTATATATTTAGCTGTTTCGGATTGCTGTTTTAAAAATTCCAGCATCTCGGAATCTGCCATTGTTTCTAGAGTACCCATTCCACCACCAGGAACACAAATAACGTCTAATTGCGGACATTCATTAAAGGTAGTTGTTGGTAAAATCGTCAACCCTTCAGCACTTGTAACGGGTTCTAAATTTTTCCACAGCATATGTACGCGAGCTTCACGGACAAAAGAAAATACTTGGTGTGGCCCAGTTATATCTAGGTGAGTCATACCAGGATAAATAACTAAACCGATGTTGTATTTGGGTTGATTGGTCATATTTATTTTGGATTTTGGATTTTGCGGTCTTCGTAGCGTGTCGAAGACATAAACTTGAGGGGGAGATAGATGTTCTTCCCCTCAAAGTTTTCAAGACAAATTTTTGATTTTAACAACGGATTGGAATTGTCAAAACCTCAACATAATTTACTATGCTAAATATGACACCAAAATTTGTATAGTCCTCAACTGGGTACACTTTTAGCTAAATGTCTAGTTCTCTACATCAACTTTTTCACGCGATAGCTACGACAAAAGACGAACATGAATTGCGAATGCGTTTCATGGATAGCGTTGGCGACTATTTCAAGGTACAGCGCTGGGGAATTCATATGTTTAATGAAGATTCTTCCTATAGCGCGGTTGAAGTATACGGTATGCCTAATGTTGATAATTTCATAGAACTTTACGCAGAAGTTGGTCGTAATGTTGACCCGGTACTACGTTATGTCACCGAACGACATGCACCAGCCCATGAAGAAATGGTGTTACCCGTTGGTGGTTGGAAGCAATGCGAACTTTATCAAAATTGTTGTGCTTACTACGACCACGAACACATCATGACCGGTCCGATTGTTGGTAACGGAAAGCTTATTGGTGCGGTTCATTTTGCTCGGATTGGTCAAACACCTGCATTTAATTATCAAGATATTACCGATTTGAGCAGCATTTGCATGCATCTCTCAGCGAGTATCGCAGCACTAAAAACTCAACAAGCTCAACAAAATATATTTACCTCACCATTTTCCCATCTCCTCACACCTCGCGAAATGCAGATAGCCAAACTTGTTGCACAAGGTTTAACGAATAAACAGATTGGTACAGAACTTTGGATTACGCAAAACTCAGTTAAACAAGCTTTGAAACGAATGTTTCTCAAATTAAAAGTATCTTCGCGTACCGAAATGGTAGCAAAATTATAAGATATCCTGAATTTGCACTGTTGAAGTTGTAGGCAGTATAGGATAATCAACAAGTATTTCTAAATATTTATCGTTGTCAAATTGTATCCCAATTTAGTTGTTATCGATTTTGCAGTCTGCAAAAATCGTCAAAATTGAGATAATTATTCCATTTCTGGAACGGGTGCTGTAAATTTTCTAAGTAATCTAGATTAGCTTTCTTAAAATCATGCCAACTGAATTAATTGTTTTAATTGCTTCATTGATTGTCGCTTGGATAGTTTTTCAAGCTTTACTAAAAGTACTGAAAACTACTGTTAGTACGGCAGTTGCTGTTTTTATAATTGTTGTATTTTTGGGAATTTTTGGTATCGGTTCTGAAGACCTAATTCGAGAAATTACCAATCTACCTGACACTTTGATGCGCCTATTTACGAATACACAATCGCAAACAGGTATATAATACTTAACCGGAAATTAGAAGACAGGAAACAGTGAAAAAAGATATTATCAATTAGATTTATTCTGTTTTCACAATTTCCTTGAATTCATCTTTATTTCTTTATCAAAATATATGTTTTTGCATAAGTCGGTAATTGCTTAATGTGCCGATTAAAACTAGCTTGACTTTTAAAAATACCCGCCAAAAAATCAAGTTGATAAAAGTTGGGTAAAAACGCACCACCAGTATCTGCAATAACTCCCATTCTCAAGTGTCTGCGCCCATTTTTCATGTACTCGATAACAATCATTCTTCCCAAACCGACATTCAAGACATCTCCAGCAAAAGTTACTCCCGATTTAATAGATATCTTCTCATCTATTTTATAGCCGTAACCTTTAATATCTTTAACTTCTTTGAAATACCAATAACGCTTTTGCGAACGTCTATTTATTCCTTTTACATAAGGAACTTCATTACTTCTATCAACGTTGAAATAAGCAGAAGACCCACCACCTAAATCGACTAATATTGTTCCTTGCATTAATGCTTCTTCTAAACCCTCTCTAGTCATATAAACTATAGGTTTAACTTTGCCATGTTCCTTTCCACCAGGTTCGTAAATACCTGACAATACATCTTGCTTACTATATTTGGTGTAGAATTTATCAGTTAGTGGAGTATCTTGAAGGCTGTAAAGAGGAACATTGAATTTAGCAGTTTTCTTACGAGAGCCGGGATGAACAAAAACAGCGTATTTGGTAATTCGTAAGTTTTTACGTCGTGGTTGTTTAGGATTAGAAGCAGACCATCTAATTACTCGAAAGTTAGAGTTGATAAAATTAGGGTCTTGTAAGCGAGTCGGACGATTGTTTGCAATATCTTCCTGCAATACAACAATCATAAAATCAAGGGTTTTTAGAACATCTTGGACTGTGACTCCTTGAGTACTCAATACCCCCGGACGCGAAATATTGGGGTCATCATCTGAATGGTCTTGATAATATTGTCTTGTATTAATTAAAGTCGCTAACAAATCTTTTTGGTTAAAGCTAATTCTGTTACTGCTGGGTAATTGAGCAGGACTAAACAGCTTGTTACCATTGATAGTATATTTATACCTTTTTAATTCATCAATAACTCTATAAGCCTGCGATATTAGCTGAGGCTGATATAAATTATTTTTTAATCTATTGATTGATGGTGTAGGGCAAGATATAGAAGTATTTTGACTGCATGATGTGCTTGGTATCGAGAAATTTGAATTGAGTGTAAGAATCGAATTTGTTAAGCTCTGTTGCTGGGGTACAGTTGAAGTTTTCAGTGAATTCAAAGATGCATTATTTATACTTTGTGGAGAATAATCTTTTTGAGCCAACTGCTGAGTTTTTGATTGACCGTAAGCATAACTACTCAGACCACCAGCTAACAAAAAACTAGCTAAACCGACTACAAAACGCATTTTAGGAATAAACATCTTTGTTACATTCTGTTGTTCACTCATTGATATACCAGGAAAAATTAAATAGGTCAAAGGATTTTAGATTTTAGATTATGTCCTTACGGACACGCTCCGCTAATGGATTTTGGATTATCTCCTTTCGGATATGCTTTACTTGCAGATTTTGAATTTTGGAAAGTAAGTTAGGAGTTAGGAGTTAGAAGTTTAATTTTTCTCCCCCCTCTCCCCCTCTTCCCCCTCTTCCCTCTCTTCCCTCTCTTCCCTCTCTACTCCTCACTCAGTTGAGCAAATATACCTCATAATAAATAAAAGCTCGCTCTCACAAAGACAATGTACTTAACTTACTTAGACAGTAATAGCTGGTTGCTTGAAATTGGGGGTCAAAGTATATTGATTGACCCTTGGCTAGTTGGTTCCTTAACTTTTGCGAATTTAGATTGGTTATTTAAGGGTTCTCGTCCCCAAGAGCGTCCTATTCCAGAAAAAATTGACCTGATTTTACTATCTCAGGGTTTAGAAGACCATGCTCATCCACCGACTTTAAAGCAACTCGACCGCGATATCCCGGTTGTAGCTTCAGAAAATGCTGCAAAAGTCGTCAATCAATTGGATTATCAAAAAGTAAATTCACTTGCTCACGGTGAAACTTTTACTCTCAATGATAATGTTGAAATTACAGCTATTCCCGGTTCTCCCATTGGCCCAACTTTGATTGAAAACGGATATCTCCTTAAAGAAATCGAAACTGGTTTCACCGTTTATTACGAACCTCACGGATATCATTCTGAGTTGTTAAAAAAATTTGCTCCTATTGATGTTGTCATCACCCCATTGATAGATTTAGGCTTACCGCTGATTGGCCCAATTATCAAAGGTAAAGAAAAAGCTGTGGAAGTTGCTAAATGGCTCGAACCTCAGATAATGTTACCTACAGCCGCTGGTGGTGATGTGATGTTTGAAGGATTGCTGATGAATTTTATCAAGCCAGAAGGAACTGTTGAAGAATTTAGCTCTCTTTTAAAACAAAGTAATATATCAGCCGAAGTACTCGAACCAAGAGGTGGAGAGCGTATTGTATTAGATTTGAAAAAGCGAGCAGTTTCGGAAGTTTCGGGTTAAAAATTGATTAGGAGAGGGAGTAGCAAATAGCAAGTAGGGAAAGGACTCAATTGTATATCAGTACTAATATGATTGATTCGCGACCAGTTAATCTTTAACTTGGTCTATTTTTATAATTCCATCCCATTTATTTATTCTCTACTCTCTTATCCATTGATTATTAATATTCTAAAATACAGCGATTTCCCAATAAATCTGTTAAATATTTATACAACTATATTTAATTCTACTTATTCGTATTGTTACAGGAATCTCTCATGAAGCCAAATTTATTACGTCCGATGGCATTTATTGATTTAGAAACAACAGGAATCGATATTGTCAAAGATAGGATTATACAAATTGCGGTATTAAAAGTATTTCCTGATGGTAAGGAGGAAATGAAAACATGGATTACTAATCCTACTATTCCCATTCCTAATTCATCATCCGAAATACACGGTATTTATGACGAAGATGTCACAGATAAACCTACTTTTGCGGATATTGCCCATAGTTTAGCAAACTACATTAATGACAGTGATTTAGCTGGATATAATTCAAATCGATTCGATATTCCTGTATTGATAGCAGAGTTTTCTCGTGTTGATATCGATTTCCAACTTGAAGGAAGAAGAATCATTGATGTACAAACCATTTTTCATAAAATGGAACCTCGTACTTTAAGAGCAGCATATAAATATTATTGCGGAGAAAAATTAATTGGCGCTCACGATGCGGAAAACGATATTCGCGCGACATATGAAGTTTTTAAAGCTCAGCTAGAACGTTACGAAAATGAAGAATATGAAGATAAAGATGGCAATATATCTTATCCCGTAAAAAATAATATGGATGAGTTACAAGAATTCATTCCATTTGATTTTCTTGACCCAACGAAAAGAGTTATTTATGACGAGAACAACGAAATAATCTTTAATTTCGGTAAATACAAAGGTAAATCCGTAGCCGAATCATTTAAGAAAGAGCCAAACTATTACAAATGGATGATGGAAAAAGAATTTTCCGTTTTTACTAAGAAAGCGGTGACACAAATTTGGGAATCTATCAATCAAGAAAAATAAGTAATTGGTTTGTAATTGCACAATCTTCGCTTTGTTATGCTGCATATTTGGCGCTAAAGCGCAACTACAAACCAATCTTTTTCATTTATTTTGGTAAGTTATTAATTCGAGGGTTAATCTTGTTATATTTCTTCACTTTCATTGTATTACTTCATTATTAATTATATTTGCCCATAATATCTTGCGTTTAATCTTTTTTGCTCATGTTTTCTGACATTTTTGGCGCTGAAGCGCAACTACGAGCCTGAAGGTGGAATTTGTTCAACGCTAATCAACGATTCTATTACCTTCTTGGCAATTGGTGCTGCGACCGTACTACCAAAAGTATATTCCCCTTGGGGTTCGTCTACTAAAGTCAAAACTACGTAACGAGGTGTTTCTACTGGTAAAATACTGACGAAGCTAGTAATTTTAGAACCTTCAATATAACCCCCTGTAGCACCAGCTTTTTCAGCTGTACCAGTTTTACCTGCGATGCGATATCCGGGAATTTGCGCGGCTTTACCCGAACCTTTATCAACCACGCTTTCCATCATTTGCAGCACTGTTTGGGTGGTTGTAGGAGAAAAAATCTGACGGGATGCTGGTAAATTTCGCTCTTTATGGATTTGTCCTTTATCATCTATCAGTCCCTTGATGACGTGGGGAGTCACTAATCTACCACCGTTTGCTAATGCTCCATGCATTTGAACTAATTGTAATGCTGTTAGCGAGAAACCTTGACCGAAGGAAGCCGCTGCTGGTTCAATTGGTGAATTAATAAATTCGTCTTGAGGTTTGAGACGACTGGTTACTTCAAATGGTAAATCTGTTTCGGATTTTTGCCGCAGTCCCAATCTTTCTAACCAACCATAGTAAATACTTGGCTGCAATCGCTGAATAATTTTAACCATCCCGATGTTGCTTGAAGTTTGTAAAATTTGAGCAACATTGATTCTTCCATTCGCGTTTTCCTCCGCATTTCTAATTTCACGGTCTGCAACTTTGATTAAGCCTGTATCGTTAAATACTTCAGTTGACCGAATGCGGCCTGTTTCTAAAGCTATAGCAACATTTAACGGTTTGAAAGTTGAACCTGGTTCGTATAAATCAGCTACAGCCCAATTTCTAAACAGGGAATAATCTTCTTTAGTAAATTTCTTATTGGGATTATAAGTTGGCGAACAAGCCAAAGCGAGGATGGAACCATCCCACGCATCCATCACTATTACCGCTCCCCGTTTGGCTTTGAATTTTTTGATTTGTTGGTTAAGCGCTAATCTTGCATCGCGTTGCAATCGACTATCAATGGTCAATTGCATTTGTAGTTTATCAAAATTGAGAAACCCATCTGGTGCATGGTCTGGCATTAATGCACCATTTCCCGCTCTTGACAAGCGTACCGTTTTCATGGAACGCTCAAGCAACTTCTCTTGAGATAATTCTATACCTGCTTGACCTCGACGGTCTGCATTAACGAAGCCAACTACATCAGATACTAAATTATCGGAAGGATAGTATCGATTGAATTTTTTCCTTAAGTCTATACCGTTCAGTCTTAATGCACTAATCTGGTCTGCGACCTCTTCTTGTAGTCTGGAAGAAATTAAGATACCGCTTTTTTGTTTCTCAAATCTTGCTGCTAATTTTTCAGCATCTTTACTTAAAATTGTTGCTAACTTACGTGCAATATCTGATGGAGACTTATCTTTGTTAAACTGTTTCGGATGTACGTACAAAGTGTAAATCGGTAGGTCAATTGCTACAACCCTTTTATTACGGTCTACAATCTGACGACGAGGAATAAAAGGACGCATGCTAAACATCTGCTGATTTCGCGCCTTTTTAGTTAATTTGGCTCCGTCAACAATTTGTAGCCTATATAAGTTAATTCCCAAGCCCAAGCAAGCAGCTATTAATATACCCCAAACTATAAACAATCTATTTTTCGGATTAGGTGAAGTCTGGGGTGATTTTGTTGCAAATTTCCGCTTATCTATGCCTTTTGAAATATTGCGATTAAAAGGCGACTTTGTATAATTATTTTGTGTAATTCTACTGTTTCTACGTGGAAATTTCTGCATACATTGCTGCTCCTTCTTAGATTTTTGGGGCTACTAATTTGCTCCCGATTTTCTCTACTGTCGGAAGTGAGTTTTCCAACAGATTAATCAATCCGAATGGAAAAAGGATATTCTTCTTGTCAATATCCGAAGATTTTACCTTTGGAAATCTACTTAGATATAATAAAAACTACTCTATGTTTTGATACAAAAAAGATGATTTTACTGAAATTCAGCTTTTGGTTATTAATTCTAAAAAGATGCTCCCCTTGTCTTTTTAGCGAATAGTGCTAGCATACCTCGCAGTATAAATACTCTTAGCGCTTTATTTAGCAGCATATGATTTATTAATATTTGCCTGTTTTACGACAATTTAATTAGGATAATTAGTATCCTAAAAAGTTTGAGGGTTGGGGTTCGCTTTGCGAATTACTACTATCAATCCTCGAAGGATTTGATGGTGGAGTTTCTTCTAAAAAAATAGTGTTTGCTGGAGTTGGTGATACGAATCGAGAATGCGGCTTTTCAGCTTCTCGTACCATTTTATTTTTGAGTACTTCATCATGTTTTGTTAACTGACGCTCATCACGTTGCAAGTCTTGCAATTGCTTGTATGAGCGACTCCAAAGATGCTGAGAGTATACCGTCCAACCGTAAACGATTAAAGTCGAGCATACTAATAAAAAAGTTATAACCGCAGTATGTCGGTGAAGAGAGTTCCAGCGCATCAACCATAAAGGTACTTTACTACCATCAGGCATTACAGGTATGGCTTTCTGATTTCGACTTCTGGATTTTTTTTTATTTAAACTTTTGTTCAAACGTTGGGACTTGATTTTTCCCGGAGTTGAACTACTTGAGACAACACTCGAATTACTCTTTGACCAAAAAGAAGCAGTTGAACGTCTTTGTCTGCTTAAGAATTCTGGTGCTGGTTTTGGTAGGGGTGGAAGATTCGTATTTTCATTGGCTTTATAACCCCCGAAATTGGTTTCTTGACGAGTCGAATCTCGACCCAACCAGCGTTTTTTTCCTCTTAGATTTGATTTACGAATAGCAGCCATAAGTTTTTACACTAGAAATACTGTACTTTAGATAGAGTTCAAATCTCAAGACCAGCTAGGTTCCCTTTTTTACAAAGTATTGACCTAGAGTCTTACTCCTTTTTATGATGATTTGTGGAAATATTTTTAGACTTCCGGACATTTTTCGGTGCATATAATTCCACAACTAGTTCGCCGCATCATAGCATTGAAAGTATCAGAACATCCTGTATCAGAGATTATATTTCCACGACATGATATTTTCTGGTATGATAACTCTTTTTGTAATTTAAATAACTTAAAGGCTTCAAAAGTCATAAATGTATAAGTGTTTAGTTTTGAATATTAATTATAAAAATACGATGCCGTAAGTAATGGTCAGTATAAAATTGATAAATTATTTGATAAAAGCTAATCAAAACTACAATATTTAAAAAAATCAGCTTTTAAGGTATCGTATTCAACAGGCTAAAAATATTTCTTGACTAAATTGGTGAAAGAGGAGTTATGAAAATAAAATTCTTTGGTTTTGCTTTATTGTTAGGTTTGGCAGCAACTCTTGGAGCATGCGAAAGCCCAGATGAAACACCTGCACCTGATGCGACTACACCTGCTGCTGGAGAACCTGCTGATGGTGGTGCTGCGACACCCGAACCAACCGCTACCCCGTAGTTGATGGTAGACATTTAAATTACTACCGCTGTTTTTTGTGGGTCGCTCCTCACTTAATTTTGGTTTATCACCTGAAAGCAAGCTAGAAAAAGTTAATTGTTGATTTGAGCAATTTAAAAATAAGCAATCGTGCTTTGGGAATAATATTGTTCCATTTTCCCTCTATAGCTTCGGTTAGAACATAGACCTGGTAATGATTATCTAGATTGCCAGGTTTTTATGTATTTCTTGGCTTTGTTTGGAGGTTTTTAATCCTCATTAATTACAAAAAATTTGAAATACACATACAGGACGGGATTATTTTGCTCTTCAAAGTTTAAGGTTGAAGATTATAATACTTGAACATTAATAACAACGCTTTTAAATCGGATAATGATTAAATCTAACTTCAAAATCTCAAATAGTTTATTAGTATTTTTGAACTAAATTAAAGTTAATCTGATAAAAAATAAAAATGGGGAGAAAAAACAGTCAGAAAGCGGTTTTACTAATATTTTTAACTGCTGTATCGCTTGTTTTGCTACAGTTTGTTTATTACCATGAAACGCCCGTAGTCGCATTCCCTCCAGAGGAAGATATTTCAGAAGAAATATTGCGAACAGAAATTATTTTAGAAGCACGCTCCCCAATTGACGGTAAACCAGTAAGTGTCGCAGAATATGCTCAGTTGCAAGCCCAATTAAAAACACGTCCTTATCCTCCCATACTCAGCCCAAAAGTCCGGGAAACTGTATTTCTACTTCGGTTAGTCAAGATATTGAAAACACTGTTTCCTTTCGTGGATTTTTAATTAGATAATGAAAGTGTGAAGTTAGGAGTTTAGAGTTTAGAGTTAGGAGTTTTGCGTATCTTCCTAACTCTATCCCTGTAACCTATCTCTCCATTTTCTTCCTCAAGGAGCGAGCGAAAATTACAAATAAATGTAAAGAATAAGTATAGATATACAAAAAGTTCATTCATCGTCTCCATAATATCCAACGTAATCAGCTTCATCTATATGACCACTATTGCCCCAGAACAGGTTAACAGCATCATTTGGAACCAACATCATGACCCTTTTGAGATACTAGGTTCCCATCAGATAGAAAAAGATGGCAAAAGTGTCTGGGTTGTCCGAGCTTATTTACCAACTGCAAGTGCTGCATGGGTTGTTCTTCCTGAAGAGCGGAAAGAGCAGGAAATGCAGAGCGTACACGACCCCCATTTTTTTGAGTGCATTATAAATACTGAAGAATTAGCAAACTACCAGCTTAAGGTTAAAGAAGAAGACCAAGAGCGAGTATTTTATGATGCTTATGCTTTTAATTCTCCTAAGCTGACAGAATTTGATTTACATCTGTTTAATGAGGGAAATCACCACAGAATTTATGAGAAACTAGGAGCGCACACTGCTGAAGTTAAAGGTGTTAAAGGTGTTTACTTTGCTGTTTGGGCACCGAATGCACGCAACGCTTCAGTATTGGGAGACTTTAACAAATGGGATGGACGCAAGCATCAAATGCGTAAAGGTCCGACTGGAGTTTGGGAATTATTTATTCCCGAATTGGAAGTAGGAACGCACTACAAATACGAAATCAAAAACTTTGAGGGACATATTTACGAAAAGTCAGATCCCTATGGTTTTGCTCAGGAAGTTCGTCCTAAAACAGCTTCTATTGTCACCGACCTAGATAGTTATAAGTGGGATGACAGCGAATGGATGGAAAAACGTCGTCATAATGACCCACTTTCTCAACCAGTTTCAGTTTACGAAGTACATTTGGGTTCTTGGTTGCATGCTGGTACTGATGAACCATCAATATTACCAGATGGCACATCTGAACCCGTGGTGCAGGTTTCCGAACTTAAAACTGGAGCGCGTTTTTTAACTTATCGAGAGTTAGCAGCAAAACTAATTCCTTATGTTAAAGAGTTGGGATATACCCACATTGAAATGCTTCCAGTTGCGGAACACCCATTTGATGGTTCTTGGGGGTATCAAGTAACCGGTTATTACGCTCCTACTTCGCGTTTTGGCAGTCCTGAAGACTTTATGTACTTTGTGGATGAGTGTCATCGAAACGATATTGGAGTACTTGTTGATTGGGTTCCCGGTCACTTCCCTAAAGATGGTCACGGATTAGCTTTCTTTGATGGTACCCACCTTTACGAACACGCAGATCCCCGCAAAGGTGAACATAAAGAGTGGGGAACTCTGGTGTTTAATTATTCGCGTCATGAAGTACGTAATTTTCTGACAGCGAATGCTTTATTTTGGTTTGACAAATATCATATTGACGGTATTCGCGTTGATGCAGTTGCTTCAATGCTTTATCTTGATTACTGTCGCGAACCCGGTACCTGGGTTACCAATGAATATGGTGGTAGAGAAAACCTCGAAGCAGTAGAATTTATTCGCAGCGTCAACCACCTGATTTTCAGTTACTTCCCCGGTTCGCTTTCCATTGCGGAAGAATCAACTTCATGGCCTATGGTATCTTGGCCAACATACACCGGTGGATTAGGCTTTAACTTGAAGTGGAACATGGGTTGGATGCACGACATGCTTGATTATTTCAGCATGGACCCTTGGTTCCGTCAGTTTCATCAAAACAATCTTACTTTTAGCATGTGGTACCACCACAGCGAGAACTTTATGTTAGCGCTGTCCCATGATGAAGTGGTGCATGGTAAGAGCAATATTATCGGAAAAATGCCTGGAGATAGATGGCAAAAATTTGCTAACGTCCGGTGTTTGTTTGCCTATATGTTCGCTCACCCCGGAAAGAAAACCATGTTTATGAGCATGGAATTTGGACAGTGGAGTGAATGGAACGTTTGGGCAGATTTAGAATGGAACTTGATGCAGTTCGAGCCACACGAGCAGCTAAAAATATTCTTCAAAGATTTAAATAAACTTTACCGCAATGAGCCTGCTTTATATACTCAAGACTTTGAGGAAGCAGGGTTTCAATGGATTGACTGTAGCGACAATCGTCACAGCGTAATCTCATTTATCCGTCGCGATAAAGATTCAGATAGTTTTGTTGTTGCTGTTTGTAATTTCACCCCACAACCACATTCTCACTACCGTATCGGCGTTCCGGAAGCCGGATTTTACACCGAATTATTCAACAGCGATGCGCGAGAATACGGCGGTAGTAACATGGGTAATTTAGGCGGTAAATGGACTGATAACTGGTCAATGCATTCTCAAGAATACTCTTTGGATTTATGTCTACCACCTTTAGGAGTATTAGTCTTGAAGTTGGATAAAAATAAAACTGCTGAGGTGATGGAGGAAGAGTAAAAGATAGGCTGGTGTGATTGGAAAGAGACGTAGCATTGCAGATAGACGTAGCAATGCTACGTCTCTACATTTTGGGTTTTGAAGATAGGATTTAAATTAGAAACAATATTTTTATAGTTGCTTGCTTGTTGATTAATTCACGTTCTGCATTTCAAATATAGTGTTTCCCAGTCTATTAAAGTACATTTCAAAACCTCACCCCCAACCCTTTACACTTCTTAATTTTACCCTCTGTAAGCGTAGCGTTAAAAATTTTGCAAAAAAATTGAGTTTCTCGAATATTTTTGAAGTTTTATATATTTTAATGAGAAAAAAGTGCTTTGCGGATATTAAATATTGCATACAAATTTTATAGTTAGATAAATGGAAGAATTACCAATTATCCAAAAGACATACGATTGAATAAAATGGTATGTTCCAATTTTGAATCGCCTTCCCAAGGTTCATAAATTCACATTGGTAGATAGAATGATAATAAGAATTTGCCGTCACCGCACTATTGTTCTTCAATTGGTGCGTGACGGCATTATGATAATTGTTAACTAATTAAGATAAATTGTTTTAGCCGTCACAGCACCCTACAAAATTAATGCTTGCTGATAACTGCTTTGGCAGTCACTTCATTCCCATCAATCCCAATAGCTTCTTTACACCGAGGTTCTTTTAATGGCTGTTTGAGAAATTCCCAGGAACTTTCAAATAATTCCGCAGGGGTCAAAATTTGATGATAGTTGTAATCGGATATTCCTTCTATCAAATAAGCTGATTCTGCAAAGTTTTCTCTAGTTACTGAAACAATTGGTACTCCTAATTTAGTCGCTTCCGCAAAAGTACCGAACCCTGGCTTAGAAACTACTCTGCCGCAAATTGGCATAAAATCAACGGGACGAATTCTTCTATCTTCGATTTTGATTAAGTTCGGTAAATCTGGGGCTGCTTTATCGAAGGTGATAAATTGCCAATCTGGAAAATTACGTAGGTTGTCGTAAGGTATTTGCTGTAAACCCAATCCACCGAAGGTAAGCAATATAGTCTTTTCGCGTGGTGTGTTAATGTCCCATTTGGATTTTATTTCATCTGCTTCAACAAAAGGATACCCACCTGTTAAACCAATATCAGTTATATTTTCTATATTATTAAACGCCTGCATCGGTTCGTGGAAGGGAAGTCGAAAAAGGCGATCGCACTTTGAATAACATTCACCAATCCAATCGGCAACGTCAATAAAATCACCGCCCCAGTCTCGGTAAATAAAGTCCCAACCAAAATTACTAATCATCCAGCAGGGAATATTAGCAGCTTGACCGATTTCAGCAGCTAAGAAAGGAATATCAGCCAAAATCAAACTAACGCGATTTTGACGAATAAAATCAACTTCAGAAGCGATGATAGAACGATGATTTTTCTTGATTTCTAATAGTTTTTCTAAAGTAGCTTGCTTATCCATCTTCAAACTATCGGCTTGTATCACTCCCAAATCATAAGCACGGGGACGATGGATAAAATCACCTTTGATATAGCATTCCAACAACCAACGTGGTGCAGTTGTGACCATAATTAATAATGCTTCCGGACACAACTCTTGAATAGTCGCTGCAACAGCAGCAGTACGAGTCGCATGTCCGAAACCATGATTCGTAATCGCAATATATATAATAGGACGTTCCATATTTGGATTTTAGATTTTAGATTTTAGATTTTGATAATTGATAATGGGTAATTGGTAATTGGTAATTGATAGTACTTTAAAAATAATTTTCTACCCCCTCTCCCCCTCTTCCCCATCTCCCAATTCCCTAATTACAAAACCCACTTATCTCCTCAACCAACTGGTCAATTTCCGACTCTAAGGTAAAGTAATGGACGCAAGCGCGAACGCAATCAGGGTCTAAGATTGTACGGGTAAATATTTGTTTTGATTCTAAAAATTTTACTAATTCTAAACTAGTTTTAGATTGATTATCTTCTAATTGAAACGAAACTAAACCGGACTCGGGAGAAGAATTTTTCAAGCATTTAATACCAGATACTTCCATCAATTTCTGCCAAAGATATTCGGTATTACGACAAATTTGTTCGTAACGCTTTTGTGGTGTTCCCCATTCCTGATGTACTGAAATTGCTTCGGTTAAACCAACATAAAAAGGATAAGCGGAAGTTGCAATCTCGTATCTTTCGCCAGTTTCCTGCCATTTTACAGGTCTAGCGTTACCGTCAACTACTACGCTTCGCCAACCTACAAAGGTGGGATAAAGACTTTCTCGCGCTTGAGGACGCACGTACAAACCGCCTACACCGGGAGGTCCACACAGCCATTTGTGACCGGTAAAAGCATAAAAATCTACTCCCGTTTCGGTGAGATTTAATGGCAATAAACCCACTGATTGTGCGGCATCTACCATTAATTTTGTATTATTATTTCTGCACGCTTCTACTATTTTTTCTAAAGATAAAACTTGTCCGGTGTTCCAAAGTACGTGACTTAAAACTACCATACGGGTATTAGGTCGCAAATTTTCGGCAATTATTGCTACGGGGTCGCCTTCGTTTAAAGTTGCCATTACCGGACAGGAACTTACTTCTACTGAAAATCTGCGTGCTATTTCTTGGACTGTAGCGATAATTCCTGGGTGTTCGCAATCCGTGAGCAGTATATGGTCTCCTGCTTTCCACTCGATGCCCCACATGGCAATATTACAGCCAACGGTTACGTCTTCTGTAAGGGTAATAGTCTCCGATGGTACATTCAACTCGGTTGCAATTGCTACTCTTGTGGCTTTAGTCTGTTGTATAAGCCAAGAATTGACTTGATTACCAAAAGGGCCTAACCGCTGAATTTCATCTTGGGCTTGAATAACGGCATCCATCGCCGATTTTGGCATTGGTCCTTGGCCCCCAAAATTAAAATAGGCTTTATTCTTTAAAGCAGGAAATTTTTGTCGATACTGATGCAAGCTGGTTTGTGTAGCAGATATACTCGTCATATCAATTTTTGATTTTGGATTTGAATAACGGATGTGTTTTTGCGGGAATTTTAGATTTTGAAGATGCGATTAATTAGGTGAAGCAGGTTAATAGGAGGAAATATTTTTTATCAAGAGTGGAATTAAGAAATGGATTGAAAGTTACGATTTTCACACTTTATAAAACTTTATAAAATAGCTATATTACAAGTTTTTAGGAAATATATTCATTCATTATTTAATTTTTGACATTTTCTTCTTCTACTGCTGCACCTTCTTTTAGCATGAATGTGTCTTCTAACAAAACAATAATAAATTCCGGCAGAAATCAACTCCTGTAAATAGTATTGCAAGCCATATATTTTGCACTACTTAAACTTTAGTTACCTTGGCTACTCTCATATTGCGCTAATTATTGTTAGCTTAAAAGAATGTTAATTAATGCCGAACTGCTGCTGCAATACCAAAAGTGTAAACGCCGACCTTTTTTGAATGTTCGCGGTGATAAAACTCAGCAAGATGCACCTAGTGACTTGCTTTTGAAGCTGTACCAAGATAAACATGTCCATAAAAAAAAGGTTTTAGAAAAGCTTGATTACCAGCGTCCCAGGTTTCCCAAGGGGGAACCGCAAGTTGGAGAAGCAGCAACTTTAGAATTGATGCAGCAGGGAGTTGATTGTATTTATAAGGGATTAATAGTAACAGGTTATGAAGATAATCATACTTTGTTAGCGCGTCCGGATTTACTCATTAAACAAGAAGGTAATTCAATATTCGGAGATTGGGTGTATGCTCCTGCGAGGGTTGAATTGGGTAAACGTCCCAAACAAGAATACCAAGTTATCGCCGCATTTTATGCTTTTGTTTTAGCAGCAGTCCAGCAAGTTGAATCGGAAGCAGCTTGGTTAATCCTGCGAGGAAAAGAAACTAAATATAATGTTGATTTAGTCAAATGGATTCCTCGGATGCAGGAAATTTTAGATGAATGCATTGAAACATTACAGTTACCAACACCTCCAGAAGTATTTATTTCTCGTCAAAAGTGCAGTCTTTGTAATTGGTATAGTAGCTGTCATCAAGCTGCTTCGAGCCAAAACCACCTTTCCCTAGTTCCGGGAGTAACCCCAGGACGCTATAGTCAGTTAAAGGTTCTTGATATTACGACTTTAGAATCGCTTTCACAAGCTTTACCTTCAGAATTAGAAGATTTACCTGGATTTGGTAATGGAACTGCGACCAATCTTATTTTGCAAGGAAAATCTTTACTCGAAAATCGTCCGCTGCTTTTACCTGAAGCGTTGATTGAATCAACAATTAATGAAGAATTGTTGACTTTATTAAAACCCAACGATAAAGAGATATTTGAATATCCTGCAACTGCGGAAATCGACCCAGTAGTATACGAAACAATTACATATACAGCCCCTATAGAACTTTACTTTGACATCGAAGCCCAGCCAGATTTAAATCTAAATTATTTGTTAGGGGTTCTTGTTGTTGATAGGGAAAATAACTCCGAGCAATTTTATTCTTTTTTAGCAGAAAAACCTTCAGAAGAAGGATTAATTTGGCAGCAGTTTTTAGAATTAGTTTGGCAATATCCCGATGCACCAATTTATCATTTTTGCGTTTATGAATTTGATACAGTTCAACGATTAGCAAAAATTTACCGTACCCCCTCTAAAAAAGTTCTGCCAGTTTTAGACCGATTTGTCGATATTTACGAACAGCTTACTCAAACATTAGTATTACCATTAGAAAGTTACGCTTTAAAATCAATTGCTAAGTGGTTGGGATTTGAGTGGCGTGACAAAGAAGCCACTGGAGCGAAGTGTATTTACTGGTACGACAAGTGGTTAAAAAATAGCGACCGCACCTTATTAGAAATTATCAAGCGCTATAACGAAGATGACTGTCGCGCTACTCATAGTGTCAAAGACTGGGTCGTCAACTTTTTTGAAAGTCAAAATGAATAGTGAACAGTTATCAGTTATCAGTTATCAGCGAGCAGTGAATAGTTTACTTGATTGAGTTGAATATAGGAATGGCCGCAACTGGCACATTTTTCTAGTAGGGGAGGCAAAATACGGTGAGTTAGTGCGGTCTTGGGGAGCCATTGCGTTGCGCGGGAACAAGCGCGTTGTAGCAAATGGCGTGGTTTCCCCCATGAGCAACTAAGGAACCCGGAGGGTGTAGATTTTCTTCCCGTATTATTGCCGAGGCACGTGACACTTTGAACAAAGCACGAACGTAGTCACAATGTTTTCAGTGTCACGCACCAGCCGAGTATTGTGACAATTGCGGCCATTCCTGGAATACTTAAACCTATAATTCTTTAACCTTTGACCTCTAACCTTTAACTTTTAAACTTTTTTATCAGTCTATCGTTAGAAAAATAATTGAATAAATAATTACAAGATTACTTCTGAAGAAGGATTAATTCATATAGGTTTGAGCGTTAGATTTGAATTGTTGAATGAATAAAATACTTGTAAAAGTATCAAAGTTTAGCTTATCAGAGCTACTATTGATGCTGATATATTTATAGCAAATTTTAGTTAAATCATACAGTTCAATATCGTTGTCCTTGCGGTGAGCTATTTTTTGACGAAGTAGTCGGTTCACATGTAACATACAACGTTTGGTTTTTCTATTTATTTGTTACTAATCTTTAGTACTTTTACTAGTTAAGTAAATAAAGAATAAAAAGAGAGAAGAACACATGGCTAACCCAATCGAAAATATTATTCCAAATCAACCTCCCGTAACCCAAAAGAAAACTGATGCTCACGTGCTAAAATCTCGTCTGGAATGGGGTGAACCTGCATTTACCATTATCGATGTGCGCGACCGACAAACTTACAATGAAGGTCACATTATGGGTGCTTTACCGATGATAATGGACGGTTTAGGAGATGCAGCTGCAAAAAGCTTAGCTAAAAGCCGCGATATCTACGTTTACGGTGCGAGCGACAACGATACAACCAAAGCTGCACAAACTTTGAGAAACTCTGGTTTTAAAAATGTATCGGAACTTAAAGGTGGACTTGCTGCATGGAAAGCAATTGGTGGTCCGACTGAGGGGATTGTAGAATCAATGACTCCTGCTGGTAATGATGATTACAACGTTGTAGATAGAATGAAAGACCAAGCAGCAAATATGGATAAGTCCTAGGATTTTAGATTTTGCGGTCTTTGTAGCGTGTCGAAGACATAAACTTGAGGGGGAGATGTTCTTCCACTCAAAGTTTTCAAGACGGATTGTGGATGGTCATATTGCATTCGCACATATTGTATTAAAAATATCAAACCTATGTAGAGACGTAGCACTGCTACGTCTCCCACTGTTATTTCTATGAATTAATTATGAATTAATGCTCAAATAAACCTTGAAACTGCAATAAGTCCAGTTGCACTATGGTTGGTAAACACTTAAAACAATCTTCGGCTAGTTCTAACCTCTCTTCGCGTTTAAGCATTTCTACTAACTTTTGCCGGATGCTGACTAAATAACGTACATCGTTTGCAGCATAACTCAGTTGAGCATCGGATAAATTCTCTGCATTACCCCAGTCAGAAGATTGAGCGCTTTTATCAAGTTCTACTTCTTCTAATTGCGACACTAGTTCTTTCAATCCATGTCTGGGAGTATAAGTCCGAACTAACTTGCTCGCGATTTTGGTACAGAAAACCGGATTTACCATTATTCCTAGGTAATGACGTAATGTCGCTAGGTCAAAACGAGCAAAGTGAAATATTTTTATAACGTTATTTGCTTCAAAAAGTTTTTTCATATTGGGTGCTTCGGTTTGTCCCTTAGCAATCCGAACAACCGTCACCTTACCTTTATCGTCTGCTATCTGCACCAAGCATAAACGGTCTCTTAGAGGTAGGAGTCCCATAGTTTCGGTATCTACAGCAATCGCTTCACATTTGAGATATTCCGATAAAGTCGCTTCATCAAAATCGCGATCGCAAACCTGAAAGTCTTGTAATTCCATGAATCCTTAAAAAATCAATGCAGTGTTTGCCATCTCGAAATTCCGGTCAAACACCACTTTATTCTTAAAAAAATAATAAATCAAACTTATCTACTACGAATAAAAATTTGTGTCAGATAATATTCGTCTTCGCTATTCACGGCCACACCTATCCCAGTTAAATTATATTTACCCTTAATATTCTTAAGATGCGTAGGACTTTCAATCCAACCCCTTACAGCTTCTCCAACTGGGTCTTCGTAGCCAAAGTTAAAAGCAACGTTTTCAGATGCACTTTTATAGCGGATGGAAATACCATCTACTCTTTTAGCGAATCCATTATGACTAAACGGAACTCGGTGTTTAGCCATATTCTGACTGTGAATCCTTGCTTGCTTAGAAATTTTGCTATCTAGCTTTAACTTTGGCAGTTTTTTAGAAGCTCGATATTGATTAATTTTCTCAAATATAGACTTTTCCAAATCCCTAGTTTTAACGGTATAAGATAGCTTAACCGGACGTGATGCAATTAACAATGAATCCTTCACATCTGGTTTGCTCATAGACGTATGGCCCGGTACGGGCTTTGTGTTCATTGCACTAGCTAACACAATTGTAGTAAAAGCAATGCCGAGAATAGTTTTTCGACTCATGGACAATTACATAGTATATAGGCTCTTGAGACGCTAACCCAGGTATTATGGTTTCTTTATATACCCGTATTTCATTAGGTGGTTTTATTATTTAAAGAATCTTTGCATATCCTTTCTTAACCGTCAAGACTAGCTAATTAAGGCAATTTTTATATTTTTTTTATATAAAGCCATTCAAAAATGTAAATGAAGCCTTTAAAAAGCTTTAATTTATCTCAGTAAATATAACGACTCAGTGTACTTATGGGACAATATAGCAATAAAAATCACTAAATATTTACACTAAATTAATTTATTGTTACAAAAAATACAGATTTTCAGAAAAGTAATTGGGAGCATCCCGATTTTGCAAAATTAAGATTGTGATTGTCATTGCGTTAGCGGAGCGTGTCCGATAGGACATACGAAGTGAAGCAATCTCAAAGTCTTGCGATGAGCCACACCCTTCGGGTGAATGCGTCGTTCCACTTCGTTCCACTCGCAATGACAAATGATATTTTTACACATTTGGGATGCTCCCAAGTAATTATTAATCAGTAGATTTAGGTTTTCAAAATAAACCCCCCTTTTTTCTGAGGGAGCTATGAATGGTCAAAGAGATTCTAATTTCTCAATACTTTTTCAAAAATTTTATCTATAGCGGTTCTTATAAGACTTACCCAGAGCAAAATAGTCATAGCTTTGTCACCATTCCTGAATTTGTGGATTTAGATAAAACTAGTTTCACTCTATTCAGGAATAGTCGCAATTGTCACAACACTAGTACAACACGGCTTAAATAAGGCAACCATTAAAAATGGCTGAAAAGCCCCAGATATCAAACTTTTTGTCTTGGAAATTTGCTCTTGGGGGTTTCCCCCAAGACCGCAATTTCCGCTACTTCTTACTTTTTACTTCTTACTTCCGCGAAGCGGTACTGGGGTGGTGCTACAAAAAAACGTGCCGGTTGCCTAAGTCCTAATATTATTTTGCTGATTCTAATTAATACTTAAGATGTAACCTTATTTCATTCTGAAGATAGGTTGTATTTGTAAAATTTTATGATTCTATCAATTTTCTCACATCAATCAAATATGGTCGTGTAGTAATGGTTTTGAAAATATGAAAATTACAGTTAATTTTGCAGTTAATTTAGAGTAAAATCTGATAGTTTACTCATTGCCTTCCAGATGCTCAAGAATTATCTATGTAATTTATTATTTTGCCTTTTATCCCCTATTTCCCCAAATCCTTAGCTTTTTCCACGAGGGATAAATCCTAGCTGAAACAATATTAATCAAACTTAATAATAAATTGATGAATGCATCACTATCGCCCATATCTTTTAATTTTATTTCAACCGCAGCTATCGCCATTGGTTTAGCACTAATTCACTTATT
Source organism: Calothrix parasitica NIES-267 (assembly GCF_002368095.1). GTDB lineage: Bacteria > Cyanobacteriota > Cyanobacteriia > Cyanobacteriales > Nostocaceae > Rivularia > Rivularia parasitica. The sequence goes on along the minus strand of NZ_AP018227.1, from coordinate 2,314,070 downwards.
TAGCGGTCTACTGCGCTTTGTACAAGTTCCTCGCAGTCGATGGTTAAGTGGTGCGGGTGGAGTTTCGGTTGCTTACGTTTTTGTACATATTCTACCGGAATTAAGCGAACATCAAGTAGTTTTAGAAGAAGCAGAAAACGGTTTTCTTTCTTATCTAGAACACCACGTCTACTTATTAGCATTGTTAGGATTAACTGTATTTTATGGTTTAGAAAAAATGGCTATCGAATCTCGTGAAAGCCAAGAAAAATCTGGAAAAGGAAACATTACAGCCCAAGGAATATTTTGGATACATATTGCTTCTTTTGCTATCTACAATGCTTTGATTGGCTATCTATTAATGCATCGAGAAGAGCCAGATATGGAAAACTTATTCTTGTATAGTTTAGCTATGGGACTACATTTTATTGTCAACGACTTCGGATTACGAGAAAACCATAAGCATGTTTATGACCGTATCGGACGCTGGATATTAGCAGCAGCAATTATTGTTGGATGGGTAATTGGTAGCGGTACTCAAATTGGAGAAGCAGCAATAGCTGTGCTTTTTGCTTTTATAGCAGGAGGAATAGTTCTTAACGTTTTGAAAGAAGAACTCCCTGAAGAAAGAGAAAGTCGTTTTTGGGCTTTTGGATTAGGTGCAGTGATTTATAGTGCTTTACTTTTAGCTTTATAATCAAATATCTTAGTTGCATTTTTTCGCTATATTTGTTGGTGAAAAAATTTGTTGAAATAAAAAAATAAAAAATATTTTTACTCTTTCTCAAGATATTTACCATTCTTTCTAAAGATAGATTGTAATCATAATAATAACTCTTGCCTCAGCTAGAAGATTTTATCATCAAAAAAATCTAAATTTATACTATGAATTCAAAAGCTATTTTTTGAACTAATTCAAACTTTGCTTTTATTTTAGGCTTAACAGATTATTTTTTATCTATTCACGAATATGAAAAATAGCTATTTGCCTACATCTACTAAATTAACTAATTAATGGAGCCTTAAAGAGGTATTTATGCCTAAAAATAAAATAAATAATAAAGTATTGAAAAGAATTTTGAGCAGTGTTGCAATTGTAATTCCATTTCTTCCCTTAGCTGCATTTGCAGTTCCTAAACGTCCTAATCCTAAACGTAATCCTTGTCCTCAGATTTACTACGAAGAGCCTTATAATAATAAAATTTTAGTACCAGCAGGATGCACTCCTAATGCTGCTACCGAACGCTGGAAGAAAACCGGACAAGCTGTAGACCAGTCTATCAATATAATATCTCCGGATACCTCTGTAAAGCCTATACAGCCTCCCATACCAGAAAATCGTGCTAACGCTATCGCGACTATCAAGCCAATGATGGGTAAAGTCAGCGTAGTATTAAAAAACGATACCAATACTCGCATTTCCTATCAAGCTATTACACATACTCAAGTTCGATATTTAGAAGGTGGAGAAGAAGTAACTCTACAAGATGTTCCTACACCTGTAACCATCACTATGATAAGAGAAGATAAAGGACTGTTACGAGTAATGCCAATGTCTTCTGAAGAAAAAGGTATGTTAACAATTACTTTGGATGAAAAAACAAAGTTTGATAACAACCAAGGTGTTTTAAGAATTCAGGAAGACGGACAAGTGTTTTTGAACTAATTTTTGAAAGTTAGGTAATTAGTTGCAAAAAAATAACGAAGAGAATGAGACAAATTAGTCACGAAAAAAATAGATTTTATCTCAGTAAAAGTAAGAGTAGATTTATGAATAAATTTTGGAAATTTCAGGGTGCGATTCTATTAGCTATATTAGCTTTTGTGCTTCCCGCTTGCAGCAATGATGAAGCAAATGTTCCTGGAGCGGGAAACGTTACAACTAAAGAAGTTGCAAACAATGCTGATGCATTAGCCGGTAAAACGGTGACTGTAAGAAGCGAACCTAAAGAGAAAGTCGGCCCCGCTTCGTTTACTGTAAGTGATGAAAAATTCTTTGGTAACGAATCTATTTTGGTTGTAAATGCTTCGGGTGAACCTTTTACTTTACCTGCTGATGATGATATTGAAATTCAGGTAACAGGAGTTGTTCGTAATTTAGTAGTTGCAGACGTAGAACGCGAATACAATTTGAAGTTGGACAAGCAGTACTATCTAGAATACGAAAACAAACCTGCAATTATTGCTCAATCTATTGCATTATCACCAGACCCCGGTGATATTACTAAAAATCCTGAAAAATATTATAATCAGCGACTTGCAGTAGTGGGTGAAGTTGAAGATATTCAGGATGCTAATACCTTCACTTTAGACGAAGAGAAGTTATTCGGTGCGACTGATTTGTTAGTCCTTAATCCTAGACCCAAAGTACCCGTTAAAGATGATGAAGTGGTAGCAGTTACTGGAGTGCTTCGTCCTTTTGTATTAGCAGAATTTGAAAAAGAATACGATTTAGGTTGGGATTTAAAACTTAAAGAGAAGTTAGAAGCAGATTACAGTACTAAACCTGTGTTTGTTGCTGATAGTGTTTATCCTTCTGCAATTTCGGATTAAATTTATTTAGTTTTTTTTACTTCGGCTGGGATGCTTTTTATCTCAGCCTTTTAACTGTTTTTATTTTATTTACTTCTATCAAATACCTTCCCTAACAAAATGACTAATCAAACACAAAATCGCTTTCATTGGAGTCCAAAAATAATTTTCACTATTGCTTTTTTTGGATTTTTGTTTGGTCTTTACTTTATATTCAATCGAAAACCTGCTGCGACTCCAGGATTGATGTCAGTATCCGAAATATCTAGAGAAAAAGAAGATTTGGTTGGTAAGTTTGTCACTATTAGAAGCAAACACATTGAAAAACTCGGTTCTACTTCCTTCGCTGTCAAAAAAAGAAGGTTTCTTATTCAAAGTCAGCCAGTTGTTATTATTAATGCATCTGGGAAAATCTTTGAGCTTCCAAACAATAAAGATACAGAAGTGCAGGTAACGGGTACGGTTCGTAAATTAGATATACCCAAACTTGAAAAGGAATTTAATTTAAGATTACAAGATAAAGTTTATCAAGATTTTAAGGATGGAACTGCTATCGTTGCTCAACATATCGCTTTAGCACCAGAAGTAAACGATATTGCAGATAATCCTACAAAATACTACAATCGGACGTTAGCATTGACCGGAGAAATAGAAAATATTAAAAATCCGAAAATGTTCACCTTGGACGAAGATAATCTACTTGGTCAACAAGATTTATTAGTTTTAAATCCTACTCCTGCAATGGCTGTAAACAGCGGACAAACAGTTGCTGTAACAGGTGTAGTGCGTCCATTTCGACTTGCTGAATTGGAAAAAAACTATAAATTAACTTGGACTTCTGCTTTGAAGAAAGAAATGGAATTAAAGTACAAAGAAAGACCAGTATTAATTGCTGATACCGTTTATCCTTCAAGGGTTTCAGTTGTGGATTAATAAATATACCGCAATTTTTTTTAGATTAATTCAACTGTAGCAGTACTTGTTATCTTAATTGAGTAGCTGTATAGAAGATAACAAGTAACAGCTAATAGCATCAAAAATTAAATATTCACTCTTATCATATTTATCAATCATCTCTTAGAATTAACTTCTAAATAAATACTTAAAATTATTCAAATTTATACTGATTCTGTTTTTTTTCGATGATACAGTTAATATAATGTTAATAAAATAAAAAATTTTAAAAAACATTAAAAAATAAATTTTATTCAGAGATAATTTAATTAATATTTTATCAGATGCATTCGCAATTGCAATCATTTAAAGTCAAAATGGCAACTGAAACAGAAAGTTCAAATCAGAAAAGTATCAGCGAAGTATCACCTAATATCCCATCTTCAAGAGAAATTACACCCGTCCAAATTGGTCTAGCGGTACTTCCTGTGGCTTTTGTAATTACTTTAGCTTTTCTATTTTTTAAACAAGTTAACCATCGCAAAGAATTATACAACCAAGCTGTTACTCTTAAACGTTTATCTTCTGTGCCTTGCTATAAATGTCGATTTTTTGACAATAATCAACAACTTCCTTGTGCAGTACAGCCAACTGTAGCTTTAAGTGAGGAAGCCTTTAATTGTAAGGATTATACTATAAGAAAAATATAAGATTATTGTCTTCCCGGTAGAAGATTACTTATTGAATAAGCAGGGGAGAAAGTTGTTCGCTTCTATTCATCACTAAACCAACCAATCTCTCCATCAACCTTCCTGATTTCCGCGATTCGGATAAAACATTTCTGGGAATAATCCCCACCCAGCAGCATCAGCACCCCAGTTACGAAAAATCTTCTGACGTGCAAAAGCTTTTGAAAATCGCCAATTATAAATTCGCTTCCAAGCTAAACTCCATTTTGCTGTTTCATCTTCTTGCTGTAGAGCGCGGACTTCAGCTTCTAGAGCTTCAGCATGTTTTTTTAAAATCGCTTCTAATTTTTCAAAATGCTCGTCGGGGGATTGCAAAACTTTATATTTATCCTCTATTTTTTATTCCTATTGCAGGATGACAAAAGATAATACACTATTATTTGGGTTTATTCCACAGTAGCTGTTAAAAAAAATAGCTTCTGGACTATCTTTATAATGGCAACACCTAAGTAGTTAACTATCGAGGGAGTTGCTATTGTTCTTGCATAATCGTTAATTTTAATGCGGATTTTTGTGATTCTGAGTGTAAGATGTATCATGAATTTCAGTGCGTTTAATTAAGTATGAAGGTAATATTTAAAGTATGAAATTAAGTCAACCTATATCCAGAAAAACCGTATATTAATTGTTGCCAAATATTTTTAACCAAAACTAATAACTTGTATTAGAATATCTATTTGTTTATTTTTTCAATGCACATCTATAGGTAAAATGACAGTTAATAATGATAGTTCATGATATAAAAAATACATAATTACCTATGTAATTAGCACCTATTTTATGGCTAATCACCAGATATAAAAGCACTTAGTACCAACTGCATCAGGTTGTTTCATGATGATAAAAATAATACCCTTGAATAGCAAAATAAATTTTATAAATTCATTTATTGATGATATTTTTTTAAGAAGCTCCCATACTACTTTATATTAATTGATTTAGATAAAAACAACGATTACTGAGACAATACAAGAATACTAGTAATAATCTTAGCGCCAAATAGGTCAATAGCAAGCCACGAAGATGGTCAAATAAGGGGCAGAGGATAAGGATTAATGGGACGATTTGATAACGGACCAGAAAAGTCACGTAGAGCAGGCGAGCCATACGGTTCAGCCGAATCTGCCTTACGGGCTGTCACTGAGGAATTACAAATTATCCAGCGGAATTTGCTCAAATCATTGCAGGATGATGTCAAGCGCCTACAGGGTGAAAAAATCCGCTTGGCTGACGATATTAAGCGTCTGCAAGAGGAAAAGGAGCAATTACAAGGAGGAAGACAAATTGATGAGTTGCAAGTGTTGATGCGTCAGCTAGCGCAAGTTTTAGGAAATCATATTTCCGTACAGTTGCAAACTTCACTTGAAAGATTAGTAAATCAACAACCTACGGTCAACACAACTCTTCAATCTGGAACATACACCCAAACTCAAAATCAAGAATCTGAATCTCTCAGTAATGCTTTTAATAACGCTTTTAACACCCTACAACAAGATTTAGAAGATTATCAAAGTAGCCTTTCCCAGCAATTATCTCGAATGTCATTGCAACAAGAACAAGGGGAAGCTATTTTAGTCGAACTGGTAAATCGTCTCAAGCAAGAATTACAAGATACTTCCAGAGAAAATATTCAAACCCAGCTTCCAATAGACGAACAGTTAGAAGAGGTTGATTACATTGAAGAAGTTGATTATATAGAAGATTCTCCCAGAATTGAAGAAGAAACCCCACAACAACAGACACCTTCATCAAACTTATTGGAAGAATTCCCCCGAGTAATTCGTCCAGCAGAAGATACCACCACAGCAACCTCTACTGTCAGAGGAGCTAATGTTTCTTTACCAGAAACATCCCCTCAAACTGTTCCAGAAGTCGTCAGACAACCCACCACACCACAACCACCAATTGCTCAGCAAATAGAGGTATTTAAGCAGCGTCCCCAGGGATTATTGCTAATTGTACTTTCTGCTGTAGCCACATCTATTTACAACGTTGCAATTAAAGCAATATTTCAGCCAAATTCCCAGGTATTTGGTGTCTTTGATTTAGATCAATTAATATCCCCAACTTTAGGGAATTGCCTATTTGTTTTAATGCTGAGAATGTTGGTAGTTGTGCCTATGATGTTGGTTTTGGCACCCATCTTACACCCCAGAGTTTGGAGCGATTTACAAAATTTAATAGATTCAATCAAAAGCAACTCAAATCCTACAGCCCTTACAAACAGGAGGGTACTGATGCTATCAGTTATCAGTGGGGGCTTTTTATTTTTATCCCAAGTGATGCTCTACTTGTCTATCGGTCAACTTGTCACCGGAATGGCGATCGCCTTATTGTTTGTATATCCGATTGCGAGTGGAATACTGTCATGGCTTCTGTTTCGGGATGTTCCGAGCAAATTTCGCGCTTTCGCTTACGCGATGATTGTTTTAGGAATAGTTTTGGTATTAGGGGGTAGCTCCAGCGGTCCGGGTAATGTTTCACTCGGAAGTGCTACAGGAATTTTCGCTGGAATAAGTTTTGCATTCTACGTGATATTAACCCGTATTTGCGCCTCAAGACTGCATCCAGTTTCTTTTACCTTGATTAACTTTGCCACAATGCTATTTTTGTGCTTCATTGGCTTGTGCTTCATCATCATATTCTTGCCATCTTCAGGTTGGAGTTTGGTCTTAAACTCAACCAACTTTTTAGAACTGATATTAAGCACCTTCATTTTGGGAGTACTAACCCTTTGTGGTTACCTGCTAAATAACTTTGGTATTCGCAAACTAGGAGCAACAAGAGCGGGACTAATCAGTTCTACCGTTCCAGCTTTAACAGTAATTTTCGCCGGAATAATAATTCAAGAGACTTTACCAATCACACAAATTATCGGAGTTCTACTAGTTACCTTCGGAGCAGCAGCCTTCAGCATCGAGAAACTACAGCAACAGCGAGTAAAAGGTAATAGGTAATGGGTAATGGGTAATGGGTAATCTTTTTCAAATAGCGATGCTAATTCACTTGCTACTTACTACTTACTACTTAATACTTACTACTCCTAACTAATTACTGGTATATAGTAAGCCACATCAACGGTTAAGAGCTGTTAACATACATCTTTGCAGGCATGTAAAAAGACACGCCCTGCTAATGATGTTAGTTATGGGATAGATAAGAGTCTCAATCGAAACCCCATTGTACTGGTATTTTCGGGTGTAATATCCTTGAATTACTACCCTACATAAGTTGGTGGAGACGCGGGAAAAAAGATGGTGGCAATTTTAATAACAAGATAAGTTTTTACTTTCTCCTGTAAAAATACGGGTAAAATTTTGTTTATGATTACCACTAAGACCCTTAGTTATTGCATAATAGATAAATTAAAGTAAACACATAACCTGCGCTCGGGTGTATACTACTTACTTTCCCGTCATTTTTGATTTTGTAAACCTGCTATTCAACAGTTTGTAATATGCATAACGATACTGATCTGATCAAACGTCTTGACCCCAGCGCGATGGATCAGATCATGCTTTATCTGGCTTTCAGTGCCATGCGAACTAGCGGGCACAGGCACGGGGCATTTTTAGATGCTGCCGCAACAGCAGCTAAGTGTGCGATATATATGACTTATCTGGAGCAGGGGCAAAACCTGCGAATGACCGGTCATTTGCACCACTTAGAGCCGAAGCGGGTGAAAGCCATTGTAGAAGAAGTCAGACAAGCGCTGACTGAAGGAAGACTGTTGAAAATGCTTGGTTCTCAGGAGCCACGCTATTTGATTCAGTTTCCTTATGTATGGATGGAAAAATATCCTTGGCAACCGGGACGTTCGCGAATTCCTGGAACTAGTTTGACATCTGAGGAAAAAAGACAGATTGAACAAAAATTACCTGAAAATCTGCCTGATGCTCAATTAATTACCTCTTTTGAATTTTTAGAGTTAATTGAATTTCTTCACAAACGTTCCCAAGAAGACTTGCCCCAAAGACACCAAATGCCTTTGAGCGAGGCTTTAGCAGAACATATCAAACGTCGCTTGCTTTATTCAAGCACGGTGACACGAGTTGATTCACCTTGGGGAATGCCCTTCTATGCTCTTACCCGTCCTTATTATGCAACTGCAAGTGACGAAGAGCGCACCTACATTATGGTGGAAGATACAGCACGTTTTTTCCGCATGATGAGAGAGTGGTCGGAGAGACAGCGGAACACAATGCGAGTTTTAGAAGAAATGGATATCCCACCCGAACGTATAGAAGACGCTCTAGAAGAACTAGATCAAGTCATTCGTGCTTGGGCTGACAAGTACCATGAAGTCGGAGGAGCGCCAATGGCTCTCCAGATGGTTTTCGGTAAAAAAGAAGAATAGTAAATCAGCAGTCGTAAAAACGACTACCGATTATGCCAATTTTTTGATTCTAACAAAATACGTCTAAAAATAAAATTAAATAATTTTATTGGTTGGGTTTATTTGCGGTGCAAACCCGACCTGTTTTTTAATTGGGGATTGGGAATTGGGCATTGTTAATTAACATTAACATTACCCATCACCAATTACCCATCACCAATTACCCTACTCTAGCGAGCGGGGATAGTTTCAAAAGTTGGGCTAAACCCTCCAGTGGGAGGAGCAGAGGGTACCGAGGGTCTTGATAGAGGTACAACATTACTGATTCGGTCGCTAGCGCTAATACAGTTATCCATTGCTTGTGTGGGTGAAAAATCAATTTCAGAACGCAAACCGACCACACATTGAGCAAATTTAACTGGTAATAGGCTGCGGCTACAGTAGCTTAAAATAAGTGGATTAACTGTTTCCTGACTTTTAGTACCAATACCAACTACGCAAGTAGCTAAATCATTCGGACGACGTGCTTGTCCACAGAAAGAAAGCGAGTCCGTTGCGGGAATTTGGGTTTTCCGCTGAATTTGACCTACACATGCAGATACTTCTTTTGGTCGAAGTGCAGCAGCACAAGCATTACTTGTTGCTTCTGGTGGAATACCGACACTTAAAAGACGCGCAGCACATACGCGGTATTCATTTTGATTTCTTCTAAAAGGATTACTTATAGCATTACTAGGTAAAGCCGTGCTAAGTATACTAGCCATCGCTAAAACAGGTGTCATTAGCTTAGCTGTTAATTTAGCTGTTAATTTAAAACTATTTAAATTGAGTCGCTGCTGAGAAATCATTTTTGTTTCATAACTTACAGAACTTAAATCGCGAACCTTTCCAAAACGACGAAATCCAAGCATGGAAATTCTCCAAACACCTTTGTGTAATGCTATCTCATTTTTTTAAGCATAGGGAATAGCTAATTGGTAATAGCTAATTTGTAATGGCTAATGGGTAAAAATTGTGAAAAACAATTTTGTAAACATGGTTTGATATCGTTACTCTAATCTGTTAACTAACCTTTAGCCATAACCAATTTCCAATCCCCAATTCCCCATTCCCCATTCCATATTATTCATTCCGCCTCTATAATGTTATGTCTGAGTAAAATATTAAAAGATTGAATTAACGGAGCGATAATGTCCCGATACAGAGGACCTAGATTAAGAATTACACGCCGCCTAGGTGAATTACCAGGATTAAGCCGTAAAACTGCTAGACGTGCTTATCCTCCCGGACAGCACGGTCAAAACCGTAAAAAACGCTCTGAGTATGCTGTCCGTTTAGAAGAGAAGCAAAAGCTCAAGTTTAATTACGGTTTAACCGAAAAGCAAATGGTGCGTTATATCCGTAAAGCAAGACGAGTCACCGGTTCTACCGGACAAATTTTGCTACAAATGCTCGAAATGCGTTTGGATAATACCGTTTTCCGTTTGGGAATGGCTCCAACTATTCCCGCTGCACGTCAATTAGTTAATCATGGACACGTTCATGTAAACGGTCGTGAAGTTAACATCGCTAGCTATCAATGTCGTCCCGGAGATGTCATTGGTGTTAAAAATAAGGATGCTTCTAAGCAGTTGGTAGAAACCAATTTGCAATATCCCGGTTTAGCTAATCTTCCCAGTCATTTAGAGTTTGATAAAAACAATTTGACTGGTAAAGTAAATGGCCTTTGCGAACGCGAATGGGTCGCTTTAAGCGTTAACGAACTGTTAGTAGTGGAATACTACTCAAGAAAAGCTTAACCCTAACGGGAGTTAGGAGTGAGGAGTTAGCGGAAAGTTTGGGGTGTCGGTTTCCGGAGCCATTGCGGTCTTGGGGAGCCATTGCGGTCTTGGGGTCTCCCCAAGTAGAGCAAATGGCGTGTCTCCCCAAGTAGAGCAAATGGTGTGTCTCCCCAAGTAGAGCAAATGGCGTTCCCCAAAACTTTCCAAGACGAAGTTAAGAGTTTTAAATTGATTCTTCTTCTCTCCTCCTCTCACTCTCAATTTACCTTTACATTTTAATTTACCTCTCCTATTTATATGTATAAAGTCATACTTTTGAAATAATCATTAGCAAAGCTTTTTATTAACTCTTTAATTTTTAACTTTCGACTTGGCTTTATTTCTGATTCTCTACAAGATTAAAGTCAAAGAATTTTGGATTTTGGATTTTGCGGAAAGTTAAGCCATTGCAGTTTTTATACGGCAGAATCGATGTTAGTTTTGACGACAAAATCATTAAAATCGTTATCTCCACCATTGAATAGGTCTTCAAATTGAAGTTCGTTTCCTACTTGACGAATATGTTGTTTGTTATCTGGATTTGCATTTAGGAAGCTAAAGTAAGCGATTGGAAGATTTCCTTCTTGATTATCGCTATTTTGTTCTATCCATTCTTCTGCGGTACCGTTAGCAACTAAGAATGGTACTAGCATGACTCCAGAGTTTAACTCCGAAGCAGGTGTTTTATTATTCCGTCTAATTTGTAAATTTTCTACACGTTGTTGTAGCGCTGCTTTTGCATAACCTTCGTCTTCTGGGTTGATTAGTTCTCCTGTCAGAGCATCTTTTATAGCACCATTAATATTTGAAATAGCGTAATACCCTACTGAGTTGTTAAAAGCAGCATCTGATTTTACGTCGAGGAAGTTGATGTTGACTTTTTTATCTACTTGATTGTCTCCATTTAAGTCGATATTGGTTAAGTCTATTAATCCTGCTGGTTGTGTGGGATTTTCACCACCTGTTCCACCTGGTTGTGTGGGATTATTACCACCTGTTCCATTCGGTTGCGTAGGATTATTACCACCTGTTCCACCTGGTTGTGTGGGATTTTCACTACCTGTTCCACCTGGTTGTATGGGATTATCTACATCTGTTGGTGGCTCTGTTCCCGGAGGTGCATCGTTACCACCAATCACCAACAAATAACCGTCATTTTTACCACCTGCTGTATTTTGTACAGCATTGTGAGTAATCTGCTCCCCTGCAAAATCAGTGGTTGTAACTACAGCTGTCTTACCATTACGGGATGCTGCTACCGCTCCCTTACCATCTGTTATTGGTGTCCATGAAATTCTTTGCTCTAAATCGGGACTGACAATTGCAATATATCCTTCAAAACCTGTGTATTCGCTTACGGTTTCTCCTTCAATAGTCTGACTATCTCGATTTGCAATTCTCGCTCCCGTACTTCCAGCTAAAATTACCGTACCGTCTTCTGTGGCTGTGATTGATTCTACTTCGACAGAGTTACCTTTACCGCTATTGAGACGAGATAATAAAGATTGACCTTTGATTAATTCACCAGTTTTGGGGTCATAACGACCGTACCAAACCATACTGATTGAACCGACATTGGTAGGACGGTTATAGTTGTCTGTTTCTATTTTTCTATCGTTACCAAGCTTCTCTGATAAATCATTGGGGTCACTAGCCAAAATCGAAGAGCCAGTTCCACCGTTTATTTTATATGAAGCATATAACTTTCCATCACGTCCGATTGCAACCCGAACTCCTCGGGTATCAGCCATTACATTTTCAGATTGAATATCTGTAGCGCTAAAATCATAGTTTTTCCATAGGTTTTGTCCTGTATGTGACCATGCTTGAGTAAACGCAACCTGCAAATCTGAGGTTTTTTGTTTGTACCCTGTTGCAATAACCATACCTCCTTCTTGGTCGGTAACGGCTATATCATAAAAGTGATTGCTATCGCTACTTGTTGTCCACTGTTGCAGTTCCTGTCCGTTACTATCGAATAGATAAGCCTTATCTGCATTTGTGTCTTCTATCGCAGCAACTTTACCACTATCAGAGATAGCAATACGAAAAACATCGCTTAGGGATTGACTCCATTTAACTTGGGTAGCATCGCTATTTAAAACTGCGATTCCACCCTCATAAGCAACAGCAATATCTCCATTTTTCGAGACTTCTAAATCTACGATTTTTCCCGGTAAACGAGTTGAACTAACAACTTGGTTGGTTTCAGAATCGTAACGGATAACTGTTCCGTCACCACCACCTAAAAGTTCAGTCTCTGTAACTCCGAGGTTAGCATTTATTAAAGAACCTCCTACAACGACGAATTTACCATCAGCAGAAATTCCCACTGCATTGGTAAAGTCATCTTCTGCACCACCTAAATAAGTAGCAGCAGAAACATCTAAATTATTTGTAGGAGACTGAGGTATAGCGTTGTTTTGTACCGATTTTTGAAGAGTTGTATCCATCTTTCACTTAATTTGGATGAATTTACATCGGTAGATATTTCTGAATAACTAACTTTTTATTATAGTTTTATCCTTTGTGGCAAGGTATATACTATTACCGTACATTCAATCAAAACCACCCCAGTAAAGTTTAAAGCCACACCATCACAAAAACAATTTTTTTTCCCTGCTATTTAAAAACATATTTTGATAATTTAATTCATTTTTTTTTATACAACCTCAGTAAATATATTAATATTTCTCATTCTTTGGCAAGTCTCCAACCATACAAAACAAATATAAAAATTTTAATAAAAGTCGATGCTAATAATTAATTTTTTATTTTTTTAATATCTATAAATACAGTATATTTACTGGCATTAAAACAATTATATTTAAAAACTAAATAAAATAAAATTATAATAATTCATCATGTATATCGATATAAAACTAAAATTAGATTCTCTTAAGCAAGCCATAAGCTTCCAAAAAATTTAGTCCAAGAAAGCAGCATATTTAACTATTCTCGATAACTCCAAAGAAACCCGGTTTTTTTTGTAATTTCATCATCAGAAAATACACTTTCACCACAATAAATCTGGAATAGAGCCACTGCTGCAATATTTGAGATTTATATAGCATTCCGAAATCATTTATGAGATTTGAGAAACCCAGTTTTTTGGAAAAACCGGGTTTCTCACACTTATCTTTCTCACGACTCATATAAAATTGCTACAGGACTTACGTTATTAGACCGGGAATAATATTCCCGGTCTACTTTGCGATATAAACCCCGCTATTCATGGAAAACAGAACCAATTGGGAGCATCCCAATTTTGAACAAATATTTTACTCAACACCCTTCTAGGATTTTGGCTTTTTGCAAAACTGGGATATTCCCTATCAATTAACCAATTAGTTCGATATTTTTGAATTCTCCAACAGCAGTTGGGTTCGCAACATCATGGTCGTTAGCGATGGTTAAGAAATCAAATTCACCAGTAAAGAAATCTCCTACATTAATCGAATACTGCGTGAATCCGCTTTCGGAACCAACGATATAATCATTTAGCTCTTCGATACCCCAGCTTTGACTACCGTCAACTTGGAAGAAATTATTGCTATCGATACCGCTAATTTTATTGTCGTTGTCGAAACCAATACCCTGAATCTCACCTTTATCATTACCTGCAAACTCAAATTTGAGTACAGTATCCTCAGTGACTTCGTATCCAGTGATATCCAAGCGTCTCCAACCATTTTTCTCTAACTTCAACTTGTCGTTTTTTACGGTTGAAACTATGCTTTTGTTTTGACTTTCTGCACCGTAGGATAAAACTTCTTCGCTTTGTGTGACTCCATCAATGGAAATATTAAGTGAATTGGGAGTCTCTCCTGGTGTCTGTGGTGTCTCTTTTGGTGTTTCTATTGGGGGAGGAGTATCGCTAAATAATCTGATGTTGCTGAATTTACTTTCAGAGTCAGGGTTACTTCGGTCATCGTCATTAGCAATTGTCAGGAAGTCGAAATCCCCTGTAAAGAATTCACCAACTGGGATTTCATAAATATCTTTCCCACCTGATTTACCAACAATGAATTGACTCAGATTTTCAATACCCCAGCTTTGACTACCATCAACTTGGAAGAAACGTTTACCATCCTGACCATTGATAGCATTATTATTATCGAAGCCGATACCTTGAATATCACCATTACCGTCACCAGCAAACTCAAAACGTAGAACGCTTTTCTCGGTAATGGTAGAGTTAATTTCCAGTTTTTGCCAGCGGTTTCCTTGTATATTAAGTTCGTTATTGGAGGATAATTCAACAGTTCCATTCTTAGAATTGTCTTGACTTCCACCGTAAGATTCAAGGGTGCTGACAGCTAGAATATCTTTTCCTTCGATGGGAGTTTCATTTCCACCACCAACGGGAGGTTCGGGAGGTTCTTCGGTTGGTGGTGGATTTTCTCCCGGTGTAACTGGTTTTGTTCCAGGAGCTACATCATTCCCACCAATTACAATCAAATAACCGTCGTTTTTACCACCAGCATCATCTTGTATTGCATTGTGGGTAATTTGATTTCCTTCAAAATCAGTTGTTGTAACTACTGCTGTTTTACCGTCACTATATGCAGCTACTGCTCCGTCGCTATCTGTGATTGGTGTCCAAGAGCGTCTTTCTTTCAAATCTGGACTGATAACTGCAAGATATCCCTCGAAACCTTTATACTCGTTTACTGTTTCTCCTTCGATGGTTTGGATATCTCGGTTTGCAATTCTAGCTCCCGCAGCTCCAGCTAAAATTACGGTTCCGTCTTCTGTAGCTGTAATTGAATCTACATCGACAGAGTTACCTTTACCACTATTAAGACGACCTAATAAAGATTGACCTTTAAGCAACTCACCACTTTCAAGGTCATAACGACCGTACCAAGTCATTTTTATCGAATTGACGTTAGTAGGAGTATTGTATTTATCTGTCTCAATTTTTCTATCGTCTTTTACCTTTTCAGATAAATCGAAAGGGTCGCGATAGAAAATTGAAAATCCGGTACCTCCATTCACGTAATAGGAAGCATATAGTTGTCCATCATCCCCGATAGCTACACGCTGTCCTCTCGTGTCAGCCATCAAGTTTTCTGCGTAGATGTCTTTATTATCAAAGTCGTAATTCTTCCACAGGTCTTTTCCTTCATAAGACCATGCTTGAGTAAAAGCAACCTGTAAAATCCTGGTTTTTTGCTCGAATCCCGTCGCAAAAACCATACCTCCATTTTTGTCGGTAACAGCTATATCTTCATATTGTCGATTCCATTTACCTGTATTCCATTCTTGGAGTTGTTCTCCACTATTGTCAAAGAGAATAGCTCTATCTCGACCTTCGATATCTCGTACAATACCGACTTTTCCACCATCGGAAATTGCGACACGAGATACACCACTAATAGATTTACTCCATTTTACTTCTGTAGCGTCGGCGTTTAATACAGCGACCCCACCTTCATAAGCTACAGCAATCTCGCCATTTTTCGAGACTTCTAAATCCAGTACTTCCCCTGGTAGAACAGTTGTTGCTACAACTTCATTGGTTCGAGAATCATAACGGACAATTGTTCCATCACCACCACCAAGAAGTTCGGTTTCTTTTCCTCCCAAGTTGGCATTTTTTAAAGAACCTCCTACAATTACGAAATTTCCATCAGCGGAAATATCAACTGCATTTGTAGAATCATTATCCTTTCCACCTAAATAGGTAGCCGCAGAAACATCTAAATTGTTCGTAGGAGACTGAGGTAGAGCATTTTTTGATACCGACGAGAAGGAATTTTGGCTTTGAGGATTACTATCATCGAACTTATTGATTTTAGTAGCCATATTTCACTCATATTTAATGAACTTCCATCGGTAGATAACTCTGAATAACTAACTCCCCTTAATTTTACTTTTTATACTTCGTAGCTGGAGGTGTATAGCAATACCGTACATTTAATTAAAACCGATATACAATCCCTTAGTACAGTTTAAAAATCTGGCACAATATCGTCAAAAGTACTGTTTTTTCTCTTGTTTTTGGACATTTTTTTTGATACGTTATTACACTTTTTTTAATCCGACATCAGTAAATCTAGTACTTATTTTTCAAGCTTTTACCAGTACTTAGAGATACAAAATAATATCTAAATTTGATGATAAAAACAGAGGTTTTTTATGATTTTTTTATTTAATCTCAGTAATATTGATGAATTATAAATAACATGCAGCTATTTGCTTATTGTATATTTTGAAAATTTATCTAACATATAAAACTATGTGAATAAGTTAGTTAATATCAAGTTCCCGATATGTTGTTAGAAGTTTAAAATCAAGTTGTTACCTCAGTGAATCCACCCCCGTGGGTTATTCCGAGCCGCAGTAAGTTGAAAGAGTTTAAGTTTTTGGCGTTGCTGTTAGCTAACCAAACAGCCCAGTAATAAGGATTTCGCTATTTCTGCATTTGCCACATTTCCTGACAATTCCGGATTTATGCTATTTGCGGAACCGTGAGTAGCAAAATGAATAAAGCGGTATTTATTTAATTTGGGATTTAAAGCCCATTTATAATTGGCATCAAAATCGAAAGCTTACTGTTAACTAATTTTTTCGTCACAATATAACTTAGACCTATTGAAAGTCCTCCAAGTGATTATGACATCTACTTACAATCTGCCACCAGCGGTTGAAATGCCTAAATTTCTCAGACGCATTAAGTTTGTTTTTCAACCTTTTGAATATCTCGAACAAAACGCTCAAACTTATGGTGATAGCTTTAGTATTCCGCAAAAGGATGGTAGTGGTGTGGTTTACTTTGGTCAACCCAAAGCGTTGGAACAGATTTTTACGGCTGATACTAATTCTCTAGAAACTGGTAAGGGAAGTCGGATTCTCAAGTTTTTGGTTGGGGATAATTCTGTGTTGTTATTGCATGGAAGTCGTCACCAGCGTCAGCGTAAGTTATTGGCTCCCCCTTTTCATGGAGATAGAATGCGGGCTTATGGTGTGACTATGGGTGAAATCGCGCAGCAGGTAAGCGATGAATGGAAGACGGGAGAACCTTTCAATATCCGCGAGTCGATGCAAGAAATAACTTTGAGCGTAATTTTACAAGCGGTTTTTGGTTTGGATGAAGGAGACCGTTTAGAAAAAATTCGTCTCAAAATTTCCTCGCTATTGGATTTTTTGAGTTCTCCTTTGTTGTCTGCTGGGATGTTTTTCCCCATTTTACAAAAGGATTGGAGTCGGTGGAGTCCTTGGGGTAGAGTTTTGTACTTACGCAAGCAAATTGATGATTTAATTTATGCTTTAATTGATGAGCGTCGGGCTGAATCGAACCAAAATCGCGAAGATATTTTAAGTTTGATGATGTCTGCACGCTATGAAGATGGTACAGCAATGTCAAACCAGGAATTACGCGATGAGTTAATGACGCTGCTATTTGCAGGACATGAAACTACTGCTTCTGCTTTGACTTGGGCTTTTTACTGGGTTGATTATTTACCAGAAGTACGTGAAAAATTACTTCAGGAATTAAATGATTTAGGGGAGAATCCAGAACCGAATGCAGTTGCGAAGCTGCCTTATTTGACAGCAGTTTGTCAAGAAACTTTGCGTATTTATCCTATTGTTCCGAATGCAACTCCTAGAATTGCATCATCGAACATTGAAATTGGTGGCTATAAATTACCGGAAGGAACTTGGATAATTCCGAGTATTTATTTAGCCCATTATCGCGAAGAAATTTACCCAGAACCGAAGCAGTTTAAGCCAGAAAGATTTTTAGAAAGACAATTTAGTCCCTATGAATTTTTCCCCTTTGGTGGTGGAAATCGTCGCTGTATCGGACTGGCTTTTGCAATGTATGAAATGAAGCTGGTTTTAGCGACAATTTTATCGCAATACGAGGTGTCAAGAACAGATAAACGTCCTTTAACACCAGTGCGTCGGGGTTTAACTTTAGCAACACCCGCAGGGATGAAAATGATTGCTAAACCCGTTAAAAAAGTTGCTAAAAATACCGTCATGGTTTAACTG